>NZ_VDGT01000015.1 GCF_006335015.1 Streptomyces sedi
GGCGTTCGGCAGTCAGGCGCGGTTTCGCGTTGGGCCGGTGGCGGCCTGGGGGGCGCGGGGAACTGCGCGGTGCATCCGTGTGGGCGGTCAGACGACGACGGCGCCGTACCGACAAGGCGGGTGGTCGAACCGGCCCCCGCCGGCAAGGCACCCCTGCCAGAAACACCCGCTTCGCGCGTAGCATCCCCGCCATGGCAACGACCAGCGGAGACACGCCCCCCACCGGACAGTGGTTCCCCGCCGAGTGGCCGGACCGCATCCGTGCCCTGGCCAGGGGCGAACTGACGCCCGTTCCCGCCCGCCCGGCCGCCACCGTGCTGTTGCTGCGCGACCCGGCGGACGGAGCCGAAGGCCCGGGGCCCGAGGTGTTCCTGCTGCGCCGACGCCGTTCGATGGCGTTCGCCGGCGGCGCCTACGCCTACCCCGGCGGCGGCGTCGACCCCCGCGACGGCGACAGCGTCGCCGCCCGCGGCAACGGCACGCCCCCCGACGTCACAGCCCTCGCCGCGTTGCGCGAACTCTTCGAGGAGGCCGGCGTGTTGCTCGCCGGCCCCGACGAGCACAGCCTCGTCGCCGACGTCACCGGCGACGACTGGGAGGCCGACCGCCGCGCCCTGGTCGCCCGCGAGCTGTCGTTCAGCGCGTTCCTCGCCCGCCGCTCCCTGGTGCCGCGCGGCGACCTGCTGCGGCCGTGGGCGCGTTGGGTCACCCCGGAGTTCGAGAGCCGCCGTTACGACACCTGGTTCTATGCCGCCGCCCTGCCGCCGGGGCAGCGCACCAGGAACGCCTCGACGGAGGCCGACCACGCCGCCTGGCTGTCGGCGGCCGAGGCGGTCGCCGGCTTCGACCGGGGCGAGATGGTGATGATGCCGCCCACCGCCGCCACCCTCCGCCAGCTGCTGCCGCACCGCACGGCGGCCGAGGCGCTGGCCGGCGCCGCCGACCACGACCTGGCGCCGGTGCTCGCCCGCGCCACCCTGGTCGGTGACGAGGTGGTGCTGAGCTGGCCGGGCCACGAGGAGTTCGAGAAGCGGGTGAGCGGCCGGTGACCGGCGCGGCGACGCCCCCGGGGCGGCCCAGCGGCGCGGCCCCCAGGGGCCGGATCACCACACGCGCCAGCTCCGTGCTGGCGCCGAACGCCTCCCCGATGACCCTGGACGGCACCAACACCTGGATCCTCGCCGAGCCCGATGCCGCACGCGCGGTCGTCGTCGACCCCGGCCCCCTCGATGAGGGGCATCTGCGTGCCGTGCGCGACGCCGTGACCGCGCGCGGCCAACGCGTCGACCTGGTGCTGCTGACCCACGGCCATCCGGACCACGCGGAGGGCGCCGTCCGGTTCGCCGAGCTGACGGGCGCTCCGGTCAGGGCGCTGGACCCGGCGTTGCGGCTCGGCGACGAGGGACTGGGCGACGGCGACGTGGTCACCACCGGCGGCATCGAGCTGCGGGTGGTCGCGACCCCGGGGCACACGGGGGACTCGCTGTCGTTCCATCTGCCGGCCGACGGCGCCCTGTTGACCGGCGACACCGTGCTGGGCCGGGGCACCACCCTGGTGGCTCATCCGGACGGCAGGCTCGGCGACTACCTGGACTCGTTGCGTCGGCTGCGTTCCCTCACCGAGGGCGAGGCGGGCGCGCACACCGTGCTGCCCGGCCACGGGCCGGTGCTCGCCGACGCGCAGGGCGCGATCGACCACTATCTCGCTCATCGCGCGGAGCGTCTCGCCCAGGTGGAGGAGGCGGTGGCCCGCGGTCTGACCACGCCGGAACAGGTGGTCGCCGACGTCTACGCCGCCGTCGATCCGGCGCTGTGGCCGGCGGCGGAACTCTCCGTCCGCGCCCAACTCGACCATCTGCGGCGACACGGCACGCCGCCGCCGGCGCGCGACTGAGAAACCACGCGCCGGCACGAAACGTCAGCACGAGCGCCGGCACGAGTGTCAGCGCGAAACGCCGGCACGAGCGCCGGCACGAAACGTCAGCGCGAAACGCCAGCGTGAAACGTCAGCGCGAGCGCCGCGCCAGGCGCTCGATGTCCAGCAGGATCACCGCGCGGGCCTCAAGACGCAGCCAGCCCCGGGCCGCGAAGTCCGCCAGTGCCTTGTTGACCGTCTCGCGGGAGGCGCCCACCAGCTGGGCCAGCTCCTCCTGGGTCAGGTCGTGCACCACGTGGATGCCCTCCTCCGACTGCACGCCGAAGCGGCGGGAGAGGTCGAGCAGCGCCTTGGCGACGCGTCCGGGCACGTCGGAGAAGACCAGGTCGGACATGCTGTCGTTGGTGCGCCGCAGCCGGCGGGCCACCGCGCGCAGCAGCGCGGACGCGACCTCGGGCCGGGTGCTGAGCCAGGGCTGGAGGTCGCCGTGGCCCAGGCCGAGCAGCCGGACCTCGGTGACCGCGGTGGCGGTGGCGGTGCGCGGGCCCGGGTCGAAGAGCGACAGCTCGCCGATCAGCTCGCCGGGGCCGAGGACGGCCAGCATGTTCTCCCGGCCGTCGGGCGAGGTGCGGTGCAGCTTCACCTTGCCCTCGGTGACGACATAGAGCCGGTCGCCGGGGTCACCCTCGTGGAAGAGGGTGTCGCCACGGGCGAGCGTGGCCTCGGTCATGGAAGCGCGCAGCTCGGCGGCCTGCTCGTCGTCGAGTGCCGCGAAGAGCGGGGCACGCCGCAGTACGTCGTCCACGGGTTCCTCTCCTTGTCGGCCGCGAGGGCCGGTGGTCTTCCAGCCCCCCGGCCGGGCGCCGGGGAACGATTTGACCTTCTCATCATGCCGGACGTCCCGGCGTGGCCAGCGGGTACAAGTCTGACGCACCGGTGCGTACCGGCCCACGGCAGGGGCCCGTTCGGTGGGCGAATGGCCGGAGGGCGGGGCGAATGTCGGCCCTCCCGTTTACGCTGGCCGGGTGGCCAGCGGACGCGGGCGCGCGTGCGGTGGAGCGGGAGAAAGCGAGGGCCACCCGGGTGAACGCACGGCAGGATTCCGCTGAGGGCGAACAGGGCGCGGCCGGGCGGGTGACCCCGTCCCCGGCGGGCCGCGGAGGGGGCGCCGGCGCGAAGGGCGAGAGCCGGCTGGCCATGGTGCGCCGGGCGCGCAGGACCTACCGCGCGCTGGGCGAGGTGTACTACTACGCCCACCCCGAGTTGGACTTCGACGACCCGTTCCAGCTGCTGGTCGCCACGGTCCTCTCCGCGCAGACCACCGACCTGCGGGTCAACCAGACGACGCCCAAGCTCTTCGCCGCCTACCCCACCCCCGAGGACCTGGCCGCCGCGGACCCGTCGGTGCTGGAGGAGCTGATCCGCCCCACCGGCTTCTTCAGGAACAAGGCCCGCTCGCTGATCGGCCTCTCCACCGAGCTGCGCGACCGCTTCGGCGGCGAGGTCCCCGGCCGCCTGGAGGACCTGGTGACGCTGCCGGGCGTGGGCCGCAAGACCGCGCACGTGGTCCTGGGGAACGCGTACGGCCGCCCCGGGATCACGGTGGACACCCACTTCCAGCGGCTGGTGCGCCGGTGGAGGTGGACCGAGCAGGAGGACCCGGTGAAGATCGAGGCGGAAGTGGCCGAGATCTTCCCCAGGAAGGACTGGACCACCCTGTCGCACCGGGTGATCTTCCACGGCCGCCGGATCTGCCACAGCCGCAAGCCCGCCTGTGGCGCCTGCCCGATCGCCCATCTCTGCCCGTCGTTCGGCGAGGGCGAGACCGATCCGGACAAGGCGAGGAAGCTCCTGAAGTACGAGATGGGCGGTCAGCCGGGGCAGCGGCTGAAGCCGCCGGCCGACTACCCGGGCCGGCCCGCGCCGCCCCTGGGCACCCGAGTGGACGGGGCCTGACCGCACCGCGCCCGCCCGCCGCCCCTCCACCTCTGCCCAGGGAGCCCGCTCTTGACCAGCCCCCACCCCGCCGACCCCCACCCCCACCCCGCCGGCCCGGCCGGCTCCCCGGCCCCGCCCGACGCCGCCGCGCGCGACGAGCTGCCCGAGTGGCTTCGCCCGTTGGCGGAGGCCGCGCGCACCATCGAGCCGCGCCAGCTCAGCACCTTTCTGCCGCCGCCCGACGGCGGGCGCCCCTCGGCGGTGCTGGTGCTCTTCGGCGAGGGCGAGTCCGGCCCCGAGCTGCTGCTGCTGGAGCGGGCCAGCAGCCTGCGCCAGCACGCCGGCCAGGCCTCGTTCCCCGGCGGCGCCCTGGACCCGGAGGACGGCGACCCGGAGGGCGCCGGGCCCTGGCGGGCCGCGCTGCGCGAGGCCGAGGAGGAGACCGGGCTCGACCCGGCGGGCGTGCGGATCTTCGCCACGCTGCCCCGGCTCTACATCCCGGTCAGCCGCTTCGTGGTCTCCCCCGTGCTGGCCTGGTGGCGCAAGCCGACCCCCGTCGCCCCGCAGGACCCGGCCGAGACCGCGCGGGTCTTCACCGTTCCGCTGGCCCGGCTGTGCGACCCGGCGCACCGGGGCACCGCGCTGCACCCCAGCGGCTACCGGGGGCCCTGCTTCGACGTCGCCGACACCCTGGTCTGGGGCTTCACCGCCGGGGTGATCGACCGGCTGCTGCACTACGGCGGCTGGGAGAGGCCCTGGGACGACGGGCGCGTGCTCCCGTTGGACCACTCGGCGTGAGCCGCGCCCGGCCCCGTGAGAACGTGGCCGGGTGAACGTCCTCGACGTCTCGCTGCTGCTGGCCGCCGGCTCGCTCGCGGTCATCGGCCATGGCCGGGGGCTGCTGCTCGGCGTCTGCTCGGCGGTCGGCCTGCTCACCGGAGTGCTGCTGGCGACCCGCGCGCTGACCCTGCTCTGGCCCGAGGGAACGGGCACCGCCGGCGCCGCCGCCGGGCTGGTGCTGCTGGGCTCGGCCGCGGTCGTCGGGCAGGCCGCGGCGACGCTGCTCGGCGCCCGGCTGCGCGCGCTGGTCACCTGGCCGGCGGCCCGCGCCGTCGACGCGGCCGGCGGGGCGCTCGTGCACGCGTTGGCGCTGCTGCTCGTCGCGTGGCTCTTCGGCTCCGCGCTGACGCTGGTCACCTCCGGCACGCTCGGCAGCGAACTCCGTTCCTCCCGCGTCCTCTTCGGGGTCTCCCGCGCGCTGCCGGCCCAGGCCGAGGGGTGGGCGGGGGAGCTGAGCGGCGTGCTGGCGCCCGGCGCCCCGCGCGGGCTGGCCGCGCCGATCGGCACCGAGCCGATCACCCGCGTCCCGCCGCCCGACCCGGAGCTGGTCGACGCGCCCGCGCTGAGCGGCGTCTGGCGCTCGGTGGTGCGGATCGAGGGGTCGGCGCCCGGCTGCGGGCGCACCCTGGAGGGCACCGGTTTCGTCTTCGCTCCCGGGAAGGTGATGACCAACGCGCACGTCGTCGGCGGTGTGGGCGCGCCGCTGGTGCGCGTCGGCGGGCTCGGGCAGCGGTTCCCCGGCGAGGTCGTGCTCTTCGACCCGCTGCGCGACCTCGCCGTCATCGACGTGCCGAACCTGCCCTCGCCCGCCCTGCCGTTCAGCGCGCGGGCGGCCGAGTCGGCGGAGGGAGCCGTGGTCGTCGGGTTCCCCGAGGGCGGCCCGTACGAGGTCGGGTCGGCCCGCGTCCGGGACCGCTACCGGGCCAGGGGCCCGGACATCTACCGCGGCGACATGGTCAACCGGGAGGTGTACTCCCTCCACACCACCATTCGCCCGGGCAACTCCGGCGGCCCGCTGCTGTCGCCCGAAGGCGAGGTGCTGGGGGTGGTCTTCGCCCGCTCCCTCGACGAGGACAGCACGGGGTACGCGCTGACCTCCGAAGAGGTACGGGAGACGGCCGCCCGCGGGCGCACCGCCGAACGACCGGTGGACACCGGGCGCTGCGCGCCGGCATGACGGCCGTTCGGTGCGTGTGGGGGTGCTCGGCTCGCTGTGGTGTCGAGTGCTCGGCGCGGAGCGTGGGACTCAGCCGCGCGGATGCCGCAGACGAGCGCTGACCCAGCGCGCGCGGCGGCGGAGGATATCGGGAAATCTGATCTCCGTGTCGGGCAACGGGCCACCCCGGAAGTCGCGAGCGGTGCCTCGCACCCGGGTGGCGGCCCCATTGCCGCTTGGTTCACGTGCCACGTCACGGTATTCGCGCGTCCAGCCCATAACACGTCCCTGCCCGTGCTCCAAGGTCAGTAACCCAGATTCGCGAAGTCCACGGGCGTATGCGACTGGCAGTTGCCAACGGCCCCGACGCGCCGTCAACCGCGCGTGGACCAGCGGTCTACGGCGCGTTGACGAAACGGTGACACGAGGGAGAAAGGCGACGCGGGAGGCGCCAGGGACACCCAGCGGTGTCCGTCAGCGGTCCGGCTCGGGATCGCGCAGCCAGTCGATCAGCTCGCCGCTGAACGCGTCCGGGTCCTCCTCGTGCGGGAAGTGCCCCAGGCCGTCGAAGAGCCGCCAGCGGTACGGCGCCTCCACGTACTCCCCCGAGCCGGCCGAGCTACGGGTGCGCACCACGGGATCGAGGGAACCGTGCAGATGGAGCGTGGGCACCAGCACCGGCCGCTTCATCCGCCGGTTGAACTGCACCCCGTCGGGACGCACGATCGAACGCACCAGCCAGCGGTACGGCTCGACGGCGCAGTTCGCCGTGGAGGGCACGCACATCGCCTGCCGGTACACCCGCACGTCGGCCGGCTCCGGCTGACGCGGTCCCGACCACTCCCGCATCAGCCGCCCCACCAGCGCGCCCTCGTCCGCGACCAGCTGACGCTCCGGCAGCCAGGGGCGCTGGAAGCCCCACACATAGCGGCTGGCCGCCGTCTGCCGGGGGTCGCGCAGCAGCGCGGCGCGCCAGCTCCGCGGGTGCGGCATCGAGGAGACCACCAGCCGCCGCACCAGCTTGGGCCGCATCACGGCCGCCGTCCACGCCAGATAGCCGCCGAGGTCGTGCCCGACCAGCGCCGCGTCGGGCTCCCCGAGGGAACGGATCACGCCCGTCACGTCGAGCGCCAGATTGGCCGGGTCGTAGCCGCGCGGAGTGCGGTCGCTGCCGCCGATGCCCCGCAGGTCCATGGCCACGGCCCGGAACCCGGCCTCGGCCAGCGCCGTCAGCTGGTGCCGCCAGGTCCACCAGAACTGGGGGAACCCGTGCACCAGCAGCACCAGCGGCCCCTCGCCCGTCTCGGCGATATGGAACCGCGCGCCGTTGGCCGCGACATCGCGATGCGTCCACGGCCCGTCCCGCAGGATCACCGAGGAACGCATCCCGGAGTGGTCGGCGTGAGTCATGCGGACGAGCCGGCGCGGTCGCCGGCCACGGCGCGCGCTTCGGAGGTCTCGGCCGCACCGGCGGCCTCGTCGGAGTCCCCGTCACGCGGGCGCGGCTTGGCCCGGGAGAGCACGGTCGCCGACTCCTTGGCGGAACGGATGGACCGCTCCGGCGGCGAGATCTTCCCCAACTTGCGCTTCGCCCACAGCGCCATCAGCAGCGCCAGCACCAGATAGATGCCGGCGACGATCAGACAGGCGATGGCCAGCGGCAGGTCCCACCAGTTCCGCAGCCAGAACGCCAGCGCGAAGCTCAGCAGCGGCACGGCGAAGACGACCAGCCCGGCCGCCACCACCCCGGCCACGCTCCCGAAGAGGGCGCGTTTGACGTCCTGTCGGATCTCCGCCTTGGCGAGGGCGATCTCGTCGTGGACCAGACCGGACAGCTCGCCGGTCGCCGAGGCGACCAACTCTCCGAGGCTGCGGCCCTCGTCGGCTGCGCTCATCGCGTTCTCACTTTCTCTCCTGGCGTGGTTGCGGTAGGTGCACGTGACAGTAGTGGTGCCATGGTGGTGCGTCCGTCGCGACACCTCGTCGCCCCCGGGAGGGATGCCACAGATGGTATAGGGGCGCCCGATCAACGATCGGGCGCCCCTATGCGCTCCAACGCGCGGCACGCCGTCCGAAACCCGCTCACTCCCGTGTGGACGGGGAGGAGAACGGGCGGCGGCTGACGGTCAGTCCTCCGAGGGCGCGGAGGGCAGCTTGCTCTGGATCAGGTCCATCACCGCCGGGTCGGTCAGCGTGGTGACGTCGCCCAGTTCGCGGTTCTCCGCGATGTCCCGCAGCAGCCGCCGCATGATCTTGCCGGAGCGCGTCTTCGGCAGCTCGTCCACCGCCAGGATGCGCTTCGGCTTGGCGATCGGCCCCAACTCCTTGGAGACGTGCGCCCGCAACTCCTCGACCAGCCCCTCCTCCTGGGGAGCGCCGCCCCGCAGGATGACGAACGCGCAGATCGCCTGAGTGGTCTGCGGGTCGGTGGCCCCGACGACCGCGGCCTCCGCGATGCGGGGGTGGCTGACCAGCGCGGACTCGACCTCGGTCGTCGAGATGTTGTGGCCGGAGACCAGCATCACGTCGTCGACCCGGCCCAGCAGCCAGATGTCGCCGTCGGCGTCCTTCTTCGCGCCGTCCCCGGCGAAGTACCGGCCCTCGAAACGGGACCAGTAGGTGTCGAGGAACCGCTGGTCGTCGCCCCAGATGGTGCGGAGCATCGACGGCCAGGGCTCGGTCAGCGTCAGATAGCCGCCCGAGCCGTTGGCCACCTCGTTCCCGTCGTCGTCCACCACCGTCGCGCTGATCCCCGGCAGCGGGGTCTGCGCCGACCCCGGCTTCGCCAACGTCACTCCCGGCAGCGGGCTGATCATCATCGCGCCCGTCTCGGTCTGCCACCAGGTGTCGACGACGGGGGTGCGACCGCCGCCGATGTGCTCCCGGTACCAGACCCACGCCTCCGGGTTGATCGGCTCGCCCACCGAACCGAGCACCCGCAGGCTGGAGAGGTTGAACCCGGCCGGTACGTCGTCGCCCCACTTCATGCAGGTGCGGATCGCGGTGGGCGCGGTGTAGAGCAGGGTCACGCCGTACTTCTCGACGATCTCCCACCAGCGGCCGTTGTGCGGGGTGTTGGGCGTGCCCTCGTAGAGCACCTCCGTCGCGCCGTTGGCCAGCGGGCCGTAGACGATGTACGAGTGCCCGGTGACCCAGCCGATGTCGGCGGTGCACCAGTAGACGTCGGTCTCCGGCTTGAGGTCGAAGACCGCGTGATGGGTGTAGGCGACCTGCGTCAGATAGCCGCCGGTGGTGTGCAGGATGCCCTTCGGCTTCCCCGTGGTGCCCGAGGTGTAGAGGATGAAGAGCGGATGCTCGGCGTCGAACGCCTCCGGCGTGTGCTCCTCGGGCTGCCGGCCCACCGTCTCGTGCCACCACAGGTCCCGGCCCTCGGTCCAGGGAACGTCCTGACCGGTGCGGCGCACCACCAGCACGTTCCGCACCCGGGCGGCGCCGGGGCGGGTCAGGGCCTCGTCCACGGCGGGCTTCAACGCGGACGGCGCGCCCCTGCGGTAGCCGCCGTCGGAGGTGATCACCACCCGGGCGTCCGCGTCCTCGATCCGGGTGGCCAGCGCGTCGGCGGAGAACGCGCCGAAGACCACCGAGTGCGGCGCCCCGATCCGCGCGCAGGCCAGCATCGCGATGACGGCCTCGGGGATCATCGGCATGTAGATGGCCACCCGGTCGCCGGTGGCCACCCCCAACTCGGTCAACGCGTGCGCCGCCTGGGAGACCTCGCGCTGCAACTCGGCATAGGTGATCGCACGGGAGTCGCCGGGCTCGCCCTCGAAGTGAATGGCGACCCGGTCCCCGTTGCCGGCCTCGACATGGCGGTCGACGCAGTTGTAGGCGACGTTCAACCGGCCGTCGGCGAACCACTTGGCGAAGGGCGGGTTGGACCAGTCCAGGGTCTCGGTGGGCTCCTGCTCCCAACTCAACCGGCGAGCCTGCTCCGCCCAGTACTCCAGGCGATCCTCGGCTGCCGCCTCGTAGGCGGCGGCGGTCACATTGGCTGCCGCCGTCACCTCGGCCGGGGGCGCGAACCTCCGGGTCTCCGTCATGAGGTTGGCCAGGCTCTCGTTACTCACAACGCCTCCTTGTCCGCCCCGCCATGGTGAGCGGCCGATGTCGCCACCGCCGAGGGGTGACGTGGGCGAACGAGGGGCGGCCGGGACCGACGGCCAAGCGCCCGTCGCACATGGCAGTCACCCGCGCGGCGTCAGTTGTGTCCCACGGCACACCCCATCAGTCCCACCTTCCTTTGACAAGGCCATTCGATCTCCGCGCGATGAACGGTCAACCGCTGCGACGAACGGGCTCCGCCGCACCGTTCACCGGAACGCCCAGCACCTCCTCGCCCCCGTGCTCCGGCCGGACCGCGGTGAAGACGGGGGGCCGCCCCTCCTCCCGATCCAGCACATAGATCTGGGCCAGCCCGACGTGGAAGTACATCCCGCGCAGGCGGAGCGTGCCCTCGGCCAGCCGCTGGGCCACCGACGGATGCCCCGCGAGATGCTCCAACTGCTGCACCACGTTGGCCAGGCAGAGCGCCTCCAACTCGGTCTCCTCGGGGCCTTCCCCCTCCCGGGCCCCGCCGCCCGGTGTCTCCCCGGAGCGCTCCCCGTGGTCGATCCGGGACGGCGGCCCCGAGCGCAGCCGCTCCAGGCTGGGGCCGGCGTGGGCGAGCCAACGGCCGAGCGGTCCCTCGGGCAGCATCCCGCGCTCCCGGTCCACCGACCGCAGGGCGCGCATCGCCCCGCATCCCGAGTGGCCGCAGACCGTGAGGGTGGTGACCCCCAGCTCGGTGAGCGCGTACTCGATCGCGGCGCCCACCGAGTCGTCGCCTGAGTCGGCCCCGGGAGGCGGCACCAGATTCCCGATGTTCCGCACGGTGAAGAGGTCGCCCGGTCCGCTTGAGGTGATCATGCTGGTGACCAGGCGGGAGTCGGCGCAGGTCAGAAAGAGCTGTCCGGGCCGTTGCCCCTCGCGCGCCAGCCGCGCCAGCTCCTCGCGCACCATCGGCGCCGTCATGCTCTGGAAGGCGCGCAGCCCACCGAGAAGCAGGTCCGGCGACCCGCTCGACGGCGCCGGGACCGGCGCATCGCCGTGGACCACGTCCCGGTGGTTGCGCCAGGACTGCCACGGGTGGCAGCGGTGCGGCGCCGCCGCGGAGGGCGCCGCGCTCCCCGGCAGCCCCAGCCCGGCCGGCAGCTCCACCGTGCCGCCCTGCGCCAGATGGGACGCCCGCCAGTCGTGCAGCGTCTCGAACGCGGCATGGTCGACGAAGGTGCCCTCCAACTCGACGACCACCCGCTCCCGCTCCGGCAGCTGCCCGAGCACCCGCGACAGCCTGGGCACCGCGAGAAACGTCAACTGCCCCCGGACGCGCACCCGGTGTCCGCCGTCCGGCAGCGACTCCTGGCTGATGCCGGTGTGCGTCAGCCGGTGCAGCGCCACCGCGACGGCGGCGAGGATGCCGATCCCGACGCCCTCCAGCACCCCGAAGGCCGTCACCCCGACCGCCGTGGCCACGTAGACGGCGACCTCGCGGTGGCGGGTCACGCTGCGGATGTGCGTGATGTTGACCATCTGCACGCCGACCACCATCACCAGCGCGGCCAGGGCGCCGAGCGGGATCAGCTCCAGCACCCCCACCAGCAGCCCCGTGGCCACCAGTACCCAGCAGCCGTGCAGGATCGTGGAGCGCCGGGAGACCGCGCCAGCCGCCACGTTGGCCGAGCTGCGCACGGCGACGCCGGTGACCGGCAGTCCGCCGAGGGAGCCGGAGACCATGTTGGCGACGCCCTGGCCGCGTAGCTCCCGGTCGAGGTCGGCCCGGGGCACGCGCGGCCCGCCGGCCCGCTGTCTCGCCGCCGCCAGCTTGTCGACCGCGACCGCGGACAGCAGCGACTCCACGCTCGCGACCAGCGTGATCGTCAGCACGGCCGCCAACAGCCCGAGCACGGGCCCCTCCGGCATCCGGGGCAGCGCGTGGCTGCTCCAGGACGGCAGGTCGACGCGGGAGACGTCGAGGGAGAGGGACCAGGAGAGGAACGTCGCCAGCACCACGGCCGCGAGCGCCGCCGGCGCCGCCTTGCGGACCAGGCTCCCCGCCCGCCCTGGCAACCGTGGCCAGAGCAGCAGCACCGCCACCACCAGCGCGCCCACCGAGAGCGAGGTCAGCTGCGGATCGGACAACTGGCGCGGCAGATCCGCCAGGTTGTCCAGGGCGGAGCTCTCCGGGTCTCCGCCCAGCACGATGTGCAGCTGGGAGAGCGCGATGGTGGCGCCGATGCCCGCCAGCATCCCGTGCACGATCGCCGGGCTGACGACCAGCGCCGACCTGGCCACCCGCAGGGCGGAGAGCGCGAGTTGGGTCAGGCCGGCGAGCGCGGTGATGGCGCAGGTGGTGCGCCAGCCGTACTGGTGGATCAGGTCGGCCGTGATGACCGTCAGGCCCGCGGCCGGGCCGCTGACCTGGAGCGGCGCGCCGCCCAGCAGCCCCACCACGATGCCGCCGACCGCCGCGGCGACGAGCCCCGCCTGGAGCGGTGCGCCCGTGGCCAGCGCGATGCCGAGGGAGAGCGGCAGGGCGATCAGGAAGACCGAGACCGAAGCGGAGAGATCCGCGCGGTGGCGAACGAACGGCGAGCGGAAGCCCGACCATCCGGACGGTGAGGAGGCGGGGGCCGGGGAAGCCGGCTCGGGCTGGGTCGAATCGGGAGTGGGGGCGCAGGCGGACATCTTCCGTCTCCGTCCGTGAGGGGCGAGAACCCCGGAGTTACAGGAGCTAAGGCCTTTCTCAAGGCTTGGTAAACGAAGAGTAATGCGACGCAAAGGTCTGTACGAGGGCCAGACCCCGTTCAGCGGTGCAATTAATCCGAAGGAGGGAAAAAGTCATGGGAACCGCTTGTCATACAAACATCTCTAACGCTGAGAGGAAGAGTTTGGTGCGCTGCCCCGCGAATCGGGCGGAGCGGACAAAACCATGCGTTGGCAACGGGAGGACGCGAGATGGTCACACACACGACGAGACGGACGGCGACCCTGGTGGCCATCGGTGCGCTGGCCCTGGCCACGGGCGCCTGCTCGCTGTCGGGCGATGGTGGCGACGGCGGCGACAAGGGGGAGGAGCGGCACGAGTCCGCCTCGGGTGGCTCGGGCGAGGAGGGGGACGAAGACTCCGGCGGGGACGACGCCGGCCCCGCGCCCCAGCTCCTCGGCGACGGATCCACCGCCGACACCGGCCCCCAGCCCCACCAGCCCCCCGACCCCGAACCGTTGGCGCCAGGCGAGGAGCCGCCGCAATTCGTCGTCTTCTCCTGGGACGGCGCCGGAGAGGACGACAATCAGCTCTTCTCACGGTTCCGGGAAATCGGCGAGCGTTATGACGCCGACATGACCTACTTCCTCTCCGGTATCTATCTCCTGCCGGAGAGTGAACGCCTCAACTACGAGCCCCCGGGGCGCGAGCCGGGCGCCTCCGACATCGGCTACCTCTCCGACGAGCACATCGCCGCCACCCTCGAACAGGTCCGACTGGCCTGGGCGGAGGGCAACGAGATCGGCACCCACTTCAACGGCCACTTCTGCGGCCCGACCGGCGGCTCCAGCTGGAGCGTCGAGGACTGGGTCGACGAGATCGACCAGGCCAAGTGGATGGTGCAGAACTGGCGCACCACGACCGGCCTCACCGACGAGGAACCGCTCCCGTTCGACTACGAGGAGGAGCTGGTCGGCGGGCGCGCGCCCTGTCTTGAGGGCCAGGAGAACCTGCTGCTGGCCGCCGCCGAGTCGGGCTTCCGCTACGACTCCAGCGGCAACGCGCTCCAGGTCTGGCCGCAGCAGCGGCACGGGGTCTGGGACATCTCGCTCCAGTCGGTGCCCATGCCGGGACGTTCCTTCGAGACGCTCTCCATGGACTACAACTTCATGGTCAACCAGTCGGGCGAGGGCAGCGGTGA
Organism: Streptomyces sedi; assembly: GCF_006335015.1. GTDB lineage: Bacteria > Actinomycetota > Actinomycetes > Streptomycetales > Streptomycetaceae > Streptomyces > Streptomyces sedi. The sequence continues at coordinate 13,775 of NZ_VDGT01000015.1, forward strand.
CCCCGAGATGTGGCCCACCTGGCAGGCAGAGATGCACGACGGGCTGATGGCCGCGTTCGACCGGGCCAACGACGGCAACCGCGCCCCGCTGGTCATCGGCAACCACTTCAACCAGTGGAACGGCGGCATCTACATGGACGCCGTCGCCGACGTGATCAGCGAGGTCTGCCCGAGGGACGGCGTCGAGTGCGTCTCCTTTCGGCAGCTGGTCGACTGGCTGGACGCCCAGGACCCCGAGGTGCTGGAGCGGATGCGCGGCCTCGGCGTCGGCGAGGCGCCGCCCGGTGGCTGGGAGTCCTTCCTGGCCGGCTGACCGCCCGCCACCGGGACGCTCAGGCCGGCAACGGGCTGGACGCCTCCCGCAGCACGAACCCGGGGTCGACCTGCGCCGCCAGGTCGGCCCCGGTCCTGTCGTTGCCCCAGCTCGCCGCGTTCTTCAGGTGGAAGTGCACCATCTGCTGTGTGTAACGCTCCCAGTCGCGCAGCGGATAGCCGGCGTCCGCGGCCCGGTGCATGGCGTCCAGCGCCCCGGCGTCCTCCGCGTTCAGCGCGGCGAACGGCCGGCGTCGCCCGCGCTCCATGGCCCGCACCCAGTCCGAGTGGCCGAGCGTCACGAGCAGGTCGTCCCCGACCTCGTCGCGCAGGAAGGCGACGTCCTCGGGCCCCTGCGCCTTGTTGCCGATCACGCGCAGGGCGACCCCGTAGTCCCGCGCGTACTCGCGGTACTGGCGGTAGACCGAGACGCCCTTGCGGGTCGGCTCGGCCACCAGGAAGGTCATGTCGAAACGGGTGAAGAGCCCCGAGGCGAACGAGTCGCTGCCGGCCGTCATGTCCACCACGAGGTACTCGTGGCGCCCGTCGACCAGGTGGTTCAGGCACAGTTCCACGGCGCCGGTCTTCGAGTGGTAGCAGGCGACCCCGAGGTCGTCCGCGGTGAACGCGCCGGTGACCAGCAGCCGTGCCGAGCCCTCGTCCAACGGCACCTCGGTGGCGCAGGCGTCGAAGACCGGGTTCCTCTCGGAGAGTCGCAGCAGCCGCGAGCCCGCCCCGGGCGGCGTCGTCTTGATCATGGTCTCGGAGGAGAGGATGCGGGGGTTCTCGCCCCGGAGATAGTCCTTGATCAACGGCAGACTGCCGCCGAGCGGTGGGCACGCCGCGGCCTCCTCGTCCGTCAGGCCGAGGGCGACGCCGAGGTGTTGGTTGATGTCGGCGTCCACCGCGGTGACGGGGACGCCGCGCGCCGCGAGATGCCGGACGAACAGCGAGGACAGCGTGGTCTTGCCGCTGCCCCCCTTGCCTACGAAAGCGATCTTCATGTTCAGGAGCGTAGTGGCGTCGGGCGAGCACCCGAACACGCGAAGTGGGGAAATCCACTCGAACGAGTCCCCGATAATCGCTGGACCCCGCCTAGGCTTCGGTGCTATGAGCCCCGCCGCATCCACCGAACCGCAGACCGACCCCCTGGCCAGGCTGGCCGAACTCCCCGGCGTCCCGGCCGCCGTGGCAGGCGTGAGGGAGGCGGTGGACGCCGTCTACAAGCATCGCGTGATGCGCCGCCGCAGCCCCGAGGTCTCCTCCGAGGCCGCGCTGCGCGGCGCCCGCGCCTCGGCCGCGCTGGCCGGCGCCGACTGGGCGTTGGAGGAGGTCAGAAGGCGCAGCGACTTCGGCGGCGACCCCGAGGCCAGGACGGTGGGCGCGGCGCTGCGGACCACGGCCGAGGCGACGGAGTCGCTGGGGGTCTGGCGCGGTTCCCCGCTGCGGGTGCTGGCGCGGCTGCACCTGGTCGCCGCGGGCGGCCCGGCCGAGGGCGCCGAGGGAGAGCGGATCGGCCGGCCCCGGTTGGCCGGGGAGTCGGTTGAGGAGCCGGGGCTGGACACGCTCCCGCCGGCGCCGGGCGTCGAGGAGGTGGCGGCCCGGCTGGACGCGCTCGCCGGCCTTGTGGTCGCCGGCTCGTCGGCGCCGACCCTGATCACGGCGTCGGTGGTGCACGGGGAACTGGTGGCGCTGCGCCCGTTCGTCAGCCACAACGGGCTGGTCGCGAGGGCGGCGGCGCGGCTGGTGCTGGTCGGTGGGGGGCTCGACCCGAAAGCGGTCGCCCCCGTCGAGGTCGGCCACGCCGAGCAGGGCGTGGAGAGCTATCTCGCCGCGCTGGACGGCTATCTGGCCGGCACCAGGGCGGGGGTCGCCGGATGGATCGCGCACTGCGCGCGGGCCGCCGAGCTGGGGGCGCGCGAGTCCGTCGCCGTCTGCGAGGCGCTGCAACGCGGCGCCGCCTGAGCGCGTCCCGCGCCGCCGCGCCGGGTCAGACGGCGCGGCCCGCGGCGCGGCGGCGGTTGGCGTACCACCAGACCAGGCCGCCCGCGGTGGCGGCGGCCACGGCGGCCGTCGCCACGAGCGCGGGGCGGGACGGTATGCCGAGCGACACCCGCTGGCGCAGCCGCACCGGCCGCTCGAACGTCAACACCGGCCACTCGCGCGCCGTCGCCTCCTTGCGCAGCGCGCGGTCGGGGTTGACGGCGTGCGGGTGGCCGACGGACTCCAGCATCGGCAGGTCGGTGACCGAGTCGCTGTAGGCGTAGCAACGCGCCAGGTCGTATCCCTCGGAGACGGCCAGCTCGGCGATGGCCTCGGCCTTCGTGGGGCCGTAGGCGTAGTAGTCGACCTCGCCCGTGTAGCAGCCGTCGGCCACCACCATCCGGGTCGCCACCACCCGGTCGGCGCCGAGGAGTTCGCCGATCGGTTCGACCAGTTCGGCCCCCGAGGTGCTCACGATCACCACGTCGCGGCCGGCCTCGTGGTGACGTTCGATCAGCGAGGCCGCCTCGTCGTAGATGATCGGGTCGATCACCTCGTGCAGCGCCTCCGCGACGATCTCGCGGACCTGTTGTACGTTCCATCCGCGACAGAGCGCCGAGAGGTACTCCCTCATCCGCTCGGTCTGCTCGTGGTCGGCGCCGCCCAGCAGAAAGAGGAACTGGGCGTAGGCGGTGCGCAGCACCGCCCTGCGGTTGATCAGCCCGCCCTGGTAGAAGGACCTGCTGAAAGTGACCGTGCTCGACTTCGCGATGACGGTCTTGTCAAGGTCAAAGAACGCGGCGGTGCGGGGCTGCGGCAGGTTTTCCACGCCCCGAGCATAAGCGCCCGCCATTCGGCGTACGCTGGGGCGCGTGGGTTTGCCTGAGAAGGCTCTCGGGTACACCATGGAAGTCACGGATCGTTCGCGACCGTGCTAACCCGGCCCGGCTCCTCCCCCCCCGAGTCGGCCGTGGAAGACGACCCCCGCTCTCCCCCCCGGCGGGGGTCGTCGCCTCTTCCGAGACGCCTCCGGGGAGAATTCCCAGCTCAGAGCCCTGCGTTCGTGTGCGGGTGAGGATGCGTGAGCGGGACGTGTCACCCGATCGGTGCCTGCCCGGGGGTGCCCACCCGGACTTTTTTCCCTCTTCGTGCGCAGCCGAAGCGCTCACTCTCCGTGCCTTTTTGGCGGTTGACGCTTGGCGTTGTTCTTTTCCGTTGTGCGCGGGGCGAGTTGGCGCGCCGTGACCTCCACGAACGGGTGATGAGGTTTTCCACAGGGGGCTGGTTATCCACAGATTTGCGATGAGTTCCCCGAGGGGGCCCGAAACGCGTCACGCTGAGTGACGAGATGTTTCGGAGGTGCCGACGGGGTCGGTGCCGTGGAGCCAGGGGGCTTTGCCATGACGGAGTGCGCTTCCGTGCTGATCCTCACCGAGGACGAGGAGTTGCTGGACGATCTGCTGCGGCTGTGCGCCGTCGCGGGCGCCGAGGCCGAGGTGGCGCACGGCGCCCCGCCGACCGCCGAGCAGTGGTGGGGCGCGCCGCTGGTGCTGGTCGGTGACGACCGGGCGTTGGGCGGCGGCGAGCGCGTCGGGCCCGGGCGGCGGCCGGGGGTGCTGCTGGTCGGGCGGGACCTAGACGACCACCGGGTCTGGGCGCGGGGCGTGGCGCTCGGCGTCGAGCAGGTGCTGCACCTGCCGTGGGACGAGACGCGGCTGGTCGACCGGATCGCCGACGCGGTGGAGGGGCCGGGGCGACCGACGCTCACCCTCGGCGTGCTGGGCGGCCGGGGCGGGGCCGGTTCCTCGTCGCTGGCCTGCGCGCTGGCGGTGACGGCGGCGCGGGCCGGGAGGCGCAGCGTGCTGGTGGACGCCGACCCGCTGGGAGGCGGCCTCGACGTGCCGTTCGGCGGCGAACGGACGGCTGGCTCGCGCTGGCCGGCGCTGCTCTCCGCGCGGGGGCGGCTCTCCGGGACGGCGCTGGACGAGGCGCTGCCGCTGCTGCACGGGGTGCGGCTGCTCAGCTGGGACCGGGACGGCGGCATCCGGCTGCCGGTCGAGGCGATGCGCTCCGTTCTCGCCTCGGCCCGCAGGGGCGGCGGGGTGCTGGTGGTCGACCTGCCTCGCGCCGTCGACGAGGCGGCTGCCGAGGCGCTCACCCAGCTCGACCTGGGACTGCTGGTGGTGCCTGGCGAGTTGCGGGCGATGACAGCCGCCAGGCGGGTCGTGAGCGGGGCCGGGGCGCTGGTGCGTGATCTGCGCCTGGTGGCCAGGATGCGGCCGGGGGACGCGCTGCCGGGTGCCGAGCTGGCGCGGATGCTGCGCCTGCCGCTCGCCGGCGAGCTGCCGGACGAGCCGGGGCTCTCGGTCGCCGCCGAGATGGGCGAGCCGCCGGGGGCGGACCCGGGCGGGACGCTGGCCGCCTTCTGCGCGGCGCTTCTCGACCGCGCCGAGCCGCGTGCGGGGGCCGTCGCGTGACCGGGGCGGAGTACCGGGCCGCGGTCGCGGGTCTCGAAGTACCAGGTGCGGCTCCGGCAGGGCCTTCGCGGTCGTCTTCGTCCCCGGGGGTGCCGAGGGGGCCCGAGCCGCCGGAGCTGCCCGAGCTGTCGGCGCTGCTGGAGAGCGTGCGGCTGCGGCTGGCGGAGGAGGGCGCCGAGCCGACGCCGGGGCGGGTGGCCGCCGCGCTCCGCGCCCAGGGGCTGCTGCTGGGGGACCGGGCGGTGCTCTCCGTGGTGCGCGCGCTGCGCTCGGAGCTGGTCGGCGCCGGCCCGCTCCAGCCGTTGCTGGCCGCGCCCGAGGTCACCGACGTCCTGGTCAACGGCCCCGACGAGGTGTGGATCGACAGGGGCGGCGGCCTGGAGCGCGCGGACGTGCGCTTTCCCGACGACGCCTCGGTGCGCAGGCTGGCCCAGCGGCTGGCGGCCTCGGCGGGGCGCCGGCTGGACGACGCCCGGCCCTGGGTGGACGCCAGGCTCCCGGACGGCACCCGGATGCACGCGGTGCTGCCGCCGGTGGCCGTGGGCTCGCCCTGTGTCTCCCTGCGGGTGGTGCGCCACCGGGCCTTCACGCTGGCCGAGTTGTGCGCGGCGGGCACCCTGCCGCCCGGCGGGGAGCGGCTGCTGGGCGCGGTGCTCGCCGCGCGGCTCTCCTTTCTGGTGACGGGCGGCACGGGCTCGGGGAAGAGCACGCTGCTCGCCTCGCTGCTCGGCCTGGTGGGGCCGGAGGAGCGGGTGGTCCTCGTCGAGGACTCGGCGGAGCTGAGGCCGACGCATCCGCACGTGGTGCGGTTGGAGACCCGCCCGGCCAACCAGGAGGGCGCCGGCCGGGTCACCCTGCGCGATCTGGTGCGGCAGGCCCTGCGGATGCGGCCGGACCGGCTGGTCGTCGGGGAGGTGCGGGGCGCCGAGGTCACGGAGTTGCTCGCCGCGTTCAACACGGGCCACGGCGGCTGCGGCACGCTCCACGCCAACGCGGCGGCGGACGTGCCGGCCCGGCTGGAGGCGCTCGGTGGCGCGGCGGGGCTGCCGAGGGCCGCGTTGCACAGCCAGGTGGCGGCAGCGCTGGCGCTGGTGCTTCATCTGGTCAGGGACCGGCGGTCGGGGCGCCGCAGGCTGGCGGAGATCCAGCTGCTGGAGCAGGGACCCGGCGGGCTGGTGGGGACGGTGCCGGCCGCCCGTTGGGGCCAGGACGGGTTCGTCCGTGAGGAGGGGTGGGCGCGGCTCTCCGCGCTCTGCGCGCGGGGAGTGGCCCGATGAGCGCGCCCTGGGTGCCCTGGGCCGCGGCGCTCTGCGCCGTCGTCGGGGCGTGGCTGGTGGCCGGCAGGGACCGGCGGGCCGCCCGGGGGCGGGCGTTGGCCCTCGGCGGCGCCGGCGGGACGGCCCGCCGCCCCGCCCGCTGGCGGCCGGACGCGGTGGCGGTGCGGGTGGCGCTGTGCTGTCTGGCCGGCGGCGGGGTGGTGTCCCTGGCGGCTGGGTCCGCGGTGCCGTGGATGGTCTCGGCGCTGGCCGTTCCGCTGGTCGACCGCGGTTGGCGGCGGCGAGGCGCCGCTTCGGCCGCCCTGCGACAGCGGGAGGCAGTGGTGGACTTCTGCGTGGCACTGGCCGGCGAGGTCCAGGCCGGCAGGCCGGCCGTCGCGGCGCTCGCCACGGCGGGGCGGGCCGAGTTGGGCCCGCTGGCGGCGGCGCCGCTGGCCGCCGCGCGGTACGGCGGGGACGTGCCGGGGGCGCTGCGCTCGGCGGCGGACCGGCCGGGGGCCGAGGGCCTGTCCGGCGTCGCCGCCTGCTGGGAGGTGGCCGTGCAGGGCGGCGCCTCGCTGGCCGCCGGGCTGGAGCGGGTGGCGACCGCGCTGCGCGCCGAGCGGGATCAGGACGAGGAGTTGCGCGCCCTGCTGGCCGGCCCGAGGGCCACGGCCAGGGTGCTGGCGGCGTTGCCACTCGGCGGGCTGGTGCTCGGCTCGACGATGGGGATCGCGCCGCTGCGGGTGCTGTTCGGCACGCCGTTGGGGCTCTGCTGCCTGGCACTCGGCGCGTTGTTCCAGTGGGCCGGGATGGCGTGGGTCGCCGCCCTGGCGCGCTCGGCCGAGAGGCCGGCGCGGTGAGCGCCGAGTGGGCGCGCGGCTGGCTGAGCCTCGCGCTGGCGCTGCTCCTGCTGCCGCTGGCGGCCGGTCAGTTCCGGGCCCTGCTCCGGGAGCGGCGGCGGAAGGCGGCGCTGTGCGGCCGGCCGCGCCGGCGTTGGCGGTGGCCGAGGCGTGCCCGCGGGGCCGCGGCGCCCGATCCGGCGCTGCCGTTGGCCACGGAGCTGCTCGCCGCGTGTCTCGCGGCGGGGGCCGAGCCGGGGGCGGCGGCGGGCGCCGTGGGCGCGTCCGTGCGGGGCCCGGTCGGGGAGGCGCTGTGCCGGGCGGCGGCCGAGCTGCGGCTCGGTGGCGAGCCGACGGTGGTCTGGGGCCGGTTGGGCGCGCTGCCGGGCGCGGAGCGGCTGGCCAGACGGCTGGAGTCGGCGGGCGGCAGCGGGGCGCCGGTGGTGCGGGCGTTCGCGGCTGAGGCCGCGGAGGCGCGGGCGCGGCGCCGCCGGGCGGCGCAGGCCGGGGCGCGGCGGGCCGCCGTGCTGGTCGCCGGTCCGCTGGGGCTGTGCTTCCTGCCGGCCTTTCTGCTGCTGGGGGTGGCGCCCGTACTGCTCGGACTGCTGGCGGAGTTGACATGACACGGCCCCGAAACGTCCGGCGCCCTCTCCCCAGGTACGCGCGGCCGACGCCTCCCGGGCGGGGGCGCGGGCCGCCCGGGGCGACGCCTTCCACGCCCCGTCAACGCCGGTCACGCACACGGCAACCCTCCGCACCCGCCCATTCACCCGCACATCCGCACGCACATCCGCACGTCACTTCACGCATCGCGAGCCCGAGGAGAACGAGTCATGTACCACCCCGCCCCCTCCCACCCCCGACGGCCCTTCCCACCGCGTCAACGCCCGCGGCAGCGCGGTCCGCTGCGCCGCCCCCGGCACCGGCGCGCCCGTCCCCTCGTGCACCGGCCCGAGGCCGGGATGAACACGACCGAGTACGCCGTGGGCACCCTCGCCACGGCCGGGTTCGCCGCCGTGCTCTACCAGGTGCTCCGCTCCGACCTGGTGAGGGGTGAGCTGCGTGAGCTGGTCCAGCGGGCGCTCGACGTCCCACTCTGACGCCGGTTCGGTCACGGTCGAGAGCGCCCTGGCCATCCCCACGCTGCTGGTGCTTCTCGGCCTCCTGCTCGGCGGCCTGGGCCTCTTCACCACCCAGGCGCTCTGCCAGGACGCGGCGCGCGGCGCGGCACGGGCCGCCGCCAGGGGCGAGTCGCCGGAGCAGGTCGTGCGGGTCGCCCACGAGACGGCGCCGGGGGACGCCCGGGTCGAGATCAGCCGGGAGGGACAGCTCTACCGGGTCACCGTCTCGGCGCCGTCGCGGGTGACGGCGGCGTTCGGGATCGCGGTCAGCGGCGGGGCGGTGGCCCGTGTCGAGCCGCGCTGAGCGGGGCGACCGGGGCGGCGCCACGGTCTGGGCGGCGCTGGTGGTCGTGGCGCTCTGCGGCGTCTTCGTCGCGGTGGTGACGGTCCACCAGGCGCTGGCCGCCCGGCAGCGGGCCGCCACCGCGGCGGATCTCGCGGCGCTCGCCGCCGCCGACCACGCGACGGCGGGCCAGCAGAGCGCCTGCGCGGCGGCGCGGCGGGTGGCCGAGGCGCAGGGTGCCCGGCTGATCCGCTGCCATCTCGGTGGTGAGGTCGCCGACCTCACCACCGAGGCCACGGCCGGGCCGCACACCGCCACCGCCCGGGCGAGAGCGGCGCCCGCCGGCGTTCCCGACCCGGCGACGGCCGGCCGTGTCGGTTCAGTCGCGCGGCCGGCCGCGCAGGAGCTCGGTGAGGAGGCGGACGGCGCCGGCCTTGTGCAGGGGCTCGTTGCCGTTGCCGCATTTCGGGGACTGGATGCAGGAGGGGCATCCGGTGTGGCACTCGCAGGCCGCGATGGCGTCCCTGGTCGCGGTGAGCCAGCGCGCCGCGGTGTGGAAGGCGCGCTCGGCGAAACCGGCCCCGCCGGGATGCCCGTCGTGGACGAAGACGGTCGGCAGCAGCGTGTCGGGGTGCAGCGCGATGGAGACCCCGCCGATGTCCCACCGGTCGCAGGTGGCGAAGAGCGGCAGCATCCCGATCGCGGCGTGCTCGGCGGCGTGCAGCGCCCCCGGCAGGATCGCGGGCGTGACCCGCGCGTCCGTCAGCTGATCCTCGGTCATGGTCCACCACACCGCGCGGGTGCGCAGCGTCCTGGGCGGCAGGTCGAGCCGCGTCTCGCCCAGCACCTCGCCGGTCGGCAGCCGCCGCCGCAGATAGGAGACCACCTGCTGGGTGACCTCGACCGAGCCGAAGCACAACCGCGCCTCGCCCCACGGCACCTCGACGTCGGTCTCCAGCACGGACAGCTCGGCCACCTCCCGGGCGGAGGTGGACCAGGGCGGGTTGGACTCCTCGACGAAGGCGACGGAGTCGGCCAGGTCCAGCTCCCGGACGACGAAGGTCTGCCCCCGGTGCAGATGGACGGCGCCCTCGTGGACGGCGGTGTGGGCGGCCCCCGCGTCGACGGTGCCCAGCAGCCGGCCGGTCTCCGCCTCGACGACGCGCACCGGGTCGCCGCCCCTGCCACGGATGTCGACCAGGTCGGCAGGACGCTCCCTGCGGGTCCAGTACCAGCCGCCGCCCCGGCGGCGCAGCAGCCCCCGGTCGGTGAGCCGCGGCAGCAGCTCGGCGGCCGTGACATCGAAGAACGCTTCGTCGCCTTCGACATCCGCCTCGGTCAGCGGGGCCTCGGCCGCGGCGGCGCAGAGGTGCGGGGCCAGGACGTACGGGTTCCCCGGGTCCAGCACGGTGCTCTCCACCGGCCGTTGGAAGAGCGCCTCCGGATGGTGCACCAGATAGGTGTCCAACGGGTCGTCACGGGCGATCAGCACGGCCAACGCCCCCTGCCGTCGCCTGCCGGCCCGTCCGGCCTGCTGCCAGAGCGAGGCCCTGGTCCCCGGATAACCGGCCAGCAGCACGGCGTCCAGCCCCGCGACATCCACACCCAGCTCCAGCGCCGTGGTGGCGGCCAGCCCCAGCAGCTCACCGCTGTGCAGGGCCCGTTCCAACTCCCGTCGCTCCTCCGGCAGATAGCCGCCGCGATAGGCGGCGACGCGTCCGGCCAGCGCGCGGTCGGTCGCGGCCAGCCGGTCCTGGGCGATCAGCGAGATCAGCTCGGCGCCGCGCCGGGAGCGCACGAAGGCCACCGTGCGGACGCCCCGCCCGGCCAGGTCGGCCAGCAGCTCCGCGGCCTCGGCGGTCGCGGTCCGCCGGGCCGGCGCGCCGCCCTCGCCGCCGGATTCGGTCAGCGGCGGCTCCCACAGGGCGAAGACCAACTCGCCACGGGGAGAGGAGTCTTCTGTGACCTCCGTCACCGGCACGCCGACCAGCCGGCTCGCCGAGGAGCCGGGCTCGGCGGTGGTCGCCGACGCCAGCAGGAAGACCGGCTCGGCCCCGTAGAGCGCGCAGACGCGGCGCAGCCGGCGCAGCACCTGTGCCACGTGCGAGCCGAAGACCCCCCGGTAGACGTGGCACTCGTCGATCACCACATAGCGCAGCGCCCGAAGGAAGGAGGTCCAGCGTCGGTGCCCCGGCAGCAGGCCGGTGTGGAGCATGTCGGGGTTGGTGAGCAGCAGGTTGGCGTGCTCCCTGGCCCAGGCCCGTTCCTCCCTCGGGGTGTCCCCGTCGTAGACGGCGGGTCGCACCGCCGTGCCCAGCGGCCCCGCCAGGGCGCGTATCGCCCGCCACTGGTCGGCGGCCAAAGCCTTGGTGGGCGCCAGATAGAGCGCGGTCGCGCCCCGCCGGTTGGGTGCCGACGCGCCGTCCAGCAGCGCGTTCAGCACGGGCACCTGGTAGGTCAACGACTTGCCCGACGCGGTGCCCGTCGACACCACGACCGAGGTGCCGCGCACGGCGTGGTCCACGGCGTCCGCCTGGTGCGCCCAGGGCCGTTCGATGCCGGTGGCGCGCACGGCGTCCAGCACCTCCTGGCGTATGCCTTCCGGCCAGTCGGCATGGATCTCCTTCTGACCGGGCAGCTGCTCCGTATGAGTGATGCGGCGCGACCGTTCCCCGGGCGCGCTCAGCCGTGCCAGCACCGCCGTCGGAGACTGACGGCGACCGTCGGTCTCGGAGGCGTTCCGGGGTGGCTGGTTGTGGCGCACAAGGAACGAGTGTGTCACTGGTCCGACGGACAATGGCTGTAAGACGTCGTGCTGGGCATGGGGTAAGTGGTTGAATGCCCTGGCGGCTGCCGATCCAGGGGGGCGACCGCTCGTTAGCAAGGTGCTGGAGGACGATCCGTGGACTTGTCCCTTTCGACCCGAACCGTGGGCGACCGTACGGTCGTCGAGGTCGGCGGCGAGATCGACGTATACACCGCGCCCAAGCTGCGCGAACAGCTTGTGGAGCTGGTCAATGACGGCAACCACCACCTCGTGGTGGACATGGAGCGCGTTGACTTCCTGGACTCCACGGGACTCGGTGTGCTGGTAGGTGGCCTGAAGCGGGTGCGTGCCCAGGAGGGCTCGCTCCGGCTGGTGTGCAACCAGGAGCGCATTCTGAAGATCTTCCGGATCACGGGCCTGACCAAGGTGTTCCCGATCCACGAGTCCGTCGACGAGGCCATCACGGCGACCGACTGAGACGTGGCGCCCGGTCGCCCGGCAGCAGTTCGAAAGATCATCAGCGACCCGCCCCGGCCGCGACGGTCCACGCACCGTCGGCATCATGGCCGGGGCGGTCTGTCCGCATCACCAAGGGGGTTGGCATGGCCACCGTCGAGCTCCGCTTCAGTGCGTCCCCGGAGCATGTGCGCACCGCCAGGCTGGTCGCCGCCGCGGTCGCCAGAAGGGCCGGGGTCGACGAGTCGGCGCTGGACGAGCTGCGCCTCGCCGTGGGGGAGGCGTGCAGCCGAGCCGTCGGACTGCACGCGATCCACGGCCTGACGAGCCCGGTGCGGGTCGTGCTCACCGAGGGTGAGAAGTCCTTCTCGATCGAGGTCGGCGACGACGCGCCCAGCACGGTCCCCGCACCCCGGGAGTCCTCCGCCAGCGAGGCGGCCGAGGACACCGACGAGCTGGGGCTGGCCGTGATCAGCGGCCTCGTGGACGATGTCGAGGTTCTCTCCGCCGCCAACGGTGGTCTGATCCGCATGAGTTGGCCGACCGCCACGCCGTCCTTCCCCTGAGCCGTCGGGTCGTCCCGACCGCTCCGCTTCTTCGATCTCCTGGTCGAGGCCCCCGCGAGGGGCCTCGACCAGGAGATTCTCTTTCTCCGGCCCCGCCTTTTCAAGATCCGTCACGGGGCCCGTTTTCTTGATCCCTTTTCTCCGGCCGGAGAAAAGGGCTCGCCGCGCGTGGCCGGGAATCTCCCCGTGATGTTTGCCCGTGCGCCCCTGATGTGCTCGTATCGCTTCGCGTCCCCTTGTCGATCTCGTATCTCTCTCTACACTCCGGCGACGTCTGTCAGTTTTCCGCAGCACGCCTGAGCGTCAAGGAGGACGAATGGCACACCCCCATGTCATACAGGCAGCCGAGGCCGTCGAACTCACCAGTGGGAACCGGACGCTGGTCCTGCTGATCGCCGTGGTCGCCCTGGCGGCCCTGGGACTGGCGATCGTTCTGGTGCGACAGGTCCTCGCCGCCGGCGAAGGCACCGAGAACATGCGGAAGATCGCCGCCGCCGTTCAGGAGGGCGCCAACGCCTATCTCGCCAGACAGTTGCGTACCCTCGCGATCTTCGCCTTCGTCGTCGTCTTTCTCCTTCTGCTGCTCCCTGCGGACGACTGGAACGAACGGATCGGGCGTTCCCTCTTCTTCGTCGTCGGTGCCGCTTTCTCGGCGGGTACCGGTTATCTGGGAATGTGGCTGGCGGTGCGGAGTAATGTCCGGGTGGCTGCCGCTGCGCGTGAGGCGGGAGAAAAGGACCTGATCTCCGTGCGGCACCAGGCGATGCGCATCGCCTTTCGCACCGGCGGCGTGGTCGGAATGTTCACGGTCGGGCTCGGCCTGCTGGGCGCCGCCTGTGTCGTGCTGGTCTACACGGCCGACGCGCCGAAGGTGCTGGAGGGCTTCGGCCTCGGCGCCGCGCTGATCGCGATGTTCATGCGGGTCGGCGGCGGCATCTTCACCAAGGCCGCCGACGTCGGCGCCGATCTGGTCGGCAAGGTCGAGCAGGGCATCCCCGAGGACGACCCGCGCAACGCCGCGACCATCGCCGACAACGTGGGTGACAACGTCGGCGACTGCGCCGGCATGGCGGCCGACCTCTTCGAGTCCTACGCGGTCACCCTGGTCGCCGCGCTGATCCTGGGCAGCGTGGCGTTCGGCGACGCGGGTCTCGCGTTCCCGCTGCTGGTCCCCGCGATCGGGGTGCTGACCGCGATGGCCGGCATCTTCCTGGTCGCGCCGCGCCGCGGCGACCGCACCAGCATGACCGCCATCAACCGCGGTTTCTTCCTCTCCGCCGGCATCTCGCTGGCGCTGGTCGCCGTGGCGACCTACCTCTACCTCCCGGACAGCTTCCAGGAGTTGGACGGCGTCACCGACACGGAGATCGCCGCCCACGACGCCGACCCCCGGCTCTTCGCGCTGACCGCCGTCGCCATCGGCATCGTGCTGGCGGCGCTGATCCAGCAGCTCACCGGCTACTTCACCGAGCCTTCCCGCCGCCCGGTCCGCGACATCGGCAGGACCTCGCGCACGGGCCCGGCGACCGTGGTGCTGGCCGGGTTCTCGCTGGGCCTGGAGTCCGCCGTCTACACCGCGCTGCTGGTCGGACTCAGCGTCTACGCGGCCTTCGCGCTGGCCGGCGGCATCCTGATGCTGGCGCTCTTCGCCGTGGCGCTGGCCGGCACCGGGCTGCTGACCACGGTCGGGGTGATCGTGGCCATGGACACGTTCGGCCCGGTCGCCGACAACGCGCAGGGCATCGCCGAGATGTCGGGCGACGTCCAGGGCGAGGGCGCCCAGGTGCTGACCGACCTCGACGCGGTGGGCAACACCACCAAGGCGGTCACCAAGGGCATCGCGATCGCCACCGCCGTGCTGGCCGCCGCCGCGCTGTTCGGCTCCTACCGGGACGCGGTCGTCGAGGCCGTCGCGGAGGCGGAGCTGACGGCGAACGAGGTGCTCGGCGAGGCCGCGCTCAGCCTCGACATCTCGCAACCCAACAACCTGGTCGGTCTGATCATCGGCTCCGCGGTCGTCTTTCTCTTCTCGGGGCTCGCGGTCAACGCCGTCTCCCGCTCGGCTGGCTCGGTGGTGTACGAGGTGCGCCGGCAGTTCCGCGAGCGGCCGGGGATCATGGACCACACCGAGCAGCCCGAGTACGGCAGAGTCGTGGACATCTGCACCAGGGACTCGCTGCGCGAGCTGGCCACCCCGGGGCTGTTGGCGGTGATGGCGCCGATCGCGGTCGGCTTCAGCCTGGGCATCGGCCCGCTGGGCGCCTATCTCGCCGGGTCCATCGGCACCGGCATCCTGATGGCGGTCTTCCTCGCCAACTCCGGTGGCGCCTGGGACAACGCCAAGAAGCTGGTCGAGGACGGTCACCACGGCGGCAAGGGCAGCGAGGCCCACGCCGCGACGGTGATCGGCGACACCATCGGCGACCCGTTCAAGGACACGGCGGGTCCCGCGATCAATCCGCTGCTCAAGGTGATGAACCTGGTCGCGCTGCTCATCGCCCCCGCCGTCATCACCCTCAGCTACGGCGAGGATGCCCACGCGGGGCTCCGCGCGCTGATCGCCGCCCTGGCGATCGCGGTGATCGTGGTGGCGGTGCAGCTCTCACGGCGGCGCGGCATCGCGGTCGACGACTCGGAGGACGACGCCCCGAGGAGCGACGACCCCGACGACCCCGACGACTCCGACGACCCCGACCCCGACGGCGACGGTTCGGCGAACGAGGGCGCCGAACCGTCCACGAGGGGTGGTGCCGCGCCGGGGAAGTCCTAGGAGGCCGGGAAGGCGCGTTCCCCCGCGCCCGCGACGGTCCGGGCCACCGTCACGGGCGCGGGCGAACGGCCCCCAGGCCCCACCCCCGTTTCCCCCGTTTCCCCCGTTCCCCCCGGGGGGCTCTAGCCGGCCGCGCTGAAGCGGAGCATGTTCCCCGCCGGGTCGCGGAAGGCGCAGTCACGGACGCCGTAGGGCTGGTCGATCGGCTCCTGGAGCACGTCGCCGCCCGCCGCGCGGACGCGTTCGAACGTGGCGTCCACGTCGTCCGTCGTGAAGTTCACCCCGCGCAGCAGCCCCTTGGCCAGCAGCTCGGCGACGGCCTTCCGGTCGGCCTCCGACGCGTTCGGGTCGGCCAGCGGCGGTTCCAAAACGATCTCCACGCCCGGCTGGTCGGGCGAGCCGACGGTCAGCCAGCGCATCCCCTCGAACGAGACGTCGTTGCGGACCTCAAGACCGAGGACGTCGCGGTAGAAGGTGAGGGCCTTGTCGTGGTCGTCGACGGCGATGAAGCACTGTGCGAGCTTGATGTTCATGTCCCCGACGCTACGAGGCGTCGCCCGACCGCGCTTCTCCGATCCTGACCGATCCGCTCCCGACCGATCCGATCCCGACAGGTCGCCGTCGCCCGCGGGGAGCGGGAACGGTCACCCGTCGCCGTTTCGCTCCTCCCGGGCACGCGGCGGCTTCCTGACCGGGCGGGTCAGGTACTTGGCGACACACGCCGGGATCGGCGCGCCCGACTCGTGCGGGCGGGCGCGGTAGGCGCTCGGGGAGACGCCGACCAGCGCGGTGAAGCGCGAGCTGAAGGAGCCCAGCGAGGTGCAGCCCACCGCGAAGCAGACCTCCGTCACGCTCAGGTCGCCCCTGCGCAGCAGCGCCTTCGCGCGCTCCACGCGGCGGGTCATCAGGTAGTTGTACGGCGTCTCGCCGTAGGCGGCGCGGAAGCTGCGCGAGAAGTGGCCCGAGGACATCAGCGCGACCCTGGCCAGCGCGGGGACGTCCAACGGCGACGCGTAGTCGCGGTCCATCGCGTCGCGCGCGCGGCGCAGCCGCCTCAGGTCGTCGAGCTCCACGTCCGCCAGCATCGCACGGCCGCCGCGGTCCCGGTCCGGTACGGGTTCCGGCGGCGACCGACTGGGAAGCCGCCGGCCGAGGCGCTATCCTCGGCCCCCGGCCCAGGAGCCCACGCACGTCGTGGACCAGCGGCGACCCCGGTGCCGGTCGCCGCCTCCGCCGGAGAGTCCCGGTGCGGCCGAGCCCATCCCTTCGCCGCCCCGGGCCGACCCGCGCCCGACCGGCCGACACCACCTGCCCGTCACGACCACGGGCCGCCGTCACGCGCGCCCCGCCGGGACCGACCCGTCCCGCGGGGCGTCGGAACGCGCGGTCGGCCCGACCATGTTCGCGAACGCGACCGCCGCGCGGCGACGACCGCCGGCGGCCGTACCGAGGGAGACACCGCCATGAGCAACGGCACCGAGGCGTCGCGGCCCGCAGCCGACAGCCACGACTGGATCCGCGTGCGCGGCGCGCGGGAGAACAACCTGAGGGACGTCGACGTCGAGATTCCCAAGCGTCGGCTGACCGTCTTCACCGGGGTCTCGGGCTCCGGCAAGAGCTCGCTGGTCTTCGGCACGATCGCGGCCGAGTCCCAGCGGATGATCAACGAGA
This sequence comes from Streptomyces sedi, assembly GCF_006335015.1. GTDB lineage: Bacteria > Actinomycetota > Actinomycetes > Streptomycetales > Streptomycetaceae > Streptomyces > Streptomyces sedi. The sequence continues at coordinate 30,279 of NZ_VDGT01000015.1, forward strand.
CCTACAGCGCCTTCCTCCAGGGCTTCATGCCGTCGCTGGCGCGACCGGAGGCGGACCTGCTGGAGGGGTTGACCACGGCGATCATCGTCGACCAGGAGCGGATGGGCGCCAACCCGCGCTCCACGGTCGGCACCGCGACCGACGCCAACGCGATGCTGCGGATCCTCTTCAGCCGGCTGGGCGAGCCGCACGTCGGCTCGCCCAACGCGTTCTCGTTCAACGTCCCCTCCGTCAGGGGCGCCGGCGCGGTCACCGTCGAGCGTGGCGAGGGCACGAAGAAGGAACGGGTCGACTTCCAGGTCAACGGCGGTATGTGCCCGCGCTGCGAGGGCATCGGCTCGGCGACCGACATCGATCTGAGCCAGCTCTTCGACGACAGCAAGTCGCTCAACGAGGACCCGTTCACCATCCCCGGCTACACCGCGGACGGCTGGAACGTCCGGCTGATCGCCGCGTCCGGCTTTCTCGACCCGGACAAGCCAATTCGCGACTACACCGATCAGGAACGGCACGACTTCCTGCACCGCGAGCCGATCAAACGAAAGATCGCGGGCACCAACATGACCTACGAGGGTCTGCTGCCCCGCGTCAGGAAGTCGTTCCTCGCCAAGGACCGGGAGGCGATGCAGCCGCACATCAGGGCGTTCGTCGACCGGGCCGTCACCTACACCGCCTGCCCCGACTGCGGCGGCACCCGGCTCAACGAGGCTGCCCGTTCGTCCCGGATCAACGGGATGAACATCGCCGAGGCGTGCGCGACGCAGATCAGCGACCTCGCCGCCTGGGTGCGCGGGATCGACGAGTCCTCGGTCGGGCCGCTGCTCGCCGGGCTGGGTGGGACGCTGGACTCGTTCGTGGAGATCGGCCTCGGCTATCTCTCGCTCGACCGGCCCTCCGGCACGCTCTCGGGCGGCGAGGCGCAGCGCGTGAAGATGATCCGCAACCTCGGTTCCTCGCTCACCGACGTGACCTATGTCTTCGACGAGCCCACCGTCGGCCTCCACCCGCACGACATCCAGCGGATGAACGACCTGCTGCTGCGGCTGCGCGACAAGGGCAACACGGTGCTGGTCGTCGAGCACAAGCCGGAGTCGATCGCCATCGCCGACCACGTCGTCGACCTCGGTCCCGGCGCCGGGACCGGCGGCGGGACGCTCTGCTACGAGGGCACCGTCGAGGGGCTGCGCGCCAGCGGCACGCTGACCGGCCGCCACCTCGACGACCGCGCCGCGCTGAAGGAGAAGGTCCGCGTCCCCACCGGCACGCTGCCGATCCGCGGCGCCGACACGCACAACCTGCGGAACGTCGACGTGGACGTCCCGCTGGGCGCGCTGGTGGTGGTCACCGGCGTCGCCGGCTCGGGCAAGAGCTCGCTGATCCACGGTTCGATCCCGGCCGGCGAGGGGGTCGTCTCCGTCGACCAGGGCGCGATCCGAGGCTCGCGCCGCAGCAACCCCGCCACCTACACCGGGCTGCTCGACCCGATCCGCAAGGCGTTCGCGAAGGCCAACGGCGTCAAGCCGGCGCTCTTCAGCGCCAACTCGGAGGGCGCCTGCCCCGAGTGCAAGGGCGCCGGCGTCATCTACACCGACCTCGGCATGATGGCCGGCGTCGCCACCCCCTGCGAGGAGTGCGAGGGGAGGCGGTTCCAGGCCGCGGTGCTCGACTACCACCTCGGCGGCCGGAACATCAGTGAGGTGCTGGCGATGTCCGTGACCGAGGCGGAGGAGTTCTTCGGCGCCGGCGACGCCCGCACCCCCGCCGCGCACACCGTTCTGCGCCGGCTGGTGGACGTCGGCCTCGGCTATCTGAGCCTCGGCCAGCCGCTGACCACCCTCTCCGGCGGCGAGCGGCAGCGGCTGAAGCTGGCGACGCACATGGGGGAGAAGGGTGGCGTCTACGTGCTGGACGAGCCGACCACCGGCCTCCACCTGGCCGACGTCGAGCAACTCCTCGGGCTGCTCGACCGGTTGGTCGACTCCGGCAAGTCGGTGATCGTCATCGAGCACCACCAGGCCGTCATGGCGCACGCCGACTGGATCATCGACCTGGGCCCGGGCGCCGGCCACGACGGCGGTCGCGTCGTCTTCGAGGGCACCCCGGCCGACCTGGTCGCCGCCCGTTCCACCCTCACCGGCGAGCATCTGGCCGACTACGTGCGGGCCTGATCCCCGTCCGGGCCGCCCTCGTCGAGCAGCAGCGTCAACAGGCCGACGAGGGTGGCCCCCGAGACGATCTCCCGCCGCCGGATCATCCCCCTGACCTCCGTCAACGGAATCCACTCGATCCGTTCGGCCTCGTTCGCCTCGGTCGGCTCGCCGATCCGCGCCGGCCCCTCGCCGAGGAAGACATGGTGCTCGGTGTCGGTGATCCCGGCGGCGGGTTCGCTGTAGACCAGCGGGCGCACCCGCTCCGGGCGCCAGCCGGTCTCCTCCTCCGCCTCCCGGACGGCGGCGTCCGCCGGGCTCTCCCCGTCCTCCACCAGGCCCATCGGCAGCTCCCACGCCCAGGCGTCGGTGACGAAGCGGTGCCGCCACAGCATCAGCACCCGGCGCTCCTCGTCGAGCATGGCTATGACCGCGAGATGCCGCAGCCGGACGACGTGGTGCTCGTAGCGGTGGCCGTCGGGCTGTTCGACGTCGTAGAGCCACAGGTTCAGCCAGGGGTTGGCGTAGATCCGCCGCTCGCCGTGCACCCGCCACCGCATCCGTGGGCCCCCGTTCCCTCACCGTCGTGTCGGCGGGGACAGCATCTCAGGGGGCGCGCGCGGCCGGGGCGTCGGGCGGTCCGCCTGTTCTCACGGACGGCCGCGGTTCGTAGGGTGAACGCCCATCGGTGGTTCGGCCGCCGTGATCCGACGCCCCGTGGAGGACGAGCACCGTGACCGCACCCGCAGCCGACGGCACCTTCGACGCCCTGCTCTGCGACCTGGACGGGGTGCTGCGGCACTGGGACGCGGGCCTGGCGCCCCGGTTGGAGGAGGAGTACGGGCTCGCGCCCGGCGCGTTCCACGGGACGGCGTTCCGTCCCGAGCGGCTGCTGCCCGCCGTGACCGGCGCGGTGACGGACGAGGCGTGGCGGGAGGCGGTCGCCGAGGATTTCGCGCCGGCGTGCGGGTCGTTGGCGCGGGCGCGCGCCCTGGTGGCCGAGTGGACCGACACGCCGGCGACGGTCGACCCGGAGGTGCGGGAGCTGCTGACGACGGTCGGGCGGCGGGTCCCCGTCGTTCTTGTGACAAACGCCACCAGCCGGCTGGACGCCGACCTCGCCTCGCTCGGCCTGACCGGGCTGGCGCACGCCGTGGTCAACTCCTCCCGCGAGGGGGTGGCCAAGCCGGACGCCGGCATCTTTCGGGTGGCGGCCGGGCGGGCCGGTGTTCCCGCTGGTCGCTGCCTGTTCGTCGACGACACGCCCGGCCATGTGACGGCCGCCCGTGCGCTGGGCATGACGGCCCACCACCACCGCGACAACACGTCGCTGCGCCGGGTGTTGGCGCCGCTGCTGGCGGCCTGACGCGCCGTCGCCGTCCGACTGATGCAAATGGCTGCACATCCGGACATCGCCCCCGGCCGTCACTCGGAAGAGGGATGCGCGACGTGTAAGTTCCCGCCCGAGCGGCACGAAGGGACGAGGAACGTGATGAAGAAGCTCCCGGTGGCACTGTCGGGTTGCGCGGCGGTGGTCCTCACGCTGACGGCGTGCGGCGGCGACGACGGCAAGAAGGCCGACGAGTGGGCGCAGAGCGTCTGCGACCAGGTCCAGCCCCAGGTGGAGAGGATTCAGCAGGCCAACACGGCCATCGCGGAGGCCAGCGACGGCAGCCGTTCCCCCGAGGAGGTCCAGGAGGCCGACTCCGAGGCGTTCCAACACATCTCCGACGCCTACGGCGCCCTCGCCGACGCCGTCGACTCGGCCGGCGACCCGCCGGTGGACGACGGCGAACGGCTGCGCGAGGACGCGGTCACCGAACTGCGCGGCATCTCCGACTCCTACGGGCAGCTCAGGGAGACCATCGACGGCCTGGACACCTCCGACCAGGGGGCGTTCGCCGAGGGGCTCCAGAACATCGCCGGCCAGCTCCAGGAGCTGGGCGAGAGCGGCGACGAGGCGCTCAACGAGCTCCAGTCCAGCGACGTCGGCGAGGCGATGGCCCGTCAGGACGGCTGCCAGAGCCCGCCGGCCTCCGGAGAGACGGGCGGGGGCGGCGAGAGCGCCGAGGAGCCGGAGGAATCCGGCGGCAACGAGGGCGGCGACGAGGGCGGGAACGAGGACGAGGGCGGGGAGGAGCAGCCGGAGGAGGGCGAGGGCGACTCCTGACGGGACGCGCGCCCACAATGGTCAGGTGAGCAATTCCGGTCTTCCCCTTCCCGTTCCCGGTCCCGGCGTCGCGCGGCTGCGCGAGGACCTGCTGGCCGCGTCCTTCACCCCCGACGGCGTGCTCGACCTGCTGGGCGCCCCGGCGTACGCCGCGCTCGCGCGGGGCGAGACCGTGCCCGCCGAGCGCGCCACCCGGGGGGACGACGGGCCGCTGGCCACGTTGACGCGGCTCTTTCTCCTCGGTCAGGCGCCGCCCACCGCCCTGGTCGCCGCCGCGCTGCCCGCGTTCACCGCCGAACAGGCCCTGGCCGACGGCTGGTTGACCGCCGTCGACGCGGAAGGCACCGCACGCCGGCGGGCCACCGTCGATCTCCGGCCCTACGCCGGGGACGGAGGCGAGAACTGGTGGATCGTCTCGGACCAGGGGCGCGCGACCGCCGGGGGCGCCGGGGCGCACGGGCAGGGGCGTGACGTGGTGCTGGGCGCCGGCGGGGCCTCCACCACGCTGGCGCAACTCACCGTCCGCACGCCCGTCGGCCGCGCCCTCGACCTCGGCACCGGCTCCGGCGTGCAGGCGCTCCACCTGACCCGCCACGCCGAACGGGTCACCGCCACCGACCTCAACCCCCGCGCGCTGCGCGTCGCCGCCCTCACCCTCGCCCTCTCCCTCGGCGCCGAAGGTGACCCCGGCGCCCCCGGCGGGGTCGACCTGCGCCAAGGCTCGCTCTTCGAACCGGTCGCCGACGCCCCGCCGTTCGACCTGATCGTCTCCAACCCGCCGTTCGTCATCTCCCCCGCCGCGCCAGGATCCGGGCTCACCTACCGCGACGGCGGGCTGCCCGGCGACGCCCTCTGCCGCACGCTGGTGTCCTCCGCCGCCGAGCGGCTCGCCCCCGGCGGCTACTGCCAGCTCCTCGCCAACTGGGAGCAGACCGCCGACCAGGACTGGCGCGAACGGCTCGCCTCCTGGGTGCCGCCCGGCTGCGACGCCTGGATCGTGCGGCGCCAGGAGCAGGACGTCAACGAGTACGCCGAGCTGTGGCTCCGCGACGCCGGCGCCCACCGCGGCGACCGGGCCGACTACCTGGCGGCCTACGACGCGTGGCTCGACGAGTTCGCTTCCCGCTCGGTGCGCTCCGTCGGATTCGGCTGGATCACGCTGCGCCGCTCCGACGCCGCCGACCCCTCCGTGCTGGTCGAGGAGTGGCCGCACTCCGTCGAGCAGCCGCTCGGCGCCGCCGTCCCCGCGCACTTCGCCCGCCGGGACTTCCTGCGCGCCCACGACGACCGCGCGCTGCTGACCGCCCGTTACGCGCTGGCCGAGGGCGTGACGCAGGAACAGCTCGGCCGGCCGGGCGCCGAGGACCCCGAGCACGTGGTGCTGCGTCAGCGCCACGGCATGATGCGCGCCACCGCGATGGACACCGTCGGCGCCGGGTTCGCCGGCAGCTGTGACGGAAGCCTCGCCGCGGGCACGCTGCTGGACGCGATCGCCCAGCTCGTTGACGAGGAGCGGGACACGCTGCGCGCCGCCGCGCCCGGATGGCTGCGCCCCCTCGTTGAACAGGGCTTTCTGGTGCCCGTCGACTGAGCGGCGGCCACCGTCCGCGCCCTTTCGCGCCCCCGGCGACCCCGGCTGCCGGTGTCACCGGGCGGCGGGACGGGCAGCTCTCGGGTTACCGTTCGAGATGCGTTGCGGGGTTTTCCCATTTGACACGCAGCAGGGATGTACCGTCACACTCCGCACCGTCGACACGTTTCCCGGGCTGGAGAGAAGAGCGAGAAGTTGTCCCCCACCAGCGACACCGCCGATGGCGGACGCCGACTCGTCATTGTCGAGTCGCCCGCCAAGGCCAAGACGATCAAGGGCTACCTCGGCCCCGGATATGTGGTCGAGGCCAGCGTGGGGCACATCCGTGACCTCCCCAACGGCGCCAAGGAGGTGCCGGCCGAGTACAAGGGCGAGCCCTGGGCCCGGCTCGGGGTCAACGTCGAGGAGAACTTCCAACCGCTCTACGTCGTCAACAGCGACAAGCGCGACCAGGTGCGCAAGCTCAAGCAGCTGCTCGCCGAGTCCGACGAGCTCTACCTCGCGACGGACGAGGACCGCGAGGGCGAGGCGATCGCCTGGCACCTGCGGGAGGTCCTCAAGCCCAAGGTCCCGGTCCGCAGGATGGTCTTCCACGAGATCACCAGGGACGCCATCAGGGCGGCGGTCGACAACCCGCGCGAGCTGAACCAGCTGCTCGTCGACGCGCAGGAGACCCGCCGCATCCTCGACCGCCTCTACGGCTACGAGGTCTCACCCGTTCTGTGGAAGAAGGTCATGCCCCGGCTCTCCGCCGGCCGGGTGCAGTCCGTGGCGACACGGCTGGTGGTCGAGCGGGAGCGGGAGCGCATCGCGTTCCGTTCCGCCGAGTACTGGGACCTCACCGGCACCTTCGCCGCCGGCGGCGAGGCCGGCACGTTCGACGCGCGGCTGACCTCGGTCGACGGCCGGCGCATCGCCCAGGGCCGGGACTTCGGCGCGGACGGCGAGCTGCGCAGACCGGACCAGGTGCGCCAGCTCAGCGAGGAGAGCGCCCGCGCGCTCGCCGCCGCGCTGGCCGACACGGCGTTCGCGGTCCGCTCCGTCGAGTCCAAGCCGTACCGCCGTTCGCCGTACGCGCCGTTCCGCACGACCACCCTCCAGCAGGAGGCGTCGCGCAAGCTGGGCATGGGTGCCAAGGCCGCGATGCAGGTGGCGCAGCGGCTCTACGAGAACGGCTTCATCACCTACATGAGGACCGACTCGACCACCCTCTCCGACACCGCGGTCAGTGCCGCGAGAGCCCAGGTCACACAGCTCTACGGCGCCGACTACCTGCCCGACCGCCCCCGCGTCTACGCCAGCAAGGTGAAGAACGCGCAGGAGGCGCACGAGGCGATCCGCCCCTCCGGCGACCGCTTCCGCACCCCCGCCGAGACGGGGCTGACGGGCGATCAGTACCGGCTCTACGAGCTGATCTGGAAGCGCACGGTCGCCTCCCAGATGAAGGACGCCGTCGGCCAGTCCGTCGCCGTCCGCGTCGGCGGGACCAGCGCGGACGGGCAGGACTGCGAGTTCAGCGCGACCGGCAAGGTCATCACGTTCCACGGCTTCCTCAAGGCCTATGTCGAGGGCGCCGACGACCCCAACGCCGAGCTGGACGACAGGGAGCGCCGGCTGCCGGCCGTCGCCGAGGGCGACCCGCTCGCGGCGCGCGCCATCACCCCGGACGGTCACTCCACCAAGCCGCCGGCCCGCTACACCGAGGCGACGCTGGTCAAGGAGCTGGAGGAGCGGGAGATCGGCCGCCCCTCCACCTACGCCAGCATCATCGGCACCATCCTGGACCGTCGCTACGTCTTCAAGAAGGGAACGGCGCTGGTGCCGTCGTTCCTCTCCTTCGCCGTGGTCAACCTGCTGGAGCAGCACTTCGGGCGGCTCGTCGACTACGACTTCACCGCCAAGATGGAGGACGACCTCGACCGCATCGCCACCGGCGACGCCGAGGCCGTGCCGTGGCTGCGCCGCTTCTACTTCGGCGAGGGCGAGGGCCAGGGCACCGCCGCCGAGGCGGGCAACGGGGACGGCGACCACCTGGGCGGGCTGAAGGAGCTGGTCACCGACCTCGGCGCGATCGACGCCAGGGAGATCTCCTCCTTCCCCGTGGGCGACGGCATCGTGCTGCGCGTCGGACGCTACGGCCCCTATGTGGAGGCCCCGCCCGAGCAGGGGCAGGAGGACCAGCCGGGCAAGCGCGCCGACGTTCCGGACGACCTGCCGCCGGACGAGCTCTCCGTCGACCTGGCCAAGGAGCTGCTGGCCAAACCGAGCGGCGACTTCGAGCTGGGCGACGACCCGGAGACCGGGCGCCGCATCGTCGCGCGGGACGGGCGCTACGGGCCCTACGTGACCGAGGTGTTGCCCGAGGACGCCCCCAAGTCGGGGAAGAACGCGGTCAAGCCGCGCACCGCCTCGCTGCTGTCCTCGATGACGCTGGACACGGTCACCCTCGAAGAGGCGCTGCGGCTGCTCGCGCTGCCGCGCGTGGTGGGCGTCGACCCCGAGTCGAAGCAGGAGATCACGGCGCAGAACGGGCGTTACGGTCCCTATCTGAAGAAGGGCACGGACTCGCGTTCGCTGGGGACCGAGGACCAGATCTTCACGGTCACCCTCGAACAGGCCCTCGCGCTCTACGCCCAGCCCAAGCAGCGTGGCCGGGCCGCCGCCAAGCCGCCGCTGAAGGAGCTGGGCGAGGACCCGACCAACGGCCGCCCGGTGGTGGTCAAGGACGGCCGTTTCGGTCCCTATGTGACCGACGGCGAGACCAACGCGACGCTGCGCAGGGACGACGACCCGGAGACCATCACCGCGGAGCGTGGCTTCGAACTGCTCGCGGAGCGGCGGGCGAAGGGGCCGGCGAAGAAGACCGCCAAGAAGACGGCCACCAAGAAGACGGCGGCGAAGAAGACCGCGACCAAGACCGCCACCAAGACCGCGACGAAGAAGACGGCCGCGAAGAAGTCGGTGGCGAAGAAGACCGCCACCAAGTCGGCCGCGAAGAAGACGGCGACGAAGACCGCCGCCAAGAAGACCGCGGCGAAGAAGACGGCGGGGGACCCGGCCGGGGAGTGACCCGTTCCACGGTCCCACGGCCGCGGTGCGGTCGGAGTTCCGGAACGGTCGCCCGTGGAAACGGGGGGCCGTTCCGCCGTTCCGCCGTTCCGGGCGGGGCGCGGGGAAGTCGGGGGAGGGCCGCCGCTGGTCAGCGGCCGTTCCGGGCGCCTCGCCCGCGGGGCGGCGCGGCGTCGGGGAGGCGGGCCGGGAGACCGGGACGCGGCCCACCGCTCGGGCTTTTGTCAGAGGGGCGGAGTAACCTCTGTTCTTCCCACGACCGTTGGCCGGGCAGGTGTTCGGGCGGGCGGTCCTCCTCAGATTTCGTAAGGTTACGCTGGCCGACATGACGCGAGCAGAGCAACCCCGGGTTGTTGACCCCCCCACGGGCGCCACCGACGAGGCGCTCGCCGCGGACTCCCGTGACCGCGCGCGAGGCGCGTTGTTGCAGGTCCCAGCCCTGCGTCGGCTGTGGGAGGCACACTTCACCAGCGGCATAGGCGATGCCCTCGCCCTGCTGGTCCTCGTGCTGCTCACCGTTCAGACCGCCCTTCACGTGCCGTCCTCCGGTGAGCCGCTCTTCGGCGGCGAGTACCGGGGGTTGGCGCTGGCCGTCACCGCGGCGTTCGCCGTGCGGCTGCTCGGCACCGGCCTCGCCGGGGTGCTGCTGCTCGGCCCGCTCGCCGGACTGCTCGCGCCCAGCGGGCCGTTGGACCGCCGCTGGACCATGATCGGCGCCGACGGGCTGCGCGCCGCGCTGCTGATCGTGGCGCCCCTGTGGATCGACTGGGTGCCGGACAGCGCGTATGTCTACGTGCTGGCCACGATCTTCGTGACCAGCGTCGCCGAGCGCGTCTGGGTCGCCTGCCGGGACAGCGTCGCCCCGGCGCTGCTGCCCCCGCCGCCGCCGGAGGGCGCGGCGATCAGGCCACTGCCCGACCACCACGACGCCCTGCGCCGACTGTGGCTGCGCGGCGGTTACCTGGCGCTTCCCGTCGCGGCCGTCACCCTGGTCGCCGCCGGCCTGGTGAGTAACCTGCTGGCCACCGGGATCGACTGGTTCGACACCCACCAGGCCGCGCTCGCCTCCTACGTGGCCGCCGGCTACTTCGCCGCCGCCATCTCCGTGCTGTACTTCCTGCGCCTCCCGGCCACCGAGGGCCGCAGGCCGCTCTCCCCGCTGGAGGGGCTGCGCCGCCCGGCCGCCGGCACCAAGCCGGACAAGGGCCGCACGGGCGCGATCCCGGTGCTGGTCCTCGGCTCCGCCACGGTCGCCGCCGGCATCGCCGCCGCCGCGGCGCTCGGCGTGCTGCGCGTCGCCGAACTGGGCGGCGGGCCCGTCTCGTTCGGGCTGCTGACGCTGGGCCTCACCGGCGGCGTGGTCGCCGGCGTCCGGCTGGCCCCGAGCACGCTGCCGGCGCTCTCCAGGCGGCGGCTGTTCGCCCTGGCGATCGCGCTGACCGGTCTCGGCCTCTTCGGCGTCGGCCTGATCTCCGACGCCGCGACGGTGCTCTTCACGGCCGCCGCCACCGGCGTTCTCGCCGGCATCGCGGCGCGGACCGGGCACACCCTGCTCGACCAGGAGACCGAGGAGTTCCGCCGACCGCAGCTCACCCAGCACCTGCACGCCGTGGTGCGGCTGTCCGTGGCGCTGGCCCTGCTGGTGACGCCGCTGGCCGCCGCCCTGATCGGGCCGCACCGGGTGGCGCGCGGCGACTTCGTGCTGGACCACGGCGGCGCCGCCTACACGCTGACCGTCGTCGGCGTGCTGCTGCTGCCCGTCGCCGCGATCGTGCTCGGCCGCACCGACGACCGCAGGGGCGTTCCGCTCCGCAAGGACCTCGTCACCGCCGTGGGCGGCGGGAGCGAGCCCGTCGGCGCCCAGGCCGAGCAGGGCTTCTTCATCGCCGTCGAGGGCGGCGACGGCGCGGGCAAGTCCACCCAGGTCGAGGCGTTGGCCGAGTGGATCAGGAGCAAGGGCCACGAGGTGGTCGTCACCCGGGAACCCGGAGCCACCCCCATCGGGCAGCGGCTGCGCGGCATCCTGCTCGACGTCGCCTCCGACAGCCTCTCGCACCAGGCGGAGGCGCTGCTCTACGCGGCCGACCGCGCCGAGCACGTCCAGTCCGTCATCACCCCGGCGCTGGAGCGCGGCGCCGTGGTCATCACCGACCGCTACGTCGACTCGTCCGTCGCCTACCAGGGCGCGGGGCGCGACCTCTCGTCCGTCGAGGTCTCCCGGATCTCCCGCTGGGCCACCGGCGGGCTCGTCCCGCATCTCACCGTGCTGCTCGACGTCTCACCCGAGACCGCCAGGGAGCGGTTCACCGAGGCGCCCGACCGGCTGGAGTCGGAGCCCAGCGAGTTCCATCTGCGGGTGCGCGGCGGCTTCCTGGCGCTGGCCGCCGCCGACCCGGCGCGCTACCTGGTGATCGACGCCGGCCAGGACGCCGAGTCGGTGACCATGGCCGCCAGGCATCGCCTCGACCAGATGCTGCCGCTCTCCGAGGCCGAGATCCAGGCCCGGGAAGAGGCCAGGCGCAAGGCCGAGGAGGAGGCCCGCCGCCTCGCCGAGGAGGAGCGCAAGCGCAAGGAGGAGGAAGCCCGCCTGGAGCGCGAACGCCAGGAGGAGGAGGCCCGCCTGGAGCGCGAACGCCAGGAGGAGGAGGCCCGCCTGGAGCGCGAGCGTCAGGAGGAGCTGGCCAGGCAGCAGGCCGAGGAGGCCGAGCGTCGGCGCCGCGAGGAGGAGGAGCGCGCCCGCATGGAGGAGGCGCGCCTCGCCGAGGAGGCCAGGCTCCGCGAGGAGGAGGCCGCCAGGGTCGCCGAGGAGCAGCGCCAGCGCCGGGAGGCCGAGGAGCGGCTGCGGCGCGAGGAGGAGGAACGGCGCCGCCGCGAGGCCGAGGAGGAGACGAGGCTCCGCGCCGAGGCCGAGGAGCGCCGTCGGGAGAGGCAGCGCAAGGCCGAGGAGGCGCTGCTCCGCGCCGAGGAGGCCAGGGCCGCCGCCGCGGACAACGAGACCACGGCCCAGATCCCGCACGCCTACCCGGGCGGGCCGGGTGCCGAGGACCCGTCCGCCTCCTCCCGCTCGGACAACGAGGAGACCACCTCGCTGCCCCGCGTCGAGGAGGAGACCAGCGTCCTTCCCCGGATCGACGACGAGACGGCCGTGCTGCCCCGCCCCGACGACCCGGGGGCCGCCGACGACACGCGCCAGCTCCCGGTGATCGGCGACGAGGAGCCGGCCGCCCGGCGCGGGCGCCCCTCGTGGGCCGAGGAGACGCCGCTGGACGACGTGCCCACGCTGGCCGACGAGTTGCTCGGCCCCAGGCCGGGCGACGAGGACGGCGAGGACGACGGCAAGCGCCGCCGCTAGGGCCTGTCGTTCGGATCTTCGTGGAAACGGCCGGCGTCCCCTCGGGGGCGCCGGCCGTATCCGTATCCGTATCCGTATCCGTATCCGTCTCCGTACCCGTTCCCGTTTCCCGGGGCGTTCCGCCGTTGTCAGTGCGGTGCCGCAGAATGGTCGCGACGTGGGCCGAGCGGCGAAGCGCCGCGCGGCGGAGTACCGGGCCGTGTACCGGGTGGCGAAGTGCCGAGCGGTGAAGTGCCGGGTGGCGAGACGAGGTGGGTGCGATGCCGGTCTGGGACGATCTGGTCGGCCAGGAGCGGGTGTCCGGCCAGTTGGCGGTCGCCGCCCGGGACGCCGACACCTATGTCACGGCGGTCGCCCGCGGCGAGGAGCCCGAGCTGTCCGGCTCGTCGATGACGCACGCCTGGCTCTTCACCGGCCCTCCCGGCTCCGGGCGCGCCACGGCCGCCCGCGCCTTCGCCGCGGCTCTCCAGTGCGTCAGCCCGGACCGCGCCCTCGGCGGACAGCCGGGCTGCGGCTTCTGCGACGGCTGCCACACCTCGCTCGTCGGCACCCACGCCGACGTCGAGGTCGTCCGCACCGACCTGCTCACCATCGGCGTCAAGGAGACCAGGGAGCTGGTCCGCCGGGCCCAGCTCTCCCCGGCAGGCGGCCGGTGGCAGGTGATCGTCCTGGAGGACGCCGACCGCCTCACCGAGGGCGCGGGGAACGTCCTGCTCAAGGCCGTCGAGGAGCCGGCCCCGCGCACCGTGTGGCTGCTGTGCGCCCCCTCCACGGAGGACGTGCTGCCCACGATCCGTTCCCGCTGCCGCCAGACGCCGCTGCGCACCCCGCCCGTCGCCGCCGTCGCCGACCTGCTGATGCGGCGCGACGGCATCGAGCCGGACGTCGCCCACGCGGCGGCCCGCGCCACCCAGGGGCACATCGACCGCGCCCGCAGGCTCGCCACCGACGAACGCGCCAGGGCCAGACGGCTGTCGGTGCTGCGCCTGCCCGAGCGGGTGGCGGACGTGGGCGGCGCCCTGCGCGCCGCGCAGGAGCTGGTGGACGCGGCGGCGGAGGACGCCAAGCAGCTCGCCGAGGAGCTGGACGCCAAGGAGTCCGACGAGCTGCGCGCCGCCCTCGGCGCGACCGAGGGCAAGCGGCTGCCGCGCGGTACCGCCGGCGTGATGAAGGACCTGGAGGACCGCCAGAAGCGCCGCGCCACCCGGACCCAACGCGACGCGCTGGACCTCGCGTTGACGGACCTCACCGCGTTCTACCGGGACGTGCTCGCGCACCAGCTGGGGCACGCCGGCGGGCTCTCCGGCGGGGAGAGCGAGGAGTCGACCCGCCGCGTCGCCGCCGCGACGCGCCCCGAGCGGACGCTGCTGCGGATGGAGGCGGTACTGGAGTGCCGCCGCGCCCTCGATCGGAACGTCGCGCCGCTGCTCGCCGTGGAGGCGATGACGATGGCGCTGCGCTGACAGGTACCCTCACCGAAGTCCGTGCCAGCGACCACGGGGGACCCATGCGCACCACCGGCCGCCTCGCCGTTTCCCTTCTCACCGCCACCGCCCTGCTCACCGCGGGCTGCTCCTCCGACGACGACCGCCCGGAGGAGCGGGCGCCCGACGCGGACGCCTCCGACGGCTCGTCGACGACGGAGCCGCCGGACGCGCCACCCCTCGAACCACTGTCGGAGGAGACGCCCGAGGAGCTGCTCCCCTACTACGAGCAGCAGTTGAACTGGCGCGGCTGCGGAGCGGCCGAGTTCCAGTGCGCCTCGCTCACCGTTCCCCTCGACTACGAGAACCCGAACCCGGCGGACGACATCCAGCTCACCGTCACCCGTTCCCGCGCCACCGACCAGGACGACCGCATCGGCGCCCTCCTGATGAACCCCGGCGGGCCCGGCGCCTCCGCCGTCGACTTCGCGCAGGGCTCGGCCGAGTACATCTACCCGGACGAGGTGCGCGCCCGCTACGACATGGTCGGCGTCGACGCCCGCGGCACCGGCCAGAGCGAGCCCGTCTCCTGCCTGGAGGGGCCGGAGATGGACGCGTACACGCTGGTCGACCGGACGCCGGACGACGACGCCGAGGTCGACGCGCTGGTCGCCGCGCAGGAGGAGTTCGCCCAGGGCTGCCAGGAGGGTTCCGGCGCGCTGCTGGAACACATCTCCACCATCGAGTCGGCCCGCGACATGGACGTGCTGCGCCAGGCGCTCGGCGACGAGCGGCTGCACTACGTCGGATTCTCCTACGGCACCAAGCTGGGCGCCGTCTACGCGGGGCTCTTCCCGCAGCGCGTCGGCCACCTGGTGCTGGACGCCGCGATGGACCCGAGGCTGGACACGCTGAGCACCGACCGCGAACAGGCGGGCGGTTTTGAGACGGCCTTTCGGGCCTTCGCCGAGGACTGCGTCTCCGGCGCCGACTGCCCGTTGGGCCAGGAGAACGCCGACGACGCCTCCCAGCGGCTCCTCGACTTCTTCGCCGCGGTGGACGCCGAGCCGCTGCCCACCGGCGACGAGCGCGAGCTGACCGAGTCGCTCGCCACCACGGGCGTCGCGTACGCGCTCTACTCCGAGGACCTGTGGCCCACCCTGCGCCGCGCCCTCGCCGCGGCCATCGAGGACGGCCAGGGCGGCGAGCTGCTGACCCTCGCCGACAACTACAACGGGCGGACGCCGGGCGGCGGTTACGACACCGACATGTTCGCGTTCCCGGCGATCAGCTGCCTGGACAGCCCGGCGGGGAACGCGGACGCCGACGCCGTGCGCGAGCAGCTGCCCTCGTACGAGGAGGCGTCGCCGACCTTCGGCGCGGACTTCGCCTGGGCGACGCTGGCCTGCGCGGCCTGGCCGGTCGAGCCGTCCGGCGGGCCGGTGAGCATCGCGGCCGAGGGCGCCGACCCCATCCTGGTCGTCGGCACCACGCGTGACCCGGCCACCCCCTACGCCTGGTCCGAGGGCCTGGCCGACCAGCTCTCCTCCGGCGTGCTGCTCACCTACGAGGGCGACGGCCACACCGCCTACGGCGGCCTGAGCGAGTGCGTCGACTCCACCGTCAACGACTACCTGTTGGCGAATACCGTGCCCGACGACGGCACCACGTGCTGATGACCTGGGATGATCACGCCATGCCCTGCAACCACTACCGCGCCGCGATATCGGCCCGTGCCACGGGGACCCCTCTCCCGGCCACCGTCACCGAGTCGGCGCTCGACCACCACATGACCAGCTGCCTGAGCTGCGGCCGTTGGGCCAGGCACCTCACCACCCTCCGCGCGGCCACCGACGACCTCCTCCGCCGGAGGCGGCCCACCGAAGCACCTCCCGAACCTGTGTAGACTGGCCCCGCCAAGCGCCCCAACCGGGCGCACCCGCCGCCTTAGCTCAGTCGGCCAGAGCGACGCACTCGTAATGCGTAGGTCAAGGGTTCGATTCCCTTAGGCGGCTCCGGCAAAGGCCGGGTCACGCGGTGCGTGACCCGGCCTTTTCGCTTTCCGTCCATGAGCCTCGCTCGCTCTGACCGCGCCTGGTCTCACCAGGCTCGCCGAGCTGCTCTCCGTTGATATGGGTGAGTCCACTGGGCGGCGTTGCGCATTGAGCGATGCGCCCGGCTCTCTGTGAGCGTCGTCCTCACTCCGAACGGCCAAGGAGCGAATGGTGGACTACACGCGGACCGAGTCCTCGTGGACGGCGGCGACGGCCAAGCTCGTCGTGCGTGGAGATGACCTTGAGCCTGACGCGGTGAGTGCCCTTCTGGGCCTCACTCCCTCCAGCGTCAAAGCACCCGGTCCCGATCAACGGGCTCCGGAGGGTGACGCCGCGGGGCTGTGGGCCCTGGCTGCCGGCCCGTGGAGGAAGCAGAGTCTCGCGGAGCAGCTTGAGGAACTCTCCGAGGTTGTCGAGGCTCATGCTGACGGGCTTCGGGAGCTTCGGGAGTCGGGGTGTGAGGTGAGGGTTGTGGCTTTCGGGTTCGTCGGAAGTGTCGCTCATCTGGAGGTCAGTACCGAATGTGTTCGTCGTCTTGGTGCGCAGGGGGTTTCCCTGCATCTGGATCCCAGCAGTAACTCTCGTTAGAAAGAGTCAGAGAAGTCCATTTACTTCGGCGCCGCAGGTGCCGAGCCCTGCGTTCCGTTGCCCACGAGGTGGGGTTCCCGACCCTTCCAATGAACGCGTCGCACGCTCCTCGGCGGTCTAGCGCGAGGCGTTCGTCACCGAAGGTATCGGTGCCCGCCTGATGGGACCCGGCCGCGAAGACGAATAGGGCCGTCGCGGACGACTGGCCCGGATGTGGCAGTGGGTCGAGGCCGTGCTCGCAACCCTCAAAGGCCAACTCGGCCTGGGGACACACGCCGGGAGAACCCGGACGGCCGGAGTCTTCGCCCGCACCGGCCAGTGCTTGCTCGCCCTGGCCGCCGCGACCTGGCACCACTGGACCACCGATGCCCCGGTCAAACGCTCACTGATCGCGTCTGAGTGAGTTGCTCTCGGAGGGAATGGGTGACGTGCACTGGGCCGCCTGCCGTGAACTTGGATAGCCGCTGGTCGGTCTATTGCGAAGCAGGTGGGAAGAGAAGAAGGCGTAGGGGTGCGAAGTGGAATACGCGCAGAGTGAGTACCCGTGGACGGCGGCGACCGCCACCCTTGAAGTGCGTGGTGAGAGCCTCGATCCTGACGTGGTGACCACCCGTCTCGGGCTGACTCCGGACGGGAAGGAAGCACCCGGACCGGACCCTCGCGACCACGGCGGTGACTCCGCCGGCTTGTGGCTGCTGGACGCCAGTCCCTGGCCTGGGAAGAGTCTCGCGGAGCAGCTTGAGGCACTCTCCGAGGTTGTCGAGGCTCATGCTGACGGGCTTCGGGAGCTTCGGGAGTCGGGGTGTGAGGTGAGGGTCGTGGCTTTCGGGTTCGTCGGAAGTGTCGCTCATCTGGAGGTCAGTACCGAATGTGTTCGTCGTCTTGGTGCGCAGGGGGTTTCCCTGCATCTGGCCCCCAGCAGTAACTCCCGTTAGAAAGAGTCAGAGATGTCCTCTCACACCGCCACCTGGGATTCGCTCGGCGTCGCGTTGCTGGTGACCGGTCCCGATCTCGATCCGGGTGTGTTGACCCGGCGGCTGGGTGTCGTTCCCGATCTCGCGCGGATGCCCGGCCAGGTCCCGGCTTTCCGTGACGGCGCTGGTTGTTGGGCTTTGCGTGCTGTCGGTGGGTCGGAGCTGGCTCCGCTCGTGCGCGCGGTGGTGGAGCGGGCGCGTCCGCTGCGCGGCGAGCTTGGGGTCCTGCGGGAGGAGGGGTATCGGGTGGCTTTGGACATCTCCGGTCAGGTGTATCACCGTGAGCTGCTCATCCTCGACGCCGCGCTGCTCGCCAGCGCGGGCGAGCTGGGGGTGCCGATCTCGTTCAGTGCCGAGGTCACGCGTGTCGGCGACGAGGAGGGGTTCTGGGACTGGCTTCCTCCGGCGGATGGTTCGCATCGCGCCTGAGTCGGGGTCCTTCGGCGGGCTCGGCGTTCCGTTGCCCACGAGGTCGGGTCCCGCCCGTGAACGCGCCGCCCGCTCCCCGGTGGTGGCGGGGAGCGGGCGGGGAGGTTTCAGGCCTTCGTGGGTTCCTCGGTGCGGAGCGGTGTCGCCTCGGTGGTCGGGCTCGGGGTGGTGGTGGGCGCGGGCGTGCGGCGGCCGGTGAGGAGGAGCAGGGTGATGAGAAGCATCTGGCAGCCCATGATCAGGGCCAGGGTCGCCGGCGTCTCCACGCTGAGCAGCACCATCGTCGTGTTGACCGAGAAGTGTACGGCGATCGAGGCCAGGACGCCGGCGCGGTCGTAGGCGCAGGTGACCAGCATGGCCATGGGGATGTTGCCGACGGCGAAGAGCACACCGCTCGGGCTGGCGAGGCCGAGGTCGTTCTGGACGGTGCCGTCGATGAAGAACAGCGGCATGTGCCACACGGCCCAGATCACGCCGAGCACGAAGGCGATCTGGAAGCGGCCCATCGTGGCGCGCATCCGCGGGTAGGCCGTGCCGCGCCAGCCCGGTTCCTCGGAGAGGGGGCCGGAGACGATCATGCTGACCAGGAACGCGGCGGGCCCGCCCATGTCCTCCATCACGTCCTG
The DNA here is from genome assembly GCF_006335015.1 of Streptomyces sedi. Classification (GTDB taxonomy): domain Bacteria; phylum Actinomycetota; class Actinomycetes; order Streptomycetales; family Streptomycetaceae; genus Streptomyces; species Streptomyces sedi. The sequence continues at coordinate 48,703 of NZ_VDGT01000015.1, forward strand.
CGCGTTCGACCAGCTCAGCGCGATGTCGCCGGCCGCGTGCCCGAACAGCGCGGCGACCATGACGGCGCCCGAGGCCGCCAGCATCAGCGCCGGAGCCCAGAGCAGCGCCGACCGTCGGAACCTGACCGCGTGCTCCGGCACCGGTTCGCCCCGCCGCCGGCGGCGGACGCGGAGCACCAGGGCGCCTATCAGCGGGCCGAACGCGCCGAGGAGGAACGGGAGATAGGTGGGCGTTCCGGCCTCCGCCTCTCCGCCGAAGCCGATGGCCGTGCCCCAGCAGGCCCAGCTCACGCCGAAGGAGAGGGCCATGAAGAGGATCAGGTCGGCGCGGTAGCCGCGGGGGGCGGGGTTCGTCGGCGCGGAGGCGGGCGACCCGGGAGGAGTGGGAGGCGTGGGGGAAGCGGGGGAGGTGGGGGAGGTGGGGGAAGTGGACATGCGGGAACGTCCTCTGTGGTGAGTTGGTGGAAGGCCGGGAGTGGTCACCGGTGGCGGTGGCGGGTCAGTTCTTGGCTGGAGGAGCGGCGTTCGTGTCGTCCTCGGTGCGTGAGCTGACCGTTGTTGCGCGGATTCGCCGGATCGGCGGGGGTGTCAGCGGGAGGGGCGCTCCTCGACGGGCGACTCGTCGGAGGTGGCGTCCAGGGTGCGGGCGAGCCAGTCGGCGACCAGGTCGAGCAGTTCGGGGTCGACCGGTCGGCGCAGCAGCCGGCGGTAGGAGCCCATGGTGGCGCGGCCGGAGTCGCGCCTCAGCACATGGGTGAGGTCGGGGACGCGGTGGGTCTCGGCGCCGGGGACCAGCCGGGCGATCTCCTTCAGGTCGTCCGGGTCGACCTGAAGGTCCTTGTCGCCGGTGACGGCGAGGACGGGAACTTCACGGTCGCCGAGGGCGGCGAGGTCGTGCCGGCTGTCGTGGGCGAGCAACTCCCGTATCCAGCGCGCGTTGACCTTGGCGACGGCCACGCGCGCCACGTCCGTGCGGGTGTTCTTCACCCGGGTGAGGACGCGGTTGCCGAGCGCCGCGAGCGGCCGGCGCAGCAGTCGGGCGGGGGCGGGGGCGTTCCGGATGATCGAGCTGCCCTGCCAACGGAACGCGTCCTCACCCAGGTTGGCGAAGCCGGCCAGCAGCACGACGGCCCTGACGTCGGGTTGGCCCCCCAGGGCCATGGCGTGCAGCGCGCCCTCACTGTGGCCGAGGACGGCGACCGCGTGCGCGCGGATGTCGGCGCGGTCGGCGAGGGCGCGCACGGCCGCGGCGGCGTCCCGGCGGTTGTCGTGGAAGCCGGCGGTGCGCCAGTCGCCGGGGGTGGCGCCGTTGCCGCGGCGGTCGTAGCGCAGGGTGGCGATTCCCCGTGCGGCGAGGGCCTCGGCCACCGGTCGCGCCAGGTTTATCGCCAGCTTCGGGGCGTTGCCGTCGCGGTCCAGCGGGCCCGAACCGTGCAGCAGCAGGACGGCCGGGTGCGGGCCGGGCGTGGCGGGCAGCGTCAACGTCCCGGCCAGCGAGGTCCCGTCGTCCGCGGTGACCGTCATGTCGATGTCGGGCAAGGCTCCGCCTCTTTCGTTCTGATGCGTCCGGCGTTCGTTCTCAACTACGAGAACGTTATCAGATGTGAGATCATAGCGTCATGGCAACCGCGAATCTCCTCCTTCACCCGGTTCGGATGCGCATCCTCCAGACGCTGGTGGGCGCCGGCGAACTGACCACCGCCCAGCTCCGCGAGCGCCTTCCGGACGTCTCGACGGCGAGCATGTACCGGCACGTCGCGACCCTCACTCGCGCCGGCATCCTGGAGGTGGTGCAGGAGAGACCGGTCCGCGGCACCGTCGAACGCAGCTACCGGGTCCGGCAGGACGAGGCCCTCGTCGACGAGGAGGCACGCGCCGGCATGACCAGGGAGGACCACCGGCAGGCCTTCACCGTCTTCACCGGCGCGATGATGTCCGACCTCGACCGCTATCTGTCCCGCGACGACGCGGACCCGCCGCGCGACGGCGTCGCCTACCGGCAGGGGGCGGTGTGGGCGACGCCCGAGGAGTTCACCGCGCTGGTCGAGGAGTTGGAGGCGTTGGTCGCCCGCCGCACGGGACACAGCCCGGGTGACGGCCGCGTCCGCCACATCATCAGCTTCGCCCTGGTGCCGGACAAGGCGGCGGTGTCGGACAAGGCGACGGGGTCGGACGAGGCGACGGGGTCGGACGAGGCGACGGGGGAGGGGGGCGCGGCCGGGGGGTGAGGGTGCGCGGTGCCCGGGGGTGAGGGACAGCCACTCGACGGCGCGCGCCGAGGCGGTGTCCGCGCCGCGCACCGCCTCCCCCGAGTCGGACGGCCGGGGCACGAACCCTCCCGTCCGCGCCTACGCTGATGCCCATGGCCACTCCGCGTTCCCCGCACGATCCGCCGCACGCGTCACGGCGGGTGCGGGTGGTGCTCGCCGACGACCAGACCGTGGTGCGGGCCGGGTTTCGGGCGTTGCTCGACCTGAGCGACGATCTCGTGGTGGTCGCCGAGGCGGGCGACGGGGAGGCCGCGGTGCGGGCGGCGCGGCTGACGCGGCCCGATGTGGTGTTGATGGACATCAGGATGCCCGGTGTGGACGGCCTGGAGGCCACCCGAAGGATCGCCGAGGACCCCGAACTGGCCCTGACCCGGGTGCTGGTACTGACCACCTACGAGGCCGACGAGTACGTTTTCGAGGCGCTGCGCGCCGGTGCCGGCGGGTTTCTGCTCAAGGACGTCGAGCCGGAGGAGCTGCGCGAGGCGATCCGCACGGTGGCCGCCGGCCGGAGCCTGCTGGCGCCGGCCGTGACCCGGCGCGTGATCGAGGAGTTCGCGCGCCTCCGCGCGCCGCTGGCGGACGGCGCGCGCCGGCTCGCGGGGCTGACCGCGCGGGAGCGCGAGGTGATGGCGCTGGTGGCGGCCGGGTTGAGCAACGACGAGATCGGTGGCCGGCTGGCGATGTCCCCGTTGACGGCCAAGACTCACGTCAGCCGGGCGATGACCAAGCTGAACGCGCGCGACCGTGCCCAACTGGTCGTTATCGCCTACGAGACGGGCCTGGTCCGAGCAGGTTCGGTCGAGTAGGCGGCGGGTTCGGCCGAGTAGGCGAACGACGGGTGTCCCCGCCCGTCTCTCGGCACTACTCCCGCTGTCGTAGCGGCCGACTCCCGTCGTCGGATGGCGGGCCGGCGACGCCGCCCTAGCGTCGGCCGCGTGATCGAAGTACACGCACTCACCAAGCGCTACGGCGACCGGACCGCCGTCGACGCGCTGTCGTTCGCGGTACGTCCGGGCCGCGTCACCGGGTTCCTCGGGCCCAACGGCGCGGGCAAGTCCACCACCATGCGACTGATCCTCGGCCTCGACGCCCCCAGCGAGGGCGCGGCGTGGATCGGAGGGCGCCTCTACGGGGATCTGCGCGCCCCGTTGTGCGCCGTCGGCTCGTTGTTGGACGCGAAGGGCGTGCACGGCGGCCGTTCCGCGCGGGCGCATCTCGTCGCGCTCGCGGCGGCCAACGGGCTGCCGCGCCGGCGCGTCGACGAGGTGCTGGAACTGGTCGGCCTGGACCCGGCCACCGCGGCCAAGCGCACCAGGGGCTTCTCGCTGGGCATGGGGCAACGTCTGGGCATCGCGTCGGCCCTGTTGGGCGACCCCGAGGTACTGATGCTGGACGAGCCGGTCAACGGGCTGGACACCGAGGGCATTCGTTGGATCAGGGAACTGATGCGGGGACTGGCCGCCGAGGGGCGCACGGTCTTTCTCTCCAGCCATCTGATGAGCGAGCTGGAGCTGACGGCCGAGCACCTGGTCATCATCGGTCGGGGCCGGCTGCTGGCCGACACCCCCATGCGCGAGTTCATCGACCGGCACTCCCGCTCCGGCACCCTGGTCCGTTCCCCCGAGGCCGAGCGGCTGCGCGCCGTGCTGGAGGAGGCGGGTGCGCGGGTCAGCGCCGACGCGCGGGGCGGCTGGCTGGCCGAAGGGCCGTCGGCCGAGGCCATCGGCGGCCTGGCGCGCGACCACCGACTGGCGTTGAGCGAGCTCACGCCGCTGCGCTCCTCCCTGGAGGAGGTCTACACGGAGATGGTCGCCTCGGCCACGGAGTTCCGGGGCGCGGGCGGGGAACGGCGAGAGCGGGAGGCGGCCCGATGAGCGCCGAGACCATGACCACGCGCCGGCGCGAACGCGCGGTGCCCGAGGGGCGGACCGGCTTCCGGCAGGCGCTGGCCGCCGAGTGGGTCAAGTTCCGCAGCCTGCGTTCCACGCTGTGGGTGGCGGCGGTGGCGACGCTGCTGCCGGCGCCGGGCGCCGCGTTCGTGGCGGCGACGGAGAGTCTGCGACCGGACGACACCGTGCTCGGCGGCAGCCTCACCCTCGCCGTGCCGGCGCTGATGCTGGCAGCCGTGCTGGGCGCGCTGGTGGTCTGCGGCGAGTACGGCAGCGGAACGATGCGGGCGACGGTGGCCGCCACCCCGCGACGGGGGACCGTGCTGGCGGCGAAGGCGACGCTGCTGGCGGGGCTGCTCTACGCGTTGGCGCTGCCTTCGTGTGCCGCCGCCTACCTGGTGGGCGACGCGCTGCTGGACGACGGCTACGCGCAGGGCGATCCGCTGCCGGCGCTCCTCGGAGTGGCGGCCACCTTCCCGGTCGCCGGGCTCTTCGGGCTGGCGCTCGGCACCGCGATCCGGCACGGCGCGGGGGCGATCACCTCGGTGCTCGCGGTGCTGCTGCTGCCGGAGATGCTGGGGCCGCTCTTCGGCCCGGCGGAGCGCTGGGTGGCCGGCGTCTCGCCGACCGCCGCGCTTCAGAAGCTGACGCAGTCCTCGGACGCCGCGCCCGAGGCCCTCGGCTCGTTGGGCGGTTGGCCCTCGCTGCTGCTGGTCGCCGGCTACACGGGGCTCGCCCTGCTGGGGGCCGCGGCGCTCTTCCAACGGCGGGACGTCTGAGGCGTGCACTCCGGCGCGCGTGTGGGATGTGCGCGCCGGAGTGGTTCGTGAACGCGCGCCGTTGGAACGCCTCTTGTGCCTGGTGCCTTGCGCGGCGCGTGTCCCACGGCCCTTTCTCACCATTCTCCCCACGGCGTGTGTCGCGCGTCTCGCGGGCCGTCGTTCAGCGGTCGACGGCCGTCGTTCAGGCGCCAACGGCCGCCGGCCAGCCGCCCGTCAACGGTCAACGTGTCGGCCGCCCGTCAACGGTCACCCGCGTCGGCCGCCACGGGTGCCAGCTCCTCGCGCAGGTCGCGCTCGATGCGGCTGAGCAGCCGCGAGACCTGCATCTGCGAGACGCCGAGCCGCTCGGCGATCCCCGACTGGGTCATCTCCTGGAAGTACCGCAGATAGAGCACCCGCTGATCGCGCTCGGGGAGCCGACGCAGCGTGGGGCGGACCGCCTCCCTGGTCAGCGTCCGGTCGTAGCCGGGGTCGTTCGAGCCGAAGGTGTCGCCCAGGGTGTGACCGTCCCCGGTCTGTCCCAGCTCCGCGTCGAGCGAGAGCGGTCGGAAACTGTCGAGAGCGGCCAGTCCCTGACGCACCTCCCGGCGGCTCAGCCCGCTGGCCTCGGCCAGCTCCCCCTCGTCGGCCGGCCGGTCGTCCACGTGCCCGTCCAGCTCGGCCCTGGCGCCGCGCACCCGGTTGCGCAGCTCCTGGGTGCGGCGCGGCACGTGCACGCCCCAGAGGTGGTCTCGGAAGTGCCGCCTGATCTCACCGACGACGGTGGGAACGGCGTAGCTTTCGAACGCGTGGCCGCGCTCCGGGTCGTAGCCGCGCACCGCCTTGACCAGGCCGAGGGCGGCGACCTGCGTCAGATCCTCGGCGCTCTCGCCGCGCCCCCGATAGCCGCGCGCCAGGCGTTCGGCCATCGGCAGCCATGCGGCGGTCACTTCACGACGGAGTCGGTCACGTTCCTCACCTTCCGGCAATTCAGCGATCCGTTCGAACTCTCGCCGGGTGTCCGGAGCGTCTTCATGGGTGGAGGCGGAGCGTCGACGCGGAGCCGGTGGGGCGCCGGGGCGCGGCTCGTTCACGCGGTTGGCGGGTCGGGGTCCGGTGCGTCGGGCGGGGGCGTGCGGGGTCCTCGTGGTCGTCATGATCGGCTCTCCTGACCTTCGGTTGCTTCCCAACTACTGCGGGAAAGGGGCCTTTTGTCCGGAGCACGTCCTGGCCCCTTCCCGCCCCACCGGGCGGTAAACGACCGCGCGGGGCGTCGATCGGAGCGAGAGGAGGAGGAAGCGCGACCGCCACGGGTTGCTCGGTGATCGCGCGCGTTCGACGGTGGCGTCAGGTTCACAAGGAGGCGCTCGTGGATGTCGTGCTGCTGATCGGCCGTGTTCTGTTCGTGCTGCTGTTCTTTCACTCGGCGATCGGTCACCTGACCAAGACCACGCCGATGGCCGGGTACGCCGGCTCGCAGGGAATCCCGTTCCCCTGGCTCGCGGTCTTCGGCTCCGGCCTGCTCCAGCTGCTCGGCGGGGCGCTGGTGCTGCTCGGGCTGTGGCCGGACGTGGGGGCGCTGCTGCTGGCGGTCTTCCTGCTGCCGACCGCGGTGCTGATGCACCCGTTCTGGAAGCGGGAGGACGAGGAGGCCCGACAGGGTGACCAGCTCCACTTCCTGAAGGACGTCGCGCTGGCCGGTGCCGCGTTGATGCTCTTCGCGCTCTTCGCCCACGCCGGCGACGACCTGGGGCTGACCGCTTCCGGCCCGCTCTTCGACCTCGGCTGAGCGGAACCGTCCCCCGGCGGGACCCGACGCGCCCGGACCTCGATCGACTACGATCGTCGCCCACTTGGTAACGACATCCGGGGACCCTCGCGGTCGCCAGGCGCCCCCGGGAACCCCCGACCGGGCGCGGCCGTTCCATAACCGACGAACGGGGCGAAGGGGGCTGCCGGGTGAACCTGCTCGATGTGTTGCTGCTGCTCGCCGCGGTCGTGGCGGCCGTCTCCGGCTTCCAGCGCGGGCTGATCGCCGGCGTCGTCTCCCTCGCCGGCTTCGTCGGCGGCGCCTCACTCGGCGTGTGGCTGCTGCCGTTCTTCGTCGACGACCTGACTCCGGGGTCCGTCGCCGCCACTGTGGTCGCGCTGCTGGTGGTGCTCGTCCCGGCGGCGGTCGGGCAGGCGCTCGCCTGGCCGTTGGCCCTGCGCCTGCGGGACGCGGTCAGCTGGGCCCCCGGCCGCTGGCTGGACGGCGCCGGCGGCGCGGTGTTCAACGCGGTGGGCGTGCTGCTGGTCGCCTGGATCGCGGCCAGCGCGCTGGTGCCCACGCCGTCCCCCGGCCTCAACCGCGAGGTCCAGGGCTCGGCGCTGCTCGGCGCTGTCCAGGACCGGATGCCCGAGCAGGCCCCCACGTGGTTCAGCCGCGCGACGCACGCGCTGAGCGACGCCGGCTTCCCCCAGGTGTTCAACCCCTTCGAGAACGACCCGACCGTCGACGTGCCGCCCCCCTCGGGGGACAACGTCACCCAGGCCGCCGCCGTGGCCGCCGAGCAGTCCACGGTCAAGATCAACGCCAGCTCGGGCTTCTCCAGCGGCCAGGAGGGCAGCGGCTTCGTCTACGCGCCGGAGCGCGTGGTCACCAACGCCCATGTGGTGGACGGCGCCAGCGTCGTCGTCGCCCAGGTCGGGGGCGTGGGCCAGCGGCTGGAGGCCGAGGTGCTGCTGCTCGACCCGAACATCGATGTCGCAGTCCTCGCTGTCCCCGGGCTCCAGGCGCCGGTGCTTGAGCTGGCCGACGACGCCAGCCGGGGCGACCCGGCCGTGGTCGCCGGCTACCCGGAGAACGGCGGCCTCGACCTGCGGGCGGCGACGGTGGCCAGCCGCACCAACGCCCAGGGGCAGGACATCCACGGACAGAACGTGGTCACCCGCGACATCTACGCCGTCCGCGGGCTGGTCCGCCCGGGGAACTCCGGCGGGCCGCTGCTCACCACGGAGGGCCAGGTCTACGGGATGGTCTTCGCCCGCTCGGTCACGCACGCGGAGACGGGGTACGTGCTCACCGCCGACCAGATACGCCCCCACCTCGAACAGGCCGGCTGACCCCGCCCGTTCCGGTCCGTTCGCGGCGGGGGCCGCCCGTCCACAGCCCGTGGACGGCCGTGCCCGCTGGCCCGGCGCCGTGGGCGGTCGTCAGCTCCTGGCGGGGAGGTCGTCGATCCAGTCGTACCGGGTGCCGCCGCCCTCCGTGGAACGCAGCTGGTAGAGCCCGGAGTCCGCGTCACCCCCCTGCCCGCTGCCCGCGGTCAGCATCAGCGGCAGCTGTCCGGTGATCAGCAGGTCGACCGTCCGGCCGTGGCGGGGCCCACCGTCGAAGCGAACGCGGATCACATGGTGCGTCGAAGGGGTCTCAGCCATAAGCGCCAACCTAACCAGGCGGCACCGGGTGCGACACGGCGCGCAACCGCGCCACACCCGCTCCCACCGGCGGTTTTCCGCTGCCACACCGGGTCAGGCCCACCCCAGACTCCCTCGAAAGAGTGAGGTCGGGAACGCCCGTCGCACCCCCCGGCGCGCGCGCCCGCGTCAGGGCGCCGGCCGGCACACCGAGCGCTGCCGCCCCAGCCCCTCGATCTCCAGCTCCACCACGTCGTCCGGCCCCAGATAGGGGAACCTGCCGGAGAGCGCGACGCCCTCGGGCGTCCCGGTGTTGACGATGTCGCCCGGCTCCAGGACCAGGTACTGGGAGAGATGCCGCAGCAGCTCGCCGACCGAGAAGATCATGTCGGCGGTGGTGGAGTCCTGACGCGGCTCACCGTTGACCCAGGAACGCAGCCGCAGCCGCTGCGGGTCGGCCACCTCGTCGGCGGTGACCAGCACCGGGCCGAGCGGGTTGAACGTCTCGCAGCTCTTGCCCTTGGACCACTGCCCGCCGGACTCCTCCAGCTGGTAGGCGCGTTCGGAGACGTCGTCGCTGATCGTGTAGCCGGCGACATGCGTCAACGCCTCCTCCGCCGACTCCAGGTAGCGCGCGCGGCGGCCGATCACCACCGCCAGCTCCACCTCCCAGTCGGTGCGCAGCGCGCCGCGCGGGATCAGCACGTCGTCGTGAGGGCCGACCACGGTGTTGGGGGACTTGTAGAAGAGGATCGGCTGCCGCGGCGGCTCGGCGCCCGACTCGGCCGCGTGGGCCGCGTAGTTCTGCCCGATGCACAGCACCGCTGACGGCCTCGCCACCGGGGCGCCCACCCGCTCGCCCGCGATGTCGGTGCGGGGCAGCAGTGACGGCTCGGGCAGCAGCTCCGGGTTCTCGGCGAGCGCGGCGAGGAACGTGCCGTCGATGTCGTCGGTGACCGGTCGCAGGTCGTAGTGGCCGTCCCCGTCCGGCGCGACCAGCACCGGCCGTTCGTGTCCCGCTTGGCCGACGCGCATCAGACGCATGATCAGCTGACTCCCTGCTGTAGTGCCTGGCGGTGCCCGGGCGCCCTGAGGTGCCGTCCGGACAGGTGATCCAGAGGGGAACTCTTCCCCAGCGCGGGCCCGCGCTCAACCGGTCCCGCACGTGATTCTCGGAACGCGCCCGCCATCCACAGCCTGTGGGCAACTCCCGCGCGCTCAGCGCGGGTCCGGTTCCGCCACCTCGCGCGGCGGCCGTTCCCCCTCCTCGCCGCGCCCAGTCTGACCCGCGACCGGGCCGCCGCCCGAGCCGCCACGCGCCGCCTCGTCCCGGTGCGCGCCGAACGGCCGCCAGGCGATCACGGTCACGGTCGTCATCACGACCAGCGCGATCCAGAACGGAGCTGTCAGCCCGAACACGGCGACGATCGGCCCGCCGATCAGCGCGCCCAGCGCCGCGCTGCCCCTGGCGAACGTCATGAAGACGCTCTCGGCCCGCCCCCGCAACGCGTCCGGCACCGCGCGCTGCCGCAACGTGCGGACCGTCACCCGGAAGACCGCGTCGTGCGCGCCGAAGAGCAGGAGAACGGGGCCGGCGACCCAGACCGTGCCGGCCAGCGCCAGCCCCAGATGGGTCGCGGTCTCCAGCACCAGCGCGCTCCTCAGCAGCACCGGAGGGCCGAACCGCTCGTAGAGCCGCGCGGCGAGGAGCGCGCCGACCAGCCCGCCGGCCGCGGTGGCCGAGAAGAGCAGCCCGTAGCCGATCTCGCTGAGGCCGAGCCGTTCCGTGGCGTAGAGCACGAGGACCGAGAGGCCGGCCGTGAGCGTGATGTTCATCATCGTCAGCACGAGGGCGATCAGCCGGATCAGCGGCTGGCCCCAGAGCCAGCGCACCCCCTCGGCCATTTCCGCCAGCACGGCGCGTTGCCCACCACCGGGCGCCGGCGCCTTCTCCGGCGCGCGCGCCGGAGTGCGCACCGGAGTGGACAGGGAACGGCGCAACGTCGAGATCAGCAGGGCGGCCACCACGAAGGTGACGGCGTTCATCCCGAACGGTGCCGCCGCGGTCACCGCGAAGAGCGCCGCGCCCAGCGGGGGCGCGGCGAACTGGTTGACCACCGAGAACAGCACCTCGAACCTGGCGTTGGCCCGCGGCAGGTCCTCGCCGCGCACGGTGGCGGGCAGCAGCGAGGCCGAGGCGTTGTCGCCGAGCGTCTCGCAGGTGCCGAGCAGGAAGGCGACGGTGTAGATCAACGGGATGCCGGCCGCGTCGCCCCAGACGGCGACCGCGAGGACGCCGAGCAGCGTGGCGCGCGTCAGATGGATCGCCACGATCAGCCGCCGCCGGTCGAGCCGGTCCACATAGACGCCGCTGAGCAGCGAGAACAGCAGCCAGGGAAGCTGCTGCACGAAGACGGACCAGCCGACGAGGGCGGGGTTGTCGGTGATCGAGGCGACCAGCAGAGGGGCCGCGGCGAGCACCACGCCGTCGCCGATGTTGGTGATCGCCGTGGCGGCCCACAGGGTGTGGAACGGCCGTCCGAGCCCGGGACGTCGGGCTCTCCGCCCCGTCGACACGCCTCGGCCCCGCCGCCCCCGATATCGCATCGGGGCAGCCTAGCGACGGCGACACGCCGCCTCCACGCGTTAACGCGTGGAGGGGTCAGGGCTCCATGCGCGGGGGCTCGCCCCTGGTGGTGGAGACGTCGATGAGCGAGAGCGAGGCGCCCTGCGGGTCGCTGATCGCGGCCATCCGCCCGAACGGGCTGTCCGCCGGGCCGCTGTGCACCGTGCCGCCGAGCCGCCGGACGGTCTCCACGGCCGCGTCGCAGTCGGGGACCGCGTAGTAGACCTCGATCCGGTGCGGGGCCGAGGCCCCGCCGTCCGCCGGCGCGTGGCGCCCGCCGACCATCTGGTCGCCGGCGCTCCACACCACGTAGTCCATCTCCTCGCCCGGTTCGTTCTCCATCCGCCGGCCGGTCAACGGGAAGACGCCCGGGAAGAACGCGTCGGTCGCCGCCGGGTCACCGGTGACGACCTCGCACCAGACGAAGGCGCCCGGCTCGTCGACCGCGCCGAACCCCCGGTGCCGGCCCGGCCGCCAGACGCCGAAGAGCACCCCGGCCGGGTCCCAGCCGAGCAGCATGGCGCCGAGGTCGCCGATGTCCATGGGCTCCGCCAGCATCTGGCCGCCGCGTTCCCTGATCCGGGCGGCCGTCGTCTCCAGGTCGGGCGAGGCGAAGTAGAGCACCCAGGTCGGCGGCACCTCCTGGCCCGGCACCTCGGGGGCGAGCCCGGCCACCGGCGCGCCGTCGGCGAACGCCTGCGTGTAGTGCCCGTACTCGGCCGCGCCCTCGTCGAAGGTCCATCCGAAGAGTTCGCCGTAGAACGCCTTGCCCGCGGCGAGGTCGGGGAGGGTGACGTCGGCCCAGCAGGGCACGCCCTCCGGAAAGCTCTCGGGTCGAGCGGCCATGGGGGGTGACCTCCTGAAGGACGGGCTCGCGGCGGGGCTCGCGGCGGGCTCGTGGCAACGGCGCGCGCCCCTTCCCACGCTAGCCACGGGTGCCCCGGTCCGCAGCTCGGGCGGCTCTGAGCCCGGCGCGCGCCCCCGTCCGTGAGGCCCGGGGGCGCGCGCCCCGTCCGTGGGTTCCCGGCGGCGCGCGCCCCGGATGCGCCGGCGACCGGGCAGCGCGCACGACGGGACCGGGTACCGCGCACGCGCACGACGGGACCCGGGCATCCCGCACGCGCACCCCGGCCCGCCCGCGAGCGGCAAGCGGGACAATGGGCCGGATGAGCACCCACACCCCGACCGGGGCGCCGACGCTGCCGCAGCCGTTCACCTCGGCCTTCACCGCCCGACCGCACGCCGTGCTCGCCGAGTTGCGGGAGGCGGCACCGCTCCACCACGTGGCGCTCCCCGACGGCTCGCCCGTCTGGCTGGTCACCCGCGACGCCGACGTCAGGTCCCTGCTCGCCGACCCCAGGCTCTCGGCCAGCAAACGCCACGCCCGTACCCACTGGGCCGGCTTCTCGTTGCCGCCCGCGCTCGACGCCAACCTGCTGAACATGGACGGCGCCGACCATCTCCGGCTGCGCCGACTGGTCTCGCACGGCTTCACGCCGCGTCGGGTCGTCGCGCTGCGCGAGTCCGTCGAGGCGGCGGCCGGCGTGCTGGCCGACGGGCTGCGCGAGGACGCGGTCGCCGAGTTCACGACGCCGCTGCCGCTGACCGTGATGTGCGACCTGATCGGGGTGGCGGAGGCGGACCGGCGCCCGTTCGCCGGCCGGCTCGCGACCCTGCTGGCGCCGCCCGACGCGGCAGCCGCCGCCGAGGCGTTGGGCGGCGTGCACCGCTTTCTGCTGGAGCTGGTCGCCGAGCGCAGGTCCGCGCCGCGCGACGACCTGCTCTCCACGCTGATCGCCGCGAGGGACGACGACGACCGGCTCAGCGAGGACGAGCTGGTCTCCCTCGCGTTCCTGCTGCTGGGCGCCGGCATCGAGAACGTGCAACACACCCTGAGCGCAGGGCTGTTGGCGTTGAGCCGGGAGCCTGAGCAGCTGGCCGCGCTCCGCGCGGACCCGGCGCTGCTGCCGGGGGCCGTGGAGGAGTTCCTCCGCTTCGCCCACCCCAACCTGACGGCGCTGCGCCGCTTCGCGACCGAGCCCGTCGAGGTCGGCGGGGTGACCGTGCCGAGGGGCGACACGGTGCTGCTCGGGCTGGCCAGCGCCAACCGCGACCCACGCCGCCACCAGGACCCGGACCGTCTCGACATCCGCAGGGCCGATCCGACCGCGCATCTGGCGCTGGGGCAGGGCGTTCACTACTGCCTGGGCGCGCCGCTGGCGCGGTTGGAGCTGACTGCCGCGCTCACCGCGCTGCTGCCCAGGCTGCGTCCGCACGGGTTCACCGATCCCGCCTGGGCGACCAACTACCGCTCCCACTCCCTGACCCGCCTGCCGCTCGCGCCCGGCGGCTGAGCCGGCGGCGCCCCGGCGAGTGGGGCGGGCGGGGCGGGCGGGGCGCCGGTCGTGGGGTCGCCGGTGGCGAGGCGCGTGCGCGCGGGGTCACCGGTAAGGATGAAACCGGCGGTGGCGGTCGCCCTGCCCGCCGGGCCGGCGCACCTCGCCAACGCGCGGTGTGCCGACGGGTTCGGCGGTCCCGCGCCGCGCGGGGCGGCGGCGCGCTGACGGGCGCGAGACCGCCGGCGCGCGGTTTCCCTGTGTCACCATCTGCCGCGTTCGGCACTCTCGTCGGGCGACTCATCGTCCCTGGGCCGCGCGCGCCCGCTCGCGGCGGCGGCGTCTCACCGGAACTCAGGCGGACCACCGTGAAGATCACCTTTCTGCTCCACAACGCCTATGGCATCGGGGGCACCATCCGCTCGGCGGCCAACCTCTCCGCCGCGCTCGTCGAGCGCCACGAGGTCACCGTGGCCAGCCTCTACTGCCACCGCGACACCCCGGGTCTCGACTTCGACCCGAGGGTGCGACTGCTTGGGCTGATCGACCAGCGCGAGGGGTCGAAGGACCTCGCGCTGCCGGAGGCAGGGCAGCCCAGCCAGCTCTTTCCGGCCTCGGTAGGCGGGGTCTCGGCGCTCACCGACCGACGAATGTCCGACTATCTGACGCACACGGACGCCGACGTGGTGATCAGCACCCGGCCCGTCCTCAACGTCTACCTCGCCCGTTACGGCGTGCGCGGACGCTATCTGCGGATCGGGCAGGAGCACTCCACCCTCGCGGTCCGCGAGGAGGCCGGGCACCGGGAGCTGCAACTGGCGGCCGTCGCCCAGCTCGACGCGTTCGCCCCCGTCTCCAGCACCGACGCCGCCGCCTACCGTGCGGCGCTGCCGGAGGCCGCCGCGCGGATCCGGCACATTCCCAACTCCTCGCCGGCCGCCGCCGTCTCCCGGTCCACCGGCGAGCACAAGCTGGTGGTGACGGCGGGCCGGCTCGTCGCCCAGAAGCGCTACGACGTGCTGATCGACGCCTTCGCCAGGCTGCGCGAGGACTTCCCCGACTGGGAGTTGCGGATCTACGGACGGGGTCCGCTGCGGGAACCGCTGCTGGAGCAGGTGGAACGGCTGCACCTCGGCGGGCGGGTGCGGTTGATGGGGGCCGTCGCGCCGATCGACACCGAGTGGGCGAAGGGCGCGATCGGCGCGGTCTCCTCCAGCTGGGAGTCGTTCGGGCTGACCATCGTCGAGGCGATGGCCTGCGGGCTTCCGGTCGTCTCGCGCGACTGCCCCTACGGGCCGGCCGAGATCATCACTCCGGGCGAGGACGGGGTGTTGGTGCCGATGGACGAGGGCGACGAGGGGCTGGCCGAGGGGCTGCGCGGGCTGATGGCCGACCCCGCGCTGCGGGCGCGGATGGCGGAGAACGCGGTGGCCACCGCCGCCCGTTACGAACCGGCCGTGGTCGCCGAGGCGTACGAGGAACTGTTCGCCGCGCGACCGCGCGGCGGAGGACTGCGACGGCTGCGCACCAGGTTCCGGCGCGGGCCGGACCGACGGCTGGTGGTCGCCGCCAGCGCGGACGCCCCGGCGCGGCCGGCGGCGCGGTGCGTCGCCGCTCCGGACGGCCTCTCCCTGGAGCTGACCCCGGCGGAGCCGGGCGACCTGGTGCTGCGGCTGCGCGACGACCCGGAGGGGCGGCAGGTGCGGCTGCCGTTGGACCGGGACGGGCGCGGTCGTGTCAGCAGGTCCGAGTACCAGCTGGTGGAGGGGCGTTGGGACGCCTATGTGACCGCGTCGACGGCGGCCAAGGCGCGGCGGCTGGTCGCGCACCGGGTGGAGGGGGCGCCGCTGGTCGGCTCCGCGCCGGCGGTCGGTGAGCACGGGGTGACCTCGTGGATCCCCTACACCACCAAGGAGGGGAACCTCACCGTCCGCACCTGGCAGCGGCCGGCCCACGCCGAGGTCGCCGACGTCACCCTGGGCGAGGAGGCCGCGCTGGTGACCGTCACGCCGCACGGACCGCCCGCCGAGGCGGGCCTCGCGGTGCGTCAACAGGAGCCCGATGTGCTGGACTTCGCCATCCCGCTGCGGGTGCTGCCCACCGGACGGGTGCTGCTGACGATCCCCTACGCGGACGCGGTGCGGGAGCCGCACGGCCGCTGGAGCCTGGTGATCCGCTCGACGGACGGAACGCTCGTGCCGCTGGGCCGGATCGGCGGCGACACCGTCGACCGTCGACCGACCGACGTCTACTCGCTCGTCAACCGCCCGGAGGGCACCTTCCGGCTTGGCTACACCGGCGAGAACGCCCTCATCCTGACGACGACTCCCCCCGGGAGGTAGCCGCGCCGGCGGCCCGCCGCCGACCTCGCGCCGGGAACCGGGCCGGGCCGGGAGCCGGGCCGGGCCGGGAGCCGGGCCGGGCCGGGAGCCGGGCTGGACCGGGAGCCGGGCCGGCCTCAGCGTTCGAGGCCGGGGGGCGTCGGTATCCCGTCGGGCAGGGCGCGACGCACGAGGTCGCTCGAGCAGCCGTCGCAGAGGGCGGTGATCCACACCTCGCCCCGGCCGCCGCGGAACCGCGGCCGGCCGGGGCCGCCGCATATCTCACAGGTGCGCTCGGAGGCGGTCTCCGTCGCGTCGGTCAGCTGGGTCGCGAGATCCGCCCACTGACCGTCGAAGTCCCCCTCCTCGTCGAAGCGGTCGGCGACGCACACCCGCAGGCCGCCGAGGCCGCGCTCGCACTTCTCGATCCGGTAGTCGGGGGCGAGGGCGAGCAGCCGCCAGTGCAGCCGGAGCAGCAGAGCCGCCCAACCGGGCCCCACCGCCCCGGTCCACGCCGGGAGCTGCCACTCATCGTGGATGACGAGGTCTGCCATGCCCCCATGCTGTCGCATGGGTCTGACAATTCCGCCGCCTCAGGGCCGCCGACTTCCCGTCAGGCGGCAACTGGCCAAACTCGGTCCTCTCGCTTACGGCTTACGCTTGCCGGTTGATCAAGTTCACGCGATTCGGGACCACTTGCCGCACCACTTGCCGCGCGCGGCGTCAGGAGGCGAGGCGGTCGCGTCCCGGCCCGACCGCCCGCTCGTGGCAACCGCAGTCGCAGGCCAGATAGATCACCGGGATGCCGGCGGGCGGCGGTGGCGCGACCGCCTTCGTACAGAGCCGGTGGGCGCCGGTGTGGCACTCCACCGTGCGGTAGGCGTCCGGCGTCCGGTGGCCGCTCGCCGTCACCACCTTCAACACGTGGTGGAGCGCCGCCGCTTCGGTCAGGCAGCGACGGCGCGGCGGGATCAACCACCGCACGCAGGGCCCCTCCGTGCGGTTCGGCGGCGGCACCGTGAGCCGTTCGCCCGTTCCCAGCACCGTGATGCCCGGCAGCCTCCAGAGGTCGGCCGACCCCACCGGGACCAGCCAGAACATCGCGTGCTCCGCCGGGTGATGGATCACGGGACCGGTCCGCTCGCCGAGCCGGGCTATCGCACGGGCCGACTCCGCCCCGCCTGCGCCGACGACGTCGAACCACCGGCCGCACGGCAACGGCCTGGGGCCCTGCTCGGCGGTCGGCAGCCACGCGGGAAAGGGAACGTCTCTCTGCACACGACACCTCCGGCGACGAGTGGCGACTACGACGGGCCACCCGCTACCGAACGTACCCATGCAGTCACCCTCGGCATGAGGGGGAGGAATACAAGCAGTTCAACACCCCTGACACCATCGGAGCGCAGGGGCGGGAGCACGGGCGCTCATCCCTCGCGCACGCCGGCTCAGTCCGTCGGCCGCCCCCGAACTCCCGCCCGCGCCCCCGGACTTCCGCCGGCGCCGGGGCGCCCCGCGCCACGCGTTCGGCTCAGAGACCCGGGCTCCGGCCGCTCGGGGGGTCGGCCGCTCAGGCGCTCAGATGGAACCGCGCCGACATCCGGCGCAGCTGCTCCCGCACCCCGCTCCGCTCGCCGTAGACGATCCTGCGCAACGTCGCCCTGGCGATCGGATGGTTTCTGACCAGCTGGGGAGCGATGCGTTCGGCGGCCGACAGCTCGGCCACCGCCAGGTCCCGCTGCCCCGACCAGAGATAGGCGCGCGCCAGATCCATCCGGTAGTGGCCGCGCCGGGACGCGGGCAGGGCGGCGACGAGCGCCGGGTCGAGCCGTTCGTGACGGCGCAGCGCCTCCTCCTGCCG
Organism: Streptomyces sedi; assembly: GCF_006335015.1. Classification (GTDB taxonomy): domain Bacteria; phylum Actinomycetota; class Actinomycetes; order Streptomycetales; family Streptomycetaceae; genus Streptomyces; species Streptomyces sedi. Next base: position 66,163 of record NZ_VDGT01000015.1, read on the forward strand.
GCTCAGCTCCAGGGCGACGTTCACGCCGTGAATGCCGACGTTGCCGGCGGAGAACGTCAACGAGTGGCGGTCGAAGCCAGGTTCGGGCCCCTTGCCCATCCGGCGCGCCGCCTCGGCGGCCAACTCCAGCCGGTGGTCCGCCTCCCCGGCGTTCCCCGCCCTGGCCGAGGAGACGGCGGCGCGCAGTTGCAGCGAACCCCACACCCGCAGCGCCGCCGGCTCGCCGCGTTCGTAGGCGTCGGCGACGCCGCGCAACGCCTTGTCGCCGAGCGCCAACGCGTCGCCCCAGTCGGCCGTGGCCCACATGTCCCAGGCGCGCATCCAGTCGACGACGGCGGGCAGCAGCGGATCGCCGGAACGCTCGGCGGCCCACGCGCCGCGTTCGGCGGCGAGCGTCACCAGCTCGGGATGGCCCAGGGCGTGGGCCGAGGTGTGGGCGAACTTGCAGGTCACGGCGTAGACCGCGAACGCCTCCTCGCGCTCGCCGCCGGTGGTCAGCTCCGCCAACGCCCGTGCCTCGCGCAGCAGATCGGGGAGGCGGTCGAGGATGCCGGTGTTGTCGGCGTCGTCGCGCAGCCGGTGCAGCCCGCGCATGGCCCGCCAGAGTGCCGGGGCGGATCTGGGGGAGCCGTCGAACGTCGGCGCCAGGTCGTAACGCCGCAGCTCCCGCAGGGTCATCGCCGCCGATACCCGCCACTGGTTCTCCGCGGTGCTGCCGCTGAACGGGCGCTCGATCAGCTCGTTGGGGTGGATGTGCACCACGCCGGCCAGCGCGTTGATCACGCTCGCCCGGTCCAGCTCGATGTCGCCGCTCTCCACCTTGGAAACCCAGCTCTGCGTCCGGCGCAGCCGTCCAGCGACATCGGCCTGGGTCAACCCCAGCCGCAGCCGGGCCCGTCGCAGCCGCTGCCCGATGGACTCGCTCTCCTCGGCCATCGCTCACCTCACCACCAAGGCGCCGGGCAGGGCAACGGCCTTGTGTGGAACGGGAGTTGTTAAGGACATCGGGGCTCTCCATGGGGTCGCCGGGCAGCAGCACCTCGGACGCTACCCCCGTGCCCCACCCCGTCACCCCTTCCGTTCCCACCCGCGACACCCGTACGAGGCGCCACCCGAACGCCGCCCTCCGCCGGCCTCGGCGCAGCCCGCGCCGGGCGCGGCCGGACAAGGGGCGTGGTCCCGGCGGGAGGCGGACAGGAAGCGGGCCGCCGCGGCGGCGAAGGGGGCGTCGAAAAGGCGCGGACGGCCACCGCCGTTCCGCGCCTTTCTCCTCGCGATCGAATCCGCGCACCTTCACGCCGAGACGCTGTCGGAAGTCGTGTCCCCCCGATCTCAACCCGAAGGTGGGCCCACTCGATCCGGGCGGGAACGATCCGTAACGCGCCGACCGCGCGTGTCACTCGGAGTGGGTCGCCTCCTGATCGTCGGCGTTCGTCCTCTCCTCGTCGGCGGGCGACACGACGCCCTTCTTGGCGGCCTTGGCCGCCGCCCTGCGCTGGGCTCGGTTGCCCTCGGGGTCGGGGGTGATCTCGTCCGGCTCGGTGAGCGGGCGGAAGCCCGGCCGCGCCTGGAGGGGGTTGCCGCGCTTCGGCTGCGGGGCCTTCTTCGCCATGGTGTGCCTTTCGTCGGACGGTCAACCGGCTCAGTCTGCCGCCTGTTTCCGCTGAGCGCCCGTCAAAAAACCGGCCCGTGGGGCCGGGCGCACAACGCGAAGGGCCCGGCACCTGAGTGCCGGGCCCTTCGAACTGGTAGCGGGGACAGGATTTGAACCTGCGACCTCTGGGTTATGAGCCCAGCGAGCTACCGAGCTGCTCCACCCCGCGTCGTGGTCACTACCTTACGCCATTCCGAGGGGTGCTCGTGCCACCGTTGCCGAGTGGGGCGTCCCGTCAGCCGTCGGCGGGGCGCGCCCGGTACACGCCGGGCAGCGGCGGCAGCCCGGTCACGCTCATCATCAGCGAGTAGATGGTGGTGGTGCCGGCGATGAAGAGGCGGTTCCTCCGGGGGCCGCCAAAGCGGACATTGGCCACCGTCTCGGGGATCAGCAGCCGCCCCAGCAGGGTGCCGTCGGGGTGGTAGCAGTGCACCCCGCCCTCCATGGCGGCGGCCCACAGCCGACCGGCGTCGTCGAACCGGATGTTGTCGAAGTTCCCCGTCGTGCAGCTGGCGAAGACGCCGTCCTCGCTCAGGGTGCCGTCCTCGCCGACGGTGAAGGAGCGAATGTGGTTGGCGATGCTGTCCGAGACCAGCAGCCGGGACTCGTCGGGGGAGAAGACCAGCCCGTTGGGCCCGCTGAACCCGTCGGCCACCAGCCTGACCTCTCCGCCGTCCGGGTCGATCCGGTAGACGTTGCGCCCGCCGATCTCGCTCTCGGCCCGGTGGCCCTCGTAGTCGCTGGCGATGCCGAACTCCGGGTCGGAGAACCAGATCGAGCCGTCGGAGCGCACCGCCGCGTCGTTCGGGCTGTTGAGCCGCTTGCCCCGGTAGCGGTCGGCGAGGACCGTCACCGAGCCGTCGTGCTCGGTCCTGGTGACCCGGCGGTTCCCCTGCTCGCAGGTGACCAGCCGGCCCTGGCCGTCCAACGTGTTCCCGTTGGGGTGGCCGGCGGGGGAGCGGAAGACGCCGACCTCTCCCGTCGTCTCGTCCCACCGCAGCAGCCGGTCGTTCGGGATGTCGCTCCACACCAGGCCGCGGGCCGCCGGGAGATAGACCGGACCCTCGGCCCAACGGGAGCCCCGGTGCAGCGCCTCCCACTGCCGGTCCCCGTTCGCGCACCTGCCGCTGCGGAAACGCTCGTCCAGGACCTCGTACAGCGCGGCTCGCGCGTTCACCACGGACATCTCTTCACCTGGTCCTCGGTCGTGTGATCTCGGGCTCTCCTCTCTCATCAGATCATTGGACGGCTCAGGGGACGACCGTGGTCCGGGCGCCAGGCGCGCCCGTCCCCTCCCGTCCGGGGGGCTGAGGTGGCGCCGACTCCCGGGCGGCGCGCGGGCGTTGACTCGCGCGCTGCCCCCAGAGGACCCCGAGGAGCACCAGCACCAGCCCGAGCAGCTGCCAGCCCGTGAGCGACTGCCCCAGCACCACCAGCCCGGCGCAGCTCGCGACCACCGGGTTGGCCAGCCCGAGGAAGGACATCGACGAGGCCGGCAGCCGCTCTATCCCCCGGAACCACAGGGCATAGGCGAGGACCGTGCCTATCAGCCCGAGATAGACGTACCCGGCGACATGGCCGGCCGTCGGCGCCGGCGGCGCGCCCTCGACCAGCAGCGCCAGCGGCGCCAGCACCAGGCCGCCGACCGTCAGCTGCCAGCCGGTCAGGGCCAGCAGCGAGACTCCCGGTGGGCGCCCCCAGCGCTTCGCGCACACCACCGCCAGCGCCATCAGCGTCGTGGCCGCGAGCATCGCCGCCATCCCCGTGGCATCCAGCGCCGCGTCGGCGCGCAGCACCAGCAGGGCCACGCCGGAGAGCCCGAGCAGCGCCGCGAGCAGCGTCCCCGGCCCCGGCCGGGCCCGCAGCACCACCACGCCCAGCCCGGCCACCAACAGCGGGGAGAGCGCCCCGACGGTGGAGGCGACGCCGCCGGGCAGGCGGTAGGCGCCGTAGAAGAGAAGCGGGAAGAACGCCCCGAAGTTGAGCAGCCCGAGCACCGTCGCGCGCATCCACCAACTGCCCTGCGGGAGGCGGCGGGTGAACGCCAGCAGCAGCAGGCCGGCCGGCAGCGCGCGCAGGGCGGAGACCGCCAGCGGGCGGTCCGGGGGCAGCAGCTCCGTCGTCGTGACATAGGTGGTGCCCCAGGCGGCCGGGCCGACCGCGGCCAGGGCCGCCACGGCCCAGGGCCGGTCCACCAGCCGGCGCAGCCGTCCGTCGTCCCGCTCCCGACCACCGATGACACCCATCCGCGCACCCCCGCTCCCGGCCCCGCGGGGCCTCGCTCGCGCTGATCTCTCAACGCCGTATCTCTCAACGCTGAAATAACTTCGAGTATTCTGACATACCCTCTTGCTCACGGCAAGTAGCTGAAGGTTAAGATAGTCGGCGTCGGGCGGAGACCACCTCCCGATCCGTCCGCCCCTCACCGCACCAGAAGGACCGGAGAGCCATGAACGACAGCGCGGCGCCCCCAGGGGTCGAAGCCCCCGCCGAGACCGACGCCGTGGATCAGCTGACCGCCCAGTGGGCGCGCGAGCGTCCCGACCTCGACGACCTGACGGCCATGGCCCTGATCGGCCGGATCAACCGCGCCTCAAGTCTGCTGCTCAAGCGGATGAAGCCGGTCTTCACCGCCCACGGCCTGGAGAACGCGGAGTTCGACGTGCTGGCTACCCTGCGGCGGGCCGGCGCCCCCCACGAGCTGACGCCGAGCGAGCTGGTGCTCTCCTCGATGGTCACCTCGGGCGCCGTCACCAACCGGCTGGACCGGCTGGAGCGCAAGGGCCTGGTCGAGCGCCGGCCCGATCCCGGGGACCGCCGCGCGGTCCGGGTGCGGCTGACCTCGCCGGGCCTGGACCTGGTGGACCGCACGGTGATGGCCCATGTGGCCAACGAGGAGCGGATACTGGCCGCGCTTCCCGCGGCCGACCAGCGGTTGCTGAGCGACGCGCTGCGCCGGCTGCTGGTCGCGCTCGGCGACACGAGGCTCGGATGAGCCCCTGCCCGCGCCGGTGCGGCTCCGGCGCGCGACGGCAAGCGGACCGGGGCCCCTCAGTCCGCCGTTCCGGTCAGTCCGCCGTTCCAGCCCACCGTTCGAAGGAGGAGAAGGCATGTCGGCGACCAGCTATGACGTGATCGTGCTCGGCGTAGGGGGCATGGGCAGCGCGGCTGCCCACCGGCTGGCGGCGCGCGGCGCCCGGGTGCTCGGGCTGGAGCGCTTCGGCCCCGCACACGACAGGGGGTCCAGCCACGGCGGCTCCCGGATCGTCCGGCAGGCGTACTTCGAGGGGGAGGCGTATGTGCCGCTGCTGCTGCGTTCCTACGAGCTGTTCGACGAGTTGGCCGCCGAGACCGGGCGTGAGCTGCGGGTGCCCTGCGGCGGACTGATGGTCGGCACGCCGGAGAGCCGGACGGTTTCCGGCTCGCTGGCCTCGGCGCGCGCCTGGGACCTGCCGCACGAGATGCTGGACGCCCGGGAGATCAGGCGCCGCTTCCCGACGCTCGCGCCGGACGGGGACGAGGTGGCGCTCTGGGAGGGGAGGGCCGGCCTGGTCCGCCCGGAGGCGACGGTCGGCGCCGCGATCGAGCGGGCCGTGGCGGCCGGCGCCGAGCTGCGGTTCGAGGAGCCGGTGACCTCCTGGGAGGAGCTGCCAGGTGGCGCCGGAGTCCGGGTGCGCACCGCCGCCGGCAGCTACACGGCGGGTCAGCTGGTGATCTGCCCCGGCGCCTGGGCTCCCGGGCTGCTGGCGGACCTGGGAGTGCCGTTCGCCGTCGAACGGCAGGTCATGTACTGGTTCGCGCCGCGCGGCGAGCGGGGCGTCGAGCCCTTCCTCCCGGACCGTCACCCGATCTATGTGTGGGAGGAGCGCGACGGCACCTCGGTCTACGGCTTCCCCGCGATCGACGGCCCGGAGGGCGGCGCGAAGGTCGCGTTCTACCGGTCGAACGACGGCACCTGCACCCCCGAGACCGTCGACCGCACGGTCCACCCCGACGAGGTGGCGACCATGGCCGAGCACGCGGGGCGCCATCTCCCCACGCTGCCGGGCGCGTTGCTGCGCGCGGTCACCTGCATGTACACCAGCACCCCCGACGACCACTTCGTGATAGCCCGCCACCCCGGGTACAGCGCCGTCACCGTGGCCGGCGGGTTCTCGGGGCACGGCTTCAAGTTCGTGCCCGTGGTCGGCGAGATCCTCGCCGAGCTGGCCCTGGATGGGGAGACCCGTCATCCGATCGAGTTGTTCGACCCGCGACGCCCGCTGCCGGAGGACTGACGGGCATCCGACCGCACCCGGGGGGAGAGATGGAAGACACAGGGGGGACGTTGAGGGACACCGGACGGAGGGGAGGGACGGCGGACGCGACGCCGGCCGGGCGGCCGACGGCCTGGCACGCCGAGCCGGCGCCGCGGCTGCTGGGGGTCGGCATCCTGATGAGCGGGCTGGCCTTCCTCGCGGGGCCCCTGGCAGGCGGTGCGCTGCTGGGCGTTTCCACCGCCCTCCACTTCGGGCTGATGGCCGTGACGGCCTTCGGCGCTTGGCTGTTGTCGCGCGCCCCGCGGCTCCAGGCCCCCGCATATCCGGTTGAGCGGACGAGGGCGCGTGGCCCCGCCGCGCGGACGGCCCCCGCGCCCCGGCGGGTACCGGCCTCGCCGCGCCCGTCAGTCCGGCCGCACCGGATACGGCACGAAGGTGCTGCTGTTCTCGTCGACCGCGAGCGCGCGGCCCAGCGGGGGCACGGCGCGCTGGGGGCAGTTGAGCCGTTCGCAGGCGCGGCAGCCCATCCCGATCGGGGTGGCCGCCGAGGCGTTGCCCAGGTCGAGGCCGTCGGAGTAGACCAGCCGCGTGGCGTGCTGGACCTCGCAGCCGAGGCCGATGGCGAAGGTCTTGGCCGGGTCTCCCCAGCCGCCGCGGTGCCGGGTCACGGTGCGCGCGATCCACAGATAGCGCTGCTCGTCGGGCATCGCCGCGATCTGCACGTGGATGCGGCCGGGAGCGGCGAACGCCTCGTAGACGTTCCACAGCGGGCAGGTGCCGCCCGCGTGGGAGAAGTGGAAGCCGCTCGCCGACTGCCGCTTGGACATGTTCCCGGCGCGGTCCACCCGGACGAACGAGAACGGCACGCCACGCAGCCTCGGCCGCTGGAGCGTGCTCAGCCGGTGGCAGACGGTCTCGAAGCCGAGGCCGAAGGTGCCGGTGAGCTGTTCGACGTCGTAGCGCAGTTCCTCCGCGGTGGCGTGGAAGGCGCGGTAGGGAAGTATCAGCGCGGCGGCGAAGTAGTGCGCCACGCCGATCCTGGCCAGCGACCAGGCGTCCGACCCCGGGGTGAAGTCCTCGCCGGCCAGGGCCGACAGCTCGGCGCCGTACTCCAGCAGCGCCAGCTGGGTGGCCATGCGGAACGCCCGCTGCCCCGGCCGCAGCCGCCCGGAGACGTAGAGCACCCGGGCGCCGGGGTCGTAGCGGTGCTGTTCGGGCCCGGGATGGGTGGCGACTCGTACCCCGTGCCGGGAGAGCCGGCGGTCGAGCACGGTCAGCACCTCGCCCGGCCTGATCCCGACCTCCTCGGCGAGGTCCTCGGCGGCCAGGTCGGTCTCGTGGAGGTAGTTCCGCCTGCGGTAGAAGAACTCGCGGATCTCCTCGTGGGGCGTCCGCGGGTCGTCGGGCCGCCGGGCGCCCAGCGGCCCCGGTTCGCCCTCCCGGACGGCGGCGGCCTCGGCGAGCCGGTGGGCCAGGGACTGGTTGCGGCGGCCGAGTTCCAGCACGAGTTCGGCGACGGACGGCAGCTTCTCGGCGAGCTCGCCCAGGTCGTCCGGGCTCACCCGGCCGCCGTCGACCTCGTCGGCGAGCGCCTCGCGCAGGTCGGCGAGGAGCCGGCTGGTGTCCCGCCCCGAGAAGAACTCCGGGTCCACGCCGAAGGTCTCGGTCAGCCGCAGCAGCACCGGCACCGTCAGCGGTCGGGTGTCGTGTTCCATCTGGTTGAGATAGCCGGGCGAGATGCCCAGCATCCTGGCGAGTTCGGCCTGGCGCAGCCCCCGTTCCGCGCGCAGTCGCCGCAACCGTGGTCCCGCGTAGACCTTGGCCACCGCAGTCTCCTTCGACCGTCAGCTTTGTCAACGTCCCGTCGGCTCCGTTGCCGGGACGTGCCAGGAGCCACGCGGCCCGGGCGGCCCGGCGGGCGAGGCGCCCCGGGAACCATCCGAAACCATCCGTGATTGGCACGTTCAGCAAAAAGCCGTCGGAAGTCTTCTCGAAGTTAGCACCGATCCACGGTTGATGGCACCCAGTGCCAGCGTCACAGTGTGAGCACGGCCCGCCGGACCCCGGCGAACCGGCCCCGGCGGACCCGGGAACCGTGCCCACCCACGCCACGGTCCCCCGCCGTCGGCCGGCGAGCCCGCCGGCAGCATTGCTCACCTTTCCACCCAGCGGAGGGGAACGGCGGGCCCCCACCCTCCACGGCACTCAGTGCCGTGCCTCTCTCAGAGGTCACTCCGATCACATCAGGGCAGTTCCACCGCGGAGGCGATCATGACTCTCAGCGTTCAGCCGACCACATCCACCCACACCCCGAGGACCGCCGAGGAGTTGGCCCACGCGTGGGCGAACGACCCCAGGTGGCGGGGCATCCAGCGCACCTACGGCCCCCAGGACGTGGTGCAGCTCGCCGGCAGCGTCCGTGAGGAGCACACCCTGGCCCGGCGCGGAGCCGAGCGGCTGTGGCGGCAGCTGCACGAGCGCGACTACATCCACGCGCTGGGCGCGCTCACCGGCGGGCAGGCCGTGCAGCAGGTCAAGGCCGGTCTCCAGGCGATCTACCTGTCCGGCTGGCAGGTCGCCGCCGACGCCAACCAGGCCGGTCAGACCTACCCCGACCAGAGCCTGTACCCGGCCAACTCCGTTCCCCAGGTGGTCCGTCGGATCAACAACGCGCTGCTGCGCGCCGACCAGATCTCCACCGCCGAGGGCGAGAGCGACCCGGTGGACTGGCTGGCGCCGATCGTCGCCGACGCCGAGGCGGGCTTCGGCGGGCCGTTGAACGCGTTCGAGCTGACCAAGGCCATGATCGCGGCCGGTGCCGCCGGCATCCACTACGAGGACCAGCTGGCCTCCGAGAAGAAGTGCGGCCACCTGGGCGGCAAGGTGCTGGTGCCGACCGCCCAGCACGTCCGCACCCTCAACGCGGCCCGGCTGGCCGCCGACATCTCCGACGTGCCGACGGTGATCGTCGCCCGCACCGACGCCCTCGCCGCCACGCTGCTGACCAGCGACGTCGACGAGCTCGACGCCCCCTTCGTCACCGGCGAACGCACCTCCGAGGGCTTCTACCTGGTGCGCAACGGGATGGCCTCGGCGATCGCCCGCGGACTGGCCTACGCCCCCTACTCCGACCTGCTGTGGATGGAGACCGGCACCCCGGACCTCGACCAGGCCAGGGAGTTCGCCGAGGCGATCCACGCCCGCTACCCGGACCAGCTGCTGGCCTACAACTGCTCGCCCTCGTTCAACTGGCGGGCGGCGCTGGACGACGACCAGATCGCCAAGTTCCAGCGGGAGTTGGGCGCCATGGGGTACCGGTTCCAGTTCATCACGCTGGCCGGCTTCCACTCGCTCAACCACGGCATGTTCGACCTGGCCCACGGCTACGCCGAGCAGGGCATGACGGCCTATGTCGACCTGCAGCAGCGGGAGTTCGACGCCCAGCGGCACGGGTTCACCGCCGTGCGCCACCAGCGGGAGGTCGGCACCGGCTACTTCGACCTGGTTTCCACGGCCGTCAACCCGACCTCCTCCACGACGGCGCTGGCCGGTTCGACGGAGGCCGAGCAGTTCCACTGAGCAGTCCCAGGGTCGGGCGCGCACGCCGGCGCACACGGGTTCATCGGACGCGCCGGCGCACGCCCACCGACCCGCCCACCGACCTGACGGCCCGGGTCAGGCCACCACGGCCCGGGCCGTCAGCCCAGGGCGGTCCGCGCCGGGTGCCGGGCGGCGGAGCGCGGACCGCCCGCCCCGCCACGCACCCAGCAGGTGCTCGGCGAGGGCGTCCTCGACCAGCCCCGTCGCCTCGATCCCGAAGACCACGTCGGCGGCCAACTCCGGTTCGTCAGCGACCAGTCCGGCCACCACCTCGCGGCGGACCAGCTGCTCGTGGACGGCGTCGGCCTCCACGTGCTCCTCATAGAAACGTATCCCCGCCGGTCCGGCGCCCGCGCGCCGCAACGCCTCGGCCAACCGCCGCGAACCGGGCGACGAGGTGATCTCCACCGCCGCGAAGTGCCCCACCAGCGCGCCGCGCAGCGCCCGGCGCAGCCCGAACAGCGACATCAGGTTGACCACGGCCAGCGCCGGCGCCGGGGCGGCGTCCAGCTGGCGGCCGTACCCGGCGTCCAGCCCGAGGTCCTCCATCAGCTCGGCGAAGAGCCGCGCGTGCGCCCGCTCGGCGTGACCCCCGCCGAACTCGTCGAACTCGATCGCCACCATCGCCGCCTTGGCCCGCCCGGTCAGCCTCGGCAGCACCCAGGCGTGCGGGTCCGCCTCCTTCAGGTGGTACACCGAACGCACCGCGGCGTACTCGCGCAGCTGCCACCACCGCCCCTCGCGTTGCAGGAAGTGGCTGACGCTCCCGGGGGCGTCGCCCACCGGCTCGACGAGCAGGGCGTCGAGCGCGGCGGCCAGTCCGACGGTGGTGGCGCCCCGTTCGCGCGTCCCCGCCCTGAGCGCCGCGAGGAACCGTTCCTCCATGGCGACCCGCGCCCGCAGCGCGGCCGGGTCCCACTCCCGCTCGTCGTCCACGCCGTCGAAGCCCCGGTAGTGCAGCTCGTACAGCGTGTACAGCGCCAACTGGAGGTCGTCGCCGAACGGCTCCGCGCCGTCCACCGCCGCCGCGTCCGGCCACGTCCCCGCGTGCGCGCCGGCGCGCAGCGCGTCGAGCACGCCGGCCGACACCTCGCCGCGCGCCTCCGGCAGCCGAGGTCCCCGGCTCACCGGTCGCCCTCCGCGTCGTCGCGTGCGGCGCTGTCTGCCGCGTCGTTCGCCGCGCTGCTCGCCGCGCTGCTCGCCGCGTTGTCGCTCGTGGCGCCGCCGGCCGCGTCGCCGGGCGCCACATCGCCCGAGCCGTCGCGCCTCTCGCCGCGCGCACGGCGGCGGTGGCTGGTGTCGCACCACGGGTAACGCCGACTGCGGCGGCAGGTGCACAGCGCCACCAGGAACCGGTCGCCCCGCACCACGCGCCCGTCGTCGAGCACCACCTCGACCGGCCCCTCCACCAGCAGCGGCCCCTCCCGTTCCGCGACCACCCGGCGCGGTCGCTCCCCGCCGGTCACCGCTTCTCCCCCCGGATCACCACCAACTCCTCGGTCTCCTCGTCGGGCCGCACCAACCCGCGCCGCCGCAGCCAGGGCAGCCGGGAACGCAGCACGGGACCGAACGGGACCCGCGCCCGATCCGTCACCTCCGCGCGCAGCCCCGCCTCCTCCAGCCGCAGCAGCGTCTCCTCGGCGGCGCACAAGCCGGAGTGCACCATCAGCAGCACGCCGTGCGGACGCAACCGGGGCGCGACCCCGGCGCACACGCGGTCCACCAGCGCCCGCCCGTCCCGCCCCGCGTCCCAGGCGCGCGCCACGCCCCGGTCCGGCGGGGACTCGCCGGGCGCCGGCACATAGGGCGGGTTGCAGAACACCAGGTCGAACGAGCGGTCCGGCACCGCGGCGAACAGGTCCCCGCGCCGCACGGTGACCCGCCGCCGCGCCAGCAACGCGTTGATCCGGGCGCTCAGCACGGCGCGCCGCCCGACATCGACGGCGGTCACCCCGGCCCCGGTGCGCGCCGCGAGCACCGCGAGCGCCCCGCTGCCCGAGCACACCTCCAGTACGTCCATGCCCGGCACCAGTCCCTCGCGCCGCAGCGCTGCCGCCAGCATCAGGGTGTCGGACTGGGGCGCGTACACGCCGGGCATCACCACCACCCGTCCCAGCGAGGCCGCCCCGGGCGACGTCAACGAAGCAGTCAACCGACCACACCTCCACACCCCCCACCGCACAGGCCCCGAGACCGCGCGGCCGAGTACCCGGGGCCCCCGGCGCCACACCCCGCCCACCGGCGTTCACCCGAACGGGGCAGCGGCGCCCGGCGCGTCGTGAGAGGCTCCCACCCGATGGCACCCCACTCGACGCCGCCGCCTCCTCCCGAGCCCACCGCGCTCCCCGAGATCCCGCTGACCGGCGGGCGGCTGACCCCGGGCGTCGTGCGCGTCGGCGACACCGTGCGCCGACCGGCGAGCGAGGCGGCGCCGTTCGTCGCCGCGCTGCTGACCGAGCTGCGCCGACGCGGCTTCACCGGCGCGCCCCGCCACCTCGGCCGGGACGACCGAGGCAGGGACGTGCTGGAGTATCTGCCGGGGCGGCTACCGGCCCGGTTCCGGCGCTGGGCGGACGACCAGGTCGCGACCGCCGCCGCCCTGCTCCGCGCGCTCCACGAAGCCACTCGCGGCGGACGCCTCGCCGGCGGTCATCCGGTCGTCTGCCACCACGACCCCGGGCCGAACAACACCGTCTTCCGCGACGGCCGGCCCGTCGCCTTCCTCGACTTCGACCTGGCCGCGCCCGGCGAACCCCTCTCCGACCTGGGCTATCTGGGGTGGACCTGGTGCCTTAGCGGCAAGCCCGGCGCCGCGCCGCCGCCCGCCCAGGCGGCCCAACTCCGGCTCGCCGCCGACGCCTACGGCCTCGCCCCCGCGGAACGCGGCGCGCTCGTCGACGCCGTCCTCGCCCGCCAACTGGCCAACGCGGCCTTCTGGCGCGCCCGCGCCCGTGCCCGCGTCCGCGCCCGCGTCCGCGCCCGGGATGTTGATCCGCACGCTGAGGCGGAACGGTGCGCCGAGGCGGAACGGTGCGCCCAGGCGGAACGGTGCGCCGAGCGCGTCGACTGGTCGCTTCGCGAGCACGCCCATGTGACCGCGCACCGTGCCGCGTTCGAGGCGGCCCTACGCTGAGCGCGGCACCAGGCTCAGGGTCGCCGCCCGCGCGTCCGCGCCGACGATCGGATCGACATACCGCGCGCCGTAGCCTCGGTACTTGTCGCGGTACGCCGCGTCGATCGCCTCGTTCGTCGGGGCGTCCTCCTGCTCGACGAAGTCGACCCTCCGCTCCAGCCCGCCGGCGAGCACCCGCCCCTCGTGCCGCTCCCTCGCGGCGTTGAACCAGTGGCCCCGGCGCCCGCCCGCGGAACGCACGTACAGCCCGTCGCCGTGGCGCACCACCCAGATGGTCACCGGCCCGTGCTCGGTGCCGTCGTCGTGCAACGGCGCGATCTCCAGCTCCTCGGCGCCGCCGATGGTGTCGAGTTCGTCGCTGGTCCAGTGCGCCATGGTGGCCTCTCCCTCGGTCTCAACTCGGTCTCAGCCGCGGGCCGTGCTCAGCCCCGCTCCCGGGCCATCGGCCGTTTCCGAGGCTCCCTGGAGAGCCGGTCGGAGCATTTCCCCTGACGCTTCCCTTCGCGCGAGCGCACGCCTCCGCCGTGCCAGCGCGCCCCCCGCAAGCAGCAGCGCGACGCCCCCGGCCGGCAGCCAGAGCCACCCCGTCGAGGGCGTCGCCGCCCACGCGCCGGCCAGCACCCACACCGCGTTCCCCGGGCCGGTACCCAATGCGGTGGCGCCGGCGAACGGCCCCCACCCCATCCGGGAGAACGCCGCCCCGAAATTCACCACGGCGAACGGCAGTACCGGAATCAGCCGCGCCGCCAGCACGCTCACGAACGCCCGCTCCGTCAGCCGCCGTTCCCACTCCGCCACCCGGCGGCCACGCAGCAGCGGACCCAACGCGTCCCGCCCCAGCAGGCGCCCCGCCCAGAACCCGAGCAACGCGCCGGCCACCGTCCCCAGCACCGTCAACGGCAGCCCGTACCCGACACCGAAGAGCGCGCCGGCCGCCGCGCTGAGCGCCGGTTTGGGCACGAACGCCAACGTCCCCCACGCGTACAGCACCAGAAACACCGGCCCCGCCGCCGGCCCCGACGCCCGCGCCGCCAACCCCTCGGGCCCGACCGCCACCCCCGCCGCCCCGACCCCGCCGAGCAGCACGACCAGCAGCGCCACCCGCGCCACCCTCCACACCGTCACCCGCCCATGATGCCGCCGCGCGGTACGGTCGGGGCACGGGGAGGCGCGATGGAGATCACGGTGCAGTGGGTCAGGACGTCCTGGACCAAACGCTCCCGCGGCGGCCCGGCCGCCACCCGCAGAAACGCCGCGCCCCTCGGCTTCCCGCTGCCGGAGCCGTCCGACCTGCCCGACGGCTTCGCGCACGTCGTGCGCATGTCCGAGGACACCGACTTCGCCCCGCGCCCGGGCCACCAACCACCCCACGCGCTGCCCCTGGACCTTCGCGCCGACGGCTCCCGGCTGCGCGTCCACGCCCATGTCGTTCCCCGCGCCTCCCTGCCGCCCCGCTCCCGCCGCCCCCCGGCCGTCCGTCTCGCGCCCGGCCAGTGGGTCCGCTGGCACCTCAACTACCGCTACTCCAGCGCCCTCGGCATCCGCGACTGGTCCTACTGGCTCGACACCTTCAACATCGCCCACGGCCCCGTCGCCCGCGACCTCTTCGTCGCCCACCCGCCGACCTTCACGGTGGACGAACGGGGCCCGACGCGCTGAGGGGCGCACGGCCTAAGCCCCCGCAACGGCCCCGTCCCCGCCCGTTCCCCCGCCCCCGGTCAGGGGGAGGCGGGCGTGGACGCGGAAGCCGCCGTCGGGGAGGGGGCCCGAGGTCAGGGTGCCGGTGATGGCGTTGGCGCGTTCGCGCATTCCGACCAGGCCGAGGCCGGTGTCGGCGCCGGTGTGCTCGGCGGCGGCCGGGCCGTCGTCGACCACCTCCACGACCAGTGACTGGTCGTCCGCGTCCAGCGAGAGCGCGACCGTCGCGTGGTCGGCGCGGGAGTGGCGGACGACGTTGGTGAGCGCCTCCTGAACGATCCGGTACGCCGTCAGTTCGACGACGGGCGGCAACGCGCGTCCGCCCGTGAGGAGTGCGGCGCCGCGCAGCGTGATCCGGGGGCGATCGCCGGGGAACCGGGCGATCAGTTCCGGCAGTTGTGTCAACCGGGGCGCGGGTGCCACCGGCGTCGACTCGTCGTCGCGCAGCACGCTGAGCGTGGTGCGCAGCTCCCGGATCGCCTCCCGGCCCGAGTCCCGCACCTGCCGCAGCGCCGATCGGCTCAGCTCGGGGCGGCGGTCCAGCGCGTCCAGCGCCACGCCGGCCTGCACGGTCATCGCCGAGACGGTGTGCGCGACGATGTCGTGCAACTCCCGCGCGATCCGCATCCGTTCCTCGTGCACCCGGCGCTCGGCCTCCCGCTCGCGCTCCTGTTCCGCGCGGCGCGCCCGTTCCGCGTAGGAGGCGGTCAACTCGCGCCGCCCGCGCACCACCTCGCCCAGCAGCAGCGGCACCAGCGGGATCGCCATCTCCAGCACAGGCGACGGCATGGGCCGCCCCTCCTCCTGGCCGGCCAGCACGGAGACGATCCCGGAGGCCGCGGCGGCCAGCAGGCCGATCGCCACGGTGCGCCGTCGGTCGCTGGAGCAGGCCAGGAAGTACAGCGCCACCATCCAGGGAAGGTTCAGCAACTCGCCCAGATGGCCGAGCAGTGTCCAGCCCAACGAGCCGACGCCCGTCACCACCACGGCGAGCAGCGGGCGTCGCCGCTGCCAGCAGAGGCCGAGCACCGCCACGCCGAGCAGCAGCCAGCTCAGCGCGTCGTCCTCGCGGGAGCCCGGCACATTGGAGGCCAGGTCGGCGGCGGTCAGGCAGCCGATCGCCGCGCTCAACGCCAGGTCCCTGGCCAGCCCTCCGGAAGCCGCCCCGCGCACCACCTTGGCCATCACCCGACCACGGTAGGCCGCGCCCCGCCGCCGCGCGTACGACGACGGGAGTAGAGAGGGAGTAGGGGGGAGGGGTGAGGGGAGGGAAGCGGCACCCCGCCCCGGGGCGCGGCGCCGACGTCACCCCCCGGCCGTCACCCCCCGGCGTTCGGCCCGGTCCTGAACCGGTCGCGGAACCGCGGAAGCCGCTGCGCCTTCGGGTCGAGCAGCTCGATCAACTCGACCAGGGCGTGCTGGATCGCCGTCAGCCGTTCCACGGCGGGCCCCGTTCCCCCGACGAGCCCGTCCACGTCGGCCAGCAGCCCGTCGAACCAGCGCCGGAACTCCGCATCGTCGTCCAGCCGTGCGCTGAACTCGGCGTAGCCGAGGCATCTGCGCTCCCCCGGACCGCCCTCCGGATGGATCATCAGCTCGCCGATCGCCCGCTGGTGGCCGCGGAAGAGCCGGAACGCGTCACTGTCCTTCGTGCGGTTGAACGCCTTGTCGACGGCGAAGATCCGGGTCATCACCTCCCGGTTGGTGCGCGAAGGGCCGAGGTCGAGAAACCGCACGTCCCGGCGCAGGATCTCGACCCACCCCAGATACTCGGCGATCACGAACACCGTGCTCCGCCGCACATAGGCGCGTTCCCGCTCGCTGCCCCGCCGCAGGAACGCCTCCACGAACCCGTTGCTGGTGCCCGGCTCCTGATCGATCTGGTGGCCTCGCAGGATGTTGAAGAACCTGCTCTGCAGGTCGTACGCCGCCCAGGCCAGGGACATGCCGTAGGTGGCCATCAGCGACCGTTCCTCCGCGCCGCGCAGCCGCCGTTGGGCCCAGTAACCGAGCACCCCCGTCAGCGCCGCGCTCCCCAACGCCACGCCCGCCGACACCCATGTCACCAGACTCACCGAGCAACTCCCCCCGGCCGCACCGCCGTTCACCACCCATCGTAGAGACGGGCGGCCCGCCCCCCACCAGGGCGGGGAGCGGGCCGTCACCAGGCGCCGTCACCGGGCGCCGTCGCCGGGCGCCGTCGCCGGACGCCCGTCGGCGCGGACTCACATGTTGATCATATGGCCGGCCAGGCCGTGGACGGCCTCCTTGACGGCCTCGCCCAGGGTCGGGTGGGCGTGGATGTTGCGGGCCACCTCGTGGACGGTGAGGTCCCACTGCTGGGCCAGCGTCAGCTCGGGCAGCAGCTCGGTGACCTCGGGGCCGATGAGGTGGCCGCCGAGGAGCTCGCCGTGGGTCTCGTCGCTGATCAGCTTGACGAAGCCGGCGGGCTGGCCGAGGCCGTGGGCCTTGCCGTTGGCAGTGAAGGGGAACTTGACGGTCTTGACCGCGAAGCCCTGCTCCTTCGCCTGCGCCTCGGTCAGCCCGAAGCTGGCGATCTGCGGCTGGCAGTAGGTGGCGCGCGGGATCATGGCGAAGTTCAGCTCCATGGTCTCCGCCCCGCCGATGGTCTCGGCGGCGATCACGCCCATCGCCTCGGCGGCGTGCGCCAGCATCAGCTTGGCGGTGACGTCGCCGATCGCGTAGATGTGCGGCACGTTGGTGCGGCTGACGCCGTCCACCTCGATCGCGCCGCGCTCCGTGAGGCGCACGCCGGTCGCCTCCAGGCCGTAGCCCTCGACGCGGGGCGCGAAGCCGATGGCCTGGAGGACCTTGTCGGTCTCCAGCACCTGCTGCTGCCCCTTGGCGTCGGTGACGGTGACCCGCACCGGGGAGGCCGGGTCGGAGTCGTCGATGGCGTCGACCCGTGTGGAGGTCATGACCTTGATGCCCAGCTTGCGGTAGTGCCGGGCCAGTTCCTTGGAGACGTCGGCGTCCTCCAGCGGCACCAGCCGGTCGAGGAACTCGACGATGGTGACGTCCACGCCGTAGTTGCTCAGCACATAGGCGAACTCGACGCCGATGGCGCCCGCGCCCGCGATCACGATGCTTCCGGGCAGGGTCTCGCTGAGAATCTGCTCCTCGTAGGTGACCACGCGGTCGCTGAGGCTGGTGCCCGGCAGCAGCTTGGTGGTCGCCCCCGTGGCGATGACGCAGTGGTCGAACGTGACGGTCTCCGAGCCGCCCTCGCTGAGCGCGACCTGGAGGGTGTTCGGGTCGGTGAAGGTGCCGCGGCCCTCGTACTCGGTGATGCCGTTCTTCTTGGTCAGGTAGTGCACGCCGTTGACCCGGCCCTCGGCGACCTTGCGGCTGCGGCGGAACGCCTCCCCGTAGTCGAAGCTGACCTTGCCCTCGACGCGGATGCCGAAGGTCTCCGCCTCGTGCTGGAAGACGTGGGCCAACTCCGCGTTGCGCAGCAGCGCCTTGGAGGGGATGCAGCCGACGTTCAGGCACACCCCGCCCCAGTACTTCTCCTCGACGATCGCGGTCCGCAACCCCAGCTGGGTGGCCCGGACGGCCGTCGTGTAACCCCCGGGCCCCGCGCCCAGGACGACGACGTCGTAGTGCTGCGTGCTCATGTGACCCTCACGCCTTCTCTCACGCTCTCGGGATGGTGGTCTGGCTCCTGCCCACCTCCATCACACCACGACGCGGATCGTCCCCCGGCGGCCACCCGGCGCCGTCGAGGGGCGCTCGACGGCGGGGCGCGGGTGGCCACGGGACGGGGCCGGCCGGGGGCCGACGGCGCGGGCGGTGGGCGGGGGCGCGGTCAGGCAGGGATGGCCTCGGGCGCCGGGACCTGGGAGGTGATCCGGCCCTCCAGCAGCGCGCCGAGCCCGAGCACCGTGCACAGCCCCGGCTCGTCGGCGACCGTCACCGAGACGCCCGTGTGCTGCCGGATCGCCTCGTCCAGGCCGGGGAGCCGGGCCGCGCCGCCGGTGAGCACGATGCCGCGCTCGGCGAGGTCGGCGACCAGGTCGGGCGGGCAGCGGTGGAGCACCGAACGGAGCGCGTCGAGCAGTCCGGTCAACGGGGCGCGCAGCGCGGCCCGCAGCGACTCCGGGTCCACCATGACGGTGCGCCCGAGGCCGGTGGCCACGTCCCTGCCGTGCACCTCGGTGACGGCGTCGGCCGCGCTGGCCAGCGCGGTGTGCAGGGGGCGCACCGCCTGGCTGGGGAGCATCACCTCGTGCTGGTTGCGCAGGTGTTGCAGCAGCGCGCGGTCGATGGTCTCGCCGCCCATCGGCACCTTCTCGGCCGCCACGATGGAGCCCAGCGCCAGCACCGCGATCTGGGTGGTGGAGGCGCCGCACTGCACGATCATGGTCGCCTCCGGCTCCTCCACCGGCAGCCCGGCGCCGACGCCGGCGGTGACCAGCCCGTCGACCAGCTCCACCCGCCGGGCGCCGAGCCCCACCAGCGTCTCGTGCATGGCACGCCGGGTCAGCGGGTCGGCGTCGTGCGGGATGCAGACGGCGGCGCGCAGCATCGGCTTGCGCCGCCACGCGCGCCGGTGCTTGGCGCCGACCATGGCGCGCAACATGCGCTGGGCCATCTGGATGTCGACGACGGTGCCGCCGGAGATGGGGCGTACCACCCGGATGTTGGCGGGGGTGCGCCCGGCCATCCGTTCGGCGGGGGTGCCGACGGCGATCAGCGAGCCCGTTCTGGTGTTGACGGCGACGACGGACGGTTCGTCGACGATCAGTCCTGTCTGTCTGAGGTAGACGCGGGTGCGGGCCGCCCCGAGGTCGGCGGCCACCGTGCAGCGGCGCAGGTGTTCAAGCGTGAGGGTCATGGTTCCAGGCTCGGGCGGCGGGTCGCGCGCCGCGCGTTGAGCGCCGCCGACCGGGCGACGCTCCCGGGCGGGCGCCCGACGCGCCGTCAGCCGGACGGCGCGTCAGGCGAACGGTGCGTCAGCTCACCGGCTCGGCCTCGGCCGGCGCCGCCGCCCCCTCCGTGGCGGTGTCACCCTCACCGTCCCCGCCGAACTGGGTGCGGTGCAGCTCCAGGTAGCGCCCGCCCGCCGCCAACAGCTCGTCGTGCGTGCCGCGTTCGACGATGCGGCCGGCCTCGACGACCAGGATCTGGTCGGCCGCCCTGACCGTGGAGAGCCGGTGCGCGATGACCACCGAGGTGCGCCCCGCCAGCGCTTCGGCCAGCGCCTCCTGGACGGCGGCCTCCGAGGTGGCGTCCAGATGGGCGGTCGCCTCGTCGAGGATCACCACCCGGGGCTGGGCGAGCAGCAGCCTGGCGATGGTCAGCCGCTGGCGTTCCCCGCCGGAGAGCCGGTAGCCGCGTTCGCCCACCACCGTGTCGAGGCCGTCGGGGAGCGCGGCGACCAGGTCGTCGAGCCTGGCCCTGCGCAGCGCGTCCCAGAGCGCCGACTCGTCGGCCTCGGGCGCGGCCAGCAGCAGGTTGGCACGGATCGTGTCGTGGAAGAGGTGCCCGTCCTGGGTGACCATCCCCACGGTCCGCCGCAGCGAGGCCGCCGTCAGGTCGCGGACGTCGACGCCGCCGACGCTGACGCTGCCCGCGTCGACGTCGTAGAGCCGGGTGGCGAGCTGCGCGATGGTGGACTTGCCGGCGCCCGAGGAGCCGACGAGCGCGACGAGTTGACCGGCGCCGGCGGTGAACGAGACCCCGTGCAGCACCTGTTCGCCGCCCCTGGTGTCGAGCGTGGCGACCTCCTCCAGCGAGGCGAGCGAGACCTTCTCGGCCGACGGGTAGCCGAAGTCGACCCCGTCGAAGCGGACGGAGGCCGGCCCCTCGGGCACCGGGCGTGCGTCGGCGCGCTCCTCGATCAGCGGCTTCAGGTCCAGCACCTCGAAGACCCGCTGGAAGCTGACCAGCGCGCTCATCACCTCGACCCGCGCGCTCGCCAGCGAGGTCAGCGGCGCGTAGAGCCGGGTCAGCAGCATCGCCAACGACACCACGGCGCCCGCCTCCAGCTCGCCGCGCAGCGCGTGGAAGCCGCCCACGCCGTACACCAGCGCCAACGCCAGCGCGGAGACCAGGGTCAGCGCGGTGATGAAGACCATCTGGACCATCGCCGACCTGACCCCGATGTCCCGCACCCGCCGGGCGCGCGTCGCGAACTCCTCGGACTCCTCGTTCGGCCGCCCGTACAGCTTGACCAGGGTGGCGCCGGGCGCGGAGAAGCGCTCGGTCATCTGCGTGGACATCACCGCGTTGTGGTTGGCCGCCTCCCGGGAGAGCCGCGCCAGCCGGCCGCCCATGCGCCGCGCCGGCAGCACGAAGACGGGGAGCAGCAGCAGGGCGAGCGCGGTGATCCGCCAGGAGATGGTGACCATCACGCCGAGGGCGAGCAGCAGCATGACCAGGTTGCTGAGCACCCCGGAGAGCGTGTTGCTGAACGCGCGCTGGGCGCCGATGACGTCCGAGTTGAGGCGGCTGACCAGGGCGCCGGTGCGGGTCCTGGTGAAGAACGCGATCGGCATCCGCTGCACGTGGTCGAAGACCGCGGTGCGCAGGTCGAGGATCAGTCCCTCGCCTATCCGCGCGGAGAGCCAGCGCGCCACCAGCCCGATCGCCGCCTCGGCGACGGCGATGCCGGCGATCAGCAGGGCGAGGGTGATCACCACGCGCTCCGCCTCGCCGTCGGTGATCGCGTTCACCACCCGGCCGGCGAGCACGGGCGTCGCCACGGCCAGCAGCGCGGTCACCACGCTGAGCAGCAGGAACCAGATCAGCGGCGTGCGGTGGGGACGAGCGAAACGGCCGATGCGGCGCAGCGTCGCGCGGGAGAAGGGGCGCTCGTCGTCCTTGGCGTAACGCGCGTTGTAGAGCGCGTTCCAGGCGGTCATCTCCATGCTCATGAGGACGAAGGTAGTTCTTCAAGTTAAGTTGAAGTCAAGCCGTTATCCCTCGTTCTCCCGTTCGGTCCCCGGCTGCTCGGGGAGGAGCACGATCCAGAGCTGGCCGGGCGCGAGGGGGAACGGCTCGCCGTCGGTCGTCTCGAACTCGGTGCCGCGCCGTGCGCTCGGCCGCCGCCACTCGGCCGGCCACTCCCGGCCGTCGCGGAGCACCGTCGCGGTGCCGGAGCCCACGGTCTCCGTGTAGGGGGTGACCGCGCCGCCGCCGTCGCCGAACTCGGAGGGGCGCACCGTCACCCGCTGCAACACCACGGTGGCGGCGGCGAGTTCGGTCTCCTGGCCGTCCATGGCCACCGCCCACTCGTCCGCTTCCCCGTCCCAGCGGAACGTGAACGACGCGCTGCCGTAGCCGGCCTCCCGCTCCTCGACCGGGGTGCCGCCCTCCGGCGCCTCGCCGAAGGTGTGGCCGATGTCGGGGACCTCGTCGACCTCGGTCGCCTCGGGCGCGGTGGCCAGCAGCGCGGCCGGGTCGAGATAGAGGTTGTGCGGGGCGGCGCGGTCGGGGTCGCGGCTGTAGGCGTCGGGCGCCGCCTCCGGCGGGCGGGCGTGCACCGGCGCCTCGTCGATCAGCGGCAGCAGGGCGCCCTGGGCGCCGGAGAACGCCAGCGCCGGCTCGTCGAACTGCCGCAGCAGCTCCAGGTCCGACTCCCGCGCGCTGCGTACCGGCCCGACGCGGTCGGGGAGTTGGCCGGCGTAGAGGGCGACGAGCCGGCTCAGGCCGGCCTCGACCTCCTCGACATAGACGATCCGGGCGGCGTCGACTCCGGTGTGGGGGCGGGCGGGTGCCGCGTTGTCGATCTTCACGGCGAGCAACTGGCCCGGCTCGCCCGGCAGGCCGTCGAGCGGCGAGACCCGGGCGCCGTCGGCGTCGCGGTCCTCGCGGTGCTCCACCTGGCAGCCGACGAGTGGCAACACCCCTGCGGCCAGGGCGGCGACGGCCGCCCGCCGGACCCGCTTCGTCGTCACCCGACCACGATAGCGGCGCGGCGGGGGAACGCGGGGGTGGCGGAACGGCCTTCGTCCGGGGGGCGCACCCGAGCGGCTCCCGGGCGCACGGGAAATTCGCACGGGAGTCCAGTGCCCCTCTCACGGGGGAGCGCGCCGGTGAAAACGGTTCCCGTTCCGTGAGAGTGTGACCAGTGGCATGGTTGCCCGGTCCTCTCGCCGGTTGCCCGGTCCTTTCCCCGATCCGTGTCCTGGTCGAGGGGACCCTCGGCCCGGCCTGGGTACTCGGACGGCGGTCCGCGTGGGCGGACCCGCGTGGGCACCCGAGCGACGCGAAGGAGAGCCGTGATGAGAGCCGACACCCACCCCACCTACCGGCCGGTCGTCTTCCGGGACCGCGCGGCCGGCTACGCCTTCCTCACCCGGTCCACGGCGACCAGTGACCAGACCATCGAGTGGGAGGACGGGAACACCTACCCGGTGGTCGACGTGGAGACCTCGTCCGCCAGCCACCCCTTCTACACCGGCACCGCCAGGGTGCTGGACACCGCCGGACGCGTGCAGCGCTTCGAGCGGCGTTACGGCCGGCATGGGGAGCGTTGATGCCCCTTCCCGCCCTTCCCGTCGTACTGGTCGCCGGCTTGCACGCTGAGGCGCGCGGCGCGGCGGTTCGCGCCCTGCTGGGCGCGACGCCCGGTGCCCTGGCCCTGCACCACGATCTGACGCGGGCCCGCCGTTCCCTGGTCACCCGGGTGATCTCGGACGCGGAGGGCCCGTTGGGCAGCGGCGAGGTGTCGCTGCCCAACGACTGCGCCTGCTGCGCGCTCGCCGACGACCTCGTCCCCGCGCTGCGCCGGCTCTCCGAGGCCGGCACCTGCCAGCTGGCCGTGGTGGAGCTGTGGGACTCGGTCGAGCCGCAGGCCATGGCCGAGGCGCTGGTCACCCACGGCGGTGAACGGCTGCGGCTGACCGGGGTGGTCACCGCCGTCGACCCGGCGCGGGTGCGTTCCAGCCTGACCTCGCCGGACGATCTGGCCGCCGCGCACCTGGCCACCGGCGAGGACGACACCCGCACGGTCGCCGAGACCTGGGCGCGCCAGGTCGAGTACGCGCCCCTGCTCGCGCTGGGCGCGCCCTCGCGTCGGGTCACCGAGGCCGACCTCGCGCTGCTGCGGCAGTTGCACCCGACCGCCCGTCGGGTCGACGTACGCGACCCGGCCTTCCCGGCCGCGGCCATCCGCGACCAGGTGCCGGCGGACGGGCGGTCGAGCGTCGACGTGGTGGCGCTGGCCGCGCGGCAGCACCCGGGCAGCGCGCAACTGCCCCAACTCGCCGAGGAACACGGCGTGCGCACCATGGTCTGGCGCCAGCGCCGGCCGTTCCACCCGGAGCGGCTGTACGCGGCGCTGCCCCGGCTGACGTCGCTCGCGCCGCGCAGCCGCGGTCGCTTCTGGCTCGCGGACCGGCCGGACTCGCTGCTGGGCTGGGACGCCGCCGGCGGCTCCCTGGTGGTGGACAACGTTGGTCCCTGGCTGGCGGCGCTCCCCTGGCCGGACTGGGACGAACTCCCCCTGGAATGGCGGATCGCCGCGACCCTGGACTGGGACCCCGAGGTGGGGGACCGTGGACAGCACCTGGTCTTCACCGGGCCCGGGCTGCGGGCGGACCGCGTCCGCTGGCTGTTGGGCTCCTGTCTCCTCAACGACGCGGAGTACGCGGCCGGCAGGTCCGCGTGGCTCCGGCTGGGCTCGGCCTTCGACGAACTGCTCGATCCGGTCTTCTGACCCGGCCCCCTCGGGGGGACCGGGCCCCGTTCGGGGCCGACCGACGGGTCGGCCGGGAACGGCGGACGAGGGAAAAGCGGAACCCGTGGCAACCATGTTCGCTCCGGCTGCGTCGAACCACCGACCGGAGGGAGCAAGAGTGCTCACGGATCGCGACCGGACCATCCGTGACCGCCCGGCGACCCCGGGTCGTGCACGTGCATTGTCCCGTGCATATGCAAGTGAACGGCGTTATGATCCGGAGTGGTTGGCTCTCCGGGGGGCCCTCAGGGGGACGGGGAGGCGGCGACCGAGTTCCACTCGCACGATCCGGGGAGAGACCATGCCCAACGCCTACAACGGCATGACGGCCAGCCTGTTGCGGGGGGTGCAGTGGATGAAGAGCAGCCACAGCAACTCGCAGGGAACCTGCGCCGAGTTCGCGAGGCTGCCCAGCGGGGACGTGGCGGTGCGCAACTCCCGCTTCCCCGAGGGGCCGGCGCTCGTCTACACGCCGGCCGAGATGGAGGCGCTGCTGCGCGGCGTCAAGGACGGCGAGTTCGACCATCTGATCGGCTGAGCCACCGCCGAGCCGGGGTCCTCTCCGCGACGGGTGCCGAACGGAACGCGGGGCGCGTGGCGGGAAACGCGCGGGAGTTGTCTAGGTCGTCTCGTTTGGATCTTCGTGGATCAGGGCGCGGCGTCAGATGCGGTGCATCGCAAGGCGCCGGATCGCAGCTCATACTTGGCCGTATTCGCGCGATTCGGTAACGCAGCGAGGTGCCGTAGCTGGCGTCGCGCCCCCGCGAAGATCCAAACGAGACGGCCTAGCTGTCGGTCAGGAAGATCGCCCACACGATCTTCCCTCGGGCCTTCCCGTGCAGCGGGCGCCATCCCCAGTCATCGCTGAAACTCTCCACCAGATGCAGTCCACGCCCCGACTCCGCCGCGCTGTCCGCGTGCGCCGGCCTCGGAGCGCGTTCACTCGGGTCGCGCACCGCGCAGACCAACCGCGCGGTGCAGCGGACGAGTTCCAACTCCAGCCGCGGACGCGCCTGCGCCGGGACCCACTCGGGCGTGCGGGGGGCGACCCCGTGCCGCAGCGCGTTGGTGACCAGTTCGGAGACGACGAGGGCGACGCAGTCGAACTGCTCGTCCAGCTGCCAGGAGTGCAGCGTCACCCGGGCGAAGTCCCTTGCCTGCCGCACCGATTCGGGACGCGGTGCCAGCTCGATCGCCGCCGCGTCCGACACGCTCCGCGGGTCGACGGGCAGCAACGGATGCCCTAAGGCGTCGAGCAAGGGCGTTGCCTCGGTCCCCATGGGTCGGCACTCCTGGCATAGCGGTGGCGGCACTGCGTTCAGCCGGGGGATGGCAGGCGAGGGCAGGCGTGACAACCCCCGTCCCACCAGCACCACGGGAGGGCGGGCAGGCCGTTATGCGCGTGCTGTGTGTCTCAGCTCGCAGGACTCATGCTTCCCAACGCTCACGGCAAATGCAAGGGCGGATGCACGTGCACGGACATTTTTGATGGACCGTAACCGGACAGGCACTAAAAGGCATCTGGAGATGGCAGACTGCATCGGTGGCGAAAGTGGAGGGCGCAGCGCATGAGTATGCAACGGATGGCGGGGCCGACGAGTAAGCCCAGCAATCCCGAGGCTGGCGGTTCGATGGTGCGCCGCATCCTGCTGGGGTCCCAGCTCAGGCGGCTGCGGGAGTCCTGCGGGGTCACCAGGGAGCAGGCCGGATACTCGATCCGCGCCTCCGAGTCCAAGATCAGTCGCATGGAGTTGGGCCGGGTCAGCTTCAAGCCCCGCGACGTGGCTGACCTGCTGACTCTCTACGGCGTCACCGAGGACGGGGAGCGCGAGCCCCTGCTCTCGCTGGCCCGCACCTCCAACCGCGCGGGCTGGTGGCACAGTTACAGCGACGTGCTGCCGAGCTGGTTCCAGACCTATGTCGGCCTCGAAGCGGCGGCCGAGCGGATCGGTACCTACGAACTCCAGTTCGTGCATGGTTTGTTGCAGACCGAGGCATATTCGCACGCCGTGATGGTCAGCGGTCACCGGGGCGAGCTGCCGCGCGGCGAGGTGGACCGCAGGGTGGCGCTGCGGCTGGGCCGGCAGAAGCTGCTGGTCTCCGAGAACGCCCCCCACCTGCACTGCGTGCTGGACGAGGCCGCGCTGCGCCGTCCCTACGGCGGGCGCCGGGCGATGGCCGAACAGCTGGGCGCGCTCCTGGAGTTCAGTGAGTATTCCAACATCACCCTCCAGGTTGTCCCCTTCGATCACGGGGGTCATGTGGCCGAATCTGGCGCGTTCACGCTCTTGCGCTTCGCCGAGCAGGAGCTGTCGGACCTGATCTATCTGGAGCAGTTGACGGGCGCGCTCTATCTGGACAAGCGGGAGGAGGTCGCCGCCTACCAGGTGGTCCTCGACCGGCTCGCCGACGCCGCGCTCGACGAGAAGGCCAGCCGCGACCTGCTCGCCGGGCTCCGCGGCCGGCTCTGAGCGGGCCCGGGGGGCCGGCCCCGGCGGGCGGGCGCCGGGACGGTCAGCCGTACGGGTTGGCCATGCCCTCGGGCAGCACCGTGACCTCGCGCTCGCCCTCGCCCGCCATCACGTAGGCGCCGTTCTCCAGGCGCTCGATCAGCCCACGCGTCCAGCCGGCGTCGCTCTCCGCCTGGTGCGTCCACAGCCGCATGATCTCCCCGATGTGCCCGAACTCGGCCGGCGGGCTGTCCGGGGTCCAGTGCGTCCGCACCTCGCCGGCCCACGCCTCCAGGGCGGCGACCCGCTCCCTCAGCAGCGCGATCGCCTCGGCCCTGGGTAGGTCGACGAGGAAGCCGACCGCGCTGGTGAGCACGTCGAAGCGCTCGTCGTGGGCGCGCAGCCCGGCCCGCAGCAGCGCGAGGAACGCCTCCTCGCCCGCCTCGGTCACCTCGTACTCGACCCGCGGCGGCCCCCCGGCCGTGCTGGGCGCCACCTCGTGCGGCAGCAGCAGACCGTCCTTGGCGAGCTGCTTCAGCGCGTGGTAGATCGACCCCGGCTTGGCGGTCGACCACTCGTGGGCGCCCCAGAACTCCAGGTCGTTGCGGACCTGGTAGCCGTGCGCCCGCCCGTGTTGACGGACCGCGCCCAGGACCAGCAGCCGCATCACCGACATCCCGGTGCCCTTCCCTCTTCCGAAAAGCCTTGACAGGGCGCTCAGTCTGCCATCCGGGCCTCGGCGGGCCACGGAGAGCGATTAGTCAAACTTGACTAATCGCGCTACCCTCGGGCCGGTCGTCAAATTTGACTACTCGATTCAGGGAGGCGAGGTGCCGGTGTCCCCACGGGACGAAGACGCCGTGATCCGGGCGCGGGAGCTGCGCAGGACGTTCGGCCGGGGAAGTGAGACGAGGAACGCCCTCGACGGGCTCGACCTGACCGTGGCCAGGGGCGGCGTGCACGCCGTGCTGGGGCCCAACGGCGCGGGCAAGAGCACGGCGGTGCGCGTCCTGACCACCCTGCTGAAGCCGACCTCGGGGCTGGCCGAGGTCGCCGGCTTCGACGTGGCCCGGCAGCCGGACGAGGTCCGGTACCGGATCGGACTGCTCGGTCAACACGCGGCGGTCGACGAGGAGTTGAGCGGCCGACAGAACCTGGAGATGTTCGGCAGGCTCTACCACCTGGGCGGCCGGGCCGCCGCCGCGCGCGCCGGCGAGCTGCTGGCCCGCTTCGAGCTGGCCGACACCGGACGGCGCCCCGTCGGCCTCTACAGCGGCGGGATGCGCCGCCGGCTCGACCTGGCGGCGAGCCTGATCACCCGGCCCGAGGTGCTCTTCCTCGACGAGCCGACCACCGGTCTCGACCCGCGCGGCCGAGCCGAGGTGTGGGGCGCGGTCCGCTCCCTCGCGGGCGGCGGCGCGACCGTGCTGCTGACCACCCAGTACCTGGAGGAGGCCGACCAGCTGGCCGACCTGATCACCGTCGTCGACGGCGGCCGGCGGATCGCCGAGGGCACCGCCGATCAGCTGAAGAGCCAGGTCGGCGGCGACCGCGTCGACGTGGTGCTCAGGGACGCCGGCGCGCTCCCCCGCGCCCGCGCGGCGCTCGCCCGGCTGGCGCCGGCCGGCGCGCGCGGGGCGGGCGGCGAGGGCGTCGTCGTCGACGAGGACCGCCGGCTGCTGAGCGTCGGCGTCGAGGACCGGATGGCGGCGCTGACCGCGGTGGTGGCCGGGTTCGCCGAGGCCGGGATAGAGGCCGAGGACATCGCGCTGCGCCGCCCCACGCTGGACGAGGTCTTCCTGACCCTCACCGGCCGGCCGGCGGAGCGCGACCCCGGGGAGGGGGCCGCGGAAACGGCGGGGAAGCACGAGGGTGGCCGCCAGGCCGCCGAGGAGGTGTCGGCATGACCGTGACCACCACGCCCGCCCCGCCCGCGCCCGGCGCGCACGCGCCGCACCGCCCCGGGCGGGCGCGCCGGCTCGTCGGTGACTCCGTCACCATGACCAGGCGCGGGCTGGCGCACTGGGCGCGTCAGCCGGGCCAGTTCGTGGCCAACCAGGCGTTCTCGGTGATGATGCTGGTGATGTTCGCCTACTTCCTCGGCGGCGGGATGGCCGTCGAGGGCGGTGGGGAGTACGTCGACTTCCTGGTGCCCGGGATGCTCGCGCTGACCATGGCGTTCGGCCTGGAGACCACCATGGTGGCGCTGACCACCGACATCAACCGGGGCATCCTCGACCGGTTCCGTTCGATGCCGATCGCTCCGAGCGCGGTCCTGATCGGGCGGAGCCTGCTCGACATGCTGAACTCGACCGTCGGGCTGCTGGTGCTGGTCGGCGCCGGCTGGGCGATCGGCTGGCGGTGGCACGCGTCGGCCGCCGAGGTGCTGGCGGCGCTGGGGCTGCTGCTCCTGCTGCGGTTCGCGGTGCTCTGGGCCGGCATCTGGCTCGCGCTGGTCGCCGGCAAGCCCGAGCTGGTGCAGACGGTGCAGATCCTGGTGTGGCCGCTGGGATTCCTCTCCAGCGCGTTCGTCTCGCCCGAGACCATGCCGGGCTGGGTCGGCGTCCTCGCCGACTGGAACCCGATGTCGGCCACCGCCGGCGCCGTGCGGGAGCTCTTCGGCAACCCCGCCTGGGTCGGCGACTCCTGGGCCGCCCAGCACCCCGTGCCGCTCGCGCTGCTGTGGCCGCTGGTCATGCTGCTGGTCTTCGTCCCGCTCGCCGTGCGCCGCTTCGGCCGCCTCGGCGGCTGACCCGTCGCGCGCCCCGGCCGCGCGCGACGCGGCACGCGCCTCGTGCGCCTCACACAGCACGTGCGGCACCCGCGGCACGCGGCCAACGCGGCGGTTGGCGACCGTTTCTGACGCGCCCGCAGGGCCCCGACCGGCGGCTGTGGGGGAAATCACCGGGTGATCCACCCCGCTCGCCGCCGGGGCGGGGCGCGGTCGCCGGGTATCGCCGCAGGTCACAGCCGCGCGCCGGCGTCCACTCCGGCGGACGTCGGCGCGCGGTCGGCCACGAGATCCACTTATGCTGCGCGGGAGGGCCCCGTTTGGCGGGTCCATGTCCGGACGGAGTGAGGGAGCGGGAGCGAGACGTGGCCGGGGAGAGCACCTGGGCGGCGGGGGAGGAGCCGTCGGAGCAGGAGACCACCTCCGGGTTCGCCGTTCCCGAGGGCCTCGAACTGCCGGTGGCCGAGAGCGACCACCCCAGCTCCGAGTTCGCGATGCCCGAGGGGCTCGAACTGCCGCCGAGGCCGCAGACCCAGAACGAGTTCACGCCCGCCGAGGGCGTCCCGGTCTTCGGGCGCGGCACCCCCTGGCAGGACCGGATGCGGAGTATGGTGCGGCTGCCCGTCGCCGAGCGCCCGGCGCCCGAGCGCGTTCCCGCGGCCGACGAGGGCGAGACGGCGCCCGCCGTGCCCAGGGTGCTGGACCTGACGCTGCGCATCGGCGAGTTGCTGCTCGCCGGCGGCGAGGGGGCCGAGGACGTCGAGGCCGCGATGTTCGGCGTCGCCCACGCCTACGGCCTCGACCGCTGCGACGCCACCGTCACCTTCACCCTGATCTCCATCACCCACCAGCCCTCGCTGGTCGACCCCTCCGTCTCGCTGACCCGCACGGTGCGCCGCCGGGGCACCGACTACACCCGGCTGGCCGCCGTCTTCCAGCTGGTGGACGACATCACCTCGGGCGAGGTCAGCCTGGAGGAGGCGTACCGCCGACTGGCCCAGATGCGGCGCAACCGGCACCCGTTCACCAAGTGGCAACTCACCATGGCCGCAGGGCTGTTGGCGGGCGCGGCGAGCGTGCTGGTGGGCGGCGGCTGGCAGGTGTTCCTGCTGGCCGTCATAGGGGCGATGGTCGGCGACCGGCTGGCCTGGCTGGCGGCGGGGCGCGGGCTGCCCGAGTTCTACCAGTTCGTGGCCGCCGCGATGGCGCCCGCGCTGGTGGGCGTGGCCTGGGCGGCCAGCCACTCCTCGGACCACGGTGAGGCGCAGGCCGCCGCGATGATCACCGGCGGGCTCTTCGCCCTGATCCCGGGGCGGGCGCTGGTCGCCGGCGTGCAGGACGGCCTGACCGGCTACTACCTCACGGCCTCCGCCCGTCTGCTGGAGGTGATCTACCTCAGCGTGGGCATCGTCTGCGGCGTGCTGGCGGTGCTCTACATCGGGGAGACCTCCGGTGTGCGGCTCGACCCCGAGGTGATGACGAGGGCGGTCCGACCGGTGGTGCAACTCTGCGCCGCTCTGCTGCTCTCCCTGGCCTTCTGCGTGCTGCTCCAGCAGGAACGTTCCACGGTGCTGCCGGCCACCGTCAACGGCGGGATCGCCTGGCTGGTCTACGGCTCGATGCACGACGTCGCCGGGCTGTCGCCGTTCGCCGCCACCGCCGTCGCCGCCGGGATGGTGGGGCTCTTCGGACAGCTCCAGTCGCGGTACCAGTTCACCTCCTCGCTGCCGTACGTCACGGCGGCCATCGGCCCGCTGCTGCCGGGCAGCGCGTTCTACCTGGGGTTGCTCGGCTTCGCGCAGGGCGAGGTGGACTTCGGTCTGGAGAACCTGCTGCGCGCCGTCACCCTGGCGCTGGCCATCGCGGTCGGCGTGAACCTGGGCAGCGAGATGGCCAGGCTCTTCATCAAGACGCCGGGACTCACCACCCCGATCGGCCGCCGTGGCGTCAAGCGCACCAGGGGCTTCTGACCCGTACGAGGGGCGCCCCGGTGTCGCGCGAACGTATGGCCGACGAGTCGCTCGTTGGGGTGCGTCCGGGGCATAACGTCAACGCGCCCCCGTGTGACCCGTGATGCTGAAGGGGTGCTCAGGGAGGGGACCGCGGCCCTTCCCCGCACGCGCGGCCCGGCGGTCCCACGTCCGGTCGTCGCTGTCCCTCAGATTCCACACACAGAAGGAACCACCATGGACCTCCTCACCAACGTGCTCGCCGGCCTCGTCCACTTCGTGGGCTGGCTGGTCTGACCCACGGGTCCCCGCACAGGGGTCGGCCCCCGCCCGGAGTCCCACCGGGCGGGGGCCGACCCCTTCTCCGCTCTTTCCGCGCTCGCTCCCCGCCCGCCTCAGTGGCTGGTGAGCTTCAGGCCGACGACGCAGCCGACGAGGCCGAGCAGCAGCAGCACCCGCAACGGGGAGACGGCCTCGTCCCCCGAGGCCATCGCGTAGGCCGCGGTCAGGGAAGCCCCGATCGCCACCCACACCGCGTAGCCGGTGCCGACGGGCACGGTGCGCAGCGCGAACGCCAACCCGGCCATGCTGGCGGCCAGCGCGACGGCGAAGACCGCCGTCGGCCAGGGCCGGCTGAACCCCTGCGACCTGCCCAGCGCCGTTGCCCACACGGCCTCAAGAAACCCGGAGACCACAAGAACGATCCACGCCATGACGACGACAACTCCCTGTGCCGTCTTGTCATGGCTGGGTACGGCACCCTCGTCCAGGAGCCGGTCGGGCTCTGCCGCGAGTTTCGCACAGCGACGCGCCCGGGGCGATGCCGACCGGGCGCGTCGGGGCCGCCGTGACGGGGGCGGCCCGGGTGGGGCGGGGCGTCAGTGGCTCTCACCGGCGTCCGCCGCGCGCTTCAGGGACGCCTCGATCTCGGCCTCGGCCTCGGTGCGGCCCACCCAGTTGGCGCCCTCGACGGACTTGCCGGGCTCCAGGTCCTTGTACACCTCGAAGAAGTGCTGGATCTCCAGCCGGTCGAACTCGCTCACGTGGTGGATGTCCCGCAGGTGCTCCATGCGCGGGTCGGACGCCGGCACGCACAGCAGCTTGTCGTCGCCGCCGGCCTCGTCCCGCATCCGGAACATGCCGATCGCGCGGCACAGGATCAGACAGCCGGGGAACGTCGGCTCGTCCAGCAGCACCAGCGCGTCCAACGGGTCGCCGTCCTCGCCGAGGGTGCCGTCGACATAGCCGTAGTCGGCCGGGTAGACGGTCGAGGTGAACAGGTGGCGGTCCAGCCGGATGCGACCCGTTTTGTGGTCCACCTCGTACTTGTTCCGCGATCCCTTCGGAATCTCGATGGTGACGTCGAACTCCACTGGGTGGTCTCCTTAACCGATCTACACACGCGACAGGTGGTTAAGTGTCTCTCACGCCGCCATCGGTATGCGAAAGGGGCTGGTCGGTACCGTGCGATGGGCAGCTCAGATGGTACGTCGCCACCGTTCCGTGGGCCGGCTCGCGGTCGGGGCCGGCGCAGCGGGCCTCGCGCTGGCCGCCGGGCTCGTCGCGCTGGCCGGGCCCTGGGACGGAGGGCAGCGCGCCTCCGAACGCGACCAGGCCGAGGCGGCCGAGCTGGAACGCGGGCAGCTGACGGCCGAACGGCTGGCCGGCGGCACACCGGCCGCCCCCGCCGTGCTCAGCCCCCTCGACGGCAGCGCCGCCGCGCCCTCGGCCGAGGTGCTCACCCGCACCCTCACCCCGCTGCTGGAGGCCGACGAACTGGGCGAGGAGGCCACCGGCGCCGTGATCGACGTGACCTCGGGGACCGTGCTCTTCGAACGCGGCGTCACCGCCGCCCGCGCCCCCGCCTCGACCGTCAAGGTCGTCACCGCGGCGGTCGCGCTCGACACCCTCGGCCCGCACCACCAGCTGACCACCCGCACCGTCGTCGACGCCGAAGCCGGCCGCGTCTTCCTGGTCGGCGGCGGCGACACCACGCTGACCGCGAGCGACCTCCAGGGGCTGGCCGACCGCACCGCACGCGCGCTCGCCGGACTCGACCTGGACAGGGTCGGCGTCGCCTACGACGTCTCCGCCTACGCCGCCGAGACTCACCCGATCGGCGTCAACCCCAACATCGCGCCCATCACCCCGCTCCAGGTCAACGCGGGCCGCCTCGACGACAGCACCCACGGCCCCGCCGAGCGTTCCACCGACCCGGCGAAGGACGCGGCGCGGGCGTTCGCCGAACGGCTGGCCACCGCCGGCATCACCGTGAAGGGCGGGGTCCGCGAGGCCACCGCGCCCGAGGGCGCCGCGCACCTGGCCGAGCACCGCTCGGCGCCGGTCGCCTCCCTGGTCGAGCGGATGCTGACCGACAGCGACAACGACCTGGCGGAGGCGCTGGCCCGGGTGACGGCCGTCGCCGGCGACCAGCCGGGAACCGCGGGCGGCGTCGCCAGGGCCCTGACCGAAGGCGCGGAGGCGCTGGGCGCGCCGCTGGACTCCGTGCGGTTCGTCGACGCGAGCGGGCTCGACCGGGACGGCCGCGTCACGGCCGGGCTGCTCACGGCCGTGCTCGCCGCGGCGGCCGACCAGGAACGGCCCGAGCTGCGGCCCGCGCTGACCGGGCTGCCGGTCGCTGGCTTCACCGGCACCTTGACCAACCGCTACGACGACGGGGACGGCGCGGGCGGCGCCGGCGTGGTCCGCGCCAAGACGGGCACGCTGACGGGCGTCAACACGCTGGCCGGCACGGCGACGACGGCCGACGGCCGGGTGCTCGCGTTCGCCTTCATGGCGGCGGACACGCGCGACGCCGAGGCCGCCCAGGAAGCGCTCGACACGGCGGCCAGCGCGCTGGCCGCCCTCTCGGTGACCTGAGCCCACCCGGCGCGGACCTCGACCACGCACCCGGGTGGCCCGGCGCGGTTGTCGTCCGCGGCCCGCCACGGATGCACCGCGCAGTTCCCCGCGCCCCTGATCTGGCCGGCGCCCGCGGTCAGGTGCGGGTCCGCCTCCGCCGGTGACGGCCCCCAAAGGGGCGCGGGGAACTGCGCGGGTGACCCGCTGCCGGGGCGAGGACGACAACGCACCCCGGCCACCCCGTGCCCCCGAGCCGCCCCCGGCCGGAGGCCTATCCGGTTTTCGGGCGCGCACCGTACCGTGGGAAGCATGACGAGCCTCGGCGGTACCGACCTGGTGGACTGGAATCTCGCGGTGTCCACGGCGACCCGCTTCGCGCGGCCGGGCCCCGAGGTGGGCCGGGACGAGGCGCGGGCCGTGGTCGCCGAGTTGCGCGCCCACGCGACCGCGGCGGAGGGGCACGTCCGCGGCTACACGCGGCTGGACTCGGGAACGGTGGACACCCCGGTGCTGGTCGTGGACCGGCCCGGCTGGGTGCGGGCCAACGTCGCCGGGTTCCGCGAGGTGCTCCAGCCGTTGATGACCCGGATGCGGGAACGCCGCTCCGCCTCTCCCGGCGGCGGGATGCTGACGGCCGTCGGCGGGAAGGTCACCGGCGTCGAGGTCGGGATGCTGCTGGCGTTCCTCTCCTCCCGCGTGCTGGGCCAGTACGAGACCTTCGCGCCCGCCACCTCCGCGCTGCCGGCCGGCGGCCCGGGCGCCCGGGCCGGGCGGCTGCTGCTGGTGGCGCCGAACATCGTGCAGGTGGAGCGCGAACTCGACGTGGACCCGCACGACTTCAGGCTCTGGGTTTGCCTCCACGAGGAGACCCACCGCACCCAGTTCACGGCGGTGCCGTGGCTGCGCGACCACCTGGAGAGCGAGATCCAGGCGTTTCTCGCCGAGGCCGACGTGGACCCGGCGACGCTGGTCGAACGGATCAGGCAGGCGTTCTCCTCGCTGACCGGGCGCGGCGGTCAGGAGGCAGGGCGCGAGGCGGCGCCCGTCGAGCCCGCTGAGGAGGGGACCTCCGGCGACCTCGGCATCGTGGACCTGGTGCAGACGCCGGCGCAGCGGGAGATCCTGGAGCGGCTGACGGCCGTGATGTCGCTGCTCGAAGGGCACGCGGACCATGTGATGGACGCGGTGGGGCCCGAGGTGGTGCCGTCCGTCGGGGAGATCAGGGAGAAGTTCACCCGCAGGCGGGAGGCGGGCGCCGGCCGGCTGGACCGGGCGCTGCGCCGGCTGCTGGGGCTGGACGCCAAGCTGCGGCAGTACAAGGACGGCGAACGTTTCGTCCGCACCGTCGTGGAGCGCGGCGGGATGGACGGGTTCAACAAGGTCTGGACCTCGCCCAACACCCTTCCGACCAGGGACGAGATCGCCGACCCCGAGCGCTGGCTGACGCGGGTGCGGCCGGAGGGGTACGAGGGGATCCCCGGGGACGGCGCGGCCTGAGGGGAGCGCGGCCCGGACGGTTCCCGCGGTGCCGCTGAATCACTCTTATGAGGGACCGTGGGCCGTGGGATGGCGTGCGATGCTCGGGTAACAGCCCTTCTCTGTCACCATTTACGCACCCTGCGTGACAGCCTCGCGTGAGGGTCCCCCTCAGCCACTCTGCGGAAAGAAGTGATTCGGAATGGGTCCCCATCCCGCGGTCGCCGCGATACGCCTGGCGGTCCGCCGCGTGTTGCACGACATCCGTCACGACGTCGGCTCGCCCACCCCCCCGGGCCCCCCGCCCCTGGTGCTGGTGGCCTGCTCCGGAGGCGCCGACTCGATGGCCCTCGCCTCGGCGCTCGCCTTCGAGGCCCCGCGCCGCGGCCTGCGCGCCGGGGGCGTCACCGTCGACCACGGCCTCCAGCCGGGCTCCGACGTCAGGGCCCGCGAAGTCGCCGACCGCCTCAGCGAGTTGGGGCTCGACCCGGTGGAGGCGACCGCCGTCTCCGTGGGGCACGACGGAGGCCCCGAGGCCGCCGCCCGCACCGCTCGCTACGCCGCGCTGGACGCCGCCGCCGAGCGTCACGGCGCCGCCGCCGTTCTCCTCGGACACACCAGGGACGACCAGGCCGAGACGGTGCTGCTCGGCCTCGCCCGCGGCTCCGGCACCCGCTCGCTCGCCGGGATGGCCGCCGTCTTCGCCGGCATCGGCGCCGTCCCCGACGCCGTCGCCCCGCGCTACCGCCGCCCGTTCCTCGCCGTCGACCGGCAGACCACCCGCAGGGCCTGCCTGGTCCAGTCGATCCCCGTCTGGGACGACCCGCACAACTCCGACCCCGGCTTCACCAGGTCCCGCGTGCGTCACGAGGCGCTGCCCGTGCTGGAGAAGGCGCTCGGCCGGGGCGTCGTCGAGGCGCTGGCGCGCACGGCGCAGCTCTCCCGGGACGACGCGGACGCGTTGGACGCCTGGGCCGGCCAGGCGCAGCGCGCCGCGACCGGCCCGGACGGCGCGCTGGAGATCGCCGCGCTCCGCGACCTGCCGGCGGCCGTGCGCCGGCGCGTGCTGCGCCGCGCGGCGATCGCCGCCGGCGCTCCGGCGGGCTCGCTCTTCGCCCGGCACATCGAGGAGACCGACCGGCTGATCACCGCCTGGCACGGGCAGAGTCCGCTGAATCTGCCGGGCCGCGTCGAGGCGAGCAGGCAGGGTGGCAGACTTGTCCTCCAGCAGGCGAACAGGTGGGCCGACGATTCGGCCGTCGCGCCGGGGCGCCCTGCGGAGTAGAGCGAGTAGCCGACGGCAGTTAGGCCAGTAGAGAGCAGTGGCACGGGTGCGAGAGTCAGATCTGGGGGCCGACCTGGAGTCGGTGCTCATCACCAGGGAACAGATCGACGCCAGGCTCGGGGAGTTGGCCGCCGAGATCGACGCCAGATACGCGGGCCAGGAGGTGCTCCTGGTCGGGGTGCTGAAGGGCGCGGTGATGGTCATGGCCGACCTCGCCCGCGCCCTTTCCTCGCCGGTCACCATGGACTGGATGGCGGTGTCCTCCTACGGCGCCGGCACCCAGTCCTCCGGGGTGGTCCGCATCCTCAAGGACCTCGACGAGGACATCGCCGGACGGCACGTCCTGATCGTCGAGGACATCATCGACTCCGGTCTCACGCTCTCCTGGCTGCTGACCAACCTGGGCTCCAGGGAACCGGCCTCGCTGCGGATCTGTTCGCTGCTGCGCAAGCCGGACGCGGCGAAGGTCGACATCGACGTGGAATGGGTGGGTTTCGACATCCCGAACGAGTTCGTCGTCGGCTACGGTCTCGACTACGCCGAGAAGTACCGGAATCTCCCCTTCGTCGGCACGCTCGCCCCGCACGTGTACGGCGAGTGAACGGGAACCCGGACCGCCCCCTCTCCGTTGAGTGGGGGGAGGCGATCCGTGCCCGGTGCCCGGCAGCGCCGAGCGGTGATGCTGGGGTACCGTCGCGTTGTACAGCTCAGCTGAGTCAAGGCCGGGCGCAGATCGGCCGACACTAGGACACCCGCGCGCACAGCAGAGCCCGTCCGGGAGCGGCTGTGCCTCTACGTGGCAGGAGGGACGGGGCCGCGCCGCCCCGTATGGATAGACGTGAAGCGCTATTTCCGTGGGCCAGTGATGTGGATCGTTCTGGCCGTCCTCGCCGTGATTCTGCTGATGCAGGTGTTCAGCTCTTCCGAGGGCTACAAGAAGGTGGACACCGGCGAGGTCGTCCAGGCGATCAACCAGAACCAGGTCAGGTCGGCCGAGCTGACCACCGGTGACGAGCAGACGATCAAGATCGAGCTGGCCGAGGGCCAGGAGATCGAGGGCAGCGACAAGGTCAAGGCCGACTACATCGACGGCCAGGGCGAGGACCTCGCGAGGAACCTCCAGTCGAAGTTCCAGGACGACGAGCTGGCCGACGGGTACACCGTTTCGCCCAAGTCGCAGAACCCGTTCGTCGGGATGCTGCTGACCATCCTCCCCTTCCTGCTGATCATCGTGGTCTTCCTGTTCCTGATGAACCAGATGCAGGGCGGCGGCTCCCGGGTGATGAACTTCGGGAAGTCCAAGGCCAAGCTCATCACCAAGGACACCCCCAAGACCACGTTCGACGACGTCGCCGGCTCGGACGAGGCGGTGGAGGAGCTGCACGAGATCAAGGAGTTCCTCCAGGAGCCCGCGAAGTTCCAGGCGGTCGGCGCCAAGATCCCCAAGGGCGTGCTGCTCTACGGCCCGCCCGGCACCGGCAAGACGCTGCTGGCCCGCGCGGTGGCGGGCGAGGCCGGGGTGCCGTTCTACTCCATCTCCGGCTCGGACTTCGTCGAGATGTTCGTGGGCGTCGGCGCCTCCCGGGTCCGCGACCTGTTCGAGCAGGCCAAGGCCAACGCCCCGGCGATCGTCTTCGTCGACGAGATCGACGCCGTCGGCCGCCACCGCGGCGCCGGCATGGGCGGCGGTCACGACGAGCGGGAGCAGACCCTCAACCAGCTGCTGGTCGAGATGGACGGCTTCGACGTCAAGGGCGGCGTGATCCTGATCGCCGCCACCAACCGCCCGGACATCCTCGACCCGGCGCTGCTGCGCCCCGGCCGCTTCGACCGGCAGATCGCCGTGGACCGGCCGGACATGCAGGGCCGGCTTGAGATCCTCAAGGTCCACCAGAAGGGCAAGCCGGTCGCCCCCGACGTCGACCTGTCGGCCGTCGCCCGGCGCACCCCCGGCTTCACCGGTGCCGACCTGAACAACGTGCTCAACGAGGCGGCGCTGCTGGCCGCCCGCGGTGACGCCAAGCTGATCGACAACAAGTTCCTCGACGAGGCGATCGACCGGGTCGTGGCCGGACCGCAGAAGCGCACCCGGATCATGAGCCAGAAGGAGAAGATGATCACCGCGTACCACGAGGGCGGACACGCCCTGGTGGCCGCCGCGTCGCCCAACAGCGACCCCGTGCACAAGGTGACCATCCTCTCCAGGGGCCGCGCCCTCGGCTACACCATGGTGCTGCCGGAGGAGGACAAGTACTCCACCACGCGGAACGAGATGCTGGACCGCCTGGCGTACATGATGGGTGGCCGCGCCGCCGAGGAGCTGGTCTTCCACGACCCGACCACCGGCGCCGGCGACGACATCGAGAAGGCCACCTCCACGGCCCGCTCCATGGTCACCCAGTACGGCATGACCGAGCGGCTGGGCGCGATCAAGTTCGGCAGCGACAACTCCGAGCCGTTCCTCGGCAAGGAGATGAGCCACCAGCGCGACTACTCCGAGGAGGTCGCCGGGCTGGTGGACGAGGAGGTCAAGAAGCTCATCGAGTCCGCGCACAACGAGGCGTGGGAGATCCTCGTGGAGAACCGGGACGTCCTCGACAACCTGGTGCTCGCGCTGCTGGAGCGGGAGACGCTGAACAAGGAGGACCTGGCCGAGGTCTTCCGCCCGGTGGTCAAGCGCCCGCCGCGGCCCGCGTGGACGGGTTCCACCCGTCGCGCCCCCTCGACCAGGCCGCCGGTCAGCTTCCCCACCAAGGAGATCAGCATGGCCAACGGCTCGGCCCCCGGCATCGCGGACGGCGCGGGGGTGGAGAGCGGCGGCCAGCCCTCGCTGGAGAAGTCCCCCGAGCCCCGGCCGGAGGACTGAGCGCCCGCTTTCACCTTTCGACCCGGAATGCTCCCCGCGCCCCTCACGTTCTAAGGTGAGGGGCGCGGTCCCGTCTCTGTGGGCCCCGCAGCGAGGGCATCCCGTCGTGAGGAACGAGGAGCGGTATGACTGACCCGGTGTCGTGGACGGGTGGGGAGCGGGCACCGGGGCGGATCGGCGCCTTCGACGAGAAGCGCGCCGAGAACGCGGTCAGGGAGCTGCTGCTCGCCGTGGGCGAGGACCCGGACCGCGAGGGGCTGCGGGACACCCCGGCCCGCGTGGCCAGGGCCTACCGGGAGATCTTCGCCGGGCTGTGGCAGCGCCCCGAGGACGTGCTGACCACGACGTTCGATCTGGGCCACGACGAGATGGTGCTGGTCAAGGACATCGAGGTGATGTCGACCTGCGAGCACCACCTGGTGCCGTTCGTGGGGGTGGCGCACATCGGCTACATCCCGTCCGGCTCCGGAAAGATCACCGGGCTCTCCAAGCTGGCCCGGCTGGTGGACGTCTTCGCCCGCCGGCCCCAGGTGCAGGAACGGCTGACCACCCAGGTCGCGGACTCGATGATGCGCATCCTCGAACCACGCGGGGTCATCGTGGTGATGGAGTGCGAGCACATGTGCATGACCATGCGCGGGGTGCGCAAGCCGGGCGCGAAGACGACGACCTCGGCGGTCCGCGGGCAGCTGCGCACCCCGGCGACGCGGGCCGAGGCGATGAGCCTGATCCTCGCGCGGTGACGCTGGCCGCTGGGGTCAGGCGACAGCGGCGCTGCGCTGGCTTGGTGGGTGGTCGTCCTCGGCCCGGTGTGTGGTTGCTCGCGCCCTTCCGCGCTGGTGGCGGTCTTGGACGCGTGGTGCATTTGTGGCGGGGGTTGGTCGACTACTGACCTTGCCGGTCTGGGTGGGTGGTCGTCCTCGGCCCGGTGTGTGGTTGCTCGCGCAGTTCCCCGCGCCCCTTCTCGGCCGGTGGGCGGCTTGGGGGCGCGGGGAACGGCGCGAATGCTGGGTGACGGGGGTTGGTCGACTGCGGAGCTTCGTGGCTGGGTGGGGTGTCGTCCTTGGCCCGGTGCGTGGTTGCTCGCGCAGTTCCCCGCGCCCGTTCTCGGCCGGTGGGCGGTGCGGTCTACCGGGTGAGGTCCAGCCAGTCGCCGACCGCGAGCACGTGGGCGCGGTGCCCGGCGTGGGCGCGGAACTCCTTCTCCGGGTCGCCGACCTCCACATAGCCCGGGATCTTGTCCGGCTGCTCCGTCTCGTAGTGCATCGGCACCGCGTGCCGGGCGCCGAGTATCTCCGCCGCGGCGGCGGCCTGACGCGGGTCCAGCGCGGCGGGCAGCGGGCTCGGCGGTCGCAGGTGCGGTGCGTCGACCACCGCGCCGTTGGCCGGTAGGAACACCGCGTCGAACGGGCTGAACCTGCGCGCGACCAGCCACCAGTAGCCGTGGAACATCGTGTCGCCGCCGTGGAAGACCCGCCGCCCCTCCGCCTCCACCACCCAGTTCAGCTGCGGGTCGCCCAGCCCGTCGACGGCGGGCACCGCGGTGACGCGGAACGGTCCGATCTCGCGGGTGGCCCAGGCGTCCACGATCTCGACGGCCAGCCGTCGCTCGGTCAGTTCGCGTTCGGCCAGCAGCGTGGTCACGTTGTCCACGTCGTCGCCGTGGCCCGGCGCCGGTCGCAGCACCGGTGCCCCCGGGGTGAGCGCCTCGGCGAGCGCGGAGGCGTCGGTGTGGTCCCGGTGCAGGTGGGTGACCAGCGCGGCGATGGCCGTTCCGCTCGGCGCCGCGAGCCCCGTGCCGGGCTTCCAGCCCGTGAACAGCGGGGTCAGGTCCCGCACATGGTCGATCAGCAGCCGTTCGCCGCCCGCCTCGATCTCCACTCCGGCCCAGCCCAGTCGTCGCACCCGCATCGCGCGCTCCTTCACTCGTGACGAACATTCGTTGCGGTGAAGTTAGCGTACGAGCGTTCGCTAAATCAATAGCGAACGCTCGTACGCTATCCTCGGGGCATGTCACCACGACGCTCGGCGGCCGAAGCGCTCGCCACCAGAGGACGGATCCTCGGCCGCGCCGCCGAGATCGCCTCCGAGGAAGGGCTGGACGGCATCACGATCGGCCGGCTCGCGGAGGAGCTGGGCATGAGCAAGTCCGGGGTGCACAAGCACTTCGGCACCAAGGAGACGTTGCAGATCTCCACGCTGGACAAGGCGTTCGTCGACTTCTGGCACCGGGTGGTCGAGCCGGCGCTCCCGGAGCCGGCCGGGCTGCGGCGGCTGCGCGCGGTGTGCGCCAACTCCGTGAGCTATCTGGAGGCGCCGCTGCTGCCCGGCGGCTGCCTGATGACTGCGGCGCTCAGCGAGTACGACGGCCGGCCGGGCCTGGTGCGCGACGCGGTGGCCGAGGTGTGGTCGCGGTGGCGTGGCCGGCTGCGCGCGGACCTGACCGTGGCGGTGGAGAACGGGGAGCTGCCGGACGACTTCGATGTCGACCAGGCGCTGTTCGAGATCATCGCGGCGGGGTTGGCGCTGAACGCGGCGATGCAGCTGCACCACGACGCAGCGGCGGCGGAGCGCGCCCGCCGCGCGATCGCGAGGGCGCTGCGGTAGGGGGTGGCGGGGGTTGGTCGACTACTGACCTTGCCGGTCTGGGTGGGTTGTCGTCCTCGGCCCGGTGGTGGGTTGCTCGCGCAGTTCCCCGCGCCCCTGGGGTGGGTGGGCGTTCCCGGTCAGGCGCGGCTAGCGCTTCGCGTGGCCGAAGAAGTCGAACTGGGAGGCCGCGCGTTGGCGCGGGGGCGTCTCGGGGCTGTCCGGCGCCGCCGGCCTCGGCGGCGCCGGCTCGCGGTCGCCGCGCTGGCGGGCCACGTGGCGGGAGAGGTGGCGCAGCGACTCCAGCGCCTGCTGGTAGGTGAGCGCCGTCGGCGCGCCGTCCGCCGTGCGGTGGTCGGTGGCCCGCGCCGGCAGTGCCTTGGCCGGCTCGGCAGCCTCCAGCGCCAGCTGCCGGCGGCCCTCCAGGGCCTTGGCCCGCTCGCTCTCCGCCGTGGCGTAGCGGCGCAGCAGCGCCGCGTGCTCCGTGCGGAGCTTGCCCAACTCGGCGCGTTTGTCGGCGACCTTGGTCTCCAGCGCGGTGACCTGCTCCTGCGCCTCTTCCAGCTCGGCCTGCCGCTCCTCGGCCTTCCAGCTGAGCCCGGCGCGGCCGGCGCGTTCGCGCGCCACCTGCCGGCCGGCCGCCAGGTCCCAGCGGCGGAGCTGGACGGCGGCGATCACGGCCGCCAGCGCGGCGACGGCGGTCAACGCACGCAGCAGCGCCGCGTCACCGACCAGCCAGGCCGCCGCGGCGCTGGCGAGGGCGAGCGCGGCCAACGAGGCCGGCAGCAGCACCTTGTGCAGCGCTGAGCTACGGTGACGTCCACGTGCCATGGTCGAAACCTACCGTGACGACACGGGCGCGCGGGAGGGTGACCGAAGGGTTGTGCCCGGTCGGTTATCCG
The DNA here is from genome assembly GCF_006335015.1 of Streptomyces sedi. GTDB lineage: Bacteria > Actinomycetota > Actinomycetes > Streptomycetales > Streptomycetaceae > Streptomyces > Streptomyces sedi. Next base: position 109,320 of record NZ_VDGT01000015.1, read on the forward strand.
GCGCGGGCGGCGCCCCCCGGCCCCCGTTCCCCGGGCTCTACTCGACGAGTCCCTGTTCGACCAGGTAGTCGTGGGCGGCGTCCTCCGCCTTGCGGCGTTCGGAGTCCACCTGACGGTTGAGTTCCTTCAGGTCCTCGGTGGTCAGGGTGGCCGTCAGCTCGTTGAGGGCGTCGAGCGCGTCCCGCTGTTCGCCGAGGCTGTCGGCGTTGACGACGGGCAGCAGGTTGTCGGCCTGCTGGAGCTTCTGGTCGTCCTCCAGCGTCACCAGTCCGAAGTCCTCCAGCACGGCGTCCGTGGTGGAGACCAGGGCCAGTTCGGCCTCGCCGCGCTGCACCGCCTGCTTGCCCTGGACGGTGCCGACGCCCAGCGGAACGATCTCCGTGACGTCGATCCCGTAGGTGTTCTCCAGGCCCGGTTCGCAGAACGGCCGCTGCGGGCAGTCCTCGCCGGCCGCCAGCCGGACCGGCTCGCCGAGTTCACCCAGATCGGTGAGGGTCGAGAGGTCGTTCTCGGTCGCGAACTCGTCCGTGACGGCGAACGCGTTCTGGTTGACGGCGTCCCCCGCGTCCAGCACGGTCAGGCCCCTGGGCTCGGCCAGCTCGCGCAGCGCGGTCACGGTCTCCGTCACGTCGGAGGAGGCGACGGGCTCGGCCTCGGGGCCGTTCTCGTCGGTGTTGAGGAACTCGGCGAGCGTCGCGGCGTACTCGGGAACGACGTCGATCCCGCCGCTCTCCAGCTCCGGCTCGTACAGTTCGCGGCTGTCGACGTTGGTGATGGAGACGGAGTAGCCGGCCTCCTCCAGCACGCCCCGGTACAGCTCGGCCATCAGCGTCGCCTCGGTGAAGTTGGCGCCGCCGACGGTCACCGAGCCCTTGCCGTCGCCGCCGTCGGACGAGCCGCCCGAATCGCTCTCCTCCAGGCTCTCCCCGCCGCAGGCGGTGAGCGTGAGGGCGAGTGCGGCGAGGCCGGCCAGGGGCAGCCGGGCGCGGCGGGCGGCGCCGGTGCGGAAGTTCGCGGTCACGTGGTCTCCATCTCGGGTGTGGTCGTGGCCCGGCGTCGGGGGGCCGCCGGCCGTTCGTCGTCGGGGGGACGGGGCGCGTCGCGGGGACGGCGACGCGGGTCGGCCAACCGTTGGAGGAGCGCGAGCGCGCCCTCCACCAGCAGGGCGAGGCCGGCGACCAGGACGGCGCCGGCGAAGACCTGCGGGGTGTTGTTGGTGTCGAAGCCGGCGGTGATGATCCGGCCGAGGCCGCCGCCGCCGGCCAGCGCGGCCAGCGAGGCGGTGGCCACCAGCTGCACGGCGGCGGTACGCAGCCCCGTCATCAACAGGGGGTAGGCGAGGGGGAGTTCCACCCGTGACATCAGCTGGAACGGCGACATGCCCATGCCCCTCGCGGCCCCCACCACGTCGCGGTCGGCCTCCGCCACCCCCACGTAGGCGTTGGTCAGCAGCGGCGGCACCCCGAAGAGCACCAGGGCGATGATGGTCGGGGCCTCCCCGTGCTCCCCGACCGGGCTGATGGTGAGCAGTACCAGCACGGCGAACGTGGGGACGGCGCGGCCGGCGTTGGAGATGTTGATGGCCAGCGCGCCGCCGAAGCGCCGCCCGCCGCCGTGGCCGAGCCAGAAGGCCAGCGGCAGCGCGATGGCCGCCGAGAGCAGCAGGCAGAGGCCGGTCAGCTCCAGGTGTTCGGAAAGCCGTTGCCAGATGCCGCCCCTGCCCGACCAGTGGTCGGCGGTGGTCAGCCAGGCCCAGGCGTCGATGATCGCGTTCATCTCGGGCTCCCGTCAGGCCGTGGCCCGGTTGTCCAGCACGGCGTCGCGGTCGTCCAGCACGGCGTCGCGTCCCTCGGCGCCCGCGGCCCGGCGGACGCGCCGCCCGCCCCCGGCGGCCCTGGTCCAGGGCGTGAGCAGGCGCTGCAACCCGAGCAGCAGCAGGTCGGCGGTGACGGCGAGCAGCACGCAGAGCACCGAGGCGGTCAGCACCTGGGCCTTGAAGTAGCTGTCCATCGCCGCGTAGATCAGGTTCCCCAGGCCGCCGTTGTCGACGATCGCGCCGACCGTGGTCAGCGAGACGGCGGAGACGGTGGCGATCCGCAGCCCCGCCATCAGCGCCGGGAGGGCCAGGGGCAGCTCGACGGCGAAGAGCAGCCGGGTCCTGCCGTAGCCGAGGCCGATCGCCGCCTCGCGGGCCTCGGCGGGGACGGAGTCGAGCCCGGTGAGGATGTTCCGCACCAGGATGGTCAGCGAATACAGCACCAGTCCGCAGATCACCAGCGAGACCGAGATGCCGAACATCGGCAGCAGCAGCGCGTACATGGCGAGCGTGGGGATGGTGTACAGCACCGTGGTGGCGCTCAGGATGCCCGCCGACGCGAGCCGCCAGCGGCGGGCCAGCAGCGCAAGGGGGAACGCGATGAGCACCGCGATGCCGATCGCCGTGGCGGTGATCACCACGTGGTCGACCGTGGCCTCGGTCAGTTCCTCGCTGCGACTGCGCAGGTACTCCCCGCAGATCCACTCGTTGGCCGCCAGACAGCTCTGGGCGGTTGCCGCACTCATGTTCCAGCAGCCTAGACGGTTAACCTGACAGAATCATGAACATGTTGCGGTTCGAGCACGTCTCCAAGCGCTACCCCAACGGGACCGTGGCCGTCGACGGCCTCGACTTCGAGGTGAACGAGGGCGAGCTGGTCACCCTCGTCGGGCCGTCCGGCTGCGGCAAGACCACCACGATGAAGCTGGTCAACAGGCTGGAGGAGCCGACCTCCGGCCGCATCCTGCTCGACGGCGAGGACGTCTCCCGCGTCGACCCGGTGAAGTTGCGCCGCCGCATCGGCTACGTCATCCAGCAGGTCGGGCTCTTTCCGCACCGCACCGTGCTCGACAACACGGCGACCGTGCCGGTGCTGCTCGGCCGGGGCCGGAAGGCCGCGCGGCAGCGGGCCGCCGAGCTGCTGGAACTGGTCGGCCTCGACCCGGCCGTCTACGGCGGTCGCTACCCCGACCAGCTCTCGGGCGGGCAGCGGCAGCGCGTCGGCGTCGCGCGGGCGCTGGCCGCCGACCCGCCGGTGCTGCTGATGGACGAGCCGTTCGGCGCGGTCGACCCGGTGGTGCGGGAACGGCTCCAGAACGAGTTCCTCCGGCTCCAGCAGGAGGTCCGCAAGACGGTGCTCTTCGTCACCCACGACATCGAGGAGGCCGTGCGGCTCGGCGACCGCATCGCGGTCTTCGGCGAGGGGCGGATCGAGCAGTACGACTCCCCGGCGGCGGTGCTGGGCGCGCCGGCCACGGACTACGTCGCCTCGTTCGTCGGCAGCGACCGCGGGCTGAAACGGCTCTCGGTGACGCCGGTGGAACGCGGCGACCTGGAGCAGCCGCCGGTCGTGCACCTCGCGGACTCGATGGCGACCGCGCGGGAACGGATGCGGGCCGACGGGGTGCGGTGGGCGGTGGTGCTCGACGAGGACGACGTGCTGCACGGCTGGGTCTCGGCGGGCGACAGCGGCGCCTCCGGCGAGGAGCGGGAGCGGGAGAGCGTCGGCACGGTGGCCGGGCACGCGCGGCGGATGGAGGCGTGGCTGCGGCTCGGGTCCTCGCTGAAGACGGCGTTCAGCACGATGCTCCAGTACGACGCGGGGTGGATAGCCGTGCTCGACGAGGAGGACCGACTGCTCGGGGTGCTGACCCCCAGCACCCTCCACGAGGCGCTGCGCCGCTCCATCGACGCGGACACCCGTTCGGTGGAACGGTCCGACGTGGAACTGGAGACGGTGAACGGGGCGTAGCCGCCTCCGGCGGTGGGGCGGGGGCGTCAGGGGCGCGGGGAACTGCGCGGTGCATGGGTGGCGGGGGTTGGTCGACTACGGTGCCGCGCCGGCTAGGTGGGTTGTCGTCCTCGCGCCGGTGTGTGGTTGCTCGCGCAGTTCCCCGCGCCCCTTCGACGCCGCCGCCGCGGGGGGCTATGCGCGGGAGCCCATGGGGCCGGTGGGGTTGTCCTCGTCGCCTTCGGGGAGGCGGCACACCCGTTCCAGATACAGCGCCGCCGCCACCACCGCGATGCCCGCCGCGACGGCGAGTCCGGCGTACAGGGCCTGGTCCCTGCGGTTGGGCACCTCCATCCGCTCCAGCAGCAGGAAGAGCCCGAAGCCGCCGTACGCCCCGGCCACCAACGCCGAGACCAGCGCGCTCGCCTGGCCGAAGACCACCGCGCGCGCCGCGCTCATCCGGTCCACCGGCCTCGCGTCCGGGCGCCGTTCGCGCTGCGCCCGCAGCCGCGCGCGCAGCGACAGCGCGGTGCCCAGCAGCACCGCGGCGATCAGCGCCAGCACGACCGGCGCGAGGAGGGGAACCGCGGGCAGCGTGTTGCCCATCGAGTCCCAGAGTCCGGCCCCCGCCCAGCACAGGCCGAACGCTGCCGCGAACAGCCCGGCCAGCGTGCCGATCCGCAGTTGGTTCACCGCTCCGCGCGCCCCTCGTCCGTCTCGTTCGTTCAGTCGGGCAGCACCAGCGACAGGTCCTCCCGCAGCACGACGCCCTGGCCGTCGACCGAGGGCAGCAGCTCGCGCAGCGGCCCGCGGCCGGGTACCTCGGCGCCCGGGTCGACATCGTGCCACGGCACCAGCACGAACGCCCGCTCGTGGGCCCGGGGATGGGGCAGCGTGAGGTTCGGGTCGGTGGAGAGGACACCCTGGTAGGAGACGATGTCCACGTCCAGGGTGCGGGGGCCCCAACGCTCGTCGCGGACCCGTTCGAACGCCTCCTCGATGGCCTGGGCGCGCTCCAGCAGCGAGGAGGGCGGGAGGGTCGTCTTCACCAGGACGACCGCGTTGAAGTAGTCGGACTGCTCGCCCTCGGTGACTCCGAAGGGGCTGGTCTCGTAGACGCGGGAGACCGCTTTGACCCGGACGCCCGGGGTGTCCTCCAGCGCGTCGACGGCGCCCTGGAGGTTCTCCAGCCGGTTGCCCATGTTGGCGCCGAGGGAGATCACGGCGCGCATCGGGTTGTGGAGGGTCGAGTCGGCCGCGTCGACCTGCCGCACCACGGAGGCCGGTACCGGCTGCACGGTGGGGTCGGGGGAGGAGGCGGCGTTGCTGGGGGTCATGCTCGGCTCCGTTCGATGCTGATGGTCACGTCCTCGAAGGGCACGGTGATCGGGGCGTGCGGCTTGTGCACGGTCACGGTGACCTCGCGCACCGCCGGGTGGGTCAGGCACTGGTCGGCGAGCCGCTGGGCCAACGTCTCCAGCAGGTCGCAGGGTTCGCCGGCGACGACGGCGGCGATCTGCTCGGCGAGGACCCCGTAGTCGACGGTCAGTTCCAACGCGTCGGCCTCGGCGGCCGGCCTGGTGTCCACGCCGAGGTCCACGTCCACCACGAAGGGCTGGCCCTCGGCGCGTTCGCGGGGGAGGACCCCGTGAAAGCCCTGTGCGCGTACTCCGCGCAGCGTGATGCGGTCCACGGCGTTCACTCCCTCGTCCGTCTCTGGTCTTGTCCGACCGGTGCGCGCGCTCCGGTGCCCCGTGCGCCGCCGGTCCCGTTCGGGTGCTCACCGCCCGGGGGTTCGAATCTACCCGCGCCCGCCGGAGGCTCCGCCGGGGCATGGGGAACAGCGCCGGTCCCGGCGGACCTGTTCCCCGCGAAGGGGTGGAGAACGCGGGGCGCGGGCCCGGTGAAGGGTCGGTCGGACGTCGATCACCTGCGCCTACCCTGGGGCCATGAGCATCGCGCATGGTCAGGTGACAGGTCTGCCCCGCTGGGACCGCTGTGCGGTGATGGGGGTGGTCAATGTCACACCCGACTCCTTTTCCGACGGCGGGCGTTGGTTCGACCCGGAGTCCGCGGTCAAACGGGGGCTCGATCTGGTGGCCGAGGGCGCGGACCTGGTGGACGTCGGTGGCGAGTCGACCCGCCCGGGGGCCACCCGGGTGGACGAGGCGGAGGAACTGCGCCGGGTGCTGCCCGTGGTGCGGGAGCTGGTCGACCGGGGGGTGCTGGTCAGCGTGGACACCACCCGCGCCTCGGTGGCCGGGCGCGCGCTGGACGCCGGCGCGCGGATGGTGAACGACGTGAGCGGCGGCAGGGCCGACCCCGCGATGGTGCCGCTGGTGGCCGAACGCGCCGTGCCGTTCGTGGTGATGCACTGGCGCGGGCAGAGCGTGGACATGAACGACCGGGCGGTCTACGCCGACGTGGTCGGCGAGGTGGTCGGCGAGCTGAGGGAGAGCCTGGCCGGCGCGGTGGCCGGCGGGATCGCGCCCGAGCTGCTGGTGGTCGACCCGGGGTTGGGCTTCGCCAAGCGCGCCGAGCACGACCTGGCGCTGCTCGCGGCGCTCGGCAGAATCCGCGCCGACCTGCCGTTTCCGCTGCTGGTCGCGGCCTCGCGGAAGCGGTTCCTCGGCCGGGTGCTCGCCGGCCCCGACGGCGCCCCGCCGCCCGCGCGGGAGCGCGACGCGGCGACCGCGGCCGTCTCCGCGCTCGCCGCCGCGGCTGGCGCGTGGGCTGTGCGGGTACACGAGGCACGGGCCAGTGCGGACGCGGTCCGGGTGGCCCGGGCCATCGACGAGGCGGACCGCCGGGTGGGCGACGGCGGGGAGGGAGCGGCATGACCGGAGCGAGCACCGACATCGAGGCGGTCGCGGCGGCCAACACGGCGCTCTACGACGCGATCGAGCACGGCGACCTGGACGCACTGACGGAGTGTTGGCTGACCGACGACATCAGCGTGGTGCACCCCGGCTGGCCGGTGATCAGCGGGCGGGCCGAGGTGCTGCGCTCCTACGCGCTGATCATGGCCAACACCGACTACATCCAGTTCTTCCTCACGGATGTCGAGGTCTCGGTGCTGGGCGACACGGCGCTGGTGACCTGCACGGAGAACATCCTCAGCGGCGGGCCCTCTGAGGAGGAGGGCGAAGTGGGGCCGCTGGTCGGCGGGTTGGTGGTGGCCACCAACGTCTTCCGCAGGGCGGAGGACGGCGAGTGGCGCGTCTGGGCGCACCACGGCTCGCCCGTCCTGATCGACCGGGAGGACGAGGACTCCGACGGGGAGGGAGAGGGCGGCGGCTCCGACGACCGCGACGAGGGCGGCGGGTTGACCGAGATCGGCTGAGGGGAACCGCGCTTCCCTTCCTCGCGTCCGGCTGATTGGATGCGAAGAGTGGTAAGCGAGAGTTTCATCTGACGGGAGAGTTCCGCGTGGCACGGGCGGAAGAACGCGTGGCGTTCGACAACGGGGGCGGCGGCGCTGCGACGCCTGAACAGTCGGCGAAAATCTCCCCAACGGAGGGCGAAAAGGGCCAGGATGGCCCTCCGAAGCGTTACCGCATGATCACTCCGACGGACTGGTTCCGCATTCCGCTCCGTTCGGAGAAAAAGCGGACGCGGGCCGTCCAGATCCTGGTCGACATGGCCTATCCGAATCGTGACGAGTTCGCTGTGAAGCGTCACGAGTTGCGGGAGCTGCTGACGGAGGTCACCCAGAACGCCTCGCAGCGCGAGGCGATTGAGATATATCTCGCGACCGAGGCCGTGATGGGCATTCCCATCCCCGCCAGCCTCATGGTGACCGCGGAGCCGGAGAACCCGTCGCTGCCGCGGCAGATGCCGGTGTCGCTGCTGGCCGACGGCATCCGGGACCGGTACGGCGACGCCGCCTCGGTCTCCGTCGTGACCCTTCCCGCCGGCGAGGCGGTGCGCAGCCGCCGGGAGGAACTCAGCGAGGATTCGGTGGAACTGGGACAGGACAAGGAACGTCCCAACACCTTGCTGGAGTTCTTCCTGCCGGTTCCCCACTCCACCGCGTGGCTGGTCCTCACTTTCAGTGCACCGCTGAAGGAGTTGGCGGATGCGCAGGTCCAGATGTTCGATGCCATCGCGGCTTCTTTCCGGTGGTCCGAGTAACGATCTGCCGGGCCCGCAGCAGAAGGAGGGGGAATGTCCGACCTCGATATCACAGTCAGCGAAGTCCAGGAACTCGGGGAGAAACTGCGCCTGATAGCCACCGAGTTCGAGAACGCCGAGGACGCCGCGTCCGACTACGCCGAGCAGGTGAGTCACAGCGGTCTCGCACACGAACTTGAAGAATTCGCGGAGAACTGGGGAGTGCACCGCGACAAGCTCATGGACGGCCTGCGCACACTCGCGGAGAAGGCCATCAAGGCCGCCGAGGGGTACGACGGCATCGAGTCCGAGCTGGCCGAGGCACTGCAGGGTGGTAACTGATGGGCACGCGTCCCGCCGACTGGCAGCCGCTGACCGAGGACGGCCGCGACCCGGTCCCCGGTGACTGGGAGATGGTCCAGGAGGCTGCGGCCCGCTACCGGCGCACGGCCGACGCGATCCGGCGCGCCAAGGAGCTGCTGGAGGACGTCACCGACAGCGAGGACGGCTGGCAGTCCGACGCCGGCACCGCGTTCCGCGAGAAGTCCACCGAGGTCTCCGACGACGTGTGGAAGGCGTACGGCCGCTACGACGCCGCCGCCGAGGCGCTGGCCGGCTACTGGCCCGAGCTGGAGGACGCGCAGTCCGAGAGCCTGCGGCTGCGCACGGAGGCCCAGGAGGTCCAGGCCGAGATCGACAGCCTCGGCGGGCGCATCGACGGCGCCGAGGCCGACGCGGAACGGGCCGGCGACTCGGACGCCGACGACGCCGAGGACCGCGAGGAGGAGGCGAACCGCGAGGTCGAGAACCTCCAGGGCCAACTCGACTACCAGCAGGGCCGGTTGACCCAGCTGCGCACTCAGCTCGCGGGGATCGTCGAGGCCAAGGACCAGGCCGCCCAGCGGGCCGCGGACGCCATCGGCGACTTCATCGGCGGCGACGGCCTCAAGGACGGCTTCTGGGACCACGTGGGCGCGTTCTTCGACGGGCTCAAGGACTTCCTGATCATGATCGGCGAGTGGGCGGGGAGAATCGCCGCCATCTGCGGGGTCCTCGCGCTGCTGGTGAGTTGGATACCCGTCGTCGGCCAGGCGCTGGCCGGCATCCTGGGCGCCATCGCGCTGGTGGCCACCGTCTTCTCCTTGGTCGGCAACGCCCTCTCGGGCAACTGGGTCGGCTTCGCCCTCGACGTGGTCGGCATCGTCACCTTCGGCATCGGCCGCGCGGTGACCCCGATGCTGCGCGCCGCCGGCGGCACTGCCCGCTTCGGCGCGTTCCGCAGCGTCATGCAGGGGGCTCCCGGTGCCAACCGGGCGGCCCGCAACGCTTACGCGGCCGGTATCGTCGGCGACGGCGCGACGCTGGCCGGCCGCGCAGGCACCACGTTCACCCGTCCTTCCGGGCTGCTCGGCTGGGGCCGCTCCGCCTTCGGCGGACTCGGCGCCGACATGGCCGGCAACCTGCGGGTGCTGGGCAGCGGCTCCAACTGGGGCCAGGGCTTCTCGCAGGGCCTGGCCGGCCTGCGGAACATCCCGAGCACCTTCGCCGAGGCCGGCCTCGGGCGCGGACTCCAGGCGGGGGCGCACCAGTTCTTCGGCCAGGCGGACGCCGCCGGGGACGCGCTGGCGCTGGGCCGGGCGGCCGGGGAGGGAGCCGCCGTCGGTGGGCTCGGCGTCTCCAGCGGGCTGGGCGCAGGCGCCGCCGGCGCGGGTGCCATCTCTGGCAACATCGGACTCTTCGCGGTCACCGGAGTCGACTCCCTCTGGAACTGGCCGGGGCTCGGTGACGGCGACCACCCGCTGGTCGGCGACTTCACCGACACCGGTGACCTCACCTACGACGAGAGCGAGGCCATGGCCCGATGAACCCGGTGGAGCCGGCCGTCTTCCCGGCGCAACGCCCCCTGGTTCGTTGGGGGGTGCTGCGCCGGGCCCGGATCACGGTCGAGGGCGACCGGCTGGTGGTGCGGCAGCGCCGGCGTTCCCGCTCCTGGCCGTTGGGCCCGGAGGGGGTCGCCTCGGCGACGCATCTGACGGGGAGGCTCTGTCCCTCCGCGTTCCGGGTGCGTCGGAAGGGCAAGATCAACCCTGCCGGTGGCTGCCTCCATCTGTTGGACGGCTCGGGGCGGGCGCTCGCCTGCCTCGCGGTCAGCGACTGGCTGCCGGCCGGGGGCTGGCCGCTCACCCTTGAGGCGCCCGACGCCAACACCCGGGCGTACTCGGTCGACTCCCCGTCGCCCGGGATCGACAGCGCCGGGTTTCTGGAGCGCTCCGGCTTCGCCCCCTTCCTGCGCCATCACGGCATCCCCGTCCACGTGGCGGCGGAGGACGAGGAGGAGCCGCCCCGGGCGGCGGGGTTCGCGGGCCCGCTGCGGCCGGGGCCGGAGTTGGCGAGGACGGCGGGGGCCGCTCCGGCCTTCGCCTCGCTGCTGTTGTTCTTCTTCTCCTGGGCCCCTCCCGGCGCGGAGTGGCGCAACGCCATGGCCTCGGTGCCCTTCCTGCTCATCGCCCTCGTCACCGTCGTTCCCGCGGCCGTGCTGGGCCTGGCCGGGACGCGTGCCGGGCGCACCGTCGCCACGGCGGAGCTGAGGCCCAGGCCCGGCGTCCCCGTCACCCGGTCGTTCCTGGACCGCAGCGCGCTGCGGCTCACCGCCGAGGCCGTCGAACTGCGCACCGCGCAGCGGATGATGCGGCTCATGCCGCCGCCGGCTGACCCGGTGCTCGGGCTGCGGGAGGCCGTGGTGCTGGAGGACAAAGGGCAGCCCTGGGGCGTGGCGTTGGTGGACGACAGGGAGACGGTGCACGCGTTCCTGCACTGGGACACCTGGTTCGCCGGAGATCCGCGGCTCGTCGCGCTCGGCGACTTCTGCCGGCAGGCCGGACTCGGCATCCGGAAGAAGCAGTTGAGGGCGTTCCCCGGCAGGCAGCGGGAGGACAGGACGGCCGGCGTCTGGCGTGCGAAGCACTACGCGCGGCAGGAGCGCCTCGTCGCCTACTCCGCCGAGACCCCCGGGGCGATGACCTTCGGGATCTTCTCGCTCGTCTACGGCCTGTTCGTGTGGGATCTCGCGTGGGCCCCCTTCTACCCCGTGCTGGCCGGCGCGTTCCTGATCGCCGTCCCCGCCTACGCGGTGCGGGGCGCCTACCGCAAGTGGAAGCTCAACATTCTGGTGCCGCCGGAGGGGGTGGGCGCCACGGGGGGCGCTCACGGCGCGCGCCTCGACAAGCACGGAGAGGAGAGGTCGTGACCGACGCGGCCGGCATAGCGGTGACGAAGGCGGGGGCGACCCGTTGGGTGGCCTCCTTCGAGCACCCGGAGGAGTTCTGGCACCCGCTGGAGATGGCGGAGGACGACGCGGCCGAACGGGTCGCGCAGGCCGTCGCCGACCGGGGTGGCGAGTACAGCCAGGACTACGCGGAGGCCGTCTACCCGGAGTTGCGGGCGATCTGGGAGGGCGCGAGGGCGCGCGAGGCGTCGCCCGTCGCCGTGTACGTGCCCCCGGAGCCGTTGCAGTCCCGGCCGTTGGTGCCGGTCACCGCGTTCTGCGCGCCGGTGCCCACGCCGCCGGAGGTCCGCACCGTGGAGGCGATGGCCCGACTGGCGGCCCAGCCGCAGCCGTACCGGTTCCGGGACCCGCTGGTCAGCGTCGTGGAGCTGCCGGCGGGGCCGACGTGCCGGGTGCACGAGCTGATCCTGGAGGAACCGGCGGAGGACGGGCGACGTTCGATGATCGAGTACGTCTCCTACTACGTGGTGCCCCCGGGGTACGACCGGGGTTTCGTGGAACTGACCGTCACCTGGCCGAGCCCCACCCTCGGGGAAACGATGGCGGAGACGGCCGACGACATCGCCCAGACGCTGACCATCAGCCCTCAGTGAAGCCGGAGAACCCCCCATGACGACCGATCCCGAGTTCGTCTTCGAGCAGGTCCAGATCGGCAAGGGGCTGCGGCCCCTCGCGCAGCACGGCTTTCTCGTCGTCGACCGGGGCACGTTGACCCTGCTCGACTCCGAGCGGCAGCCCATCGACAGCGGCCCGTTGCACCAGGTCGTCGCCAAGAAGATCCGGTTCACCGGCGGCAAGAGCGTCTCGCTCACGGTCAACGGGACCAAGTACAACGCGGCGCCCGGCTGGGGCGCCCGCGGCGTGTTCGTCCTGCCGGGCGACTCGGCCCACGTGAAGTCGGCGGCCGAGGCCCTCCTCCACCTCGTCGCCACCGGCGGGGGACAGGTCGGCTGACGCGGCTGCCCAGGTCGACGGGGCCTACGTCAGCCAGCGGTCCGGGGTCGCCGTGCGGCGGCCCAGGCGGGAGCGGTCGGCCTGGCGGGCCACCTCGTCGGAGGCGCGGGTCGCGTCCAGCAGCCGCGCCGTCGCCGTCCCGTTGGCGCCCTGGTCCACATGGATCGAGGCCAGGTCCAGCCGCCGTTCCCAGGGCCCCTGCGCCAGCCGCACGCTCTGCACCTTGGCGTGCGGCACCAGCGTGTGGGTGCGGCGCAGGCGGCCGTGGCGGGCGACGAAGACCGCCTCGGTCGCGCCGTACCCGTAGCCGACGCGCCACACCGGCACCGCCCAACGCGCGCGGGTGGGCGCCGCGTCGACCGTCGCCAGCGTCTCGTCCAGGTCGACGTCCGGCAGGATGCGGCCCAGCAGCGCGCGGGCGGTCTCGCGGGTGCCGACGGGCAGCAGCATGCCGCCCTCGTTGCCCTCGCCGGCGACCGCCAACTCCACGCGCAGCCAGCCGCGCCGGCGCCACAGCACCGGTTCCACGATCCGCACGGCCTGCACCCGCCCCGGCGGCACCGTGGCGTGGTCGCGTTGCAGCAGCCCGTGGTCCAGCCGCAGCCCGTCGGGCGACTCGCTGACCGTCCAGCCGTACTGCGTCAGGAACGCGCCCAGGCTGCCGCGCCAGATCGCGGCCAGCAGCGGCAGCAGCACCGCGAGCGCCGGCAGCACGCTGCCGGTCGCCAGCCAGATCAACGGCGTGGCCACCGCGGCGGCGAGCAGCGAACCCCAGGCGCTGCCGAGCAGCGCCAGCGACCAGCCCAGCATCCGCGAGTCCACCTGGTGCAGCTCCCGCGCCGGCGCCTCGCCCGCGCTGGACGCGGCCTCGGGCGCGATCCCGGCGGCGCGGGCGAGGAGTTCGGCGCGCAGCTCGGTCGCCTCGCGCTCGGCGAGGAACGCCAGCTCGTCGTGGGAGCCCGAGCCGACCACGTCCATCTTGAGCTTGGCCACGCCGAACGCCCTGGCCAGCAGCGGGCGCGAGATGTCGATCGCCTGGATGCGGTCCAGCCGCAGATGCGCGGTGCGACGGAACAACAGCCCGGTGCGGATGCGCAGTTCGGTGTCGGTGACCAGATAGCGGGTGACGCGCCAGGAGAGATAGCCGTAGGCGGTGGCGCCCAGGACCAGCACGGCGACGCCGAGCAGCAGCCAGCCGAGCCCGGCGCCCTCCGCCTGGTCGCGGACCTCCCCGGCGTTCTGGAGCGCGACCGCGAAGAGGCCGGCCAGCGGCGCCCAGGCGCGGCGCCACGGGGTGAGCGGGTGCAGCCGCTTGCCCTGGCCGCTGGGGATCTCGACGGCGGCCCTTTCGCCCGGGGCCTCGTCCGGCGGGTTCACAGGCCGGCCGATCGGGCCTCGCCCAGCTCGGTCAGGCGGTCCCGCAGCCGTTCCGCCTCGGCGGGTGCCAGCCCGGGGATGGTGGCGTCGGTCGCGGCGGCGGCCGTGTGGAGCTGGAGCCTGGCCAGCCCGAAGCGGCGCTCCAACGGCCCCGAGGTGACCTCGACCAACTGCATTCGGCCGTAGGGCACCACGGTCAGCTGGCGCCAGAGCACCCCGCGGTTGATCAGCAGGTCGTCGTCGCGTTCCAGATAGCCCCAGGACAGCCAGTTGCGCGCCAGCGCCCACCAGCCCCAGCCGCCGCCCGCCAGCACCGGCAGCACCAGCAGCGCCCACAGGGGCGCGCCGAGCAGCGGGGGCAGCACGGCGGCGGCGAGCGCCAACGGCCCCAGCCAGCACGCCAGCAGCAGCCGGCGCAGCCGCAGCACCCCCGCCTCGATCGGCCGCCAGCCCTCGTCCGCCGGCCCGGGGCCGCCGTCGCCGCCTGGCCCCCGCGCAACCGTGTCCATGTCGGAAGCTTAGGTCGTTCCCGGCGGATCCCCCGGCCGTTCGCGCCCGGGCGCCGGCCGTCGGGGCGGCCCGCCGGGGCCGGCGGCGCGCGCGACGCCGCAGACGTCGGGGGCGACCTGGTGACAGACTGACCGGCATGGCGGAGACCGGCAGCGCGGACACGGAGACGGCGGGCACGTTCGGCACGGCGGCGGGGGCCGGCACGGCCACCCACACCACGGTCGGCGTCGGCGGCGCGGCCGAGAGCACCGACATGGTGCTCAACATCGGTCCCCAACACCCGTCGACCCACGGGGTGTTGCGGCTGCGGCTGGTGCTCGACGGGGAGCGGATCTCGCAGGCCGAGCCGGTCGTCGGCTACATGCACCGAGGTGCCGAGAAGCTCTTCGAGGTGCGGGACTACCGGCAGATCGTGGTGCTCGCCAACCGGCACGACTGGCTCTCCGCCTTCGCCAACGAGCTGGGCGTGGTGCTCGCCGTCGAGCGGATGCTCGGCATGGAGGTGCCCGAACGCGCGGTCTGGCTGCGCACGCTGCTCGCCGAGTTGAACCGGGTGCTCAACCACCTGATGTTCCTCGGCTCCTACCCGCTCGAACTGGGCGGGCTGACGCCCATCTTCTATGCCTTCACCGAACGCGAGGGCCTCCAGAGGGTGTTGGAGGAGGTCTCGGGCGGCCGGATGCACTACATGTTCAACCGCGTCGGCGGCCTCAAGGAGGACCTGCCGGCCGGCTGGACCGGGCGGGCCAGGGCCGCCGTCGCCGAGGCACGCGCCGGGCTGCCGCGCCTGTCGGAACTGGTGCTGGGCAACGAGGTGTTCCAGGCCCGCACCCGGGGCGTCGGCGTGCTGCGCCCCGAGACGGCGCGCGCCTACGGCGTGAGCGGGCCGATCGCCCGCGCCAGCGGCGTCGACTTCGACCTGCGCCGCGACGAGCCCTACCTCGCCTACGGCGAACTGGCCGACACGCTGCGCGTGGTGACCAGGACGGAGGGCGACTGCCTGGCCCGCTTCGAGGTGCTGCTGGACCAGACGGCGAACGCGCTCAACCTCGCCGACGCCTGCCTCGACCGCCTCGCCGAGCTGCCGCCCGGGCCGGTCAACCAGCGGCTGCCGAAGGTGCTCAAGGCCCCCGAGGGCGCCACCTATGCCTGGACGGAGAACCCGCTGGGCGTCAACGGCTACTACCTCGTCTCCAAGGGGGAGAAGACCCCCCACCGGTTGAAGCTGCGCTCCGCCTCGTTCAACAACATCCAGGCGCTGCGCGAGCTGCTGCCCGGCACGCTGGTCGCCGACATGGTGGCGATCCTCGGCTCGTTCTTCTTCGTGGTCGGCGACATCGACAAGTAGCGGAGCGCCCCCTCAGAACAGGCCGTCCGCCGCCACGCCCACCGGGTGCAGCAGCCAGCGGAAGCCGCCCAGCCCCGCCGGGTCGGTCAGCTCGGCGGCCTCACCCGCCTCGTTCAACGCCCGCAGATAGCCGACCGGATCGCCGCTCGCCAGCGCCAACGGCGGACGCGCCCCGCGCACGCCCAGCGCGCGCAACGCCTCGCGCTGCACGAGCAACCGCCCGCCGGGGCGCACGGAGGCGCAGGAGTCCAGCGCCACATGGGCGGTCAGGTCGCACCGCCCGTCCGGCACGGGCGCCACCGCCCGCCCGCCGCGGTAACCGGTCAACGTGCCGCCGTAGGGCCGGTCGTCCGCCGTGTGCCCGTAGTCGACCGCGACGGCCAGCCCGCGCGCCAGCGTGGCCACCGCGCCCGCCCAGGCCGCGTCCCTGGCCAGCCCGATCTCGAACCGTTCGCCCGGCCGCCCCGACGGCGGCCACCAGCGGCGCAGCCACGTCGCCTCCGCCGGGTCCGGCTCGGGCCCGGCCCGTTCCGTCCCGTCCCCGGCGACCAGCACCCGCCTGACCACGCCGGCCGCGTCCGTCTCGGCGACCTCAAGCGGCACGTTGTCCAGCCACTCGTTGGCGAAGAGCAGCCCGACGCTTCCCTCCGGCGGCTCCGCGCACCAGACCACCCGCGGATCGAGCCCCGCCGGCCGGTCCGCCTTCTCGACGGCGAACGGCCGCAGCCGCGACGCCAGTTCGGGCGGCGCCTGGGCGAGCACCCCGGCGAGCAGCTCGCCCCGGCCCGCGCCGAGGTCGACCAACGCCAGTTCGGGGGGCCGTCCCAGGGCGGCGTCCACCCTGCGCAGCAGTTCGAGCACGGCGCCGGCGAAGCGCGGCGAGGCGTGCACCGAGGTCCTGAAGTGCGCCGAGGGCGGCTGCTCGCGGTAGAAGCCACGCGGCCCGTAGAGGGCGCGTTCCATCGCCGCACGCCACCCCTCGACGGCCGTCCGGTCGGACACGGGGCCGGGCATGTGAGGGTCTCCGTCCACCTTGAGGAGTAGTTGAACGCTTCCTGTATCGGTCGCCGGGCTGACTCCCCGGCCGTTCCCAGTGCATACGCTGGGTGAAGTGAACCGGCTCTATGACTTTCTCCGCCGTCACCCGACCTGGGTCGACGGCTGCTGGGCGTTCGTGCTCGTGTTCACCTCCTTCTTCGTGATGGCCCTGCCCTTCGAGGGAGGAGAGTACGACGGGTCCGAGGCCGGCGCCGTGGTGACGCTGGCGGGCCTGGGCGCGGTGGTGATGCTCCGCCGCCGCTGGCCCGGCCAGATGCTCGGCCTCGCCATCGTGCTCGGCCTCTTCCAGCTGGCGGTCGACGTGCCGCCGCTGCCGGCGAACTTCGCCCTGCTGATGATCATCTTCACCGTGGCGGCCCGCCCCGAGCGCTGGGCCTCCCGCCTCGGGCTGCTGACCTCCGTCGCCGCCCCCGTGCTCTCCACCGTGCGCTGGCCCGAGCCCGAGGAGCAGACGCTCGCCGGGATGATCATCTCCTGCGCCTTCCTGACCGTCGCCTTCTGCCTCGCCTGGGTGCTGGGCGACTCGCTGCGCACCCGCCGCGCCTACTACGCCGAGCTGGAGCAGCGCGCCGCCCGCCTGGAGCTGGAGCGCGAGACGCAGGCCAGGATGGCGGTCGCCGCCGAACGCGCCCGCATCGCCAGGGAGCTGCACGACGTCGTCGCGCACAACGTCTCCGTCATGGTCGTCCAGGCCGACGGCGCCGCCTACGTGCTGGACAGCGCCCCCGAGCAGACCCTCAACGCGCTGCGCACCATCTCCGGCACCGGCCGCCAGGCGCTCGCCGAGATGCGCCGGCTGCTCGGCGTGCTGCGCACCGAGGACAGCTCCGTCGGCGCGCAGGACTACGTGCCGCAGCCCGGCGTCGAGCAGCTGACCGAGCTGGTCGACCAGGTCAGGGACACCGGCCTGCCCGTCGACTTCCGCGTCTCCGGCACGCCGAGGCCGCTGCCCAGCGGCGTCGAGCTGACCGCCTACCGCATCGTGCAGGAGGCGCTGACCAACACCCGCAAGCACGGCGGCCCCGACGCCGGCGCCACCGTCGCCCTGGAGTACGGGGGCGACGCGCTGACCGTGCTCGCCGAGGACGACGGGCGCGGCGCGCAGCAGGAGCTGTACGAGGGGCGCGGGGCCGACGGCCAGGGGCATGGACTGATCGGGATGCGGGAACGCGTCGGAATGGTCAACGGCCTGCTCGTCGCCGGCCCCCGCCCCGGCGGCGGCTTCCGCATCAGCGCCACCCTGCCGCTCAACGGCGGACAGTGAGCGCCGGCACCGCCCACCCCGACCCGCGCCCCCGCGTTCCCACCCGCGCCACCCAGCGAAGGACTGCCCGATGCCGATCCGCGTGATGCTCGTCGACGACCAGGCCCTGCTGCGCACCGGCTTCCGCATGGTGCTCAGCGCCCAGCCCGACATCGCCGTCGTCGCCGAGGCGGGCGACGGCGTCGAGGCGCTGGAACGGCTGCGGGACACCGCCGTCGACGTGGTGCTGATGGACGTGCGGATGCCGAGGCTGGACGGCGTCGAGACGACCCGCCGGATCTGCCAGGGCCGCGAGGGCGGGCCCGGATCGCCCCGGGTGCTGATCCTGACCACCTTCGACCTCGACGAGTACGCGTTCTCCGGGCTCCAGGCCGGCGCCTCCGGCTTCCTGCTGAAGGACGTGCCGCCCGACGAGCTGCTCGGCGCGATCCGCGCCGTCCACAGCGGCGACGCGGTCGTCGCGCCCACCACCACCCGCCGGCTGCTCAACCGCTTCGTCACCCTCCTCCCCGACCCCCGGGAGCGCCGCACCCCGGAGCTGGACCTGCTGACCGACCGCGAGCGCGAGGTGCTGCTGCTGATCGCGCAGGGCCTGTCCAACGCGGAGATCGCGGCCCGGCTCGTCGTCTCGGAGGCGACCGTGAAGACCCACGTCGGGCGCGTGCTCAACAAGCTCCATCTCCGCGACCGCGTCCAGGCCGTCGTCCTCGCCTACGAGGCGGGCCTGGTGCGGGCCGGCGGCCAGTAGCCGGACGGCCCGCGCGCCGGCCGGGCGCCGTAGCATGTGGGGGACGTCCGGTACCGAGGGGAAGGACCGGAACGCTCGACCAGGAAGAGAACCCACGTGAACGCCGCCTCAGCGCCCCGCACCACCGAGGCGCACGACCGCCCGGCGCGGCTGCGCGTCGGTGTGGTCGGCGCCGGCCGCGTCGGCCCCGTGCTGGCCGCCGCGCTGCGGCTGGCCGGGCACCGGCCGGTGGCCGTCTCCGGCGTCTCCGACGCCTCCCGCCGCCGCGCCGACGCGCTGCTTCCCGGCGTGCCGCTGGTCACGCCCGAGGAGGTGCTGGCCATGGCCGACCTGGTGCTGCTGACCGTGCCCGACGACGCCCTGCCCTCGCTGGTCGCCGGCCTCGCCGAGACCGGCGCGATCCGGCCGGGCCAGCTGCTCGCCCACACCTCGGGCCGGCACGGCGTCGAGGTGCTGCGGCCGGCGCTGCGGGCCGGCGGGTTGCCGCTGGCGCTGCACCCGGTGATGACGTTCAGCGGCACCTCGGTCGACGTGCAGCGGCTGGCCGGCTGCTCGTTCGGGGTCACCGCCCCCGAGGAGCTGCGGATGGCCGCCGAGGCGCTGGTCATCGAGATGGGCGGCGAGCCCGAGTGGATCGAGGAGCGGGACCGCCCGCTCTACCACGCGGCGCTCGCGATGGGCGCCAACCACCTGGTCACGCTCGTCGCCCAGTCGCTCGACGTGCTGCGCGGCCTCGGCGTCGCCGCCCCCGACCGGATGCTCGCCCCCCTGCTGGGCGCCGCGTTGGACAACGCGCTGCGCTCCGGCGACGCGGCGCTGACCGGGCCCGTGGCGCGCGGGGACGCGGGCACCGTCGCCGCGCACGTCGCCGAGCTGCGGGAGCACGCCCCCGACGCCCTCGCCGGCTATCTGGCGCTGGCCCGCACCACCGCCGACCGCGCCCTCGACCACGGGCTGCTGCGGCCCGAGTCGGCGGAGGCGCTGCTCGACGTGCTGGCGGGCGACGCCGAGGGCGGCCGGGGAGCCGGCCAGGGACCGGACGGAGCGGAACGATGACGGTGACCGTGGCGCACACGGCCGAGCTGCTGCACTCCCATTACACCGAGGGCGCGCGCCGCGCGGTCGTCATGACGCTGGGCGCGCTCCACGAGGGCCACGCCACCAACATCCGCGCCGCGAGGGAGCGGGTCGGACCCGCGGGGCAGGTCGTGGTCACGGTCTATGTGAACCCGCTCCAGTTCGGCGAGGGCGAGGACTTCACGCGCTACCCGCGCACCCTGGAGGCCGACCTGCGGCTCGCCGGGGAGGCGGGCGCCGACCTGGTCTTCGCGCCCTCCGACGCCGAGATGTACCCGTCGGGGCGCCCGCTGGTGACGCTGTCGGCCGGCCCGCTGGGCGACCGCCTTGAGGGCGCCTCCCGGCCGGGGCACTTCGACGGGATGCTGACCGTCGTCGCCAAGCTGCTCCACCTCACGCGCGCCGACGTGGCGACGTTCGGCGAGAAGGACGCCCAGCAGCTGGCGCTGGTGCGGCGGATGGTCGCCGACCTGGACTTCCCGGTGGAGATCCTGCCGGTGCCGACCGTCCGCGAGCCGGACGGGCTGGCCCTCTCCAGCCGCAACCGCTACCTCTCGCCCGCCGAGCGCACCACGGCGCTCGCGCTCTCCCGCGCCCTGGCCGCCGCCGCCGAGCGCCCGGACGCCGCCGGCGCCAGGGCCGCCGCCGCGGCCGAGCTGGCCGCCGCCGCCGAGGCCGACCCGCCGCTCGCGCTCGACTACCTCGCGCTGCTCGACCCGGCCGAACTCACGGACGCCCCCGACGACTTCGCCGGTGAGGCGCTCCTCGCCGTGGCCGCCGGGGTCGGCACCACCCGGCTGATCGACAACCGCCGGCTGACCCTGCGCGGCCCCGCGTGAGCGCGCGGACGCCGCTGCCCGCCGGCCTGGCGGGGCCGCTGCCGGCCCCGCCGCCCGGCTGGGCGATCGAGGCGGACGTCGTCGTCGTCGGCTCCGGCGTCGCCGGGCTGACGGCCGCGCTGCGCTGCGCCGCCGCCGGCGCGCGCGCCGTGATCGTCACCAAGGCCAGGCTCGACGACGGCTCGACCCGCTGGGCGCAGGGCGGCATAGCCGCCGCCCTCGGCGAGGGCGACACCCCCGAGCGGCACCTGGAGGACACCCTCGTCGCCGGCGCCGGCCTGTGCGACGAACGCGCGGTGCGGGCCCTGGTCTCCGAGGGCCCCGCGGCGGTGCGGAGACTCATCGCGCTGGGCGCCACGTTCGACACCGGCCCCGACGGCGCGCTGTCCCTGACCCGGGAGGGCGGCCACCACCGGCGCCGCATCGCGCACGCCGGCGGCGACGCCACCGGCGCCGAGATCTCCCGGGCACTGCTGGCCGCCGTGCGCGCCGCCGGCATCGAGACCGTGCAGAACGCGCTGGTCCTCGACCTGTTGAAGGACGCCGAAGGCCGCGCGGCCGGCGTCACCCTGCACGTGATGGGCGAGGGGCGCCACGACGGGGTCGGCGCGGTGCGCGCCCCCGCCGTGGTGCTGGCCACCGGCGGGATGGGCCAGGTCTACTCGGCCACCACCAACCCCTCGGTCTCGACGGGCGACGGCGTCGCCCTGGCGCTGCGCGCCGGCGCCGAGGTCTCCGACCTGGAGTTCGTCCAGTTCCACCCCACCGTGCTCTTCCTCGGCCCCGAGGCCGAGGGCCAGCAGCCGCTGATCTCCGAGGCGGTGCGCGGCGAGGGCGCCCACCTGGTGGACGCGGACGGCGTCCGCTTCATGCTGGGCCGCCACGAGCTGGCCGAGCTGGCGCCCCGCGACATCGTGGCCAAGGGCATCACCCGCCGGATGCGGGAGCGGGGCACCGACCACATGTATCTGGACGCCAGGCACTTCGGCGCCGCGATGTGGGAGCGCAGGTTCCCCACCATCCTCGCCGCCTGCCGCGCCCACGGCATCGACCCGGTGACCGCGCCCGTCCCCGTCGCGCCCGCCGCCCACTACGCCTCCGGCGGCGTCCGCACCGACCTCGCCGGCCGCACCACCGTTCCCGGCCTCTACGCCTGCGGCGAGACGGCCTGCACGGGGGTGCACGGCGCCAACAGGCTGGCGTCCAACTCCCTGCTGGAGGGCCTGGTCTTCGCCGAGCGGATCGCGACCGCCGTGCGGGAGGACGCCCCCGTCGCCGGCCCGCCCGTCGCCCCGCCGCCCGGCCCCGAAGGGCCGGGGCTGCCGCCGCCCGAGGCGCGCGCCGCCCTCCAGCGGCTGATGACGGCCGGCGCCGGCGTGCTGCGTTCCGGCGCCAGCCTCGCCGAGGCCGCGGCTGCCCTGGACGCGCCGGCCGAGGACCGCAAGCCGGCCGAGCCGGGCACCGACAGCTGGGAGACGGCTAACCTGCGTCTGGTCGCCCGGGTGCTGGTCGCCGCGGCCCAGGCCCGTGCGGAGACGCGGGGCTGCCACTGGCGCGAGGACCACCCCGAGCGGAACGACGCCGGGCGGCACCATCTGGTGGCCGCCCTCCGCACCTCAGCGGCGGGGCACCACCTCGCCGTCCACCCCACCGAATCGACCGCGTTCCCCGACGGCCCGGTCGTCCCCTAGGAGAGCCTTCGCCGTGACCAGCAGTCCCCGAACCCCAGGCACACCGCCGGCGCGGCCGGTCGAGTTGACGCTGCTGCCGTTGGGCAGCCGCCCGGTGGACGAGCCGGTTGGCGGCGGCTGCGGCTCGGGCTGCGGCTGCGGCGACGGGCACGACGAGGGGGCCGAGCTCGACCCGTTGGAGTGCGGACTCGACCCCGACCTCGCCGCGCTGCTGGCGGCCGGCGGCCTGGACCCGGTGCAGGTGGAGGACATCGCGCACCTCGCGGTCGAGGAGGACCTGGACAACGGCGTCGACCTGACCACCGTGGCCACCGTTCCCGAGGAGGCCGTCTCCACCGGCGACTTCACCGCGCGGCAGGCCGGCACGGTGGCCGGGCTGCACGTCGCTGAGGCGGTGCTCTCGGTGGTCTGCACCGACGAGTTCGAGGTGGAGCGGCACGTCGCCGACGGCGACCGCGTCGAGCCCGGCCAGGTGCTGCTCTCCGTCACCGGCCGCACCCGGGACCTGCTCACGGGGGAACGCTCCGCGCTCAACCTGCTCTGCCGGCTCTCCGGCGTCGCCACCGCGACCCGCGCCTGGGCCGACGCCCTCGGCGACACCGGCACCAGCGTGCGGGACACCAGGAAGACCACCCCGGGGCTGCGCGCCCTGGAGAAGTACGCGGTGCGCTGCGGCGGCGGGGTCAACCACCGGATGTCGCTCTCGGACGCCGCGCTGATCAAGGACAACCACGTGGTGGCGGCCGGCGGCGTCGCCGAGGCGTTCCGCAGGGTGCGCACCGAGTTCCCCGGCGTCCCGGTCGAGGTCGAGGTCGACCGGCTGGACCAGATCGAGCCGGTCCTCGCCGAGGGCGCCGACCTGCTGCTGCTGGACAACTTCAGCCCCGAGCAGGCCGCCGAGGCCGTCCGGCTGGTCGCCGGCCGGGCCGAGCTGGAGTCCTCCGGGCGGCTGACCCTCGCCGACGCGCCGGCCTACGCGGCCACCGGCGTCGACTACCTGGCCGTCGGGGCGCTCACCCACTCGGCCCCGATCCTGGACATCGGCCTGGACCTGCGCGAGGCCGACACCGCCGAGGGGAGCGACTGACCGTGCTGCTCACCATCGACGTCGGCAACACCCACACCGTCCTCGGCCTCTTCGACGGTGAGGAGATCGTCGAGCACTGGCGGATCTCCACCGACGCCCGCCGCACCGCGGACGAGCTGGCCGTGCTGCTCCAGGGCCTGATGGGAATGCACCCGCTGCTCGGCGAGGAGCTGGGCGACGGCATCGACGGGATCGCCATCTGCTCGACGGTCCCCTCCGTGCTGCACGAGCTGCGCGAGGTGACCAGGCGGTACTACGGCGACATCCCGGCCGTCCTGGTCGAGCCGGGCGTGAAGACGGGGGTGCCGATCCTCACGGACAACCCGAAGGAGGTCGGCGCCGACCGGATCATCAACGCGGTCGCCGCGGTCGAGCTGTACGGCGGCCCCTGCATCGTGGTCGACTTCGGCACCGCCACCACCTACGACGCGGTCTCCGCGCGCGGGGAGTACGCGGGCGGCGCGATCGCTCCGGGGATCGAGATCTCCGTCGAGGCCCTGGGCCTGCGCGGCGCCCAGCTGCACAAGGTGGAGCTGGCCAGGCCGCGCCACGTCATCGGCAAGAACACGGTCGAGTCCATGCAGTCCGGCATCCTCTACGGCTTCGCCGGCCAGGTCGACGGCATGGTGGAGCGCATGTCGCGCGAGCTGGCCGACGACCCGGACGACGTCACCGTCATCGCCACGGGCGGCGTCGCCCCGATGGTCCTGCGGGAGTCCACGGTGATCGACGCGCACGAGCCCTGGCTGACCCTGATCGGCCTGCGGATGGTCTACGAACGGAACGCCTCCCGTCTCTGAGCTTCGCCGTCTCCGACTTCACCGTCTCCGGGCTTCGCCGCCGTCTCCCGATCGCCGGTGCCGCTTCCGCGGGAACACGCCGCCCCAATGACGGTGGATTGTCTGTTTAGTACTTAAAGTCGGTTTATGGCTATGTCTCAGGCTTCCTCCCCCACCCCGGGCGGCGACGGGGACGACAACGGTGAGCGGCAGTCACGGCGCCCGGCGGCCCGTCGCCCGGTGCCCACGCCGGCGGACGTCTTCCCGCCGCGCCGGAGACGCCCGGCGCCGCCGCCACCGCCGCCCCAGGGGGGCGGGGAGGGGGACCGCGAGGAGCCGGGCGCGGGGGAGCGTGCCGAAGGGGAGGAGTGAGGCGAAGCCGGCACAAGGCGGTCGGTAGGCTGACTCACCCGAGCAGCCCCCAAGGAGGTCGCTTCCCGTGGACTACGTCGCCGCGCTCTTCGCCCCCACGGTGATGGCCGTCGCCTTCACCTATCTGATCGTCACCATCGTCCGCAGTCAGGGCGGCGCCAACAAGTACAAGGAGGACGCCGCCGTCGACGCCGCGCTCGCCACGGCCGCCCCCCGGCAGGCCGAGCCCGAGCGCGGCGGGACCGCGCGTTCCGCCGACTGAGCCGAGTCACCCCCGCACGGCGGGGGCGCGGGGCCGCCCGTTTTATCCCGGCGGCACTATTGTGCTTCCTGTGCCTCGGCCATTGGGAGAGTTGGAAGACGCGGTGATGACCCGCGTGTGGGAGTGGAACCGCCTGGTCACTGTGCGAGAAGTACTCGAAGATCTGCGCCAGGACCGTTCGATCGCCTATACGACTGTGATGACGGTTCTGGACAACCTGCATCAGAAGGGCTGGGTCCGCCGCGAGCAGGAGGGCCGGGCCTATCGCTATGAGGCGGTCTCGACGCGGGCCGCCTACTCGGCGGCATTGATGAATGACGCGTGGTCCGAGAGCGACAACCCGGCCGCGGCTCTCGTCGCTTTCTTCGGCATGATGTCCCCCGAGCAGGTCGCGGCATTGCGCGGCGCCCTGCGGGTGGTCGACGTGGCCGGAGTTCGGGTGGCCTCCCCCGAAGAGGACGGCGACCAGCCGCGGCGATAACCTCGCCGCTGTGTCGGAAAACCCAACGGAAGTCACTGTGCGCCGCGCCAGGACTACGGATGTCGCCGAGGTGCGCCGGCTCATCGACGCGTACGCCCGGCGCGGCATCCTGCTGGACAAGGCGACGGTGACCCTTTATGAGGACATTCAGGAGTTCTGGGTGGCCGAGCGCGACGAGGACGCGGCCGTCGTGGCCTGTGGCGCGCTGCACGTCATGTGGGAGGACCTGGCCGAGGTGCGCACCCTCGCCGTCGACCCGGCCGTGCGCGGGCGCGGCGTCGGCCGCCGGGTGCTGGAGAAGCTGCTGGGCACGGCCAGGTGGCTCGGCGTTCGTCGAATTTTCTGCCTCACCTTCGAAGTGGAGTTCTTCGCCCGGCACGGCTTCGTCGAGATCGGCGACGCCCCGGTCGACGGCGATGTCTACAGCGAGCTGCTGCGTTCCTATGACGAGGGCGTCGCCGAGTTCCTGGGACTGGAACGGGTGAAGCCCAACACATTGGGTAACAGCCGGATGCTGCTGCAACTCTGATTCATGTGACGAGCGGCGAGTGTTATGTCCGAATCGTCCCGCCGTGTCATATGCGCCACCGGCTAATCAGGGCCCGGGGTTTGTGTTTTTCCGGCAATGGCGGTTTGATTACATCCGCAGTCCTAATGGTATTCCGAACTATGAAAGAGGAGTAGCCCGGTGGCACAGAAGGTTCAGGTCCTTCTCCTCGATGACCTCAGCGGGGGCGAGGCGGACGAGACAGTTACGTTCGCCCTCGACGGCAAGACTTACGAGATCGACCTCAACTCGGAAAACGCCGAGAAGCTTCGCGACGCCCTTGACCCCTATGTCAAGGCGGGTCGGCGGGCCGGCAGCGGACGCGCCGCGCGTGGGCGTGGCCGGGGAGCGGCGACGGGTGCGACCGCCGGGGGCGCCACCCAGGACACCGCGAAAATCCGTGCGTGGGCGAAGGAGAACGGATTCGAGGTCAATGACCGGGGTCGCGTTCCCGCGAACATCCGCGAGGCCTACGAGAAGGCCGGCGTCTGAGGGCTTCCCTCGTCGACCTGCCGACGTCAGACGGTCTCCGCGCTCCCGCACCGGCCCCCGGGCCGGCGCGTGGCGGGGGAGACCGGGTCCCGTGAACGGGGGGCCGCCTCGTGCGGCCCCCCGAGGCATGTCCGGGGGCGGATTCCGACCCCGGACGACCCGGTGACACTGCGCCCGCGTACCGCCGCTCAGGGTGTTCGCGTTCGCCTGTAGCGGATGTCGGGGTACCGGGCCGCATGGAGTGTCAGCCTTGGGGGGTAGGAAGTCCCTAATGGATGAGGGGGGCGGTGGATTGTGGGTCACGACCGGCTATCCGGGGTGCGTTCGCCGACGGCGTAGCCGTCTTCGGCGCTCAGTCGTGGCCTGCGGGAACATCGTCTCGCACTATCGGGTTGGAGCTGTTGTCGCCTGTTCGGGGCACGGAGCCGGGGACAGGAGCCACACAGTCGGAATGAGCGGTCCCCCGTTGCGGGACTAAGCTGCGGAAGGACAGGGAGGGGACCGACCCCTTTACTGCCTGACCGCTCTGAGGAGCGATTATCGATGTTCGAGAGGTTCACCGACCGCGCGCGGCGGGTTGTCGTCCTGGCTCAGGAAGAAGCCCGGATGCTCAACCACAACTACATCGGCACCGAGCACATCCTTCTGGGCCTGATCCACGAGGGTGAGGGTGTCGCCGCTAAGGCCCTGGAGAGCCTCGGGATCTCGCTTGAGGCAGTCCGCCAGCAGGTGGAGGAGATCATCGGGCAGGGCCAGCAGGCGCCGTCCGGCCACATCCCCTTCACCCCCCGGGCCAAGAAGGTCCTGGAGCTGTCGCTCCGGGAGGCACTCCAGCTCGGCCACAACTACATCGGCACCGAGCACATCCTGCTCGGCCTGATCCGCGAGGGCGAGGGCGTCGCCGCCCAGGTCCTGGTGAAGCTCGGCGCCGACCTGAACCGGGTGCGCCAGCAGGTCATCCAGCTGCTCTCCGGCTACTCGGGCGGCAAGGAGGCGGCCACCGCCGGCGCCCCCGCCGAGGGCACGCCCTCCACCTCCCTGGTGCTCGACCAGTTCGGCAGGAACCTGACCCAGGCCGCCCGTGAGACCAAGCTCGACCCGGTCATCGGGCGCGAGAAGGAGATCGAGCGGGTCATGCAGGTGCTGTCCCGCCGCACCAAGAACAACCCGGTGCTGATCGGCGAGCCCGGCGTCGGCAAGACGGCCGTCGTCGAGGGCCTGGCCCAGGCGATCGTCAAGGGCGAGGTGCCGGAGACGCTCAAGGACAAGCACCTCTACACCCTGGACCTCGGCGCGCTGGTCGCCGGCTCCCGGTACCGCGGTGACTTCGAGGAGCGCCTGAAGAAGGTCCTCAAGGAGATCCGCACCCGCGGCGACATCATCCTGTTCATCGACGAGCTGCACACCCTGGTCGGCGCCGGCGCCGCCGAGGGCGCGATCGACGCCGCCAGCATCCTCAAGCCGATGCTGGCCCGCGGCGAGCTGCAGACCATCGGTGCCACGACGCTGGACGAGTACCGCAAGTACCTGGAGAAGGACGCCGCGCTTGAGCGCCGCTTCCAGCCCATCCAGGTCGCGGAGCCGTCGCTGCCGCACACCATCGAGATCCTCAAGGGCCTGCGGGACCGCTACGAGGCGCACCACCGGGTCTCCATCACGGACTCGGCCCTGGTCGCCGCCGCGCAGCTCGCGGACCGTTACATCTCGGACCGCTTCCTGCCCGACAAGGCGATCGACCTGATCGACGAGGCCGGCTCGCGGATGCGCATCCGCCGGATGACGGCCCCGCCGGACCTGCGCGAGTTCGACGAGAAGATCGCGAACGTGCGCCGGGAGAAGGAGTCCGCGATCGACTCGCAGGACTTCGAGAAGGCCGCCTCCCTCAGGGACAACGAGAAGCAGCTGCTCACCGCGAAGGCCCAGCGGGAGAAGGAGTGGAAGTCCGGCGACATGGACGTCGTCGCCGAGGTGGACGAGGACCTCATCGCCGAGGTTCTGGCCGCCTCCACGGGCATCCCGGTCTTCAAGCTGACCGAGGAGGAGTCCTCGCGACTGCTGCGCATGGAGGACGAGCTGCACAAGCGCGTCATCGGCCAGCAGGACGCGATCAAGGCGCTCTCCCAGGCCATCCGCCGCACCAGGGCCGGCCTGAAGGACCCGAAGCGCCCCGGTGGCTCGTTCATCTTCGCCGGCCCGTCCGGTGTGGGTAAGACCGAGCTGTCCAAGACGCTGGCGGAGTTCCTCTTCGGCGACGAGGACGCGCTGATCTCCCTCGACATGTCGGAGTTCGGCGAGAAGCACACGGTCTCGCGGCTCTTCGGCTCCCCGCCCGGCTACGTCGGGTACGAGGAGGGCGGCCAGCTGACGGAGAAGGTCCGGCGCAAGCCGTTCTCCGTGGTCCTCTTCGACGAGGTCGAGAAGGCCCACCCGGACATCTTCAACTCGCTGTTGCAGATCCTGGAGGACGGTCGACTGACCGACTCCCAGGGCCGGGTCGTGGACTTCAAGAACACGGTCATCATCATGACGACCAACCTCGGTACCCGGGACATCTCCAAGGGCTTCAACCTCGGCTTCGCGGTCGCGGGCGACGTCAACACCGGGTACGAGCGGATGAAGGCCAAGGTCAACGACGAGCTGAAGCAGCACTTCCGCCCGGAGTTCCTGAACCGTGTCGACGACACCGTGGTGTTCCACCAGCTGACCCAGGAAGACATCATGAAGATCGTCGACCTGATGATCGCGCAGGTGGACGAGCGGTTGAAGGACCGCGACATGGCGATCGAGCTGTCCACGGACGCCAAGGAGCTGCTGGCCAAGCGCGGCTACGACCCGGTGCTCGGCGCCCGGCCGCTGCGGCGCACCATCCAGCGGGACGTCGAGGACGTGCTCTCGGAGAAGATCCTCTTCGGCGAGCTGCGCCCCGGCCACATCGTGGTGGTGGACACCGAGGGCGAGGGCAAGGACCGCACCTTCACCTTCCGGGGTGAGGAGAAGTCCTCGCTGCCCGACGCTCCGCCGGTCGAGCAGGCCGCCAAGGGCGGGCCGAAGCTCTCCAAGGACTGAGGCGCCCCCTCAGCCCTGGCAACCACGGGTGCCCCGCGACCTCCGGGTCGCGGGGCACCCGTGGTTTCGGGGGCGTACCGGCCGTCGCGAGGTCGCTTCGGTCCGGTGGCCGCGCTCGCCGGTTGGGCGAATCCCGCCCAGGATGGGAGTACGGGGTCCGACCGAGCCGGTCGACCGTCGAGCGCCGGGAGGAGCGACGCCCATGCGGCACGAGATGCGGGCCGAGTACGCCGAGACCGACGAGACGGAAGAGGCGGACGGCGGGCCCGCCGGAGCCTGGCCGGTGAAGACCTGGCACATGGTGCGGGCCGGCGAACGCGAGGCGATGTGTGGCCGCGTGCTGCGCCCCGACGCCAGGGGGCTCTCCGAGGCGGAGTGGGGGCGCACCCCCGAACCGTTCTGCCACACCTGCGGGGCGCTCTACCTGCGCGAGTCGCCCTAGGCGAGCTGTTCGGCGGGTCCGCCCGGCGGCTGTGTGCGGCCGTTCGGGTGGATTGTCAGTGGTGTGCGGCAGACTGCCCGCATGACTGAGAAGCGGGTCGTCACCGGAGCCGACGGGCTGGCGCGCTGCCCCTGGGGGGCCACGCCCGAGGAGTACCGCGTCTATCACGACGAGGAGTGGGGGCGTCCGGTCCGGGGGGACGACGCGCTCTTCGAGCGGATCTCCCTGGAGGCGTTCCAGTCCGGCCTCTCCTGGCTGACCATCCTGCGGCGCCGGCCCGGGTTCCGGACCGCGTTCGCAGGGTTCGAGATCGCGTCCGTGGCCGGGTTCACGGAGCGGGACGCCGACCGGCTGCTCGCCGACACCGGCATCATCCGCAACCGCCGGAAGATCGACGCCACGCTGGCGAACGCACGGGCCCTCGCCGGCTGGTCGGAGGGGGAGCTGACGGAGCTGGTCTGGTCGTTCGCCCCCGACCACGCGGCCCGCCCGGCGCCGCCGAGCCTGGCCGACGTGCCGGCCACGACCCCGGAGTCCGTCGCCCTGGCCAAGGAGCTGAAGCGGCGCGGCATCCGCTTCGTCGGGCCCACCACGGCGTACGCGCTGATGCAGGCGTGCGGCCTGGTCAACGATCATCTGCGGGGGTGCCACGCCAGGGGAGAGTGACGAAAGGCCCGGCGGGGGATGCGGTCGATAAGAGAGGGAGGAGCCGAGCCACATGACTGAGCATGACTGGCGGATCGTCGAGGTCGAGACGGTCGAGGAGGTGATGGGCGCCGAGGCCCTCTACGACGGGGCTGCCCGCCGTGAGTGGGCCGAGCGGTTCCTCGCCTCGCCGGGCCACCATCTGCTGTTGGCGCTGGCCGCCGACGCCGAGGGCCCGGTGGGGATGGTGTCGGGCGTCCAGATGACGCACCCGGACAAGGGCACCGAGATGATGCTCTACGAGCTGGCAGTCGCGGAGTCGCACCGCCGCCGGGGGATAGGCAGAGGCCTGGTGGACGCCCTGGGCCAGCTGGCGCGGGCCCACGGCTGCTACGGGATGTGGGTCCCGGTCGACGCGGACAACGAGGCGGCCCTGGCGACCTACCGCTCCGCCGGCGGTCGGACGGAGGAGCTCTGCCAGGTGCCCGTCTGGGACTTCGCGCCGCCGGAGCCGTCGGAGGCTTAGCGGTCTCGGGGTCTCGGGGTCTCGGGACAGGGGGCGGCGTACGACGGCGCCACCGTCGTACGCCCTTCCCGTCAGGAGCTGCCGGGGAGGCGGTAACGCCCGTCGGGGAGCCGTTCGATCAGCCCGTCGCTGAGCAGCCCGCCCAACGCGCGGGAGCGCTGCTCCGGGTCGTGCCAGACCCGGTCCAGCGCGGCGCGCGGCACCGGCCCCGGCAGCTCGCGCAGGACCGCGAGCAGTTTGCCTCGCACCTGGCGGTCGGTGCCCACATACGTCTGGGTGCGCCGCGGCGGTCCCTGGTGCGCCGGTGATCCGGCGCGGCGCCAGGCGCACTGCTCCAGGATCGGGCAGCGCCCGCAGTCCGGCGTGCGCGCCGTGCACAGCAGCGCGCCCAGCTCCATGGTGGCCGCCGCCCAACGGGCCGCCGTCGTGGGCTCCTCCGGCAGCAGCAGCCTGGCGAGCTTGCGTTCGGCGGCGGTCGTGGCGTTCGGCGGGTACTCGGTGCCCGAGACGGCGCGGGCGAAGACCCGGCGCACGTTGGTGTCCAGCACCGCGTGCCGCTGGCCGTAGGCGAAGGAGGCGACGGCCGCCGCCGTGTACTCGCCCACGCCGGGCAGCGCCAGCAGTTGGTGGTGGTCGGTGGGCACCTCGCCGCCGTGCCGTTCCGCTATGGCCGCCGCCGCGCCGTGCAGCCGCAGCGCGCGGCGCGGGTAGCCGAGGCGGCCCCAGGCGCGGACGGCCTCGCCCGAAGGCTCGGCCGCCAGGTCGGCGGGGCGCGGCCAGCGGCGCAGCCACTCCTCGTAGACCGGCAGCACGCGGCTCACCGGCGTCTGTTGGAGCATGAACTCGCTCACCATGACGCCCCACGCACCGGCCTCGGGCCGTCGCCAGGGCAGGTCACGGGCGTTGTGGTGGAACCACTCGATCACCGGCGCGTGCAGGGCGTCGGGGTCGGTCCCGGAGGACGCCTCGCCCTGGGCTGTGTCAGTCGCAGTCGTCGCAGTCATGGCAAGGGCGATCCTGGCACGGCCCGGCCACGGCACAAAGCGGCCCGCGCCCCGCGCGTGTTGATACGGAACGGTGTCCTGGCAAGCCGAGGGTGGGTCATTCGGGTGTGGCCGAAGTCTCGTAAGGTTTCCGCGTGGGATCACTGCGAACTCCGGTCGGCCCGTTGCCCTCCGCCATCTACTGGCGCCGCAGGGCCGTGATGGCGTGCGTGCTCGCCGTGGTGCTGTTGCTCATCTTCTGGGCGGTGCGTTCGACGGGCGGTGGGAGCTCCAACGCCTCGGGCCAGGACGACGGCAAGGGCCCGGCCGACTCGATCACCCCCGGGCCGACGCCCTCGGAGTCGCTGATCGAGGAACGCCCCGGAGGCCGCGAGGACGACGCGGACGGCGACGGGGAAGAGGAGGGCGACGGCGGGGAGGACGACGGCGGTTCGGCCGACTCGGAGGGTTCGGGGGGTTCCGAGGGGCAGGACGACGGCGGGAACGGCGACAGCGCGGGCGGTGACGGCTCCGAGAGCGGCGGCGAGGGCGGCGGCGGGGCCGGGGGGCTTCCCGGGTGTGTGGAGAGCGAACTGACGCTCTCGCTGCGCAGCGACGCCAACGACTACTCCCCGGGCGAGGAACCCGAACTGCGGTTCACGGCTGAGAACACGGGCGCGGCACCCTGCCGGGTCGACTTCGGCCACGACGCGTTGACGATCTCGCTCGTCGACGACGGGGGCGACGAGGTCTGGTCCTCCGCCGACTGCCCCGAGACGCCGGCCTCCTCGCCCACCGCGGTCTCCGCGGGCGGCACCGCCGATCACACGGTCACCTGGGACCTGCGGCTCTCGTCGGCCGACTGCGACGCGGCTCCCGGCCCTGCCGCCTCCCCGGGTACCTACCTCGCCGAGGCGCGGTTGTCGGGTCACCCGGTCACCCAGACGTCCTTCCGGCTCGCCGAGGACTAGGGCCTGCCGGCCGGGCTTTGGGGGAGCGGCCCGCCTTCGCGGCGGTGCGAGCTTCGTTGAGCGGCCCGCGGGTCTGCCGCGCCCGCGGGGACTTGCCTCGCCGAGGCGCGGTTGTCGGGTCACCCGGCTCCCCAGACGTCCTTCCGGGGATCGCGCGTTGTTCGGCTGTGCCGGACGGGCTCCCGCTCGGCGGAGGGTCAGACGTAGCGTTCGAGGATCGAGGACTCGGCCAGGCGGGAGAGGCCCTCGCGGACGGAGCGGGCCCGGGTCTCGCCGACGCCGTCCACGGCCTGGAGGTCGTCGACGCTGGCCGCCAGCAGCTTCTGGAGGCCGCCGAAGTGGTCGACCAGCCGGTCGATGACGAGGCCGGGAAGCCGGGGGATCTTCGCCAGCAGCCGGAAGCCGCGCGGGGAGACCGCCGTGTCCAGGGAGTCGGGGGCCACGCTGTAGCCCAACGCCCGTGCGACCAAGGCGAGTTCGAGTAGCTCGGCGTGGCCGAGGCCGTCCAGCTCGGACAGCGCGGTGCCGACCTTGCGGGAGCGCTTGCCTGCGGCGTCCGGGAGGTAGTCGCGGACGATCAGCTGGCGTTCGGGCTCGACGCCGGCGATCAGCTCGTCCAGCTGGAGCGAGAGCAGCCGTCCGTCGGTGCCGAGCTCCACCACGTACTCGGCGATCTCCACGGCGATCCTGCGCACCATCTCCAGGCGCTGCGCCACGGCCGCCACGTCCCTGACGGTCACCAGGTCCTCGATCTCCAGCGCGGAGAGCGTGCCGGCGACCTCGTCGAGTCGCAGCTTGTACCGCTCCAGCGTGGCCAGTGCCTGGTTGGCCCGGGAGAGGATCGCTCCCGAGTCCTCCAGCACCCGCCGCTGGCCGTCGACGTAGAGCGCGACCAGCCGCATCGACTGACTCACCGAGACGACGGGGAAACCGGTCTGGATGGAGATCCGCTGCGCGGTGCGGTGCCGGGTGCCGGTCTCCTCGGTCGGGATGCTCGGGTCGGGCACCAGCTGCACGCCGGCGCGCACGATCCGCGAGATGTCCCGGTCCACGATCACCGCGCCGTCGAGCTTGCACAGCTCGCGCAGGCGGGTCGCCGTGAACTCGACGTCCAGCACGAAGCCGCCCGTGCACAGCGACTCGACCGTGCGGTCGACTCCCAGCACGATGAGGCCGCCCGTGCTCCCCCGGAGAATGCGCTCCAGGCCGTCCCGGAGCTGGGTGCCGGGGGCGACCGCGCTGAGCGTGGCGCGCAGCAGGCTGTCCGCTCCCGAGCCACCCACGGCCCTGCCGGGACTCGCCGGCCGGTCGCTGGCTGCCATGCACTCCTCCGGGGGACGAAACCGCCATCTGAGCCGCCGAGTCTACCGGCGTGCCCTCTGTCGCCCGGCGGCCTCCGCCCGATACGCCGGGAGTACACCCAGCGCCTCCCCGATATCGGCGACCTCAAGCACCCGCATCCCGGGCGGCGCCTCGCCCGAGTCGACCGGCACCAGAGCGTGCGAGAAGCCCAGTCTCGAAGCCTCGGCCAGCCGTCGCTGCACACCGGTGACCCGGCGCACCTCTCCGGCGAGTCCGACCTCGCCGACGGCCACCAGGTTCTTCGGGAGCGGGGTGTCGCTGGCGGCGCTGGCCAGGGCGAGGGCGACCGCGAGGTCCGCCGCAGGCTCGGAGAGCCGCACGCCGCCGACCGTGGCCGTGTAGATGTCGTTCTTACCCAGGGCTGATATCTGGCCGCGCTGCTCCAGGACGGCGAGCATCATCGAGACCCGCGAGGTCTCCAGGCCGGAGGTGGTGCGCCGGGGCGAGGGGATCTGGCTGTCGACCGTCAGCGACTGGACCTCGGCGACCAGCGGCCGGCGGCCCTCCAGGGTGACCGTGAGGCAGGTGCCGGGGACCGGTTCGTCCCTGCGGGTCAGGAAGAGGCCCGAGGGGTCGGCGAGCGAGGTGATGCCCTCGTCGTGCAGCTCGAAGCAGCCGACCTCGTCCGTCGCCCCGTAGCGGTTCTTCACCCCGCGCACCAGGCGGAGCCTGGCGTGCCGGTCGCCCTCGAAGTTGAGCACGACATCCACCAGATGCTCCAGCAGCCGGGGGCCGGCGATGGCGCCGTCCTTCGTCACATGGCCCACCAGGACCGTGGACATCCCGCGCTCCTTGGAGGCGCGGATCAGCGCCCCCGCGACCTCCCGCACCTGCGCCACCCCGCCGGGCGCGCCGTCCACCTCGGCCGAGGCGACGGTCTGCACCGAGTCCAGCACCAGCAGACCCGGCCTGACCGCGTCCAACTGGCCGAGCACCGAGCCCAGGTCCGTCTCGGCGGCGAGATAGAGATGGTCGTCGAGCGCCCCGATGCGGTCCGCCCGCATCCGCACCTGGCCCGCGGACTCCTCGCCGGTGATGTAGAGCGTCGGGCGGGACTGCGAGGCCGCCTTGGCCGCCACGTCCAGCAGCAGCGTGGACTTCCCCACGCCCGGCTCGCCGGCCAGCAGCGCCACGGCGCCGGGCACCAGCCCGCCGCCGAGCACCCGGTCCAGCTCGGGCACGCCCGTGCTCCTGGCCGTGACCGCCGCGCCGTCCACCTGCCCGATGGGGACCGCGGGCGAGGCGACGCGCGCCGCGGGAACGGTGCGTACGGCGGGCGTGCCGCCGACCTCCTCCACCGTGCCCCACGCGTGGCACTCGGGGCAGCGGCCCAGCCACTTCCCCGTGGACCAGCCGCACTCGGTGCAGCGGTACGCCGGACGGTCACTTTTTCGAGCCATGGGCGGAACGCTACCGTCGCGCACTGACAGCCGAACGAACCACCCGCCGACGCCCGTTCGGCGCCGGGTGGGACGGCCCCGCCCGGGGGTGGCGGACCAGGCGTCACCACAGGTCGTCACCCCAGCTCGTCGCCTCGGGGCGCCGAGGATCACCCGTTGGGGGGAACCTGGGGCTTCCGGCTCCGCCGGTCGGCCGTCGGGCGCCTAACGTCACCAGGTGATGACCAGCTGTCGCGCCCAGCCCTCACCGTTGACCGGGCGACGCCCACAGCACGCCGCCTCGTCCCGGCCGCGTGCCCGACGTGGTGCGCGCCCGGCCGCCTACGCCGACGCCGACCTGGACGGACTCTTCACCTACTGCCTCTCGGTGATGTGCGAGCACGACGCCGCCATCGCCGCGTTGGGTGAGGCGCTGGCGCTGGCGGAGCGCCAGCAGGAGCGTGGGCGGCGCCCCGAGGCGCCCGCGCTGGCGCGTTCCTGGCTGTACGCGCTGGTGCGCTGGTGCTGTCTGCGCCGGCTCGCGCTCCAGCGCGAGCAGGGCGTGAGCGCCGGTCCGCGCGCCGTGGGGGAGGACGCGCAGCGGCGCAGGGAGTTGGCGATGCTGGCCTGGGCCGAGGCGGCCGGCACCACCCAGGAGCAGCGCGAGGCGCTGGAGTTGGCGGTCAGGCACCGGCTGACCACGGCCGAGATCGCCCGGGTGCTGCGGCTGCCGGACGAGGCGGCGCGCGCCCTGCTGACCACGGCGAACTGCGAGGTCGAGCGCACCACGGCCGCCCTCGCCGCGGTCGACTCGGCACATTGCCCCTCGATGGCCATGCTCTCGGGCGACGACCGGCGGGTGCTGCTCGGCCCCACGCTGCGGCGGGAGTTGGTGCGCCACGTGGACGAGTGCCCGGCCTGCCGGCTGGTGGCGCAGCGTGCGATGGCCGGGCTCGGCTGGCCCGGCACCGCCCCCGCGGGGCAGACGCGGCTGGCGGTGGTGCGCGCCCCCAGGCCCGCCGTGCACGCCGCGCGCCTGGCCGTGCGCCGGGCGCGCGCGCAGCAGGGGCCGCGGTGGGACCGCTGGGGCTTCCCGCTTCCGGAGAAGGACCGCGCGGCGCGCCGCGAGCGGCTGCGCGGCCGGGCGGTCACCGGCACGGTGGTGGCCACGGTCCTGGCGGCCCCGGTGCTGGCGCTGTGGGCGGCGTACCGGGGCGGCCCGGTGACGGGCGAGGCCGCGGAGCTGGAGGGGATGTCGGCCAGCGTTCCCGACGAGGTGGTGGAGGAGGGCGGTGGCCCCGGCCGCCAGCCGAACGGCGAGCGTGAGCGCCGTCGCCCCGCCTCGCCCGACGAGCCGACGGAGGAGGACGAGTCGTCCGGCCCCGACCCGGAGCCCTCGGACGACGCCTCCCCCGAGGACCGTGAGGGCGCGGGCTCGGGGACCGAGGAGCCGACGACGCCGGCGCCCGGGGAGCTGTTCGTCGACGTGGCGACGACGGGTTCGGGCACGCTGCTGACCCTCACGGTCTCCGGCGGTTCCCCCGTCGACTGGTCGGCGTCGACGGATGCCGACTGGCTGCTGCTCGGCCGTTCCTCGGGGACGCTGTGGCCGGGCGAGACGGTGGTGGTCGAGGTGCTGGTCGACACGGCGCGGCAGCCGGCCGGGCCCTGGCAGGGGTCCGTGTTCATCCAGCCCACCGGCGCGCGGGTCACCGTCGAGGGCGCGGGCGAGAGCCCGGACGCCCCGGAGGAGCCGCCGGACGACCCCTCGGACCCGCCCGCCGACGAGCCTTCCGACCCGCCGGGCGACGATCCCGTTCCGCAGCCCAGTCCGGTCTGAGCGGGGCCGTTCCCGGGCGGCCGACGCGCTGCCCGGGACCCGGAGCGCGGCGAGGGCCCGAATGGCGGTGAGGGCCATCAGGAAGCGGCGAGGCGTCAGAACGTGGTGGCCGGGCCGGTGAAGTGGTGCTGGACGACGGGTGCCAGCCGTTGGATCAGCACCTCCGCCTCGGTGCTGGCCAGGGGTTCGAGCCCCAGCACATAGCGCCCGAGCACGACGCCGACGAGCTGCATCGCGGCCAGCTCGGCGCGCAGTTCGGCGTCCGGCCCCGGCAGCGCGCCCGCCACCCGGCTCAGCAGCTGGTCGGTGATGGCGAGACGGAAGATCGCCGCCGCCGTGTCGTTGTGCGCCGCCGAACGGAAGAGCGCCAGCAGCGGGCCGCGGGTCGTCGGGTTCTCCCAGATGCCGAAGAACATCCGGGTGAAGACCTCGCCGAACCCGTCGGGGCCGGCCGGTTCCGTCTCGGCGAAGGCGCGCGCGGCGACCTCGACCGCCGCGTGGACCGCGGCGGCGAAGACCTGTTCCTTGGTGCCGAAGTAGTGGTGCACCAGCGCCGGCGTGACGTCGGCGCCGCGCGCGATGGCGCGCACGGAGGCCAGGTCGTAGCCGCGCCTGGCGAACTCGGCGCGGGCGGAGTCCAGGATGCGTTCGCGCGCGCCGGGGGCGCCGTTCTCGCTCTCGGCCCGCGACGGCCGGCCCCGGCGCCGCCCCGAGGCGGTGCTCATCGGCCGGCTTCCCCGCGCCTCTCGGCCGGCGGCGGCGCGGGCGCCGGCTGCCGCAGATGCAGCCGGGTGAAGGCCAGCGCCTCGGCGAGGTCCGCCTCGCGTTCGCGGGCCGAGGTCGCCCGGCGGGTGTTGATCTCGGCGATCACATGGCCCCGGTACCCCGTGGCGGCCAGCCGCTCCAGCACGGCGGCGCAGGGCTGCGCGCCGCGCCCGGGCACCAGGTGTTCGTCCTTGCCCGAGCCCGAGCCGTCCCCGATGTGGACATGGGTCAGCCGCTCGCCCATCCGCCCGGCCAGCTCAAGGGCGTCGCCCCTGGCGGTCGCGCAGTGCGAGACGTCGAGCGTGAGGTGCGGGTACTCCTCGTCCGTGACGTCCCAGCCGGGGGCGTACGCCTGCATCTCGCGGTCGCGGTAGCGCCAGGGGTACATGTTCTCCACGGCGAAGCGCACGCCGCTCTCCGCGCCGAGCCGCGCGATCCCCTCGACGAAGCCGCGCGCGTAGGCGCGTTGCCAGCGGAACGGGGGGTGGACCACCACGGTGTCGGCGCCGAGTCGTTCGGCGGCGGCGCGGGCGGTGACCAGCTTGCGCCAGGGGTCGGTCGACCAGACCCGTTGGGTCACCAGCAGGCAGGGTGCGTGCACGGCGAGGACCGGCACCCCGTGCTCGTCGGAGAGCCGGCGCAGGGCCTCCACGTCCTGGCTCACCGGGTCGGTCCACACCATGACCTCGACCCCGTCGTAGCCGAGCCTGCCGGCTATCTCGAAGGCCGCCGCCGTGTTCTCCGGGTAGACGGAGGCCGTCGACAGCCCGACTCTCACCTCGTCGACGGGTTCTGGATCTGCCACGGCGACCAGCCTACGCCCGGGCGTGGCGGGTGGCTTGACGCCGTGGCGCCGCCCGGAGAATAATTAAACGCATGATTAATAAAAACGGCGACGGGGGCGCCGACGCCGGTCAACCGGCCGTGCGCGCCCACGACCTGAGGGTGCGGCGCGGGGGCCGCGAGGTGCTGCGCGGGCTGGACTTCGCGGTGCCCGCCGGCAGCGTCACGGGGCTGCTCGGGCCCTCCGGCTGCGGGAAGACCACGCTGATGCGGGCCGTCGTAGGCGCGCAGAAGGGCGTCACCGGCACGCTGGAGGTGCTGGGCCGGCCCGCCGGCTCCGCCGCGCTCCGCCCACGCCTCGGCTATGTCACCCAGGCGCCCTCGGTCTACGCGGACCTCACCGTCCGGCAGAACCTGGAGTACTTCGCGGCCGTCCTGGGCCTGGCGCGCTCCACGCGGGCGGCCGAGGTGGAGCGGGTGCTGGACGAGGTCGACCTCGCCGCCCGCGCGACGGCCCTCACCAGGAACCTCTCCGGCGGCCAGCGCTCCCGGGTCTCCCTGGCCGCCGCCCTGCTCGGCGCCCCCGAGCTGCTGGTGCTCGACGAGCCGACGGTCGGGCTGGACCCGGTGCTGCGCAACGCGCTGTGGGGCCTCTTCCACCGGCTCGCCGACGAGCGCGGCACCACGTTGCTGATCTCGTCCCATGTGATGGACGAGGCGGACCGCTGCGAGCGGCTGGTGCTGATGCGCGAGGGGCGGGTGCTCGCCGAGGACTCGCCGCCGGCGCTGCGCGCGCGCAGCGGGGTCGCGACCGTGGAGGAGGCGTTCCTCGCGCTGGTGGCCGCCGATGCCGACAACGAGAAGGACAACGCGGGCGCCGACAACGACAACGCCGCCGACGACACGCGCCACCGGGAGGCATGACCGTGAGTCTCGCCCGCACGCTCGCCACCACCCGCCGGGTCCTGGGCCAGCTGCGCCACGACCCGCGCACCATCGCGCTGTTGCTGCTGGTCCCGGTGTTGCTGCTGGTGCTGCTGCGCTATGTCTTCGACGCGAACCCCGACTCGTTCGACTTCATCGGCTCCTCGCTGCTGGGGATCTTTCCGATGATCACCATGTTTCTGGTCACCTCGATCGCCACCCTGCGCGAGCGGACCTCCGGCACGATGGAACGACTGCTGGTGATGCCGATGGGCAAGGCCGACCTGATCGTCGGCTACGCCCTCGCGTTCAGCCTCTTCGCCATCGCCCAGACGGCGATCGCCACCGGCGTCGCGCTGTGGCTGCTCGGGCTCGACGTCGCCGGCTCGCCCTGGTTGCTGCTGCTGGTGGCCCTGCTCAACGCGCTGCTCGGCATCGCGCTCGGGCTCTTCGTCTCGGCGTTCGCCGCCTCGGAGTTCCAGGCGGTCCAGTTCCTGCCGGCGTTGATCTTTCCCCAGCTGCTGCTGTGCGGGCTCTTCGCGCCGCGCGACACGATGCAGCCGGTCCTGGAGTACGTGTCCGACGTGCTGCCGATGTCGTACTCGGTGGACGGCATGAACGAGGTGCTGCACAGCGCGGACATCACCGGCGACTACGTGCGCGACGCGCTGGTGGTCAGCGGCGCCGCGGTGCTGGTTCTCGCGCTGGGCGCGGCGACGCTGCGGCGGCGCACGGAGTGACTCCGTCGGCGTCGGGGACGCGACGGGCGGGGGCGGGAACGCGCTACCGGCGTCGGGGACGCGACGGACGGCGGCGGGCTGGTCGCGGTGGTCCGCCGGGCGCGGCCCGGCGGGGGTGTTCGCGTGGCTCCCCGCGCCCCCGCCGTCCGGGGCGCGGGGGCGTGCGCCCGGTCAGGGGGCGCGCATCCGGTCCAGACGGCGGAGGATGACGCCCTCGCGCAGCGCCCAGGGGCAGATGTCCAGGGACTCCACGCCGAAGAGGTCCATCGCCGCCTCCGCGACCAGCGCCCCCGCCAGCAGCTGACCGGCCCGGCCGGGGGAGACCCCGGGCAGCTCCCGCCGTTCGGCGACCGGGAGTTCGGCGAGCTTCTGGCTCCACTCCCGCAGGTCGGCCCTGCCCAGCTGCCGGCGGACGTACTGCCCCTCTGCCGAGCGCGCCGCGCCCGCCATCCGGGCGAGCTGCTTGAACGTCTTCGACGTGGCCACCACCCGGTCCGGCGCCCCCAGCCGGCTGAACCGGCCGACCACGCCCGCCACTTCGGTGCGCACGTCGCGCCGC
This sequence comes from Streptomyces sedi, assembly GCF_006335015.1. Taxonomy (GTDB): domain Bacteria; phylum Actinomycetota; class Actinomycetes; order Streptomycetales; family Streptomycetaceae; genus Streptomyces; species Streptomyces sedi. The sequence goes on from NZ_VDGT01000015.1 coordinate 150,358, forward strand.
AGCGCCCGCACGTCCGCCGACGAGGGCGGGTCGCCCGGCAGCCGGGCCGCCGTCAGCCGGCCCGCGCCCAGCGGCAGCGAGACCGCCGCGTCCGGCGCCTCGTCGAGGCCGAACGCGATCTCCAGGGAGCCGCCGCCGATGTCGAAGAGCAGCAGCCGCCCCGACGACCAGCCCAGCCAGCGCCGCGCCGCGAGAAAGGTCAGCCGCGCCTCGTCCTCCCCGGACAGCACCTGGAGCGCCACCCCCGTCTCGGCCGCCACCCGCGCCAGCACCTGCTCCGCGTTGCCCGCCTCCCGCACCGCCGACGTGGCGAACGGCAACAGGTCGGCGACGCCGTGCTCCTCCGCCACCTCCAGCGCCTCCCGGACGGTGGCCACCAGCCGCTCCACGCCGGCCGGGCTGATCGCCCCCCGCTCGTCGAGCAACTCCGCCAGCCGCAACTCCGTCTTGCGGGAGTAGGCCGGCAGCGGGCGGGCGCCGGGATGGGCGTCAACCACCAGTAGATGAACCGTGTTGGAACCCACGTCGAGAACTCCGAGTCTCATGCCCGACAACGCTACCCGGCCCTCTACCCTGGGCGTTGTGGCGAAGACGAAGAGGGCGAAGCCGGACAGAAACGCCCCGGACGACCGCGAGGCCGACCGCGCACCCGACCGCGCGGGCGATGGCGCATCCGACGGCGCGTGGGACGGCGCGAGGCGCCGGGCCGTCGGCGACGAGGTGGCGCTCGACCACCCGAGAGCCTGGGTCGAGTTCCCCGACCCGGCCGACCCCGAGCAGTACTTCCGCTGCGACCTGACCTGGCTGACCTCCCGCTGGAGCTGCGTCTTCGGCCGCGGCTGCCAGGGCATCCAGCCGGGCCGCGCCAGCGACGGCTGCTGCACCCTGGGCGCGCACTTCTCCGACGAGGAGGACGAGGAGCGGGTCGCGGGACACGTCGCCCGACTCACGCCCGAGCAGTGGCAGTTCCACGCGGAGGGCACCGCACGCGAGGGCTGGGTCGAGCTGGACGAGGACGGTGAGCGACGCACCCGCCGCCACCTGGGCGCCTGCGTCTTCAACAACCGGCCGGGGTTCGCCGGCGGGCAGGGCTGCGCGCTGCACATCCTGGCGCTCTCCGAGGGGCGCGAGCCGTTGGAGACCAAGCCGGACGTCTGCTGGCAGCTGCCGGTGCGCCGCACCTACGAGTGGGTGGAGCAGCCCGACGGCGAGCAGCTGCTGTGCGTCTCCATCGGCGAGTACGACCGCAGGGGCTGGGGCGGCGGCGGCCACGACCTGCACTGGTGGTGCACGGGCGCCCCGGCGGCGCACGGCGGCTCCGAGCCGCTGTACGTCGGGTACCGCGCCGAGCTGGTCGAGCTGATGGGCAAGGACGGCTACGACCAGCTGGTCGAGCTGTGCGAGGCCAGGCTCGCCGCCCAGCGCGCCACCCCGCCCGGCGTCCGCCCCCTCCCGCTGCTGGCCCCGCACCCGGCCGACCCGCCCGCGCCCGTCGGCTGACGGGCGCCGCGTCCGCCGGCGCGTGGTCTCGTTCGAGGGAACGCCGGCGTGCGGTCTCGTTCGAGGGAACGCCGGCGGGCCGGGCCTGTCCGGATGCCGGTCTCCCCGTCCGGAAACGGCGGTGCCGGGCGTAGCCTCGTGAGGGTAGCCGCACCGTCTCGCGAGGAGAGGCATCATCATGGGCAGCTTGAGGTCCCGAACCGTCACCCACGGCCGCAACATGGCGGGCGCCCGCGCCCTCCTCCGCGCCGCCGGGGTAGCCAGGGAGGACTTCGGGAAGCCGATCATCGCGGTGGCCAACAGCTTCACCGAGTTCGTCCCCGGCCACACCCACCTCCAGCCCGTCGGCCGGATCGTCTCGGAGGCGATCAAGGAAGCGGGCGGCGTTCCCCGCGAGTTCAACACGATCGCCGTGGACGACGGCATCGCCATGGGCCACGGCGGGATGCTCTACTCCCTGCCGTCCCGCGACCTGATCGCCGACTCCGTCGAGTACATGGTGGAGGCGCACTGCGCCGACGCCCTGATCTGCATCTCCAACTGCGACAAGATCACGCCCGGGATGCTGATGGCCGCGATGCGGCTCAACATCCCGACGGTCTTCGTCTCCGGCGGCCCGATGGAGTCCGGCACCACCACGCTGGTGGACGGCACCGTCCGGAAGCTCGACCTGGTCAGCGCCATGTCGGAGGCGGTCAACGACTCCGTCTCCGACGAGGACATGGCCAGGATCGAGGAGAACGCCTGTCCGACCTGCGGCTCCTGTTCCGGCATGTTCACCGCCAACTCGATGAACTGCCTCACCGAGGCGATCGGCCTCTCCCTCCCCGGCAACGGCTCGGTGCTGGCCACCCACACCGCGCGCCGCGCGCTCTACGAGGACGCCGGCCGCACGGTCGTCGAGATCACCCGCCGCTTCTACGAGGAGGACGACGCCTCGGTGCTGCCGCGCGCGGTCGGCTCCCGCGCGGCCTTCGAGAACGCGATGGCGCTGGACATCGCCATGGGCGGCTCCACCAACACCATCCTCCACCTGCTCGCCGCGGCGGAGGAGGCGGAGCTGGACTTCCGACTCCAGCACATCGACGCGCTCTCGCGTCAGCTGCCCTGCCTCTCCAAGGTGGCGCCCAACGGCAGCTACTACATGGAGGACGTGCACCGCGCCGGCGGCATCCCCGCGATCCTCGGCGAGCTGTACCGGGCGGGGCTGCTCAACGAGGACGTGCACTCGGTGCACAGCGCGACGCTCGCCGACTGGCTCAAGACCTGGGACATCAGGGGCGGTTCGCCGTCGCCCGAGGCGGTCGAGCTGTTCCACGCGGCGCCGGGCTGTGTCCGTTCCGCCGAGGCGTTCTCCCAGTCCGAACGGTGGGAGACCCTGGACAGCGACGCCGAGAAGGGCTGCATCAGGGACGTCGCGCACGCCTACTCGACCGAGGGCGGGCTGGCGGTGCTCTTCGGCAACCTCGCCGAGGACGGCTGCGTGGTGAAGACCGCGGGCGTCGACGAGTCGATCTGGACCTTCGAGGGGCCGGCGGTCGTCGTCGAATCCCAGGAGGAGGCCGTGGAGGCGATCCTCACCAAGCGGGTCAAGGAGGGCGACGTGGTCGTCGTCCGCTACGAGGGCCCCAAGGGCGGCCCCGGGATGCAGGAGATGCTGTACCCGACCTCCTACCTCAAGGGACGCGGCCTGGGCGCCAAGTGCGCGCTGATCACCGACGGCCGGTTCTCCGGCGGCACGTCGGGGCTCTCGCTCGGCCATGTCTCGCCGGAGGCGGCGGCCGGCGGCACGATCGCGCTGGTGCGCGACGGCGACCCGATCCGCATCGACATCCCCGGGCGTGCGCTCGAACTGAAGGTCGCGGACGACGAGTTGGCGCGGCGCCGGGCCGAGCTCGACGGGCGGTACGCGCCGGTCGCGCGCGAACGGAAGGTCTCGCTGGCGCTGCGCGCCTACGCGGCGATGGCCACCAGCGCGGACCGCGGCGCGGTCCGCGACCTCGACGCCCTGGAACGGGGGTAGCCCTGCCGGGCGGGCTCGGGTGTGCGGGTGGGTAGTCCCGCGCGCCCCTGGATTGGGTTGGCGTGGTCGGTCGGGTGCCGGTCCACGCGCGGTCGGTGACGGCCTGGTTGGGGGCGCGGGGAACTGCGCGGTGCATTCGTGGCGGGCCGCGGTCGACTGTTCACGTGCGTGGCTTGGGTGGGTGGTCGTCCTCGCCCCGGCGGCCGGTTGCTCGCGCAGTTCCCCGCGCCCCTTCCACGCCGGTGGGCGGTCGTCCCGCTACCCGCGGGGCACCGCGTACAGCGTGTTGCCGAGCGTGGGGACGAACACCGCCTCGTCGCCGACCGCGGGCCGCGGCGGGGACGCGTCGCTGCCGGGGCCCGGCGTTCCCGGGTGCGGCTCGCCGGCGCCCAGCGGTTCGCCGTCCTCCGCCGAGAACCGGTGCAGCGCGCCCTCCCGGTCGGAGAGATGGAGCACCCCGTCGGCCAGCGTCGGCGGCGACGCGATCTGTACGCCGGTCGACCGGTGCCAGCGCACCTCGCCGGCCGCCGGGTCGACGGCGGTGAGCAGGCCACCGATGCTGGAGACGTAGAGCGTTCCCTCGGCCAACACCGTGCGGGGCTCGGTCGGTTCCGGCAGTTCCGTCCTGGTCCACTCGCGGGTGGCGAGGTCGAGCCGCCAGACCGCGTTGATCACCGGCAGGTCCACGTCCCACTCCTCGAAGTACGCGGCCTCGTCGTCCATTCCGATCCCGTGGAGCAGCCCCGGAACCTCCTCCGGCGGTGCCAGCGGCGTGGACCACAGCGACCGCCCGTTCTCCGAGAGCAGTTCGAGCCGCGGGGCCTGTCCGCTCTCGTCCTCCCTGCTCGCGGCCAGGAAACGCGTGCCGTGCCCGAGCAGGTCGGTGAGGTAGCGGCCGGGCTCCTCCCAACTCCCCAACGGTTCCGGCCCGTCGGCGGAGTAGAAGCGCACCGTGCTGTCGCCGTTGCGGAACGCCATCGCCTCGTCGCCGACGGCCAGCGTGTCGCCCAGCTCGGGGGCGTCGATCCGCCAACGCACCTCTCCGGTGGCCGGGTCGAGCGCCGCGAGGCCGCCCTCGGACGCGGCGAGGACGTTCTCGCCGACGGCCGTCGCGTTCGGCCAGGGGCCGCCGGCGCGCGGGCCGTTGAACCGCCACCGTTCCTCGCCGTCCGCGTCGAGCGTCCACGCGAACTGGCCGGCCGCCGAGCACAGCACGCCGCCGTCGGTGGCCGGTTCGCAGACGACGCCCTCGGTGGGCGCGTCGCGCACGCCCCAGTCCCGCAGGTCGACCTCCCAGGGCTCGGGCGGGGCCTGGCCCTCCCACGTTGACGGGTCCGACGTGTCCGACGGGTCCGAAGGGGCCGCGCTCGGGTCCCCGCCGCCGGGGTCGCCGTCGTCCGAGGCCCGGAACAGCCAGAGCGCGGTGGCCGCCGCACCCGCCGCCACCAGCGCCACCGCGGCTATCGCCCCGCGCCGCGCGCGCCCGCCGCGCCCCTTGCCGCCGCGCACGCCGGCGTTCACGCCGGGGCGTGTGCCGCGCCGCGAGCCCGCGCCCGTTCCCCCGGTGCCCGTTCCGGTGCCGGTGCCCGTTTCCCTCGCGCCGGTGCCCGGCTCCGCCGGTCCCGCGCCGCGCCAGACCGGCGAATCGCGGACGCCGGCGGCCTGCGCGCGGGTGTCGGCCCAGGCCGCCATCCGCAGCACCGCCGCGACGCCCGGCCGCTGTTCGGGGTCCTTGACCAGGCACAACCCGACCAGGTCCCGCAGCGAATCCGGCACGTCGCTCAGGTCCGGCTCCTCGTGCACCACCCGGTAGGCCACCGCCAGCGGGTCGCCGCCCGCCGTGCCGTCCGTGTCGAACGGGCTGTGCCCCGTCACCGCGTAGGCCACCACGGCGCCCAGCGCGAACACGTCGGCCGCCGCCGTCACCTCGGCGTCGCCGGTCAGCTGCTCGGGCGCCATGAACGGCGGCGAGCCGAGCACCGCGCCGTCCTCCGTGAGCCGGTGCCCGTCGTCCAACGCGCGGGAGATGCCGAAGTCGATGACCCGCACCCCGTCCTCGGCGAGCAGCACGTTGCCCGGCTTCAGGTCGCGGTGGACCAGCCCGCAGCGGTGGATGTCGAGCAGCGCCTCGGCCAGCTCCGCGCCGACCCCGGCCGCCTCCCTGGGCGCCAACGGGCCGTCGCGGTCTATCCGTTCGGTCAGCGAGCCGCCCGGAACGTAGAGGGTGGCCAGCCACGGCGGGTCGCCGTCCGGGTCCGCGTCCACCACCGGCGCGGTGAACGCGCCGCTGACCCGCCGCGCGGCGGCCACCTCGCGGCGGAACCTGGCGCGGAAGCCCGGGTTCTCCACGTACTCGCGCCGGATCACCTTGATCGCGACCCGCCGGCCGGCGACCGTGCGGCCCAGGTGGACGACGCCCATGCCGCCGCTGCCCAGCCGGCGTTCGATGACGTAGTCACCGATGCGTTCGGGTCTGGTCTCGCGGCCGTCAGCCATGCGACTCCCCCTGGAGTGGCTCGGTACCGGTCGCACACGGGGCGTTTCGGTCCCTCGTGGTGCGCCGTGGGACAGAGTACTTCCGTGGGGGGCGTGACCCGGCGCGGTCACCACGGAGATAATCGACCACATGTCCAAGTCTGTGCGGCCCACCGCCCCTTCGCCCGCGTCGGAGAGCGCGGCCCAGCCCCTGAGCGAGCCGCGCCCGGAGCGGATCCGGTTCTACGGCACCAGCTGGGTGGACCGCTCCGGCGGCTACCGGCTGCGACGCGTCGTCCTCTTCACCGGCGCCCTGGTGGGGACCGTCGCCGGCGCGCTGCTGCTGACCGTGGGATACGGCGGGATGAGCGGGGCCGAGACCCCGGGGTGGCTGAGCGCGCTGGTCGCGCTCGCGTTCGCCATCTGCACGGCGCTGGCCTTCACCCGCCAGTGGCTGCGGTACACCAGGCCGGCGCCGGACACGGGGGTGGACGAGGCGGCGTTCCGCTCCATCAACGTGGTCGGCTTCGTCGGGGTGCTGCTCGCCTACGCCCTGCGTGGCGCGGTCGAGGCGCCGGGGGAGCGGCTGGCGCGCGCCAGCCACGAGGAGGCGTTGGAGCGGCACCGCCGGCTGGTGGCGAAGCGTTCCCGCAACCCGGCGCGCCGCAAGCGGCGTTGACGGATCCACGCGATGTTGACGGCCCCCTCGGGGAACCCCGAGCCGCGTCTCAGGGGTGCTTCAGGGGGAACCCTCAGCGGCCCCTGGCATGTGTCAGCTTTTCTTGACGCGTGCCCTTCGCCGCTGGACGCTGGTCACAGAAGAACGGCACGACCACGTCGGCCGCGCGGGGCGCTCGACGCCCCGGGCCGGTCCGGCGGCGATCGGGGCCGGAGAGGAGTCGCGTGTCCCGGAACGACGCGGACGCCGAGTCCGACGGTGATCACCTGCTGAAGGTGCTGGGCGCGCTCAACAACCCGCACCGGCTGCGGATCGTCGCCGCGCTCACCCACGACCGGAACTACGTGAGCAGGCTGGCCAGGGAGACCGGGATCAGCCGGCCGCTGCTGCACATGCACCTCCAACGTCTGGAGGCCGCCGGGCTGGTCACCAGCACCCTGGAGCTCTCGGACGACGGCAAGGCCATGCGCTTCTACGAAGTCACCCCGTTCGTGTACCAGCTCACCCCCGACAGCATCGCCCTGGCCACCGAGACACTCAGCCGGAGCGGGCAGAGAGAGGAAACGCGGTGAACGACACCCTGGCCTCCCAGGCGGCCAGCGAACCCGCCGCCGTCTGGGCGGCGGCCCTGGGCACCGGAGGCGTCTTCGTCCTGATGATCGTCGTGGTGTGGCAGATCGCCGCCACCTGGCGGGCCAGGATGCTGGCCGGCCGCGAGGAGGAGTACCGCAGGCTCGCCACCAAGTACGCCGAACTGCTGGAGGACAACACGGAGATCCTCCGCCGCTACACCGACGAACTGGCGCAGGTCCGCACCTCCGTCGGCTCCGTCGAGCGGATGATGCGCGAGGTGGACTGAGCGCCGCCGCCCCGCGTGACGACCGCGCGACGACCGCGCCTCGACCGCGCCGGGCCGGGGTGGACGAACGGACCCCGCCGTCGCACACCGACCCGCCGCCCGTTCTTCCGCTCACCTTCACACCCGCCTTCCCGACCGTTTTCGACGGTTCCCGACCGTTTCCGTGACCCACCTCCCCTGGAGGAGTTCCCATGCGCGCCCTGCACCGCCTGGTCCGCATCGTGCGGCCGGCCCAGCCCAACGGCGAGTACGACAACCGCGGCTTCCCCCGGGAGCACCACCGCCCCGAGGACCGCCCGACCCCGAAGCACCCTGGTACGGAAGGGGACGTTGAGGGAGGCTGAGGTCCATGCGGACCTCTGACTTCGCCACCTCGTTCAACGCCGTCGCCGCCGAGTACGCCGCCGCCCGCCCCGACTATCCGCCCGCCCTCTACGACGCGCTGGAGGAGTGCTTCGGCCGTCCGTTGGCCGACGCCCACGCGCTGGACGTGGGCGCCGGCACCGGCAAGGCCACCCGCGGCCTCAGCGAGCGGGGCGTCCGGGTCACCGCCGTCGAGCCGGGCGAGGGCATGGCCGCCCAACTCGCCACCGCCTCCCCCGGCGTGCCGCTGGTGCGCGCGGTGGGGGACGCCCTCCCGTTCGCCGACGGCAGCGCCGACCTGATCACCTACGCCCAGGCGTGGCACTGGACCAGACCCGAGGCCGCGCTGCCCGAGGCGCTGCGGGTACTGCGCCCCGAGGGCGGCCTGGCGCTCTGGTGGAACACCAACGACCGCTCCGTCGGCTGGATCGACGAGCAGGTAACCCGCTTGCGGCGGCGCCTGCCGCAGCACGGCGCGCACGACGTGACCCGCGTCATCGGCCGCCATCTGGCCGCGCTCGAACCCGCGCTCCGCCCCCTCTACCGCGAGGTCGCCTGGAGCCGCACCGTCCCGATCGCCACCCATCTGGCCAACCTCGCGACCCACTCCCAGTTCGCCGTGCTGGACCAGGCCGAGACCCGCCCGGTGCTCGCCGAGGAGGAGGCCATCGTCGGCGAACTCTTCCCCGACGGCCTGGTGGAGGAGCCCTACATCGTGCGGCTGACCTATCTCCCGCGACCGAACGCGCTCACCACCGACTGAGAACGCACGGCCGCGGCGCGCTCGCTGCCCGGTTCTGACCGACACCCGGACGTTTCGACGCCCGACGCCCGCCCGGTGCGAGGATGACGGCGTGAACGGGGGCGACGCTCGTCCGGTGCGTCGTCGCGTACGGACGTTGATGCGGAGCGGGTGAGCCACGGAATGTCAGGGAAGATCGCCGTCATCGGCACGGGCAGGATCGGCGAGGCCCTGCTGGTCGGCCTGTTGGGCGCCGGCAGGGCCCCCGACGACGTGCTGGTCACCGCGCGCCGCGAGGACCGCGCGGCGGAGCTGCGCACCCGGCACGGCGTGCGGGTGGTGGAGAACGCGGAGGCCGCCAAGCTCGCCGACACGCTGATCCTCGCGGTCAAACCGCAGGACCTGCCGGCGCTGCTGGACGAACTGGCGCCGCACGTCGCCGCCGACCGGCTGGTGATCAGCGCCGCCGCCGGCATCACCACCGCGTTCGTGGAGTCCCGGCTCACCCCCGGCACCCCGGTGGTGCGGGTCATGCCCAACACCCCCGCCCTCGTCGACCAGGGCATGTCCGTGATCTCCGGCGGCTCCCACGCCTCGGAGCGCCATCTCGACGCGGCGGACGCGGTCTTCGCCGGCGTCGGCCGCACCCTGCGGCTCCCCGAGTCCCAGCAGGACGCGGCCACCGCGCTCTCCGGATCGGGGCCCGCCTACTTCTACTTCCTGGTCGAGGCCATGATCGACGCCGGCATCCTGCTCGGCCTGCCCAGGGACAAGGCCCACGAGCTGATCGTCCAGTCCGCGGTGGGCGCCGCCGCGATGCTCAGGGACACCGGCGAGCACCCCGTCGCCCTCCGCGAGGCGGTGACCTCGCCCGGCGGCACGACGATCAACGCGATCCGCGAGCTGGAGAACCACGGGGTGCGCGCCGCGCTGATCGCCGCCCTGGAGGCGGCGCGGGACCGCAGCCGGGAGTTGGGCGCGGGGCGCTGACCCGCGGTGCTTGAGCGGGAGGGCGACAACCCGCCTTGCCGGCGTGCCATCGTTGTCGTCTTTCCCCCGCCACCCAGCATTCGCGCAGTTCCCCGCGCCCCCAAGCAGGCCGTCACCTACCGCGCGTGAGCCCGCACCTGACCGATCACGCCCACCCACACCAGGGGCGCGGGGAACTGCGCGAGCAACCGGACACCGGGCCGCAGCCGACAACCCACCCGGCCGTGAAGCTCCGTAGTCGGCTAACCCACACCGGGCTTACGCCGACAACCCACCTGCCGGCGCGACACCGTTGTCGTCGGCGCGAGGACGACAACGGAGCGGTACCGGCCAGGTGGGTCGTCGCTCCCCGAAACCGACGGAGTCACCCCGCGATGGCGCGCAGCACGTTCATCCGGCCGGCGCGGAAGGCGGGCATCAGGGCCGCCAGCAGACCCACCACCGCCGAGCCGACGAAGACGACGGCCAGCGTCGACCACGGGATCTCCAGCACCCGGAACCCACTCAGCTCCAGCAGCCGCTGCGACGTCAGCCCCCACGCCATGCCCAGCCCCAGTCCGAGCACCGCGCCGAACAGCGCGATCACCACCGACTCCAGCCGCACCATCCGCCGCAGCTGCCGCCGCGAGAGGCCGATGGCCCGCATCAGGCCGATCTCCCTGGTCCGTTCGATCACCGAGAGCGCCAGCGTGTTGACCACGCCCAGGACCGCCACCAGGATCGCCAGCGCCAGCAGCGCGTAGACCAGGTTCAGCAACGACCCGATCTCGTCCTCCAACTGCTGCTTGTAGTCGGCCTGGTTGGCGACGTCGTACTGCGGGAAGCGCTCCATCCGCTCCTTGAGTGCGGCGTAGACGGCTTCCTCCTGGCCGTCCTCGGCCTTGGCGAACATCGCGATGTTCTTCGGCATCTCCGCGCCGAGCAGCTCGCGCGCCGTGTCGATGCCCAGATACATGGCGCCCTGGTCGATCACCGTGTCTTCCGAGGTCACGGCCGCCACCGTCAGCTCCGTCGAACCGCCGTCGACGAAGTCGACGCGCACCGTGTCGCCCAGCGACAGCCCGCGCTCCTCAGCGAAGGTCTCCGGCACCGACATCGCTCCCGGCGCGAACGCGTCGGCGAGTTCGCCCTCGACCGTCTCGGACGCCTGGTCGCCGGCGTAGGTCGGGGAAGCCGCCACCAGCTCCTCGTCCCGTTCCGCGCCGTCCGGCGTGGTCAACGTGGCCCACACGCCGGTGTAGTCCGTGACGTGCGTCAGACCGGGGGTCTCCCGCACCACTTCGGCGGCCTCCTCGACGATCGACTGGCCCCTGCTGTCCACGATGAAGTCGGCGCCCACCGTGCGGTCCAGCTGGTCGGAGGCCGAGGCCACCGCCGAGGAACCCACCACCGCGAGCCCGCTCACCAGCGCCAGTCCGATCATCAACGCGCTGGCCGTCGCGCCCGTGCGCCGGGGGTTGCGCCGCGCGTTCCGCCCGGCGAGCCGGCCTACCGGGCCGAACACCCCCAGCACCAGCGCGTTCAGCACCCGCACGACCCACGACGCGAGCACCGGCGCGGCCACGACCGCGCCCACCAGCGTCCCCAGCAGGCCCAGCGCCAGGAACGCCGAACCGTCCGACGCCTCGTCCGAGGCCGCCGCCACCCCCAGGGCGGCGGCACCGCCACCGGTCAGCAGCAGCCCGAACGCCGCCCGCACCCGTCCGGCCCGCGCGTCGCCCGGCGTGCCGGCCTCGCGCAGCGCGGCCATCGGGGAGACCCGGCTGGCCCGCCGCGCCGGCAGCCAGGCCGCCAGCACCGTCGAGACCACGCCGACCGCCATCCCGATCGCGGGGGTCGTCGCGGCGACCGTCAACGAGGTGCCCTCGACGTTCATCCCCATCGCGCTCATCCCGCCGAGCATCAGCGCAGCCAACCCGATCCCGGCGGCCACCCCCAGCGCCGAGCCCACGACGCCGAGCAGCAGCGCCTCGATGAGGACGGAGCGGTTGATCTGGCGGCGGCTGGTCCCGATGGCGCGCATCAGGCCGATCTCGCGGGTGCGCTGGGCGACCAGCATGGAGAAGGTGTTGACGATCAGGAAGATCCCGACCAGCACCGCGATCCCGGCGAAGCCGAGCATCGCGTACCGCAGCACGTCGAGGAAGCCGACCTCCTCCATGGCCTCCTTCCGGTTCTCCTCCCGGGTGTTCACCTCGAAGCCGCCGCCCAGCTCGTCCGCGATCCGCGCCTTCAGCTCGGCGTCAGAGACCCCGCTCGCCGCGTCCACCGCGACCGAGCTGACCTGGTCGGCGGCGCCGAGCAGCGTGCCGCGCGCCGCCGTCGACTCGAAGAGCAGATAGGTGACCCCGGGGTTGCTCCCCTCGAACTCGGCCATCCCGACCACCGTCACCGGGTGGCTGCCGGCGGCCGTGACCGCGGTCAACGTGTCGCCGACCGCCACCTCCCGCCGTTCCGCGGTGTCGGCGTCCACCAGCACCTCGTCGGCGCCCGCCGGTTCACGGCCCTCGACCAGCTCCATCAGCCGCTGGTTCACCGCGCCCCAGTCGGTGCCGATCGTCGGCGCCCCGCTGTCCGAGTCCAGGCGCTCGTTGGCCGCGTCGACCACCGTGAGGTCGGTGGACTCCACCGTGGGGTGCGCCTCGGCGACCCCCTCGACGGCGGCCACCCGCTCCACCACGTCCTCGGGGAGCGTCCGGGGAACGCCGGTCTCCTGCCGGTGCTCCCGCTCCTCGGCGGCGACGGTCACATCCGAACTTGTCCTGCCGAAGAAACGATCGAAAGTGCTGCTCATCGTGTCGCTGAAGACGAGCGTTCCGCAGACGAACGCGACCGAAAGCACGATCGCGACCGCCGACAGCAGCATCCGGCCCTTGTGGGCGTAGAAGCTGCGCAGTGAGGTCTTGAGGACGGTCATGAGGTGCGGCCCTGTCCGTCGAAGCCGCGCATCCGGTCCAGGACGCGGTCGGCGGTGGGGTCGCGCATCTCGTCGACGATCTGGCCGTCGGCG
>NZ_VDGT01000016.1 GCF_006335015.1 Streptomyces sedi
GTGATCCCGCCAGCGGCCACCCCGCTTCGGCGTCCGGTCCGGCAACAACGGCTCAACCCGCGCCCACTGCGCATCCGTTAATGGCACACCCAATCCAACGATCAGATGATCCAAACGAAACGCCCTACGGGGCGGCCTGGGCGCGGGGCTTGTTCCGGCGGCGGGCGGCGCGGGTGCGTTCGACGACGAAGACGCCGGGGTGCAGGCCGCCGGTGGAGACGGTGACCTCGCGCAGCAGGCGCACGTTGCGGGTGGCCTCGACGGAGGCGCGCAGCAGTCGCTTGTCCTCGGTGAGCAGCACGGCGCGGCCCTCGGTGGCGAGCACGCGCTCCAACTCGCCGAGGAAGCGGGGGTAGAGGTGTTGGTTGGTGGCGTGTGAGCCGACCCGCTTGCCGAAGGGGAGGTTGGCCAGGACGCGGTCGACCGTGCGGTCGCGGGCGGGCAGCGCGGCGGCGTCGGCGCGCAGCAGCGTGCCGGTGGGGAAGAGCGGGGCGTTGCCCCGGGCGGCTTGGAGGGCGTCGGTGGAGACGTCGGAGCCGACGAGGGTCAGTTCGTGTCCGGTGTGGGCGGCCTCGACGAGCAGGGTGCCGGCGCCGCAGAACGGGTCCCAGACGACGTCGCCGTCGCGGGGTTTGAGCAGCCGCACGAGGAGGGCGGCGACCACCGGGTTGGTGGAGGCGGGAATGCGGCGCATTTCGGGGAAACGTCGGGAGAAATAGAGCGCGCCGATCTGGGCGAGCAGCAGTTTTCCGCGGCGGACGATATTCACCTGCCAGTCGCGGGGTGCGTTCCGCCAATTCAGTCCGGATTCGATGGCGCTGCGGAGCGTGTCCCTGTCGGGCAGCGCGTCGACGCGGAATCGGATCGGCTGGTCCTCCTCGGCCAGCAGCCCGATGACGCCGTGCCTCGCGGAGGCGCGCAGGGCCTCGACCGCGTCCGCGTGGTCCGGGGCGCCGCCCTCCCAGGGGCCGAGGACGACGGAGAACGCGGAGTAGAGGCGGAGTTGGGCCAGGGGGCGCAGGGGGCCTTCCAGGCTGGCGACGACGGAGTCGGGGTAGGTGAGGGAGATCGAGGGAAGGGTGGGCTTTCCGATGTCGTGGCACTCCTGGAGGAGCCGCTCGGCCACTCCGGAAACCCCCTCCAGATGAACGGAATCCGTCACCGCAACATCGAGCCTGATATCAGGAACCACAGTCACCCAAACCGAGAAGACACCGACAGAACCGAAGAGTTGACCCTACCACGGGTATTAGCGGCCGAAAGAAACGCGGTCGGCGGAATGACGGCGGCGGAATGTGGTCCGTTCGGCTACCGGAAAGTAGCGTGCGCGCGTCCCGCTGCCGGGCGCTGCCGGCCCCCGTCGACGGCCTGCTGGTCGGGAGAGGGCGCGGCGTGGAAGTCGCTGGCGCGGCTCGGGGCAACCGTGGTGTGCTGCGCGGATGTTCGTGGTGCGGAGACTGACGGCGCGGCACGCGGCGGCGGTGCTGGCGTTCGAGCGGGAGAACCGGGCGTTCTTCGCCGCTTCCGTGGGGGACAGGGGCGACGCGTACTTCGCGTCGTTCGAGGAGCGACATCGCACGCTGCTGGCGTTCCAGGACGCGGGGACGGACCACTTCCACGTGGTGCTCGACCGGGCGGGGGCCGTGTGGGCGCGGGTCAACGTGACGGAGGTGGGGGGCGGTTCGGCCGAGCTGGGCTATCGGGTGGCCGAGGCGGCGACGGGGCGCGGGGTGGCGACGGGGGCGGTGCGCGAGGTGTGCCGGCGGGCGGGCGCCGAGTACGGGTTGCGGGAGTTGCGGGCGGTCGCCGCGTGGGACAACGTGGCGTCGCGGCGGGTGTTGGCGCGCACCGGCTTCGTGGAGACGGGCCCCGCGCTGGCGGGCGGCCGGCCGGGGGTGGGGTTTCTGCGGGTGCTGGACGGCGCGGAGGGCGCCGGGGGCGGTGTTAACGAGGTGCGGGGCGGGCCGTCGGGCGGCTAGCTTCCGCCCATGGACGAGCGTGAGTGGCTGCGGCTGAATCGGGAGAACTGGGACGACCGGGTGCGGGTGCACGCGGAGAGCGCCTTCTACGACCTGCCGGGGTTCCGGGCCGGCGCCGACCCGTTGCGTGCGGTCGAGGTGGCGGAGATGGGGGATGTGGCGGGGCTGCGGCTGCTGCATCTGCAGTGCCACATGGGTCAGGACACCCTGGCGTGGGCGCGGCGGGGCGCGGAGGTGACGGGCGTCGACTTCTCGGCGGCGGCGGTGGAGGTCGCGCGCGGGCTGGCCGAGGAGGAGGGGCTGGCGGAGCGGGCGCGGTTCGTGGTGTCGGACGTGTACGCGGCGCGGGAGGCGCTGGAGGGGGAGCGTTTCGACGCGGTGTACACGGGCGGCGGGTCGCTGGTGTGGCTGCCGGACCTGACGCGGTGGGCGGCGGTGGTCGCGGACTCGCTGCGGCCCGGCGGCTTCGTGTACCTGGCGGAGTTCCATCCGGTGACGGACATGTTGGACGAGGCGGGTGAGCGGGTGGTGGGCGACTACTTCGACACGTCGCCGGGGCGCGAGGACCACCCCTACACCTACACGGACGGGCCGGAGTTGGAGCGGACGGTGTCGGTGCAGTGGCGGCACCCGTTGGGCGAGGTGGTCTCGGCGCTGGCGGGTGCGGGGCTGCGGATCGACTTTCTGCGGGAGCGGCCGACGACGATGTTCCAGCGGTTCACGGCGTTGGAGCGCGGCGCCGCCGGGGAGTTCGCGTTCCCGGCGGGCCGGCCCTCGGTGCCGTTGATGTACGCGGTGCGTGCGGTCAGGGAGTGAGTGTGGCGAGGTGCTCGCGGATGGCGGTGATGACGGCGGGCGCCTGGTCGTTGAGGTAGAAGTGGCCACCGGTGAAGGTGGTGAGGCGGAAGTCCCCGGTGGTGTGGAGCTTCCAGTCGCGCGCCTCGTCGAGGGTGGCGAGGGGGTCGTCGTCGCCGACGAGGGTGAGGATCGGGCAGCCGAGGACGGGGCCCTCGGTGTGGCGGTAGGTCTCGACCGCCTGGTAGTCGGCGCGGACGGCGGGCAGCACCATGGCCTGGATCTCGGGGTCGTCCAGGAGCTGGGTGTCGGTGCCGCCGAGGCGGCGGATCTCGGCGAGGACGCCGGCGTCGGTGCGCTGGTGGACGTCCTCGTCACGGTGGCGGCTGGGCGCGCGGCGGCCGGAGGCGATCAGGGTCAGCGGCGGGGTGCCGGCCTTGGTGAGGCGCCTGGCGGTCTCGTAGGCGACGGTGGCGCCCAGGCTGTGGCCGAAGAAGGCGAGCGGCCGGTCGGTGTAGGGCTCGACGGCTTCGGCGACGCCGTCGGCGAGGCCGTCGATGGTGTGCAGCGGCGGCTCGGTGCGGCGGTTCTGCCGGCCCGGGTACTGGATGGCCAGCACCTCGATGTCGGGGCTGAGCGCCGCCGACACGGGGTGGTAGTAGCTGGCGGCCCCGCCGGCGTGGGGCAGGCAGACGAGGCGGACGGGTGCCTCGGGCTGCGGGTGGAATCGTTGGACCCATGCGCTGGTGGTGGCCACCGCGTCCCCCTGTCTCGGTGTGGTGTGGCGGCGCGACGCCGGGCTGTGCGTCGGGCCCGCGTATCAATGTACGTGAGGCGTCGGGGAGTTGGGCGTGCGTTCCTTCCCGCTGGTGGTGGCGGGTGCGCGGTCAGCGGCGGCTGCCGAGCTCGGCGAGGTACTTGTTGTACGCGGCCAGCTCGGCGTCCCCGTCGCGCTCGGCGGCGCGGTCGAGGCGGCGGGAGGCGCGCTGCTCGGAGACGTACCACTGGAAGACGAGGGCGAGGAGAACGATGACGGTGGGGATCTCGCTGAACGCCCAGGCGATGCCGCCGGCGGCCGACTGGTCGGCGAGGGCGTCGGTGCCGAGCGAGGCGGGGATCTCGGCGTAGGTGTCGATGAGGGGTTCGCTGGCCATCATCAGGGCGATGCCGAAGAAGGCGTGGAACGGCATGGTGGCGAAGAGTTCCAGCATCCGCATGAGGTGGCCGGCGCGGCGGGGGCCGGGGTCGACGCCCATGATGGGCCAGAAGAAGACCAGGCCGACGGCGAGGAAGTGGAGCATCATCGCGCGGTGGCCGAGTGCGCTGCCCATGAGGAAGTCGAAGAGCGGCGTGAAGTACAGGGCGTAGAGGCTGGCGATGAAGAGCGGGATGGTGAACAGCGGGCTGCTGACGGCGCGGACGTAGTGGCTGTGCAGCAGGGTGACGAGCCATTCGCGTGGTCCCCTGCGTCCCCGGCCGGCGGTGGGCAGGGCGCGCAGCAGGAGGGTGACGGGGGCGCCGAGGAGCAGCAGGATCGGGGAGACCATGCTGATCACCATGTGCTGGATCATGTGGGCGCTGAAGAGCACCATGCCGTAGTCGTTGAGCCGGGTGGCGGTGACGGCGGCGACGGACAGGACGCCGAGGGTGAAGGCGACGACGCGGCCGGCGCCCCAGCTGTCGCCGCGGCGCCTCAGGCGGACGACGCCGATGCCGTAGAGGGCGAGGACGAGGAGGCAGCCGAGGAGGAAGACGGAGTCGCCGCCGAGTTCGAGCGCGCGTCCCGGTGTGAGGGGTGGCAGGTCACCGTGGCCGCCGTGTTCGTGCCCCATCGTGTCACTCCCTGTGCTGTGCGCGGTACACCGCAACCTTAGGGAACGCGCCGGTGGGGGCGGTGGCCGGGGTCCCTCGTCGGGGCCCCGGCGGGGGTGTCAGGCGGGGGCGGTGGCGGCGGCGATGCGCTCGGTGCGCAGGGCCTCGTACCAGCGGTCGTCGACGGGGGGCAGGGCGTTGACGTCGAGGGTGAGCTTGACGAGGAGGTCGGCGACCTGCGGGTTGCGGGCGAGGACCGGGCCGTGCATGTAGGTGCCGAAGACGGTGCCGTTCCAGGCGCCCTCGGTGCCGTCCCCGGTGCCGTTGCCGTTGCCGAGGCGGACCTGGGCGAGGGGGCGGGCGGCCGGGCCGATGCGGGTGATGCCCTGGTGGTTCTCGAAGCCGGTGAGCTGCGGCAGGCCGAGCTGGGGGTCGATGTCGCCGAGGACGTCGCCGACGCAGCGTTCGCCGGTGCCGCGTTCGCTGATGACGTCGAGGAGGCCGAGGCCCTGCTGGCGCTCGCCGAGGTCGTTGATGAACTCGTGGCCGATGATCTGGTAGCCGGCGCAGACGGAGAAGATGATGGCGCCGTTCTCGACGGCGCGGGTGAGGCCGCCGTCGCGCAGCAGGCGCTCGGCGGCCAGCCGCTGGGGGCGGTCCTCGCCGCCGCCGATCAGGTAGATGTCGCCGGAGGTGGGCAGCTGCTGGTCGGAGCGGACGTCGACGCGTTCGACGCGCAGGCCGCGCTGCTGGGCGCGGCGTTCGACGACGAGGACGTTGCCCTGGTCGCCGTAGGTGCTCAGGAGGTCGGGGTAGACCCAGACCAGGCGGAGCCCTGAGTTGCTCATGGTCGCTGTCGTTCCTCTCGGTCGTCCGGGGGCGTTCGTCGGTGGCCGTGGCGGCGTCAGTTGCCGACGGTGCGGCGCAGGTCCTGGAACGCGGTGTAGTTGGCGATGGCCTCGATGCGGCCGGCGGGCAGCTGGGCGATGGCCTGGTCGAGGGTGTCGTAGACGCCGAAGTCGACGTTGGCGACCTCCAGCCGGACCGCGAGGTCGAGGCGGCGGTCGCCGATGACGGCGACGGGGCGGCCGGCGAGGCGGGTGTAGTCGACGTCCCACAGCCAGGAGGTGTCGGTGCCGTCGGCGCCGCGGGCGTTGACGGACAGCAGCACGGGGGCGGGGGCGGGGTCGATGAGGGAGAACGTCTCCAGCCAGCCGGCCGGGTTCTTGGCGAGGAGGAGGCGGATGTCGCGGCCCTGGTAGCTGACGACGTCGTAGCGGCCGGCGACGGCGGCGACGGACTCCATGCGCTGGAGGGCGACCTGGGGGTGGATGCCGAACGCGGCGGCGACGGCCGCGGCGGTGGTGGCGTTGGCCTGGTTGGCGCGGCCGGGGAGCTGGAGGCGGATGGGCCAGGCGGAGCCGTGCGGGTCGATGACCTGCCCGTGGGAGAGGACCCAGGTGGGGGCGGGGCGGCCGAAGCCGCACTCGCCGCAGGCCCAGTTGGTGTCGTCGGGGCGGTGCATGACGCCGCCGCAGGCGGGGCAGGACCAGGCGTCGTCCTTCCACTCCTGGCCGGCGGCGACCCACACGACGTTGGCGGAGGAGGAGGCGGCCCAGACGACGAGGGGGTCGTCGGCGTTGGCGACGACGGTGGCCTTGGAGTCCTGGAGGCCCTCGCGCCAGCGTTCGGCGAGCATCCGGGTCTCCGCGGCGCGGTCGAGCTGGTCGCGGGAGAGGTTGAGCAGCGCGACGATCTTGGGGTGGACGTCCTCGGCGACGCTGGTGAGGTACTTCTCGTCGACCTCGATGACGCCGTAGCGGGCCTCGGCTCCGCCGGAGAGGGCGGAGGTGATGCCGGCGGGCATGTTGGCGCCGAGCGCGTTGGAGACGACGGGGCCGCCGGCGCGCAGGGCCTCGGCGATGAGCCGGGTGGTGGTCGTCTTGCCGTTGGTGGCCGAGACCAGGACGACGTCCAGGTGGCCGGCGAGGCGGGCGAGCAGCTCGGGGTCGACGCGCAGGGCGACCTTCCCCCCGATCACCGACCCGCTGCCTCGGCCGGCTGCCCGGGAAACGGCCGCCGCGGCCTTGCCCGCCGTCACGGCGAACTTGGCGCGCGCGGACAACGGCTGGGTGCTGTCTGCCATCGGTTTTCTTCCTCCTCGCCCTCGAACAGAGGCCAGCCTATCGACCTCTGGGGCGGGTGCCGCACCGTGGCGCGGTCGGGGGCGCTGACGGGGTGTGAGTTCGTCACGACGAGGGGGGCTTTCCCCCATATGACCTTTTCAACTGATATTTGACTTTCGAGGCGCTTAGAGTGCTTCTCAGAACGCCGTCGGCCGCTTGGGGAGTGAGTTCTCATGGTCCTGTCCATCTCGGGAGTCGTGCTGCTGGGGATCGTGGTGCTCCTCTTCTTCCGCAAGGACGGGCTGAAGCCGTCGCACGCGGTGGTCTGCGCCCTCTTCGGTTTCTATCTGGCGGGCACCTCGGTGGCGCCCGGCATCCACGAGGGCGGGGCGCGGATCGCGCAGATGCTCGGCGGGATCGCGCTGTAGCCGGCGCGCGGTGCGGACGAGGAGCGCGCGGTGCGGGCGACGGCGGACGAGAGGGAGCGGCGGGGGGCGTTGGGGTGGCTGGCGTGGCTGCCGTGGGTGGTGCTGCGGGGGCTGACGCGGATGGCGGTGGCGGCGTGGTGGTGGGGTGCGCGGGGGCGGCGGCGGTTGCCGGCCGCCGCGGGGGCGGTGGCGCTGTGCGGGGTCGCGCTGTGGCTGCCGGCGGTGGGGGCGTGGCTGGTGGCGGCGTTGGTGGCGGGGGCGGCGGCGCTGGGGTGGCGGGAGGCGACGCCCGACTGGTGCGCGCCGGAGTCGTGTGCGGACGGGGCGGTGGAGCCGGAGGGCGGGGCGGCCGGGGGGTGGCCGGCGGAGGTGGTGGCGCAGCGGTTCGTCGCGGGGGTCGGCGAGGTGGTGCTGGGGTGCACGGACCGCTCGGCCGCGGACCGCACGGTGCCGGCCGTGGGCGCGGGGGGCGTGACGGAGGTGGCGCCGCTGCTGTGGCGGACGGGGCCGCGTTCCGGGGAGCCGCATCTGCTGGCGGTGGGCGCGCCGGGCGCCGGGGGGACGGGGCTGCTGCGGGCGGTGGCGTTGCAGGCGTTGGGGTGGGGTGAGGCGGTGCTGGTGGACGGCGGCGGGTCGGGCGGTTTCGGCTGCTTCGCCGGGCGGGCGGGGGTGTGGGGGGTGGAGTCGACGCCCGAGGGCGCGGTGACGGGGTTGGCGTGGGTGGCGCGGGAGACGGAGCGGCGGCTGTTGTTGGACGTGGGGGAACGGGCGGAGCTGCCGCCGTTGTGGCTGCTGGTGGACCGGCCGGTGCTGCTGGCGCACCGGGCGTGGGCGGCGGGGGCGGGTGACCCGAGCGGCTGGCTGGACGTGCCGCTGCGGTACGGGCGGGAGGCGGGGGTGACGGTGGCGCTGGCCGAACAGGTGGGCGTGTGGGAGAGGTTGGGCGACGGGGTGCTGGGGTGTCTGCGGGCGCGGGTGGCGTTGGGGGCGCTGGACGGCGCGCAGGTGTCGGCGGTGCTGGGGCGGACGCCGCCGGGGGCCGCCGGGGCGGTGGGGGCGGGGTACGCGCGGTTGGGTGCGGGGCCGGTGTGCCGGCTGCGGGTGCCGGCGACGCCGGACCCGTGGGATGACGCGGCGGAGCCGGAGCATCGGCGCGCGGTGTGGCGGCTGTTGCCGGCTCCGTCGGGGACGGGCGTGGAGCAGGTCTGAGGGTTCGCCTCAGGTGGGGAGCGCGGCCAGGGGATCGTCGAGGACGGGTTGCCAGGCGAGTTCGGCGGCGCCGACGAGGCTGTTGTAGTCGAGGGTGCAGGAGGCGAGGGGGACGGTGCCGCTCCTCCCCCACAGGCTGCTGGTCTCGATGAGGCCGCGCAGGCGCTCCGGGTCGGCCTCCAGGAGCCAGCGGTGCAGGCCGCCGAGGATGATGCGGTCGGGGTTGAGGATGTTGACCAGTCCGGCGAGGCCGAGGCCGAGGCGGTCGGTGACCGCGTGGGCGGCGCGGCGTACGGCGGGGTCGGTGGCGTACTCGGTGCGCAGCAGTTCGCGGGCCTGGTCCAGCAGCGAGCCCTCGGGGCCGGGGGTGCGGCCGGCGGCCTCCAGCAGGGCGAGCGGGTCGGTCTCGACGTCGAGGCAGCCCCGGCTTCCGCAGTGGCAGGGGCGGCCGGCCGGGTCGACGGTGAGATGGCCGACCTCCAGGGCGAGGCCGGCGCTGCCCGAGTGCAGGCGGCCGTCGAGGACGAGGGCGCCGCCGACTCCCCGGTGGCCGGTGGCGACGCACAGCAGGTGGGCGGCGCCCTGGCCGGCGCCGTGGCGGTGTTCGGCGAGGGCGGCGAGGTTGACGTCGTTGCCGCAGTAGCCGGGGGCGTCGACGCCGGCCTCGGCGAGGCAGTCGTTGAAGAGGTCGCGCACGGGGGCGCCGGCCGGCCAGGCGAGGTGGAGGGGGTTGAGGGCGGTGCCCTCGGGCTCGGCGACGGCGGAGGGGACGGCGAGGCCGGCGCCGACGCAGGGGCGGCCGGTCGCGCGCAGCAGGTCGGCGCCGGCGGCGACGACCTGGCCGAGGATCTCCCTGGGGTCGGCGGCGACGGTGGTGCAGGCGGGGGTGGTGGCGTGGAGTTGGCCGCCGAGTCCGACGAGGGCGGCGCGGAAGCCGTCGGCGTGCACCTGGGCGGCCAGGGCGACGGGCCCGCCGGGGTCGATGGCCAGCCGGTGGGAGGGGCGGCCGTGGCTGCCGGTGGCGCCGCCGGGGCGGGAGTCGACGGTGATGAGGCCGAGGGTCTGGAGTTCGCTGGCGACGGCGCCGGCGGTGGCGCGGGTGACGCCGAGAGCGGTGGTGAGGACGGCGCGGGTGGGGGCGCGGCCGGTGTGGACGAGTTCGAGCGCGGGGCCCAGCGCGTTTCGGCCACGTTCCAGTCTGGTACGGGTGTGGGTCACGCCCCTATTCTGGCTTTGTGTCTCCCATAAACAAACTGCGGGCGCTGATGTCGCCCGCCGCAGGTGGCAACGGTGCCGGCCGTGGGGCGAAGCCGCGTGAACTGGTGCGGGCGCGGGCGGCGTTGACGGCGTTCTTCGCGGTGGACGGGTTCGTCTTCGCGGGCTGGGTGGTGCGGATTCCGGACGTGAAGGAGCAGACCGGCGCCTCTCCCAGCGCGTTGGGGCTGGCGTTGCTGGGGGTGTCGGTGGGCGCCGTGGTGACGATGACGCTGGCGGGGCGATTGTGTCAGCGTTTCGGGAACCACCGGGTGACCGTGGTGGCGGGCGCGCTGCTGGTGGGGAGCGTGGCGCTGCCGGCGCACGCGGGGTCGGCCGTGGGGCTCGGGGCGCTGCTGCTGGTGTTCGGGGCGGGGTTCGGCGGGGTGAACGTGGCGGCGAACAGCGCGGCGGTGGACCTGGTCGCGGCGTTGCGGCGGCCGGTGATGCCGTCCTTTCACGCGGCGTTCAGCCTGGGCGGGATGGTGGGCGCGGGGCTGGGCGGGCTGGTGGCTGACCGGCTGAGCGCGGCGCGGCATCTGGCGCTGCTGGCGGCGCTGGGGATGGTGGTCGTGGTGTGGGCGGGGCGGACGCTGTTGCGGGGGCCGGCGGTGGGCGTCGGGAGGGAGGCCGACGGCGCGTCCGGGGCGGCGGTCTCCGGGGGCGCGGGGGTGCGGGGCTCGGTGGGGTTGCTGGTGGCGGTGCTGGGGGCGATCGCGCTGTGCACGACGTACGGGGAGGGCGCGATGGCGGACTGGAGCGCGCTGCACCTGAAGGACACGCTGGGGGCGAGCGCGGGTGTGGCGGCGGCGGGTTACTCGCTCTTCGCGCTGGCGATGACGGTGGGCCGGTTGACGGGGTCGGCGGTGCTGGCGCGGCTGGGGACGACCCGGGCGCTGGTCGCGGGGGGAACGCTGGGGGCGTTCGGGATGCTGCTGGGGGCGTTGGCGCCGACGCTGTGGCTGGCGCTGGTCGGGTTCGCGTTGACGGGCCTGGGGTTGGCCAACGTCTTCCCGATCACCATTGGCACGGCGGGGCAGTTGGCGGGGCCGCGCGGGGTCGCCACGGCGTCGACGATCGGGTACGGGGGGATGCTCGCGGGGCCGGTGGCGATCGGTTTCCTGGCGGACTGGTTCAGCCTGGCGACGGCGTTGGTGACGGTGGCCGCGCTGGCGGGGGTGGCGGCCGTGATGAGTTACGCGGCACGGGGTGCGTTGGGTCATTCGAGCGCGTGACGGATGTCATTACCGGCGGGTAACCGGTTCTGGTAACTTTCGGGTCATGGCCCTACGTTCCGTCACTCCCCGCTGGTTGTGCCGCCTGATGCGCTGGTGGCCGCCGTTCCGCGCCGCCGGGATCAGGGTGGACCACATCGCGGACGACTGGACCTCGGCCCGGGTGCGGATGCGGCTGCGCCGGTTGAACCGCAACTACTTCGGCACCCAGTTCGGCGGCTCGCTGTACTCGATGTGCGACCCGTTCTGGGCGATGCTGGTGCTGCACCGGCTGGGTCCCGGGGAGTACGTGGTCTGGGACAAGGCCGCGGAGATCGAGTACGTGGCGCCGGGGCGGGGGGATGTGACGGTGGACTTCGTCCTCGACGACGCGCGGCTGGAGGAGATACGGGAGGCCACCGCCGACGGCGCGAAGGCGCTCCCCTGGTTCGACTGCGTGGTGCGGGCCGAGGACGGTTCGGTGGTGGCCCTGGTCCGCAAGCAGATCTATGTGCGGCGTAAGCGCCCGACGGCGGTTCAGCCCAGCCGGCCGGGGCGGGTCGGGCCTGACGCGTAGGCGGCGGCGAGGAGTTGGGCCCGGTCGCGGGCGCCGGGCTTGTCCGTGGCGCGGCTGACGTGGGTTCTGGCGGTCAGCCGGAGGGTGCCGCCTGTCCGGGAGGAGCGGCGGCCCGGCGGCGGGCGGCGCGGGGCCACCCGGGTCGCGAACGCGCGGCTCCGGCTGGTCCTGGGCGGCCAAGTGCCGCCGACCGGCCGCACCCGCGGCACGGCCGCCGTGGGGGCCCACGGCGGCCGGCGGAGCGCGGTCAGCGGCGGGGTCGTGGCGGTCGCCGTTGCCGCCGGGCCCCGACGGAGTGTCAGCCCGCCGGCGGCACCGCCGCTACCCCCCGCGCCGTGGGCGCCGCCGGGAGCGGGGCCGGGGCGGGCGGCGGTTCCTCGCTCAGCCCGATCCTCTCGTGGAGCCGGCGCAGCGGGCGCGGCGCCCACCAGTTGGCGCCGCCGGCCAGCCGCATGAACGCCGGCAGCAGCACGGTCCTGATCAGCGTCGCGTCGACGAGGATCACCAGGGCGGTGCCGACGCCCAACTCCTTGAGGAAGACGATGCCGCTGGTGGCGTACGTGGCGAAGGTGACGACCAGGATGCCGGCCGCAGCGGTGATCAGCGGCGCGGTGCGGCGGACGCCGGCGACGACGGCGGCGTGGGTGTCGCCGGTGCGGCGGTGTTCCTCGGTGATGCGGGACAGCAGGAAGACCTCGTAGTCCATCGACAGCCCGTAGGTGACGCAGAACATCAGCAGCGGAATGCTGGGCTCGATGGAGCCGGTCGGGGTGAAGCCGAGGACGCCGGAGAAGTTGCCGTCCTGGAAGACCCACACCAGGGCGCCGAACATCACGCCCAGGCTGAGCAGGTTGAGGACGGTGGCCTTCAACGGCAGCAGGACGCTGCCGGTCAGCAGGAAGAGCACCAGCGCCGTGGCGGTGAGGACGAGAAGGGCCAGCAGCGGTACGCGGGAGAGCAGTTCGGAGCGGAAGTCGCTGGTCTCGGCCGGGTAGCCGCCGATCTCGGTCGCCACGGGGGCCGGCACCTGCCGCAGGTCGGCGACGAGCCCGGGGACGTCCCCGGCCATCGCCCGCTGGGTGGGGACCACGGTCAGCAGCGTGGAGCCGTCCTCGCCGGTCATCCCGGCGGAGGCGGCGCCCGGCGGCGCCGCCAGCGTCCCGTCGCGGTGGGTGCCGGCGGGTGAGACCACCTGGAAGACGCCGGGGTGCCGGGAGAGCGCGGCGGCGTAGTCGGCGGCGTGCCGCTCGCCGACGCGGCTCCCGGGCTCGGTGACCACGAAGAGGGTGTCGGTGGGTTCGGCGGTGAAGTGCGCGGCGGTCTCCTCGGCGACGACCCGGCTGGAGGTGCCCTCCGGCAGGGTGCGTTGGTCGGGCAGCCCGAAGCGCAGCCCCAGCACCGGCGAGGCCGCCACCAGCAGCACGGTCAGCGCCGCCGCCCCGATGAGCAGCGGCCGACGCAGCACCGTCCGGGCCGCGCGTTCCCACCAGCGGGCGGCGCGCTCCCCCCGGCTGGGCGTCTCGAAGCGGTGACCGTAGCGGACCAGGGCGGCGGGCAGCACCACGGTCGCGCCCGCGACGGAGGCGAGCACCACCAGCACCCCCGCGTAGGCGAAGGAGCTGAGGAAGAAGAACGGGAAGACGAGCAGGGCGGCCAGCGAGATGGCGACGGTGACGCCGCTGAAGAGCACGGTGCGGCCGGCGACGGCGACGGCGCGGGTGACCGCCGCCTCGGTGGGCAGCCCGGCGGCGCGTTCCTCGCGGTAGCGGTTGATGACGAACAGGCAGTAGTCGATGCCGAGGCCGAGCCCGAGGACCAGGGCGAGGTTGGCGGCGAAGGTGGAGACCGGGGTGAACTGGGCGAGCAGCCGCAGCCCCGCGAGGGTGGCCACCACGCTCAGCAGCCCGACACCGACGGTGACCAGGGCCGCGACGGTGCGCCGGTAGACCAGGGCCAGCAGCAGGGTGACGGTGGGCAGCACGATCAGTTCGGCGGTGAGGAAGTCGGCGGTGGCCTGCTCCCCGACCTGCCGGGAGACCTCCTCCTGGCCGCCGACCGCCACGTCGACGAGGTCGTTCTCCTGGGTCAACCGGGGTGAGAGGTCGGCGAGTTCGGCGCGCGTCTCGGTGGCGTCGCCCTCCAGCCGGGCGAGGACCAGGGCGCGGGCGCCGTCCTCGGCGCGCAGCGCGGCGTCGCCCTCGTCCCAGTAGGCGGAGACGTCGGTGACCATCGGGTGCTCCGCGAGGTCGGCGGCCAGGCGGCTGCCGGCCGCGGCGACCCCGGGGTCGTCGACGTCGCCCGCCTTGGCGGTGACGAGCAGCGCCAGGTTGGGGTTGCCGGTGCCGTAGTGCTCGCGCAGCACGTCCTGGACGCGCACGGACTCGGTGCCGGGAGCGTCCCAGCGCGCCAGTTGCAGGGCCGCCGGCGCCCCCGCGCCGAACAGCGCGAGCAGCGGCAGCAGCACGGCGGCGGCCAGCAGGATCGCGCCGGATCTGCGCACGGCGAAGTGGCCGAGGCGCGCCAGGGGGCCGGTGCCGGCGGGGCGGGGTCGTGGTGCCATCAGAGCGTGGTGCCTTCCTGGAGTGCGGGTCGCCACCGTGCCGGACGCCGCTGACCGGACGCTGGAACGCCCGCTGGAAGAACCGCTGGAACGCCGCCCCGGGCGCGTAGGCTCGTAGACATGGCGGAGGCTGTGCGTGGTGAACTGCTCGGGCCCCTCAGGGTGTTGCGGGAGGGACGGGAGCTGCCCCTGGGCCCACCCAGGCAACGGGCCGTGCTGGCGGTGCTGTTGGTCCAGGAGGGGCGGCCGATCACCTTCGGGTCGCTGGTCGACGCGGTGTGGGGGGACTCCCCGCCGGCGCAGGTGCGCAACCTGGTGCAGAAGTACGTCTCGGGCATCCGGCGCGCCCTGGGCGCTGAGGCGGGGCCGAGGTGGACCGGCAGCGGCTATGTGCTGACCGGGGTGGCGATGGACGATCTGGCGGAGCGCCGGGAGCTGTTGGCGCGCGCGGCGCACGCCAGGGGCGCGGGGGAGCTGGCCCACGCCGAGGAGTGGGCGGCGCGCGCCGAGGCGCTGTGGCGCGGGGAGTTCGCCGAGGGGCTGGCCGGGCCGCTGCTGGCGGCCGAGCGCAGGCGCTGGGCCGAGAAGCGCCTGCTGATCCTGGAGGCCAGGATGGAGGGGCTGGTGGAGCGCGGCCGGTACCAGGAGTGCGTGCACGAGCTGATGCGGCAGGTGGCGGCGCACCCGCTGCGGGAGCGGCTGGTGTGGCTGCTGATGCTGGCGCTGTACCGGGGCGGCCGGTCGGCGGACGCGCTGCTGACGTACGAGGAGACGCGGGTGCGGATGGCGCGGGAGCTGGGCTGCGACCCGGGGCCCGAGCTACGCGCCCTGCACCAGCGCGTCCTGCGTCAGGATCCGGCCCTCTCCCCCGGTTCGACGCTGGTCTCCTGAGCGTTGGCCTCGTGCCTCCGGTCCAGGGCGCTGAGCGCCCGGCGGGCCATGGGGTGGGTGCGGACCAGGCCGGCGAGGGTGGTCGAGCCGCGGGTGATCTGGGTGAACGCGGCCCACGCCGGCCGGAAGCCGACGAGCGCGGTGTGGAACAGCTTCGGCCGGTGGGAGAACGCGGTCAGCAGCCGGCGGCCGACGCCCATCTCCACGCCGAGGCCCGACTTGATGGCGAAGGTGTAGTTGAGCGCCTGGCGGCGGGCGTCCACCGCGTCCGGCGCCTCGGCGATGCGCACCGCCCACTGGCCGGCGAGCCGTCCGGAGCGCAGCGCGAAGGAGATGCCCTCCCTGGTCCAGGGCTCCAGCAGCCCGGCCGCGTCCCCGCAGACCAGGACCCGCCCCCGGGAGAGCGGGGAGTCCTCGGTGCGGCAGCGGGTGAGGTGCCCCGAGGAGACGCTGGGTTCGAACCCGGCGAGGCCGAGCCGGCCGATGAGGTCCTCCAGATAGCGCTTGGTCGCCGCGCCCTCGCCCCGGGCGGAGATGACGCCGACGGTCAGGGTGTCGCCCTTGGGGAAGACCCAGCCGTAGGAGCCGGGCAGCGGGCCCCAGTCGATCAGGACCCGGCCGCGCCAGTCGTCGGCGACCTCGGGCGGCACCGGGATCTCCGCCTCCAGGCCGAGGTCCACCTGGTCAAGACGGACCCCGACGTGCGCGCCTATCCGGCTGGCGCTGCCGTCGGCGCCGACGACCGCCCTGGTCAGCACGGTCTCGCCGCCGGCCAGGACGACCGCGACGGTCCGCCGGTCGGGCACGGCGGGCCCGTGCTGCTCGACGCGGGAGACGGTGACGCCGGTGCGCAGCCGGGCGCCGGCCTTGACGGCGGCCTGGGTCAGGCGCTCGTCGAACTCGGGTCTGTTGACCAGGCCGAAGAGCATCCGCTTGGAGCGGCGGGTGCGGGTCAGCCGGCCGTTGAGCGAGAACGTGACGGCGTGCACCCGGTCGCGCAGCGGCAGTTCGAAGCCCGGCGGCAGCGCGTCGCGGGTGGGGCCGATGATGCCGCCGCCGCACGTCTTGTAGCGGGGCAACTCGGCCTTCTCCAGCAGCAGTACGCGCCGGCCGGCCTCCGCGGCGGCGCGGGCGGCCGACGAGCCGCCGGGCCCGGCCCCCACCACGACGACATCCCAGACGGTCCGGTCCTCGGCTTCGTTGTCGCTGCTCACGATGTGCCCGTGCTCCCCGATACGGTCGTGCTTGCCTCGCCGCTGTGCATCCTAGTGCGGGGTGATCGCCGGCGTTTCCCGGGCCGACCGCCGGGCCGGGGCGTTGTCGGTGCCCTGTGGCATCATCGGCCGCACCGATGTTCGGACACGGTGTACCGAATGCCGTGCGCCGACGCCACGCCAGGTCCCGCGTGCGCCGACCGCCGCCCGTCCGAGGAGAGTTCCATGCCGCACATTCCGCAGCACGCCGACATCGCCGCGACGGTCGCCGCCGCCCTGCCGGGGGCCAGGGGGGAGTTGGCGGAGCTGGTGGCGTTCCGCTCGGTCGCCGACCCGGAGCAGTTCCCGGTCGAGGAGTGCCGGGCGGCGGCCCGCTGGGTGGCGCGGGCGTTGGAGGCCGAGGGCTTTCCCGAGGTCGAGGTGGTGGAGACGCCGGACGGCACGGAGTCGGTGATCGGCCATCTGCCGGGCCCCGAGGGCGCGCCGACGGTGCTGCTGTACGCGCACTACGACGTGCAGCCCCCGTTGGACGAGGCGGCGTGGACCTCGCCGCCGTGGGAGCTGACCGAGCGCGCCGGCCGCTGGTACGGGCGGGGCGCTGCGGACTGCAAGGGCGGGCTGATGATGCACCTGCTGGCGCTGCGCGCGCTGCGGGCCAACGGCGGCGTCCCGGTGGGCGTCAAGGTGGTGGCCGAGGGCTCCGAGGAGCAGGGCACCAGCGGTCTTGAGGAGTACGCGCGGGCGCATCCGGAGGTGATGGCCGCCGACGTGCTGGTGATCGGCGACACGGGCAACGTGCGGGCGGGTCAGCCGACGGTGACGGCCAGTCTGCGGGGGATGGCCGTGCTGACGGTCGCCGTGGAGACGTTGGAGGGGAACCTGCACTCGGGCGCGTTCGGCGGGGTGGCGCCCGACGCGTTGGCGGCGCTGGTGCGGATGCTCGACTCGCTGTACGACGCGGGGGGTTCGCTGGCGGTCGACGGGCTGGAGGCGGGCGGCGCCTGGTCGGGCGCGGAGTACCCGGAGGAGGACTTCCGTGCCGACGCGGGGGTGTTGGAGGGGGTGGAGCTGGTCGGCTCGGGTTCGGTGGCCGATCGGCTGTGGGCCAGGCCCTCGTTGACGGTCATGGGCATCGACTGCCCGCCGGTGGTGGGCGCGACGCCCTCGGTGCAGGCCGGGGCGCGGGCGATGCTGGGGCTGCGGGTGCCTCCGGGGACGGGGGCGCGGGAGGCGGCCGACCTGGTGGAGGCGCATCTGCGGGCCAGGGCTCCGTGGGGTGCGCGGGTGACGGTGGAACGGCAGGGCGAGGGGGCGGCGTTCCGGGCGGACGTGGAGAGCCCCGCGTACGAGGCGATGGCGTCGGCGATGCGGGACGCCTACGACGGCACGGAGATGGCGGTGGTCGGCCAGGGCGGTTCGATCCCGCTGACGGCGACGCTCGGCGGGCTGTACCCGGAGGCCGAGGTGGTGATGATCGGGCTGAGCGACGCGGCGGCCCGCATCCACGCGGTGGACGAGAGCGTCTCGCCCGAGGAGTTGGAGCGGATGTCGGTGGCCGAGGCGCTGTTCCTCGCGCGGTACGCGGCGTCCGTGGCGTAGGCGCCGGCCGGCCGCTTCCGGCCGGCGGCCGGCGGCCCGGGTGACGGGCGCGCGGCGCGCCGTCGCGGGTGCCGGGTCCGGTGCGCGTGGGCGTCGCCGCCCCGGCGGGAAGCTGTCGCGGGGCTCCGCACCGACCGGTGACCGGTCAGTGCGGTCACCGGTCGGTAGGGACGCGGTCTACCGGTTCGCGGCTTCGCGCGAGGCGGTCCGGTTCAGGTGGCCGACCGCGCGGCCCAGCGCGTTGCGCGCCGCGAGGCCCGGCCGGGTACGGGGCACCATGAGCCTGGAGAGCGGGCGGACGCGCCGCTGCCGCGGACGTATCTCACGGCGGAGCCGGGACTCGTAAGCGGCGAAGGCGCCGGCGTGATCACCGGGGTGGGCGGCGAGCTCTTCCGCGAGGGCGTACGCGCCCGCCATCGCCATGCTGGACCCGTCGCCCAGCAGGGCTGTCGCCGCCGCCGCGTCCCCGAGCAGCACGACCCGCCCCTTGGACCACGAGGGCACCCGGACGGTGGTCAGGGGGTCGAAGAACGGCGCCGGGTGGTCGAGGAACGTCGCCACGAGTTCCGGTGCGCGCCAGGCGATGCCGGCGTAGGCGTCGGCCACGGTCCGCTTGTGGAGCGCGAGGTTCTTGCGGTCGTGGGGCGCCAGCGGTGCGGCCCGGAAGGTGAAGTTCGCGAGGGGGGTCTCCCGGGAGGGGTGGAGGACGAGCGTCCGGTTCGGCGCGGTCAGCATCGTCATCTCGCTCGGGTCCTCGATGGCGTCGGGTTCCAGCGGGACGGTCGCGCCGTACAGGCCGAGGTGGCTCGTGAACCGCTGCTCGGGGCCGAACACCAGTCGCCGCACGGTGGAGTGCGTCCCGTCGGCACCGACCACCAGGTCGAAGCGCCGGGGCGCGGACCGCCGGAAGGTGACGTCGACCCCGTCCTCGTCCTGGCCGAGGGCGGTGACCGTGTCGTCGAACACGAACTCGGCCTCGGTCCGTGCCGCCCCGTGGAGCACCTCGGACAGGTCGGCTCGCGTCACCTCGACCGTCGGCGCCTTGTCCGAGGTGAGCGGGAGCCGCAGGACGCGCCTGCCGGCGGGGTCGAGCAGGGTCAGCGACCGATTGCGGGTGGCGAGTTCGCGGATCCGCGGGAGAACGCCCATGTGCTGGGCGACCGGGATCGCGGGCCCCTTCACGACGATCGCGCTCCCGCCGGAGCGGAGCTGCCGGGCGTGTTCGACGACTGTCGGCCGGTATCCGATGTGGGAGAGCCAGTACGCGAGTGCGGGTCCCGCGATTCCGGCACCGACGACGAGCACCTCGGGCTTCTTCATGGCGGTGACCTCTCAGTGTGTCGATGACCAGTGCCCGGCGCGTGCCGGGCCGGGTCTCGGAGAGAGGCGGCCCGGGGCAGCACGACCGGGCAGGTACGAAATTTTTCGTACCTCAGTCGAGCACACCCCTCAGGTACGATGCAAGTCATACCTGAGAGGAGGTGCCGCGTGACCGGTACGCACCGGACGGACCCGGAGGCCGACGCGCTCGAACTCGGAGCGGTCCTGCGCGCCCTCGCCGACGCGCACCGCCGTGCGGTGATGGTGGAGTTGGCCGCCGACCGCGGCGACAGCGAGCGGGGCTGCAACTCCTTCGACCTTCCGGTCTCGAAGCAGACTCAGACCCACCACTTCCGGGTCCTGCGCGAGGCCGGCCTCATCGACGAGATCGACTACGGCAACCGCAAGGGCATCCGGCTGCGTCGCGCCGACGTCGAGAAGAGGTTCCCCGGACTGCTCGCACTCCTGGAGGCGGAGTCCGCTCGCCAGTCCGGCCGGGCCACAGGTGGTTGAGACAGAAGGCGGCCAACCGGCGACGGCGGCGGGACATCACCACCCACCCCGGCAGACGATCCACTCGCGGCCGGCGCGCGCACGCCGGCGACGGCACGCACCGGACCCGCGATCCGCACGTGCGTGCCGCACCGGGCTCAGTGGCGGGAGGCGCGGCGGCGCACGAGCATCGCGCCGCCGGCGACGGAGGCGACGGTGAGTCCGGCGCCGGCCAGCAGCATCGGCGCGAGCCCGGACTGGGTGCCGCCGACGCCGGCCTGGGCGCCGAGGCTGGGCTTGGCCGTCGAGGTGGCGGTGGGGGCGGCACTGGGCGTGGGCGTCGCCGTGGCCTCGGCGATGGTCAGCCGGGCGGTGGCGGTCCTGTTGCCGCAGGAGAAGACCACGTCGTACTGGGCGCCGCGGCGGGCGTCGGTGTCGACGGTGGTGCGGGCACTCTGGAGTTCCCCTGGGATCCCGAGGACGACGCGGTCGAAGACGGGTGACTCGGCGGTGGCCTCGTCCTCGGTGCAGCCGGTGACGGTGAGGTCGACGGCGCCGCCCGGGCGGACCGTGCCGGGCGAGACGCTGTAGCCGAAGTCGACGCTCTGGGCGGGCGCCGCGTCGTCGACCGCGTGGGCGGCCGGGGCGGCGGCCAGGGTGAGGGTGACGCCGAGCCCGGCGGCGGCCAGCGCGGTCCGTACTGTGCTCATCGGGGGACTCCTTTGTCGCGTGTGTCGCGGGTTTGCCTCGGGTTCCGTCACGGGGGCGGCAGCGGGTTCTGTCACGAATACGCCGGATATGGGGTGTTCCCCCATGGCCCGACCTAACCACGGTGACCGGGTGTCAACACCCCAGCGGGAGCGAACGGGTGAGCGTCCGACTCCGTTCGCGTCACTCGGCGCCGGTGAGCGTCGCGTAGACCACGACGTTGTCGCGGTAGCCGCCGGTGGCGGCCTCGAAGCTGCCGCCGCAGGTGAGGATGCGCAGCTCCGGCCGGTCGGTGTCGCGGTAGACGCGTTCGGGGAGTTGGTCCTTGGCGTAGACGGCGGTCTCGTAGACGGTGAAGGTCACCTCGACGCCGTCCTCGCGGACCACGTGCACGGTGTCGCCCGGAACCAGCTCGCCCAGCCCGTAGAAGACGGCCGGGCCGGCGGCGTTGTCGACGTGGCCGACGAGCACGGCGGTGCCGGCGGCGCCGGGGGCGGCGGCGTCGCGGAACCAGCCGGCGAGGTTGTCGACCTCCTGCGGCGGGGCGTCGACCCAGCCCTCGGGGTCGAGGCCGACGGAGGTCAGGGGCGCGTCGACGCCGATGGCGGGGATGGTGACCCAGGTCGGTTCGGCCCGCGCCAGCGGCGCGTGGGCGGCGCCGGTGGGCGGGGCGCCGGCCGCGCCCGGGCCGGGCCGGGGCGGGCCCTCGTCGGGGGCGGCCACGGCGCCGGCCATCATGGTCAGCCCGAGCGCGACGGTGCCGGCCATCAGGCCGAAGGCGGCGCGGGTGCCCCAGTTCAGGGGCTCGTCGGGGCAGGGTTCTTCCGGCCGGCGCGCGGCGGGCCGGTGCTCACCGAGACGCATGGTCACCGCCCGTGGGAGTCCTCCCCGTTGGTCCGGGGCCGTCGTCCCCACGCTAGGACGGGCGGGGCGGGCGCGCGATTCCGGCGGCTCCCCCGGACGCCGATCGGGTCAGGCGCCGATCGGGTGGCCGCGTTCCAGGTAGCGGGGGGCGCCCTCGGCGCGGGCCCGCAGCGCGGCGCGGAGCCGGTTGAACCGGCGGGCGTCCAGCAGCTGTTCGGCCTCGGCCTCGGTGACCAGGCGCCAGGCGCGGAGCTCGTCGGCGGGCAGTCGCAGTTCCTCCAGCCGTTCGGCGGGCAGCACGCCGCCGTCGAAGAGCAGCCGGATGCCGCCGAAGCCGCGCGCCCGGGGCGGCTCCCAGTCGATGACCAGCGGCGTGGGCTCCTTGCCCAGGGTCAGTCCCAGCTCCTCGACGATCTCGCGGGCAGCGGCCAGGGTGGGGGCCTCCCCCGACTCGACGACGCCGCCGGGAAACTCCCAGCCGGGCTTGTAGGTGGGGTCGACGAGCAGCACCCGGTCGCGTTCGTCGAAGAAGAGCACCCCGGCGGCCAGGGTCTCGGCGCGGGGCGGAGCGGTCTGCACGATGGGGCAGGCGCCGGCGCCGCTGCGCACGCCGTCGGCGAGCGCCTCGGCGGTCTGGCGCGGGGTCAGCTCGGAGGCGGCGACCGGGTGGGCGTCGCCGGTCAGCCAGGAGAGGGCCGCGTCGTACTGCGCGAGCCGGTCGAGGCAGCGGGCGCGGACGGCGTCGCCGTCGACGGCCGCCCGCTGCTCTATCCGCGCCCGGAGGAACGTTTCCTCTGTCTGGAGCAGGAAGTGGCGCACCGGGATGCGGCGGGCGGCGAGACCGCCGAAGATCTCGTCCCGGTACGCCTGGCTCAGCAGGCTCATCGGGGTGATCAACGGCCCCGGCAGCTCCGCGAGCAGCGCCGAGGCCGTGTCCACCACGAGGCTTCGCCAGGAGGGCAGGTCCTGGTAGTCGTCGACCTCGGCGAGCCGCTCCTTGGGGAGCATCCCGCGCAGCTGGTCGCCGATCCGCTCCGGCTCGAACAGGGTGCTGCCGGGCAGCAGATGGAGCAGTTCGTGCGCGGCCGTGGTCTTGCCGGCACCGAACGCGCCGTTCAGCCAGATGATCACGAACCCCCTCCTTCTTTGTCCAGGTGTCAGTTGCCCGCTTCACCCCGGGACAAAAACGTCCCGCTCTCCCGCCAGCTCACCGCCGCCGCGCCCACCAGCCCGGCGTCCGTGCCCAGTTGGGCCGGCACCACGTCGATGCCCTGGACGTACGGCAGCGTGGCGTACTCGGCCAACGCCCGCCGCACCGGCGCGAACAGCACCTCCCCCGCCTGGCTCACGCCGCCGCCGATCACCACCGTCTCCAGCTCGACCAGGGTGGCGGTGGCCGCGATCCCGGCGGCCAGCGCG
Organism: Streptomyces sedi; assembly: GCF_006335015.1. Taxonomy (GTDB): domain Bacteria; phylum Actinomycetota; class Actinomycetes; order Streptomycetales; family Streptomycetaceae; genus Streptomyces; species Streptomyces sedi. The sequence goes on from NZ_VDGT01000016.1 coordinate 22,462, forward strand.
CGGGCCGAACGGTCGAACGCCTCCCGCGCCACCGGGTCGCCGGCCGCCGCGGCAGCGGCCACCCCCGCCGTGGTCGTGTCCCCGCCCTGGTCGGCCGGGCGCCAGCCGGCGGCCAGGGCGTAGCGGGCGATGTTGGTGCCGCTCGCGATCCGCTCCACGCAGCCGCGCCCGCCGCAGGGGCAGAGGTCGCCGTTGAAGTCCACGCTGATGTGACCGATGTGGCCGGCGTTGCCCGTGGGGCCCGCGTAGAGCCGGTCGTCCACGATCAGGCCGCCGCCGACACCGGTGGAGACCACCATGCACAGCGCGTTCCGCCGCCCCCTGGCCGCGCCGCGCCAGTGCTCGCCCGCGGCGATGGCCGCGCCGTCCCCGACCAGGGTGACGGGCAGCTCTCCGACCACCCCGCGCACGCCCTCGACGAGGGGGAAGTCGCGCCAGACCGGGATGTTGACCGGGCTGACCGAGCCGAGCCTGGCGTCCAGCGGCCCCGCGCTGCCGATGCCCAGCGCCCGCACCCGGGCCCAGTCCCCGCTCCCGGTGAGGCTGGTGACCACGTCGGTCACCGCGCGCAGTACGGCGGCGGCCGACTCCCGGGCCGGGGTGGGGCGTTGCGCGCGGTGGAGCAGTTCCCCCTCGCCGGTCACCAGGGCCCCGGCGATTTTGGTGCCGCCGATGTCCACGGCGGCGACAAGATCAGTGGTCATGAGCGGAAAGCCTGGTCTGTGGGAGCACGGTTGTCCAGTCCGCTTGTCGCCTGCCGGGGGCAGGCCGGGGCGCGGCGCACTCCGCCGGGCGCCCCGCGGTGAGCCCGGTGCGCCCGTACGACTCGGCCTCGGTGAACGCCCCGCGGCGCGGCCCGCGGAGCGGGAAGCCTGCCGGGGCTCGCGCGGTCGCCGGCTCGTCGAGCGCCGCGCTGTGGTCGAACGTGCCGTCGTGCCGGGCGGCCGTGCGGTGACCGGGGTCACGTGGCGGCACGCCGTGTCATGCCGTGTTCATCCGACGACGACGTGTCGTCACGGAGGGTTGATCACCGGGCAAAGGCGCCGTAAACGCGGTCGCGGAGGCTGGAGTCACGGCGGAGGGGTTCCGCCGGTACCCGAGCGGAGGAGACCGACCATGGAGTACCACCACCTGCTGGCCGCGTTGGCGATGGAGCAGTGGAACGAGGACACGGGCAGCGGCCCGCCGCCCGTCGTCTCGGACCTGGAGGCGGACATGCGCGCCGGCCGCGGCGGCGGGCCGGCGCCCGAGCCGGTCCGCGCGGGCGCCCGGACCGGGCGGCTGCGGTCGCGGCTGCGACGAAGGCGGCCGGTCGTCGCCGCGACGCCGGCCCCCGCCACCTGACGGCCGCGGCGGCGCCGCGCCCCACGGGCACGGACGCCGCCGCGGTCGAGGGCCTCAGCCCTTGCGGGTGTTGACCTGCTCGGTGAGGGCGGGCACCACGTCGAAGAGGTCGCCGACGATGCCGTAGTCGACCAGCTCGAAGATCGGGGCGTCGGAGTCCTTGTTGATCGCCACGATGGTCTTCGAGGTCTGCATACCGGCCCGGTGCTGGATCGCGCCGGAGATGCCGGCGGCCACGTACAGCTGAGGGGAGACCGTCTTGCCGGTCTGCCCCACCTGGTGGGAGTGCGGGTACCAGCCCGCGTCCACCGCCGCGCGCGAGGCGCCGACCGCGCCGCCGAGGGAGTCGGCGAGGGCCTCGATCAGCGCGAAGTTCTCCGCGCCGTTGACGCCGCGTCCGCCGGAGACCACGATCGCGGCCTCGGTCAGCTCGGGGCGCCCGGTCGACTCGCGCGGGGTGCGGGAGACGACCTGGGTGCCGGTGGCCAGCGGGCCGAAGGAGACGGACAGCTCCTCGACGGTGCCGGCGGCCTGGGCGGGCTCGGGGGTCACCGCGTTGGGCTTGACGGTGATCACCGGGGTGCCCTGGGTGACGCGCGAGGTGGTCGTGTAGGCGGCGGCGAAGACCGACTGGCTGACCACCGGGCCCTCGTCGCCGGCGGCGATGTCGACGGCGTCGGTCAGCAGACCGGATTCGGTGCGCAGCGCGAGGCGGGCGGCGATCTCCTTGCCCTCGGGCGAGGAGGAGACCAGCACGACGGCCGGCGAGACGGCTTCGACGGCGGCCTGGAGGGCGTCGACCTTCGGCGCCACCAGGTAGTCGGCGAACTCGGGGGCGTCGGCGGCCAGTACGCGGGTCGCGCCGTGCTCGCCCAGGGTGGCGGCGGCGGACTCGGCGCCGGGGCCGAGGTGGACGGCGACGGGGTCGCCGAGGCGGCGGGCGAGGGTCAGCAGCTCCAGGGTGGGCTTGCGGACGGCGCCTTCCAGGTGGTCGACGAGGACGAGGACTTCAGCCATGGGTGCGTTCTCCAGCGGGTGGGATGAGGCGGGTCGGGGACTCTCGGGGCCGGCGGCGGCCCCGGGTGTCGCGCGGCGCGGTGTCAGACGAACTTGCGCTCGGCGAGGAAGGCGGCCAGCTTCTCGGCGCCGTCGCCCTCGTCGGTGACGACCTCGCCGGCGGTGCGCGCGGGGCGCGGGGTGGCCGACTCGACCTTCGTCCGGGAGCCCTCGGGGCCGACCTGCTCGGTCTCGATGTCCAGGTCCTCCAGGTCCAGGCTCTCCACCGGCTTCTTCTTGGCCGCCATGATCCCCTTGAACGAGGGGTAGCGGGCCTCGCCCGACTGGTCGGTGACCGAGACGACCGCGGGCAGCGCGGCCTGGAGCCGCTCGGTGGCGGCGTCCCCGTCGCGGCGCCCGGTGACCTTGCCCTCGGCCACGGAGACCTCCGACAGGAGGGTCACCTGGGGCACCTGGAGGCGCTCGGCGAGCAGCGCGGGCAGCACGCCCATGGCGCCGTCGGTGGAGGCCATGCCGCAGACGACCAGGTCGTAGCCGACGTGCTCGACGGCCTTGGCCAGCACCAGGGAGGTGGCGAAGACGTCGCTGCCGACGATGTCCTCGTCCTCGATGTGGACGGCCTTGTCGGCGCCCATGGACAGCGCCTTGCGCAGCGCGTCGTTGGCGTCCTCGGGGCCGGCGGTCACGACGGTGACCTCGGCGTCGTCGGCGTCCTCGGCGATCCGCAGGGCCTGCTCGACCGCGTACTCGTCCAGCTCCGACAGCAGCCCCTCGGACTCGCGGTCGGTGGTCAGGTCCTCGGTGAAGCCGCGGTCGCCCGTCGCGTCGGGTACGTACTTCACACAGACAACGATCTTCAAGCTCACGACGGCTCTCCTACAGCTAGTCGGTCCGCAACGGGCACTGGCAAGATCAACCCGGTAGTTACTCGCCAGTACACTAAAGGTATCCCCCTCGGGCAAGCATGTCTCACTGTGACATGGGATACGCCGGCACCCCCCTCGTGCCGCCGGAGGGCGGGCGGGCCCTCCCTTCGAGGTCAGCCGCCGATCGCCGCGCCCAGGGCGGCGATCACCTCCGGGCGCCGGGGCGCCCCCGCCGCCCGGACGACGACGCCCCCCGAGGCGTCCAGCACCAGCGTGGTGGGGGTGGCCCGCACGTCCAGGGCCCGCACCAGGGCGAGACGGGACTCGGCGTCGACCTCCACGTGGAGGACGCCCGGCACCAGGGCGGCGACGTCGGCCAGCACGGCGCGGGTGGCGCGGCAGGGTTGGCAGAAGGCCGTGGAGAACTGCACCAACGTGGCCCGCTCCCCCAGCGCCGCGACCCCGAGTGTCGCCGCGTCGAGACGGTCGGGCGCCGGCCCGCGTGCGTCGCTCATCGCGCTCCCCTCCGCCGCGCCCCGGGCGCCGTCGGTCCCGGTCGACCGGCGCGCCGTTCTCCGAGGTCCCGGCGTGGACAGCCTGCCAGAGCCGGCGCACCCCGCGGCGTGCCGTTCCCCAACTCCCCCGCGCCCGGGGCCGATCGCCGGCCGGGCGCGGAAGGCAGGGGTGGCGCGGGGTGGCGTTCCCCTCCGCTTTCGGGCACGATCGGGCGTCCCTGGAAGTTACGGTGGCGTAGGTTGCCACTTCGAAAGAGGTTCCTCGTATGGCAGAGTTCGTGTACCCGCCGGTCGTCGCTACCGCGCGGACCATGTTCAAGGTGCTCGACCTGCGCTTTGACATCACCGGCGAGGAGCATGTGCCGCGTCGGGGTGGCGCGGTGCTGGTCAGCAACCACATCGGCTATCTGGACTTCATCTTCGCCGGCTTCGCCGCCCGGCCGGCGAAGAGACTCGTCCGGTTCATGGCCAAGGACTCGATCTTCCGGCACCGGGTGTCGGGTCCCCTGATGCGGGCGATGAAGCACATCCCGGTGGACCGGGCGCGCGGCGACCAGGCGTTCGCACCGGCGCTCGACGCGTTGCGGTCGGGGGAGATCGTCGGGGTGTTCCCCGAGGCGACCATCTCGCCCTCGTTCACGTTGAAGAAGTTCAAGTCGGGTGCGGCGCGCATGGCGCAGCAGGCGGGGGTGCCGCTGCTGCCGGTCGCGCTGTGGGGGACGCAGCGGCTGTGGACCAAGGGGCGCAAGCGCGATCTGCGGCGCAACCACATCCCGATCACCATCAGGATCGGCGCGCCGATGGAGGCCGGCCCCGACGAGTCGGCGGCGGGCGTCACGGAGCGGCTGCGGGAGCGGGTGCAGCACCTGTTGGACGCCGCGCAGACCGCCTACCCGGACAAGCCGGAGAAGCCCGAGGACGCCTGGTGGCTGCCGGCGCACCTCGGCGGGACGGCGCCGCCGCCGGCCGCCGGGCTGGCCTGAGCGACGAGGGGGAGGGCGCCCGCGCGGGCGCCCTCCCCCTCTCGCGTCCCGCTTCCCGCGTGTGCGGGGGTCAGCCGCCGGTCTCGGCGCGGAGCGTGGCGAGGAAGCCGTCCACGTCCTCCTCCGTGGTGTCGAAGGAGCACATCCAGCGGACCTCGCCGTCCGCCTCGTTCCAGAAGTAGAACGGGTAGCGCTTCATCAGCCGGAGGCTGACCTCCCGCGGCAGCCGGGCGAAGACGGCGTTGGCCTGGACGGGGTGGCTGATCTCCACGCCGTCGACGCCCGCGGCGCCGTCGGCGAGCCGGCGGGCCATGGCGTTGGCGTGCCGGGCGCCGCGCAGCCACAGGTCGCCGGCGAGCAGCGCCTCCAGCTGGGCGGCGACGAAGCGGGTCTTCGACGGCAGCTGCATGGACAGCTTGCGGACGTGGAGCATCGCGCGGACCCGCTCGGGGGCGAGCACGACCACGGCCTCGCCGAAGAGCAGCCCGTTCTTGGTGCCGCCGAACGACAGCACGTCCACGCCGACATCGGTGGTGAACGCGGACAGCGGCAGGTCCAGGGCGGCGGCGGCGTTGGCGAGCCGGGCCCCGTCGAGGTGGACGGCCATGCCGCGCGCGTGGGCGAACTCGGCGACGGCCGCGATCTCCTCGGGGGTGTAGACGGTGCCCAGCTCCGTGCTCTGGGTCAGCGAGACGACCTGCGGGGTGGCGCGGTGCTCGTCGTCGAAGCCGAACGCCTCGCGCGCCACCAGCTCCGGGGTGAGTTTGGCGCCCGGCGCCTCGACGGGCAGCAGCTTGAGGCCGCCGACGCGTTCGGGGGCGCCGCACTCGTCGGTGTGGATGTGGGCGTGGGCGGTGCAGACGACCGCGCCCCAGCGGTCGGTGAGGGCCTGGAGGCCGACGACGTTGGCGCCGGTGCCGTTGAAGACGGGGTAGACCTCGGCGCGGGGGCCGAAGTGGCCGCGCATGATCTCGCCGAGGTGGGCGGTGTAGGCGTCGGCGCCGTAGGCGGACTGGTGGCCGCCGTTGGCCAGGGCGAGCGCGGCGAGCACCTCGGGGTGGGCGCCGGAGTAGTTGTCCGACGCGAAGCCCCGCAGCGCGGGGTCGTGGTGGCGGGTGGCGTCGGTGTGCGGGGCGGTCACGGCTTCGGGGTGAGCCACAGGCGGGTTCCGTTCACTTCCTGGGTCGGGGTGGTCCACAGCCGGCTGACGGCGTCGGCGAGCTCGGTGACGTCGGTGAAGCCGGCGAACCTCGCCTTCGGCTTCTCGGCGCGCATCGCCTCGGTGACCAGGGCCTTGACCACCAGCACGGTGGCGGCGGCCGGTGGCGGGGCGTCGCCGTCCGCGGCCTTGCGGAAGGCGTCGGCCAGGGCCAGGGTCCACGCCTCGGCGGCGGCCTTGGCGGCGGCGTAGGCGGCGTTGCCCGCGGTCGGCTTGCTGGCTCCGGCGGCGCTGACCAGGGCGAAGCGACCGTTGCCCGAGCGTTCCAGCGGGCCGTGGAAGGCGAGCGAGGTGTGCTGGACGGTGCGCACCAGCAGGTCGTGCAGCGCGTCCCAGTCGGCCAGGTCGGTCTCGGCGAAGCCGGCCGAGCCGCGCCAGCCGCCGACCAGGTGGACCAGGCCGTCGACGCGGCCGAACTCGCGCTCGGTCTTCTCCGCCCAGGCGCGGGCGGACTCCGGGCTCAGCAGGTCGACGGTGTCGCCGACGACGGTGGCGCCGCCGTGCGCGAAGCGGGCGGCGTCGACGCCCTGCGCCAGCCGCGCCGGGTCGGCGTCGGCGGCGACGACGGTCGCGCCGGCCTGGGCGAGCCGCAGCAGGGTGGCGTGCCCGGCGGGGCCGCCGGCGCCGGCGACGGCGACCACGGCGCCCTCCAGCGCGCCACCGGCCCTGGGGGTCTCACCGGTGATGGGGGTGTTCATCCTCGTCTCCTCGTCGATTCCCTCGTGCCCGGCGGCGTTCCGCGCCGGTCAGGCGGCCTGTTCGCCGGCCCGTTCGGCGGTGATGCCCCGGGTGGACTCGATCACCTTACGGAGCTTGCGGCTCAGCGCCTCGTAGAAGAGGCTCAGCGGGAACTCGTCGGGCAGCACCTCGTCGACGAGCCTGCGGGGCGGCTGGGTGAGGTCGAGGGCGTCGGGGCCCTTGGCCCAGACGGAGCCGGGGTGCGGGGAGAGGTAGGCGGCGACCAGGTCGTATGCCTTGAGCCAGTGGACGATCTTGGGGCGGTCGATGCCGCGCCGGTAGAGCGTCTCGATCTCCTCGCGCAGCGCGGCGGTAACCTCGCGGGCGCGGTCCCAGTCGACGGTGAGCCGGTTGTCCCGCCAGCGCAGCGCGTCGTGCTGGTGCAGGTAGGCGAAGAGCAACTGGCCGCCGAGACCGTCGTAGTTGCGCACCCGGGCGCCGGTGACGGGGAAGCGGAAGAGGCGGTCGAGCAGCACCGCGTACTGCACGTCGCGGCCCTGCGGGTAGCCGTCGTCGGCGAGTTTGCCGGCCTCGTGGAAGGCGGTGAGGTCGCAGCGCAGCTCCTCCAGGCCGTACATCCAGAACGGCTGCCGCTGCTTGATCATGAACGGGTCGAACGGCAGGTCGCCGTGGCTGTGGGTGCGGTCGTGGACCATGTCCCAGAGCACGAACGTCTGCTGGCAGCGCTGCTGGTCGGCGACCAGCCCCTCGGCGTCCTCGGGCAGGGCGAGGCTGGTGACCTCGCAGGCGGCGCCGACCACGCGGCGGAAGCGGGCGGCCTCGCGGTCGCAGAAGATGCCGCCCCAGGAGAAGCGCGCGGGGGCCTCGCGCACGGCGATGGTCTCGGGGAAGAGGACGGCCGAGTTGGTGTCGTAGCCGTCGGTGAAGTCCTCGAAGGTGATGCCGAGGAAGAGCGGGTTGTCGTAGCGGGTGCGCTCCAGCTCGGCGAGCCAGTCCGGCCAGACGACGCGCAGGACGACCGCCTCCAGGTTGCGGTCGGGGTTGCCGTTCTGCGTGTACATGGGGAAGACGACCAGGTGCTGACGGCCGTCGACGCGCTCGGCCGTGGGGCGGAAGGCGAGCAGGGAGTCCAGGAAGTCCGGCACGCCGAAGCCCGTCTCGGCCCAGCGGCGCAGGTCGGAGACGAGCGCGCGGTGGTAGTCCGCGTCGTGCGGCAGCAGCGGGGTCAGTCGCTCCACCGCGTCGGCGATCGACTCGATCCTCCGGGTCAACTCGGCGCGTTCCGGGGCGTCTTCGGCGTCCAGGTCGATGGAGCCGTCCTTCGCCTGGGCCGGCCGGATCGCGGCGACCGCGTCACGCAGCACGGGCCACGCGGGATGTGCGATCACGCGGTCCGCCGTCGATCCCTCGCCCTCCGCCGCGATCGACGCAAGACTTTCCGTCATGTCCCACCCTCCACAGAAGATTATCCGTTGAGATAACGGTATCCGCTGAAGATTGGCCGATCAACCGGTCGGGAGGAACCCTGGGTAGGGTGACGGCCATGGGGCCGCTGCTGACCGTGGGACACCGTGGGCTGATGGGTGTCGAGCCGGAGAACACCCTGCGTTCCTTCCGCCGCGCGCGGCGTGAGGGACTGGACGCGGTGGAGCTGGACCTCCACCTGAGCCGGGACGGCACGCTGGTGGTGATGCACGACGCGCGGGTGGACCGCACCACCGACGGGCGCGGCGCGATCGCCGAGCTCTCGCTGGGCGAGCTGCGCCGGCTGGACGCGGGCCTGGGCGAGCGGGTGCCCACCGTGCGGGAGGTGGTGACCGAGATCGGGGGGCACCTTCAGCTGGAGATCAAGGACGTGGCCGCCGCCAGGGAGTTGGCCGCGCTGGTCGCCGCGTGCGACCTGGGCGGACGCGTCACCGTCATCTCGTTCCACGACACCGCGCTGGCCGCGTTCGCCGAGGAGCTGCCCGGGGTGCCGCGCGGTCTGGTCACCGGGACCTCGACGGCCACGGCCCCGGAGCGGGCGGCGGCGCTCGGCTGCGGCCTGGTCTCCTGCGAGCTGGCGTGGCTCACGCCCGAGGTGGTGGAACGCTGCCGGGCGGCGGGTCTTGAGGTGCTCGGCTGGACGGTCAACACCGACCGGGAGCTGGCGCGGGCGCGCCAGCTGGGCCTGGACGGGGTGGTGACCGACCGGCCCGAGATCGTGCGGGAGGTCAGGGCAGCGGCTTGACCAGGACGACGAACTCCAGGTCGGGGCGGCGCGGCACGCCGAACCGCTGGTCGCCGTAGGGGAACGGCAGCCGCTCGCCGGTGAGCCGGAAGCCGCGCCGCTCGTACCAGGCGATCAGCTCGGGACGCACCGAGACCACCTGCATGACCATGCGCGCGGCGCCCCACCGGCGCACCGCCCTGGCCTCGGCCTCGGCCAGCACCCGGCGCCCGACGCCCGCGCCCTGGAGGCCGGGGCTGACGGCGAACATCCCGAAGTACGCGGCGAGGGTGCCGTCCGGCTCGGGGCTGCGCCTGAGGTGGCAGCAGGAGACCAGCCGGCCCTCGTGGCGCACGGTCAGCAGCACGCTGTCGGGGTCGGCGACGACCTCGCGCACGGCCTCGGGATCGGTGCGCTGGCCGTCCAGGTAGTCGGCCTCGGTGGTCCAGCCGGCCCGGCTGGCCTCCCCCCGGTAGGCGGACTCCACCAGCGCCACCACCTCGGGCACGTCCGCCTCGCCCGCGATACCGAACATCAGCTCCGCCGTCGTCGTCACGCCCCGCATCCTAACGACCGGGCCGCGCCCCCCGCGCCCCCGTGCGCCGCCGTGGGGCACGGCGTGCGCGGGCAGCATCCGCCGGGGGGACCGGACGCGTCGGGGAGGCGGGATGGACGGGCCCGAGCTGGTGTGCTGGCTCCTGGTCGCGGTCTGCGGGGGCGCCGGCGCCTGGTGCCTGGCCCGGCTGCGCCGGGCGGCGCCCGGCGGCCGTCAGGGGCCGGCGCTGGAGGCCGCGATGGGGCTGGCCATGGCGCTGATGGCGGCCGGGATGGCCGGCGGCCCCGCGGCGCCGGACTGGGTGCTGGTCGCGGTGAGCGCGGCGACGGTGGCGGGCGCGCTGCCGCCGCTGGGGCTGCGGGCGCGGCACCGGGCGCACCACGCGGTGGAGGGCGCGGGGATGCTCTACATGGCGTGGGCAATGGCCGGCGGGGCGCACGGCGCGCACGCGGCCCACGGCGCGGGCGCCGGCGTGCCCGCACTCACGGGGGCGCTTCTGCTGTACTGCGCGCTCCACGTGCTGCGCACCGCGCCCCGACTCGTTCCGGCCGGCCCGGGCGCGGAGCCGGCCGCGCCGGGTGGCGATCCCGGCGGTGGGCGCGGCGGTGGGCGCGGCGACGAGGACGAGGTGGCGGTGGCCTGTCGGCTGGCCCTCACGGTGGGGATGGCGGCCATGCTGCTGGCCATGTGAGCGGCCGGGGTCGGGTGAGGCGTTGCTCACGCCGGTGTCCACCGGTGCGAGGGCGGCCCGGCGGGGCTCTAGGCTGGTGCCATGGTGATCACCATCACGCTGCTGGTGCTGGGCGGCCTGACCGCCGCGGTGGCCCCCCGGGTGCTGGCGCGGGGCGCGTGGGCCGACCGGGAGCCGGTGTTGGCCCTGTGGATGTGGCAGTGCGTGGTGGCCGCCGTGCTGCTGTGCTGCGTGCTGGCCATGGCGCTCTCCGGCGCCGCCGGGTGGGGCGCGGTGCGCGGCGGGCTCTTCGCCCCCGCGCCGGCGCAGGTGGTGGACGCCTACGCGCTGCACCCCGACGGGGACCGGCTGGCGGCGGCGACGGCGTTGCTGCTGGCCTGCGGCGGGCTGTGGACGGCGGTGGCGCTGACCCGCGAGGTGCGCCGGGCCCGGACCCAACGGCGGCGCAGGCGCGCCGAGTTGCTGACCCGTTCCCCGTCGCTGCCCGGCGAGGCCGCGCGGTCGGCCGAGCCGCTGGTGGTGCTGGAGGACGAGCGCCCCGACGCCTGGCTGCTGCCGGGCTCCCCGCCCCGGCTGGTGATCACCACGGCGGCGCTCCGCAGGCTGAACCGCCGGCAGCTGGACGCCGTGCTGGCGCACGAGCGCGGCCACGCGCGGGCGCGTCACCACTGGCTCCAGCACTGCGCCGGCGCGTTGGCCAGCGGCTTCCCCGGCGTTCCGGTCTTCGAGGCGTTCCGGGCACAGGTGCACCGGCTGGTGGAGCTGAGCGCCGACGACATGGCCTCCCGTCGCTTCGGCAGGCTGACGACGGCGCTGGCGCTGGTGGGGCTGAACGAGGAGCGCGGCGTCTTCGGCTGCCACGAGCACGGGGACGTCCCGCGCCGCGTCAACCGGCTGCTGGAGCCGGAGCGGCGCCTGACCCCGGCGCGGCGGCTGCGGCTGACGGCGGCGGTCACGCTGGTGCCGCTCGTACCGCTGCTGGTGGCCTTCGCCCCCGGCCTCAACGCCCTGGCCTGACGCCGGTGCCGCGGGGCGCGTGCCGCTGGTGCGAGCCACCCCGAGGGGAAAGAATCGGGGCATGACGATCAGGGGTGTGCTCTTCGACTTCTCAGGGACCCTGCTGCGGATCGAGCCGGCGCCGAACTGGCTGCGTGTCGGGCTGGAGCGCGTCGGCGTCGAGGTCGCCCCGGCGGAGCTGCGGCGGCTCGCGGCGGAGCTGGAGCGGGCCGGGGCGCTGCCGGGAGGCTCGGAGCCGGAGGAGATCCCGCCGGAGCTGCACGGGCTGTGGGACGCGCGGGACATCGACGCGGCGGGCCACCGGCGGCTGTATGTGACGTTGTCCCGGCGGGTGGAGTTGCCGGGGCCGCCGGAGTTGCACGAGGTGCTGTACGACCGGCACATGGAGCCGGACGCCTGGCGGCCCTACCCGGACACCGGTCCTGTGCTGGCGCGGTTGCGCGAGCGCGGGGTGCCGGTGGCGGTGGTGAGCAACATCGGCTGGGACCTGCGGCCGGTCTTCGCGGCGCACGGGCTGTCGGAGTGGGTGGACGCCTTCGCGCTGAGCTTCGAGCACGGGGTGAAGAAGCCGGACCCGCCGCTGTTCGCCCGGGCCTGCGGGGAACTGGGCGTGGCGCCGCAGCAGGCGCTGATGGTGGGCGACAACGCCTCGGCCGACGGCGGGGCCGCCGCGCTGGGCTGCGCCGTGCACCTGGTGCGGCATCTGCCGGCGGACCAACGTCCCGGGGATCTGCTGCCGGTGCTCGACCTGGTGGGCTGAGCCGGGCCCGGGCTCCGGCCGGGTCTCGCCGAGGGGCGGCTCGCTGGCGGTATCGGACGGTCCCCCGCGCCGCCCGATACCGCCACCGGCCTGGCTTCGCCCATGGCCGGGCGAAGGTCTGGCTGTCCGGCTGAGTATATTGGCTGCCAGCCAGTCAACGGGAGCCCAGCATGTCGCCTCGAAGCTCATCGGTCAATGAGGAGATGCGTCGACGTTCCCGCGAGCGGCTCCTCCAGGCGACCGTCGAGCTGGTCGCCGAGCGCGGCTACGAGGCCACGACCTTGGGGGATATCGCCGACCTGGCGGGCGCGGCCCGCGGGCTGATCTCCTACTACTTTCCGGGGAAACGTCAGCTTCTCCAGTCGGCCGTCCACCGCCTGATGCACAGGACGCTGGACGCCGCGCTGGAGCGGGAGCCGGCGCCCTCGGGGCCCGAGGCGGGCGCGGAGCGGCTGGCGCGGGCGATCGACGCGATCCTCGGGCTGGCGGCCGACCAGCCGGTGCTGATGCGGGCGCACATGGCGGGGCTGTTGCAGTACGAGGGGTTCATCCAGTGCGCGGAGCAGCAGCGGCTGGCGTTCCTGCTGCGTGAGACGGTCGTCGCGTTCGGCTCGACCGACCCGGACACCGACTACCGGGTGCTGCGCGCGCAGCTGATGGGCTCGGTGGTGGCACAGCTGCTGCCGGGGGCACCGATGCCCCCGGCGCGGCTGCGCGCGGAGCTGTTCGCCCGCTACGGGCTGGCGTGGGAGCGGGGGGTGCCGCCGGGCGAGCTGCCGCCCGGCGGCCCCCTGGGCCCGGGGTCGGCTCAGCGGTAGGTGGGCTGGGTCTGCGCGTTCAGCTCGTCGAGGTGGACGCGGCGGGCCGGGTCGGTGCGGCGGTCGTCGATCCGCAGCACGTCGAGGCCCTTCTGGTCGTTGGAGTAGACGTGGCCGTTGTAGTAGTAGGCCGACCAGCTGCCGCCGAAGGCGAGTTCGTCCCCGTTGACCGGGCCGCGCTCGAAGTAGCCGATCTCGCGCGGGTTGTCCGAGTCGGTGAACTCCCAGACGGAGACGCCGCCCTGGTACCAGGACTGGACCATGATGTCCCGTCCCGGCACGGGGATCAGCGAACCGTTGTGGGCGACGCAGTTCTCGGTCTGGGACTGGTGGCGCGGGATCTTGTAGTAGCTCTGGAAGGAGAGGGCGCGGTTGTGGCCCCGGCCGGTGACGTGGTAGATGCCGTTGGCGCCGAACTCGTCGCCCACGGTGGCGTCGCAGGTGGGCGCGCCGCCGCCGCCGAGCTCGTCGGTGAAGACGATCTTGCTTCCGTCCTGGCTGAAGGTGGCCGAGTGCCAGAAGGCGAAGTGCTCGGCGTCCTGCACCCGGTCCAGCACGCGGGGCCGGTCGGGCCGGGAGATGTCCATCAGGATGCCGTCGCCCATGCAGGCGCCGGCGGCCAGGTCGAGGGCCTGGTAGACGGTGATGTCGTGGCAGCCGGTGGTGGCCGAGCCGTCCTCGTCGCCGGGGAACCCGCCGTCGGGGAAGAGCACCTCGAAGCGGGAGAGCGCGGCGCGCTCGGGGGCGTGCCGGGGCACCTTCACGATGGAGATCCCGTCGTGCGGCGGCTGGCAGTCGGGGAACGACGCGTCCGGCGCGTAGGACGAGACGTAGACGTAGACGTCGCGCCGCTCCGGCACCAGGGTGTGGGTGTGGGAGCCGCAGGCGGTCTCGACGGCGGAGACGTAGCGCGGCGCGCGGACGTCGCTGATGTCGAAGACGCGGATGCCCTCCCAGGAGTCGGCCTCGGTCGCCGGCTGGCTCTCGCTGGAGCAGGAGTCGTCGCTGCGCGAGGAGTCCACGGACAGGAAGAGCAGGTCGCCGGTCACGGAGATGTCGTTCTGCGCTCCGGGGCACAGGACCTGGGTGACCAGCCGGGGTGAGCTGGGGCGGCTGATGTCGTAGACGACGAAGCCGTCGTAGTTGCCGGCGAAGGCGTAGTCGCCCTGGAAGGCGATGTCGCTGTTGGTGCCCGAGAGTCCCTCCTCCCTCGGGATGTTGGCGAGCTGCGTGATGTTGTCGCTGTGCACGATCTCGTCGACGCCGGGTATCCCGTCGTCGCCGGCGGCTCCGGAGCGCTCGCCGGCCCCCTCCGTGCTCTCCACCTCGGTGGTGGGGTCCCGGTCCGGGTCGGGGGTGGCGGCGGCGGGCCCCGCCAGGACCAGGGTGGCCAGCAGCCCGGTGAGCGCGGCCGACAGGCCGATCCTCCTCCGGCGTCGGCGTGCTCGATGGAACGGTGTCACGTCTTTCCTCCGGTTTCCGCAGGGGTGACCGCGGTGTTGGCGCCCGAGTGCGTACCCTTCAGTATGGATAGCTACATGTACATATCAATATTGGCAACAAAACTGTCATCTCCCGTAACAGGAGGCTCCCGTTGACGGACCGTCCGCGCACCGCGCTCCGCCGCATCCGTTCCCTCGCCCCGACGGCCGCCCTGGCGCTCGCGCTCTGCGCGGGGGCGACCGCGTGCGGCGGGGGCGGTTCCGCCTCGGCGAACGAGGAGGGTCCGCAGGTCATCGCGCCGGGCGCGCCCGGGGACGACGCCGAGACGCTGAGTCCCGAGGAGGCGGCCGAGCGGCTGCCGGAGGCCGGGGAGCCGGACGCGGCCGACATCGCCTACATGCACATGATGATCACGCACCACGGCCAGGCCCTGGAGATGAGCGACCTGGCGCTCGCCCACGCCGAGGAGAACGGGGTGCGGGGCATCGCCGAACGCATCAGGGTCTCGCAGGCGCCCGAGATCGAGGTGATGCGCGCCTGGTTGACCGAGCGGGGCGAGGACGACGGCGGGCACCACGGGGAGCACGGAGAACACGGGGAGCACGGGGAGCACGGCGGGGACGGGGAGACGCCGGGGATGGCCTCGCCCGAGGAGCTGGCCCAGCTGTCGGAGGCCAGGGGTGCGGAGTTCGACGCGCTCTTCCTGGAGTTGATGGTCCGCCACCACGAGGGCGCGGTGGCGATGGCGGGCGAGGTGCTGGGCACCACGACGGACCCGTCCGTCGAGCAGCTGGCCACGGACGTGATCGCCACGCAGAGCACGGAGATCGACCGGATGGGCCGACTGGCCTGACCGGCCGGGCGGCGCGCTCGGTCCCGCGCGCCGCCCGGCCGGGGGTCAGTCGCGGGTGAGGCGGTAGGTCATGCTGTCCACGACGACACAGGCGCCGGGGGACATGACGATCACCCGCAGCGTTTCCGTGCGGCGGTCGTAGTCGACGCCCTGCGCCTCGTACTCGCCGGAGCAGGCGCTGCGCAACGGGAGTTGGCGCAGGGCCGTGACCGCGCCGTCGACGTCCGCGCCGTCGACGGCTTCGGCGAGGTCGACCTGGAGCAGCGGCTTGGTCGTGCCGAAGAGGCTGCCCTCGGGGTCGTCGGACGAGCACAGCAGCGTGGTGGCGTCCTGGAAGTCGCAGCCCTGCACGTCGCGGACGGGGCGGTCGAGGTGGACGGTCGCGGCCTGCGGCAGGTCCTCGGAGGGCGAGGTGTCGGGGTGGATGCCCGGCGCCGGGAAGACGAGGAAGCGGTCCATGGTGCCCCACTCGCCGGAGAGCATCCACTGGCCGTCAGGGGTGAGGGCGACCCAGGAGTTGTTGGACGCCTCGTCCGGGCCGAGCCGGTGGACGTACTCGGCCCAGTCGCCCGACGGGTTCTGGACCCGGTACATCTTGGTGTCGCCGTCGTCGCGCTGGTAGGGCTCGATGTAGTGGCCGTCGTAGGAGGCGTCGGGGTCGCCGACGTGGGTCCAGCCGCGGGTGAGCACGTCGAACGGGATGGTGCCGATGCCGGTGTAGCGGTTGGCGCTGTTCGCGGGGACCTCGACGGAGGCGAGCCCCTGGCTCTCGGTCAGCGGGTCGGCGCGGTCGGAGCCGACCTCGTTCCAGGCGTCGGCGGTGGGCGCGGGGTCGGCGGCGGGGGTGGCACTGGCCGCGACGGGCGGCGCCGCGGCGAGCCCGGCGGCGAGGGCGAGGGCGGCGAGCAGGCCGGTCGCGGCGACGGGGCGGCGGCGTGGGGCGCGGGGGGACATGGGGACGGGGGCTCCTCGGTGGTGGGGGAACTCTCGCCCGAGAGTCTTCCCCGCCGAGGGAGGCATGTACAGACCAACTCGGCCCGGTTCAGGCCCCGTCGGCCCGGCGGCGGGCGGTCAGCACCACGTCGAGGAGCCCGGGGAAGCGCGCGTCGAGGTCGGCGCGGCGCAGGGCGTTGAGCTTGGCGGTGCCCCGGTACACCTGGCGGATGACGCCCGCCTCGCGCAGCACCCGGAAGTGGTGCGTGCAGGTCGACTTGGAGACCGGCAGCGCGAACGCGGAGCAGGGCAGCTCCTCCCCCGTCTCCGCGAGGACGCCGACCACGGAGAGCCGCACCGGGTCGGCCAGGGCGTGCAGCACCCGCTCCAGCGCGAGGCGGTCGCGGTCGGGATGGGCCAGGGCACGGCCCGGGGCCGCGGTGCCGACTCCTGACGTCATGGCCCCATCGTACGGAACGCGCCCCTGCCCCCGGGCACCCCGGGGCGCCCTCGCCCGCCGCCGGACCAGCCTTGTACGATGTCTCTCGTACTTAACGTCCCGCCGCTTCCGCCGCCCTCCGAGGCCGGTCGCGGGCGGGCCCTTGGGAGGAGATCACGTGAGTTCGCTCTTCGAGCCCTGGTCGTCGCGTTCGCTGACGGTGCCCAACCGGGTCTGGATGGCCCCCATGTGTCAGTACTCGGCGGACGCCTCGGGCCCGGACGTCGGAGCGGTCAACGACTGGCACTTCACCCACTACGTCAGCCGCGCGGTCGGCGGCGCCGGGCTGGTGCTGCTGGAGGCGACCGCCGTCTCCCCCGAGGGCCGGATCAGCCCCCGGGACCTGGGGCTGTGGAACGACCGGCAGCAGGAGGAGCTGACCCGGCTGACCGGGCAGTTGCGCGCCCATGGCGCGGTCGCCGGCGTGCAGCTCGCGCACGCCGGGCGCAAGGCGTCGACGCACACGCCCTGGGAGGGCGGCGGGCCGCTGGCCGAGGACGAGGGGGCGTGGACGACCCTGGGCCCGAGCCCGGTGCCGTTCGACGAGCGGCATCCCGCGCCGCACGAGCTGAGCGTCGCGGAGATCGGCGAGGTCGTCGAGCAGTTCGCGGCCTCCGCCCGCCGCGCGCTGGCCGCCGGCTTCCAGGTGGTCGAGGTGCACGGCGCGCACGGCTATCTGCTCGGGGAGTTCCTCTCCCCGCACAGCAACCACCGCACCGACGGCTACGGCGGCGACTTCGACGGCCGGGCCCGGCTGGCGCTGGAGGTCGTCGACGCGGTGCGTGCGGTGTGGCCCGAGGAACTCCCGGTGTTCTTCCGGATCTCGGCCACCGACTGGCTGCCGGAGCACGGATGGACCCCGGACGACACCGTGCGGCTGGCCGGCGAACTGCTGGCGCACGGGGTGGACCTGCTGGACGTCTCCTCCGGCGGCAACGCCCCCGGGGTGCGCATCCCGACCGAGCCCGGCTACCAGGTGCCGTTCGCCGCCCGCGTCAAGGCGGAGACCGAACTCCCGGTGGCCGCCGTCGGGTTGATCACCGAACCGGAGCAGGCCGCCAAGATCCTGGAGGCCGGCGAGGCGGACGCCGTCCTGCTGGGCCGGGCGCTGCTGCGCGAGCCCTACTGGCCGCGGCGCGCCGCGAGGGAGCTGGGCACGACCGGGACGCCGCTGCCGCCGCAGTACCTCCGGGCCCACTGAGCGGGCACGGAGAACGGAATACCGTTGCCCCGGCGCGCGGGCTCCCCCGCGCGCCGGGGAACGAGCGAGGGCCGCGACCGGTCAACGGGCTGTCAGTGCTTGCCAGTAGGGTGACCGACCGTGGCAGCACGAGCATTGCATGAGATTGTCGAGGCGGGCTGGGCGAAGGCGCTGGAGCCCGCGGCCGAACGGATCGCGGCCATGGGGGACTTCCTCAGAGCGGAGATCGCGGCCGGCCGCACCTATCTGCCCGCAGGAGGGCACGTCCTGCGCGCGTTCCAGCAGCCGTTCGACGAGGTGCGGGTGCTGATCGTCGGCCAGGACCCCTACCCCACGCCGGGGCACGCCGTCGGGCTCTCGTTCTCCGTGGCGCCCGAGGTGCGCCCGCTCCCCGGCAGCCTGGAGAACATCTACCGCGAGCTGGGCACCGACCTCGGCCTGCCGAGACCGTCCAACGGCGACCTGACGCCCTGGACCGAGCAGGGCGTGCTGCTGCTCAACCGCGCGCTGACCACCGCGCCCCGCTGGCCCGCCGCACACCGGGGCAAGGGCTGGGAGGAGGTCACCGAGCAGGCGATCCGGGCGCTGGTGGCGCGCGAGCGCCCGCTGGTGGCGATCCTGTGGGGCCGGGACGCGCGGGGGCTGCGGCCGATGCTGGGCCCGGTGCCCTCGGTGGAGTCGGCGCATCCCTCGCCGATGTCGGCCGACCGGGGCTTCTTCGGCTCCCGCCCGTTCAGCCGCGCCAACGCACTCCTCGCCGAGCGGGGCGCCGCGCCCGTCGACTGGCGGCTGCCGTGACGGCGTGGGTGCTGGGCGTCGACTCCGGCGGCTCGGGGCTGCGGATCGCGCTGGCGCGGGCCGGCGCCGACGGCGTCGAGCCGCCGGCCGGGCAGCGGCGGACCGACGAGCCGGTGCGCACCGGGCCCGGCGGGATCGACGCCGGTCATCTGCTGGCCCAACTGCTGCCCGCCGCACGGGCGCTGCTCGACGAGTCGGCGCCTTCGGCGCGGATCGACGCGGTGTGCGTGGGCGCGGCCGGGATGGCGACGCTCGGCGGCCGACTGCGCGCCGAGCTGCCGCAGGCGCTGGCCGCCGGGCTCGGCGCGCGGCGGCTGGCGCTGGCCGCCGACGCCGTGACGGGGTACGCGGGCGCGTTGGGCGAGACGCCGGGCGCGGTGGCCGCCGCCGGCACGGGGATGATCGCGCTCGGCACCGAGCTGCGGTCCTGGCGGCGGGCCGACGGCTGGGGCCATCTGCTGGGCGACTGCGGCGGCGGCGCCTGGATCGGGCAGCGCGGCCTGGAGTCGGCGCTGCGGGCACACGACGGCAGGTTGGGCGGTTCGACGGCGCTGCTGGCCAGGGCGGAGGCCGCGTTCGGGCCGGTCACCGGGTTGCCGGGACAGCTCTACCCGCGCTCGGACCGTCCCGCGGTGCTGGCGTCGTTCGCGCCGGAGGTGGCGCGTTGCGCGAGCGGCCCCGAGGCGGACCCGGTGGCGGTGGGCATCCTCGCCGAGGCGGCGGCGCAGATCGCCGGGACGGTGGCCGCGGTCTCCCCGCCGGGCGGGGGCGGCCGGGTGGCGCTGACGGGCGGGCTGTTCCGGATGGGCGCGCCGTTGACCGAGCCGCTGGCCGGGGAGTTGGCGCGGCGGCTGCCCGGGGCGGAGGTGGTCGAGGCGGCGGGCGGGCCGCTGGAGGGGGCGCTGCTGATCGCGGGGCGGCTGGCGTTCGGGGTCTGCCGGCTGCCGGCCGACCCGGCGCTGTTGCACCTGGTCGGGGACCGAGAGTAAAGGCGGAGTGCGCGGCGCGTCACACTGACGTGCGGGATATATCGGGACACAAGCGCTTGGCGAGCCCCCGGGCGAACAGCCAAGCACATCAAGGCATTAACATGCGGCGACATGAGCTCCTCCACTGGACCGGCCTCCGGCCTTCCCGTACGTATGCCGCGCCCCCGCCAGTCCGGCCGACACCGCAGGCCGGAGCCTGTTTCCGCCCCCGAGGGCGCTCCCCCGCTGGTGCTCGCCGTTCCCGGCGTGCCCTCGGCGGCGAGCCTCTCGGTGGCCGAGGAGGTGTTGAGTATCGCGCGTTCCGAGCTTCCCGGCCTGGACGCGCGGATCGGCTTCGCCGAGAAGGCCGAGGAGGAGCTGCCCGCGCTGGAGACGGTGCTCGCCGGCGCGGACGCGGCGGCGTCCGAGGAGTCGGGCGCGCCCAGCGCGATCGTGGTGCCGCTGCTGGCGGGCCCGGACAGCGCCCAGCTGCGCGGCATCCGGCAGACGGTGCTCAGCAGCGGTTCGGGCGCCGAGTTGACCGACGTGCTCGGCCCGCACCCGCTGCTGGCCGAGGCGGTGCACGTGCGGCTCTCGGAGGCGGGTCTCGCGCGCGCCGACCGGGCCCGGCTGTTCACGGTGGCGACCGCCGCCGACGGCATCGTGCTGACCACGGTCGGCGGCGAGGAGGCCGTGCAGACGGCGGGCATCACCGGCATGTTGCTCTCCGCGCGGCTGGCGGTGCCGGTGCTGGCGGCGGCGCTCGACGAGGACGGCGCGGTGGCCGCCACGGCCGAGCGGCTGCTGGAGGCCGGCTCCCGGCAGCTGGCGCTGGCGCCCTGCCTGATCGGCCCCGAGATTCCCGAGGGGCTGCTGGAGTCGGCGTCCAAGGAGGCGGGCTGCCCGGCCGCCGAGCCGCTGGGCGCCTACCCGGCCATCGGCAAGCTGGTCCTCTCCACCTACATGACGGCGGCCGGCGTGGACCCGCAGCGCTCCGGCCAGCAGAGCCCGGCGCACTGAGCCTCCCGCGCCGCGCCGCTCACGGGGGCGCGGTGCGGGGGCGGTTCCCCTCCTGGTCGAGGAGCGCGTCCAGGTCCTTCAGCCGGTCGAGCCCGTTGAGTGCCCTGGCCATCCGCCCGTTGTCCGCCAGCCGTTCGCGGTGGCGGGCGAGGAACGCCCAGTACCCGGCCGTGTAGGGGCAGGCCCGCTCCCCCACCCGGTCACCCGGCCGGTAGGCGCAGGGCCCGCACAGGTCGCTCATGCGGTGCACGTAGGCGCCGCCCGAGGTGTAGGGCTTGGTGGTCATCAGCCCCCCGTCGGCGTACTGGGACATCCCGACGACGTTGGGCAGCATCACCCAGTCGTAGCCGTCGACGAAGCAGCGGTGGAACCAGTCGGTGACCGCCGCGGGGTCCCAGCCCCGCTGGAGTGCGTGACTGCCCAGGATCATCAGCCGGGGGATGTGGTGGGTCCAGCCGGTGTCCCTGACCTGCGCCAGCACGGTGCGCAGGCAGCGGGCGGTGACGGCGTCCGCGTCGAGTTCCAGGAACCAGTCCGGCAGCGGGTCGTGGTGGTCGAGCGCGTTGCGCCCCCGGTACTCCTCGCCGAAGTGCCAGTAGAGCTGCCAGACGTACTCCCGCCAGCCGGCGACCTGGCGGACGTAGCCCTCCACGCTGTTGAGCGGCGCGTCGCCGGCGCGCCAGGCGTCCTCCGCGCGTGAGACGCACTCGGCCGGGTCGAGCAGGCCGAGGTTGAGCGAGGAGGAGAGCAGGCTGTGGCTCATCACGGGGTCGTCCGCCAGCATGGCGTCCTCGTGCGGACCGAACTCCGCCAGTCGGCGGCTGACGAAGCGGCGCAGCGCCGACAGGGCCTCCCGGCGGGTGGCGGGGAAGCGGCGGGGGCCGTCCGCGCCGACGAAGGAGACCTCGCCCTCGCGTTCCCAGCGGTCGAGGTCCTCGCGGACCTCCTGGTCGATGGCGTCCTCGCGCGGGCGGTAGGGGGCGGGGAGCCTCAGCGTCTCGGCGTCGCCCGGCGGGGGTTCGCGGTTGTCGTGGTCGAGGTTCCAGTGGTCGCCGGCGGGCCGGTCCCCTGCCATCAGCAGGTCGTGCTCGCGGCGCACCCAGCGGTAGAAGTCCTCCTGGCGCAGCGCGGCGTCGCCCTTGTCCGCTGCCCAGGCGCGGAAGTCGTCGAGGGGCACCAGATAGCCGCGCGGGGGCAGCACGGTGACCTGGTCGAGGGAGGAGACCAGGCCGAGGGCGGCGCGCGAGGTGGGGTGGCAGACGGTCACCGGCCCGTCCCCGACCGCCTCGCGGAGCCCCTGCCGGTAGGTGTCGGCGCGCACGTAGGTGACGCGGTCGCCGAGTTCGGCGGCGCGGTGGCGCATCGCGGAGAGCACGAGGTGGGCCTTGGCGCGGTGGAAGCGGCGGCGGCGCAGCACGGAGCGCGCCTCGATCATCACCACCGGCGCGTCGCCGGCCGGGCCCCGTGGGCCCGCGCGCAGGAAGTGGGGCCCCAACTGGTCGCCGAAGAGCCAGTGCGGGGTGCTCACGGCCGCTCCGCGTGTCCGGGCGTGGGCGTCGCGCGGGGCGCGGGGAACGGCGGCATGGGCGGGCTCCTGACCGGTGGCCGACGGCGGGCGGGCCGGGTGGGGCAGCCGGCCCGCGGGCCATCCTGACCGAGCCGGCCGTCGCCCGGCCTCCGGCGCGCCAGCGGCGGGGCGGGCAACGACCGTTTGCCGGACGGCGCGCTCCGGGGCGTGGCGGGTCCGGTCGCGCGGCCGTCAGGGCAGCCGGATCAGGTGCGTCCGGTACTCCTCGACCTGGGGCAGACGGCGACGGGTGAGGTCCTCCAGCAGCGCGCGGAGACGTGCGGGCAGGGCGTCGTGGACGGCGCGCGGCAGTGAGGTCAGGGTGTGCGAGGCGAGCACCCGGGCGCCGGGTGCCCAGTCGGCGACGACCGCGATGTCCTGGCAGCCCCAGCGCAGCCGCGCCTCGGTCCTGCTGAGGGCGTCGTGCCCGTCCTGGGCGGCGACCAGGGCCGGGCTGTGGGTGTCCAGGGCCAGCAGGGCGCCGGGCAGTCGGCGGGCGATCCGTCCGACCAGCGCGCGGACGTCCGCCTCTTCGAGGAAGGGCAGCACGGCCTCGGCGGTCAGCAGTCGTGCCCCGCCGGCCGCCTGTGCCACCTCCTCCGGCCAGCCGGGCTCGGTGACGGAGGTGGCCAGCGTCGTGCGGCGCGGGGTATCGGCGAAGAACGTGCCGCGTAGGGCGGCGACATCGGGCAGGTCCAGCTCGAACCAGCGGGCGCGACCGTTGTCGGTCCGCTCGAAGCGGGTGTTGAGCCCCGTGCCGATCTCCACCACCGTGCCGTCGGGGTGGGCGTCGAGGAAGTCGCGGGTCCAGTGGTCGAAGAGCAGGGTGCGCAGCACCGAGCCGGTGAGGCTGGGCAGTTCCGCGAAGCGGGCGAAGTCGTAGTCGAGCGCGTCGACCAGTTCGGCGGCGCGCGGATCGGTGAGCGCGGCGTCGGGGCGGCGGTGCTCGACGGCCCGCCCGTAGAGGGGGATCAGCAGGGTCTCCTGCACGGCGCCCAGGGACGGGCGGGTGGCCGGGTGGGGCGCGTCGTGGGACATGGCGCTACTATACGCAAACGGCAATCATGTTCAATAACGAGGAGGTGGCCCCGTGGCCGTTCCCAAACGCAAGATGTCGCGCGCCAACACCCGGCACCGCAGGGCCCAGTGGAAGGCGAGCCCGCCCGACCTGGTGCCGATCACCGTCGACGGCCGGCGGCACCTGGTGCCGCGCAACCTGGTGCGCGCCTACCAGCGCGGGCTGTTGACCCCCTGACCAGCCCCTTCGAGCGAAAGGTGAGGCGCCCGTGTCCGCCCACTGCCAACTCACCGGCCGCAAGCCCGGCTTCGGCAACCAGATCTCCCACTCCCACCGGCGCACCCGGCGCCGGTTCGACCCCAACATCCAGACCAAGCGGTACTGGCTGCCCAGCGAGAACCGGTTCGTCCGGCTGCGGCTGAGCGCCAAGGGCATCAAGACCGTCGACGCCATCGGGATCGAACGGGCCGTGGCCCGTGTCCGCGCCCGTGGCGAGCGGGTCTGAACGCCCCCCGTCCGGCTTCGAGGAGGAACGCACCACCATGGCCAAGGCCAGCAAGATCGCCAAGAACGAGCGGCGCAAGGAGATCGTCGCCCGCTACGCGGCGCGGCGCGCCGAGCTGAAGGCGACCATCCGCACCCCGCACAGCACCCAGGCCGAACGGGAGGCCGCGCAGCGCGAGTTGCGCCGCCAGCCGCGCGACGCCAGCGCCACCCGGGTGCGCAACCGGGACAGCGTGGACGGCCGCCCGCGCGGCCATCTGCGCGCCTTCGGGCTCTCCCGGATCAACCTGCGCACCATGGCACACGCCGGTGAGCTGCCCGGCGTGACCAAGTCCAGCTGGTGAACGCGGCGCCCGCCCTCCCGCGCCGGCGTGCGCGCGGGCGGGCGGGCGCCGGCTCAGCGCTCCAGCTCCCTCAGGTACTCCCCGAACCCCTCGGCGCCGTCGACGATGCGCGGCCCGCTGATCGCCTCGTTGTAGTCGAGGATGTGGAAGTTCCGCTCGCGGACCGCCGTCACCTCGGACAGCGCGGGCGAGGAGGTCAGGAAGTCGATCTTCTCCTCGGCCGGCAGGTCACCGTAGTCCAGGATGATGATCACCTCGGGGTCGGCCTCGATGACCGGCTCCCATCCCACCGAGGTCCAGCGCTCGGTGAGGTCGGCGAAGATGTTCTCGCCGCCGGCGATCTCGATGATCTCGTGGGGCGGCGCCTGGTTGCCCGAGGTGAACGGCGCGTCGACGCCCGAGTCGTAGAGGAAGACCCGGGGCGGCCTGCCCTCGGGCGCCCGTTCCCGCACCGCGTCGACCCGCTCCCGCAGCCCGGCGACGACCTCGTCGGCGCGCTCCCGCACGTCGAAGATCTCCCCCAGCCGCTCCAGGTCGGTGTAGAGCCCCTCGAACGGGGTCAACTCCAGCGGATAGCCCGGATAGTTGTAGCAGGTCTCGCTGTGCGGGAAGCTCTGGATACCCAGGTCGTCCAGGATCTCGGGGGTGATGCCGCGCTCGTCGCTGAAGCCGGATTGCCAGCCGGCCACCACGAGGTCGGCGCGCGCGTCCACCACCAGCTCGCGGTTGAGCAGGTCGTCGCTGAGCATCTCCACCCGGGCGTACTCCTCGGCCCAGGGGGACTCCTCCACCGGCGGGTTGGCCGGGGGCATGACATAGCCGTGCACGGCGTCGGTCAGACCGAGCACGAAGAGCTTGTCGGCGCTGCCCGCCTCGTAGACCACGGCCCGCTCCGGCCTGCGGTACTCCACCTCCTCGCCGCAGCGGGCGACCGTGGTGGTCTCCGCCTCGCCACCGGAGTCGTCGGCGACGTCGGCGCCGCAGCCGGTCAGCAGCAGCGCGCCGGCCACGGCCGGGAGCAGGACGGTTCGGGAACGGGGTGCGGTCATGGGCGACTTCCTCGGCTTTCCGGTGTGCCTCGTGCCGCCTCGACGGTGCTTTCCGCCGGGGCGGCCGAGGAGTTCAGGGTGTAGAGCAGCTGCGGGTCGCCCGTGAGCGGGTGGGGCACCACCGTGGCCTCGACGCCGAAGACCCCGGCGACCAGCTCCTCGGTGAGCACCTCGCGCGGGGTTCCGACGGCGACCAGCGCGCCGGCCTCCAGCACGGCGATCCGGTCGCAGACGGCCGCCGCGAGGTTCAGGTCGTGCAGGACCACCAGCACGGTCAGCCCGGGGTCGCGCAGCAGCCCCAGCAGCGCGACCTGGTGGCGGATGTCGAGGTGGTTGGTGGGCTCGTCGAGCACCAGCAGCCCGGCCTCCTGCACCAACGCCCGCGCGGCCAGCACCCGTTGACGCTCCCCGCCGGAGAGGGTGAGCACCCCGCGGTCGGCCAGGTGCGACACGTCGAGACGGCGCATCGCCTCCGCGCACAGCGCCCGCTCCCGCTCGTTCAGGGACTGGTTGCCCCACAGATGGGGGGTGCGGCCGAGGGCGACGAGCTCCTCGACGGTGAAGTCCAGCTCGGTGCCGCTCTCCTGGCTCAGCGCCGCGACGCCCCGCGCGCTCTCCCGCGGCGACATGCCGGCGAGGTCGCGCCCGTCCAGCCACACGGTGCCCCCGGTGGGGCGCAGCGCGCGGTAGACGCAGCGCAGGGCCGTGGACTTGCCGCTGCCGTTGGGGCCGACCAGGCCGACGACCTCGCCCGCGCCGACCGTCAGGGACAGGGCCCGCACCAGGGCCCGGCCGCCCGCCTCGACCGAGATCTCCTCAAGTCCGAGCGTTACGCGTGTCATTCAACGACCTCCGAAGAGATAGCCACGCCGGCGCATCAGCGCGACGAAGACCGGGACCCCGACCAGCGCGGTGATCACGCCGAGCGGCAGCTCGCGCGGGGCGGCGAGGGTTCTGGCCAGCAGGTCGGCCCAGACCATGAAGACCGCTCCGACCAGCGGCGCGACCAGCAGCACCCGCACATGGCGGGCGCCCACCACGATGCGCACCAGATGCGGCACGATCAGGCCGACGAAGCCGATCGCCCCGCTCACCGCGACGATCGCGCCGGTCATCAGCGAGGTGAGCACGAACAGCCCCCGGCGCAGGGCGGTGACGTCGACGCCCAGGCTGGCGGCCGTCTCGTCGCCGAGCGCCAGCGCGTCGAGCGACCGGCTGTGGCGGTGCAGGACACCCAGGCCGACGAGCACCACCAGGGCCACCGCCGGCAGCGAGCCCCAGGTGGCGGCGCCCAGGCCGCCCATCGTCCAGAACAGCACGGTGTGGGTGGCCTCGCCGTCGGGCGCGAGATAGACCAGCACGCTCATCAGCGCCTGGAACCCGTAGGCCAGCGCGATCCCGGTGAGCACCAGCCGCAGCGGCGTCAGCCCCGTGCGGCTGTAGGAGGCGAGATAGACCAGCACCGAGGCCGCCAGCGCGCCCGCGAACGCCCCGGCCGAGAGCGCGTAGACGCCCAGGGAGCCGAAGAGCCCCACGGTCAGCACGGCGACGGCGCCGACCGAGGCGCCCGAGGAGATGCCCAGGACGAACGGGTCGGCCAGCGCGTTGCGCACCAGCGCCTGCACGGCCACCCCGACCCCGCCGAGCCCGGCGCCGACCACCACGGCCAGCAGCACGCGGGGCGTGCGCACCTGCCAGACGATCTGGTAGCGGGTCACCTCCTCGGCGGTGATCGTGCCGCCGCTGAGCGCCGCCCAGAGGTAACGGGCCACGTCCGGTGGGGAGATGACGGCCGTTCCCCACCCGATCGCCAGCAGGACCGAGACCGCCAGCAGGACGAGCAGCCCGGCCACCGTCAGCGCCAGCCCCCGCCCGGCGAGCCGCCGGGGCCCCGCCTCGGCCTCGGCCTCAGCCGCGACGGCGGGGGCGGGAGCGGGAGCGGGCTCGGGAGCGTGCCGCCCCGGGGAGGGCGCCCCCTCGCGGGGCAGACGGTCGGGAGGTGTGGCCATGTCGACGAACGATAAGCACATTGGTAATCATTTTCAACACGCGCTCAGCACGCTCCCTCGCCCCGCAGGGTCAGAATGCGCACCGAGCGCTCCCCCTCGTGCGGGTCCCGGCCGTGCCAGCAGCGGTAGTTGTCGAGCAGCAGGATCTCCCCCCGGGCGAGCGAGAGGCGGGGCAGGGCCGGCTCCAGACCGTGGACCCTGACCTCGAAGCGCGTCAGCATCTCCCGCACATACCCCTCGCGCGGATCGCGGCGCAGGGGGACAGCGCCGTCGGTGCGGCGCACCACGCGCCGCCCGGCGCGGGTGAACTCCACATGGCGGGCGACGCGCGGCAGCGCCGGCAGCCCCCGCAGCCCCGCCCAGGCGCCGTAGAGATCGACGTCGGCCGTGGTCAGAAAGGCGTGCAACTCCGGGTCCTCCTCGGCCAGCCGGTCGACCAGCCGGTAGGCGTCGAGCACGAGGGAGGCGCCGCCCGAGGGCGCGGGCCGGACGCTCTGCACCAGCACGTGGTCCTCGTCCGGGTGGCGCCTCCGTGTCGGCACGCCCCCGACGTCCACCAGGAAGTCCATGCCGTCCGCGTGGAGATGGACGGGCCCGCCGTCCCGCGAGGTGCGCTCGCGCGGCGGATACAGCTCGCGCAGGCGCGCGCCGAGCACCGTGGCGGCGGCCACCACCAGGGCGTCGGCCGTCACCTCGGCGCCGGTCAGCACCACGGCGCCGTCACGGGCGAGCGCGCGGGCCGCCTCCGCGCCCCGGGCGAGCGGGACACGCGTCGGGAGCACTCCGCAGTGGGCGCCGAGCGGGTCGACGGGGGGAGGTTCGGCAACGGACACGGGCGGGGACTCCCTTCGGCGCCGCCGGGTCGGCGTGCGGCACGTCGCGGCGGCCGACCCCGTCAACGGGAGCCGCCGGCACGCATCCTAGATGAAAATGATTACCGACCCCTTGCGGGAGGCCGACACTCACAGCCGGCTCCACGCGCCCCCGGCTCCGCGCACTCCCGGAGCCGGGGGTCGCGCGCGAGGGGGCGGGCGTCAGGCGAAGGCGACCAGGACGCGGCTGACGCCGTACTGCCAGACGCAGGAGACCGAGCGGAAGCCGGCGGCGCGCAGCAGGCGGGCGTGGTCGGCGAAGGTGAGCGTGTTGCCGCCCTCGTCCGTCGGCGGCTGCCGGCGGGCGCGCTCCTCGAAGGCGTGGGCCAGCTCCGGGTCCAGGGCGGCCTCGCGCCACCAGGCGGCCCAGTCGGGGGTGTCGCCCTCGATGGCCGCCGCCATCCGGCGGTCGCCGAGGTGGGCGGCGAGGCCGGAGACCTCGGCGGCGTCCGCGGGGAAGTGGTCGGCGTTGACCACCATGCCGCCGGGGCGCAGCAGTCGCCGCAGCTGCCGGTAGGTCAGCTCCAGGGTGCGTGCGCCGAGGCAGTGCAGGGCGGTGGCCGTCAGCACGGCGTCGGGGGCGCGGCCCAGGCGCAGCGCGTCCGTCCAGCCCTCGGCGCCGAGGACCGCCTCCACGTAGCGGGCGGCGTCCGGGCGGTGGGTGCGCGCCAGCTCCAGCAGCAGCGGGTCGCGGTCGACGGCGACGATCTCGGCCGCCGGCAGCCGGCCGGCGAGCCGGGCGGCCAGCGACCCGGGACCGCAGCCGAGGTCGACGAGCAGCGGGCGGGCCCGGTCGCGGGTGGCGTACTCGGCCACGTCGGCGAGCACGGTGAAGCGCTCCTCGCGATGGATCGCGTACCGCCGCTGCTGGCGCTCCCAGCGCTCGACCCAGTACTCGGCCGTCGCCATGCTCACGCCCATGGGAACGCGCCACCTCCAGCCGTCGTCGGTGCCTGTGGGCGACACCCTACCTGGTGATGGTTTTCAGTTGCGTCTCCATGGGGCGGTCTCAGTCGAGGGTGTCGAGCACCTCCAGCAGTCCGTCGATCTCCTCCGGGGTGTTGTGGACATGGAGGCTCACCCGCACGGCCCCGTCCCGTTCGTCGTCCGCGCGGGCGCCGGCCCGGCAGAGGCTGTCGGCGCGGACCAGGAAGCCGTGGCTGTGCAGGACGAAGCCGAGGTCGTTGGAGCTGAGGTCGCGGTGGCGGAACGAGACGATGCCGCGCCGGAGTGGGGCCGTCGCGTCGGCGGCCAGGCTGAGTTGGCAGCCCAGCACCTCGTACTGCGGCAGCCGGCGCAGCCGGTCGGTGAGGCGGGCGGCCAGGGCGACCGTCCACCGTTCGATCCGGCCCACATCGGCCGCCGCCAGCCAGTCGAGGGCGACGCCCAGGCTGACCAGGCCGACCGTGTTGGGGGTGCCGCTCCAGCCCCCCGGGCGGAAGGCCGGGCCGCGCGACTGGCGGGCCCAGACGGCACCGGTGCCGGGCAGCGCCAGGGCCTTGTGTCCAGAGAAGACCACGAAGTCCACGTCGAGCGCGGCCAGGTCCACCGGCAGATGCCCCACACTCTGCGCGGCGTCGAGACAGATCGGCACGTCGGGGCCGACGGCCTCGCGCAGCCGGTGGACGTTCATGTCGCCGCCGAGCACGTGGTGCACGTGGGTGGCTGCCACGAACCGGGTCCGGGGGCCGACCAGTGCGGGCAGCGCCCGGTGGTCGTAGTCGCCCGAGCCCGGCTGGTAGGGCAGCGGGCGCACGGCGATCTCCACGCCCGCCCCTGCCAGCCGCTCGGCCGCCTCCCGCCAGGGGACCAGGTTGGCCTCGTGGTCGGCGAACGGCACCAGGATCTCGTCGCCGTCGGCGAGTTGCGGCGCCAGCCAGTCGAGGGCGACCGCGCGCAGCCCCTCGGTGGTGCCGCTGACGAAGTGCACGGAGGAACGTTCGGGGGCGGGGTCGCCGAGGAACGCACCGACGCGCTCCCTGACCCGTTCCAGCGCGGCGGTGGTCGCGTTGGCCCAGGGGTAGGTGCCGCGCCCGGCGTTGGCGTTCCGGGTGACCAGGTACTCCTGCACCGCGTCCAGCACGGCCCGCGGCTTCTGCGCCGTGGAGGCGCTGTCCAGATAGGCCAGCTCGGGGTGGGCGGTGACGATGGGGAACTGTTCGCGCAACTCCCGCTGCCAGCCGGCGAGTCGGGCCAGCTCGGCGGCGGGGTCGGCCGGGTCGGCGGCGCGCACGCCGCTCACTCCCGCACCAGCGGCGCGCCGGCGTCGCGCCAGGCGACGACGCCGCCGGCCAGGCTGCGCACGTTGGTGTGCCCCATCCGGGTCAGCAGGGCGGCGAACCTGGCGGACTTCTCGCCGACCGGGCAGACCAGCAGCACGGGCCGTCCGCGGCCGAACGGCAGCCCGCCGTGCACCTGTTGCTCAAACAGCTCGTCGACGATGTTGATCGCCCCCTCGATGTGGAGCGCGGCGTAGGCGTGGGAGCCGCGCAGGTCGACGACCAGCGGCCGTTCCTCCTCGATCCAGCGGCGCGCCTCGGCCACCCCCTCGTCCCGCACGGCGGCCAGCTCGGCCTCGGTGACCGTGGCCAGGGCGTTGCGGTGGGGGGCGCGGCCGAGGAGTTCGGGGCGCCGGCGGCGGACATAGCCGAGATAGCTCTCCACCCGGTCGCAGGCGATGAAGACGGCGGTCGCGCGTTCGACGGGCTCCCCGCCCGCGCGCCGGGCGCGTTCCTCGTCCAGGGGGCGCAGATGGTGGACCGCGCCCCGGTAGGCGGCGCCGCTGGTGGGTCCGGCGAGCAGCCCGCAGCGGCGGTTGAGGTCGACCATGCCGTCGATGGCCTCGTCGGCGGTGACGGCCTCGATGGCGTCGTAGGTCTCCGGGTCGAAGAGGCCGACCTCGGCGACCTCGTCGAGGGTGCGGATGCCGGGTATGAAGTCGGACTTCGCGGCGACCAGCCCCAACACGCCGACGTCCGGGTCGTGTTCGCGCAGCACCCGGGCGACGCCCGAGGAGGAGCCTGCCGTGCCGACGCACGCGACGAACCAGTCGGGCGCCCGGCCCCCGAGGTCCTTGACGATCTCGGGCCCGGTGCCGGTGGCGTGCGCCTCGGTGTTGCGGGGGTTGAAGTACTGGTCGGTGTGGAGATGGCTGGCGCCGTCCTCGGTCAGCGCCCGGTGGAACTGGGTGAGCGGGTCGTCGGTGTCCGTCGGGTCCAGGCACTCGCCGCGCCCCGGCAGTTCCTCGATCTCCGCGCCGAGCAGCAGCAGCAGCTCGCGCAGCTCGGGCACCCGCATCCGGTTGGTGACGCTGCGGAAGCGCAGCCCGTGGAGGCCGGCGAGGACGGCGAGCGCCTTGGCCGTGTTGCCGCTGGACAGCTCCACCACCTGCGCGTCCCGCTCCACCGCGCCCGCCAGTTCGGGGCGCAGCATGTTCCAGGCGGCGCGGTCCTTGACGGAGCCGAACGGGTTGAGCATCTCCAGCTTGGCGTAGAGGTCGATGGTGCGCAGCCCGTGCACGGCGGGGTCGATGCGCACCAGCGGCGTGTTGCCGATGGCCTCGGTGATGTCGTCGTATCTCATGACTCTCCGCTCCTGCGCGTGGTGGTGGGCCAGTACCGCTCGTCCAGGGACCACCACCAGCCCCCGTCCGGTCGCCGGCCGGCGGCGACCTTGCGGGCGCCGGGCCGCATCTGCGCGTGGTGGGCGCGGAAGTCCATGCAGTAGCCGGCGGTGTTGGCGAAGGCGAGCAGGTCGCCCCGGTCGGGCAGGCGCGGCAGGAAGACCGTCCGGCGGGTCACCAGGTCGGACTCCAGACAGAGGTCGCCGACGAGATGGACGCCGACCGGCCCGCCGTCGTCGCCCCCCGACGGCTCCGCGGCGCCGGCGCGCGGCAGGAGGACCGGGTCGGTCAGCACGCCGTGCTCCTCCAGGCTGACGTCGCCGGCCGTCATCGCCAGCCGCACCAGCCATCTGCCGTCGCCGGTGGTCCGCACGTCCACGACCCGGGCCAGCGAGAGCCCGCACTGGTCGACCAGGGAGCGCCCCGGCTCCACCCACAGGTCGTACAGGTGCTCCAGCAGCAGCTCGGCGAGGGGCCGGCCGAGGCCGGGCGCCGGCGTGGACAGCAGCTCGTCGAGATAGCCGGGCCCGGCGACCGGCCGGTGCGCGGGGTAGAGGGTGAGCCTGCCGCGCACCGTGCCGCCCTCGTTCCGCAGCCCGTAGCCGTGGCCGCCCCAGGTCAGCGGCGGACGGCGGCCGAGCACCGCGTCGGTCAGCGCGGTGGTGTAGCGCTCCCACTGGCGGCCGTCGGCGAGGTAGCTCGCGCCGAAGCCGCCGCCGACGTCGACGACGCGCGGGTCCAGG
This sequence comes from Streptomyces sedi, assembly GCF_006335015.1. Lineage (GTDB taxonomy): Bacteria > Actinomycetota > Actinomycetes > Streptomycetales > Streptomycetaceae > Streptomyces > Streptomyces sedi. The sequence continues at coordinate 54,599 of NZ_VDGT01000016.1, forward strand.
CCGCGCGCCCTGGCCTCGTCCAGCGCGAGCACGCAGCTCTCCAGCGCCAGCGCCTTCTCCTCCAGGCTCGTGGTGTCCAGGTGGTAGGCGACGCCCAGCAGCTCCACGGCGTCGCGTTCCCGCACGCAGAGGTCGAGCAGCTCGCCGACGGCGCCGGCCGGGGTGCCGAAGCGGGTGCGGCGGCTCAGCAGCCGCACCCCCTCGGAGGCGAAGCCGGAGAGCCGGAGCAGGACCCGGGCCCGGGGCAGGCCCCGCTCCCGCACCAGGCGCACCAGGTCGGCCAGCTCGGCGGGCGCGTCCACGTGCACGGTCGCGCCCGTGCGGGCGGCCAGCCACAGGAAGTCGGGGTCCTTGGGGCCGGTGGCCACCACGCGGTCGGGGGCGAAGCCGGCACCCAGCGCGTGCGACAGCTCCGCCACGGAGGCGGCGTCCAGGCCGGCCTCGGTGTCGGCGAGCCGGCGGACCAGCGCGCTGGAGGCGTTGGCCTTGTGCGCGAAGCAGATCCGGCCCTGGAGCCGGTGGCGCCGGTAGACCGCGCGGAACGCCTCCACGTTCGACGCCACCACCTCGGGGAGGACCACGTTCAGCGGCGAGCCGAGCGCGTCGACCAGCCCGTGGAGCAGGTCGGGCTCGGCGAGCAGCGCGCGCAGCGGCGGCGCCAGCCGGGGTTCGAGGAAGAGCGGCTCCTCCGGGGCGGTCCCCGAGGCGCCCTCCGGGGCGGTCCTCGAGGCGGCGGAACCCACTAACCCCTGGTCCTGGGACAAGGGTGCACCCATGAACTGACAGTCCTCCCCACGCACAACGGCGGCAACGTCCCGTGGACGCGCCCGAGTTGCCCCCTCGGCAGCCCTGATAATCATTTCCAGCTCGGCACGATTCACGCCCCGCCCGTGCGGCCGAGGCGCGCCGACCCTCCGATGACGGCCACCGAGCGGTCACGTCGAGTGATTCCCCGGCCCGCGCGCTGTGATGCCAGACATAGGACGAAGGTCCCCTACGAGGCGGGGTAGCGGTGCGGCGCGCCCGGGCTCCGGCGGCGCGCGGGGGTCGGGGCGGCGGCGACTACGGGCCGGGGTCGTAGTGGGGGTCTTTGCCCGGCTCAGGGGGCCGCGCTAAGACTGGCCGTCGTCCGCAATCGCGGGATTTACCCCCACTTCCAACGAGGAACGACCACATTGTTCGCACACAGCACCCCTGGCCCCCGCTGGTCCCGGAACCGCAAGGTTTCGGTGGCCGGTGTCGTCGCCGCCGGCGCCGCGGCCATGGCCGTCTCGCTCGTACCGGGCAACGCGGCCGGCGACTCCCCCGAGACGCGCACCGCACCCGCGCCGACCGCCACCCCGACCGACTCCCCCGTGGCCTTCACGCTCGCCCAGGCCACGACCGACTCCGGCTCGCCGCGCGACGTCCTCGCCGGCCGGCCGTCCGTCCTGGACCTCCGCCCCGACGCCCAGCCCCGGAAGGCCACCGCCGCCGAGGACGCGGCGGACGCGGAGGAGGACGAGCAGCGTGAGGACGCGGAACCCGCGGCCGAGGACGAGGAGAAGAACGGCGACGACAACGGCGGCGACGAGGCCGCGAACGTCGCCGCGCCCGCCGAGGAGACCTACCCGGACAACCTCGACGGCTGGATACGCGAGGCCATGGACATCATGGACGACCACGACATCCCGGGCTCCTACGAGGGTATCCACCGCAACATCATCCGCGAGTCCAGCGGCGACCCGAACGCCATCAACAACTGGGACATCAACGCCCAGAACGGCGTGCCGTCCAAGGGCCTGCTCCAGGTGATCAAGCCCACCTTCGACGCCTACCACGTCGAGGGCACCGCCTACGACCAGTACGACCCGGTGGCCAACATCGTGGCGGCCTGCAACTACGCGGCCGACCGCTACGGGTCGATGGACAACGTCAACGGCGCCTACTGACCATCCCCCCGCCCGCCGCTCCCCCTCGGCGGGCACCCCGGCCCGGCCCGCCCCGCAACCGCGCGGGGCGGGCCGGGTCGCTTTCGCGCGGGGGCGGCCCGTTCAGCCGGTTCAGCCGGTGACGGAGTCACGCCCGGGGTGCGTGGGGGCGAGGAAGACGACGACGTCGGTCTCCTCCGAGGCGTGGGGCGGCGCCACCTCGACCCAGCCGAGACGGCGGTAGAAGGCGCGGGCCGGTTCTGCGACGAGATGGGTCAGCAGCCAGCAGCGGCCCATGGGCGCGTCCCGGGTCATGGCCGCCAGCAGCGCCCTGCCGACGCCCCGACCGCCCGCCGCCGGATCGACCGCCAGGTCGTTCACCTCACGGCCGCCGCACAGCAAAGCCCTGGTGCGCGCGGCTCCCAGTGTCGCGGCGGCCTTGCCGTAGGAACGGTCCTCGGGAAAGACCTCCGGTGTCGTCACCGCCGTCGCGAACCCCAGCACCCGCTCGCCGTCACGGGCCAGCGCGGCGACGAAGCCGGGCCTGCGCACCTCGTCCGGGAGGCGCCGCACGAACGCGTCGGCCCTCGACTCGTCCTCGTTCCACGGCGGCCCGGTGAACGCCGCGGCGTAGACCCGTCGCACCCCGGCGCGCCACCGCAGCAGTTCCGCCCCGTCGACCCGGAGCACGTTCAGACCGGTGCCGCCGTCGCCCCTCGCCTCCACCACTGCCCCCTCACGACGCGCCACGGTGCGGCGCGCCGTCCACCCAAGCACATCGCGTCGCATCTCTCGGGAACGCCCCCGGGGTCGCGCCCGACTACTAGGGCGAGGCGGTCGAACGTCGGCCGGTCCTCCGAACGGCAGGTGGTGCGTGATGGCGACAGCGCCGCGTACGCGGGAGCACGAGGGCGGGCCCGAGGGTGAGGCGCCCCCGGCGCGAGAGGAACGGCGGACGTCGGCGCGTCCGCTGGTGCTGCGGCTGCACTTCTACGCCGGGCTGCTGGTGGGTCCGTTCCTGCTGGTCGCGGCGTTCTCCGGGATGCTCTACGCCGCCTCGATCCAGATCGAGAAGTACGTCTACGACCATGAACTGAGCGTCCCCGTCGGCGAGGCCCATCTGCCGCTGGACGAGCAGATCGCCGCCGCCCGCGCCGAGTACCCCGAGGGGACACTCAACGGGGTGCGCCCGGCCGCCGAGCCGGGGGCGACGACGCGCGTCCTGCTGGACCAGCCGGATCTCGGGCCCAGCCACCGGCTGGCGGTCTTCGTGGACCCGTACACGGCGGAGGTCAGGGGCGACCTGGAGGCGTACGGCTCGTCCGGCGCGCTGCCGTTCCGCTGGTGGATCGACGAGCTGCACCGCAGTCTGCACCTGGGCGACTTCGGCCGGCACTACAGCGAACTGGCCGCCAGCTGGCTGGCCGTGATCGCGCTGGGCGGCGTGGTGCTGTGGATCGGCCGGCGGCGCACCCGCGGCCGGGTGCGGCGGACGCCGCTGCCCGCACGCGGACTCACCGGCAGGCGGCGGACGCTGAGGTGGCACGGCACGATCGGGCTGGGCGCCGCGCTCTTTCTCTGCTTTCTCTCCCTCACCGGGCTGACCTGGTCGCAGCACGCGGGCGCCAACATCACCGAGCTGCGCGAGCAGCTGTCCTGGCAGACGCCGGCCCCCGACACCTCGCCGCCTGGCGGCGGCGAGGGCGGCGGGCACTCCACCCACGGCGGACGGGCGGACGGCGAGAGGGACGACGACCACGCGGAGCACGGCGAACACGGCGAGCACGGCGAGCATTCGGAACACGAGGGGCACGAGGGGCACGAGGGGCACGGCGCCGAGGCCGGGGAGGACGGCGAGCCGGTCGTCACCGCGGGGCAGGCGCTGGAGAGCGCGCGGGGCGCGGGGCTGCGCGAACCCGTCGAGGTGGTCTACCCGACCGAGCCCGGCGGGGCCTTCGCCGTGAAGGAGATCCAGGCGGAGTGGCCCACCCAGGTCGACGCCGTCGCCGTCGACCCGACCAGCGGCGAGGTGACGGACACGGTGCGCTTCGGCGACTTCTCGGTCGCCGCCAAGCTGGCCCGCTGGGGCGTCGACGGGCACATGGGGCTGCTCTTCGGGCTGCCCAACCAGCTGCTGCTGATCGCGGTGGCGGGCGCGTTGATGACGCTGGTCGTGCTGGGCTACCGGATGTGGTGGCAACGGCGGCCCACCCGGGGCGGGTCGGCGTGGGGCCGCCCGCCGCGCCGTGGCGCGTGGCGGCGCGCGCCGTGGGCGGTGCTGGTGCCGCTGGTGGCGGGGGCGGCGCTGCTGGGGTGGTATCTGCCGCTGTTCGGGCTGTCGCTGCTGGCGTTCCTGGTGCTCGACGCCGTGCTGGGCGTGCTGCACCGGAGGCGGAACGCGCGGAGCTCCCCGCCCGCCGGGAAGGCGGAGCCGGCCGACGCCGAGGCGTGAGGGTCGCGGCTCCGCCCCCGCGGCTCAGAGCGGACGGAAGCGGATCGCGGTGCCTCCGCCGGCGACCAGGCGCAGCCTGAGCGTGGTGGAGGCCCGCACCGTCTCGGTGCGGATGTCGATCGGGAGGGGGTTCTCCCGCCAGGTCGTCTCGGCGGCGTCCTGGTAGATCTCGGCGGCGTAGCGGCCCCGGCCCAGGAAGCGCAGCGGCACCCGCAGCGTCCGGTCGTGCTCGTCGGTGATCGCCCCGAGGTACCAGAGGTCGCCCTTCCGGCGTGCGGCGACGGTGTGGTCGCCGATCTCGCAGTCCAGGAACCTGGTCTCGTCCCAACTGGCCGGCATGTCCGTGAGATAGGCGAACCCGGGGTGGGCGCGGTAGTTCTCCGGGGTGTCGGCCAGCATCTGGAGCGGGCTGAAGAAGACGGTGTAGAGGGCGAGTTGGGCGGCCGAGGTGGTCTGCACCCGGGTGCCGAGGCCGGCCGGGTCCCAGGTCACGTTCAGCACGCCGGGGGTGTAGTCGGCGGGGCCGCCCATGAAGCGGGTGAACGGCAGGATGGTGGCCTGCTCGGGCGGGTTGCCGTCCTTGCCCATGTAGTTGTGCTGTTCCATCCCGGCGACGCCCTCGCCGGTCATCATGTGCGGGTGGGTGCGGGCCAGCCCGGTCGGCTTGATGGCCTCGTGCGCGTTGATCATGATGCGGTGGCGGGCCGCCGCGTCGATGACGCGCTGGTAGTGGCGGACGGCCTCCTGGTCGTAGTGGCTGCGGTTGACCCCGCCCAGCTCGAACCTGGTGGCGTAGCCGGTCTTGATCGCGTCGATGCCCAGTTCGGCGTAGCGGCCGAAGATGGTGTCCAGGTGCTCCTCGTAGTAGTCGACGAAGCCGCGTGTCTCGTTGTGCGCGACGAAGCGGACGCCGTTGGCCTCGGCGTAGCGCAGCACCTCGGGCAGGTCGAAGTCGTCCCTCGGCGTGAGAAAGTCCTGGCCGGTCCATTCTCCACCGGCGTTGGTGTTCCAGCCCTCGGCCAGCACGTGGCTGGCGCCGGCCTCGCGGGCCAGGTCGATGTACTCCTTGACGCGCGCGGTGGTCGCGCCGTGGCGCGGCCCCTCGGTCCAGGTGGTGTCGCGACGCTGCAACTCCCACCAGACGCCGACATAGGTGCCCGCGGTGATCCAGGAGGTGTCGTCGAGCGCGCACGGCTCGTTGAGGTTCTCGATCAGGTGCGACTCGGCGAGGTCCCCCGCGCGGTCACCGATGGTCAGGGTGCGCCAGGGGGTGGAGAACGCGCCCTCCAGATGGGCCTTGTTGCCGTCGGGGAGGCTGATCAGCTCGCTGGCCAGGGCACCGGGCCGGTCGTCGCCGGTCGCCGCCAGGGTCATGCTCGGGTAGTCCACCAGCGCCGCCTCGTGCACCACCACGTGCGTGCCCCGGGCGGTGGCCAGCGTCAACGGGGTCTGGGCCGTGGCCACCTCGCCGAGCGGCGCGCGGCGGTAGTGGCGTTCGTCGGCGTTCCAGTCGGTGCCGGCCGCCAGCGACCAGCTGGTCGCGTCGGCGGGCAGCGCGAACTCGGTGCGTTCGGCGGTGACGGTGTAGCGGTCGAGCCCCTCCTGGGCGGGCAGCCGGTAGCGGAAGCCGACCCCGTCCTCGAAGACGCGGAAGACCACGTCAAGTCGGGTGCCGGTCGCGGGTTGGACGGTGCGCACCACGCACTCGCTGGCGTGGTTGCGCACGGTCGCGTCCGGGCCCCAGACGGGGCGCCAGGTCTCGTCCACGGTGGCGCGTTCGACGGATTCGATCTCCAACCCCTCGGTGAGGGAGGGGCGTTCGGCCAGGTCCAGGCCGAGCCCCGAGGAGGCGACCAGGGTCTCGCCCCGGCGCGTGACCTCGTAGCGCAGACGCCCGTCCACGAGGTGGACGGTCACCCGCAGGGGGCCGCGCGGCGCGCGGATCGTGACGCCACGGGAGGCGGCGCCCGCGCCGGCCGCGGCTGCGGCCGGGGCCGTGGCGACGGCCCCGACCAGCGCCGCCCCCACGGTGGCGCCCAGAACCGTACGGCGGTTCGGCTTGCTGTTCACTTCACGCTCCATTGCGAACAAGTCCAACACGGACGAACAGAACTGAGCACATCCTGTCGCCGTGGTCGCCCGCCTGACAATGGTCGTGCGTGACGGGGAGCAGACGAACAACCGGGCCGCGCCGAAGTGGCGGGCGGTCGCTCCCCGAAAACCCGCCCGGCGGGGCTACGCGCGGGAGCGGCCGACGTAGAGATCCCTCGCGTGGTAGAGGGTGTCCGTGGTCGGTCCCGAGGAGCCCGAGGAGCCCTCCATCTGGAGGTTGACGATGATCCACAGCGGCTGGTCGACGAAGCCGGCGCCCCGGTGCTGGCCCACCCAGTTGTCGTCCAGGTAGTAGTGGATGTCCACGTCGGTGGCGCTGACCTGGGCGATCCAGGCGCGGTAGCTGTGCCAGGCGCCGGGGTCGGCGACGTCGACAAGGGTGTTGGACCAGCCGCCGGAGGCGTTCCGGTAGGTGTTGAACCAGTTGCGGGCGTCCCCCTTGTACTCCAGGATGTCGCTCTCCGGCGGCCAGCTGTTGACGCCGGTCAGCCAGAACGCGGGCCAGGTGCCGGGGACGGACGGCGCCCGGAAGCTGCCCTTGACCTCCCACTCGGGGAACTGGGGGCCCACCACGACGTGTTGACGGGCGTGGATCGCGCCCGAGTGGTAGCGGATGGGCAGATGGGGGTCGGCCGAGCTGTTGCCCTCGTCCCAGTCGATGCGGGTGGCGCGCAGCGTCAACGTTCCCCCGTCGAGGGAGACATGGTTGTGGTCGGTGGGGCCGCCGTACATGCGGGCGGTGCCGTTGTGGTCCGAGCCCCAGGGGTAGAGGTAGTTCCAGGAGCTTTCCAGCGTCGCGTAGTCGGCGAACGAGTCGCCGATCACCGTCTCCCAGGCGGCGGGCCTGGCCGCGGCGGCCGGGCGCGGCCAGCCGACGGCTGCCGCGGCCAGGCCGGCGCCGCCGGCGGTGAGGAAGCGTCGTCGCGTGTGCGTCATGGCTCTTCGGCCTTTCCGTGCGTGCGGTGCGAAGGACGTGGGGTGGCGCACGATGCGCTGCGGCCGTTCCCTGGCCTCGGCACGGGGTGCCGGCTCCCACCGCCGGAGAACCACGACAGTCGCCCACACCATCACCCCGGGTCACGCCCTGGTCAACAGAAGGCGAGGAAACCTTCACGTTCGACAGACGTTCGACCGTCCGGCTGCCATCCGGCGTTCGACGGGCCGTCATACACCGAGAGTCGCCGCCCCGGGTCGAACGGTCGTCCTACGATGGGAGGATGACCTCCCGGGACGCCGTGACCACCGACCGCGCCGGGGCGCGGCGCACACCGTCGAGGGCCCTGGTGTGGGCCCGGCGGCTGGCGGTGCCGGCGCTGCTGCTGGCGGCGGCCAACCTGCGTCCCGCCGTCACCAGCCTCGGGCCGGTGCTGGAGGAGGCCAGGGCGGGGCTGGGCATGAGCGCCCCGGTCGCCGGGCTGCTGACCTCCATGCCGGCGGCCTGCTTCGCCCTCGTCGGGTTCGCCGCTCCCCCGCTGGCGCGGCGGCACGGCCCGGACCCGGTGGTGCTGCTGGGCATGGTGGTGCTGACGGCGGGCCTCGCACTGCGCCCGCTGGCCGGGAACGCGGGCACCTTCATCGCCCTCAGCACCCTGGCGCTGGCGGGGATCGCGCTGGTCAACGTGTTGATGCCTGTGGTGGTCAAGGAACGCTTCCCCGACCGGGTCGGCGCGATGACCGGCTACTACGCGATGGCGCTCAACCTGGGCGCCTCGACGGCGGCGGCCGTGACCGTTCCGCTGGCCGACCGGTTCGGCGACTGGCGGGTGGGGGTGGGCGCCTGGGCGCTGCTGGCGGGCGTCGCGGTGCTGCCCTGGCTGGCCCTGGCGCGCGCGGGGTCCGCGGCGCCGGCCGCAGCGCCCGTCGCCGGGCCCGGCCCCTCCGCCGCGGCCGGCGCCGCGCGGCTCACCAGGAACCCGACGGCCTGGGCGCTGGCGGTCTACTTCGGGCTCCAGGCGACCGCCGCCTATGTGGTGATCGGCTGGCTGCCGCAGGTCTTCCGGGACGCCGGGCTCTCCGCCGAGGCCGCGGGGCTGCTCTTCGCGCTCACCTCGGTGCTGGGCATCCCGCTCTCCTTCGCGCTGGGCGCGGTCGTCGGGCGGCTGCCCGGCGGGCAGGGCGGCATCGCGGTGGCGCTCGGCTTCTTCGGGCTCGCCGGGTACGCGGGGCTGTGGGCGGCGCCGGCGACGGTGCCGTGGCTGTGGGCGGGGCTGTTGGGCGTCTCCAACTGCGCGTTCCCGCTGGCCCTCACGATGATCGCGCTGCGCGGCAGGGACGGCGGGACCGTCGTCCGCCTCTCCGCGTTCGCCCAGGGCATGGGCTATCTGCTGTCGATCCCCGGCCCCCTGCTGGTCGGGGTGCTCTACGACGTGGACGGCGGGTGGCGGCTGCCGTTGGCCTTCCTGGCGCTGCTGATGGTGCCGCAGATGGCGGCGGGGGCGCTGGCCGGCCGCCAGCGGCAGATCGGCTGACCCAAGGGGCCGCGCCGTCCGCACGCGCCGTCCGCGCGCCGGCGCGGGCCCGGACGCGTCGACGACCTCGGCACACAGCTCGTTGACAGCGGGGTCGGCGGGTGACCCAACGGTGGAGGAGGGGCACAGTTCTCGCCAGACACTCCCTCACCTCCCCCCACCTCCGCGCGCGGCACCGTTTCGCCCCTCGAACGGGCGTTTTGTCCCGGCGGCCCCGGGGAAGCCGGAGCGGAGCAGAAGGGAGGGCTGGAGATGAGTGACGACGCCGCGATGGGCGACGAGGTCTACCAGCCGACCACGTCGGAGACCAGGGACGACCCCTACGAGCTGGACCTGGAGAACAGCCTCGACGGCTACGACGAGGACGCCACCCTCGACGAGGGCTACTCCCCGCCGGAGAAGCCCCTGGCCGTCGACGACCCGGGCACCACGGCGCGCGGCCAGCGCGAGGGGCCCAGCCTCGACCAGCGGCTGACCGAGGAGACGCCCGACGTCCAGCCCCGGGAGGGCGACGGCGTCGGCGACCTGCCGGGCAGCGAGGGCGAGCCGCTGGACCGCGACCAGGTCGGCGACGCACGCGCCGGCCGGCTGGTGCGGGCGAGCGACGAGGCGACGCTGCGGCCGGACCCGGTCGCGGCGGAGGACGAGGGGATCGACGGCGGCGCCGCGACCGCCGAGGAGGCGGCGATGCACCTGACGGAACCGGAAGGGGCGCCCGAGGAGTCTGGAGAGTGAGGAAGGCACCCGGCGCGTTACCCGATGATCCGGTTGTTTGGCAGTATGTCGCCTGGCCGCGTTCTCCACTGGCGGCCGTTCCCAAATCTCAACCGCTCATCGCCCTTTGGGGGGACATGTCCGACCAGAATCCCTACCAGCAGCCCAATCCGCAGCAGCCCCCGCCACCGCCGGGCGGCCAGCCCGGCTACGGCTACCCGCAGCAGCCGCCCGGCGGCTACGCGGGCGGCTACGGCGGCCAGCCCGGCTACGGCGCGGACCCCAACGCGCCCTACGGGTACGACCCCTACGGCCGCCCGTACTCCCACAAGTCCAAGATCGTCGCGGGTGTGCTCCAGATCCTGCTGGGCGGCGTCGGCGCCGGCCGCTGGTACACCGGGCACGCCGGCATGGCCATCGCGCAGCTGCTCACCTGCGGTGGCTTCGGCATCTGGGCGCTGATCGACGGCATCCTCTTCCTCGTCAAGGACGACCGCACCGACGGTGACGGCCGGATCCTGAAGAACTGACCTCCGTGGACCGCGCACGGCGGACCGAAGCGGTGGCGCGCGGGATCCCCCCCGCCGCGCCACCGCTCGCCGCGTTGGCCCTCGGCGTCCTCGGCGCCCTCTACCTGTGGCGCACCGACCCGTACGGGGGCGGCGGCCTCCTCCCCCGCTGCCCGGTCAACTGGGCCACCGGCCTGGACTGCCCCGCCTGCGGCGCGACCCGGATGTCCTACGACCTGCTGCACCTCGACCCGGCGGGGGCGTTCGCGGCCAACCCGGTGCTGCTGCTCCTGGGCGTTCCGCTGGCCCTCTTCCTCTCCTGGCGCTGGCTGGCCGCCGGGCTGCGCGGCGAACGGTACCGGCCCCGGTTCACGCCGGCGGCCACCGCCGTGGTGCTGGCCGTGGCCGGCGTCTGGATGGTGGCGCGCAACCTGCTGGGATGACCCGGCGGTGCCCCGGGCGCGACCGGGCGGGGCGGCGCGCGCGTGCCGTACTCGTTAGCATGGACGGCGCCATGCACGAGATCGCAGAGTTCCGCAGTCTGGTCGCCCTGGGCGACTCGTTCACCGAGGGCATGTCCGACGCCCTGCCCGACGGGGGCTACCGGGGCTGGGCCGACCTGTTGGCCCAGCGGCTCGGCGAGCAGCGCTCCGACTTCCGCTACGCCAACCTCGCGGTGCGCGGCAAGCTGATGCGCCAGATCGCCGAGGACCAGGTACCCGTCGCCGCCGCCATGGACGCCGATCTGGTCACCCTCGTCGGCGGCCTCAACGACGTGCTGCGCCCGCGCTGCGACATCGACGAGATCTGCGGGTTGCTGGACCAGGCGGCGGGGCGACTCGCGCCGAACTGCCGGCAGTTGGTGCTGATGCGCAGTCCCGGTCGGCAGGGGCCGGTGCTCGACCGCTACCGGGGCCGGATGGAGGCCCTCTTCGCCGCGATCGACGAGATCGCCGAGCGGCACGGCGCGCTCGTCGTCGACCTCTACGCGGCGAAGTCGCTCGGCGACCCCCGGATGTGGGCCGACGACCGGCTCCACCTGACCACCGAGGGGCACCGCAGGATCGCCGAGGCCGTCTGGGAACGGCTGGGCGGCGAGGCCGCGTTCGACTGGGACGAGCCGCTGCCGGCGACCGCGCCCGGCCGCTGGTACGCGCGGCGCGCGGCGGACGCGCGGTTCGCCAGGCAGTACCTGCTGCCGTGGATCGGCCGCCGGCTGACCGGGCGTTCCTCCGGCGACGGCCGCCCCGCCAAGCGCCCGGACCTGGCGCCCGTGGCCTGGGAGAAGGGGCCGTAGAATCCGGCCTTGTGACTGACAAGCCGCGCATTCCGAACGTCCTGGCCGGCCGCTACGCCTCGGTGGAGCTGGCCCGGCTCTGGTCCCCCGAGAACAAGATCGTGCTGGAGCGCCGGCTGTGGCTGGCGGTGCTGACGGCCCTGACCGACCTGGGCGTGGAGGTGCCGGCCGGCGCGGTCGACGACTACCGGCGGGTGCTGGAGTCGGTCGACCTCGCCTCCATCGCGGAGCGCGAGCGGGTCACCCGGCACGACGTGAAGGCGCGGATCGAGGAGTTCAACGCGCTCGCCGGGCACGAGCAGATCCACAAGGGCATGACCTCGCGCGACCTGACGGAGAACGTCGAGCAGTTGCAGCAGCGGCTCTCCCTGGAGCTGGTGCGGGACCGCACGGTGGCCCTGCTCGCCCGGCTCGGCCGGCTGGCGGGTGAGCACGCGGGGCTGGTGATGGCGGGGCGTTCGCACAACGTGCCGGCGCAGGCGACGACGTTGGGCAAGCGGTTCGCCACCGCCGCCGACGAGCTGCTGGTGGCCTTCGGCCGGCTGGAGGAGCTGCTGGCCCGCTACCCGCTGCGCGGGGTGAAGGGCCCGGTCGGCACCTCGCAGGACATGCTGGACCTGCTGGGCGGCGACGAGCACCGGCTCGCCGAGCTGGAGGGGCGGGTCGCCGGGCACCTCGGCTTCACCCAGGTCCTGGGCTCGGTCGGACAGGTCTACCCCCGTTCCCTGGACTACGAGGTGGTCAGCGCGCTGGTCCAACTCGCGGGCGCGCCCTCCTCGTTGGCCAAGACCATCCGGCTGATGGCCGGGCAGGAGCTGGTCACCGAGGGCTTCCAGCCCGGGCAGGTGGGCTCCTCGGCGATGCCGCACAAGATGAACACCCGCTCCTGCGAGCGGGTCAACGGACTCGCCGTGGTGCTGCGCGGCTATGCCTCGATGACCGGCGAGCTGGCGGGCGACCAGTGGAACGAGGGGGACGTCTCCTGCTCCGTGGTGCGCAGGGTGGCGCTTCCCGACGCGTTCTTCGCCTTCGACGGCCTGGTCGAGACGATGCTGACGGTGCTCGACGAGTTCGGGGTCTTCCCGCCGGTCGTCGCCCGCGAGTTGGACCGCTATCTGCCGTTCCTGGCCACCACCAAGGTGCTGATGGCCGCGGTGAGGGCCGGTGTCGGGCGGGAGAGCGCGCACGAGGCGATCAAGGAACACGCGGTGGCGTCCGCGCTGCGAATGCGGGAGGGTGCGGAGCGGAACGAACTGCTGGACCGGCTCGCGGCGGACGAACGCGTTCCGCTGGACCGGCCGGCGATCGAGGAGCTGATGGCCGACCGGCTCTCCTTCACGGGAGCCGCGCACGGCCAGGTGGCCGCCGTGGTGGCGCGAGTCGACGAGGTCGTCAAGCGCTACCCGGAGGCCGCCGGGTACGCCCCGGGCGCGATTCTCTGAGGTCGCGCGCGGGGCAGGGCCGGCAGGGGGGCGGCGGCACGGAGCGGGTCAGGCGGCGTGGCAGGGAGACACGGTGGGCCAACTCATGGGCGGCGACCCCTCGTTGCTGCGGAAGATCAACCAGGCGGCGGTGCTGCGCGCGCTGCGCGCGGCGGGCCGCGGCTGCTCGCTGACGGACCTCGCCGCCACCACGGGGCTGTCGCGGCCGACGGTCGAGGGCGTGCTGGACGGCCTGGCGTCGACCGGCCTGGTCGCCGAGGCGGAGGGCGACGGCGCGGAGGGCGCGCGGCGAGGCCGGCCGGCGCGGCGCTACCGGTTCCGCGCCGAGGCCGGACGGCTGCTGGGCGTGGAGGTCGGCAGCCGGCGGGTCACGGCGGTGCTGGCCGACCTCGCCGGCCGGCGGCAGGGCGAGGCGACCCGCGCCGTGGACACCGAGGCGCCGGCGGCGCAGCGGCTGGAGCGGCTCGCGCACACCGCCAGGGCACTCCTGGGCGACCTGGGCGTGACCGTCTCCGCGCTGCGCGCGGTCGGCGTGGGCACCCCGGGCATCATCGGCCAGGACGGCTCGGTCGCGCTGTGCACGGCGTTGCCCGGCTGGACCGGGCTCCCGCTGGGCGAGCGGCTGCGCGAGCTGTTCCGGGTGCCGGTGCTGGTGGAGAACGACGCCAACGCGGCGGTCCTCGGCGAGCGTTGGGTCGGCGCGGCGGCCGGGGCCGACGACGTGGTGATGGTGCTGGCCGGGCTGAGCCCCGGCGCGGGGTCGCTGATCGGCGGGCGGCTGCACCGGGGGCACGGGGGCGCGGCCGGCGAGATCGGGGCGCTCCATCTGCTGGGCCGGCAGGCCACGCCGGAACGGCTGCTGTCGACGGCCGGCACGCCCGTCGACCCGCTGGACGAGCGGGCCGTGACGCGGGTGCTGGCGGCGGCGCGGGCCGGCGACCCGCGCGCGGAGGACGCGGTGGCGCGGTTCGTTGAGCGGCTGACCCACGACGTGGCGGCGCTGGTGCTGGCGCTGGACCCGGAGCTGGTGGTGGTCGGCGGCTGGGCCGCCGGGCTGGAACGGGTGGTGGAGCCGCTGCACCGCGAGTTGGAACGCTACTGCCTGCGGGCGCCGCGCGTGGTGGCGTCCGCGCTGGGCGGCGGTGCGGTGGCGACGGGGGCGGTGCGGCTGGCCCTCGACCACCTGGAGGCGGAACTGTTCACGGTGACGGAGACCGGCTGAGCGCACGGAGGCGGCGGAGCGCCGACCACCCACCTCGCCGGTGCGGCACCGTAGTCGACCGCGCCCCGCCCACACGAGCCCGGGGGCGCGGGGAACTGCGCGAGAAACCCACCACCGGGGCAAAGACGACAACCCACCCAGCCACGAAGCTCCCTAGTCGACCAACCCCCGCCATCCATGCACCGCGCAGTTCCCCGCGCCCCCAAGCAGGCCGTCACCGGCCACAGGTGAACCCGCACCCAACCCACCACGCCAGCCCAAACCAGGGGCGCGGGGAACTGCGCGAGCAACCACACACCGGGCTCACGCCGACAACCCACCTCGCCGGTGCGGCACCGTAGTCGACTGCCACCCGCCACCCAGCATTCGCGCAGCTCCCCACGCCCCCAAACAAGCCGCCCACGGCAGTGCAGGGGCGCGGGGAACTGCGCGAGAAACCCACCACCGGGGCAAAGACGACAACCCACCCAGCCACGAAGCTCCGCAGTCGGCTACCACCCACCCCCCACCTCAGGGACGATGCCCCACCCGGACCGGCGCGGCAGCGCTCCCCGCGAGGGCGAACGTGAGGCGGCAGGTGTCCGCCCGGTACGTGGCGAGGGAGACCGCCGCGACCTGGCCGGCGGCCGTGTAGCGGGTGGTGACCAGCAGCACCGGGGAGCCCGGCAGCCGGTCCAGTCCCCTGGACTGCTCCGCGTCGGCCGAGCCCAACTCGACCGACCGGTCCTGCCCTTCCAGCGGCTGGTCGCGCAGCGCGGCCAGCACCTCGTCGGCGCCCGCGGCCGGGCGGGGCCCGGGCGGCGCGTAGAGCCGCTCGATCGCCACGGGCTGGCCGGCGGCGACCAGCACCCGCCCGACCAGCGACAGCGGCGTCCCGCGCGGCACGTCGAGCGCCCGCGCCACCGCCGGCGGCGCGCCCACCGCGGTCAGGCCGGTGACCGTCCAGGGGTCGTCCTCGGCGCCGGGCCAGGTCTGCCCGGCGGGGCTGACGTCGACGCCGACACGTGGCGGCGCGACCGTGGTGCCCACGCCGCGCCGTCGCTGGAGGCGGCCCTCCAGCTCCAGTTGGTCGAGGGCCTGCCGCAGGGTGGCGCGCGCGACCCCGAACCTGGCGGCCAGCGTGCGCTCGTCGGGCAGCACCTGCCCGACGCTGAACTCGGCGTCCAGGGCGTCGGTCAGCGCGGTCCTCAGCTGCCAGTACTTGGGTTCGGCCGGTGACGTGCCCGGCCGGGACGCGGTCCGTCCAGTGGTGGTCCCCACCCTCGCCTCCCCTGCCGCGCACCGGCCGGCGCCCCGCACGGGCGCCCGGGATCGTCGCGGAACGCGGTGATTATGAAAGGTTGTTGCGTAACTGGACTTTAGGGTCGCTCCCTGCCTTGGTCAAGACCAAGTCCCGCGCCTGTTCTACGCTGCGGGGATGACAAACGGGAAGCGGAACGAGGGGCGCGACGCGCCGGTCACCGTGGTGACGGGGGGCGGGCGCGGCATCGGCGCCGCGGTCGCGGTGCGGCTGGCGGAGGCGGGGCACGACGTGGCGATCGGCTGCCGGGCCGACATCGAGGCCGCCGAGGCGGTGGCGGCGCGGGTCGAGGCGGTGGGGCGGCGCGCGGTGGTGGTGTCCGGGGAGGTCAGCGAGGAGTCGGACGTGGAACGGCTGTTCGCGACGGCCGCCGAGTCGCTGGGGCCGGTGACCGGGCTGGTCAACAACGCGGCGATCACCGGGCCGCTGGGCCGGATCACGGAGACCCCGACCGAGGTGATGCGGCGGGTGACGGAGGTCAACGTGCTGGGTGCGCTGTGGTGCGCCCGCGCCGCCGCGTTGGCGATGTCGACGCGGCACGGCGGCGGGGGCGGCGCGATCGTCAACGTGTCGTCGGCCGCCGCCACGTTGGGCAGTCCCGGCGAGTACGTGCACTACGCGGCGAGCAAGGCGGCGCTGGACGCGTTGACCGTGGGGCTGGCCAAGGAGCTGGCGCCGGAGGGCGTGCGCGTCAACTCGGTGCAGCCGGGGTTGACGTTGACGGACATGCACGCCGCGATGGGCGACCCGGAGCGTCCGTGGCGCAAGGCGTCACAGATCCCGATGGGCCGGCCGGGCCGGCCGGAGGAGGTGGCGGGGGCGGTGGCCTGGCTGCTGTCGCCCGAGGCGAGCTACACGTCGGGCACGGTGCTGCGGGTCGCCGGGGGCATGTGAGGCGCCGGCACCGGGGCCCGGGGCGGCACTTACGACGAAAGGTGCCCCAGCTTCTCCGGGTTGGTCACCAGATAGACGTGGCGGACCCGCCCGTCCGCCACGTCCAGCAGGAACGCGCCCAGCGGCCCGCGCGGCGTGTGGGCGTAGAGGGCGGGGCAGCCGTTGAACACGGCGAACCGGGCGACCAGCCCCTCGCTCTCCTTGATCCCCACGCCGGCGAGGAAGCGGCTGACCTTGTCGGCGCCGACGATGACGCGGCGCGGCGCCTTGGCCTGGCCGCCGCTGTCGCCGACGAGGGTGACGTCGGCCGCCAGCGACTCCAGCAGGGCGCCGACGTCACCGTCGAGGGCGGCGGCGAGGAAGCGTTCGGCCAGTTCACGCTGGTCGCGGGGGTCGACGGTGTAGCGGGGGCGGCGTTCGGCCATGTGCCGGCGGGCGCGGGCGGCGAGCTGGCGGACGGCCGGCTGGTCGCGGCCGAGGGCCTCGGCGATCTCCGGGTAGCCGACGCCGAACGCCTCGCGCAGCACGAACACGGCGCGTTCCAGCGGGGAGAGCGACTCCATCATCACCAGCACGGCGAACGAGACGGTGTCGGCGAGCACCGCGCGGTCGGCGCCCTCGGGTGCGGGGGTCGGGGCGAGGGAGTCGGTGGGCAGCGGCTCGGGCAGCCAGGGGCCGACATAGGTCTCCCGGCGCCTCTCCTGCTCCCGCATCCGGTCCAGTGCCAGCCGGGTGACGATTCTCACCAGGTAGGCGCGCGGGTCGCGCACCTCGCCCCGGTCGCGCGCCGACCAGCGCGGCCACGCCTCCTGGACCACGTCCTCGGCGTCGGAGACTCGGCCCAACATGCGGTAGGCGACGCCGAAAAGCAACGTTCGGTGCGCCTGGTACGTCTCCAGAAGGGTGTCGTCCGCCACCGCCCCATCACACCAGGTCGTGTCCGAGTCCGCCCGCCCGGGTCACCTCGCCGTGACCGGGGGGCGGGCTGGGGCGCGCGGTGCCGGGGTGTCGGTGCGTGAGGCGCCTTTACCCGTCGGTCACAGCTCGTTCGTGACCAGGCAATAACCACAGACGAGAGTGCGGGATATGGATGAGTGGGACACACCGCGACCGACGCTCCACCTCGCGCGCCTGGGGCTGCCCGGGCACGCCGGTGGATGTCCCTCGGTGCGCGGTCGCGTCGCGTTGGCCGCCGAGGCGGCCCTCACGCGGCACGGGACGGCGCTTACCGAGGCGGCGCTCGCCGGCGGCGGGCGCCTCTGGGTGCGAGGGGTCGGCGAGGAGGACCTGCCGGCGGCGCTGGACCTGCACGCGCGCTGTTCGCCGGCGAACCTGGTGCGGCGTTACCCCGGCGGCGCGGGCGAGGCGGACGGCTATCTGCGGCATCTGCTGAGCGGGCGTCACGGCCGCAGCGTGGCGGCCCATCTGGACGGCGGGGAGCTGGTGGGGCTGGGGCACGTCCTGTGGGACGGCTCCGAGTCCGAGGTGGCGCTGCTGGTGGCGGACGCGTGGCAGTGCAGGGGGGTCGGCGGGGCGCTGGTGGAGACGCTGCTGGCGCTGGCGGTGGCGCGGCGTTCGGAGGGCGTGTACGCGGTGGCCAGGGCCGGGGACGCGGAGTTGCTGGGGGCGTTGCGCGCGACGGGGCTACCGTGGACGGAGTCGCCGGAGGACGACGACGCTCTGGTGGTGTCGGCGCGGCTGCCGGGCGGCGCGGCGTAGCGAGCGGTTGGCGCCGTGTCCACCGGGTAGACCGCTGCCGGTGAGAGAGGGGACGCGCGGTGGGCGCTGCGGGCGAGCTCAGGAAGTCGCTGCTGTACATCGACGAGGAGACCCTGCTGCCGCTGGTGTACACCTACGAGCCGGCGGAGGGCGGTTTCCGCACGTTGGGGATGGTCCGGGTGGGCGGGACCGCGCTGATGGCGACGGTGCGTCAGCCGGGGCCGGACACGGCGGCGGTGCGGACGCGGTTTCTGGCCCGGGTGTTGGAGGCGCTGTATGTCGCGCCGGGCGCCGCGGTGCGGATCGCGCGGAACGCGGACCATGTGCGGCCGGACGGCACGCTGGAGCGCAAGCCCTTCCTGCCACCCGGCGTACGGCTGTTCCCCGCGGGGACGGTGCCCGCTCTGCTGGTGGGCCTGTTGGTCGGCGGCTGGCTCGCCGGCTGGTACGGCGCGGTGGTCGGCGCCTATGTCGGGGCGGCCACGTTGCCGGACCTGGCGCGGTGCGCCTGGCAGACGACGCGGGCGCGCAGGGGCCGGGGCGTGGTGCTGGTGCCGGAGGCGGTGGCGGGGCTGCTGATCGCGGCGGGCTCGCTGGCCGGCGCGCTGATCGGCTGTCTGACGGCGGACGAGGGCGCGGACCGGGTGCGCGGGGTGTTTCTGGGGATGACGCTGGCGGCGCTGGCGCTGTCCCTGGTGGCGACGCGGTTCAGCATGGTGCCGCTGCGCCACCGGACGGGGGCGTGGCTCGGGCCGCTGGTGGTGGGCGCGCTGGCGTGGGGGGCGCACGCGGTGTGGGCGGATCCGGTGGGGTTGGCGTGCGGGGTGGCGCTGGGGGCGCTGTTGGCGGCAGGGTTGACGGCCCGTCAGACCGCGGCGTGACGCTGACGCCGCGTCAGGTCCCGGGCGGGAGCTGCCCGTTGTCGCTCGGGGCGATGGACCAGGTGCTGGTGGCCGCGTCGTAGCCGACCCGGAAGCGGCCCTCGGTCCGTTCCAGCGTGGCGACGACGTCCCGCAGGCTGGCGGCGGCTGAGGTCGGGAGCCGGGTGGGGACCTCGACGACCAGCCGGCCCTCGTTGGCGACGATCTCCAGCGTCTCGGTGGTGTCGATCCGGGCCTCGATCTCCTTGCGCCGCCTGCGTCCGACCAGCTTGGCGATCTTGGGCCAGACGTCCTCGCCGGCCTTGGTGGCGATGGCGCTGACGAACGGCTGCAACGCGGAGACGACCACGACGGCGGTCACCAGGTCGACCGCCCCGACCCGCGCGGCCTGGGGCACGTCGCAGTTCCAGCAGTGGGCGGCGGTGCGGCGGTGACCGCAGGTCGGACAGGGGTACTTCGCCGATTCGTCGGTCATCCGTCTCTCTCCCGGGCACCATGGAAGCCGTGGCGCCAGCCTGCCGGGCGCGGGGGCGTGACGCAAGGCGAACGAGGGCGGGAGCCGTCGAAGGGGGCGCTGGTGGATGAGGAAATGCTGCTGCACCATCAACTGGCTCTGCGCGCCGAGTGGTTGATGGGTCGGTCACGCCGTGGCCGCTCCCTGCGGAAGACGCGGGCGGCTCGGCGGTGGTTTCAACGGGCGCTGTCCGTGATGGCCTACCACCATCCGGACCGCTCGGCGTGCCTGAACAACCTGGGCGTGCTGCTGCACTGGGAGTTCCGAAGGACCGGGGAGGAGGAGCCGCTGGAGCGGCTCCTGGAGGTGAACGCGCGGATCGTCATGTTCCTGCCGCCCGGGCACCCGGACCGGCGGCGGCACCGCCACAACCTGCGGGCGCTGCTGGCCGAGGTGCTGACCGCCGAGTGGCGTCCCGGGCTGGCGGCCCGGCTGCTGCCGCTGGCCAGGGAGGCGGCGGCCGAGGAGGACGCGCGGTCGGGGCCGCTGCTGGCGCACTGCCTGGACGACGCCTACCGGGAGAGCGGGGAGCTGTCGGCGCTGCGGGAGATCGTGGAGCTGTGGCGGGCCTCTGCGGTGGCGGGCGCGCCGGACCCCGAGTGGGGCTGGGTCCCGTTCCACGAACTGGGCAGGGCGTCGCGCACCCTGGGGGTGCGCACCGGGGAGCGGGAGGCGCTGGCGGAGGCCGTGGAGTGCGGGCGGCGGGCCGTGCGGCTCTGCCCCGGGGGGCACGCCGGCCGGGCGGGCTGTCTGCGGGAGTTGGCGAACTCGCTGCACGCCGACTTCGTCGATGGCGGCCCGGGCGACGGGGGCACGTCGGCGCTGCGGGAGGCGGAGGAGTGCGCGCGGGAGGCGGTCTCGGTGGCGCCGGCGGGGAGCGGCGAACGGGCGTCCTGCCTGTCCACGTTGGGCATCGTGCTGCGCGGTCGCTTCGAGACGGGCCGCGACCTGGCGGCGCTGCGGGAGGCGGTGCGGGCGTGCCGCGAGTCGGTCGCGGGCCTCGCGGCCGACGACACGCGCCGGCGCGCGCTGTTCAACAACCTGAGCGCGGCGGAGCAGGAGTTGTTCAAACGGACCGGTGAGGTGGCCGCCGCGCACCGGGCGGTGGCGGCCTCCCGTGCGGCGGTGGCGTCCCTGTCGGCCGACGATCCGCAACGCGCGGGGACGTTGAGCGAGCTGGGCAACGCGCTCCATCTGCTGGCGGCGACGCTTCATCCCCGCCTCCCGCCCGGCGGGACCCCCGAGGTGCTGGGCATGGGCGAGGTGCCGGTGCTGGTGGAGGCGGTCGAGACGGCGAGGGAGGCGGTCGCGCTGGAGTCGGAGCCCCGCGCGCGGAGCGCCGCGCTCACCAATCTGAGCATCGCGGCCCGCACCCTCCACGAACACACCGGGGACCGGGTGGCGTTGGCGGAGGCGATCGACGGGGCGCGGGAGGCGGTAGCGCTGGGCGGCGGCTCGGACTTGGCGGTCGCGCTCTACACCCTGGTCCAGGCGCTCACGCGGGTCCCGGCGACGCCCGAGTCGCTGCGCGAGACGCGCCGGTGCTGCGACGCCCTGGCGCGGCGCGCGGCCCCGACCCGGGTGCGGGTGCTGGCGCACCGGCTGCTGGGACGGGCGGCGATGGCGGCCGACCCGCCGAGGCCCGACCTGGCGCTGGCCGCCTACGAGCGGGCCGTCGGCTGGCTGCCACGGCTCGCGCCCCGCCAACTGCTGCGTGCCGACCGCGAGTTCGGCCTGGGCGAGTTCGCCGGGCTGCCGGCCGAGGCCGCCTCGGCGGCGCTGGCACTCGAACGGCCGGAGCGCGCGGTGGTGTTGCTGGAGCATGCGCGGGGTGTGCTGCTGCGCGAGGGGCTCGGGCACGAGGAGGAGCTGGACGCGCTGCGGCGGGCGGAGCCGGCGCTGGCCGAGGAGTTCGCCCTGCTGCGGGAACGGCTCGACGCCTCCGACCGGGCCGGCGCCCCTCTCTACGCCGACGGCTTCGCCCCGCCGGTCCCAGCGGCCGAGGAGGCCGCGCGCCACTCGGAGTGGGCGGACCGTTGGGAGGAGTTGCTGACCCGGGTGCGTCGGCTGCCCGGCCTGGCCGGCTTTCTGCTGCCGCCGACGCCCGAGGAGCTGCGCCGGCGGGTCGGCGACCACCCGGTGGTACTGGTCAACCCGAGCCCGTTCCGCTGTGACGCGCTGATCCTCACCGCGGACGCGCCGGTCCGGGTCGTCCCCCTGGCCTGCGCGATGGACGAACTCCGTTCCGTGGCCGAGGACTTCGCGCGTCACGCGGTACCGGGTCCCGGGGGCGCGACGGAGGCGAGGCTGCTGGGGCGCCTGGAGTGGCTGTGGGAACGCGTCGGTCGGCCGGTGCTCGACGCGCTCGGCGCGACGCCCGGCGCGGCGGGCGGGCCGTCCCGGGTGCGGTGGTGCCCGGTCGGCGTCGCGGCGGGGCTGCCGCTGCACGCGGCGGGGGTGCCGGGGCGTCCGGGCGACTCCGTGCTGGACCGGGTGGTCTCCTCCTACACCACGACGGTCGGGGCACTGCCGTCCGGGCCGCCCGGCCGGGGGCGCGGGGGACGGCGGCTGGTGGTGGTCGAGGTGGCGCGGGCCCCGGGCGCGCGGGAGCTGCCGGGCGCCGTGCTGGAGACTCGGCGGCTGACGGAGCTGACGCCGGACGCGACCGTGCTGTCCGGGCCCGCGGCCACCCGGGAGGCCGTGCTGGCGGAGCTGCCCGGGCACGAGGTGGCCCACTTCGCCTGCCACGCGGTCACCGACCCCCGTTCGCCGTCCCTCAGCGCCCTGCTGCTGCACGACCACGTCGCGGCGCCGCTGACCGTGCTGGAGCTGGGCGCCGCCCGGGTGGAGCACGGGGCGCTGGCCTATCTGTCGGCCTGCCGGACCGGCGGCGGCGAGGAGCGGCTCGCCGACGAGGCGGTGCACATCGCCTCGGCCTTCCAACTGGCCGGCTACCGCCAGGTCGTGGCCACGCTGTGGCCGGTGGGCGACGGCGACGCGGGCCGCGTCGCCGACGACTTCCACACGGCGCTGGCCGCCGCCGGCACCACGGCCGACGCGGCGTCGCATCTGCACCACGCGGTGCGGGCCCTGCGCGACGACGCCCCGGGGGAGCCGTCCCGCTGGGCCGCCCACTTCGCCCTCGGTGGTTAGGCGGGTGGACAACTGGTCAGCTGACCAGAGGGGCCAGTGGACCGGTGGTCAGCCGGCCCACTGGCCTGTTCCACAACTGGTCAGCTGGTCGGCTGGCCAGTTGGTCCACTGGTCAGCCCGCGTCACCGCCGAGCAGGGCGCGCGCCTCGGTCAGCGCCGAGTCGCGGTGCGCCTCGAACTCCTCGTCGGTGAAGACGGGCGTCGCCACCGCCGGCGGGATGCCCGCGATGTCGAACGTCCGGCCGTCCTCGGTCAGGAACTCCTCGTTGGGCAGCGCGAAGCTCCAACCGCCGGGCAGGGTGCGGTCCAGGGTGTCGGAGAACGATCCCTGGGTGTTCTCCCCGACCAGGGTGACGCCCGGCTCGCGGCCCAGCAGCGACTGGGTGGTGGTCTCCGCGGCGGAGATGGTCAGCCGGGACGTCAGCACAGCCACCGGCCCGTCGTAGGTCGGACCGTCGAACGGCTCGACCCGGATCTCCTGGTCGGGGGTGTGCCCGGCCGGGTCGTCGGGGTCGTTGCGCGCGTGCTTGGTGTAGGCGACGTAGGGACGGTCGGTCAGCCGGGAGGCCACGTGCAGTCCGAGCCGGTCGGAGCCGCCGCCGTTGAACCGCAGGTCGAGAACGAGGCCGCGCAACGCGTCGGGCCCCTCGGTGCGGGCCTCGGTGAACACCTCGTCCAGCGCCCGGTCGAGTTCGGCCACGTCCTCGGCGTAGCCGTCCTCGTCGGTGTAGCCGGTGAAGGAGGTGATCCGCAGGTAGCCGACGCCGTCGGCCATGTCGGCGTAGGAGACCGCGCCGTTCGCCCAACGCCGTTGCTCGGCGCCGACACTCTCGGCGGTGGCCTCCTCGATGCGCTGGATCAGTTCGGCGTCGGGCAGCTCGGTGTCCTCCCGGTGCCCGGCGTAGTAGTCGCCCGAAGGGGAGGCGAGGCTGGTGTGCGCGTCGTGCAGCGGCTCGATCATCTCGCGCAGGAGCGCGAAGAGTTCGTCCTCGGTGGTCTCCTCGGTGACGCGCGGCCGGTACTCCTCGCGCACCGCCTCCCAGTCGACGCCGCGCGCCTCGAAGAACGGGTACTGCTCGGCGTAGGTCTGCCAGAAGACGTCGAACGCCTCGACGGGATCGCCGGCCGGCTCCTCACCGCAGTTCTCCGGCAGCGCCTCCAGGCGGTGGAGCGCCCGGTCCCCGACGCTGTCGGCGAAGCTCCAGCGCGCGCCGTTCGCACCGTCGGGGGTGACGGTGATCGGCGAGGTCTCCTCGCTCGCGAAGGTGACGCCGCCGTCCTCGCCGGGCTCTCCGGCGCGTTCCCCGGTGACCAGGCCGGGCAGGCAGCTGAGCGTGGTGACGTCGTAGGTACGCAGCCTGTCGCCCTCCACCTCGACGAGGGTGCCGTAGCCGTCCGTCGTCCAGACGCCGTCCGGCGAGAACGGCTCCGCGTCGGCGCCCCTGGCGTCGCCGGCGCAGGCCGCGAGCCCGGTGGTGGTGACGGCGAGGGAGAGGGCGAGCAGCGCGGCGCGGTTCCTCGGACGGGCGAGACGGGCGTGGCGGGAGAGACGGGCGGGTGCCATGGAGCGGGGCCTTTCACGTGCGGTCGGGGCCCGCGGGAACCGGGCCCGCCCATGACTCTCCCAGCGGGAGGCGCCCGGCCCCATGGCGTTGCCCACCGTCCCGGGGTGGGGTTTTCCCCACCCGCGCTCTCCGGCCTCCGAGGCCCCCGTCGTGGCAGGGGTGACCGGGCCGTCGGTGGGAACGATGGTGACGTATGTCGACTCCCGTACCAGGATGGCTTCATGGCTGACTCACTCACCCCGCTCCCCCGCCGGCTCGCCGACGAGTACGTCGACGCGCTCGTCGCCCTCGACCCCATCACCGGAACGTTCCTCGGCGATCCGGACAGTTCGGGCAGGCTGCCGGACTTCTCCCCGCGGGGGGTCGAGGCCGAGGCCGAGCTGGCGCGGCGCACCCTCGCCCGGCTCGACGTGGCGGAGAGGTTGCCGGGCGCCGACGCCGAGGGCGAGCGGCGCTGCGCGCGGCTGCTGCGGGAGCGGCTGACGGCGGAGTTGGCGGTGGCCGAGGCCGGGGAGCCGCTGCGGGCGATGAGCAGCCTCCACTCGCCGGTGCACTCCGTGCGCACCATCTTCCCGTTGACGCCGACCGAGACGGAGGCGGACTGGTCGGCGGTCGCCGCCCGGCTGCGGGCGGTGCCGGAGGCGCTCGCCGGGTACCGGGAGTCGCTGGCCGAGGGGCTGGCGCGGGACCTGCCGGCCGGGCCCCGGCAGGTGCGGGAGACGTTGGCGCTGCTGGACGAGTCGCTGAGCGCGCCGGGCGGCTGGTTCGCCGAGTTCGTCGCGCCGGGGCCCGAGGCGCTGCGCGAGGAGTTGACCGCCTCGGCCGGCGCCGCCAACGAGGCGTTGGCGGAGTTGCGCACCTGGCTGCGCGAGGAGTACGCGCCCCGGGTGGCCGGCGCCAGCGACATCGCGGGCCGGGAGCGGTACGCCCGTTGGGCGCGGTACTGGAACGGCACCGACCTGGACCTGGACGAGGCGTACGCGTACGGCTGGTCGGAGTTCCACAGGCTACGCGCGGAGATGGTCACCGAGGCGGAGAAGATCCTGCCGGGCGCCGACCCGTGGGCGGCGCTGCGCCATCTCGACACGCACGGCATGGTGGTCGAGGGCGTCGACGAGGTGCGCGTGTGGTTGCAGCGGATGATGGACGAGGCGATCGAGGAGCTGGACGGCACCCACTTCGAGCTGGCCGACCGCATCAAGCGGGTGGAGGCGCGGATCGCCCCGCCCGGCGGGCCGGCGGCGCCGTACTACACCAGCCCCTCGCTCGACTTCTCCCGCCCCGGCCGCACCTGGCTGCCGACGATGGGTGAGACCAGGTTCCCCGTCTACGACCTGGTCTCGACCTGGTACCACGAGGGCGTTCCCGGGCATCACCTCCAGCTGGCGCAGTGGGTGCACGTCGCCGACGAGCTGTCCCGCTACCAGACGACGGTCGGCGGGGTCAGCGCCAACATGGAGGGGTGGGCGCTCTACGCGGAGCGGCTGATGGACGAGCTGGGGTATCTGACCTCGGCGGAGACCCGGCTGGGCTATCTGGACTGCCAGATGATGCGCGCGGTGCGGGTGATCATCGACATCGGGATGCACCTGGAGCTGACCATTCCCGAGGACTCCCCGTTCCGTCCGGGTGAGCGGTGGACACCGGAGCTGGCCGAGACGTTCTTCCAGCGGCACAGCAGCCGTTCGCCGGAGTTCGTCGCCAGCGAGCTGGTGCGCTATCTGGGGGCGCCGGGGCAGGCCATCGGCTACAAGCTGGGCGAACGGGCGTGGCTGCGGGGCCGGGAGGCGGCGCGGGCGGCGCGGGGCGCCGGGTTCGACGCCAAGAAGTGGCACATGGCGGCGCTGTCGCTCGGCTCACTCGGGCTGGACGACCTGGAGGCCGAGCTGGCGGTCCTCTGACCGGCTCGCACGGGGCCCGCGCGGTGGCGCGCGGGCCCCGTCGCCGTTCACCAGTCGTGGACGGTGCCGTCGGCGAGCCGGTTGACCGGCAGGTACGCCGGTCGGTACGGGTGGGCGGCGGCCAGTTCCTCGTCGAGGGTGACGCCGATGCCGGGCTCCTCGCCGGGGTGGAGGTGGCCGTCGGTGAAGGTGTAGGCGTGGCGGAAGACCGCGTGGGTGTCGGCGGTGTGGCCGGAGTACTCCTGGATGCCGAAGTTGTGGATGGCCAGGTCCAGGTGGATCGCGGCGGCCATGCCGACGGGCGAGATGTCCTCGGGGCCGTGGATGGCGCTCTTGATCTGGTACTGCGCCGCCAGGTCGAAGAGCTTGCGCAGCGGGGTGACGCCGCCGAAGTGGGTGACGGCGGAGCGCGCGTAGTCGATCAACTGCTCGGTGAGCAGCGTCTGGTAGTCGTGGACGGTGTTGAAGACCTCGCCGATCGCCAGCGGCGTGGTGGTGTGGTGGCGCACCAGCCGCAGCGCCTCCTGGTTCTCGGCCGGGGTGCAGTCCTCCAGCCAGAACAGGTCGTAGGGCTCCAGGTCCTTGCCGAGCCTGGCGGCCTGGATCGGCGTGAGCCGGTGGTGCGCGTCGTGCAGCAGCGGGAGTTCGGGGCCGAACTCGGCGCGCACCGCCTCGAAGACGGTCGGCAGGTGGCGCAGGTAGGCGGCGGTGTCCCACTCCTCGACGACGGGGCGGGCGCGCTGGTCGAGGCGGGTGGCGTTCTCCTCGCCGAGCGCGGGGTTTTGGTGGACGCCGTAGGTGTTGCTCAGTCCGGGGACGCCGATCTGCACCCGGATCGCCTGGTAGCCCTCGGCGCGCCGGGCGCGGATGGAGTCGAACAGCTCGGGCAGGTCGCGGCCGTTGGCGTGGCCGTAGGCGCGCACCCGCTCGCGGCTGGCGCCGCCGAGCAGCTGGTAGAGGGGCAGTCCGGCGACCTTGGCCTTGATGTCCCAGAGGGCGACGTCGACGGCGGCTATCGCGGCCATGGTGACGGGTCCGCGCCGCCAGTAGGCGCCCCGGTAGAGGTACTGCCAGGTGTCCTCGACGCGGTGCGGGTCCGCGCCGATCAGCAGCGGCGCGACGTGGTCGGTGAGGTAGCTGGCGACGGCGAGTTCCCTGCCGTTGAGGGTGGCGTCGCCGAGGCCGGTGACGCCGTCGTCGGTGGTGAGGCGCAGGGTGACGAAGTTGCGGCCGGGGCTGGTGACGACGACCTGAGCGTCGACGATCTTCATGGCTGAGGGGGTTCTTCCTGGTGGGGTGCGGTGGTTCAGCCCTTCGTGGCCCCGGCCGTGAGGCCGGCCACGAGGTATTTCTGACCGATGAGGGCGGCGATCACGACCGGGACGGTCATCAGGCTGGCGGCGGCCATCAGCCCGCCCCAGTCGGTGCTGGCGTAGGAGATGAAGTTGAAGAGGGTGACGGGCGCCGTGCGGGTGTCCTCGTCGGCGAAGATCAGCGCGAACATGAAGTTGTTCCAGCTGGAGACGAACGCCAGCAGCGAGGCGGTCGCCGTGCCGGGCGCCGCCAGCGGCAGCGCGATGCGCCAGAACGCGCCGAACGCGCTCAGCCCGTCGGTCCTGGCGGCCTCCTCCAGCTCGACCGGCAGTCCCTCGAAGAAGCCGATCATGATCCACAGGATCAGCGGCACCGAGACGAACATGTGGCTGAGGATCAGCACGGTGTAGCTGCCGACCAGCCCCGCCTGGGCGAAGAGGTAGTACCAGGGCACCAGCAGGGAGACGGCCGGCACGATGCGCGCGATCAGCACGATCGAGCCGGTGCGGTGCATCGTGAACCGGCCGACGGCCCACGCGGCGGGCACGGCGAGCAGCGCGGAGAGCCCGGTGGAGACGACGCCCACGACGAGCGAGTTGCGCATCGAGGTGATGATCTCGCCGTCGTCGAGCACGTTGCGCAGGTTCTCCAGCGTCGGGGAGAAGACCAGCCCGACGGTGGGGTCGGTGACCTGCACGTTGGTCTTGAACGCGGCGGCGAACATCCACACCAGGGGCAGCGCGAAGAACAGCGAGACCGCGACGACGGCCGCGCCGCGCAGCCAGCTCAGGGCGCGCCGGCGCCGTGCCGCCCGGGCGGCGACGTGGGCACTCATGCTTCCTTCCTTCCGGCGCGACGCCGCAGCAGGACCACGACGGCGATGATGAAGAGGGTGAACAGCACGAGCACCGCCGAGGCGAGCCCGTACTCCTGGTAGTCGAAGGTGAGGCCGTAGGCGTAGACGTTGAGCGTCTCCACCTCGTAGTCCGAGCCGCCGCCGGGGCCCTTGGTGGCGTAGAGGATGTCGAAGGTCTTCAGCGCGTCGACGGAGCGCAGCACCAGTGCCGTCATCAGCGTCGGCATCAGCATCGGCAGCACGACGTGGCGGAAGCGCTGCCAGGGCCCCGCGCCGTCGACCAGCGCCGCCTCCTCGGGCTCCTCGGGCAGCGTGGAGAGGCCGGCGAGCAGCAGCAGCGTCATCATCGGCGTCCACTGCCAGACGTCGATGAACATCAGCGTCGGCAGTGACTGGCTGACCGAGCCCAGGAACTCCTGGGTGGGCAGGCCGAGCGAGTCGAGGATGTGGTTGGCGACGCCGTTGGTCGGGTCGAGGATCAGCAGCCACAGGATGCCGATCGCGACGGGCGTGGTCAGCAGCGGGATGATCAGGATGGTCCGCACCCAGCGCATCCCGCGGAACGCCCTGCGCATCAGCATCGCGAGCGCCAGCCCGAGCGCGGTCTCGACCGCGACCGCGCCGACGGTGAAGACGACGGTGCGCTCGATGGCCGGCCAGAAGCGGCGGGTGTCGGAGAGGGCGTCCTGGAAGTTGCGCAGCCCGACGAAGGAACGGTCGGCGTTAACGGCGCCGAAGGCGTCGGTGAAGCCCAGGTTGAGCGTGAAGAGCAGCGGAAAGACGATCATCAGGCCGACGAACGCCAGGGCGGGGGCGAGCATCGCCCACTTCAGGCGCCGGTTGGCCTGTTCGAACGTGCGCGGGGTGCCGGCGGTGCGCCGGCCGCCGGGCCGCGTCGACGTGGTGGCCATCAGCCCTCCCGGTAGCGGTTGTCGCGGACGAGGAACTCGTCGAACTCGGCGTCCGCGTCGCGGGCCACGCCCGGCACGGACTCGCCGAGGATGCCGGCCACCAGCGGCCGTCCGACGATGTCGCGGGCCCGCGCGACCTGGAGCACCTGCGGCCGGTCGGTGCCGACGCCGCGCTCCGCGCTGATCCGCATGGTCTCGGCGAGTTCGGCGGGGAAGCTGCCGAGGGTCCCGCCGTCGGTCCAGGCGGACTCCCGGGCGCCGGGGATGCCCTCGGCCTGGAGCGCCGCGACCATCTCGGGCCCCGAGGCCCAGCGCAGGAACTCCCAGGCGTCGTCGCGCAGCAGGGAGAACTCGTTGATCCCCAGGCTCCAGGACGGGATGTTGTGCGGGCGCGCCCCGGCGGGGCCGGCGGGAAACGGGGCGAAGCCGACCTCGTCCTGCACGGTGGAGACGCCGGGGTCGAGGAAGTTGGTGTAGATCGCGTCGGCGTCCACGTAGAACGCGGCCTTGCCCTGGGCGAAGATCGGCATGGCCTGTTCCAGGCTCATGTTGGTCGCGCCGGGCGGTCCGGTCTCGTGCAGCAGCCGGCCGTAGTACTCGTAGGCGGCGATGGCCTCGGGGGTGGCGAGCGCGGAGCGCCCGTCGACGACGAAGTCGCCGCCGAAGGAGTACAGGAAGCTGGACCACTGGCTGACGGCGCCGTTGCGCTGGCCCCGGCCGACGAAGCCGAAGAAGTTGTCGCGGCGGTCGGCGAGTTCGAGCGAGAGGTCCATCAGCTCGTCGAGCGTGCCGGGCGGCCCGCCGAAGTCCTCGACCAGGTCCCTGCGGTAGTAGAGCGCGGGTCGCTCGGTGACGACGGGAACGCTCAGCACGCTGCCGTCGACGGCGGAGCGCTCGCGCGGCGCCTGCTGGAAGTCGTTCCACCGGAAGCCGGCGTCGCCCTCCACGCGGTCGGTCAGGTCGACAAGCCAGCCGTTGTGCGCGAAGAGCAACTGCTCCTGGAGCGCGCGCACCATCATGACGTCGACGTCGGTGGCCGACGCGTTGAGCTTCACGTTGTAGCTGCTGGTGAGCTGGTCGGCGGTGAGCATGGAGAGGGAGACCCGCCGCTTGATGCGGTCCTCGATCTCCTCCAGCCGGTCGGCGATGGCGTGGGACCAGACGTGGTTGATCGCCGTGACGCGCAGCGGGGCATCCGGGGACGCGGTGCCGCCGCGGGTCGAGCAGGCGCCGAGCGTCGTCCCGCCGACGGCCGCGACCGCCGCGGTGGCGGCCAGCTTGCCGAACGAACGGCGGCTGACCCCCTGGCTGCTCGTGGACATCCTCGTCCTCGACTTTCTGCGTACTCGTGCTTCGTGGTGCGGGAGCGTGCGGGTGTGTGCGTGCGATGCGTGGGGGTGCGCCCTGGTGTGCGCGCGGGGGGCCGCGCGGGTGTGCGCGACGACATTGGTCCAACTGGTAGGACCAGATGGACCGTAACAGGGCTCCCCCGGCTCTGACCAGCCCCGCTTCCGAAGCGTTACCGGGCGCGGTGGGCCGTCAGCCGGGTGTCATCACCGCGGGCGGTCGCGCGGGGCGCCGTCGCCGGGGGCGGTCACCGGGCCGGTCGCCGAGGAGCCGTCGCCCGGCCCTCAGCCCGCCGTCGCCCGGCCCTCAGTCCTGGGAGGGGACCCCGCGCAGCAGGGTGTCGATGTGCTGGCGGGCCATCACGTCCAGGCTCAGGTCGAGGTCCGCGCCGTAGGTGCGCAGGCCGAGCCGGAGATGCTCCCGCATCCGCACCCGCGCCGACTCGACGTCCCGGGCCACGATCGCTTCCAGGATCTCGGGGTGGTGCGGGACGCCCGGCTCGCCGATCGAGGGATCGGAGTTGGAACGGAGCATCATCTCGAACATCATGCCGCCGATCGACGACAGCATGATCCGCAGCACCGGGTTGCCGCTGGCGGCGGCGATCGCGTCGTGGAAGTCGAGGTCGGCGCGGGCCTTGTGGATGACGTCGGTCGCGGTCAGCAGCGCGTCGTTGGCCACCCGCATCGCGTCGAGGTCGCCCGCGGTGGCCCGCTCCGTGGCGAGCCCCACGATCTCGACCTCCAGCGGGATGCGCGCCTCGATCAGATGGCGCACGGTGGGACGGCCGGCCCGGTAGAGGGCGTCGTAGTTGCGGGCGTGCCCCGGGCTCTGCTCGGCGACGAACGAGCCGCGGCCCGGCGCCACCTCGATCAGATGCTGGGCCTCCAGGCGCCGCAGGGCCTCGCGGACCACGTTCCGGCTGGCGCCGAAGTGCTCGGCCAGCTCGCGCTCCGAGGGAAGCTTGCTGCCGACGGCGATCTCGCCGGAGCGGATGTCGTGCTCCAGCTGGCGCGCGACGCGCTCGGTCAGCAGCCCCCGCTGGGACGAGGAAGCCGCACGTCCCGAAGGCGACGTGGGCGGGGCGGTCATGACCAGGAGCTTAACAGCAGGCCCGTGCCCGCCTCCCCCGCCGCCGGCGGCGTCGCGGCCCGCCCCCGGCCGTCCTTCGCCCGGCGGCCCCCGAGCTGCCGGGCCGCGGGAAAGGTGGTTGCGTGGCAGAAGTGGGGGCCTTCCCGGAACCGCGGGGAACGGCCCGCGGGAACGGCCCGCGCGGGCGGCGCGCCGCCCGGGGGCGCCCGCCCGGTCCGAACACGAGGCGTTGGGGAGCGAGCATGGCCGTGCGGCACCATCTGGTCCTCCGTCCGCCGCCCGCCGTGTGGCGGGTGTTGGAGGATCCCCGCTCCTACGCGCGGTGGGTGGTCGGCACCCGGGAGTCGGGGCCGGCGGTCGACGACTGGCCGGAGGTCGGCTCGGCGCTGGGGTACACGGTGCGGCTTGGCCTCCGCGACCTGCACGGGCGGACCTGGGTCAGGCGCTACGAGCCGCCGCACATCCTGGAGTTGGAGGCCGACAGCGGCCCACTGGGCACCGCGCGCATCGCGCTGGAGATCCGCCGCTGGGGACGGAACACGCTGGTGATCATGGAGGAGCATCCGCTGCGCGGACTGGGCGGGCGGATGCACAACGTCGTGCTGGACGCCGCTCAGCAGTTCCGGCACCGGGGGATGCTCGCGCGGCTGGCCCGGGTGGTGGAGGAGCTGACGCCCGAGGAGCCCGCCGCCGAGGACCGCCCGTCCCCGCCGCGCCCTCGGGCGTAGCGGTCGGCCGGGCGCCGGCTCAGGAGCCGTCGCGGCGCAGCGCGTCCCTGACCCGGTCCGTCATCGCGGCGAAGGGGCCGACGGCCCACTGCGCGGCGGGCGAGCCCGCCGTACTCGGGTGCGGGTGGGTGGGTGCCCTCCGCTCGGCGGCCAGCAGCCGCCGGCCCATCCGGAGGCGCTCCTCCCGTGAGCAGGCGTCCAGGACGGAGGGGAACTCGTCGCGCTCCTCCGCGTCGGCGTGGTCGGAGACGGCCCGCTCGAACTCGTCCAGCCGCACGTCGAACTCCGCGTTGTCCACGCCCATCCTCTCCAGCTCGGCGAGGACCTGGTTGGCCTCGTGCTCCTCCTCGTTCCTGGCCTCGGCCTCCCGCCTGCCCGCCACCCGTTTCGCGACGGGGCGCAGGATCATCTCCTCCGCGGTCTCGTGCACCGCGAGCAGGGCGCGCAGCCGGTCGAACTCCCGCTGCCTGCGGGTCCCCTCGGCCACCCGGACCTCGCTGAACCCGTCGCGGATGCGGGCGTGCTGGGCCAGCAGCACGCCGACGATGTCCTCGTCGTCCAGGCGCGCCGCCGCGGCGCGTTCGGTCCTCGCGTCACCCAACGTGATCA
Source organism: Streptomyces sedi (assembly GCF_006335015.1). GTDB lineage: Bacteria > Actinomycetota > Actinomycetes > Streptomycetales > Streptomycetaceae > Streptomyces > Streptomyces sedi. The sequence goes on from NZ_VDGT01000016.1 coordinate 87,509, forward strand.
TCTCCTCCTGCCGCAGGTCACCGGCGGCGGTCACGACGCGGGCGACCGGCGCTCGGCCCTCCCGGGTAACCGGGACGGCCCCCGGGGAAACGGGCCGGCGACCGGTCGCACGCGTGGCGCACGGGCTCACGCCCCCGTCGGGTGGTCGCGGTGGCGGACGGTGGAGCCGTGGCGGGTCTTGAGGATCTCCAGCTGGCTGGGGATCCGGGCGCGCAGGTCCGGAACGTGGCTGACGATGCCCACGTGCCGGTCGTGCTCGCGCAGGCCGTCCAGGACGTCGAGCACCTCGTCCAGGGACTGCTCGTCGAGGCTGCCGAAGCCCTCGTCGACGAAGAGGGTCTCCAGCCGGCGGCCCCCGGCCTCGGCGGAGACCACGTCGGCCAGCCCGAGGGCCAGCGCCAGGGAGACGAAGAAGGACTCCCCGCCGGAGAGCGTCGCGGTGTCCCTGGCCCGGCCGGTCCAGGCGTCCAGCACGTTCAGCCCGAGGCCGGAGCGGGCCCGGTGGGCGGCGCGGGCGTCGGAGTGGACCAGGGCGTAGCGGCCGGCGGACATTCGGCGCAGCCGGACCGTGGCGGCCTCGGCGACCTGCTCCAGACGGGCGGCCAGCACATACGTCTCCAGCCGCATCCGGTACTCGTTCTGCGGGGAGGTGCCCGCCGCGAGCCCCGCGATGCCGGCGATGCGCCGGCTCTCCTCGCGGAGCGGGGCCAACGCGCGGGTCTCGTCCGCGAGCGCGTCGCCGAGTGCGTCCAGCTCGGCGCACCGCTGGCGGGCGGCGGCCTCGGCGGAGACGGCGGCGCGCAGCCGGGCGGTCGCCGCCTGCCAGTCGGCCTGGCTGGCCGCGGGATCGGCCGGCGGCCCTTCGACGGCCGCCACGGCGCGCGGGTCGGCGAGCAGCGCGGCGACCTCGGCCTCCTCGGCGCGCCCGCGCTCCAGCCGTTCCTCGGCCGCCCGCCGCTCCTCGGGAGCGAGGGCGGCGGCGCGGGCCTCGGCGGGGGTGGCGAAGCCGGCCGCGTAGGCGGCGTCGGCGCAGCGGGCGTCGGCGGTCTTCGCGCGGGCCGCGGTCTCCTCGGCGGCCCTGACCGCCGCGCCGGCCGCCGCCAGCGCCTCGGCGCGCCGGCCGAGGGCGGCGGCGCGGGCGGCGACGCTGGGGGCGCCGTCGCGGGCGCGGGCGATGTCGGCGGCGAGGGCGGCGCGTTCGGCTTCGAGGGCGCCCGCGCGGGCGGCGTCGGCGGCCAGCTCCTGCTCGGCCGCGCGGCGGGTCGCGGTCAGCTCGGCGTGGGCGCGCTCGGCGCGCTCCAGCGCGGCGGCAGCCGCCGGCTCGTCGGCGGACTCCTCACGGGCCGCGTCCCGTTCGGCCGTCGCCTCGGCCAGCTCGGCGGCGAGGGCCGCGGTCGAACGGTCGCCCGCCGCGGCCAGGGCCGTGGCGTGCTCGGCCTCCCGCGCGGCGACCCGGCGTTCGGCCTCGTCCCTGGCGGCCTCGGCCGCGCGGTGGGCGGCGCCGGCGGCCTCCTCGGCGGCGGGGTCGACCGGGTCGGCGCCCGGCGGGGCGGGCTCCGGGTGCTCCCTGGAGCCGCAGACGGCGCACGGCTCGCCGGGGGCGAGCCCGGCGGCCAGCTCGGCGGCGATGCCGGCCAGCCGGCGGTCCTTCAGCCGCAGCCAGGTGTCGAACGCGTCGGCCGCCCGCTCCCGCGCCTCCAGCGCCGCGGCGCGCGCCCCGGCCGCCGCCTCGGCCAGCGCGTCCCGCCGCTCGGCGGCGCGCGCCCTGGCCTCGGCCTCGGCGACGCGCTCGGCGAGCCGGGGCAGCCCGGCGCCGGCGGCCCTGGCCCGCTCGCGTCGCTCGCGCAGCCGCTCGGCGGCGGCCGGCCAGTCGGCGAGCCGGGCGTCGGCGTCCTCGATGGCGGCGCGCCGCTCGTCCTCGGCGGCGGCGAGCCGGGCCAGCTCGGCCGCGAGCGCCTCGGCCCGCTCCTCGGCCGCCCGCGCGGCGGCCAGCGCGCCGAGCCGGGTCCGCGCCTCGCGTTCCGCGGCGGCGAGGGCGGCGGCCGGGGCGTCGGGGGCCGGCTCCGGGCCCTCCAGCGCGGCGCGGGCGGCCCGCGCCGCCTCGACCGCCGCGCGGTGCTCCTCGGCGGCGGCCTCGCGCAGCCGCAGCGTCGGCGCCACCGTCGCGGCGGCCCCGGCGCGCTCCAGCCGCCGACGCGTCGCCTCGCGCTCGGGCCGGCGGCGGCGCAGCGCCTCGGCGCGCTCGCTCGCCTCGGCGTGGGAGCGGCGCAGACGGGCGCGCTCGACGGTCTCGGTGTGGCGCTCCCGCGCGCCGGCCTCGGCGGCCTCGGCCGCCGCCAGCGCCTGGGCTGCCACCGCCGCGCGCTCGCGCGCTCCGGAGCGGGCCAGGGCGGCGAACTCCAGGACGGCGTCGGCCAGTTCAAGATCGCCGGCGGACAGCTGCGCCCACCGGTGGTCGGCCAGCTCCGGGGCGTCGCCCGCGGCCTGGCGGACCCGGTGGCCGGCGGCGAGCAGGCGTTCGTCGCCGGTGCCGACCCGCTCGGCGGCGCGGGCGCGGCGCTCGGCGAGATGGTCCTCGGCGGCGCGGAACCTGCGGGTGTCGAAGAGCCGGCCGAGCAGCCTGGCGCGGTCCTCGGCGCCGGCGCGCAGAAACCGCGCGAAGTCGCCCTGCGGCAGCAGCACCACCTGGCAGAACTGGTCGCGGTTCATGCCGAGGACCTCGCCGACCTCGTGGGCGATCTCCTGGTGCGAGCTGCTGAGCGCCGTCCAGGGCCCGTCGGGGGTGCGGCGTTCGCGCAGCAGGCTCCTGGCGCGCTCGCGGGTGGTGCCGCCGCCCCTGCGCTTGGGGCGCTGCTGCTCAGGGCCGCGCGTCAGCTCCCAGCGGCGGCCGGCTACGGTCAGTTCGAGGACGACCTCGGTGCGCGTCCCCGGGTCGGCGTGGTCGCTGCGCAGCGCGTGGACGCTGCCCTGGCGGGCGCCGGGGACGGAGCCGTAGAGGGCGTAGGCGACGGCGTCCAGCACGGAGGTCTTGCCCGCGCCGGTCGGACCGTGCAGCAGGAAGAGGCCGCCGGCGGCGAGCCGGTCGAAGTCGATCCGCTGGGTGCCGGCGAAGGGGCCGAACGCCGTGACGGTCAGCGCGTGCAGCCTCATCCCTCGCCCTCCCGCAGCCGGGCGGCGGTCAACGCCGCGCGCAGGGCGGTCCTTTCGGCACCGTCGGGGCCCTGGCCGCCGCGGACGTGGGCGACGAAGTCCTCGGCGATCTGCTCGTCGCTGCGGCCGTCGAGCCGCCCCGCGTATCCGGTGGCCTCGGCGCCGGGGGGCCGTTCCGGCTCGAAGAGCAGGCTGACGGCGTGCGGGAAGCGGGCGGTGAGCCGGGCCATGGGCTCCTCGGGGCGGATCGGGTCGGTGAGGGTGGCCTCGACGAACGCGTCGTGGTGCGGGGCGAGTCCGGGGTCCTCCAGCAGCGTCGCGAGCCGGCCGCGCAGCCGGGCCAGCGGGCGTCCCGCGGGGACGTCGACGCGCTCGGCGCGCACCGCTCCGGCCGCGTCGAGGTCGACCAGCCACATGGTCTTGCGGTGTCCGGCCTCGGAGAACGAGTAGGGCAGCGGGGAGCCGGAGTAGCGGACTCGGTCGGTGAGGGTCTGGCAGCCGTGCAGGTGGCCGAGGGCCGCGTAGTGGGCGCCGTCGAAGGTGGCGACGGGCACGGCGGCCACGCCGCCGACGGTGATGTCCCGTTCGCTGTCGGAGGGTTCGCCGCCGGTGACGAACGCGTGCGCCAGCACCACGCAGCGGGTCCCGGCGGGGCGCGCGGCGAGGTCGGCGCGGACCCGGTCCATCGCGGCACCCAGCACCGCGGCGTGCCGGGGCGCTTGGGCGCCGAGCGCCTCGCGGGTGAGCGTCGGCTCCAGATAGGGCAGTCCGTAGACGGCGACCGGCCCGTGCGCGTCGGCCAGCAGGGCGGGCGTGTCGCACTCCTCGGGCCGGGTGCGCAGATGGATGCCGGCGCCCGCCAACAGCCGTCCGCCGACGCCGAGTCGGTGCGGGGAGTCGTGGTTGCCCGAGATCATCACGGTGGGCACGCCGAGCCCGGCGAGCCGGTGCAGCGCCTCGTCGAAGAGCCGCACGGCGGCCAGCGGGGGCACCGCCCGGTCGTAGACGTCCCCGGCGACGAGCACGGCGTCGACCCGCTCGGCGCGGGCGACGGCGACCAGGTGGTCGAGGAACGCCTCCTGCTCCGCGTGCAGGCTCACCCGGTGGAAGGTGCGGCCCAGATGCCAGTCGGAGGTGTGCAGGAACCTCACCCGCGCACCGCCGCGCCGTGCCGCCGTGTCATCCGCCGGGCCCCCTCGTCTCGGTCACCGGGCCGACCCCGGTGGCATGGCGCCCAAGTCTGCCACCGGGGTCTGACAACGCCCGCGCGGATCGGTCAGCCGGCGGCGGGGGTCCAGTCGCCGAACCACGCCTCGGGCGTGTGGCGTTCCGCCTCCTCGTCGCTCAGCTGGGGCCGGTCGGCGCCGGGTCGGCCGGCGCCGTCGCCGCTGTTGTGGTACTCGGCGAGGCGGGCGCCGGTCCAGGGGAAGCCGCCCATGTCGGTCCAGGGCGCGTCGGCGACGGCCGCGTCGAGCGTGGAGTCGCGGAAGACGGCCTGCGGGTGGAGCGAGGCGTCGCCGCCGGCGTACCAGGGGCGGCCGAGGCGGTAACTGCCGTCCTCCACGTCGCCGCTGACGGTGCTGTCCACGAAGAGGAAGCCGTGGTGGTCGGCGGCCGTGGAGGGCGCCGCGACATAGCCGCCGGAGCTGCCGTCGGCGCGGCGGGTGACCTCGATCTCACTGCTCTGGACCACGGCGGTGGCGCGGCCGAAGACGAAGTCGACGTTGCCGCGCACCGTGGAGTCGGTGACGAGCACCCGGCCCACCGTGCCCTTGGACGCGGTGTCCAGCAGCAGGGTGTCCTGGTCGCCGTCGGCGACGATGTTCCGCAGCACGACCTGGTCGGCGGCGGTGCGCAGCGCCACGGCCTGGTGGCCCTCCTGGTCGGCGTTGGCCGCCTCGTCGAAGTCGTTGGCGAAGGTGAGGTTGGTCGCCTGGAAGTCGTCGGCCTCGACGGTCACGGTGGCGCTGCCCGAGGTGCCGTAGTTACCGCCGTCGGGGCGTTCGGTGCCGGCCGAGTTGTCGTAGACGATCGTGGCCTGGCCCGGGTCGCCACCGGTACCGACGAGCCGCAGGTGCGGCCGGTCGGAGGGGACCTTGACGGTCTCCCGGTAGACGCCGGGCTCGATCGCGATGGTGAACGGCGCGTCGTTGCCTGCGGGGACGGCGTTCACGGCGTCGGCGACCGAGGTGTGGTCGCCGCTGCCGTCGGGGGACACGACGAGGTCGGCGTCGGCCGCCACCTCGGCGTCCGCGGTGCCCGTGGCCGCGACGGTCGCGGCGGCGACATCGGCCTGCGGCCCGGTGCCCTGGCGCAGCAGCGCGGGCACGTCCTCGGCCGGGTCGAGGGCGTAGTCGTAGAACTCGGACGGGTCGAACGCCGAGCCCTGCGTCTCGGCGCGCCCGGAGGTGCCGTCCAGGACGCTGCCGCGTTCGACCAGCTGCGCGTCGGGGTCGGGGTAGTAGGGGTCGCGGACGTTCTCGAAGTAGCCGTTCTCCAGCACCATCTGGGTGGCGCCCCTGGCGTAGTTGCCGTACGACATGGTGATGTCGCCCGCGGGGTCGTCCAGCAGGTAGTTGTTGTAGAGGTGGGCGCGCGCGATGTTGTCCGCCGACGGGTTGCGCTGGCCGGTCTCCTCGATCCAGTTGTGGTGGATGGTGATCTCGGCGGTGACGTTCTCGGTCCAGCCGATGCCGAACGCCTTGTTGTGCTCGCTGAGATGGTTCCAGGAGACCGTCAGATAGGTCGTGTCCTTGCGGCTGTCGATCAGCCCGTCGGCCATCCGCGTCAGGTGGTTGTGGTCGATCCACACATGGTGCGCGCCGTCCATCTGGATGGCGTCCCAGTCGTGGGTCTTGCCCTCCCAGTCACCGTCGTAGGTGTCGCGGATGGTGAGGTTGCGGAGGATGACGTTGTGCGTGCCCTCGCCGAGGAAGAAGCCGCCGACGACGATCTCTCCCGAGGTGCCGACGCCGACGATGGTCTTGTCGGAGGCCACGGGGATCTCGTCGCCGGTGTTGGCGTACTCGATCGCGCCGTCGACCTGGATGGTGTAGGGCTCCTCGGCGGTGGCGTACTGACGCAGCTCCTCCTCGGTGGTCACGGTGACGGTCTCGCCGTCCCTGCCGCCGTAGGTGCCGTCCTGGCCGAGCGCGTCGAGCGAGGCGAAGCCGTCGGCCTCAGCCGGCCACGCGGCAGGCAGGGCGACCGGGTCGCGCTCGGCCGGCGCGCCGTCGGGCGCGCCGGCCAGCGCGGTGCCGGCGAGCGCGGTGCCCGCGACGGCCAGGGCCGCGCACGACGCCAGCAGTGCGGTGCGGCGTCGGTGGTAACGGGGTGTCGGGTTCGGCATCGGGTCCCCTCGGGGTCGGTGTTCTCCCCGTGAGTGGCCGCCGGGGCGGCCGAGGTTGCCGCCGCACTCCGTGCGGGCGTCTCAGCGGGGCCGCAGCGCCGCCAGTTGTTCGGCGAACGGGGTGACCCTCAGTCCCGAACTCCCCCGCTCCGCGGTCCCTTCGGCCGACGGCTCGGCCGCCTCGGACGGTGCGCGTGGCCCCGTCTCCCCCGCCCGCGCGGACAGCAGCGCGGCCAACTCGCCCGCCGCGCGGCTGATCCGGGTGGGCAGGGTGTCGGTGAGCGGGTCGCCGTCGCCGCCCCAGTCCTCGGCGGCGGCGAAGACGGCCGTCGGGACCACGGCGGCCCGCAGATAGGAGAAGAGCGGGCGCATCGCGTGCTCCAGCACCAGGGAGTGGCGCGCGGTGCCGCCGGTGGCGGCGAGCAGCACGGGGGTGCCGGTCAGCGCCGTCGGCTCGAACAGGTCGAAGAACGACTTGAACAGCCCGCTGTAGGAGGCGGCGAAGACGGGCGTCACCGCGATGACGGCGTCCGCCCGTTCCACGGTCTCGACGGCCTCCCGCAGCGCGGGCGCGGGGAAGCCGGTGACGAGGTTTCCCGCGATGTCGGTCGCCAGGTCGCGGAGTTCGACGACGCGGGTCTCCACGGGCGCTCCGGCGTCGGCGAGCGGGCGGCGGGTCGCCTCGGCGAGCCGGTCGGCCAGCAGCCGGGTCGACGACGGCTGGCTCAGCCCGGCGGTGACCACCACCAGGGTGCGCGGGGTGGGCGACGTCATGGGTCGACTCCTTGTCGGTGCGGGGGCGTTCAGGCGGAGGAGGCGGCCGTGCGCTGCCGTTCGGCGGCGACGCGCGCGACGTGGGTCGGGCCCTCGGGAACGTCGGCCGGGCGGCCGGCGGCGAACTCCCGGCGCAGCACGGGGACGATCTCCTCGCCGAGGATGTCCAGCTGCTCCAGCACGGTCTTCAGCGGCAGCCCCGCGTGGTCGATCAGGAACAGCTGGCGCTGGTAGTCGCCGAAGGTCTCGCGGAAGGTGAGCGTCTTCTCGATCGCCTCCTGCGGGCTGCCGACGGTCAGCGGGGTCTGCTCCGTGAACTCCTCCAGCGAGGGGCCGTGCCCGTAGACCGGCGCGTTGTCGAAGTACGGCCTGAACTCCCGCACGGCGTCCTGCGAGCTGCGCCGCACGAACAGCTGCCCGCCGAGGCCGACCACGGCCTGCTCGGGGGTGCCGTGCCCGTAGTGGGCGTAACGCTCCCGGTAGAGGCCGATCAGCTGCTGGAAGTGCTCCTTGGGCCAGAAGATATGGTTCGCGAAGAAGCCGTCGCCGTAGAACGCCGCCTGCTCGGCGATCTCCGGGCTGCGGATCGAGCCGTGCCAGACGAACGGCGGCACGCCGTCCAGCGGCCTGGGCGTCGAGGTGAAGCCCTGGAGCGGGGTGCGGAAGCGCCCCTTCCAGTCGACCACGTCCTCGTTCCACAGCTCGCGCAGCAGCGCGTAGTTCTCGATGGCCAGCGGGATGCCCTGGCGGATGTCCTGGCCGAACCACGGGTAGACCGGGCCGGTGTTGCCCCGGCCCATCATCAGGTCCACGCGGCCGTCGGCCAGGTGCTGGAGCGTGGCGTAGTCCTCGGCGATCTTCACCGGGTCGTTGGTGGTGATCAGCGTCGTCGAGGTGGAGAGGATCAGCCGCTCGGTGCGGGCGGCGATCCAGCCCAGCAGGGTGGTGGGCGAGGAGGGCACGAACGGCGGGTTGTGGTGCTCGCCCGTCGCGAAGACGTCGAGCCCGACCTCCTCGGCCTTCCGCGCGATGGTCAGCATCGCCTTGATCCGCTCGTGCTCGGTCGGCGCCCTCCCGGTCGTCGGGTCGGGGGTGACATCACCGACGGTGAAGATCCCGAACTGCATCGCACCCACCTCCGTTAGTTGATTGTTCAACTTGCTCGCGGCAACGGTATCCCCCGCCGGTCTATTCCACCCCACCGGGTACCCGTTTCGCGGGGTCTCCCCAGGCCCGCCGGGAACACCGGTCGGGCGGGGCCGTCAGGCGGCGTCGTGGGTCTCCCCGCCCGGGGTGAGGCGGGCGGCGCCGGCCGTGGCGGAGGCGAGCCAGGCGGCGAAGCCGTCCAGCTCGGCGGCGGGGAGCGCCAGCGTGAGCGTGACCTCGGAGCCGTAGGCGACGTCCCGCACCGGGTGACCCAGGGCGCGCACCTCGTTCTCCAGCCGGCCGGCCCTGGCGTGGTCGACGGTGACCGTGGCCAGGCGCAGCCGCCGCCTGGGGACCAGCGGGTGGGCGTCCAGCGCGGCGCCGACCGCGCCGCCGTAGGCGCGGATCAGGCCGCCGGCGCCCAGCTTGGTGCCGCCGAACCAGCGGGTCACCACGGCCACGGCGAAGCGCGCCTCGCGGCGCAGCAGCATGTTCAGCATGGGCTGCCCCGCCGTGCCCGAGGGCTCACCGTCGTCCGAGGCGCGCCGCACGTCGGCGTCCGAGCCGATCACATAGGCGAAGCAGTGGTGGCTCGCCGCCGGGTGCCGCTCCCTGGCCCGCGCGACCCGGGCGAGCGCCGCCTCCTCCGTCGCTGCCGGCGCCAGCACGCACAGGAAGCGCGAACGGTTGACCTCGGTCTCGTGCGCGCCCTCGGCGGCGACGGTCAGATAGGTGTCGGGCACGGCCCCAGCGTAGGCAACGGCGCCCGGCGGGAATGCCGGAGGGCGCCCGCGGGTTGTGGGGCGCATGTACGGAGACCAGGAGACCGTTCGCCGGATCCTTGAGGAGACCGGGCCCGTCTGGGCCGTCGTCGGGCTGTCGAACAACCGGGCGCGGGCCGCCCACGGGGTGGCCGAGGTGCTGCGGGCGGCGGGCAAGCGGGTGGTGCCCGTGCACCCGAAGGCCGAGGAGGTGGCCGGGGAGCGGGGGTTCGCCTCGTTGGCCGAGGTGCCGTTCCCGGTCGACGTGGTGGATGTCTTCGTCAACAGCGCGCAGGCCGGCGAGGTCGCCGACCAGGCGGTGGCGATCGGCGCGAAGGCCGTGTGGTTCCAGCTCGGGGTGGTCGACGAGGACGCGTTCCGCCGCACCACGGAGGCCGGCCTTGCCATGGTGATGGACCGCTGCCCGGCGATCGAGCTGCCCCGGCTCCGGTGACGCGGACCCCGCCGCGAACGGCGGGGTCCCGGTGACGCCCCCCTGAGTCCCAACTCCCCCTTCTGCCGCGCTTCTTGACAGCTCACAGGGCCGCTTCTACGTTCCCACCGCAACGAGCAGCCCGGCCGGACCCGGTCGGGCTCCCGCGCCGGTCGGCCCGCACCCCCGGTCGGACGGCCGGCGCCTCCGCGTGGGAGGTAGCCGTGCAGCGCGGTGCGACGTCCCCCGCGGTCGGCGGAAGGCGTTCCTCATGCTGACCGACAACCTCGCCGTCCTGAGCCTTCTGGCCCTGGCGCCGATCCTGCTCGTCGGACTCCTGCTGGTGGGGCTGCGTTGGCCCGCCACCCGGGCGATGCCGGCCGGCTATCTGCTCGTCGTCGTGATCGCGATGCTCTTCTGGGAGGTGGGCGCCGCCGAGGTGGCCGCCTCCTCGCTCCAGGGGCTGATCATCGCCCTCACCCTCCTCTACATCATCTTCGGCGCGCTGCTGCTGCTCGCCACCCTCGACGCCAGCGGCGCCCTGCGCACCATCCGCTCCGCGTTCACCCAGATCAGCCCGGACCGCCGGGTGCAGGCGATCATCGTGGGGTGGCTCTTCGGCAGCTTCATCGAGGGCGCCTCCGGCTTCGGCACGCCCGCCGCCGTGGTCGCGCCGCTGATGCTCGCCCTCGGCTTCCCCGCGCTGGCCGCCGTCATGGTGGGCCTGATCATCCAGAGCACCCCCGTGAGCTTCGGCGCGGTGGGCACGCCGATGCTGGTGGGGGTCAACGACGGTCTCAGCGGCTCCGCGGCCGAGACCCGGCTGGCCGAGCGGGGCACCGCGCTCGGCGACTACGTGCCCGAGGTCGCGGTGCAGGTGGCGCTGCTGCACACGCTCGTCGGCACCCTGGTACCGCTGTTCGTGGTCTGCCTGCTGACCCGCTACTTCGGCGCGCGGCGCAGCCTCGGCGAGGGGCTGGAGGTGGCGCCGTTCGCGCTGTTCGCCGCGTTCGCCATGACGGTGCCCTATCTCGCGGTCGCGGTCCTCTTCGGCCCCGAGTTCCCCTCCCTGCTCGGCGGTCTGATCGGGCTGGTCGTCGTGATGGTCGCCACCCGGCGGGGCTTCCTCCAGCCCACGCGCGCCTGGGACTTCGAGCCGCGCGAACGCTGGCTGCCCGAGTGGAGCGGCTCCGTCAGGCCCGACATGAGCGAGGCGACCGCCGGCGACATGCCCGTCGCCAGGGCCTGGCTCCCCTATCTGGTGGTCGCCGGGCTGCTCGTCGTCACCCGGTTGCCACAACTCCCGCTCAAGGAGTGGCTGTCGGGGATCACCTGGGAGTGGAACGGCATTCTGGGCACCCCGGTGGCGCAGGCCGTGGAGCCCGTCTTCCTGCCCGGGTTCCTCTTCCTGCTGACCGTGGGGGTGAGCTATCCGCTCTTCCGGATGAGGCGCCGGCAGATCGTCGCGTCCTGGCGGGTGGCCGGACGGCAGATCGTCAGCGCGGGGATCGCGCTGCTCTTCGCCGTCCCGCTGGTCCGGGTGTTCATCAACTCCGGCCCCGACTTCAACTCCACGGGCCTGGAGAGCATGCCGCTGACCCTGGCGACCGGGGCGGCCGACCTCGCGGGCGGCGCGTGGCCGATGTTCGCGCCCTGGGTCGGCGCGCTGGGCGCCTTCGTCGCGGGCAGCAACACCATCAGCAACCTGATGTTCTCCCTCTTCCAGTTCTCCACCGCCGAGCAGATCGGCATCAGCGCCAAGACGGTCGTCGCCGCGCAGGCCGTCGGCGGGGCGGCGGGCAACATGGTGACGGTCCACAACGTCGTCGCCGCCTGCGCGACCGTCGGACTGATCGGCAGGGAGGGACTGCTGATCCGCAAGACGGTCCTGCCGATGGTGTACTACTGCCTCGCCGCCGGGACGCTCGCCTCGGTCTTCGTGTACGGGGTCGGCCTCAACGCCGGCACCGTCGGACTCGTCCTGCTGGTCGCGGCGCTGGCCGCCTTCGCCGCCCGCGCCTGGCGCCGCCGGCCACGGGACGCCGGTTCCGGGGAGCACGAGCGGCGCTGACCGTCACGACGCCGGAACGGGGCGCGGGGCGGGGGCCGTTGTCAGTGGTCGCCGCTACGGTGGGTCACCGGAAGAGCGTCAGGGGACCACGGGAGGCCGGCATGGGGGCGCGCGAAACGGAAGCACACCGCGAGGGCCGGGCCCGTGCGCACGAGGTGCGCGCCGTCGTCATCGCTGGCGGGCCGCTGCCGGCGGTCGTGCTGATGGCGCTCCACCGGCTGCTGCGCCTGGGCGTCTACGAGGTGCGCCGGCGCGTGGCGCGGGGCCAACCGCTGGTCGACGTCGTGCTGTTCCGCAAGGACCAGCGGGAGGTCGGCGAGGTGCTGAGCGCGGTGCTCGACCTGCTGGCCCCGTACCCGCACCGCGTGCACCAGTGCCCGGGCGACGCGCCCCCGGCGGAGGGGAACCGCTACGCGCCGGCCACGCTGCGGCGCGTCATAGCCCAGGCCGCGGATGGCCGCCGGCGGCCGGTCATCCTTCGAGTAGAGGGGTGATCGCGCCCGCCGCGCTCAGCGCCCGGTGCAGGGCGAGTTCGGCGGTGGGGCCCTCGGCCAGCAGGATGCCGCTGCATCCGCGCTGGTCCGTGAGGTGCGCGACGCGGTCGCCCGGCGCCATCGTCGGGTACCACTCGGGCGAGCCGGGGTGGGCGGCGAGCCCTTCGAGTCCGGCCCAGCCGGTGAGCACGCCGGTGCGGTCGGGGTAGACGAGGACGAACGCGCTGGCGGGGCCGGTGGGTTCGGGGCCTTCGAGGAGGGCGGGGCGGCGGCCGAGGGTGGTGTCGATCAGCGCGTCGTAGATGTTCACGCCGAGCGCCCGGCAGAGTGCCTCGCCCACCAGGGCGCCCCCGACGCGGCGGTTGATCTCGACCAGCTCCGGCCCCTTGGCGGTGAGGACGAACTCCACGTGGGCGAAGCCCGACAGATGGCCGGCGGCGGGCAGCAGCGCGGCGACCCAGCGTTCCAGCGCCGCCGCCTCGGGCGCGGGCAGCGCCACGGGGAAGGACGCGCTCTCCTCCCGCACCAGTGGCTGCGGTGACAGCTGGCGGCTGAAGACGCCCAGCAGCCGGGTGTGGCCCTCGAAGCTGACGGTCTCGGCGCTGTAGAGCGGGCCGGTCAGATACGGCTCGGCGAGGAGCCGGCCGCGCAGCGCCGCCTCCCCTGCCGCCCCCAGGGCCGAGGCCAGCTCGGCGGGGTCGCGGGCGAGCCAGACGTTGCGGGAGGAGGTGCCGGCGGAGTCCTTGAGCACGGCGGGCAGGCCGACCGAGGCGCGCACCTCCTCGGCCGTCGTCCCCGCGTCGACGGGCATCGCGGCCGGGCCCAGGCCCCGTTCGTGGAGCAGCCGCCGCACGGCCAGCTTGTCGCGGAGGCGGCGGACGGCGGACGGTTCCGGCCCAGGCAGGCCGAGTTCGGCGGCGAGGTCGGCGGCGGGCACGCTCCAGCCGTCGGTGGAGTTGATCAGCCCCGCCAGGTCGGGCAGCGCGCGCAGCGCGGCGCGGGAGGCGTCGAGGTCGTGGGTGTCGACGTCGACGACGTCCAGCGCGTCGGGCGGGAGTTGGTCCAGCTCGTGGCGGTAGATCGCCCGGTCGCCGGTGAGGAGGGCCAGCCGGTGCCCGGCGGCCCGGGCCGCCCGCACGGTCCTGGCCAGTCCGAAGCTGAGTGCCTCCAGGGCCGCGATGGTCATGCGCCGCCCCCTCCTTCCGTCACGGCCCGCGCGGGCGGGCCCGGGGGCCGGGTGCCCCGCACGATCAGGCGTCGGGCCCGCTGGTCGTAGGGGGAACGGTCGAAGTCCCCGTAGACCTCGACATCAACGAAGCCCGCCTCGTCGAAGAGTGCGCGCAGCTCGCTCGCGCCGTAGAGATAGGAGGTGATCGAGACCTCCCTGGCGTGCTCGCCGCGCACCATGGTCCAGTCGGTGCGCAGGCGGGTCCACTCGTCGAGCACGGTGTCGCGTTGGATCACGTAGGCGTCCGGCAGCTCCACCACCTGGGGGCGGCCGATCCAGCCGGCGACGACCTCCCTGCCCATCACGTCGACCAGCATCCGCCCGCCGGGGCGCAGCGAGGCACGGGCGTTGCGCAGCACCGTCAGGTTGTCCTCGCGGTCGTCGAAGTACCCGAAGGAGGTGAAGACGTTGATCGCCTCGTCGTAGCTCTCCGGCTCGACATGGGTGAGCATGTCGCCGCGCACCAGTCGGACGTCGACGCCGGCGGCCTCGCAGGCGGTGCGGGCGCGTTCCAGCATGGGGGCGCTGAGGTCGACGCCGGTGACGCGGCAGCCGGCGCGGGCCAGCGGGACCGCGTAGAGGGCGGGCCCGCAGGCCAGGTCGAGCACCCGGGTGCCGGGCGGATGGTCGAACAGGGGTGACTCGGCGACGAGTCGGGCGATCTCCGCGCGGCGTCGGTCGGAGAACATGACGTCGGCGAAGTCCACCCAGAAGTCGTCGTCCTCGTACCAGTGCATGGCGGGGAACCTCGCTTCCCAGGGGGCGGGCGGGCACGTCGCGCCCGCGTGCGGCGGGACGGTGGTGCGGGACGGCGGCGGCCGGGGCGTGGCGAGCCGGATCGTACCCACGGTCAACGGAATGCACGCCCACCACCGCAGGGATAATCGCACAGAAATCCTTTACGGTTGAGCCCAGATGACGGCCCGGACTTTTCCCTCGCGCGGAGCGCGGGCGGAGCCGGAGGCACGTGGCCGACGCGAGCCGAACCGCTGGTGAGGGCGGGTGCGGGTGGCCGGGCTCCGGTGGGCGCGGCGGTGTTTCACCTGAGAGGTCGGGAGAAACGGGCGGGAAGTTCCCGGCGTTCCGCTTCCGTGTTTCCGGAAACGAAATCCTCGTCGCGCATATCGTCACCCGCCCCACTCGATGCCACCATGGCCATGTCATGGAAGCCGGCCGGATGTTGCGCGCCACGAGGGCAGCCGTTTTCTCGGCGCTCTGCGTGGTCCTCGCCATCTCCAGCCACACGGCCACCTCGGGCGACAGCGTCTCCTGGCGGCTGCTGCCCGTGGTCTGGGCCGGGATCTGGATCGGCGTCTGGTCGTTCACCGAGCGGGAACGCGGCCCGGTCGCGGTCATCGCCGCCACGCTGGGCACCCAACTTCTGCTGCACGGCGCGTTCTCGCTGGGCCACGCCGTCAACGCGGCGCGGCTGTCCCCCGCCCCGCACGCCGGCCACGCGGCGCCCGGCGGCCACCTCGCCCCCGCCGTCGACTCCGGCCACGGACTGCTCGACGGCTCCTGGGCGATGACGGTGGGGCACGTCGTGATGGCGCTGGTCAGCGCGGTGTGGCTGTGGCGCGGGGAACGTGCCCTCTTCGCCCTGCTGCGCTGGGCCGCCCACCGGGTGCTCGGCCCGCCGCCGCGTCCCGCCCGCCCGCCGGGCCCCGCCGCACCCGCCGGGCTCGGCCCGACACGGGAGGGGCCGCTGGCGCCGCTGGCCTGCCCGCGCCCCCTCGGCTCGCGCGGCCCTCCCGCGCGCCCCGCGTTCCCGGCGGCGCTCCGCCGGTCGAACGCAGCGCGCCACGGCCGGGCACGCCCCGTCTGAGCACAGCCCCGTCCTGCCCTTCGGTGGGTCCCGGCCTTCCTCACCGCGTTCGCCGCGCGCCGGCGACGCGGATCCCGTGAAAGGCGACAGGACCGTGACGTCATTCCCTGGCGTGTCTCTCACCGCCGAGCCCCCGACGGCCGGACGCCCGGCGTCCCGCCGCGAGGGCCCGCACGCCCCCCGTTCCCCCAAGTCCCCCGCGCCCTCAGCCCCTTCGAGGCAGCCGCGCCTCCCGGGGCGCCCCGCCGCCCCCCGGCGGCCCGCACCCCGCGCCGACGGCGCGGCGCCGGCCGAGCGCCGCGATCCGGCGCGGGCGGACGAGACGACCGTGACCCGCTGGGCGCTGGCCGCGCGCGGCGGGGACCGGCGGGCGGTCGAGCTCTTCTTCGCCGCCGTCCGCGACGATCTGCTGCGCTATCTGACCCGGGTCAGCGGCGACCCGCAGGGCGCCGAGGACCTGGTGCAGGAGACGCTGCTGCGCGCGCTGCGCGCCCTGCCCTCGTTCGAGGGCCGCTCCTCGGCCCGCACCTGGCTGCTGTCGATCGCCCGCAGAACCGCCGTGGACCGGGTGCGCTACGAGCGTTCCCGCCCGCCGCTGGCGGCGACGGCGGACTGGCTGACCACCGTGGAACGTGAACAGCGCGGCCACGTGCCCGGGTTCGAGGAACGGGTGGTGCTCGACGAGCTGCTGGCCCGGCTCCCCTCCGACCGGGCGCGGGCGTTCCGGCTCACCCAGATCGCCGGGATGCCCTACGCCGAGGTCGCCGAGGCCAGCGGCTGCCCGGTGGGCACCGTGCGCTCCCGGGTGGCGCGGGCCCGCCAGACGCTGCTGACCCAACTGACGCTCGCCGAGGACGGCCGGGCGCCCGAGTGACCGCGCGGGGGCGGCGCCCGCGCACCCGTGCCGGGCGCCGCCCCCGCCCGTTGCCGCACGACACCCCGCGAGACCGCGAGACTCCCCACGAGCCGAGGTGGCGATGCCATGCCCACGTCCCCCGAAGCGAGCACCCCGCCCGTCACGCCCGCGGTCGGGACGCCGCCGGCGACCGAACGGCCGGGCGCGGCCCGCCCGTTGGTCCACGCGCACATCACCGACGCGATCAAGGCGCCCGACCTGGTGCGACTCGGCCCCGGGGTCGTGCTGGCGCGCTTCGAGACCCTGAAGGTCTACGCCGCCCTGGGCGCGGTGCGGACCCTGCTGGAGCGCGGGGTGATCCGGCCCGGCCAGACGCTGGTCGACAGCTCCAGCGGGATCTACGCGCTGGCGCTGGCGATGGCCTGCCACCGCCACGGGCTGCGCTGCCACATCGTCGCCTCCACCACCGTCGACCTCACCACGCGGGTGCAGTTGGAGATCCTGGGCGCCACCATCGACCAGATGCCGCCCTCCGACGACCTGCGGCTGGACCAGAACCGCCGGGTGGAGCGGGTCCGCGAGCTGGTCGCCGCGCGGCCCGACACCCACTGGATGCGCCAGTACCACGACGCGGTGCACTACGCGGGCTACCGGGAGTTCGCCGAGCTGGTGGCCGCCGCGCTGCCGGAGCGGGAGCTGACGGTCGTCGGCTCCGTCGGCACCGGCTCGTCCACCGGCGGGCTGGTGGTTCCGCTGCGGCAACGCGGCCTGGACGTGCGGCTGGTGGGCGTGCAGCCGTTCGGCAGCGTCACGTTCGGCAGCGAACGCTTCCAGGACCCGGAGGCGATCATCGCCGGCATCGGCAGCGCGATCCCGTTCGGCAACGTGCGCCACCAGCTCTACGACGCGCTGCACTGGGTCGACTTCCGGCACGCGGTGGCCGGGGCGGTGGGGCTGGTGCGCGCGCACGCCGTCTTCGCCGGGCTCTCCACGGGCGCCGCGCATCTCGCGGCGCTGTGGGAGTCGGCGCGCCGGCCGGAGCGCACCCACCTGGTGATCGGCGCGGACACCGGCCACCGCTACGCGGAGCGCGCCTTCGCCCGCCACCGCGAGGCACCGGAGGCCAGGACGCTCAAACCGCACCAGATCACGGAGTTGGCGGACCTGAGGCCGCCCTGGTCCACCATGGAGTGGGGCCGCCGCCCGGCGCCGGGCGGCGACGCCTGACGGGCGGGCCGAGGGAGGCGCGCACGGACGTCAGGCGGCGTCGGACTCCTGTTCCGCCTCGACCCGCTTGTTCCACTCGGCCTTGCCCGACTGCCAGCCGTCCTCGTCCGCGCCCCGGCGCCAGTAGCCGGAGACGGACTTCATCCGCTCGCGGCCCAGCCCCCGCTCGTGCCGCAGATGGTGGCGGAGCGCCTTGACGGCGTGCGCCTCGCCGTGCAGGAAGAGCTGCGGAACGCCCGGCGGGAACGCCACCGAGGTCACCGCCTCCACCAGCGCCTCGCCGACCGGGCGCCCCTCGCGGTGCAGCCACAGCAGGTCGATCGGACCCTCGGGGTAGTCGAGCTTCTGCTCCTCCGCCGGCCCCTCGACCTCGACGAAGGCCAGCGCCCTGGCCCCGGCGGGCAGCGCGGCGAGCGCGGCGGCGATGGCGGGCAGCGCCGCCTCGTCGCCGGCCAGCAGGTGCCAGTCCGACTCGGCCTCGGGCGCGTAGCCGCCGCCGGGGCCCAGCAGATACAGCTCGTCGCCGGGGCTGGCCGCGTCGGCCCAGGGGCCGGCCAGGCCCTGGTCGCCGTGGTGGACGAAGTCGACCGTCAGCCGCAGCGCCTCGGGGTCCCAACCGGCGACGGTGTAGGTGCGGGTCTTCGGCCAGTCGGCGCGCGGCAGCGAGGCCCGGATCTCCGCGATGTCGAACGGCTCGGGGTAGCTCACCCCGGGCAGCGGGAAGACCAGCTTGACGTAGTGGTCGGTGCACCCGCTCGTGGCGAACCCGGCGAGCCCGTCCCCGCCGAAGACCACCCGGATCATGTGCGGGGTGAGGCGTTCCTTGTGCACCACCTGGGCGCGGTGGGTCTGGCTTCCCTGGCGGGCGGGTCGGTCGCTCACGGGCGAACTCCTGGCTGATCGGTGCGGAGGGCGCGCGGTGGTCGCGGAAGGATCACCGCACTGAAGGTTAGGTTAACCTAACCTCGCCCCGGTCCCGGGGTCCCGGGTACCCCGACGGGCGGTCGGCGACGCCCCGCGCGCCCGTTCACTCCGGTCGACGCCCGAGCCCCTCCAGCACCTCGACGCCCGGCAGCTCAGCGAGCGCGGCGCCGGGCACGATCAGCTTGCCCCGCCGGGCGCCGCTGCCGACCAGCACGTGGTCCATGGCGACCACGGCCGCGTCCACCAGCACCGGCCAGCCGGCGGGCAGCCCGAACGGGGTGATGCCGCCGTACTCCATGCCGGTCTCGCGCACCGCGGTCTCGTGCGGGGCGAACGACGCCTTGCGCACGCCCAGATGGCGGCGGACCGCGCCGTTGACGTCGAGCCGGGTGGCGGCGGGGACGAGGGCGGCGGCCAGGGTGGTCTCCCCGCCGCGCCGGCCGGCGACGACCACGCAGTTCGCCGACGCCTCGGCGAGGTCCTCGCCGTAGGTCGCGACGAAGACGGCGGTGTCCGCCTTCTCCGGGTCGCTGTCCACATAGAGCAGCCGCTCGACCGGCACCGTTCCGCGCCATCCGCGCGCCGCCTCGGCGACGGGGGCGGGAAGGAGGTCGAGGGCGCCGGTCAGCGGGATCGCCTCGTCGAAGTCACCGATGGGAGCGCGCATGGCGGGCACCGTAGCAGGGCCGCGCCCCGCGCCCCGCAGCCCCTCACCTGGGCGCGGGCACCGTCACCGCCATCATCAACTCCACGGGCGCCGCGCCCCGGTTGTGGTAGCCGTGCGGCACGTGCGAGGCGAAGACGGCCGACGTACCCGCCGGCACCGGGCACTCCTCGCCGTCGAGGTCGAGGGTCAACTCCCCCGCCGTCACATGGATCAGCTCGGTGGTGCCCGCCGGGTGCGCGTCGGCCACATGCCCTTCCCCCGGCTCCAGCCGGTAGTGCCACAGCTCCAGCGGGCCGGGCGCCTCGGTGCCGGCCAGCAGCGTGGAGTGGCTGCCGGCCTCGGTGTGCCACAGCCGCACCGCCCGGTCCGGCGGGAAGAGGCGCACGCTGGGCCGCGCCCGCGCGTCCAGCAGGGTCGTGACGCTGACGCCGAGCGCGTCGCCGACCTTGACCACGGTGCCGACGCTGGGGTTGGTCCTGGCCTGCTCGATCTGGATCAACATGCTGCGGCTGATCCCGGCCCTGGCGGCCAGCGCCTCCAGGGTCAGCCCGCGCTCGGCGCGCAGCCGGCGCAGGTTCTCCGCGAGGGACTGGGTCAGCTGGTCGAGGTCGGTCACCGAAGGAACGCTCCCGCGGGTCGGAGGAATCGAGGAGGCAAGGGCGCGGGGGCGCGACGGGATGACGCCCCGCGCACGCCACAGGTGTACTATTTTAGACGCGCGCGTCGAGTATCCCGGACTTTTCGGCCCACCGCGCCGCCTCTCACCCCTGCCACGGCCGCCCGCCTCCCGACCGTTCCGCCCCGCCCGGGGGCGGTTCGGGGACGGCGGCGCCGTGGCGCCCGGACACTGTACTTGCGAGGTAACGATGGTCGCCCTTGCCCTGGTCACCAGCCTGCTCTGGGGACTCGCCGACTTCGGCGGCGGGCTGCTCACCCGCAGGCTGCCCGCGTTGACCGTGGTGGTGGCCTCGCAGACGCTCGCCACCGTGGTGCTGGGCGCGGTCGTGGTGGCCACCGGGGCGTGGAGCGAGGCCGGCGAACGGCTGTGGTGCGCGGTGGCGGCCGGGGTGATCGGCCCGTTGGCGATGCTTCTCTTCTACCGGGCGCTGGCGCTCGGCCCGATGGGCGTGGTCTCGCCGCTGACCGCCACCGCGCTGGCGGTGCCGGTGGGCCTGGCGCTGGTCCTCGGCGAGCGCCCCGGTCCCGCGCAGTACACCGGGATGGCCGTCGCACTGGTCGGGGTGCTGCTGGCCGGTGGCCTGACGCTCGGCGGCGGGGGCGGCGTGCCGAGGCGGACGCTGCTCTACACGGCCGGCGCGGCGCTCGGGCTCGGCGCGGTGCTGGCGTTGATCGCCGAGGCGTCCACGACGGTCACCGGTCTGTTCCTGGCACTCTTCGTGCAGCGGCTGTGCAACGTGCTGACCGGCGGCGCCGCGCTCTGGGCGGCGGCCAGGCGCGGGGCGCCCGTGCTGCCCGAGGGCGGCCGGGAGCTGCTGGTGGCGGCGCTGCCCTCGCTGGCCTTCGTCGGCCTGGCGGACGTGGCGGCCAACGGCACGTACGCGCTGGCGGCGCGGATCGGACCGGTGACGGTCGCGGTCGTGCTGGCCTCGCTCTACCCGGTGGTGACGGCGCTGGCCGCGCGCGGGGTGCTGCGCGAACGGCTGCTCGCGGCGCAGGCGGCCGGGGCGGGACTGGCCCTGGCGGGAACGCTGCTGCTGGCGGTCAGCTGAGCCCTCGCCGGGGGCGGGGCCGCCCGCCCCGCGCGGACCGGCGGGGCCGTCGCCGGCCGCGGCGGGACCGGGGCGGGGTCAGGCGCGGTGCGGCTTCAGCGTCCAGACGACCGTCATCGTGCCGGCGACCTCGCCGTCGGGGCGGGTGATCTCCACCTCGACGGGGAACTCCGGCCGCTGCCCCGCGTCCAGCTCGGCCACCACGTCGGCGACCGGGCGCCCCAACGTCGCGGTCGCCGTGATCTCGCCGGTGGCGACCTTGCGGTAGGCCGTCTCCGCCCGCACCGGCAGCGGCAGCGCGCGGGTCAGCTGGTCCCCGAACGCGGCCAGCGCGATCGCGCCGCTCGCGGACTCCCCCAGGGTGAACATCGCGCCGGCGTGCGGCCCGCCCACGTGGTTGTGGAAGGCCGGCTGGTCCGGCAGGCGCAGCACGGCGCACTCCGGATCGGTCCGCACGAACTCCAACTGGAGGGTGCGGACCATGGGCACGGTCGCGGCGAGCTGCTCGCCGACGTTCATCGGGTCAGTCATACCCTTACGTTACCAGCGGGTAACGACCCTGTCCTCCCTCCCCGACGCGGAGCCGACGCCCCGACACGCCCCGCCCCGGGGGCCTTTCGTCGCAGGTCCGTCGCAATACGGTGACGAAGTCACGGTCCTGGCACGCTCGCCCATTAGGGTTGCGCCTCATGAGGCCAGGAGAACAGCAGCCGGGGGCCGAGCCGGGCAGGGAGTGGTCCAACCCCTACCAGCAGCCGGGGTACCAGCAGCCCAACCCGTATCAGCAGCCGACAGCCGGTGGGGGCTGGCAGCAGCAGGGACCGGGGCCCCAGCCCGGGGCGCAGCCGGGAGGATACGGATATCCGGGCGCCCCGCAGGGCGCGCCGCCGCCCCCGCCGCAGGGCGGCGCGCCAGGGGGTTGGCAGCAGCAGGGGCCGCCCACGTTGCCGCCGCCCCCGGCCCCGCCGTCGGGAGACGACGGGGACAAGCGGAAGTTGCGGATCGCGATCGGTGTCATCGTCGCCGTCGCCGTGGTCGCCGGCGCGGCCGTGACCGGCGTGGTGCTGATGGGCGGGGACGACGACTCGACCGAGGCGGGCGAGAACCGGGACGCCGACGGCGAGTCGGAGGACGGCGGCGGAGACGAGGAGGAGACCGAGGAGCGGCCGGCCGACCCGGACGACCCGCGGCGCGGCGTGCTCCAACGGCCCGATCCGGTCGTCGAACCCGACTGGCAGGTGCAGACGCTGGAGAACCGGCACCTCGCGTTCGACGTTCCACCGGACGACTGGGAGGTCAGCCCCGAGAGCACGTCCATCGCGTTCCAGGACAACCGCGAGGAGGCCGAGGAGGGCGACGTGATCGCCGCGATGTTCGGTGTGGCGCTCTACAGGAGCGACTACTGCCCCGAGGCCGACGGCAACAGGAGCCGGGCCATGGCCGGCACCAAGGGCGCCCAGGGCGCGACCAGCACGGCCGAGGCCGCCGAGATCGAGGCGCGGAACTGGGCGCTGGGCGGCTACGACCAGGAGCAGCAGGGCACCTTCGAGTCGACCGAGCCCGAGGAGTTCGAGAACGACCACGGGATCTCCGGCCACATCGTGCGCGCCACCATCACCGACGTGCCGGAGGACGAGGAGGACGTCTGCGGCCACTCCGACGGCAAGGTGACCACCATCTCCTACCTCGACCTCAACAACGACATGGCGACCTGGACGCTGCTCGCGGACTCCAACGTCGAGGACGAGCTGCCCGACGAGACGATCGAGCAGATCATCAGCAGCCTGCGTCCCTACCCGGTGCCCGCCGAACAGAGCTGATCGCGCAGGGCCTTCCCCACGGGACGGGCGGAGTCGTCGCACGGACGACCCGCCCGTCCCGTTCCGTTCCGGCTCGGCGGTAGTCGACGACGTTGCCCCTC
Source organism: Streptomyces sedi (assembly GCF_006335015.1). GTDB lineage: Bacteria > Actinomycetota > Actinomycetes > Streptomycetales > Streptomycetaceae > Streptomyces > Streptomyces sedi. The sequence goes on from NZ_VDGT01000016.1 coordinate 110,065, forward strand.
GGCGCGGGCGGCTCGGCGGCCTCCGCGCCGGGGGGTGAGCGCGGCGGCGCCGTGCGGCGTCAGCCGACGCGGAAGGCGCCGGCCGGCGGTGTCGGGGAGGGCGCCGCGGACGCCTCGTCCACCGGGCGCGCGTCGCCGACCAGTCGGGTCAGCTCGCCTTCGGCGACCAGCCGGGCGGGGAACGGGTCGGCGGCGGCCCGGCGGGCCAGGGCGTCGAGGGGAAGCGGGGCGTCGGAGGCGACGACGACCACGTTGCCGAACCGGCGCCCGCGCAGCACGGCGGGCTCGGCCAGCACACACAGCTCGTCGAAGTGCGCGCCCAGCGTGGCCAGTTGGGAACGGAGAAACGCAAAGGGCGCGGCGTCGGCCAGGTTGGCGGCGTAGAGGCCGCCGGGGCGCAGGGCGCGGGCCGCCGCGGCGGCGTAACCGAGCGTGGTGACCTGCGCGGGCACCCGGGAGCCGCCGAAGACGTCGGCGACCAGCAGGTCGACGTCGCCCGGCGGCGCGGCCTCGACGGCGGCGCGGGCGTCGGCCACGGTGAGGGCGATGCCGGAGTCGGGCGGCGGCGGCAGGCGTTCGGCGACCAGCGCGGCCAGCCGCGCGTCGCCCTCGACGGCGCGCTGCGCCGAGCCGGGGCGCGTGGCGGCCACGTAGCGAGGCAGGGTCAGCGCCCCGCCGCCCAGGTGCAGCACGCGCAGCGGCGCGCCGGCGGGGGCGGCGGCGTCGACGACGTGCCCGAGCCGGCGGAGGTACTCGAACTCCAGATGGCCGGGGTCCCGCAGGTCCACATAGGACTGCGGGGCGTCGTCCACGGTCAGCAGCCAGGCCGCCGGCCGGTCCACGTCCGGCAGCAGCCGTGCGGTGCCGAGGTCGACGGGCCGCACCACGGGGAGCGCCTCGGGGGGCGGCGGGGGCGTTTCCACCCCGGCATTCTGCCCCCGGCACGCCCGGGCGGCGCACGCCGGGGGCGGTCTCGCGCCGGCGCGCGCCACGGCGCGGCGGGCCCGCGCGGGGGAACACCGACCGTAGGGTGTCGGGTGCCGGACCGAGGGTGGGAACGCTTCTCTGGTACGCCAGACGTGGGACACGCGGTGTTCACCGATTGTTGCGACGCTCGCCTAGAGTGACCTCGCTCGCATCGTTGACCACCCACCGTCGACCAAGCCTCACGCCGCTCGTCGGCCACCCCTTTCCCCCCGTCGCCTCGTCGACCTCCCGCGTCGGCCTCTTCCTGGGATACGCGCACCGTTCATGTCGTGGTTCGAATCAATCATTCTCGGGCTGGTCCAGGGGCTGACGGAGTTTCTGCCCGTCTCCTCCAGCGCGCACCTGCGACTGGCCGCCGTGGCGGGCGGTTTCGAGGACCCGGGTGCCGCGTTCACCGCCGTCTGCCAGATCGGCACCGAAGTGGCGGTGCTGATCTACTTCCGCAAGGACATCGCGCGGGTGACACGGGCCTGGCTCCGCTCGCTGACCGACCGTTCGGCGCGGGCCGACCCGGACGCGCGGATGGGCTGGCTGGTGATCATCGGCTCCCTCCCGATCGGGGTGCTGGGGCTGACGCTCCAGGAGGCGATCGAGGGGCCGTTCCGCGACCTGCGGCTGATCGCGGTCAACCTGATCGTGCTCGGCATCATCCTCGGCGTCGCCGACCGGATGGCCTCCCGTGACAGCGTCGGCGGGCGGCACCGGGCCGTCAGACAGCGCAAGGACCTGGAGCAGTTGACCGTCAGGGACGGTCTGCTCTTCGGCTTCGCGCAGGCCATGGCGCTGGTGCCGGGGGTCTCCCGCTCGGGCGCCACCATCACCGGCGGTCTCTTCCTCGGGTACCGCAGGGAGGCGGCTGCCCGCTACTCGTTCCTGCTGGCCATCCCCGCGGTGCTGGCGTCGGGCGGGTACGAGCTGACGAAGATCGGCGGCGAGGACACCCATGTCTCGTGGGGGCCGACGATCCTGGCGACGCTGATCGCGTTCCTCGTGGGCTACGCGATCATCGCGTGGTTCATGAGGTGGATCACCACCCGCAGCTTCATGCCGTTCGTCTGGTACCGGATCGGGGTGGGGCTGGTGCTGCTGGTCCTGATCTGGTTCGGCGTGGTGGAGCCGCACGCGGGTGAGGACTTCGAGACCCCGGCCGAGGTGACGACCGGCGAGCAGGCCGCCGGCTGGTAGGCGGGCGCGGGGGCGCGGCGGCCCCCGGCGAGGTGCGCACGCCCCCGCCGGGGCTCAGTCCTCCCCCCGCGCCGCCCGCACCACCCGCTCGCACAGCTCGTGGGTGCGCAGCGCGTCCTGCGCGTCCAGCGTGTGGCCGGTGCGCACCGCGTCGAGGAACGCGTGCACGGCCTGCTCGATGCCGCGCTGCCTGGCCACCGGGACCCAGTCGCCCCGGCGGCGGACGCTGGGCTGGCCCCGGTGGTCGATGACCTCGGCGAGGTTGCGGACCTCGCGCTTGGTGTCCTGTCCCGAGACCTCCAGCACCTCCTCGGACGATCCGGAGAGATGGTTCATCGTGCCGACGGCGGAGAAGCCGTCCCCCGACAGGTGCAGCACGACGTGGTGCAGCAGCCCCTCGACGACCCGTGCGCTCACCCGCACCTGGTCGACGGTGGCGGGGGCGAGGAAACGCAGGGTGTCGACCACGTGGATGAAGTCGTCGAAAACCATCCGGCGGGGGTCCTCGGGCAGCCCCCTGCGGTGCTTCTGGAGGACGATCAGGTCACGTGGGCCCTCCAGGCACTGGGCGTAGGCGGGCGCGAAACGGCGGTTGAAGCCGACGGCGAGGGAGACGCCGAGGGTGTCGGCGAGCTCGACCAGCCGCCTGGCCTCCGACGCCTCGTCGGCCAGCGGTTTGTCGACATAGGTGGCTATCCCCGCGGTGAGCAGCCGGGTGACGATCTCGGGATGGGTGGCGGTGGGCGTGTGGACGAAGGCCGCGTCGAGGCCGGCGGACAGCAGCGAGCCCAGCTCGCGGTGGAGCGCGTCGGGAGGAAGCCGGTGGGCCGCGCCGACCCGCTCCAGGGTGTCGGCCGAACGGGTGTGCAGGTGGAGGCTGATCCCGGGGCGCGTGCTGAGTACCGGCAAATATGCCTTGTGGGCGATGTCCCCGAGCCCGATCACGCCGACCTTCACGGCAATGCTCCTCGGTGTAGGTGTGCGGTGGCCCGCGCCCGGGCGGTGGACACGGGATCGGCAGCATACGCGTGCCCGCACGGACCTCGAACACCCCGTCGGACCGCCCCGTTCCGCTGGCCCGCGGACGGGACGGCCCGCGGCCGGGTCAGCCCGGCAGGCCGGGCGCGAGGTCGGGGATCCGCCAGTCCACCGGGGAGTGGCCCTGGGCGGCGATCGCCTCGTTGATCCGGGTGAACGGGCGGGAGCCGAAGAACTTCTTCGCCGACAGCGGCGAAGGGTGGGCGCCCTCGACCACGACGTGCCGCTCGGTGTCGATCAGCGGCAGCTTCTTGCGGGCGTAGGCGCCCCACAGCACGAAGACCGCCGGGTCGGGCCGGTCGGAGACGGCGCGGATCACCGCGTCCGTGAACCGCTCCCACCCCTGTCCCTTGTGCGAGTTGGCCTCGCCGGCGCGGACGGTGAGCACCGCGTTCAGCAGCAGCACGCCCTGCCGCGCCCAGGGCATCAGATAGCCGTTGTCCGGGATGGGCAGGCCCAGCTCGGCGTGCATCTCCTTGTAGATGTTCCGCAGGGAGGGCGGGACGCGGACGCCGGGCCGGACGGAGAAGCACAGGCCGTGGCCCTGCCCCGCGCCGTGGTACGGGTCCTGGCCGAGGACGAGAACCTTGACGTCCTCGAAGGGTGTCGCGTCCAGCGCCGCGAAGACCTCGTCCTCCGGCGGGAAGACGGGCCCCGCGGCCCGCTGCTCCTCGACGAACGCGGTCAGCTCCTTGAAGTAGGGCTGGTCCAGCTCCTCGCCCAGCACCTTCTGCCAGGAGTCGGGCAGCTTGTCGATCACGTCCGTCAACCTCCGAGATCACGCGGTGAGTTGACCGCGCCGCCGGTGCGGCGCGGTGTGTCCCACAACGTACCGGCCGGCACTGACAGTCCCGGCCGGTACCGCGTGTCGCCGGCTCAGCCCAGGTTGGCGTTGAGCCGGACGCCCCCGTCGAGCACCAGGGTCTCCCCCGTGATCCAGCCCGCCCCCGCCGAGGTGAGGAACGCGACGGCGGCGGCCACGTCCTCGGGCACGCCCAGCCGCTTCAGCGGGTAGACGGAGGAGACCGCCTCCTCGTTGCCCTCGTAGAGCGGGCTGGCGAACCGGGTCTTGACGACGGCCGGCGCCACCACGTTGACCCGGACCTGGGGGGCCATCTCCTGCGCGAGCTGCTGCGTCATGTTGATCATCGCGGCCTTGGTCATGCCGTAACCGCCGATCAGCGGGGTGGCGCCGAGCCCGGCGATCGAGGAGACGTTGACGATCGTGCCGCCGTGCTCGCGCTGCCACGCCTCCCAGACGCCGCGGGCGAAGCCGAAGGCGGAGAGCACGTTGATCTCGAATATCTTCGCCAGCAGCGCCGGCTCGACGTCGGTGAGCTGGCAGAACGCCGGGTTGCTGCCCGCGTTGTTGACCAGGTGGTCGATCCGGCCCCAGGATTCGAGGACTTGCTCGATCGCCTCCTTCTGGTGGGCGGGGTCATGCGCCTTGCCCGCGACGCCCATCGCCCGCGGGCCCAGCTCGGCGACCGCCTCCGCCAGCCGCTCCCGGTCCCGCCCGGTGACGCAGACCCGGTCCCCCCGGGCGATCAACGCCCGGGCGACACCGAACCCGATGCCCCGCGTGCCGCCGCTGACCAGGGCGACGGGCGCCTCCGCGCGGTCGGTGCCCGGTCCGTGCCGCTCGTCGTTCGGCTCGTGGTCAGTCAAGGGGGCCTCCGGCGACATAGAGCACCTGACCGGAGACGAAACCGGCGGCGTCACTGGTGAAGAACGAGATGGCGTGCGCGATGTCCTCCGGTCGCCCGACCCGGCGCACCGGGATGCGGTCCGCCGCGGCCTGCTGGAAGTCCTCGAAAGGGACGCCGACCCGGTCGGCGGTGGCGGCCGTCATGTCGGTGGCGATGAAGCCGGGCGCCACCGCGTTGACCGTGACGCCGAACTTGCCCAGCTCGATGGCGAGCGTCTTGGTGAAGCCCTGGAGCCCGGCCTTGGCCGCCGCGTAGTTGGCCTGCCCCCTGTTGCCCAGCGCCGAACTGGACGAGAGGTTGACGATCCGGCCGAACCCGCCGTCGACCATGTGCTGCTGACAGGCCCGGGAGACGAGGAACGCGCCGCGCAGATGCACGCCGAGCACGGTGTCCCAGTCGGCCTCGCTCATCTTGAACAGCAGGTTGTCCCGCAGGACACCCGCGTTGTTCACCAGGATCCGCGGGGGGCCGAGCCGCTCGGCGACCCGGTCGACGGCGGAGCGCACCGCGTCCGCGTCCGAGACGTCGCAGCCGACCGCCAGGGCGCTGCCCCCGGCCGCCTCGACGGCGGCGACGGTCTCCGCCCCGGCCTCCTCCGTCAGGTCCAGCACGGCGACCCGGTGTCCGTCGGCTGCCAGCCGGACGGCGGTGGCGGCGCCGATCCCCCGGGCCGCCCCCGTCACCAGCGCCACGCGCTGCTCGGTGGTGGTCATTGCTCTGCATCTCCTCGCCGTCGAGTGACGCGTCCCCTTCGGACACGGGAAGCTACTACCGTGTAGTAACTACCATCCGGGACTGACAGCGCGGAACCCCGCCGCCCCCACCTCACCGCCCTCAGCGCACGAGAACCGCCAGAAGGCGCTCCAGCTCGCCCTCGGGGTCGGCGGTCAAACCGGTGTGAACCGGCCCGGGTTGGACGACCGTGCTGCGCGGTGCGATCAGCCAGCGGAACCTGCGCCCGGCCTCGTCACCCGCCGCGGCGCCCGCGCCCGGCCCCCCGTCGCACACCCGTTCCACGGCGTGCAGCGCGGCCCGCACGCCCTCGACGTCCGCCGTCGGGTCCAGCGCCAGCAGCCGCGCGGTGTCCAGATGGGTGCGGGCGGCCAGGAAGGAACGGGGGCGCGAGTAGAGCAGCACGCCCGCGTTGATCGCCTCGCCGCGCTCGACGCGGGGCACCACGCGCAGCAGCGCGTACTCGAAGACGGCGCGCGCCGGCGCCTCGGGGGCCCGCGTCATCGGGTGGCTCCTCGGGTGGTCTCGGGCCGGCCGGTGAGCCAGCCGGGGGCGCCGGAGCCCCGACGTTCGGTCCTGGCACCCAACTCGACGCGCGCGCCGACGGTGGACGCGCGACCCAGCAACGTCTCGCGGTAGGCGGCCCGCAGCGCGGCGGGCTCCTCCAGGCCGGGCTCGGGCCCCAACCAGGCGTCGGGCACCTCCGCCAGCACCTCGTCGAGCAGCTCGGCCGTCACCAGCGGCGCCAACTCCGCGTCGGCAGCCGCCACATCGGGCGCGAACGGCGCCAGCGCGTGGTCGGCGGCGGCGAAGGAACGGGCGGCGGAGGCGGCGGCCGACGGCCAGTTGTGGTGCCAGATCAGCGCGGCGCCATGGTCGATCAGCCACAGGTCGCCGTGCCAGACCAGCAGGTTCGGGTTGCGCCAGGAGCGGTCCACGTTGTTGACCAGCGCGTCGAACCACACCACCCGGCCCGCCTCGACCGGGTCCACGCGGTAGGCCAACGGGTCGAAACCGATCGAGCCCGGCAGGTAGTCCATCCCCAGGTTGGGCCCGGCGCTGGCCTTCAGCAGCTCCTGCACCTCCTGGTCGGGCTCGGCCAGGCCGATCACCGGGTCGAGCCCGATCACGGCCAACTCCGGCACCCGCAACCCGAGCCGCCGCGCCAGCCCGCCGCAGACCACCTCCGCCACCAGCGACTTGGGGCCCTGACCGGCACCGGTGAACTTCATGACATAGGTACCCAGATCGTCCGCCTCGACGATGCCTGGCAGCGATCCGCCCTCCCGCAGCGGGGTGACATAGCGGGTGGCGAGGACTTCGGGGAGCATGTCGCAAGGCTATACGCCGCCGCGACCTCGCGATCCACGGCGGGCGTTCGGGGCGTCTTCGGGCGCGGGGGCGCGTGAACGGCGCTGGGGAGTATCCGGGGAGTTTCGGGTTTGTCCGGTCGGGTTGTCGTCACCGTCGGAGCGCGGGGAGGCCCTCAGGGCTGGGTGGAGACTGGTTGGTGCCGCGCCGGTAGGTGTAGAGGATGAACCCCTCGTGGAACGTGCCCACCTTGTCGTAGAGCGCGCGGGCCGGGGCGTCTTCCAGCGTGTTCCAGTAAAGGCTGGGGGTGCCGTGCTCCTTGGCATCCCGGGCCACCCAGTCGATCATCGCCGTCGCGACGCCCTGCCTCCTGACTTCCGCGTCCACGAACAGGTCCGCCAGATAGCACTTCCCGGAGTACCAGACGCTGGCATGGAACAGGTAGTGCGCGATGCCGATGATCCTGCCGTCCAGTCGGGCGGCGATCCCGCGTATCCGCTCGTCGTCGAGCAGCCGTCGCCAGGTCCGTTCGTAGCTCTCGTCGCCGCGTTCGACATCGAAGTAGGCGTCTTTCCCGCGGGCCAGATCTTCCCAGCGGGTACGGTCGGACTCGGTCAGGAAGTTGATCTCCACCATGGCGCCCATCCTGCCCGCGAACGGGCCCGCGCTATGCGCGTGGGGTCGAGCCCTCCCCAGCATCGAGCAGGCGAGCGCCTCCACGCGCTCGTAGTCGTCGCTCACCAGCCTCGACTCTTTCCGCCACGTCACCGGCGTCCTTCGCCGTGTCGCACGAGCGAACCCCTGCGAAACGGACCTGCTTTCGTGACGCGCGGACGCGGACCCGAACGCGCGCCGACTCCGCGAGGTCTACCGCTGGTCGAACCGGCGTCGGGTCTCGTGGTCGGCCGGCAGGAACGTCTCCAGATGCAGCCCCTCCAAGGCGGCATCGGAGGCGGTGCTGAGGGTGGCGGAGGTGCTGAAGAAACGGAGCGGGTCGCCGTCGACATCGATTTCGAGAGTGACCACCGGCCCCGAGAGGGGAGTCGAGACATCGGGTTCGCCGAGGTATCCGGCGATTTCCGTGGCAAGCTCGTGGTGGCGCTGATCATGGGTGCGCTCGGCACGGTGACCCACCTGCTGCCGCAGATGGCTGCCCCACTCCGCGAGGTTGCCGATCCTGCGGGCCAGCCCGTCCGGATGGAGGCAGACCCGGACCACGTTGATCGGCGGCTCCAGCAACTCCGGCGCACAACCGGTCAGCAGCTGATCAACGGCGGCGTTGGCGTCGACGATGTCCCAGTGATCGTCCAACAGGAGTGCGGGGTACGGCAGATGGGCGTCGAGGAGCCGGCGCAGACCGTCCATCACCACCGCGATCGACGCGTCGTCCCATGCGCGATCCTGGTAGCGCGGTGCGTAGCCGGCGGCCAACAGGAGCCGGTTGCGATCCCGCAGCGGCACATCCAGGTTGTCGGAGAGACGCATGAGCATCTCTGGCGTCGGGTGCGCCTTGCCGGTCTCCACCCGGCTCAGGTGCCGGGTGGAGACCCGCGACCGGTTGGACAGCTCCTGCTGGCTGAACCGGCGTCGTTCTCGCCAGGTCCGCAACAGCGTGCCGACCGGCAGGACTTCGACCGCGACGCTCATGCCCACGAGTCTAAGGGTCCGTATCCGGGTGGCCATGACCTGTGAAGTCATGGATCTGCCGACCGGGCCCGGGCCAGGATGCTGGCATCCGAGCGAGATGAACGGGAGAAAACGATGACGAAGGCTGTCGTTCAGCAGTACCTGGCCACCTGGAACGCGACCGGCGACGAGCGGGCGACGTTGCTCTCCAAGCACTGGTCGCCCCAGGCGACCTACACCGATCCGCTGGCGGAGGTCTCTGGCCACGAGGGGATCACGGCGGTCGTCGACGGCGTCCGGGCGCGGTTTCCCGGATTCGTGTTCACCGAGGTCGGTGAGGCCGACGCCCACCATCGCCTGGTGCGTTTCCGCTGGGGCCTGGGCCCGGAGGGAGCCGAGCCGCTGGTGATCGGATTCGACGTGCTGGTGCTGGACGAGTCGGGCCGGATCCAGGACGTGCACGGCTTCCTGGACAAGGTGCCGGCATGACGGCGCCTCGCGCGTAGGCGATCGCTTACCTGAAGGACGCCGAGGCCGGCCGGGAAAACGCGGAGTACGTCGAGCGGATCGAGCCCACGTTGGCACTGCACGGCGGCCCGCCACCTCGTGCACGGCGGGCAGCTCGTCGGGCATGAGGAACCTGGGACGGCGGCATCGTGATGCCGGAGTTCCCCGACAGGATTCCGCAGGCGTTCCCTCATCAGGACGCCCCCGCCAGTAGGGGGTCCAGTAGGGGTGGATGGCCTCCCGGACGGCCGCGGAGGCCCCGGACGTCATCGTCGTGGGCGAGCGTGCTGAGCAGTTCGCGCGGGAAGAGCAGACACGTCCGGTCGCGCCAGCCGTGCCTCTCCCCGCCGAACCGATCACTCACCGTCGAAGTGTGCAACGCGGCCACCATGGAGCCCCACCGCCGGAAGAACTCGCCGTCGCGCTGGGCCCACTGGCGCCGCAGCGCCAGCAGCGCTTCCGAGACGTGCGGAACCTCGGGGGTCCGCACACCCGCCCGCAGAGGCGGCTGGCGACTCGACGGACGCGGAGGCCCCGGACGTGCACCGGGATGCCCCGTTCCTCGGTGCGTTTTCACCGCCGCCGTGCGCAACCGGCAAACACGCTGGTCCGGCTCATGGCCCTCCCAACGGTGCCGGCGGGCCACCGACTCGACGCTCCCTCTGCTGTGGCGAACGCGGCGAAACCCACGTGTGAGCCCGCGAGTTCGCGCCTACGCTGGCGACCATGACCCGGCCGACTCGTGACCACGCGCCGTTGCACACCACGACGAACGAGGACCACGAACGTGACCCGTGTCATCCGTGACTACACCCCCGCGGACGAGACCTCATGGCTCCGCTGCCGGGTGCTCTCCTTCCTCGACACCCCCTACTTCGACGACGTTGATCAGACGAAGCCCCAGATTCCCCCGCCAGGCTTCGAGCTGGTCGCCACGGACGATTCCGGGGCCGTGCTCGGCGCCATGGACGTCACCGTCGACGACGGCCTGGCCACCATCGACACGGTCGCCGTCCACCCCGACCACCAGCACCGAGGACACGGCCGGGCCCTCCTCGCGGAGGCCCGGGCCCGCGCCCGCGCCCTGGGCCTGAACGCGCTCGACGCCTGGACGCGGGACCACCCCGACACCCTGCGCTGGTATCGAGCCATGGGCTTCACCGAGAGCAGCCACTACCTGCACGTCTACGCGCACCACTACACCGAGCCCGGCGAGGCGGACCGAGCCGTGCGAAGCCGGCTCCCGGGGCTGAGGCCGATGGCCGCCTTTCTGCACGCCGACCTCGAAGAGGAAGAGCGGTTGAGGGCGGAGTTCTCACGCGTCCACGTCTGCCGCCGCTTCACCCTGCCCCTGTGACGAGGCATCACCTCGGTCCGCTGGCGCCATCGGTCCGCTGGCGCCACCGGGACTTCCGTCCACGTCCGTGGACGCACGCTGTCGCCTACGATGACCCCCACCCGGTGGCGCCCACCGCCGACCACGCAGTGAGGGGGACACCCGCGTGACGGAACCAGGGGCCGGTCCGACGCCCGACCCAACGTCCGGTCCGACGCCCGACGACCAGGTCCGGCCGCTCCAGCCGCAGGACCCGCGCGAGGTCGCCGGCCACGTCCTCCACGGCCGCCTCGGTACCGGCGGCATGGGCACCGTCTACCTCTCCACCGCCCCGGACGGCCGCCCGGTCGCGCTCAAGCTGGTGCACACCCAGCTCGCCGAGGACCCGCTCTTCCGGCGGCGGTTCGAGCACGAGGTCAAGGCGGCCCGGCGGGTGCACGGCCGGTTCCTGGTCCCGCTCGTCGCCAGCGACACCGACGCCGCCGTGCCCTGGCTGGCCACGGAGTACGTGCCGGGCCCCTCGTTGCTGGCGGCTGTGGCCTCGCACGGTCCGCTGCCGCCGGACGCGGTGGTCCAGCTGATCGCCGCGGTCGCCGACGCGTTGGCGACCATCCACGCGGCCGAGGTCGTCCACCGCGACCTCAAGCCGGGCAATGTGCTGCTGGCCGCCGACGGGCCGGCCGTCATCGACTTCGGCATCGCGCGGGCCGCCGACGCCACCTCGCTGACCAGCGCCGAGTCCCGCGTCGGCACCCCGGCGTTCATGGCGCCGGAACAGATCGTGGGCCACGGCTCGGTGACGGCTGCGGTGGACGTGTTCGCGCTGGGCCTGACCGCCGCGTTCGCCGCCGCCGGCAGCCACCCGTTCGGCGAGGGTGCCACCCCCGCGCTCCTCTACCGGATCATCAACGAGGAACCCGATCTGGCCGGCTGCCCGCCCGAGTTGCGCGACCTGCTCGGCGCCTGCCTGGCCAAGGACGCCGACGACCGCCCGGACCCGGCCTCCCTCGTCGAGTCCTGCCGGGAGCTGGCCGGGACGATGGGCCTGGCGGACCACCTCCCCGGCGACGGCTGGCTCCCCACCCACCTGGTCACCCCGGGCCCGCCGGCCACGCCGGCACCCGCTCTGCCGCCGCTCGTTCCGCCGCGGATCATGTCCGCGCCGGTCCCCGGGCCGCTCACCACCGCCCCGCCGCACCGGCCGGCCCCCCGGCCGGGCGGCCCCGGCAACGGCGCCCGCCGAGCCACCCTCGCGGCCGTGGGCACCGTGGCCGCCGCGGCGCTGGCCGTCGTCCTGATCGCTGTCCTCTCCAGCGGCGGCGGCTCCGACGACGAGCACGCCGACGACGCCGCGCCTGGCGACCAGCGGACGTCCTCCTCGCGCACGCCCCGGACGCCGGACCCGGAACCCTCCGCCGCGGACGAGCCCACCCTGCCCGAACCGGAGCCGGAACCGGAGCCCGAACCCGACCCCACCACGGAGGAGGCGGTCGAGGAGCCGCCTCCCACCGGGGACACGCACGACGCCCCGGACAACACCTCGGCCAGCATCGAGATCCTCAGTTTCGTCACGCTCTACGACGACTCCTGCGCCTGCGAGGTGGGATACGCCGAGATCGGGGTGGACGGCGTCGACGCGGACTCCTGGGTCGTCGTGGACTGGTATGTGGACGGCGCCTTCCAGGACGTCCGGATCTCCGACGACCTGGCCGGACCGAGCGCATTCATCGCCCTTGAGTACGCCTATCCGACCGACGACTGTTTTCTGACCTACTCCGTCGAGGCCACCCTCTACCCCTCCGACACGCCCCTCTCCACCACAGCCGATTACAGCGGCTGCGCGGACTTTCCGCCTCCTCTCCTGGACTAGGCCGTCTCGTTTGGATCTTCGCGGGACTCCCCACGCGGACCGGATGAACATGACCGCGAGGGGAAGTGCGGCGAGGAAAGGGCGAGGAGATGCGGTCGCGGTTCTCGTCGTGGCGGATCGCGAGACCGCGCCAGTGTCTGTCGCGGCTGGCGGCATCCTTCGGCGGAGTCGCGTCGCGTGCCGGTCTCGCGCTCAACGGCGGGGCCCGCCGCCTCGGTCTGCCGCGACGCGGGCGGTGGGTGTTCTGGTCCGCCGGAACGGTGCCGCGGCCGGATGACACGTCCGCGCGCGCCCCTCGCGATCTTCGCGGGGCCGCTCGACGGCCGGGCCCGCGGCGAGCAGAGGCGATGCGACCGCGACCGCACGACCCCGGGCCGCATTCCACCGTAGCGACGGCGCCTCACCCGCACCTTTCGCAACGGATTTCCCACCGGTCCCCGCTATTCCCTTTCACGTCCGAGGACTTCTCCGGGACCCGACCCGGACAACATGGGAAACACTAGGATGCCTTCGGGGGCACGCGGCGAGGGGGAGAGTGGTGAACGCGCGATCGAATTCTCCGGATGGTTTATCGGAACCTCTGTACGGCCTCACACCCCTGACCGGGCTGCTGGTGCCCCGCATGGTCCTCGGAAACGACCATCCCGAGGCGCCGCGCGGTAAGCCGGTCCCCGGTCCGGTCGTCCAACTGCTGGGAGGCCGGCTCAGCGGCAAGAGTGCCGTACTCCGCGACCTGGAGGCCCAGTACACCGGGCGCACGCCGACGGCCTCGGTGGACCTGGCCCATCCGGGCTTCGGTCAGCCTGGGCTCGCCGACGTCAGAGCGCATGTCGGCAGCACCGGTTCCCTGGTGACCCATCTGCTCTTCCTGCTGGCGGCACGGCTGGGCGCCGACGTCCCCGGTATGCACCGCATCGAGTTCCCCCGTCTGTCGCTCGGCCTGTTGATGGCGACCGCCTGGCGCCCCCTCCGCTCCGACGCGTCGGGGGAGGACGAGGAGGGCGGTGAAGGGGACGAGGGCGAGGAGGGTGTGCTGCCCGCCGACTACCGCAGGGAACTGGAGCGCCTGGGCACGTGGCTGGAGCAGATGCAGCCGAACGCCTCACGGCGCGAGCGCAGGCGGCGTTTCGCCGCCCTCTTCGACGTGCTGGTCACCCATCTGGGAGCCGTGACCGGGCTGCCCGAGGGGATCTCCGGCCTCGTCGTCGACACCGCCAGGCCGCTGCTGGAGTCCACGGGGCTGGACGAGGCACCGTTCTCCTGGTGGGGCGCGCGGATGCGCCGCAGGGGCGTCCACCACAGCAGCAACCTCTGGCTCCTGATCGCCTTCCACGCGCAGTTCCGCGACGAGGACACCAGGATCGACGCCGAGGAGGACCTGGTCGCGGCCTTCCTCGACGACATCGACGCCTACTACACCAGAAAGCGGCTGGGCAACGGCGCGAAGCGGCCGTTGATCCTGCTGGACAACGTCCACGCCGAGCCGGGACGCGCCCTCCTCCGGCTCCTGCTCCCGCACTACGACGTGGTCACCACGCGTCCCGTCGTCGTGGCCACCCAGCTCGACGACGGGCGGGAGCCTCGGCCCGGCCCGCTGGCGCTGCTCGGCCAGGGCTGGCCGGACGGCGGGGCGGTGCGGCTGGCCCTGCCGCCCCTGTCCCAGAAGAACATCCGCGCCATGCTCACCGGGCGCGGCCTGCCCGCCTCCCTCCAGTGGCCGGTGGCGCGGTTCAGCGCGGGGCGGGCCGGATGCGTGCGCCATCTGGTGGACGCGGCGAGGGGCGAGCACGGCCTTTCGCCGGCCCCGGGGACGACCGGCGACGCCGGGTCGTATGCGGACGAGTTGCTGCTGCGCCTGCTTCCGGAGGCGCACACGCGCGAGGACCTGACGCTGCTGGCCCCCGCCCTGGATGCCAGGGCGGCCCACAGGCTCTGGCGCGCCAGGACCCCGCCGCGCGTCCGGACGCCGTTGGAGGCGGAGGCGCGTTTCGTCGCGCTGAGCAGGGAGTTGGCCGCCGCCCACTGGCACCAACGCCCCTGGCCCTGGCCCTCGGGGGAACTCGTCGAGGGCCGCGCGCCGTTCGTGGCGGACCAGGGGCTGCGGGCCCTGTTGCTGCACCGCCTGACGGCGTCGGCATCGGCGTCGGAGGAGGCGGCCGATCGGTGGACCCACACGCATCTGTTCCTGCGGTCGTTGTACAACCGCGGGGAGCTGCCGCCGGGCGCGGCGGAGCACAGCGTGCCGTACCTCCACCACACGCTCGCCCTGAACGATCTGGCCAGTGTCGTGCGCTGTCTGCACCACCGGCTGACCAGGAGCGGCCCCGAGGAGTGGCTCGCCGCCGTCAACGCGATCTGCGCGGCGCCGAGGCCGCCCGCCGGGGTGGTGCCGGTGACCGACGACGGCCTGGGATGCCCCTCCTGCGAGACCGTGCACCACCGGGAGGCGCACGACATGGTCCGACGCCTGGTGATCTACGTCTGGCGGCACAGCGGCCCGCTCGCGCCGGTGCCCACTGCCGACGAACTGCCCGACACGTTCCACCACGTCTCGGTGCAACTGCACTCCCACAACAGAGAGCGGGGCGTCATCGAGGCCCTCGCCAGGGTCTGGTACGGCGCGCTGAGAAGGGGAGTTCAGGCGCCCCACCTGCCGCCACCGAGAGGAGTCGAACCGTGAGGCCATCGACGGGACGGGAGTCGTGGGCGAAGCTGCGGCGCCGGTGGAACGACCTGGGGTGGAAGACCCGGCGCCGCCTGCGGGCGATCGGAATCCTGCTCTCCCTCGCCCTCGTGTTCGCGGGCGGATGGGGCGTCGTCAGCCTCGTACTTCCCGACCTGACCTGCGACGAGGACGAGGGCATCGTCCGGAAGACCGAGGGCGGGGAGTGCGTGGGCGTCACGGACGGCTCGTATGTCTTCGCCGACTACCTCAAGGAGTCGCTGGACCTGGTCAAGGCGGAGAACGAGCGGGTGGAACGCGCGTGGGCCGAGGAGGAGGCGCCGTATGTGACGGTGGCGTTCATCCTGCCCTTCACCTCGCCCGACGCCATCGAACAGCAGCAGATGGTCTCGGAGTTGCAGGGCGCCTATCTCGCGCAGTACCGCGCCAACCGGGAGGCGGAACGGCCCGGCATTCGTCTCGTCGTGGGCAACACCGGGGAACACAGCGAGCAGTGGTCCGTCGTGACCGACCGGCTCGCCGAACTGGCGGACTCGTCACAGGAGCGGCTGCGCGTCGTCACCGGGCTCAACGTCAGCACCGACGAGACCGGCGCGGCGGTGCGGGAACTCACCCGCGGCCACGGCATCCCGGTGGTCGTGGGCCCCCTCACCGCGGACGGCCTGGAGAACGACGCGGAGGGGTCGTACCCGGGGCTGGCGAGAGTGATCGCCGACAACAGCGACCAGGCGGCGGCGCTGGCGTCCTTCTTCGGCGACATCGAACCCTCGCGCACACTCCTGGTCGAGGATCTGCGCGAGGAGGACGACTACATCGGTTCACTGCGGGAGGTGTACCAGGAACGAACACGGGACGCGGCGCACGCCCCCGAGACGTTCCGCTCCCCGCCGAACATCAACGACGAGGGCAATCTCGCCAACGAGTTCCAGGCCATGGTCAACAGCATCTGCAACATGACCGACGTGGACACCGTGTATTTCGCCGGGCGCAATGTCCAGCTCAGGCTCTTCGTGAACGCGCTGGTCGGACGCGGCTGTCAGGACAAGGAGTACCAGGTGATCACGATCTCCGGGGCCTCCACGCTCATCACCGACGAGAAGCTCGACTGGGAGGGGTTGGAGAGCGGAGGCGTGACGGTGCGGTACACCAGCAACGCCCACCCGGACGCCTGGACCTCCGGGGAGGCGCCGGCCACCGGGGGTTCGGAGGAGGACTTCAGCCGGCTGCGCCAGCTGCGAGACGAGGTGGAACTGACCGAGCTCGACCTGTCGGACTCGCGGGCGATCACGATGTACGACGCGGTGACGACCGCCGTGGCGGGCGTCCGGAACTCGGTGACGTCCGAGAGCGCGATCCCGCCCCTGGACGCGGTGGCGAACGCCTGGTCGCGGATGCACGGTGACCCAGGCAACTTCATCCACGGTGCCAGTGGTTGGATCTGCCTCGACGCCTACGGACGGTCGTACAACAAGGCGGTCTCCATCGTGAGGCTCGACCCCGCCGAACGGGGCATCCGCTTCGAAGGGTTGGCCTGGCCGACCGGCGCGGCGCCGGAGGCCAACTGCCCGATCCCCAACGCCCGGGAGTGACTCCGTCACGCCGACGACATCGATGGCGGCGGCCAGCTCCTGGCCGAGACCTCCCCCAGCCTGGCCTGCGGCCGAGGCCGTGTGTCCTGGAGCCGCCGCCCCCAGGACTGATCGCTCGGCTGGTGGGCCAGGCGGTCCAGGTCGTCGAGGAGCGGTTCGGGGGGCCTCGGTCACCGGGACTCCCGGCCAGGCGGCGGGGATGTCACCATCGGCAGTCTCGCGGGTCTGGCGGGCGTCTACCCGGCGCCGCCCGAAGACGAAGGAGCGCAGCGGTGCACAACGGAGGCTCGGCCACGAGGGACTACTGGGGTGGGCGCATGTCCGGGGTGAGCGGGTCCAGTTCAGCAGACAGACCTGGGCGACGGCCGCCGAGGCGCGGGACGCGCTCCAGCAGCACCTGGACCACCGCGAGCCCGAAGCCGCCGAGCAGTTGAGAGACCTCCCGGCCCTCCCGCAGGACCCGTCCGTGCACGTGCCCGGCCGCAGTTGGTACGTCCACCGGACCCACCACGAGATCCGCGTCTTCGTCGGCGGCGGCGACAGCCCCACCGTCCGCACCTACCGGCGCCCCGCCAGCGCGTCCGCACCCGAGGCGCCGGCTCCCGCCGCCTCGCGCAGGCGGCTCGCGGACCGGATCCCCGACTCCCCCACCCTGAGGCGCCTGCAGGTGTTCGGCCTCTTCTCCATCGTGGCCGGCTTCGCGATCCTCTTCGCCGACGACGTCCCGGCCGGCAACCGACCCGGCGGACTCCTCTTCCTGGCCGCCGGCGTTGCCCTGCTGTTCTCACCGGTCATCGCGCGGAGGTTCCGCCGCGGCTAAGGCGTGCATCGACCGTGTATCGGCACCGCTCCCCACGTGCCACCCGGCGTTCCGCACGGTCCATGGTCTACTTCCGGTCGTAGTGCCGGACGACGGGAAGCCGAGGTCATGACCAGTCACTGCTGCGAGGCGATGGCCGACCGCGTGAACGTGCGCTGCGACCAGCACGACACCTCCTTCTCCTGTCCCGACGCGCTGGTTGGCTTCAGCGCCAGGTTCCAGGAGTACGGACTGATCATCCATGACGGCGGCACGTCGAGCGTCACGATCGGCTTCTGCCCCTGGTGCGGACGGCGCCTCCCCGAGTCGCAACGGGACCGTTGGTTCGACGAGTTGGAACGCCGCGGGATCGATCCGTGGGGGGACGAGGTCCCCGCCGAGTTCCAGGATGCCCGCTGGCTCGCCTTCCCACGCCGGGAGTAGCGCGGCAGTGGCGCGTTTCAGTCCACTTCCGACAGATCTCTCAGCCTCTCCAGATCACCGCTGACCGACCGCCGTTCCTCTTCGGTGAGTCGCACCGCGGCGGCCTCCCTCAGCGCGGACGCCGCCGTCGTCCCGTCATCGAGCCGCCCGGCCACGTCGCCGCGCAGGACGAGGAGGCGCACGAGCTGCGTGGGTGTCGGCCGCTCGCCCTCCCGGGCGAGCGCCCGGTCGATGATCCGCGCCGCACCCGCCAGGTCCTCCTTGGAGTCGGCGAAGAGCGTGGCGTGGTGCAACGCCCGCGCGAAGGTCTCCTCGGGGGCGGGTCGGTGGCGCGGGTCCCCGCTGGTGGGCTGCCCGACCCGGACGCAGTTGCCGCCGGGGTCGGTCATCAGGAACTGCCGCACCCCGTAGGACATGTCCTTCAGCGGCCCGAGCCGCGGGATGCCCCGGCTCGGGATCCTCCCGTACGCGGCCTTGAGCCCGGCTCGGAACGCCCCGTACAGCCCGTCCACGTCATCGGTGAGGACGTAGCACGTGCTGTACGACTGGCTGGGGTCGTACTTCCTCATACCGAAGAACTGGAGCCCGATGTCACCTCGCTCGACAGCCGCGAACGGATTGGGGCTCTTCTGCAGGAAGGTCACCTCGAAACCGAGAGCCGTGTAGAAGTCGATGACGGGCTGGATGGTCTGACACGGGAGCAGGGGGATCGTCTTCTCGGCCATACCTCCACACTAGTCAAACTTGACTAGGAGGGGAAGTGGCTTCGCCCGTCGCCTGAGGCCATGGCCGACCGGCGCTCGGCTGATCGCGGCCGTCGCCGACCGTCTCACCACGACCTGCCCGAGCCGCACGGCGGTCCCCGCGATGCCCCCGGTCTCGACAGCCGGGCGGACGCGGCTTGGATCGTGGTCAGCGGTAGTCGTTGATCCAGTCTCCCGGGATCAGGGCCCGAGCGCGGTCGAGGTCTTCCGTCGTCCGGCCGCGGGCAAGAATGGCTGCGCCGGCGTCGTCGCGCAGCAGGACGTCCTGGCCCAGGAACCACCGGCTTCCGTTCTCCTCATCACCGAGGGGATACACCGGGAACGGCAGCCGGACGAAGTTCCTCTCCAGCGACTCGACATCGGGCCCGTCGGCGTCAAGGAAGTCGCAGAGCTCTTCATCGACATGCAGGGATTCGGACAGAACGATCTCGACGAAGTACAGGGAGAGGCGCTCCATCCAGCCCTCCCAACGCTCGGCACTCTTGTCCACCAGATCAGTCCGGCTGAACACCGCCGGGTCGTCTTCCCGAAGGCAGTCGAGGAGAATGCCCCAAGATGCCGCGCCTTGATTCTCATGTCGGAAGACCAGGGCCTCCCCGGCGTCGTCCACGTGGAGTTCGGCCGGCCCGAGGAGCACGTCGTAGTTGCTGTTCAGATCCCGGCGGCGTCCGAACAACAGATACGCCTCGCGCAACGCGGCCGGAAGCGGCACTCCGAGCCTCTCCTCGGCTGCGGCCAGATCGGCCTCCGACCACCCGTCGACGCTCTTCAAGGGGCTGACCCACCGCTCGGCGAAGCCCCGGATGAACTCCCAGGCGCCGCCGCGTCCCCCGACACCGCCGACGAGGGAGGCGGCAAGATCGAACTCACGTGTCATGCCATGACGCTATCCGTCGCGGCCTACGGCCCACGCCCTGTCCGAACTCTCTCGAACCGGTTGCTCAACGTCCGTTCTCCGCACTCGACCAAGCCAAGCCAAGCCACCGGCATGGAACGTCCCCTTTCAGCGGCCGGTCGCCGCCAGGCCGGGGTGGTCCGACCAGGTCGTCTGACCGTCCCCACTCCACCGTTCCCTGGAGTCGTCGCCACCGGCGAGGCGCATCCCTCGCACCAGGCAGAATCAGTGGCATGGTCAGCGAGGAGGGCACCGGTTTCACGCTGCCGCGAGGCGCGACAGGCTTCTTCCGGCCGAGGGACGGTCCGCTCCCGGAGACCGAACCGCGAGCGTTCCGCGCCGCTCTGCATGCCGCTGCCCGCGCCGCCGGAGGCGAGGTAGGTGAGGTGGAGGAACGGGTGTACCCCCGGACCTTCCATACCGCGACGGTCGTCGGACGCGAAGGCGAGAACATTGTCCTGTGTCACGCCCACTACCCGTGGGTCGCGTTCGCCAGGGCACGGCGGGACGGGTACGGAGAGGACTTCCTCTCGCCGCCGCCGTGGGCTCACGTCTTCACCGACGCGGCCTTCACGGTCCTGAGCGGCGAACAACTCGCCACACCGCTCTCCGCCGTGGACACCTCGGTGCTCACACATGACGAGTGGCACGAGATCCGTCTTCACCGCGTGACCACGTTGGGCGGAGTCCTCTTCAACGCGTGGGACTGACTCCCTCCCAGAGGCGCCGTCCGGTACGGAACCACCCATGGCGAGGGAAGTAACTGGGGCTGTTCCTCCTTCGGTGCGGACGACGTGGGGTGTGCGGTCGTCAGGAGGGGAGGCGCGTCGGTCCGGCCACCGGCCCCATCCGGCGGATTGCCTCCAGCGGGAAGGGGGCCTCCCTGTTCTCCTCGCGAAGTGTGCGGATGAAGTCCCACATCACCGTGGAGAGCGACGCGTAGCGCGTCAGGATCGCCGCGATCGTCTCCGGGACTCCTGTGGGACGTTCGCCCTCGGCCCAGCCGCGCACCAGCGCCGCGCGGTCGTCCGTTCCGTATCCGTACCCGTACAGGGCGCTGACCAGCCAGTGCACGAAGTAGGAGGCCGTGTAGCAGCGGTCGTAACTCCGGTGCCGGGCGTGGAAGTCGGCCTCGTCCGGTGCGAGTGCGAAACGGGAGGAGGCCGCGAGGCCGTAGTCGGCGAAGTACAGCCGCTGGCCGTCGGTGAGGATGTTCTGGAAGTGGGCGTCGAAGTGCGACAGCCCGTGAGCGTTCATGAACGAGGTGCCGGCTTCGAGTGCGTCGTCCACCATCGCGCAGGCCCGCTCGGCCGCCTCGTCACCGGTTGCGAACTGGACTCCCAGCCAGTCGTGCAGCGTTTGCGGGATGTACTCCAGGAACAGCACGAGGCTCGCCGTGGACTGCCGGAGGGCCTCGACGCGGCGGCGTATCCCGGATCGCTCTCCCCAGAAGTCGACAACCCCTTCCACGTCGGCCAGTTCCTCGGGAAGCGGCTGTTCGGCGCCTGGCAGCACTCTCCAGTGGTAGGTCAGCGGGAAGCCCTCGTAGTCTCCGGCGATCACCCAGTTCGTGGTCATGGCGTGCACGGCCAGCTCCCGCCAGGCGCCGAAGCCCGGGCTGCAGACGGGGCCGACACCGTACCGGCAGTAGGAGGGCATCCCGAACAGGTTCGCCGTGGAGTGGACGTTCTCGGGTCGTCGCTCCAGATCGGTCAGGGGCACCTGCTTGACGAAGACCGGGGTTCCGTCGACCTCCAGCAGCAGTGTCCTCCCGCCGATGCCGGAACCGATCGGGGTGGCCGCGTCCACGAGTGCGCGCAGTTCGCGGTCACCGCGCAGCGCGAGCGAGGTGGACACGGCGCCGTGGGCGGCCAGGCGGGCGCCGCGTGACATGTCAGGACGAGTCACTGTGCCTCCGGTCGGGTGCCTGCCCGTGGCGCGCTCCGCGCACGCCGGGCAGGAGTTGCCCCCACCCTGCCACGTCGGGGGCGGTCACGGTTCCGGGTGGTTCAGGACGGCCGCCACCACGCCCCGGTGGCGGCGCGGTTGTCGGCGGGCGATGCGCCGCGGCGGGTGGTGGAAGCCGTGCGTGACGGGCTGTCGGTGGCCGGTTCTACTGTTGCCTCATGGGGAACTACTTCCAGACCGTCGTCGATCTCGACGCCACGCAGGCGGACTCCGGGGCCCTGGCAGACAGCGGACTCGACTGGCTGGTCAGAGAGGGGATAGTGCGGGCCGAGCGCACCGACTGCGTTCTCGGGGCGCCGTGGGGACATCCGCCCGGTCCCTCCTGGGCCAGGGCGGTCGACCAGGAGGACTGGGAGCCCAGCGGCGGGCTCAGCATCGAGACCGACCGCACCGTGTTCCACTGCGGCCAGGGCGACCCCAGGTTCGCGGTGTGCCCGCACTGCGCCGGCCGGGCGGATTTCCACACCGACCGGCTGGAGGAGATCGAGGGTGCCTGGGAGCCCTTCGGTGAGGCCATCGGCGACTGGAGCGACACGGGCAACGCGGCGGTCACGTGCCCGCGTTGTCGGCGCCCCGGTGACCTGACCGCGTGGGCCTGGTCGGACGGCTACTTCGCCTTCGGGTATCTCGGTTTCGAGTTCTGGGACTGGCCGGACTTCAGCCCCGGCTTTCTCGACGGCCTCTCACGCGCGCTCGGGGGGCATCGCACGGTCCTCGTGGCGGGCAAGCTCTGAGGGGTCCGGGGATCGCGCGTCCCCTCCCCCGTTCGACCGGGGCCTCCACGCCGTTCGTCAGGGACCCGAGGGACCCGCCTGTCGGGGCGGGCCGCACCCGCCCCGCGACGCGTCGTGGGGCGGGTCGTGGGCCCGGGTGCGCCGGGCGGCGGCTTCAGGGTTTGTGGCCGCGGGCCACCAGCGCCACGCGGGGTAGCTCGGCGCGGAAGCGGGGTCCGTCGGCGCGGACGGTGACCTCGGGGACGGCGGACGCGGGCAGTGTGGACGCGGGGTAGGTGAAGACCTCCCGCAGCGCCCGTTCCACGGCGGCTGCCGGTTCCCGGCCGGGCGAGGCCGGCTCCAGCCCGTACATCGAGGTCATGTACGAGACGAGGGCGGCCAGCGCGGACTCGCCGGTGTCCGCGGTGAGGATCACCGGGTCGTACATCTCCTCCACGGTCACCTCCTCGAATCCGGCGCGGGTGAGGAGGCTGGTCAGTTCGTCCCTGGTGAAGTGGTCGTAGTCGTGCCCGGCACGCGACCAGGGATGCACCACCTCGCCGAACCAGCGCGCGACCGGCGAGCCCTCGGCGAAGTCGTGGACGACCAGCCGCCCGCCGGGGGCGAGGACGCGCCATGCCTCGGCGGCCATCGCGGGCCGTTGGGCGCGCGGTATGTGGTGCGTGCCGTACCCGACGAGCACGCCGTTCATGGTGCCGTCGCGCAGCAGCAGCCGGTCGGCTCGCTGCCGCACGGCGGGCAGTCCGCCGCGCAGCGCGGCGGCCACCATGCCGCCGCTGATGTCGCCGGTGATCAGCGGCACGGGTGCGGTGGCGGGGACGCCGCGAAGGTCCCGCCACACCCTGCTGAGGAGTCCCTCGCCGCCCAGGACGTCGAGGACGGTTCCCATGCCGGCGGCGTCGGGGCCGCCCAGCATCCGGAACAGCTCGGTGATGCCGGTCCTGCGGGCCTCGCCCTGGGCCTGCGCGCGGCGGTACGAGCCGCCCCGGCCGGTCTCGTCGTCGTCGAACTCGTTGCCCTCGACGAGCCACCGCTCGTGTTCGGTGGCCGCCAGCCGCTCGGTGTCCAGCAGTTCGGCCGTCGCCGGGTGGGCCTCCTTCATGTAGAGGTGGTAGTCGTGGAGGGTCATGTGCGGGAGGTAGGTGCGGGGGCTGGTGACGCCGAGCCGGTCGGCCACGTTCTTTCCTTCGCGCGTGTGAGGGGTCATCGGTCACCGCCCGGTCGGCCGGCGCGCAGGAACGCGCACAGCTCGTCGTTCACGGCGGTCGGGTTCTCCAGGTATCCGTAGTGGCCGCACCGCGGCACGACGTGGAAGTCGGCTCCGGGCACCGCCTCGGCGACCTCACGGCCGAGGTGCGGCGGCGCGAGCAGGTCGTCCTCGAAGGCGATGACGCGGCAGGGCACGGTGATGGCGCCGTACGCGGGCAGCCGGTCCGGGTGCCGGTCCAGCGCGAGTTGGGCGCGCACGCCCGGGCCGCCGTCCTTGGACATCTCGAAGAGGTCGAGCCAGTCGGCGACCAGTTGGGCGTCCCGCAGCGTGTGCGGGGACAGGTTCCGCATCGCCCGGGTGACGGCGGCGTACCGCGGGGGCAGCGTGATCCCGCTGTCGTGCAGGGCGATCTCCGCCTGCGCCCTGGCGTCCGCGAGGATGTCGCCGCGGCCCCGGGTGGCCATGAACACGGCTCTGGTCACCAGCTCGGGGCGGGCCAGCGTCAGTTCCTGCGCCACGTACGCGCCCAGGGAGGTGCCGACGACCGCGCTCGGACCGCCCACCACGTGCTCGATCAGGGCCGCCGTGTCGGCGACGAGATCGTCGACGGTGAACCCCTCGGGGCACTCGTCGGTCGGCGGCACCCCCCGGTTGCTGAAGGTCACCACCCGGTGTCCGGCGGCGGTGAGGGCCGGGACCTGGTGCAGGTCCCATTCCCGGCCGTTGGCCCCGGTGCCGGAGATCAGCACCACGGGGGGCCCGGCCCCGGTGTCCTCGTAGGACACGCGGATGCCGTTGACGTCGGCTGTCGGCACGTCGTTCCCTTCCTGTCGTTCACCGGCAGCCGCGCCACCGGCCGTGGTCCCCCGCACCGGCCGTCGTCAGCCGTTGGCGGGGGCCTCGCGTTCCATCTCCCGGACGAGGCTGGCCGGACGCATGTCGGTCCAGTGCTCGTCCACGTAGTCGAGGCACTCCTGCCGGCCGCTCTCCCCGAACGCGACGGTCCAGCCCGCCGGGGCGTCGATGAACGACGGCCAGATCGAGTGCTGGCCCTCGTCGTTGACGAGCACCAGGTAGGTACCGGACTCGTCCTCAAAGGGGTTCGTCATCGGGCTCCGCTCCTTCTTACGCTGGATGCGCGGTCGGGTGATCGGTCGGTGGTCGGTCGGTGTCGCTCGGTGGTCGGTCGGTGGCCCGCTGAACGGCGGCCGGACGGCTGTGCGTTCGCCGCGGGCCGCTGTCTCGGCCGTCACCTCCCCGGCGGGGGCGGGGCGAGCCGTTCCGCGACGGCTCGGCCGATCTCGGCGAGCGCCGCCGGGGTGGTCATCTCCTCGTGGGCGCAGTCGAGCACGCGGGTCTCGACCGCGCCGGTCACGTGCGGGTCCCACAGCCGCGCCCGCGCTCCCGGCTCCTGGCCCGCCGCCGGGGCCGACGCGAAGAGCAGCGGGTCGCCCTTGAACCTGCCGGGAGCGAACGCCCTCGTCAGCCGCGCGTTGTTGAGGTAGACGTCCCTCATCGCCAGCAGCTCCGCCTCCCCCAGGTTGGCCGCGGGCGCCCCGGTGCGCCGCAGCAGCCGCGTCAGGTCCGGCAGCCAGGCGTCGCCTTCCAGCTCGGCGTCGTCGACCTCCAGGCCCATGGCGCGCAGGTGGTCACCGACGACGCGCCGCTCGTCGACGGTCCCGCCGCGGTGTTCCGGCAGCACGGGGTAGGCGTCGAGCAGCACCAGCAGTTCCACCTCGGCGCCCTGTTCCTGAAGCAGCACGGACATGGCGTGGGCCACCAGCCCTCCGAAGGACCAGCCGAGCAGGCGGTAGGGCCCGTGCGGTCGCACCGCGCGCAGCCGCTCCACGTAGTCGGCGGCCATCTCCTCGACGCTGCCCGGCAGCGGCGCCGGGCGGGCGATGCCCCTGGCCTGCAGGCCGTGGACGGGCACCGACGGGTCGAGGTGTCCCAGCAGGCCGGCGTAGCCCCAGCTCAGCCCCATGCCGGCGTGCACGCAGAACAGTGGCGGGGCGGTGCCGGCCGCCCGCAGCGGCAGCAGCACGTCGAACGGATCGGTCCGGTCGCCGGCCGCGCAGACCAGGGCCAGGGCGGCGGGCGTCGGCGCCTCGAACAGATCGCGCACCGTGATGTCCGCGCCCAGGACCTCGCAGACCCGGGAGACCAGGCGGGTGGCGAGCAGCGAGTGGCCGCCGAGGTCGAAGAAGCCGTCGTCGACGCCGACGGCGTCCCGGTCGAGTACCTGCGCGAACAGCTCGCACAGCACCTGCTCCCGGGGCGAGGCGGGTGCCCGCCCGGTCCCGGCCGGGGTACGCGGCGGCTCCGGCAGAGCCCGCCGGTCGACCTTCCCGTTCACGGTCGTCGGCAGTGCGGGCAGGACGACCACCGCGGACGGCACCAGATGGCCGGGGAGCCGCGCCGCGGCGTGGGCCCGCAGCTCGCGCGGGTGCGGCGGCGGGGTGGCGGGGGCGCCGACGTGAACGACCAGCCGCTGGTCCGCTCCCTCCCCACGGATGGTCACCACCGCGTCCTCGACCGCCGGATGCTCGCGCAGCACCGCCTCCACCTCGCCCGGCTCGACCCGGAAGCCGCGCAGCTTGACCTGCGCATCCGCCCGGCCGACGAACTGCACCCGCCCGTCCGCGCGGCGCCGGGCCAGGTCGCCGGTGCGGTACATGCGGTCCCCCGGCGCGCCGTAGGGGTCGGCGACGAAGCGGGCCGCCGTCGCCCCGGCCTGCTGGAGGTAGCCGCGGGCCAGCCCGGTGCCGGCGACATACAGCTCCCCGACGCAGCCGGGGGGCACCGGCCGCAGCCGCCCGTCGAGCAGATACACCCGCTGGTTGACCCACGGCAGGCCGATGGGCACCGGCCCCGGCCCCTGTCCGGCGCCGCACACCGCGTAGGTCGCGCCGACGGTGACCTCCGTCGGGCCGTAGCCGTTCAGCATCCGCCTGCCGCCGCCCGCCCAGCGTTCGACGAGCTGCGGCCCGCACACGTCTCCGGTGACGGTCAGCGTCACCGAGGGGGGCAGCGAACCGGCCGGCACGGCGGTGAGCGCGGCGGGCGGCAGCGTGAGATGCGTGATGCCCAACTCGCGCACGGCGACGGCCAGGTCCTCGCCGGCCAGCCCTTCGTCCGGGCCGAACACCAGGGTGGCGCCGGACAGCACGGCCGCGCACAGGTCCCAGACCGACGCGTCGAAGCTGGTCGAGACGAGCTGGAGCACCCGGTCGCCCGGGCCGACGCGCAGCGCCTCCCGCTGGGTGGCGGCCATGCTCGGTATCCCCTCGTGGGGAACGACCACGCCCTTGGGCCGGCCCGTGGAGCCGGAGGTGTAGATCACGTACGCGGGGTGCGCCGGCAGCGGTCCCGGCGGGGGCGGCGCGGTGAGGTCGACGCGTTCCAGCTCGGCGCGGACCTCCCGGTCGTCGAGGACGAGCAGGGCGGACGGCGGCTCGCCCAGGGCTTCGCGGGTCCGCTCCGTCGCCACGGTGAGGGCCGGCGCCGAGTCCGCCATGAGCCGGGCGACGCGGTCGGCCGGGTAGGCGGGGTCGATCGGTACGCACGCCGCGCCGGACCTGAGCACGGCCAGCCAGGCGACCAGCAGTTCCACGGAGCGCGGCACGGCGAGGGCGACCCGGCGCTCGGGGCCCGCCCCGCGGGCGGCCAGCAGCCGCGCCAGCCGGTCGGCCCGCTCGTTCAGCTCGGCGTAGGTGAGGGTCGACGGCGACCCGCCACGCCCGGCGTCCTCCACCGCGACCCGCCCGGGCGTGGCGGCGGCCTGCGCCTCGAACAGTGCGGGCAGGGTCGCCGCGGGGACGGGGGCCGCGGTGGCGTTGTGGCGGACGAGCACATCGTGACGCTGCTGGGGGGTGAGGATCTCCAGCTCGCTCAGCGGGGTGCGGGGCGCGGCGACCGCGGCGGTCAGCAGCCGCACCAGGCTCTCGGCGAGGTGCTCCACCGTTCCCGCGTCGAAGAGGTCGGCGCTGTACTCGACGGTGCCGACGAGCCCGGCGGGTTCGCCCGCCGCGCCGTAGCGCTCGGCCAGGCCGAAGGCGAGGTCGAACTTGGCGACGCCCGCGTCCAGCGGCTCGACGGTGACATCCAGGCCGGGCAGCGGAACGGGCGCGCGGCCGTCCGCGGCGTCCGCCGCCTCCGCCGCGTTCTGGAAGGACAGCATGACCTGGAAGAGCGGATGGCGCGCGAGCGAACGCACCGGGTTGAGGGACTCCACCAGCACCTCGAACGGCAGGTCCTGGTGGTCGTAGGCGGCCAGGTCCGCGGTCCTCACCCGTGCCAGCAGCTCACGGAACGTGGGGTCGCCCGAGGTGTCGGCCCGCAGCACCAGGGTGTTGACGAAGAACCCCACGAGGTCCTCGGTGGCCTCGTCCGTCCGCCCGGCGATCGGCGTCCCGATCGGGATGTCCTCGCCCGCGCCCAGCCGGGTCAGCAGCGTCGCCAGCGCCGCCCGCACCACCATGAACACCGTCGACCCGCTGGTCCTGGCCAGCGTGGTCACGTCGCGGTGCAGCGCCCCGGGGACGGTGAAGCGGTGCTGCGCGCCGCGCCGCCCCGCGGTGCGGCCCCGGGGCCGGTCGACGGGCAGCGGCAGTTCCTCCGGCAGGTCGGCGAGGGCGCCGCGCCAGTGGTCGAGCTGGGCGGACAGCAGACTGTCCCGGTCCGATCCGTCGCCGAGCATCCGCCGCTGCCACACGGCGTAGTCCGCGTACTGCGCGGGCAGTTCCCCGAAGGCGGGCGGCGCGCCGCGCAGCCGCGCCGCGTACGCGCGGGACATGTCCCGCAGCAGCGGTCGGCGTGACCACCAGTCGCTGGAGATGTGGTGGACGACCAGGGCCAGCACGTGTTCCTCGGCGCCGAGCGCGAACAGCGCCGCCCGCAGGGGGATGTCCGTCGCCAGGTCGAAGGGGCGCCGGGCGAGGCGGGCCAGTTCCTCGCGCACGTCGTCGCTCGTGGTCGCGGCGGGCGCCAACGCGATCCTCACGCGCGGGTCCCCCTCGCCGAGCACGCGCTGACTCGGCTCGGGAGTCTCGGCCACGACGGTGCGCAGGCTCTCGTGCCGGCCCACCACGTCGTTGACCGCCGCCTCCAGCGCCGCCACGTCGAGGCGCCCACGCAGACGCAGTGCCAGCGGGATGTTGTAGACGGCGCTCGGCCCCTCCAGTTTGTGGAGGAACCACAGGCGCTGTTGGGCGAACGACAGCGGCACCGCCGCCGGACGCGACCCCGCCTCCAGCGGGGTCCGGCCGCGCCTCGCCCCCTCGATCCCGCCGCACAGCGCGGCGGGCGTGGGGGCGTCGAACAGCGCCCGCACCGGGAGTTCCACGTCGAGGGCCGACCGCACGCGTGACACCAGGCGGACCGCGAGCAGCGAGTGGCCGCCCAGCGCGAAGAAGTCGTCGTCGACGCCTACCCGTTCCACGCCGAGCACCTCGGTGAACAGCCCGCAGACGGCCTCCTCCCGCGGCGAGCGCGGCGCCCGGTACCGCACGCCCGAGTCGGCGTCCGGCGCGGGGAGCCGGGCCCGATCCACCTTGCCGTTGGGCGACAGCGGCACCTCGCGGAGCGTCACGACCGCCGAGGGCACCATGTGGTCCGGGAGCCGCTCGGCGGCGAACGCCGCCAGTTCCCTGCCGTCCGCCTCCTCACCGGCGGGCACGACATAGGCGACGAGCCGCGCGTCACCCGACCGTTCCTCACGGACCGTCACCACGGCGCGGGACACCCTCGGATGGGCCGCCAGCGCCGCCTCGACCTCGCCGAGCTCGATCCGGAAGCCCCGCACCTTGACCTGGTCGTCGGCGCGGCCGACATACTCCAGGTTGCCGTCCGCGCGCCACCGCACCAGGTCGCCCGTCCGGTACATCCGTTCCCCGGGGGCCCCGAACGGGCAGGCCACGAAGCGCTCGGCCGTCATGCCCGGCCGGTTGACGTAGCCGCGCGACAGGCCGTCGCCCGCGACATACAGTTCGCCGACGACACCCGGCGGCACCGGCAGCAGCCCGCTGCCGAGGACGTAGAGGCGGGTGTTCCACAGGGGGCGGCCGATGGGCACCGGCCCTGGCGGCAGCGGTGTTCCGGGGGCGACGCGGTACTCGGCGCAGTTGATCGTCGTCTCGGTCGGGCCGTAGACGTTGAACACCGTCACGTCCGGGTGCCGCTGCCGCCAGGGGTCCACCGTCTCGCCGAGCAACTGCTCGCCGCCGAGGGTGAGCGCGCCCGACGGCGCCACCCGGTCGGGCAGGGCGTCGAGTAGCGCCAGATGGCTGGGGGTCGCCTTCATGAAGGTCGGCCCCGGCTCGCCGGGGGCGAGCACGGTCTCCGCGTCGAGTGCCCCGAGCCGCACACAGCCGCCGCTGACCAGCGGGGCGTACAGGGCACCGACCGTGAGGTCGAAGGAGACCGGTGAGTGGACGAACGCCCGTTCCGCCGCCTCCGGGTACTCCTCGACGGCCCGCAGCAGATAGCCGACGAACGGCCGGTGCGGAACGAGAACGCCCTTGGGGCGGCCGGTGGAACCGGAGGTGTAGATCGCGTAGGCGGGATGCTCGGGGCGCAGCGGCGCGGCCCGTTCCCCGTCGGTCAGGTCGTGGTCGGGCAGGGCGCTGAGCTGTTCGTTCAGGGCCGGGTCGTCCAGCGTGAACGGCCGGGCCGCGCCGGCGGGCAGCCGCCCGCGGTGAGCGGCGTCGGTCAGCACGAACGCCGGTTCGGCGTCGGCCAGCAGATACGCCACCCGGTCCTCGGGGTACTCGGGATCCACCGGAAGGTAGGCGGCGCCGGCCTTCATCACCGCCAGGGCGGCGACGACGAACGCGGGCTTTCTCGGCAGCAGCAGCGCCACGAACCGCTCGGGGCCGACGCCCCGCGCGACGAGATGGCGGGCGAGACGGTTGGCGCGCGCGTTGAGTTCGGCGTACGTCATCTCGCCGCCGGCGTCGGCGACCGCGGGCCGGTCCGGGGTGCGCGCCACCCGCGCCTCGAACAGCGCGGGCAGGGTCGTCGCCGGCACGTCACGGCCGCTGTCGTTGAGGCCGCTCAGCACCCGGGTCCGCTCGGCGTCGTCCAGCACGTCGACCCGACCGACCGGCCGTTCGGGGGCGTCGGCCACGGCCCGGAGCACCCGGAGCAGCCGGCCGGTGATCACGTCGACCTCCTCCGCCCGCAGCGCGCTGGGCCGGTAGCCGAGGCGCAGCCGCAGCGGCGGGCCGGGCAGCACCAGCAGCCCGAGCGGGTAGTGCATCGCGTCCCGCACCCGCACGTTCGCCACCCGGGGGCCGGGGGTCGCCGGCCCCGTGCCGTCGTCGGAGGCCACGACGGGGTAGTTCTCGAACACCATGACGCTGTCGAACAGTTCGCCCACCCCCGCCGTGCGCTGGATCTCGGCGAGCCGCTCGTACTGGTGGTCCAGCAGCCGCGTCTGCTCGTCGCGCAGCCGCAGCACGAAGTCCCGCAGCGACTCCCGCGGCCGGAGCGTGGCGCGCAGCGGAAGGGTGTTGATGAACAGCCCCACCATGTCGCCGACGCCGACGAGCTCGGCGGGCCGCCCGGAGACCGTCACCCCGAACACCACGTCGTCCCGCCCCGTGACGCGACCGAGCGTGAGGGCCCAGGCGGCCTGTACGACGGTGTTCAACGTGACGCCGAGCTCGCGGGCCCGGTCCACCAGCGCCCCCGCGAGCCCCGGCTCGACCTCGGTCTCCGCCCACTCGGGCGGCTCGGCGACCCGCTCCGCGCCCGGCGCCACCAGGGTCGCCCCGTCCAGCCCCGCCAGGGCACGCGACCAGGCCCGCCCGGCCTCCTCCCGGTCACGACCGGCCAGCCACGACAGGTAGTCCCGGAACGGACGGACCGGCGGCAGCTCCGCTCCGTCGGCGTCCCGGTACAGCGTGAGCAGTTCGCGCAGCAGCCGCGGCATCGACCACCCGTCGACCAGGATGTGGTGGACCGTCAGCCCGAAGCAGTACCGTTCGGGCCCGGTACGCGCCAGCAGGAAACGCACCAACGGCGGGCGGGTGAGATCGAACCTCTCCCACCGTTGCTCGTGCAGCAGCCGATCGAGCTCCGCCTCGCGGTCGGCCTCCGGCGACTGCCGCAAGTCGGCCTCGCGCCAGGGGACATCGACCTGCCGGTGGATGAGCTGCACCGCTTTCTGGAGCCCCTCGTAGCGGAACCCCGCCCGCAGGTTGGCGTGTCGGCGCAGCAGCGCCTCGGCGGCCCGACGCAGCGCCGCCGCGTCGAGCGGGCCCTCCAGATCGATGACGACCTGGACGGTGTAGACATCGGTCGACCGCTCGTCGTAGGCGCTGTGGAACAGCATTCCTTCCTGAAGCGGGGTGAGCGGAAGGAGGTCCTCTACTCCGCCTCGTGTCATGACTGCTCCTTCCAATCGGCCTCAAGCATGTCGATCTCGGCCGGGGACAACCCCGCGAGGTTCAGGTCGCCGGGGGCGGTCGGGGGCTCCGGGGCGATGTCCGGGGCCGCCGGCTCCTGGGTGGTGGTGAGGGTGTGGAGTGCGGTGGTCCAGTGGTGGGTGAGGTGGTCGATGTCGGTCGGGGTCAGGAGGGTGCTGGGCCAGGAGCAGGTCAGGCGGAGGCGGGGCCCTTCGGGGGTGTCGAGGGTGAGGGCGTTGACTTCGAGCGTGTGGGTCAGGGGCAGGTCGTTGTCCTGTCCGGCGCCGACGGCGTAGGGGCCGCTAACGGGAAGCCAGTCGGTGACCTGTTCCTCGACGGCGTCCGTGTCGGTGGCGGTGTTGGCGTCGGTTTCGGTTTCGGTTTCGGTTTCGCCGGAGACGGTGATGCGGCCGAGGTAGTTGAAGAGGATCTGCGGTGCGGGGTGTGCCGCCAGACGGGCCCGCGTCTCGGGATTGGTGTAACGCAGCATCCCGTAACCGAGTCCCCCGTCCGGCACCTCCGCGAGACGCTCGGTAACCTCCCGCAACACACCACCGGCCCCCTCACCCGACTCCGACGCGGGAAGACGAACCGGATAGATGCTGGTGAACCACCCCACCGTCCGCGACAGATCCACCCCCACCGCCAGGTCCTCCACCCGACCATGCCCCTCAACCTCCACCAACACCTCCGCACGCGGACGCCACCGCCCAACCGCCAACCCCAACCCAGCCAACAACACCTCCTGCACACCCACCTCCGACACCCGCGACAAGAGAGCGGACGCCACCTCCGCAGGAAGGGAGACGGTGTGGGACTGGCGAACGGCATAACGATCGGACACCGGGTCGACACGCCGCGCCGCGAT
The DNA here is from genome assembly GCF_006335015.1 of Streptomyces sedi. GTDB lineage: Bacteria > Actinomycetota > Actinomycetes > Streptomycetales > Streptomycetaceae > Streptomyces > Streptomyces sedi. Next base: position 142,728 of record NZ_VDGT01000016.1, read on the forward strand.
CAACTCATCCCCACCAGCCACCACCCCCTCCCAACGCTCCAGCTCCCCTTCACGCTCGGCCGCCCGCGCCTCGATGAGCCCGGCCCACGCCCGCAACGACGTCCCCACCGCCGGCAACTCCACCACCCCACCGACACGCACCCGCTCCCACGCCAACGCCAAATCACCCAGCACGATCCGCCACGACACCCCATCAACCACCAGATGATGCGCCACCAACACCAACAACCCACCACACTCCGGCCCGCGGTCGAACCAGACGCCCTTCACGACCCGACCCGACCCCACATCCAACCCGCGACGGCACGACTCGGCCGCCGCCCGCACCACCCCCACACCCACATCCGGCCCAACCGCACGGCGTTCCAACCACTCCTCCGCACGGATCTCATCGGCGTCGGTGAAGGTGACCGCCCACCGACCATCCCCCCGACGCTCCCACCGCGACCGCCACGCCTCATGCCGCCCCACCACCGCGTCAACAACCTCGCACAACTGCCCCCAACCCATCCCCGCCGGAGTCCCCACCACCACCGACTGGTTATAACCACCCACACCCTCGCCACGCTCAGCAAGCCACGACACCACCGGCAACGCCCCCACCTCACCAGCAACCCCCTCAAACGCCCCCACATTCTCGGTCGAGGCAGCGGCGGCGAGTTCACGCGGAGTCCGACACTCAAAAACCTGCCGCACACTCACCACCACCCCCGCCGCACGCGCCCGCCCCACCAACTGAATCGACAAAATACTGTCCCCACCCAACGCGAAGAACCCATCATCAACACCCACCCGCTCCACCCCAAGAACCTCAGCAAACAACCCACACCACAACTCCTCCACCGCACCACCCGGCGCCACAAACACCTCACCCGACACCACACCCGGCACCGGCAACGCCCCCCGATCCACCTTCCCATTCACCGACAACGGCACCACCTCCAACACCACCACCGCAGACGGCACCATGTAATCCGGCACACGACGCCCCACCGCCAGCAACAACTCACGCTCATCAACCCCCACACCGTTCTCCGGCACCACATAAGCAACGATCCGCCGATCCCCCGGCCGGTCCTCCCTCACCACGACCACAGCACGTTCCACACCCGGGAACGCGGAAACCGCCGCCTCAACCTCACCCAACTCAATACGGAAACCCCGCACCTTCACCTGATCATCCGCACGCCCCACAAACTCCAAATTCCCGTCCGCCCGCCACCGCACCAAATCCCCCGTCCGATACATCCGCTCCCCCACCCCACCAAACGGACACGCCACAAACCGCTCCGCCGTCAACCCCGCCCTACCGAAATATCCGCGCGCCAGACCGGCACCCGCGACATACAACTCCCCCACCACACCCACCGGAACAGGACTCAAGAACCCGTCCAACACAAACACCCGGGTGTTCCGCAGAGGCTGCCCGATAGGAGCCGCGTTCCCCATGCCACCGCCGTCCCGCCAGAACGTGGCATACACGGTGGTCTCGGTCGGCCCATACACATTCGCTATCGCCGCGTCCGGCAGCGCCCCGCGAATCGCCTTCACATCCCGAGCGGTCAACGCCTCACCCGCCAGGAACACCGCATCGGCCTCACCACCAACCCCCGCCTCCACCACACGCGAGAACGCCGACGGAACCCCACTCACCAAACTCGCCGACCACCCACGCTCCGCCAACGACAACAGATCATCCACCACCCACACCGAACCCCCTACCACCAACGGCCCAAACAACTCAAACACCGACACATCGAAACTCAACGAAGTTGACGCCACCACCCGACGCATCAACTCAACACCCACCCCCTCACGCACCCAGCCCATCAAGTTCGCCACACCCTCATGCGAAACAACAACACCCTTGGGCCTACCAGTAGAACCCGAGGTGTAGATCACATACGCCGCACGCATCAATGAGAACTCCCGCGCCGCATTGCCCACCGGCGCGTTGTCGAGTTCCGCGACGATCGCCGGGTCGTCCAGCTCGACCCGTTCCAGCACGCCGGGAACCTCCACCCCCGTGAGAGTGACCACCGCGACGGGTCCAGCGTCCTCGACCATGAACGCCAACCGCTCCCGCGGATAGGCCACATCCAACGGCAGATACCCCGCCCCCGACTTCAACACCGCCAGCAGCGCCACCACCATGTCCGCACCACGCGGCAACGCGACAGCGACAAACCGCTCCGGCCCCGCACCACGCGACCGCAACACCGCAGCCAGACGATTCGCCCGCCCATTCAACTCACCGTAGGTCAGCGACACATCCCCCGCGACCACAGCCACCGCACCCGGCACCCGCACCACCTGCTCCTCGAACAACTCCACCACCGACCCCACACCCCCAGAACTCGCGGCACCACGCCCCCAACCAAGCAACAACTCCCGCTCACCCACACCCAACACACCCACACCACTCAACGGACGATCCACCCCATCCACCAACCGCCCCAACACCACAACGAACCGCTCCGCCAACCCACGAGCGGTCGCCTCATCAAACAAATCAGCAGCGAACTCCAGCGAACCCAAAAGCCCCTCAGTCCGCCCGTTCTCCGTGAAAGAGAACGACAGATCAAACTTCGCCGCCCCCATCGGAACAGAAACTCCGGACGCCCTCACCCCACCAAAGCCCTCCAACGCCCCCTCCACCCGACCACGCTCGACACCATCCAGATTCAACATCACCTGGAACAACGGATGCCGAGAAAGAGACCGCTCAGGACTCAACGCATCCACCAAACGCTCAAACGGCACATCCTGATGCGCATACGCATCCAAATCCACCGCCC
>NZ_VDGT01000017.1 GCF_006335015.1 Streptomyces sedi
AACACCCCATACAACTCACGCCCCATACCCACCCACTGCGAACCCTGACCAGGGAACATCCCCACCACACGCCCACCACCACGCACCACACCCTCAACCAGACACTCCGCAGACTCCCCCCGCGCCAAAGCACCCAACCCGCCCAGCAATTCCTCCCGACCCTCACCCCACACCACAGCCCGGTAATCCAACCGAGCCCGAGTCACCGCAAGCGAATACCCAACCTCCCCCACCTCAACGCCCGACCCCGAAGACACAAACGACACCAACCGTTCCGCCTGACCCCGCAACGCCTCCCCCGACCGCGCCGAAATCACCCACGGCACCACCGACAACGACGAACCATCCGTATGAGAAGTCACATCAGACATGTCCTCATCCACCAACTCGGGAGCCGCCTCGACAATGACGTGGGCGTTGGTGCCGCTGATCCCGAACGACGAGACCGCGGCCCGACGCGGGCGATCAACCTCTGGCCAGGGCCGCTCCTCGGTCAGCAGCTCGACGGCGCCCGCCGACCAGTCCACATGCGGCGACGGCTCGTCCACGTGCAGCGTCCTGGGCAGTAGCCCGTGCTCCATCGCCATCGCCATCTTGATCACCCCGGCGACGCCGGCGGCGGCCTGGGTGTGCGCGATGTTCGACTTGATCGATCCCAGCCACAACGGCCGACCCTCGGGCCGCTCCTGGCCATAGGTCGCCAACAGCGCCTGCGCCTCGATCGGATCGCCCAGCGTCGTTCCGGTGCCGTGCGCCTCCACGGCGTCGACGTCCGCCGCCGACAACCCGGCCGCCGCCAACGCCTGACGGATCACCCGCTGCTGCGAGGGACCGTTCGGCGCGGTCAGCCCGTTGGAGGCGCCGTCCTGGTTGACGGCCGTGCCACGCACCACCGCCAACACCCGATGACCGTTGCGCCGCGCGTCCGAGAGCCGTTCCAGCAACAGCAGGCCTACGCCCTCGGCCGGGCCGAACCCGTCGGCCGCGTTGGCGAACGACTTGCATCGTCCGTCGGCGGCCAGCCCGCGCTGCCGGCTGAACTCGACGAAGGCCTTGGGGCTGGACAGAACGGAGACGCCGCCCGCGAGCGCCAGCCGGCACTCACCCTGCCGCAGCGCCTGCGCCGCCAGGTGCAACGCCACCAACGACGACGAACACGCCGTGTCCACCGTCACCGCAGGCCCCTCAAGACCGAAGGTGTACGCCAGCCGGCCCGAGATCACGCTCGTGGCGCTCCCGGTGACCGAGTAGCCCTCAAGCGTGTGCGGGACCTGGGGCATCCCGGTGACGTAGTCGGGGGCGACGGCGCCGACATAGACGCCGGCCTGGACGCCGCCCAGCGAGAGGGGGTCGATACCGGCCCGTTCGAACAGCTCCCAGGAAGTCTCCAACAGCAGCCGCTGCTGCGGGTCCATCGCCAGCGCCTCACGCGGCGAGATCCCGAACAGATCCGCGTCGAACTCGGCCACACCCGCCAGAAACCCACCATGCCGGCTGTACGACGTACCCAGATGATCCGGGTCCGGGTGATACAACCCCTCCAGATCCCACCCACGATCGGCCGGAAAACCCGACACCGCATCCCGACCCTCGGCAACCAACTCCCACAGCTCCTCAGGCGAACCCACCCCACCCGGGAACCGACAGGCCGCGCCGACGATCACCACCGGATCGTCGTCGGCCGCCACCGGGGCCAGTGCCGGGGCTGGCGCCGGCCGGGCCGCGCGCTCCCCGACGACCTGGGTGCGCAGGTACTCGGACAGAACGGTGGGGGTGGGGAAGTCGAAGACCAGCGTGGCCGGCAGGCGCAGGCCGGTGGCCGTCTGGAGCCGGTTCCGCAGCTCGACGCCGGTGACGGAGTCGGAGCCCTGGTCCTGGAAGGAGCGGTCCGGCCGCACGGTGTCCGGAGCGTCGAAGCCGAGGACCTCGGCGGTCTGGCCGCGCACGAGGTCGAGCAGCCGATGGAGCTGTTCCCCGGCCGACAGGTCGGCCAGCTCCCGGGCCAGGGCGGAGCCGGTCGCCTCGTCGCCGGCGGGGGCGTCGTCCAGGCCGAGCACGCGGCGGACCTCGGGCAGTTCCTCCAGCAGCGGCTGGCGGCGGGCGAGGGTGAACGCGGGGGCGAAGCGGTCCCAGTCGACGTCGACCACGGCGACCGTGGTCTCGTCCCGCGCGACCGCGCCGGCGAGGGCGGCGGTGGTGTGCTCGGGTGGCATGGCGACCAGGCCGCGCCGGCGCAGCTGCTCCGCGCCCTCGCCCACGTTCATGCCGCTGTCGGCCCACGCTCCCCAGGCGATCGAGGTGGCGGGCAGGCCGCGCGCGCGGCGGTGTTCGGCGAGCGCGTCGAGATAGGCGTTGCCGGCCGCGTATCCGCCGTGGTCGGCACTGCCCCAGATGCCAGCGATGGACGAGACGAGGACGAAGGCGTCCAGGTCATCCTCGACCAACGCGTCCAGGTGTCGGGCGCCCTCGGCCTTGGCCGCGAGGTTGCCGGCCAACTCGGCGACGCCGAGGGTGTCCAGCGGGCCGAACACGCCCACGCCGGCGGCGTGCACCACGGCGCGCAGCGGCGAGCCCTCGGCACGAACGTCGGCGAGCAGCGCCCGGAGAGCCTCCCGGTCACTGACGTCGCAGGCGGCGAGGGTGACCCGGGCTCCCAACTCGGCGAGTTCCTCGCGGAGTTCCCGCGCCCCGTCGGCGTCGGGTCCGCGCCGGCTGGTGAGCACCAGGTGCTCGGCGCCGTTGGCGGCCAGCCAGCGGGCGACGTGGGCGCCGACTCCGCCGGTGCCGCCGGTGATCAGAGCGGTGCCTCGGGGCGTCCAGCCGGAGGCCGAGGCGGTGTCGTTCGCGGGGGCGCGCGTCAGTCGGCGCACCTGGACACCGGTCTGCCGGAGGGCGACCTGGTCCTCGCTGTCGGGGTGGCAGAGCGTGGCGATCAGGTGCTGGACGGTGGTGTCATCGAACGCCTCCGGGAGGTCGACCAGCCCGCCCCAGCGCTGCGGGTGCTCCAGGGAGGCCACCCGACCGATGGCCCACGTCTGGGCCTGCGCGGGGCTGCGGAGCGGGTCGGCCTGTCCGACGGAGACCGCGCCCCGGGTGGCGCACCACAGCGGGGCGTCGATCCGCGCGTCACCCAGGGCCTGGAGCAGGAGCACGGTGCCGGCGAGGCCGTGGACGACGGCCGGGTGCGTCGGGTGCGGGGTCTCGTCGAGGGCGAGCAGGGACAACACCCCGGCCAGGTCCGGGCATTCGGCTGCCGTGTCCGCGAGGGTCCGGGCGAGCTGGTCACGCTCGGCCGTGGCCGGGTCGACGGTGACGGTCCGGGTGCGGAGTCCGCCGGCATCCAGCGCGGCGGTGAGCGCGCGTGTCCAGTCTCGCGCGCCATGGTCAACGGGCACCGCCAGCAGCCAGGTTCCCGACGGCGCTTCGGCGGGTGGCACGGCGACGGGCTTCCAGAGCACGCGGTAGCGCCAGGCGTCGACGGTCGAGCCGAGCAGGTGCCGGCGTCGCCACGCGGAGAGCGCGGGCAGGATCGCGTCGAGCGCGGGGTCGGTGTCGTCCGCCGGCAGCCCGAGGGTTTCGGCGAGGGCGGCGGTGTCCTGCTGGTCCACGGCTTCCCAGAAGCCGGCCTCGGCCGGGGAGGCGGCGGGCTCGTTCGCGGGGTGCTCGTGCGGCAGTTCGACGTGCCGGAGGGTGGTTCCCGCGAACGTGGCGGGCCAGTCCACGTTCACGCCGTGGACGAACGCCTCGGCGAGGGAGGTGGTGAACCGTTCGAGGCCGCCGTCGTTGCGGCGCAGGGTGCCGACCACCACGGCGCGACTGTCGGCGTCCTCGATGGTCTGCTCGACGCCGACGGCGAGCACGGGGTGCGGGCTCACCTCGACGAACACGTCGTGGCCACGGTCGACGAGAGTGCGGGTGACCCGCTCGAACTGAACGGTGTGGCGGAGGTTGGTGTACCAGTAGTCGGCGTTCAGTCCCCGGGTGTCCACCTCGTCGCCGGTGACGGTGGAGAAGAAGGGGACGTCGCCGGACAGGGGGGTGATGTCGGCGAGGTCCGCCAGGACGCGGTCGCGGACCCTCTCGACCTGGGGGCTGTGGGAGGCATAGTCGACGCCGACGCGGCGGACCCGGACGCCGTCCTCGGCGCAGGCGGCCGTGAACTCCTCCACGGCCGCAGTCTCGCCGGAGACGACGGTGGTGCGGGGTCCGTTGACGGTGGCGATCGAGAGCCGGTCCGCCCAGGGGGCGAGCCGCCGCTCCGTCTCGGCGGGGCTCAGGCTCACGGTGGCCATGCCGCCGAGGCCGGAGAGCGCGACCAGCGCCCTGCTGCGCAGGGCGACGACCTTCGCCGCGTCTTCAAGGGACAGCGCCCCGGCGACGTAGGCGGCCGCGATCTCGCCCTGGGAGTGGCCGACGACCGCCGCTGGGACCACGCCGTGTGCCCGCCAGACGGCGCTGAGCGAGACCATCATGGCGAACAGCGCCGGCTGCACCACGTCCACACGCTGGAGCGACGCCGCCCCCGGGGCGCCGCGCACCACGTCCAGCAGTGACCAGTCGACGTGCGGGGCGAGCGCGTCGGCGCAGGCGCTCAGCTGTTCGGCGAAGGTGGTGGAGGTGTCGAGGAGACGCGCGCCCATGCCGTCCCACTGCGAGCCCTGGCCGGGGAACAGCAGCACCGGCCGCTGTCCCGAACGCGCCTGCCCGAGGAGGGCGTTGGCGCCGGGGGTGTTACGGGAGAGGGCGTGCAGGCCGTCGAGGAGGCTCTGCCGGTCGCGGGCGAGGACGACGCCCCGGTGCCGCTGGGCGGGGCCGGCCGTGGCCAGCGACCATGCGACGTCGGCGGTGGCCGGCGCGCTGTCGACGGCGGCGAAGGCCCGCAGCCGTTCCGCCTGGTCGCGCAGCGCCGTCGCGTCGGCGGCGGACAGCACGCAGGGGACCAGCGGCGCCAGGGCGGCGCCGGCCTCGTGCAGCCAGTGGCGGCGGCGCTCCCATGGGTACGCGGGCAGGCTGACGGGGCGGCGGGGCGGGGCCGTTGCGCTGGGGGCGCCGCCGGTGACCAGGAGTTCGGCCGCGCCGAGGGCGAGGCGCAGCAGCGGGTCGGCGGCCTCGACGGACAGCCCGTGCGGGCCGACCAGCCGGGCCGGGGGCTCGCCCAGGACGACGTCGAGCACGGTGTCCAGGCGCGCGGCGGTAAGGCGGTCGGCGCACCGCGCCATCCCGTCATCGGCGGGCTGGTCGGCGGGCGCGTTGGCGCGGCTCGCCAGTTCGGTGGCGGTGGCGGCTGGTTCGGCGTGCTCGGCGGAGACGACGGGAACGCGGCCTGGCAGCAGCTTGATGTCGCGGGGGGCGCCGGTCAGCAGGCGCAGGGCCTCAGCGATGGTCAGCTGGCCGGCGGCCCAGGCCGCGCTGACCTCGCCGCCGCCGAGCCCGACGGCGCCGTGCGGGGTGATGCCGACGCTGGACCAGAGCATGGTGGCGGCCACGTGATGGCAGAAGCGGTACGCGGCACGCAGGTCGGCCGGCGGCTCGGCGGTGAGGTCGTGGTCGGTGCCGGTGACCGTCTGCAACGTGTCGGCGCAGGTGGTCAGGGCGCGGGCGTACTCGGGCGCGGTGCCGAGCCGCTGCCGCACCTCGGCGGGCGGCGGCGTGGGGCCGTACCAGAACGCGACGGTGCGCGGGCGGTCGCCCTCGGCGGTACCGACCCGGACCTGCTCGACCTCGGCGTCGTGCTCGGCTGCGGCGGCCCGGCGCAGGCGGTCGGCGAGTTCGGCGGCGTCGTGCCCGACGGCGGCCAGGCGGTGCGACAGCCAGGAGCGGCGGTGGGCGGCGGTGTACACGATGTCGTCGAGTTCGTGTGGCGCGGCGTCCAGCCGGTCGGCCATGCGGGCCGCCGCGAGCCGCAGCGCCGTCGTCGTGGCGGCGGTGACCGGCAGGACGTAGGGCGTGACGCGGGGCGGGGCGGGCGCGTGGGCCGGCGGCAGCGTGGCCTGCTCCAGGAGCACATGGGCGTTGCTGCCGCTGAATCCGAAGGCGCTGACGCCGGCCCGGGCGGGACGGCCGCGCTCGGGCCACCGCCGGCGGCTCGTCGCGACCTGGACCGGGATGGTGTCCCAGTCGATCCGGGTCGACGGCCGGTCGAGCGGGTGCGGCGGGATTTCGCCGTGGTGCAGCGAAAGGACGGCCTTGAGGAGGCCCGCCACGCCGGCGGCGGCCTCCAGGTGGCCGAGATTGGCCTTGGCCGAGCCGATGAGCAGGGCGTTCGTGGCGTCACGGCCCGGGCCGAGCGACTCGGCCAGGGCCCTGACCTCGATGGGGTCGCCGAGGGGGGTACCCGTGCCGTGCGCCTCCACGTAGTCGACCTCGTGCGGGGCCCAACCGGCCCGGTCCAGCGCCTGCCGCACCACGTCGACCTGGGCGGCGGCACTGGGCACGGTCATGCCGCCGCTGGCACCGTCCTGGTTGACGGCGCTGCCGCGCACAACGGCGTACACCCGGTCGCCGTCCCGCCTGGCCGCCGCCAGCGGCTTGAGGACGAGCGCCACGGCGCCCTCGCCCCGCCCGTATCCGTCGGCGGCGTCGTCGAAGGTCTTGCACCGGCCGTCGGAGGCCAGGGCGGTGGCCCCGGCCATGGAGACGGAGACGGTGGGGGCGACGATGACGTTGGCGCCGCCGACAATGGCGACGGAGCAGTCGCCCCGCTCCAGGCCCTGGCACGCCAGGTGCAGGGCCGTCAGCGAGGCCGAGCACGCGGTGTCCACGGCGATGCTGGGGCCGCGCAGGCCCAGGAAGTACGAAACGCGTCCGGCCGTGGCGGCGAAGGACGTTCCGGTTCCGTAGTAGTGGTCGACCTGCCGCATGTCGCGGGTGATCAACTGCTGGTAGTCGGCGGTGTTCAGGCCGAGGTAGACGCCGACGGGCTGTCCTTCGAGGGAGCCGGCCGGGTGGCCCGCGTCCTCCAGCGCCTCCCAGGCGGTCTCCAGGACGAGCCGCTGCTGCGGGTCCAGGGAGCGCGCCTCCCGTGGCGCGATGCGGAAGAACTCCGCGTCGAAGCCGGCGACATCGGTCAGGTAGCCGCCCCGGGTGGGCACGTCGGTGCCGGCCTCGGCCCAGATCGGGTGGTCGCGACGGCCGGGCGGCGGCTCGGAGGTCGCGTTGCGCCCCTCGGTGAGCAGCGCCCAGTAGGCGTCAGGGGAGTCAGCGGACGGCAACCGGCAGGCCAGTCCGATGACGGCGACGCCGCTCTCGGCGGTGTCGGCCTCGGCGGTGTCGGCCTCAGCACCGCTTGAGGAGGCGCCGTCCGAGGAGGCGTCGTCGGGCGACGCGCCGCGCGCCGCCGGCCGCGGGTCCGGCTCCTCGCCCATGCCGGCCGGCGCCGCCTGAGCCGGGATCAGGCCGGCCAGATGGGTACCCAGCGCCTCGATGGTCGGGTACTCGAAGACGACGGTCGACGGCAACGCGACCTGGAATTCGGCCTCCAGCCGGGTGCGCAGCTCCACGGCGGTCAGCGAGTCCATACCCTGCTCGAACAGCCCGCGCCTGCGCGGCAGCGGCTGGCCTTCGGAGATACCGAGGATCGCGCGAACGACGAGGTCGACGCGGTCGGTAACGTGCGCTGCCGTCGGGTGATCCGCGCCGCCGGCCGGCAGTGCGGGGGCCGGAGTCGAGGGCTCGGGAAGGGCGTTGGTGTCGGGCGCCGTCGGGGCCGGCGGCGCGGCCGGGGCGTCCGGCGCCGTGGTCGCGCCGTGCGGCTGGGTGAGCATCTCGGCAATCACGCGGCCGTTCGCGTCGAGCAGGCTGAGCCGCGCGGCGGCGGGCAGGGCCGTGGTTTCCTCGTGCCGGCGGGTCTGCTGGCCGCGTTCCACGCCGGGCAGCCAGTGCCGTTCGCCGCCCCACGAGGGTGGGGGCATACGGTGGTAGCGGCGCGGTCGGCCGGTGACCCGTTCCCAGTCGACCGGCACGCCGGCGACGTGGAGTTGGGCGAGCGTCTGGTGGAGGGCGAGTGGGCCCGGTTCCGCCCGCCGCAGGGTGTGCAGCACGGGGCCGGGTCGCCGCGCGGCGGACATGGCGGCGGTCAGCGGGCGGGCGAGGACGGGGTGGCCGCCGATCTCCACCAGGGCGTGCCGGCCGTCGGCGAGCAGCCGGTCGATGGCGGGCCCGAGCAGCACCGGCTGGGTCAGGTTGCGTTCCCAGTAGGTGGCGTCCGGACGCGGCGCCTCCGTCTCCGGGTCGACCGTGGACAGCAGGCGAACGGTGGCCTGCCGCACGTCGAGGTCGGCCAGCTGGTCGCGGAGCTGGGGACCGCAGTGGGCCACGACAGGGCTGTGGAAGGCATAGTCCAGGTCCAGCCGCCGGGTGCGCAACCCGCGGGCGGATAGGGCGGCCTGGGCCAGGTCGAGGTCCGGGTGAGGTCCGGCGACGACCACGGTGGACGGGCCGTTGACGGTGGCGATCACGGCCGAGCCGCCCAGGCTGTCCAGGGCCTCCTGCACGGTGAGCGGGTCCGCCTGGACGGCGAGCATCCCGCCGGCGCCCGCCGTGCCATGCAGCAGTTCGGCACGGCGTACGACCAGGGCCATGGTGTCGGCCAGCGACAGGCTGCCGGAGACATGGGCGGCGGCGATCTCACCGACGCTGTGTCCGACGACGGCGCTCGGCCGCACGCCGCGTTCGGCGAGCCACCGGGTGACGGCGATCTGGACGGCAACGAGGGCGGGTTGGGCGTGGTCGGTGCGGTCGAGCGCGCCGTCCTCGGCGCGGCGGAGGATGTCGACGAGGGACCATGGGGCGTGGTCGCGGATCAGCGCGTCGCACTCGTCGAGGGTGTCCCGGACGGTGGGATCGCCGTCGTGGAGGTCGACGGCCATGCCGGACCACTGGCTGCCCTGCCCGGAGTACACGAACACGGGCGCGGGGACGTCGCCGGGGGTGACCGTGCCGGCGTAGCCGCCCTGCGGCGGGTCGTGCGGGTCGCCCAGGGCGGCGGCCAGCCCGCTCGGCTCGGCCGCGACAGCCGCGTAGCGGTGGCTCTCGTGGGTGCGGCGGGTCGCGGCGGACGCCAGGAGGTCGGCCAGGCGCGGCTGTTCCGGGTCGCTCACGCGGGCGCGCAGCAGCGAGACCTGCTCGGCTAGTCCCGACGGGTGGGAGGCCGAGGCGAGCAGGACCTGTGGTCCGGTGGCGGGCGCCTCGGTGGTGTCGTCGTTCGGGGGCGCCTCGACGATCACGTGCACGTTGGTGCCGCTGAGGCCGAACGAGCTGACTCCGGCCCGCGCCGGCCGGTCCCTTTCGGGCAGGTCGTAACCGGTGGTCGGCACGGCGATGCGGCTGTTCTCCCAGCTCACCGCCCTGGTGACCTGGTCGAGGTCGGGCTGGGCCGGGACGTGGGTGGCGTTGACGATCCAGATGGCCTTGAGCAGGCCGGTGATGCCGGCGGCGGCGTCGGTGTGCCCGTACACGGCCTTGCTCGAACCGATCAGCACCGGGGGCAGGGCGGTTGAGCGCTCCTGGTAGGCCTCGGCGAGGGCCATCAGCTCCAGCTGGTCGCCCAGCGGCGTGCCCGTGCCGTGCGCCTCGACGTAGTCCACGGCATCGGGGCCGAGTCCGGCGTGCTCCAGCGCGGCCCGGTGCAGGGCGATCTGCGCGACCGCGTTCGGTGCGGTCACGCCGAGGCTGCGCCCGTCCTGGTTGACCGCCCAGCCCCGGATGACGGCGTAGATCTGGTCGTGGTCGGCCACCGCGTCGGACAGCCGCTTGAGCACGACGAACCCGCACCCCTCGCCGCGTATCACGCCGTCGGCGTCGGCGTGGAAGGGGCGGCAGCGGCCGGTCGGCGAGATAGCGCCGACCCGGCTCATGAAGACGCTGAGTTCCGGGGCGACCATCACGTTGACGCCACCGGCGACGGCGATGTCGCACTCCCCGGAGCGCAGGTTCTGGCAGGCCATGTTGACCGCGAAGAGGGATGACGAGCACGCCGTGTCGACGGCGGCGGCCGGGCCGCGCAGGTCGAAGGCGTGGGCGAGCCGGCCGGCGGCGAAGCTGAACTCCATGCCGGGCGCGTAGCTCTGGCCTATCCCCTCCACGCCGAGGGTCTTGCTGTGCAGCAGGGCGTAGTCGTTGGCCAGGATGCCGGCGAACACACCCGTGCGCGTACCGTGCCACCACTCGCGGGGGCGGCCGGAGTCGGCCATCGCCTCCCAGGCCACCTCCATGATCATCCGCTGCTGCGGGTCCAACGATCCCGCCTCGCGCGGCGCGATGCCGAAGTGCGCCGGGTCGAAGCGGTCGACGTCGTCGAGGAAGGTGCCCGTGTGGCTGGAGGTGGTGCCAGGGCGCCGCCGTTCGGGGTCCCAGTACTCGGGGCCCCAGCGGTCGGCAGGCACCTGGCGGGTGATGTCGGCGCCCGTGGCGAGAACCGTGCCGAACGCGTCGAGATCGCGCACTCCGCCCGGGTACCTGCACCCGACGCCAACGATGGCGATGGGTTCGTTCTCGTGGGCCGGAACGGCTGACTCGGCAACCATGTTGTCTGTACCTCCACGGGTCACCAACGACGTCGGGTTGGCGGAGCGGTCGCGTGTCGTGTCTCCGGCGGCGCCGGGAACGCCAGGCGGGTCTGGGGGGACCTGCCTGGGGAAGTCGGATGGGACGAGGGGTTCGCGAAGAGGGGGACGTGGCCTCGCGGCCGGCGGTGCGGGCGAGGCGGCACGTCGCCCCGTCTCCTCGCGTGGGTGGAGTGGGTCAGAACGCCGGCGCTGCGGTGGGGGCGCGCAGCGAGCCCAGGTACGGGTGCCACAGGTGCGTGGGATCGTTCTCCACGGCCTGCACGGTCTCCCGCATCACGCGCAGCACCTCGGGTTCCTCGTCGTCGTACAGGTCGCCCTGCAACAGGCGGACGACGTCGAGACGGTGCTTCGGGTCCTGCACGAACGCGGTGAACAGCACGTTCAGGCGGTAGTAGACGGAGATGAACTCGTACCAGTTGCGCACGCCGTTGCGCAGCCGCTTCTCGTAGCTGCTGAACATCGCCCGGGAGAAGTCGTCGGCCTCAAAGGCCGCGACGATGTCCTGCGAGGCGAACTTCGCGCTCGTCAGCGCGACGCTGACACCGCTGGAGAAGATCGGGTCGACGAACCGCGCCGCGTCACCGATCATCACGAAACGGTCGCCGCAGATCTGCTTCATGGCGTAGCTGTAGTCCGCCTCGACCTTGAACGGGCGGACCTGCTCGGCCTTCCGCAGCTGCTCGGCGAGTTCGGGACGCGTGTCGATGAAGTCCCAGAAGAACTTGTCGCGGTCGGTGTTGGCCTCGACGAACCGGTGCTTCTGGGTCACCACACCGACGCTGGTGATCGTGTCGGTGATGGGGATCTGCCACACCCACGTGTCGTTGATGGGCAGGAAGTGGACGTAGATGTAGTCGATCTTCTCCGGGTTGGACGTCATCGCCTTCCGGTCCAGTCCCTCGAACCAGCTGTGGATGGCGTACTGGTCGAACACCGGGTCGGGGACCTTCACGCGCAGCTGCCGCCCGAGCATGGTCTGGCGGCCGGAGGCGTCCACGAACATCCGCGCGGTGACGTCGAACTCGCCGGACTCATTGCGGCAGGTGACGGTGACCTGGTCGGGGTCGTCGAAGTCCACGTTGCGCACCCGGGTGTTCTGGGTGACCTTCGCCCCGAGTTCCTCGGCGTGCTCCAGCAGGATCTTGTCGAACTTGCCACGGTCCACGTGGTACGTGAAGTCGCGGGTGACGCCGGGCTGGTCCCGTTCGCTGAACTGGATCTCAGCGGCCCCGAACTCGTGGGCTATCTTGCTGAAATCGTTGGTGACGATGTTGCGGGTTTCCTTCGAGGTCCACGCGGCCCCGTACTTCTTGGGAAATCCGGCCCGGTCGATCTTCTCCATGACGCCGGTCTCGGTCATCACGCGGGTGGTGGCGGGCACCAGGGATTCGCCCACGTGCTCCCGGGGGAAGCTCTCGCTCTCGAAGAGGGCGACGGAAAGACCCGCCTTGGCCAGGTACGCCGCTGCGGTGGAACCCGCCGGGCCACCGCCGGCGATCACGATGTCGTAGTCAGTACTCATGCCGTTCCTCACTCCGTTCCCGCGACGGTCGCCCGCTGCGGACTTCCCAGGTCGTTGACCATCTTGGTGATGCTGCGAATGTCCTTGAAGTTCTCCGCGACGATTCCCGTGGGCGGCACGACAACGCCGAGTTCGTCCCGGAGGTACATGAGCAGCAGGGCGGTGTTCATCGAGTTGAGAACGCCCCACTCAAGCAGCGGCGTGGTGTCCTCCAGCTCCTTGTTCTCGTCCCCGCTGAGAAACCTTTCCTTGATAAAGGCAGTCACTTTTGCCGATATCTCGTCAGTGGACACGTGAATTCCCTCTCTGCGCTGACTGCGTGGAGTGTCGATGCTGGAACTGGTTATCCGGCGAATCAGTCTCGTGTGCTCGCCGAATTCTCGACCGGCCTCGTGGAACGGGTCACGCGTGCCGTGAGTGCGCCTCGGTCCACTTTCCCGTTCCGGGTTCGCGGCAGCTGAGCGACCCGGTGCACCTCGTCGACCACCATGTAGCGCGGCAGCCGTTCCGCGCTGTGTCGCTTGAGGCCGAGAACGCCTGGTTCCCGTCCGGCCCGGGGGAGCACGAAGGCCACCAACCGGGCGTCCATGCCGTGCCCGACGACGACGGCGACCGCCTCGGCCACATCGGGGTGGGCGGACAGCGCCGCCTCCACCTCACCGAGTTCGACGCGGTGTCCGCGCACCTTGACCATGTGGTCGCGCCGGCCGATGTACTCGAACCGGCCGTCCGGCAGGACCCGCACCAGGTCGCCGGTGTGGTAGGGGCCCCGGTGGGCCGGCTGGCCCCAGTACCCGAGCATCACCGTCGGGCCCTTGACCAGCAGTTCGCCCTCGTCTCCGACCTCGGCCACCGCGCCGTCGGATCGCCGGGCCCACACCAGGTCGCCGCTACAGGCCCTGCCGATCGGCACCGGCCGGTCCCGCCGCAGGTCCCGGGGCTCGACCTCGTGGAAGGTACAGACGTTGGTTTCCGTCGGGCCGTAGAGGTTGAGCAGCCTGGCCCGGGTCCAGCCGGCGAGTTGGCGCACCTGGTCGATCGCGAACGGCTCGCCTGCGAAGAGCACGGCCCGCAGGCTCTCCGGCGCCGGCCTGTCGAGCATCCCGCCGGCACGCATCATCAGCGCGAGGGCCGACGGCACCGAGTACCAGACGCTGATCCGCTCCTGGTACAGAAACTCCACCAACTGGATTGGTGCGTAGGCGAGTTCGTGCGGAACGACGTGGACGGACGCCCCACTGGCGAACGCCGCGTAGAGGTCGAGCACGGAGAGGTCGAAGGTGAGCGGCGCGTGGTTGGCGAACCGGTCCTCGGGCGTCGCCCCGAGTTCGGCAACCGCCCAGTCGACGAACGCCCTCGCGTTGCGGTGGCTGATGCACACGCCCTTGGGGCTGCCGGTTGAGCCAGACGTGTAGAGGATGTACGCCAGATCGCCGATGTCGACGGCCTCGTTGACGGGGCTCGGCGGCGGCGCGAGTTCCTCGTGGAGGTCCTGGACGGGGACGCCGGGCAGGTCCTGGGCCAGCTGCGACGTGGGCTGGGCGTCGGTCACGACCGCACGGGCCCGGCAGTCGCGGGCCATGGTGGCGACCCGCTGTCGCGGAACGTTGCGGTCGGCGGGCACATAGGCGGCTCCCAGCCGCAGCGCGGCCTGCGTCGCCGCCACCGTCTCCGGAGACTTCTCGGCCCAGACCACCACACGGTCGCCCGGCTCGACGCCGAGGTCTCGTAACCTGGCGGCCAGGGCGTTGGCGCGCCGGTCCAGTTCGCCGTAGGTGTACGCGCCCGAGGGGCCGGCGACCGCCAGGTGTTCGGGGGCCGTGGCCGCGGCGTCGATGACGTACTGGTGCAGCGTCACAGTCCGGCCTCCCGGGCCACCAGCTCCCGCTGGACCTCGCTGGTTCCGGAGAAGATGGTGGTCGGGATCGCGTCCCGCAGTTGCTGCTCGATGCCGGCGGCGGAGAGGTATCCGGCGCCGCCGAATATCTGCACCGCGTCGAGGCTGTTGGCCACCGCCGCTTCAGACACCGCGAGCTTCGCCAGGGCGATCGCCCCCACGTGATCGCGGCCGTTGTCGAGCAGCCAGCATCCCCGGTAGAGGAGCAGTCGGCCGCTCTCCAACCGCTGCTTCATCTCGGCGATCCGGTGCGATATCGCCTGGAACGCGCCGATGCGTCGTCCGAACTGCTCGCGCCGCCTGGCGTGTTCGACGCAGCGGGCGAGCTGGTGCTCCATCGCGCCCAGGTAGGCGGCGAGGAGGCAGGCGCGTTCCCAGGCCATCGAGTGCTGGAACACCGCACCGCCCTGGCCCTCCGCACCGAGCCGATACGCCTCCGGGACGCGGCAGTTGTCGAATCTCACCCGCGACGCCGGGCAGCTGCTGAGCCCCATCTTCTCCATCGGCTCGCCGACGACGACCCCGGGCAGGTCACGGGGCACCACGAACCCCGTCACGCCAAGGAACCCGGCCTTCGGGTTGGTGACGGCGTAGGTGACGATGGCGTCGGCGGCGGGGGCGTTGCTGGCGAACGATTTCTCACCGTCGAGTACGTACGCCCCGTCGTCGTCGCGCCGGGCTCGGACGGCAAGCCGGCCGACGTCGGAGCCCGCGTCGTCCTCGGTCATCGCGTTGGCCGCGATGACATCGCCGCTGGCGAGGCCGGACACCATCCCGTCGCGTATCTCCTGCGACGCGAAGTCGCGGATGGGGACGGCGCAGGCCAACAGGTGGGCGCAGACGGCGAACACGAGGCCGGTGTCGCGGCAGCCGCGCCCGAACGCCTCCAGGGACAGCGCGGTGTCCAGCGCACCGAGGCCGCCGCCCCCCTGCTCCGTGGGCAGGCAGAGGCCGGTCAGCCCCAGGGACGCGGCGACCTTCCACTGCTGGCGCGTGAAGTATCCGTCCGCGCCGGACGGTGCGTCACCGAGTTGCTCCCGGGTGGCGGCAAGGGTCTCGTCGTACCGCCGCTGTTGGTCGGCGGTCAGGTCAAAGTCCACAATTCCCCCTTCAATTGTGGAATGCGCGCCACCTGTCAGTCGCACCTACCGGGCCCCTACGGAACCCGTACCAGGGCAGCCCCGAACTGCCCTTGGTGCACTGAGCGTTGAATGTCCGCATCCCCCGTGGATCGGTGCTTCACCTGGCGCTCGTCAGGCGTGTCGCCCCCCAAGGGTCACGGGGTCGACGCCGGTCGATCTCATCGGATGTTGACGATGTTGCCGTTGATCTCTGCTGTCATCGGCAAACCTAGGACGTCTCCACGGGAACCGTCAAGGACCGAGACGAGCGGATGACATCAAATGATCTCGCTAGCATCGCCACTTTGCGATGACGTGGGAGCGGTGACCTGCGGGCTCCCGGGGCGGCTGCGGCACGTCGAGGCGGGCCGGGTGCGGCCAGACGGGCGTTCCGTGAACGTCGGTGGCACGCTGTCGACTCGGCGACCGAGGGGCCGATCTTCCCTGGAGCAAAGTGCGCACACATTCGTGCGCGGGTATCGCGACCGAGTCTCCCCGCGCTCGGCACGGTGAAGCCTGGCCGACGCCGTCTCCCGCGCCGGACCGGCCCGGCCGCCCCCGAGCCGGCGAGAAAAGTCGCAGCGGAGATCAGGGGACCACGAGGAGAAGCAAGAGGAAACGAGAGGAAAGTCGAGGCAACGAGCGAGAGGCGGGCCGGTCGAGCAGGGCCGACCGCGGGGCGCTGCGCTCTGCTCGGCCAGGGTGGGTCACGCGCGCTGGCGAGCCCGCTTCCGCGCGGCGGGGCGAGGAGCCAGCGGCACTTCCTCGGCGGAGTCGTCGTCCTCGGCGGCACCGTGCTGCGGATTGAGCGCCACCGCGTTGTCGGTGGCCTCAAGCAGCGTCTCGGCGGACGCGAGGAGGTCCAGGAGTTCGGGATGGGCGAGCGAGTAAAACATCTGCCGGCCCTCGGGCCGCGCGGTGACGAGATTGCAGTCACGGAGACAGGCCAGGTGCGCCGACACGGTGGACTGGGCGAGGTTCATCGCCGTCGTCAGGTCCACAACTCGCGCCTCGCCACGGGCCAGACGCTGCAAGATCGCCAGCCGGGTGGAGTCCGACAGACCTCGGAACATAGCCGCCGCCGGCGCGAGCTCCTCCCGGAACCCGGACGCGGTCTCGCTCATTATCGACATAGAAGAATGATAACGGCAGTCAACGGTGTGTCGATGCGGGGCGAGTCATGGTTCGGCAACGTTTCGGCCGCGCCCGGCTGTTGACGCAGGTCGTCGCAGCGTGACGCCCTGGGGCGTCAACGACGGCTCCGGCGCCCCGGCACGACGTCGTGCCGCCGGCGGCCGGACGAACCCGCTACCCAACGCCGCGCGCCGATGGTAGCTTCACCTGTCGATTTCATGGACGAAGTCGGATGGCATGGTGATCGGGGGTGGCCGGGCCGATGGATGGTGGCCACGCGGCGGCGGACGGCGGACGTTCCGCGACCGCCGTGCGCGCTCCCTCAACCGCCGGGCGCCGGCCCGCCGAGCTGGACCTCGCCGCCGGTCCCGGACCGGTGCGCACGCCAGCCCCCGGCGCCCTGCCCGCGCTGTGGATCGTGGACGCCGCCCGGCACGCGGCGTCGGCCGCGATGGCGGCGCCGACGGTTCTCGACGAGGAGGAGCAGCGGCGAGCCGCCGCCCTCCGCCGCGAGCATGACCGCGCGACCTATCTGGTCGCCCATGTGGCGCTGCGGACGCTGCTGGGGGCCTACCTCGACATCCCGCCCCGCCACGTCAACCTCGTCCGCGAGAACTGTCCACTGTGCGACGAGCCGCACGGCCGTCCGGCGGTCGAGGGCGGCGCGCCCCACTTCTCCCTGTCCCACAGCGGCTCCCTCGCGCTGCTGGCGGTGGCCGCACAGCCCGTGGGCGTGGACGTGGAAGAGGTGCCGTCCGCCCGCACGACGGCGGAGGTCGTGGGGGCGCTGCACCCACGCGAGAGGGCGGAGCTCGGCCTGCTTCCCCCGGCGGAGCGGCCCTCCGCCTGCGCCAGGATCTGGGCGCGCAAGGAGGCGTACCTGAAGGGGATCGGCACCGGGCTCGCCCGCGACCCGTCGCTCGACTACCTCGGCGCGGCGCCGGGGCCGGCGTCGGTGGCGCGGTGGCGGGTCGTGGATGTCTCCGTGCCGTCGGGCTTCGCCGGGGCGGTGGCGACCCCGGGGCGAGAGCAACCGAAGGGCGCGGCCGGCGCCTGAGAACGCCCCCGGGCGCCGACCGGGCGCGCACCCGCAGGAAATGCGATGTACCGCTGCGTAAAGGGAAGTTCTCTCCGTGAGAAGTCCCGCCGAATATCGGACACGCCCTCCACTGCGACGACGTTGTGGCGTGCGATAAACACGGACTTCACGTTCCTCCTCCGAAGTCGATTCATCTTCGTTACCGAACGGGTCGACTGCTCCGGGACGGATCATCGCGCGGTCGCGCCGGACCGGGGCCCTCGTACGTTCCCCCTGGTCGGGGGGCGCCCGGGCCGATCGGTGACGCGGCCCGGCGCCGGCGCGTCGGCCCCGTGCCTCAACCTCCGGTAACTAGCGGGCACTTGCTCGGGAGACGCCTATGTGGCACGCTGTCAGAACGAAGGGGAGTAGCCCCTAATGTCGCGGTCGACATACTGACGTCTCAACAGACGTCCGGCTGCGCGGCCTCGTTATTTCGAGGCGGGCGAGACCTTCGACTCATGGCAGTAATGCCGGGGTCGGAGTCTCGCGTCTTCCGGTCCCGGCGCGACCGGAAGGAACACAAATGGCTTTCAGCTTGGACTCGTGGGGGGACGACTCCAGCAGCGAAGCACTGGCTCCCAATGTGACCCTGTTCCGTTCCCTGGCGGACACGGCCCGGCTGGCGATCCTGCATCATCTGGCCGGCGGCGAGGCACAGCCGGACGAGTTGTCCGACGCCCTGGGTCTGGCCGACTCCACCGTCTCGGCACACCTCTCGCACCTGCGTGGCTGCGGGCTGGTGGATCTGCGCATCGAGGGGGGCGCCTCGTATTACCACCTGGCCCGGCCGGAGTTGTTGGATCTGCTCATCAGCGTCGAACTGCTGCTCGTCGCGACGGAGGGCGGGGGTGCCTGCTGCCCCCACCACGCACTGCGGGAGGTGGACTGACGTCGAGAGGGCCAACGCCGGGCCCACCGGGGTCTTCACGCGCACGTCCCATGGTGCGATGGTGCTCCGCATCGTGACCGAGTGCCACAACCCGCCGATGTGGTCTCTTCGTTCGATGTGGACGGACGGTCTTCAGCAACGGGACGGCGCCGCCCCGTGCGCGGTGTGCGGAGCCGTGCGCGTGTGCGGAGCCCTGCCTCGGTGCGGGGAGGCCCGTCGGACCACGCCCAGCACCCTCGCGGTGGAGGAGGTATCCGTGCGGGCGGACGGGCGCGCCCTGCCATGGCATCCCACGCCCGACCGGTCGGGCCCGCCCTGCCTGACGGTTGGGGGTGAGGCGGCGGACGTGGGTGGCCTGCCCAGCCGCTCCTCGCCGAGGGGCCATGCGGAAGAGGGTGGGCAGGGCTAGGGACATGGAGATCCTCGATGAGCGGCGGAAGGACGCGGAGTGAGACGGATCTGGTGCGCGCCCGTCGGCGTGAACTTCGTCCTCCGTGATCGGGATTGTCCCCTTCCTCCTCCTGTGGTTCTTTCTGGCCAACTTTCCTCTCTACGATGTGGGAATCACCGAACAGGGAACCGACCGAGAACGACGGCGTTCTTCCGTGTTGTTTCCGCCCGTCTGCCTGGTCGCCCTCTGGGCCGCGTTCTGAGCTTCGCACGAGCTGACCCCGGGGTCGGCGCGGCGGGGGTCGAGAGGCGCTCTACCCGGCGGCTGGTGGTCCCGGTAGCGTGGATGTGCGATTGTGGCCCGTGTGAGCCGGGTGACCGGGATCGGCGCGTTCCCTGTCAACGCGACTCGGGATGGTGTTTCACCATGCGCATTCCCACGGCACCGGGCAGGCTTCCCGTGGTCGGGCACACGCCGGGGTTTCTTCGGGAGCCGGTGCGTTTCATGGAGTCGCTCGCTCCGGTCGGGCCCCCCTGGCAGACATGGTTCGCACCGGCCGCCATCGCGCTCTGGCCCCCGGCTCCCGCGCCGTCAGCGCCCTGCGTGTCCTGGCCACCGCCCAAACCCGCGCCATCCGCCAGCGCACCCGAGCCGTGCACCAGCTCCGAGCCTGCTTGGCCACCTCCTACCCAGCAGCCATCACCGCCTGGCCACGCCACACCAAACTCCGCCACCCCCAAGCCCGCGCGATCCTCGCCCTGGCTCCCACACCAGCAGCAGCAGCTGCCCTCACCCGGTCGCAGATCGCCGCTGCCCTACAGCGCGCAGGCCGGTGGCGCACTGTCGACGACGAAGCCGAAAGGCTCCAGAGCCACTTCCGGCATCCCAGCCTACGCACCCACCCGACCATCGAAGTCGGCCTCGGGGAACATCGGTACAGCGGTTGGCGCTGAGAAGGATCATGGTCAGGGCGTGAGCGCGCTGACCCGGTTCTCGTACTCGCGGCGGGCCTTGCGCTGGGCCGGGACGGCGGGGACGCCCTGGCCGCCGTCGAGCGGCTGGCAGCGGGCGAGGAGCTGGCGGTGCACCGCGAGGGCGGCGCTGACGCGCAGGGTGTAGTCCTGGCCGCGGCGTACGGCCACCCCTTGGTCGAGCGCGGCCCGCTCGACGGGCTCCAGCTCGGTGGTGCGGAGGTAGTCGGCGACCTTGCCCGGCATGTCGAGCGTGACCGGTAGCTCCGGGGCGGGGGCATCCTCCTCGGTGGCGGTGTGCTTGGGCAGGAGGTCGGCGACGGCGGTCCGGATCGCGCCGCGGCTGACGCCGTGGTCACGGGCGAGGGCGGCGATGGAGCGGCCTTCGAGGTACGCGGTGCGTACGCCGACGGCCGTCGCGGCCGCGACGGCGGGGCGGCGCCCGCCCTTCGCGCCCTTGGCCTCGGCGGCGCGCAGTCCGTCGTAGGTCAGCTCGCGCTGGAGTTCGCCGGCGGCGGCGAAGGTCTGCACCATGAATTTCACGGTGGACAGCAGCTCACCGGTGCGCGGGTGGCGGGCGGTGAGGTCCATTGCGGAGAACGCGCCGTCGTGGATGCGCAGGGCGAGACGGTCGCGGTGCAGGACGTCGAGCACGTCGAGGATGTGCTGGTTGCCGCGCACGAGGCGGAACATCTCGGAGATGTGCACGGTGTCGCCCGGCCGCGCGTAGGTGAGCAGTTCGCTGAACTTCGGGCGCTCGAGAGGGTGGAGGCGGCTGGAGGTGCCGGGGTCCTCCTCGAAGACGACGGGGTCCTCGATCCCGGCCTCGGCCAGGACGAGGTCCTGCCGGGCGGTGGATTGCTGGTCGGTCGACACCCGCTTGTAGACCAGGTTCGCCACCGTGGGGCCCCTTCCGTACGGAGGATCGGACCCTATCTGTCGTCAAACCCTGTCATCAATCACCATCGGATCTGATTGGATTCGCACCGCCTCGAACCCCCGGATCGCACGGGTTCATTGGACGCGTCGGCTGCCTGTCGTCAAACGATCGTTTGACGACAGGCGGGCGTGCTTACGCGTCGCCGTGGAGTTCGGCCTGGACGCGGCGGGAGGGCTGGAACCTGTACAGGTCGAGGATGTCCGGGGCGTCGGTGACGCCGGGGCCGCCGTTCTCGACCCAGGCGGTGATGTCGGCGGTGGCGTCGGGGTCGTTGACCAGGCCGAGCCAGACGGGCCGTCCGCCGGCCTTTCGACCGGCGGCGGAGGGCTGCACGACGATCACGTTGGCGCGCTCGCACGCGTCGAGGCAGTCGGTGACGCGCACGGTCGCGATGCCGTCGAGGGCCTGGCGCAGGTCCTTCAGCTGTGCGGCGTGGTCCAGGCCGGGGACTTTGAGGGTGCCGCAGCAGCAGCCGCAGCAGACGGTGACGGTGGGCCGTGCCGCTGCCGCCCCCGGCTTGGGGGCGGCAGCGGCACGGCGGCTGCGTTTGCTCACGCGGTGTCCTTGGTCAGGCGGGGCCAGGCGGCTTCGCGCAGGAGGCGCAGGCCGTTGAGGCCGACGATGACGGTGGAGCCCTCGTGTCCGGCGACGCCGAGCGGCAGGGGCAGGGTGGCGATCAGGTCCCAGGCGACCAGGACGGTGATGAACGCCCCGGCGATGGCCAGGTTCTGGATGACCAGGCGGCGTGCGGTGCGCGAGAGCTGGACGATGGAGGGGATGGTGGCGAGTTCGTCGCGCACCACGACGGCGTCGGCGGTCTCCAGGGCGAGGTCGGAGCCGGCCTTGCCCATCGCGATCCCGGAGTGCGCGGCGGCCAGGGCGGGGGCGTCGTTGACGCCGTCACCGACCACCAGCACCCGGCGCCCTTCCGCTTCCCACGCCTTGACGGCGGCGACCTTGTCCTGCGGCAGGAGTCCGGCGCGGACGTCGGTGATGCCGACCTCGGCGGCCAGGCGCAGCGCGGCGCGTTCGTTGTCGCCGGTCAGCAGGACAGGGGTGCGGCCGGTCAGCTCGGTGAGCGCGGCCACCGTCGCCGCGGCGTCGGGCCGCAGCCGGTCGGCGATCCCGAGGACGCCCACGACCGCGCCGTCCCGCAGGATTGCCACCCCGGTGCGGCCGGTGTCCTCCAGCTCGGCCACGACCTTGTCGTGCGACGACGTGGTGGTGAGCAGCCGGGAGGGGGAGCCGACCTGGACGGTGCGGCCCTCGACGGTGGCGGTGACGCCTTCACCGGGTGTGGAGGAGAAGTCGGTGGCCTCGGGCAGGTGAAGGCCGCGTTGGCGGGCGGCGTCGACGACGGCGCGGGCGAGGGGGTGTTCGCTGGGGTGCTCGGCCGCTGCCGCCAGGGTGAGCAGGCCGTCCTCGTCCAGGCCGGTGCCGGGCAGGGGGCGGATGTCGGTGACGCGGGGGGTGCCTTCGGTGAGGGTTCCGGTCTTGTCCAGGGCCACGAGGTCGATCTGGCCGAGGCGTTCCATGACGACGGCCGACTTGGCCAGCACTCCGCGCCGTCCGGCGTTGGCGATGGCGGACAGCAGCGGCGGCATGGTGGAGAGCACCACCGCACAGGGTGAGGCCACGATCATGAACGTCATCGCCCGCAGGAGCGCGGACTGGAGGGTGTCACCGAACGCGAGTGGGATGCCGAAGACCGCGAGAGTGGCGATCACCATGCCGATCGAGTACCGCTGCTCGATCTTCTCGATGAACAGCTGGGTGGGGGCCTTGGTCTCGGATGCTTCCTCGACCATCTTCACGATCCGGGCGATCACCGAGTCCGACGGGTCGCGCTCGACCCGGACCCGCAGGGCGCCGGTGCCGTTGACCGTCCCGGCGAACACCTCGTCCCCGGCCCGCTTGGCCACCGGCAGCGGCTCCCCGGTGATGGTGGCCTGGTCGACGTCGCTCGCGCCGTCCAGGACCTGGCCGTCGGCACCGACCCGCTCACCGGGCCGGACCAGGATGGTGTCCCCGACGTTGAGGGAGTCGGCGGGCACGTCCTCCTCGCCGCCGTCGGGCAGGAGCCGGGTCGCCGTACTGGGGGCGAGGTCGAGCAGTCCGCGTACGGAGTCGGCGGTCCGGGCGGTGGCGATCGCTTCCAGGGCGCCGGAGGTGGCGAAGATGACGATCAGCAGCGCCCCGTCGAGGACCTGCCCGATCGCGGCCGCCCCGAGGGCGGCGACGACCATCAGCAGGTCCACGTCCAGCGTCTTGTCTTTCAGCGCCTTCAGGCCCTCCCAGCCCGGCTCCCAGCCACCGGTTATGTAGGTGGCGGCGAACAGCGTGCCCCACAGCCACGCCGGGCCGTCCAGCAGGTAGACGGGCAGAGCGAGGAGGAACAGCACCAGGGCCGCGAGTGCCCAGCGTGCCTCGGGCAGCGCCAGCAGCCGGGTACGGCGGCGCGGAGCCGCCGTGCGCCGTGCGCCTGCGGCTGGCGTGGGCCGCTGATCCAGGACAGAAGACATGACAAAACAACCCTTCACGGGTGAACCGGGGTGACGACACCACCATACAGGAATGCCTGAACAGGTCTTCATGTGTCACCGGTATGATGGCGTGCATGGGTCACGGAACCGGCACCACCAGCAGCGCCACCACCCGCGAGCGCCTCGACGCGGTCGGCACAGCCGAGGTCGCCGCCACCCTTCAGGCCCTCGCCACCCCGTCCCGGCTCCACATCCTGGCCCGCCTCCAGGAAGGCCCCTGCTCGGTCAGCGACCTTGCCGACGCGGTCGGCATGGAAGCCTCCGCCTGTTCCCACCAGCTGCGCCTCCTGCGCAACCTCGGCCTCGTCACCGGAGAGCGTCACGGCCGGTCGATCGTCTACGCCCTCTACGACAACCACGTAGCCGAACTCCTCGACCAGGCGCTCTACCACGTCGAGCACCTGCGCATGGGCGTGCGCGACACCCCGGCCCGCGCAGCCGAACCAGCCACCGCCGGGCAGTAGCGGCCCCCGGCCGGGTCAGTCCTGCCCGGCTTCCTCGTCCTCGTCCAGTTCCGGCGTGTCCGGGTCCCGCAAAGGGCGCAGGGCGCCGGCGGCCGGGACGGTGGCGCTGAAGCTGTAGCGGCCGAGCAGGTTGAGGTTGCGGTGCTTGAGCGGGGACAGCCGGGCGATGTCCTCGTCGCGGACCTCGTGGCCCTCGGCGCGAAGCTGTTCCACGGCGTCGTCGATGTACTTCGTGGTCCACAGCACGATGGCGTTGAGGACCAGGCCGAGCGCGCCGAGCTGGTCCTCCATCCCGTCCCGGTACGCCTGGTGGATGGTGCCGCGCTTGCCGTGGCACACGTCCCGGGCGAGCTTGTGGCGGGACTCCTGCACAGTGAGCTGCCGGTTCATCTGACGCCGGTAGGTGTCGTCCACCGGGTCGACCACCCGCAGCAGGCGCTCGGTCTTCGCGATCCGCCCGTACTCCGCGAACGCCGCCCCCAGCGGCGTCGGGCGGCCGTCGCGGCCGAACATGCGCAGCAGGTCGTAGGCCCGGACCTGGTTGGTGACCAGGGAACCGGCGACCTTCAGCATGTCCGGCCAGTGCGTGATCACCTTATTCAGGTTCACCCGGTTGCGGGCCAGGTCCTCCACCGCCCGTGCCGGTCTCGATGCCGGGCGTCGTGGCCCGCTAGAACCGCTGGTCGTCCAGGTCGCGGAACCGCAGGCTGAAGTTGTAGCCGAGGATCTTGAACAGGCCGAACACCATGTCGGAGTACGAGGCGTTGTCGGTCGCCACCATCTCCGGCTTGACCCCGCCGTCCAGGTTCAGCAGGGCGTCCAGGATGTGCAGGGAGTCGCGCGAGGTGCCGGGGACGACCATCTGCCCGATGCCCGCGACCTGGTCATTGACGGCGTTGAGCCAGGTGATGCCCCGCTTGAACCCGAAGTGCTTCGGCGACGGGGCGGCGTTGATGGTGCGCACCGGCACCTGGAAGCGCAGCCCGTCCACGGAGGCGAGCAGCCCGTCACCCCAGTACCGCACGATCGGGATGCCGGCCTAGGCGGCGATCAGAGCTGCGTTCGCGGCGGCGATGGTGTCGGCGCGCAGGTAGTACTGGTCGACGTGCACGAGCCGGGCCCTGGTCAGGGCCTCGTAGCCGGGGAGGGACTTCGGCTCGCCGAGCGCGCCGAGCTTGTCGACGTTCAGCTTCACCCGCCCGTCGTCCTGTACCTCCATGGAAACCTTCGCCGCCGGCCCCGCCTCCTCCGGGCGCGTCGCGAGCTGCTTCCATCCGGCGTCCAGGCCCCGCACCAGCTCCGCCAGGTGCTCGGTGACGGGCATGTCCAGGCTCAGGGCCGCCAGGACGTCCTCCTCGACCGCGTCCAAGTCGGGCCCGTCCAGCAGCCAGGCGCGCGGGTTGGACCAGCGGTGCGACGGGGCGGCGAACATGTCGCGGTTGTTCAGGGCCCGGTGCAGCTGCTCCAGCACGCACACCACGTAGGCGTCCCGGTCGACCGCGCCCTGCGGCAGATCAGGGTTGGCGTACACCGCCTTGCGCCACGCCAGCGGCACCAGCTTGTCGTCCACCTCGCGCGGCAGCAGCGGCTTCACCCCCACCTTCCGCCGGGCCAGCGCCGGAAGACCCCGCACCCCGGCCAGGACTCGCTTCCCGGCGCTCGCCGCGTCCAGCGCCTTCGACTCGCCCAGCAGCGCGAGGAACGGGCGCACCGTGGCGTGCCGGTTCGCGAGCGCGGCCCGCATGGCGACCTCGGCCGAGTTCTCGTCCTCGGGCACCAGGGTCACCACGGTCGCCGCCGCGCTCATCACGGCGGCGCGCGGGGCGACCTCCTCCACGGCTGCCCAGAGCGCGGCCACGTCCAGGTCCGTCTCCTGCTCCTCGACCAGCTCCAGCTCCAGCTCCTGAAGCAGCACCTTCGCCGCCCGCGCGAGCACCCGTGACGCCTTCTCCAACTGCGGCAGCGTCGACAGCCGTTCCTTCTCCGTCTTGCGCTTCGCCGTGTTCAGCAGGCGGGTGGCCATGAGGACCTGGAACAGGTCCAGGGCCTCGTCGATCGCCTTCGTCTCCAGGTGCCGCATCACCGCGGTGAGCATCGCTGTGCGCTTGGGTTCCGCCGCCCGCTCCAGCAGCGGCGCCTTCGACCCCAGCGCGTACCGGGCCAGCGCCGCCATCCGGTTCGGCGGGATCTGCGACAGCCTCAGCCGACCGAGCCAGTACGCGCCGATCTCGTCCACCCGCTCCAGCGCGCGAGCGAACGCCGTGCCCGTCGTCCGCGTCGGCGGCCGGCGCAGCCGCTCCAGCTCCGAGAACCGCGAGCCCACCGGCGTCGTCAGCGTCGCCACCAGATCCCCGGGCAGCGCCGGGTCCGCGCGGCGGGCGGCGCCCGCGACCGTGGCGTGCAGCCGCTTCTCCGCGACCGTCCGCGCCTCCGACACCTGCCGGGCCAGCACGGACACCCCAGGCAGCAGGACCCGGTGACGGCGCAGCCAGCCCACCGCGTGGTCGAACAGCGCCTTCGGGCCCTCGGCGTGCGTCCACGCCCGCCCGTGCAGGAAGGTGCGGAACCGCCGGGATCACTCCGGGTCGTCGTACTCGTGGTACTCATGGCGTCCCGGATCTCCCACGCGTGCTCGTACGTCGTCTTCGGCCGCTCGGTGTACCGTTTCACCACCGACGGGTCCTCGATGCCGAGCTGCGCGGCCAGGTGCTCGACCACCGGCCAGGGCGTGTCCAGCGGGTCGTCGGGGAGGAACCGGCCGATGTAGCGCACCGTGCACATCTGGAGCGCGAAGCCGAGCTGGTGGTGCGCGGAGCGGCGCCGGGCGATCAGATCGCGGTCGACGTCGTCCAGGAAGAAGAACCGCTCCAGCTCGGGGCGGGTCGGCTCCTCGGCGAACTTCCCGTACGTCTCGGCCTGCTCATCAGTCAAAAACTCCACCGGCACGAGCGGACGGTAGCCAGCCCCGGCACCCGCCCGGCGATCTTTCCGCGAACCCCAGCGGAGCCCGCAGCCGGTGTGCTAGCCGACCATGATCGTTCTCAGCGCCAACCGCTGTACCGATGTTCCCCGAGGCCGACATAGCCACGCGCCCGAACGCCGTCGGCCACCAGGTCGGAGACCAGCCGGTCGAGCCGGTCCCGACCGCGCGCGACCAGCGCGACGGAGAACCCTCACGCCCGAACCGCCGGGCAACGGCGGCGCCGAGCCCCGGCCCGGCCCCGATGATCGCGATCGTCGTCATGACGTTCCATACCTTTCTTCGTGGGTTGATCCGGATCATTCGTGAGATCGGGACACCCAGGGATGCCGGGTGTGGCTGTCATGCGTGTGCCGCGTTCGTGGCTTGAGAGGATTGGCCGCCCGGCATCCCGCGACGATTCGACTGCTGATTGGGATGCGCGAACCAAATCGCTTGTATGGACGTGACAGCGAGGTTGTCTGCTGGGACAGCACAGGGAGAACGACGAAGGAGGGTCCGGTGCCCGAACTGTGGGCGGGGACGGACGCGGGCCAGGCCGAACACCACTGCACCGTGATCGACGCGGAGGGCGCCAAGGTGCTCTCGCGCCGGGTGCCGAACAACGAGGACGAGCTGCTGCGGCTGCTCGGTGACGTCCTGGACATGGCCGACGACGGTGCCCTGGTGACGTCGGCGGTCGACCTCAACGCCGGCGGGGCCGCGCTGTGGATCGCCCTGCTGGTCAACCACGGGCAGTGGCTCTTCTACATCCCCGGCCGGACCGTCCATCACGCCTCCGGCTCCTACCGGGGCGACGGCAAGGACGCCTTCGTCATCGCCGACCAGGCCCGCATGCGGCGCGACCTCCAGCCGCTGCTGGAGACCAGCGAGATCGCGGTCGACCTGAAGATCCTGACCGCCCGCCGCATGGATCTGTCGACCGACCGCACCAGGGCGATCAACCGGCTCCGGGCGCAGATGCTGGAGTACTTCCCCGCCCTGGAGAGGGCCTTCGACTACAGCACATCCAAGACCGCGCTCATCCTCCTGCTGACCGGGTACCAGACCCCGGCCGCGCTGCGTCGGATCGGCCGGGCCCGGCTGACGGCCTGGCTCAAGAACCACGGCGTTCCGCACACTCAGCACGGCCAAGAGCGCCGCCGACGCCGCGGTGACCGCCGCCGAGGCCCAGTTCACCGTTGTCCCCGGGGAGAAGACCGCCGCGAAGATGCTCCGTACCCTGGCGAGGGAGGTGATGGCCCTCGATCAGGAGATCGCAGAACTCGAAGTCCTCATCGAGGGCCGGTTTCGTGAGCATCCCGATGCCGAGGTGATCACCAGCATGCCCGGCATCGGTGACATGCTCGGTGCGGAGTTGATCGCCGCGACCTGCGGTGACATGTCCGCCTTCGGAAGTGCGGACCGGCTCGCCGGCGTCGCCGGGCTCGCCCCCGTTCCGCGCGACTCCGGAAAGGTCTCCGGCAACCTGCGCAGGCCACGCCGCTACAGCCGACGCCTCCTGCGCATGTTCTATCTCTCCGCCCAGGCCGCCGCCATGCACTGCCCCGAGTCCAAGCGGTTCTACCAGCGCAAACGAGCCGAGGGAAAGAAGCACAAGCAGGCCGTCCTCGCCCTGGCCAGACGCCGCCTCAACGTGCTCTGGGCCCTCATACGCGACCACAGGACCTTCGAAGCCAGCACATCCCAACCCACTGCCACAACGGCATGACACCCTCACAAGGCGTCACCATCCCGGCTTGACAACGTCATTGGGAATCCTCTTTCCAGTCCGACGCCGACCTTTGGCTGCCCCGTCCGACCTCGGAAGTCCCTACGAGTACCCCTCCCAGCAGGAACTCCCACCCGCCAGCGTCCCCAGGTCGATGGGCACCGACCGTCCCCTGTGGAAAGGCTTCGCCCACCGATGCGCCCCACCCAGCTCGCCAGCGCGGCCTCGATCGCCTCGCACTCCTGCTCACCGGCTGTAGTGCTTCCTCGGACGAGCCCACATGCCCTGCCTCGGCCAGCACAACGTCCAACGGCCCTGCCGCCAACGAGCCTGAGGAGACAGCGCTGAACGGGACCTCGTCGGCACCGTCGTCCGGTTCACGGCCGGTTCCACGACGGTGGACGTCACGATCGGGGAGGACAGCCCCGCTAGCCGGGACTTCCTCGACATGCTGCCGCTCAGCCTCACGCCCGAGAAGTTCAACGGCCGCGAGAAGATCGCCTACCTGGAGCGCGAACTCGACCACGAGGGTTCTCCCGGCTCCGACCCGGCGGAGTGCTGATGGGCACGGCAAGACGTGGAGTCCAGGCTCACCATGGACCAGTCGATCCGGTTCTGGGCGTGGGCGTCCACTAGGACGGCCGCGAAGATCTTGTCCCAGGTGCCATCCGCCGACCAGTGCCGGTGCCGTTCATACACGGTCTTCCACGGGCCGAAACGCGCGGGCAGGTCCCGCCATGGGGAAGGGGCTATGGCCCGCACATCCGCCGATCACACTCAATCTCGGGGTTACGAATTGTAGCGACACAAACACTCTCACCTGCCTTCGGTGATTTGGACACACCGCGAACCAGAGTTACAACAGGACCCGCTCGACAAACCCGTCGAACGCATGAGACAGACGCGGGCGGAATCCTGAATGGCGACCATCATCGACAAAGGCGTCTCCTCGCCGGGGAAGCGGTGGCTCGTGCGGTATCGCGAGCCAGGAGGGCGAAGTGCGCGCCAGCGCGAGAAGTCGTTCGCCCGCCGGAAGGACGCCGCCGATTTCGCGACCAGGGTGGAGCACGACAAGCGCTCCTTCACCTATGCCGATCCCAATGCGGGCAACAAGCCACTCCACGTCTTTGTCGACGAATGGTTGGACGCGCTCCACCACGTGACCGATGGCACGTGGGAGAGCTACGAGCGCATCTGGCGACTTCACGTTCTCCCCCACCTCGGGGAGAGGACGTTGAGCCAGGTCAGCATGACCGACGTGGAGAGGCTCTTCGCGACATGGAGCAGCGGCGGGGCGCCCCGCAACACGGTCGAGTCACGGCGGATCGCGGTCTCGTCGGCCTTCACCTATGCCGTCCGCCACAAACTCGTCCCCCTCAATCCCGTGAGGGGCGCGGAACTCCCAGGCCGCTCGGTGACAGCGATCGACGAGCACGCTCTGCCGTCCATGGAGGAAGTGCAAGCGATCGCCGAATCGATCGGCTCTCGACTCGCACCGGCGATATGGCTGATGGCCTGTTGTGGACTTCGCATAGGCGAGGTGCTGGGACTACACGAGACGGATTTCCACGGCGATACAGTTCGCCTCAGGCGTCAGGTGACACGCACCAAGGCGCGAAACGGAATCTATGTCGTTCGCTACGCGCCGCTCAAACACCGTAGCGAGGGGGAATGGCGGGATGTCCCTCTTCCGGAATCCGTCGCACCGTTCGCCCAAAGCTTTCCGATCCTCACCGAGAAGGGAACAATCCCCTACCCGGATCTCCTGAGGCGGTCCTGGAACCGGGCCATCAAACGCCTGGGCCTCCCCCACTACACACCACACGATCTGCGGCATCTGTGGGCGACCATGACCCTGACCAGGAATGTCTCCATCCACGAGGTTTCTCGTTGGTTGGGGCATCGCTCGATCAAGGTCACGGTCGACCGCTACGGACATCTGACGCGGGACGGTCACCAGCGGTGCCGCGAGGTGGTGGGGGCTCTCTGTGCCCCCTTCGTGGGGTCCGCGCTCAGCGGAGCCCCAGCCGCCTGAGGACGCGGTGCTGACGTGGTGCTGGGTTCGCCGGGAAGTACAGGTAGCACACCCCGCCCGTGCCACTTCTGACCTGGCCGTTCTCGTCGTAGCGCTGGGTACGCAGCCAGATGTTCTCGAACTGCCGTCGGGGGTAGACACGTCGGACCTCGGCGTTGTTGTCGCCCGCTGGGTCGTTGGCGATGATGTCGCCGTCCTCGGTGAAGCCGACGACGGTCATCAGGTGGCCCGAGGTGCCGTAGCCGGAGCCGTCGAGTTCGGCCTCGTAGAAGGAGACCGAGGTGATCAGCGGGATGCCGGCGGTGATGAGTTCCTCCGCCTCCTCCAGGGAGGCGACGCGGGTGACCAGTCCCTCCATGTCGGGGTAGGTCGCGGCGTAGGCGGCGTTGAACGGCCAGTTGCCGCAGCCGCCGTACTGGTAGTCGAAGGTGAAGCGCGCCGCGTGGCAGACCTGCGGGTCGTCGTAGTCGGGGTTCACCCAGGCGAGGTCGTCCGGGTCGGCGGCGCGGCCCCAGGACTCGATGATCATCTGCGAGGAGGTCGGGCTGCACCAGGCCTCGCCGCCGTTGTCGTACTCGGGGTAGCGGCCGACGTGGATGTTCTGCGAGTAGGTGGGCGCGGTCAGCTCGACGCCGCTGGCGGCGCCCGGCTCGCTGGCGGGGACCTCGAAGCGGGCCGGCACGTCGGAGGTCATCGCGCCGACGCGCCAGACGGTGGGGGTGGCGTCGCCGCCGGCGACCCGGTGGAGCGTCAGCCGCAGCTGGTAGGAAGCGATCCGGGTGCCGGTCTCGGTGTCGTCGATGGCGAGGGTGTCGGTCCAGACGGAGCTCTTGCCGTCCTCCTGGCCGTCGACGGAGGTGCGGTGGATGTCCTCGTCGCCGGAGGCCCAGATGCCCATGGTGTACCAGGGCGACTGGGTGCCGTCGGCGTAGTCGGCGCGCGCCTCGACCTTCACGAAGGTGCCGGCCGGGGTGTCCGCGTTCCAGGAGGCGATCAGCTCGCTCCCGGGGGCGGCCGGGGTGTGGGCCGGCGAGACCCAGGTGGCGTAGTCATAGCTGACGGTCGTACCGAGGTGCGGGTCGGTGTAGTCGACGGTGCCGGCCGGGGCGTCCAGGGCGACGCCGGGGCGGTCGCCGGCGACCACGGTGACGCCGTCGGCGCTGCCGGCCGCCCAGTCGTCGGCCGAGGTCCAGCCGTGGTACTCGATGGTGGAGGCGGCGCGGTTCCGCCCGCCCCGCCCGGCCGTGCCGGCGCCCCCGCCTGCCGCCAGGGCGCCGGGCGCGGCGAGCGCGGTGACGGTGCCGGCTGCCGCGACGGCGGCTGCGGCCAGTACGGTGCGTCGAGATGTGAGGGCCACTTGTGGGTCTCCCGAGGGTGTCGAGGAACGCCCCGCCCGCTGGCGGGGCGGCGCGGCCGGGCTGCGGCCGGGCGCGGGGACGCGCGAACCCTCACCACTATCCCGACTGGACACGTTGACGGCCAGTCACGCGACCCGAACGGCGGCCATCAAGATTGGTCTGACCTGTGGCGATTGCCGCCGGGGCGCTACCCTCGGGGCCATGATCGACGACGGTGGCGCGCCCGGCGCCCCCGAGGCGCTGGCGGCGCGGCTGCCCCTGCTCACGCCGTCCGTCGGCCCGGTGCGGCTGGTGGGCGTCGACGGGCACGCCGGCTCGGGCAAGTCCACGCTGGCGCGCCGGCTGGCGACCGCGCTGCCCGGCACCCCGGTGCTCCGGCTGGACGATCTGGCCAGCCATGACGCGTTCTTCGGCTGGACGGACACGCTTCTCGACACGGTGGTGGCGCCGTTCGCGCGCGGCCGGGAGGCGCGTCACCCGGTCTACGACTGGCACCGGCGCGCGTTCACCGGGAGCGCGACGCTGCCACCCGCGCCCGTGGTGTTGGTGGAGGGGGTGGGAGCGGGACGGAGGGCCGTGCGCCCCCATCTCGCGCTGTTGATCTGGATGGAGATGGATCCCCAAGTGGCTTGGCGCCGTGGACGGTTGCGGGACGGTCCGGAGCAGGCGACGTTCTGGGAGGCGTGGGAACGGGCGGAAGCGCACCATTTCGCCGATGACCCGTCAAGACCCTTTGCGGATATCCTGATGACTTCGGGGGGAGACAGTCACCATGCCTGCGAATGAGGTCCACCGGATGGCAAGGGCGGGCGAGGGCACCCGCGTTGTGAGGAGTTCATGAGCGCTGGCGATTCCGCTTCCCCCTCTCCGAGCCCCTCCCCCATGGCGGATCTCGCCTGGCTGAGGGGGGTCGACGCCTACACGGCGGCGGCCTATCCGGAGGCGGAGGAGGAGTTTCGCGCGGCGGTGCGGGAGGACCCGGGCATGGCGGACGCCTGGCTCGGGCTGCACGCGCTGCGGACGGACGTGCCGACGGCGTTACGCCAGATGTACCGGAACCGGTCCCGGTTCGGTGAGCAACGGAAGCGCCACGGGCGGCCGTTGAGCTCCTGGTACTGGCTGGGCTGGTGGGTGCAGCCGGTGTTGGAGACCGAGCGCGACCTGATACTGGCCCACGCCTCGCAGCTGCTCGACGGGCGGCGGATGACCGAGCTGGACCGCGCGCTGGCGGAGTGCCCCGCGCCCGAGTCGGATCCCTACGCGCGTTTCCTGCACGCCTGCCGCTGCTATCTCTCCAAGGACTGGGAGGGGCTTTTCCGTTACACCTCCACCCTCACCAGTGACCCCCAACTCGGCGTGGAGGCCGGCTTGTTCGCGGGGATGGCCCGCGTTCGGCTGGAGATGTTCGACCAGGCGGAGCCGCTGCTGACGGCGGCGCTGATGCGATGTCGCAGCGAGCATCCGCAGCGCAAGGAGCTGCGTTACTGGCTGGCGCGGGCCCGTGAGGGCAGCGGGCGGAGCGCGGCGGCGATCCCGCTCTACCGGGCGGTGCAGCACGCGGACCCGGAGTTCATGGACACGGCGGTGCGGCTGACCGCGTTGACCACGGACGAGTCGGAGGGGCTGCTGCTGGGCGGGTTCGAGGACCGGGTGGACGACGAACCGTCGACCGACTCCCCGGCCGGGCCGCCCTACCCCGACCTGCGGGTACCCTCGCCCGCCACCCCAGCCGAGGGCGAACGGCCCGGCGAGCAGGGCGGGTTACTCCTCGGCGCCGGCGGCAGGGGCGCGCAGGGCACGCCGCCGGTCGCCGACCAGGCGCTGCTGGCCACGACGTTGGCGGAGCTGGACCGGATGGTGGGGCTGGAGCCGGTCAAGGAGCAGGTGCGCGCGATGTCGGCGCAGCTGCGGATGGCCAGGCTGCGCTCCGGGCAGGGGCTGCCGGTGCAGCCGCCGAAGCGGCACTTCGTCTTCTCCGGCCCCTCGGGCACCGGCAAGACCACGGTGGCCCGCATCCTGGGGCGGGTCTTCCACGCGCTGGGCGTGCTGGCCAACGACCGGCTGGTGGAGGCCCAACGCGCCGATCTGGTGGGCGAGTTCCTCGGCCAGACGGCGGTGAAGGCGAACCGGCTGATCGACTCGGCACTGGGCGGGGTGCTCTTCGTCGACGAGGCGTACAGCCTGGTGCACTCGGGCTACAGCAAGGGCGACGCGTACGGCGACGAGGCGCTCCAGGTGCTGCTGAAGCGGGCCGAGGACAGCAGGGAGCACCTGGTGGTGATCCTGGCCGGCTACCCGGAGGGGATGGACCGGCTGCTGTCGGCCAACCCGGGGCTGGGGTCGCGGTTCGCCGCCCGGATCGAGTTCCCCAGCTACCGCCCCGCCGAACTCACCGCGATAGGTGAGCTGTTGGCGGCCGAGCACGGCGACGCCTGGGACGCGGAGGCGCTGGAGGAGCTGCGCAGCATCAGCGACCACGTGGTGGCCGAGGGGTGGATCGACGACCTGGGCAACGGGCGGTTCCTGCGGACGCTCTACGAGTCGAGCTGCGCCTTCCGCGACGTGCGGCTGTCGGACTCGGTCAGCTCGCCGACGCGGCAGGAGCTGTCGACGCTGCGGCTGTCCGACCTGATGCTGGCCTACGGCGAGGTACTGGCGGGACGGGGGCGTTCGCTCCCGACGGACGACGAACTCCCGCCGCTGACGTGAGCCATGGCGCGCTGAGGCCCCGTCAGCCCGGCACGTCCATCCGCTGGGTGCCGATGACGGAGAGCAGCCGCAGCGCCTCCTCGGAGGGGGATCCGGGGTCGGCGGTGTAGATCACGACCCGCTGGTCGCGGTCGGTCACGTCGAGCACGTCGCAGTTGACGGTGATCGGCCCGATCGACGGATGGTCGAACGTCTTGCGCAGCACCGCCTCGGAGTGCACCTCGTGCGCGGCCCACAGCCGGGCGAACTCGGGGCTTCCGGCGTGGAGTTCGTCGACGAGCGAGGCCAGCTCCCGGTCGTCGGGGTAACGGGCCGCGGTGGCCCGCAGCTGGCGTGCGGTGGTGCGGGCGAACGCGTCGGCGTCGGTGAGGCAGTACAGCGGCCGGCCCGCCGGGTGCGGGCCGAGGAAGACGCGGCGCACCAGGTTGCGGTCGCGCCGGGACAGGGCGGAGAAGTCCTCCAGCAGCGCGGCGGCCAGGTCGTTCCAGGCGATCACCTCGTAGCTGGCGGAGAGC
Source organism: Streptomyces sedi (assembly GCF_006335015.1). GTDB lineage: Bacteria > Actinomycetota > Actinomycetes > Streptomycetales > Streptomycetaceae > Streptomyces > Streptomyces sedi. The sequence goes on from NZ_VDGT01000017.1 coordinate 34,827, forward strand.
ACGATCGCGGCGGCGTTGGGCAGTCGGCGCAGCAACTCCAGGATGCTGGGCCGCACTTCGCGGGAGGGCCCGGCCGGCGGTCCCGGCGGGGCGCCGGCGAGATGGTGGAGGTGGTCGCGTTCGACGCCGGTCAGCCGCAGCGCGCGGGACAGGTTGCCCAGCACCTCGCGCGAGGGCCGGGGGCCGCGTGCCTGTTCCAGCCGGGTGTAGTACTCGGTGGAGATGAACGCCAGCTGGGCCACCTCCTCCCGGCGCAGGCCCGGCGTGCGACGACGCGGCCCGGCGGGGAGCCCGATGTCGGCGGGGGTGATGCGCTCGCGCCTGCCGCGGAGGAAGTCGGCCAGCTCTCGTCTGTCCATGGTCCTCAGTGTGCGCGGAGGCGGACGGACACGCCAGGTGGCGATCCAGGTACCGGCAGTGCCTGGATGCGTCGGGGCGCCCGCACCACCATGGTCGTCATGGACACCACTCGGAGGACCGACCCCACCACCCCCGCGTCCGGACTGCTGGCCGGCAAGGTCGCCTTTGTCACAGGTGCCGGCCGCGGCATCGGCGCCGCCGCCGCGAGGCTCTTCGCCAGGGAGGGCGCCCTGGTGCTGCTCGCCGCCCGGACCGAGGACCAACTCGCCGCCGTCGCCAAGGAGATCAGAGCCGCCGGCGGCACCGCCGACCATGTGCGGTGCGACCTGTCCGACCCCTCCGACGTCCGCGCCGCCGTCGACCACGCCGTCACGCTGCACGGGCGGCTGGACGTCGCCTTCAACAACGGCGCGACCGACGTCACGCCCGGGCCGCTGGACGGCGTCACCGAGTCCGACTTCGACCATGTCTACGCGGTGAACCTCAGGGGCGCCTGGGCGGCGATGGTCGCCGAGGTCGCCGCCATCCGCGCCACCTCCGGCACCGGCGCCATCGTCAACAACACCTCCGTCGGCGGGCTGCGCGCCAACCCCACGCTGCCGGCGTACGGCGCGACCAAGCGCGCCGTCAACAGCCTCACGGAGTCGGCGGCGGCGACCTACGGGCCGGAGGGCATCCGGGTCAACGCGGTCGCACCCGGCACGACGTTGACCGAGATGATGCGCACCTGGGACGACCGCGCGCCCGGCGTGATCGACCACCTCAACTCCCGCACGCCGCTGGGCCGCGCGGCCGACCCCGAGGAGATCGCCCAGGCCGCCGCGTGGCTGCTGAGCGACCGCGCCTCCTATGTCACCGGCACGGTCCTCCCGGTCGACGGCGGGATGCACGTGGTCTAGAGCGTGTTGTCGACGGCGGGACGCACGTGGTCTGGAGCGTGTCCCGGAAGTGACCTTCTGGGTGCGGGCCCTCGCTGGTGCCGATGACGATGTGGCTTGGCGGCTCGGCGCGCGGAATCTCGGTTGTCCACGGGCGCGGGCGTTGGATGCAATAGCCCGATGATCACCCGGGCGCGCCTGCCTCGGCGGGACGTGATGACCGCGCACCGTCAGCGGCCGGCGCGCGATCCGGGCGGACCGCGACCGCATCGTCCCAGGGGAGACACCACCCGATGAACACGCCACCATCGCCGTCCGGAGCGGAGCACACAGACGGGTCATCCGTCCGCCTGGGTGCTCTCGTCCCGCTGACGCGGCCCGGCTGGGTCGAGGCGGGCCGACACCTGCTCGCAGGACTCGACCTGGCCGTCCGCGAGGTCAACGACGCCGGGGGGATCGACGGCAGACCACTGGAGTTGGTGGTCCGGGACACCGCGGCCGATCCGGAGCGGGCCGCGGCGGCCGTGGACGAACTGGCCCACCTGGGCGTGGCCGCCGTGGTGGGTGAGTATCACAGCGTGGTCGCCCGCGCCGCCGCCGCCCGAGCCGACGCCCTCGGCGTGCCGTTTCTCTGTTCGTCCGCGGTGCTCGACGCGCTCACCGAGGAGCCGACGGAGTGGGTCGCGCGTCTGGCCCCGGCCCAGTCCCACGGCTGGCGGATCTACGCGGACTTCCTCCTCCGCGCGGGCCGGCGTCGGATCGCCGTGGCGACCCAGCCGAGCGTCTACTGGGCGTCCGGGACCCGCGTCCTGCGGGACCACCTCGCTCCCCGCGGCGGCACCGTCCTCGAACTCGACGCGACGCTCACGCCCGAGGCCCTGTGCGACGCGCTCGTCGACCATGGCGCGACGGCGCTCCTCCTGCTGGTCGGCCATCCGGAGCCGGCGGTGCCGATCGTCCGGGCCGTCCGGGGCGACCGGCGGCTCGCGGAGATCCTTGTCGGCGCTCCGGCCGGACAGCCGGAGTTCGCCGAATGGGCCGCGGCGCTGGGCGGGGACGGCGCCGGGATCCCGTTCCTGCGCTACCTGCCCGAGCGTCTCGGTCCGCTCGGTGAACGCGTCGGGAAGGAGCTCCGCGAGCGGCTTGGCGAAGCGCCCTCCTTCGTCGCCTTCGAGGGCTGGGACACCGTCGCCGTCCTCGCCGCGGTGCTGCGTTCCCACGGCACGGACCGGGCGGCCGTCGCCGAGTCATGGCCGCGCGTGGCGGTCGAGGGCACCCGCGGGCCGATCCAGTTCTCCCGCACGCCGGGCATCAGCGTGTGGCAATGGACTTGGACACCCATCCACGTCGCTGACCGGGACCCGGCGGAACCCGATCGCTTCCGGATCCTCCACGCCGGCTGAGTGAGCACGGAGGCGGGTAGCGCGACTCACGCCCGCCCTGTGCCGAGTGCGACGCGGACCTGGTCGAACCCCCGGTCCAGCAGGGCCCGGCGGTCCGCGTCTCCGTCCGCTCGCGCCCACTGGCCGGACACGGCGTCGAGTACGGCCGTGGCGGCGTTGGTGAGCAGATCCGCGGTGTACGGGTCGAGTTCGGCCCCCGGCCGACTCCGGAGCGCGTCGCTGACGCGCCGGCGCCATTCCGTTCTGCGTTGGAGGAGACGCGCTGTCAGGGCGGGCGTCGCCTCGATCAGGCGCATGGTCGCGAGCGCCCGCTCACTGGCGTGGATCTCTTCCTGCCAGGCCCGCAGGACCTGGTGCAGACACTCCCACGGCCCCTCGTCCGCCGGTCGTGCCGCGATGTCGGCGACGACGCTCTCCCCGGTGAGGTCGATGCCGTCGAAGACGACGTCCTCCTTGGTCGGGAAGTAGCGGAAGAAGCTGCGCTTGGTCATGCCGGCCGCCTGGGCGATGTCCTCGACGGTCGTCTCGTCGAAGCCCTGCCGGGCGAACAGGTCGGTGGCCATCGCGGCGAGCTCCGCCCGCACCGCTCGGCGGGTCCGTTCACGCAGTCCCTCTTTCATGCACCCAGTCTACTTCGTGTCACCTGGTGTCTATCATGTCTTCGAGTGACACGTCGACGGAGTGGAGTGGTGACGGTGGAAGGCAAGACCGTGCTGGTGACAGGTGGCACCGGCGGCATCGGCAAGGAGACCGCGCGGCAGTTGGCGGCGCTCGGCGCACGCGTGATCCTCGTGGGACGGAACGGGGACCGCGCCGGCGCCGCCGTGGCGGACCTCCGTCGCTCCAGCGGGAACGACGACGTCACGGCGATCACGGCGGACATGTCCCGGCTCCGCGACGTCCGTCGCCTCGCCCAGGAGGTCAGCGGCCGGGCCGGCGGCATGGACGTGCTGATCAACAACGCCGGAGCGACCCGGCCCCACCGCCAACTGACCGAGGACGGCGTCGAGACCACGTTCGCGGTCAACGTGGTCGCGCCGTTCTGCCTCACCCACTGGCTGATGCCCGCGCTGACCGCGTCGGGCCGTGCCCGCGTCATCAACATCACCGGCGGCGTCCCGCGGGGGCGGATCGACCTGGACAACCTGCGGGGCGAGAAGTCCTATGTCGGGCTGTCGGTCTACAACCAGACCAAGCTGGCGCAGATGGCGATGAGCTACCGCTTCGCCCAGGAACTCACGGCCACGCCGGTGACGCTGAACGTCGCCTACCCCGGACACGCTCACACGTCGATGAACAAGGACCTCGCCATCGGCACCTACCCGCCGCTGGCCCGACCGATCGTGCCGCTGCTGCGGCTGGCGACGCCGATCGTCCTCGGCCGGCGGGCGCTGCTGAGGGCCACGCGCTCCAGCGTGTATCTCGCCTCCAGTCCCGAAGTGCGCGAGACGAACGGGACCTACTTCAACAGCGCGGCCAGACCGACCCCGTGGCCCGACGCGGCCCTGGACCGCACCACCCGCGACACCGTCTGGGAGCTGTGCGCAAGAGAGCGCGACCGCCCGGCCACGGCGTGACTGCCGCCACCGGCGCGTTCACGGTCGTGGGAGCCCTCGGGGACGGGCGGTGTCCCACGCCGCGCTCCGCCCGATCGACGGCTGCCCGCGGCGCGCGTGCGCCGAGGCGCTGTTCCTCGCACGCGCCTGGGGCCGGCCCGCCGCTCCGCCGCCGGTGCCAGTGCCGGCTTCAGGGCCTAACCGTCGGTGTCCGCCGCCGATCCCCGGGACTCGACCAGCGCGCGCAGGGTCCGCGCGTCGGCGAGGGACCGTTCCCTGGAGACGCCCGGCTGGATGGCCATCACGGGCAGCACCGTGCCGTCCGCCAGGTCGAGCGTCACCCAGGGGTCGCCGGGGCGGAGCGTGACGCGAACGATCTCGGGCCAGGCGAGCCGGCGCACGGTGGTCAGGTTGACCACGGTGACGCCCTCGTCGTCCGCGGTGAGCCGGGGCCTGGCGAGCAGGACCAGGACGCCGAGGACCAGCAGCCCGCTGGCGACGATGGCCAGCCGGTCGCCCGTTCCCCAGCTGATCGCGCCGCCGGCCGGCAGCAGCACGGCGATCAGGGCGAGTACCCCGACGACCACCGCCCCCGAGCCGAGCAGCACCGCGCGGGTGAGGTTCGGCCGGATGGTCATCGGCAGCGTCGGGCCCTCGGGCCGCGCCGGCTGGTCGGGGTGCACGCTCGCCTCCGGACGGACGTTCGAAGCGGTCACAGCCGGGCCGCGTGGATGCCGGTGGTGAGGATGGCGCGGGCCCCCAACTCGTACAGCTCGTCCATCACCCGCTGCGCGTCCTGCACCGGCACCATGGAGCGGACGGCGGCCCAGCCCCGGTCGTGCAGGGAGGAGACGGTCGGGGATTCGAGCCCCGGGGTGAGGGCGACGGCCTTCTCCACCAGCTCGGCCCGGATGTCGTAGTCCATCATCACGTAGCGGCGGGCGACCAGGACGCCCTGGAGCCGGCGCAGGAACTGCTGGACCCTGGCCTCCTCCTCGGTGTCGCCCCGGCGGCGGATGACCACGGACTCGGACTCCAGGATGGGCTCGCCGATGATGGCCAGCCCCGCGTTGCGCAGGGTGGTGCCGGTCTCGACGACATCGGCGATCACCTCGGCGACGCCCAGCTGGATGGCGGTCTCCACCGCGCCGTCCAGGTGGACCACGGAGGCGTCGACGCCGTGCTCGGCGAGGTGCGCGCTGACCACACCGGCGAACGAGGTGGCCACGGTCAGTCCCTCGAACTCGCGGACGTCGGCGACCGTGCCGGGGGTGGTGGCGTAGCGGAGGGTGGAGGAGGCGAAGCCGAGCCGCATGATCTCCTCGGCCTGGGCCCGGGAGTCCAGCAGCAGGTCGCGGCCGGTGATCCCCAGGTCGAGCCGCCCGAGGCCGACGTAGACGGCGATGTCGCGGGGGCGCAGATAGAAGAACTCGACCTGGTTCTCCGCGTCGAGCAGCACCAGCTCCTTGCGGTCCTTGCGCTGGCGGTAGCCGGCCTCATGGAGCATGGCCGCCGCAGGCTCGGCGAGGGAACCCTTGTTGGGAACGGCGATGCGCAGCATGGGTGAGCTTTCCTTCACGGGGCGAGGGAACGGGAAGCGGGAACGGAACGGGGTGAGGCGGACGGAACGGGGTGGAGCGGGTGGGGCAAGGCGGAACGAGGCGGAGCGGTGTGCGGCCGGAGGCGGCGGGATGAGGCGGTCGGTCAGAGATGGGCGTAGACGTCCGAGAGGCTGAGGCCCCGGGCGAGCATCATCACCTGGAGGTGGTAGAGGAGCTGCGAGATCTCCTCGGCGGTGCGCTCGGCGCTCTCGTGCTCCGCGGCCATCCACACCTCGGCCGCCTCCTCGACGACCTTCTTGCCGATGGTATGGACCCCGGCCCCGACCAGCTCGGCGGTGCGGGAACTGGTCGGGTCGCCGGTGGCGGCCTTCTGCTGAAGCTCAGCGAAGAGCTCGTCGAAAGTCTTGTTGGCCATGGTGACCCTCAGCCTACGGCGTCGGCGGCACCGGCCAGCGTCCGGGTTCCGCGGCGGCCCGCAGCACGGCCGCGGTGGCGACGGCGGCCGAGACCGCCTCGTGGCCCTTGTCCTCCGAGGACCCCTCCAGGCCGGCACGGTCCAGGGCCTGGGCCTCGGTGTCGCAGGTGAGCACCCCGAAACCGATGGGGACTCCGGTGTCCACGCCGACCCGGGTCAGCCCCTGGGTCACGCCCTGGCAGACATAGTCGAAGTGCGGGGTGCCGCCCCTGATGACCACGCCGAGGGCGACCACGGCGTCCGCGCCCTGGCGGGCCAACACGCCTGCGGCGACGGGGAGTTCGAAACTGCCGGGGACCCGGACCACGGTCGGGGCCGCCACCCCGAACTCCGCCAGCGCGCGCTCGGCGCCGGCCAGCAACCCGTCCATCACCGTCCGGTGCCACTGGGCGGCGACCACCGCGACCCGCAGGTCGGTGGCGTCGGAGATGGTCACCTCGGGGGCGCCAGTACCGCTCACGACTCACTCCTCTTGCTGTTGTTGCCGTTGTTGCCGTTGTTGCCGTTGTCGCTGTGGTGGCTCATGGGGTTCGTGGAACGCGGCGGGCCCGCGGGAACGCTTCGACAACCACCGTGAAGCACCGCGCACCGCCACGCACCGCCGCGTACGGCCATAGGGCGCCGGGCGACCCGCGTTCCCCCCGGAACGCGCGCTCCCCCGCCGGCCCCGCGCCGCCCGGCCCGTTCGCGCTACTGGTTGGCGCAGGCCGAGACCGGCGCCGGGTCGAGCCAGGGCAGGTCGTGCCCCATCCGGTCCCGCTTGGTACGCAGGTACCGAAGGTTGTGCTCCCCGGGCGAGACGGGCAGCGGAAGCCGGGCCCGCACCCGCAGGCCGTGGCGGGTCAACGCGTCGGCCTTGTCGGGGTTGTTGGTCATCAGCCGCAGCGAGCGCACCCCGAGATCGGCGAGGATGCGGGCGCCCACCGCGTAGTCGCGCGCGTCGGCCGGCAGGCCCAGCTCCAGGTTGGCGTCCAGGGTGTCCCTGCCGTGCTCCTGCAACTCGTAGGCGCGCAGCTTGGAGAGCAGTCCGATGCCCCGCCCCTCGTGGCCGCGCAGATAGAGCAGCACGCCGCGCCCCTCCTCGGTGAGGCGCTCCATCGAGGCGGTGAGCTGGGGTCCGCAGTCGCAGCGCTGGGAACCGAAGATGTCGCCGGTGAGGCACTCCGAGTGGACGCGCACCAACACGTCCTCGCCGTCGCCGAGGTCGCCGGCGACCAGCGCGAGGTGCTCCACCCCGTCGGCCGCGGCCCGGTAGCCGTGGGCGCGGAAGGCGCCGTGCGCGGTGGGCAGCGAGGTGACCGCCTCGCGGCGCACCTCGGGCGCGGGGAGCGTCCGCGCGGACTCCGCCTCCGCGTCCTCCGCCTCCTTCCGCGCCCGGTGGGCGACCAGGTCGGCGATGGAGACCAGGGTCAGCCCGTGCCGGCGGGCGAAGGCGCGCAGCTGCGGCAGCCTCAGCATCGTCCCGTCCTCGCCGGCGATCTCGACCACCACGGCGGCCGGCCGCAGCCCCGCCAGGGTGGCGAGGTCGACACCGGCCTCGGTGTGGCCGGGGCGGACCAGCACCCCGCCGTCGCGGGCGCGCAGCGGGAAGACATGGCCGGGCCTGGCGAAGTCGGCGGCGACCGCCTTCGGGTCGGCGAGCAGCCTGATGGTGGCGGCCCGGTCGGCGGCCGAGATGCCGGTGGTGACGCCGTACCCGGGGCCGGCGTCGACCGAGACGGCGAACGCGGTCGCCATCGACTCGGTGTTCTTCTCCACCATCTGCGGCAGTTCGAGCCGGTCGAGTTCGTCGGCGACCATCGGCACGCAGATCAGTCCGCGGCACTCGTTCATCATGAACGCGATCGTCTCGGGCGTGACCAGCTCGGCGGCCATCACCAGGTCGCCCTCGTTCTCCCGGTCGGCGTCGTCGACGACGACCACCGGGCGGCCGGCCGCGATGTCGGCGACGGCGCGCTCGATCGGGTCGAGGGGGGCGGCGGTGTCGCGGGGGCCGAGGGCGGGCTCGGCCGGCTCGGTGACGGTCATGCCGGGGCTCCTTCCAGACGTTCCGTCGAGGGCGCGGACGCGCGGCGCGCGGCGGAGCGCAGCCACCAGTCCCGCATCCCCCACAGCACGAGGAACAGGTAGACGACGTAGACGAGGCCGGAGAACGGCAGCCCGCTGCTGAAGGCGAGGGGGACGCCGACGAGGTCGACCAGCAGCCAGGCGATCCAGAACTCGACCAGCCCCCTGGCCTGGGCGACCATCGCGACCAGGGTGCCGACGAAGATGTAGGCGTCGGGCCACGGGTTCCAGGACAGGTCGGGGAACGCGGTGAAGAGCGAGCCGACCAGCAGGGTGCCGACGACCGCGCCGGCCGCCAGCGCGGCGCGCTCGCGCCAGCTGGCGAAGCGGACCTCGATCTGGCCGTCGCCGCTGTCCTGCCTGCCCGCCGACCACTGCCGCCAGCCCCACACCGCGACGGTGATGACCAGCAGTTGCTTGCCCACGCCGCCGCCGAGGTCGGCCGCGCCGTAGGCGGCGACCAGGATCAGCCCGGACAGCAGCTGGACGGGCCAGGTGAGGAGGGAACGCCGCCAGCCGAGGGCGAGCGCGGCCAGCCCGGCGAGGTTGCCGACCATGTCCGACCACATCACGTGCTGGCCGAAGACCTCGAAGGCGGTGGCATTCAACTGGTCAACGCTCACCGGATGTCCACTCCCCCGAGCACCGCCTCATCGACCTGACCGGTAGGGACCCGCTCCGTGGTGACCTGACCAGTGGTGACCTGACCAGTGGACGGCTCGCCCGTGGTGAACTGACCAGTTGCCACCTGACCAGCCGCCACCTGACCACCGTGGGCCAGCAGCCGTTCCACGTGCTTGGCCAGCAGGTCGACCTCCAGGTTGACCAGATCACCCGGACGGCGGCGGCCGAGCGTGGTCAGGTCCAGGGTGGTGGGGATCAGCCCGACCGCGAACCGGTCGGGGCCCGCCTCGACGACCGTGAGGCTGACGCCGTCGACGGTGATCGAGCCCTTCTCCACCACGTAGCGCGCGAGGCGGGACGGCAGCGTGAAGGTGACCGACTCCCAGCGTTCGCCTGGCTCCCTGGTCAGCACCTCGGCGGTGCCGTCCACGTGCCCCTGCACCAGGTGGCCGCCCAGCCGGCCGCCGAGCGCCATCGGGCGCTCCAGGTTGACCACGTCACCCGGGGCCAGGCCGGCGAGGTTGGAACGGTCCAGGGTCTCCGCCATCACGTCGGCGGTGAATCCCGCGTCGTCCCACTCCACCACGGTCAGGCAGACCCCGTTGACGGCGATCGAGGAGCCGTGGGCGGCGTCCTCGACGACCGTCGCGGCGCGCAGGCGCAGCCGCGCCGAGTCGCCCAGCCGCTCGACGGCGACGACCTCACCCAGCTCTTCGACGATTCCGGTGAACATTCACGACTCCTCGGTGCTGCGGCGGACGGCGTGCGGCGCGGCGCGGCCACTCCCCCGCGCGGGGGACGAGGGCCGCCGGCAGGGGCAACACCGGGAGGAGAACGCTGATTCCACGCCGTTCCGGGGTCGCCGGACGGAGCTCGGCACGGCACGGCTGGGGCGCCGAGGGGGCGCGTAAGAGGGGGCCACCGGGTCTCCTGCCTCGTCGGGCACGACTCCGGGGCGTCCTGAGGAAGCTCAGGACCGTCGGAACGACGTGAACACGCCACCGCACACCCGCACGCGCGGCCCACCCCCGCGAGGGTGACCCGACGACGAGGCGAAACGGCGCTTCCGCCGTGTCCGCCGCGCACTGCCTCCCATCCGGACTTTCACCGTCGGTCCAGGAATCCCACCTGGTCAACCGGCCGCTGGCTGCGGACGGGTCGCGGACTATAACCGCCGGTTCGGATTTTCACCGACCCCGGAGTGCGCTACGTCACTGGTACTCCCCACCAGTCTGCCACGCCGTCCCGCCGGCCACGCGGCGCTGTGGGGCGCATCACAGCGGCCCGCCCCCGTGGCGGCGGCGGTCAGCGGTCGGTGGCGAAGAGCTCGGCGCGCGCCGCACCCAGCGCGGTGACCAGGGCGCCGCCCAGCACCGGGTTGCCGCCGACCGTGGCGGCCCTGACCTCCGTGTCGAGCGGCGACAGCTCGCGAAGCCGGCGTTCCACCCGTTCGGCCAGCGCCCGGCCGCCGGCGCGCCCGACCTCACCGCCGAGCACCACGCACCCCGGGTCGAGCACGGCCGCCGCCGAGGCCGCGCCCAGCGCGACCCGGCCGGCCAGCTCGTCCAGGAAGGCGCCGGCCGCCTCGTCCGTCCGGGCCGTCGCCCCGGCGACCAGCCGCTCGGCGGCCAGGCCCTCCGCGCCGTCGTCCCGCAGGCCGTGGCGCTCGGCCAGCGCCCGCACGGCCGCGCCGGAGACCAGGCCGTGCAGCCCGCCCTCGCACTCCACGGCCGACGGCAGCCGCCCGGTGCCGGGCACCGGCAGGAACCCCAGCTCGCCCGCGCCGCCGGAGGCGCCCCGGCGCAGCGCGCCGTCCAGCACCACGGCCGCGCCGACGCCGACGCCCAGCCACAGCAGCACGAAGGTGTCGCGGTCGCGGACGGAGCCGAGGCGGTGTTCGGCGATGCCGGCCAGGTTGACCTCGTTCTCCAGCAGCACGGGGGCGCCGACGGTGTCGCGCAGCGCCGCCACCAGCTGGCGGTGCCAGGCGGGCAGCGCGTCGGAGACGCGCAGGGCGCCGGTGGCCGGGTCGGCGAGGCCGGGGGCGCCGAGGGCCACGGTGTGCAGCTCGGCGACGCCGGCCTCGGCGCCGGCCGCCCGCAGCGTCGTCAACACGGCGGTGACCATGGGGTGTTGGCCGGGGTGCCCCGCGGGGTCCGGCGCGGTCGTCAGCGGCACCGAGCGGCTGGCGACGGTGGCGCCGGCGAGGTCGGCCAGCGCCAGACTCACGCCCTCCACCCGTACGTCGAGCGCCGCGACATGGGCGCGGCCCGCGACCAGGCCGTAGACGCGCGCGTTGGGCCCCCGGCGCTCGGCGCCGGCCTCCCCCACGACGTCGACCAGCCCGCCGCGACCGAGGCGGCCGAGCAGCTCGGCGACGCTGGGGCGGGAGAGCCCGGTCAGCTCGCGGAGCCTGGCGGCGGTCAACGGGCCGTGTTCGGTGAGGAGTTCGAGCGCGATCCGGTCGTTGATCGCCCGGGCCGTCTGGGGGGTGGCGGTGCGCACGTTGCTCATGGTCGGGATTGTATTCACTTTCTATTAGGCAACCTTCCTGATACTTTCTGGGCGGCGCGTCGGCGCCCTGCCCCCACTCCCCGCACCACGACCCCCTCCCCTCGCGGCCCCCAGGGAAGTGTCACTCACATGCCTCACCCCCCCTCCCCCGACGTGCCGTTGAACGTCGACGCGACCCGGGTGCGCCGGGCCAGGGTCGCCGTCGGCGTCGTCTTCCTGCTGCACGGCGCGGCGGCCGGCGGCTTCGTCACCCGCATCCCCTGGCTCCAGGACCGACTCGATCTGAGCACCGCGACGCTGGGCCTGGCGCTGGCCTTCCCCGCGCTCGGCGCCTCGGTGGCGATGCCGCTGGCCAGCCGCGTGATCCACCGCCACGGCGCCCGCGCGGCGGTGCGCGGGCTGCTGGCGCTGTGGGTGCTGGCCTCGATGCTGCCGGTGATGGCGCCGAACCTGCCGGCGCTGTGCGCGCTGCTCTTCCTGTTCGGCGCGACCTCCGGCATGGCTGACGTGGCGATGAACGCCCAGGGCGTCGAGGTGGAGGAACGTTACGGCCGCTCCATCATGTCCGGGTTGCACGGCCTGTGGAGCGTCGGCACGCTCAGCGGCTCGGCGCTGGGCGTGTGCGCCGTCGCGCTCGACCTGGACGCACGGGCCCATCTGCCGGTGGCCACCTGCCTGTTGCTGCTGGCGGTGGCGCCGGCCTGCCGGTGGGTGATCGACGTGCGGCCGTGCGGCGACGAGGCGGCGCCGCCGCGGTTCGCGCTGCCGCCCCGTTCCGCGCTGCTGATCGGCGCGGTCGGCATCTGCGCGGTGCTGGCCGAGGGCGGGAGCATGGACTGGTCGGGCGTCTATCTGCGGGATCTGACCGGCGCCTCGGAGACGGTGGCCGCCGCCAGCTACACGGCGTTCTCCGCGACCATGGCGTTCGCCCGGCTGCTGGGGGACGCGGTGGTGCGCCGGATGGGACCGGTGCGCACGGTGCGCTGCGGCGGTGGAATCGCCACGCTGGGCGGGGTGTTGGTGGTGACGGCGACCGTTCCGGCGCAGGGCGTGGCGGGGTTCGCGCTGATCGGGGTGGGGATCGCGGTGGTGGTGCCGCTGGCGTTCGCCGCCGCCGGGCACAGCGGCCCCAACCCCAGCCGGGCCATCGCCGGTGTCGCCACGATCACCTACACGGCGAGCCTGATCGCGCCGACGCTGATCGGCGCGGTCGGCGAACTGCTGTCGCTGCGCGCCTCGTTCGGGGTGGTCACGGTCGCCACCGCGCTGCTGGTGGTCGGCGCCGGGGTGCTGGGGCGCGGCGGGCGCGGGCAGGCGCCGGTGGCCGCGGCGCCCGGCGTCGACCCGGGGGCGCTGCCGGCGCCGCGCCCCGAGGGCCGGCGGGAGTGAGTCCGCCGCCCCTCGGGGCGCGTTCCCCGGCTCAGCCGAGCAGCTTCACGGCCTGGTAGTAGGTCCAGGCGGTGCCGTCGCACGCGGTGTGCTGGGCGCCGGAGTAGCGGTCGCAGACCCGCAGCAGGTCCTGGTAGAACGCGTTGTCCAGGCGGGTCTTGTTGGCGTCGAAGGTGCCGGCCGCCTTGTAGTTGCGATAGCCGAAGTCATGCCGCGCACATGACAAGCTGAAGGGGAAGCCGAAGGGGTTGTCGGGCGAGGAGGAGCACAGGTCGGTGCTCCAGTCGAAGCCGTAGGAGGCCCAGGAGCCCTGGTTGTTGCGGGCCGAGAGCCAGGCGTTGTAGCTGCTGGCGCTGGTCTGCGTCCAGCTGCTCAGCACCTGCGGCTTGTCCGCCGGTGCCGCCGCGGCGGGAGAGGCCGCGACCGCGACCGCGCCCAGGCTGAGGGCGAGGGCGGAGAACAGGGTGGTGATCCGGTGACGCAGGCGCATGGGCGCATTCCTCCCAGGAGAACGCGGCCCGCCCCCCGTTGGGCGGACCGGCACTTCGGGAGGAGAACCTATGCACCCCGACAGGAATGCTCAACCCCTATCTACGCGCGGGGAACTGACGGGTTGACCAACGGCGGGCCAACCCGTCGTGAGGCGCCCGCGCCACCGAACGCCGGGAAGGCTCAGGCGGGCCGCGCCAGCACCCAGGTGCGATCCAGGGTGAGATACCGCTCGACGGGCAGTCCGGCCCCGCTCAACGCCGACTCGAAGCCGTCCTTGCTCCACCGGTAGGAGGGGAAGGTGTGGCTCCACTCCGCGTCCGGGAACTCGTACTCCACCCGGAACTCGGTCAGTTCGTCGCTGATCCGGGTGGCGGCGGCGACCCGGATCAGCCCGCCGTCGCCGGTCTTCGCCTCCCTCGGCACCCGGGTGTGCCAGTTCTCGCCCTCCCGCTGGATCAACACCGCCCCGCCGTCGGCGACATACCGCCGGCAGGTGCGCAGCATCGCGGCACGCACCTCGGGGTCACCGTTGTGGATCAGGAACGAGGCGAGCAGCACGACGTCGAACCGCTCCTCGCCCAGCTCCAGTTCCTCGATGGCCGCGCACACCGTGCGCGCCCCCCGCACGTGCTCCAGCATCTCGGGGGACTCGTCCACGGCCGTCACCACGAAGCCCCGCTCGACCAGCGCGTGGGTCACCCGGCCGACGCCGCAACCCAGTTCGAGGATGCTCGCGCCGGCGGGAACGGCGCGCTCGATGATGTTGGGCTCGCGCCCCACCGGCAGCCGCAACCAGCGCTCCACCGCGCAGCCGTCCGGGGTGATGGGCCCCGGACCCGTTCCGCTGTATCCCTCACGGGTGCGTCCACTCATGGCATCATCAGATCACGGTCCCTGTGGTCCCGAGGAATCTTTCCGCCATCCGAAGCGCCTCCCGAACGGGCCCGAGCCCCGCCGCGCTCACTGCCAACTGGCGTGCAGCGGCTTGCCCTCCGCGTACCCCGCGGCGCTCTGCACCCCGACCACGGCCCGCTCGCCGAACTCCGCGAGGTCGGCGGCGCCCGCGTAGGTGAACGAGGAGCGCACACCCGCCACGATCGAGTCGATCAGGTCCTCCACACCCGGCCTGGTCGGGTCCAGGAACATCCGCGAGGTGGAGATCCCCTCCTCGAAGAGCGCCTTGCGCGCCCGGTCGAACGACGACTGCTCGGCGGTCCTGCTGCGCACCGCGCGCGCCGACGCCATCCCGAAGCTCTCCTTGTACAGCCGGCCCTCGGCGGACTGCTGGAGGTCGCCAGGCGACTCGTGGGTGCCGGCGAACCAGGAGCCGACCATCACGTTGGACGCCCCGGCGGCCAGCGCCATCGCCACGTCCCTGGGGTGGCGCACCCCGCCGTCGGCCCACACGTGCCCGCCCAGCCGGGCCGCCTCGGTGGCGCACTCCAGCACGGCGGAGAACTGCGGGCGCCCCACCCCGGTCATCATCCGCGTGGTGCACATGGCGCCGGGGCCGACGCCCACCTTGACAATGTCGGCGCCCGCCTGGAGCAGGTCGCGGGTGCCCTCGGCGGAGACCACGTTGCCCGCGACCACGGGCACGGTGGGGTTCAGCGCCCGCACCGCGCGCAGCGCCGCGATCATGGACTCCTGGTGGCCGTGGGCGGTGTCCACGACCAGCGTGTCCACCCCGGCCGCCAGCAGCGCCTCGGCGCGCGCCGCCACGTCGCCGTTGATCCCGACGGCGGCGGCGATCCGCAGCCGGCCGGCGGCGTCGACGGCCGGCTGGTAGAGGGTCGCGCGCAGCGCGCCCTTGCGGCTGAGGATGCCGGCCAGCCGCCCGTCGGGGCCGACAGCCGGCGCGATCTTGCGGTGCGCGGAGTCCAGGGTGGTGAACGCCTCCCGCGGGTCGAGGTCGGCGGCCAGCACCAGCAGGTCGCGCGACATCACCTCGCCGACCTGCGAGAACCGGTCCACGCCTGTCAGGTCGGCCTCGGTGACGATGCCCACGGGGCGCTCGTCGGAGACCACCACGCCCGCGTTGTGCGCCCGCTTGGGCAGCAGCGCCAGGGCGTCCGCCACGGTCTGGGTGGGCGCCAGCGTGATCGGGGTGTCCAGCACCAGGTGGCGCTTCTTCACCCAGGCGATCACGTCGGTGACCACGTCCAGCGGGATGTCCTGCGGGATCACGACGAGACCGCCGCGCCGCGCGACCGTCTCGGCCATCCGGCGGCCGGCAACGGCCGTCATGTTCGCCACGACCAGGGGGATGGTCGTCCCCGAGCCGTCCGGCGACGAGAGGTCGACGGCCATCCGGGAGCCCACCGAGGAACGGTTGGGGACCATGAACACGTCGTCGTAGGTCAGATCATGCGACGGTCGGGCGTCGTTGAGAAACTTCATGCGCGCGCTCTCACCTGCTGGGAATCGTAGGTCGGTGGGAGGCTGCGGCTCCTGTGTCATTATCACCCAATCGTTCTCACTTCACGCGCCCCCACCACGCGCGACGCGCCCCCGGGGGGAGCGCGCGGCGAGCCGGGCACCACCAGGCGTGCGTTCTTCCGCCGGGTGAAACGCCCCGTTCACCCGCCGGGGACCCGGTTCCGGCTGCCACGATGACCCCGGAAGGACCGCCGACGGCGGTACCAGCGAGGACGGGGGCCGGATGGCCGAAGGAACGAGGCTCGGGCGCCGGATCAGTTTCGGCATCAAGACGACGCCGGCGCACACCGACTACGCGGAGGTGCTGCGCGTCTGGCGGGAGGCCGACCGGATCGACCGGATCGAGCACGCCTGGCTGTGGGACCATCTGCCGCCGCTCTTCGGGCCGCCCGCCGGGCCCACGCTGGAGGGCTGGACGACGCTCGCCGCGCTGGCGGCGGCCACCGAGCGGATCGGCCTGGGGCTGCTGGTCTCCAACAACCGGCTCCGCCCGCCGGCCCTGCTCGCCAAGATGGCGGCGACGGTGGAGGCCGTCTCCGACGGCCGGCTCACCGTCGGCCTCGGCATGGGCCCCACGGCCCCCGCCGCCGGCCGCCCGCCCGCCTCGGGCCCGGCGGCCAGGGCGCTCGCCGGCTACCGCGCGCTCGGCATCGAGCCGCCGAGCCCCGGCGTCGGCCTGGCCCGGCTCGCCGAGAGCTGCCAGGTCCTCCGCGCCCTCTGGGAGAACGCCGCCCCCACCGACTTCGCCGGCCACCACTACCGCCTCACCGGCGCCCGCGCCGCGCCCCGCCCGACCCGGCGGCTGCCGCTGCTGATCGGTGGCGCGGGCGACGGGCTGCTCAAGGTCGCCGCCGAGCACGCCGACCTGTGGAACATCTCCGGTCCCCCGCACAGCGACGTGGAGCGGATCAGGGAACGCGCGGGCAAGCTCGACGCCGCCTGCGCCGAAGTCGGCCGCGACCCACGGGAGATCACCCGTTCGGTGCAGACCCATGTCTCCTACACCGACCCGGCCGCCACCCGCGCCACCGTCGAGGCCCTGCTGACCACCGGCGCCACCCACCTCGTGCTGAGCCTCCCGGCGCCCTTCCCGCCGAACGTGGCGCACTGGGTCACCGAGCAGATCATCGAGCCGGTGCTGGCGAGAACGGCCGGTTAGCCCTCCAGCCATGTCCGGACGCGGAGCGAGTGCGCCAAGTCCTCCTCATGGAGTCGGTGTCCGCCATCGACTAATTGGCGACGCAGCGCAATGGCCTCGTCAAGCATCGAGAGGGCCGCCGCGCGCCGGTCCAAGGCGCCGAGTCGGATGGCGAGATTGTGCAGGCCAGTCGCGAGCAGCGGGCGAGCGCCAGTTGCCGCTTCCGAGTCCATCTCGCGGTAGAGCCCCACGGCCTCGGTGATCGCGGCCAAGGCCTCCTCATATCGCCCCTGCTCACCCAGACGGTTCGACAGATTATTGAGCCCCATGGCAAGGCCCGGGCGGTGGGTGTCAGCCCGCCGATCAACCAACTCTCGCCACAGGCCCACTGCCTCGGTGATCGCGGCCAAGGCCTCCCCTCCCTGTCCCGATTCGGCCAGGCTGTTGGAGAGGTTGTTGAGCACCGTCGCCAGATCGGCGCGGTGGAGGTCGCGGTGTTCCGTCGGTTCCCGGCGGATCTCCACGGCCTCCATGATCGCCGCAAGAGCTTCTTCGTGCCGCCCCGTCTTCTCCAGCCGCACGGAGAGGTTGCTGAGACATCGGGCGAGCTGGGGCCGGTGGATCTCACGTGGCGCATCCGCGTCCGCCAGGCCCCGGTAGATCTCCACGGCCTCTGCGACAGCGGCGAGTGCCTCCGCGTGTTCTCCGGCGTCTGCCAAACGGTTGGAAAGGTCGTTTAGTCCCTCTCCCAGGAGAGGGCGAGCGCCGACGCCGTTCCGGGCAGCGGCCCTCAGCCCGTCGACGCGCTCGGCCGTCGACCTCAGCGCGCCGGACGACGACGCGTCCGCCAAGCTGTAGGAGACCCGCGTGAACAACTCCACCAGGTGCTCGGCTGTCGGCCGCTCGGCGGGGCTGCGGTCGAGGCAGCGCAACAGCCCGTCAGCGACCTCCCGTTCGAGCCCGGAGGCACGGAGAGCGCTGGTCATCCCGACCTCCCCTCGCGCGAAGCCCCATTGCCCGGTGGCACACGCGGCCAGGAGCGCGCCAAGTGAGTACATGTCGCCCTCGGGAGTCGGGCCGGTTCCGCTCTCAGGGGCTATGAACTCGGACTCCGCCCGTGCGAACAGATCGAGATGAGGACTGCGCTCCTCGTCCCGCGTCGCAGTGATCCATCCGATCAGTCGCACACCGTGGTCGGTGACAAGCACGGCTTTCGGCACGAGTGCGCCATGGGCTAGACCGAGACGGTGTGCTCGGGCCACCGCGGTAACCAGATCACGCGCGACACGTCGGAAGAGTGCGAGATCGACGCCTTTTCCCGCGTGTTGGGCTCCGAACACAGCCCGCAGGTTGGGTGCGGGCCCGGACTCCTCGTCCAGTTCACGGCGGCTGACATACGTGGCGGCCAGCCAAGGAGGACCGTCGGCGTCCTCGTCCCAGAGAGCCAACAGGCGAGGCGCATGGATCCCATCCATACGCGTAAGGCAGTCCGCCTCCGTGCGCAGGAGCTCCTTTGCCATGAAGACGGGAAGGGAAGGAGCCGCGGAGCGCAAGGTCACCGCCGCCCCTGTGTCGTCGCGAGCGAGGTACATACGCAGAGCGTTCCAGCCGGATTCGCTGCGGGCGACCAGCCTGTAGCGGCCTAGCCTTCCTGGATCTCCCGGTCGAAGCGGCGACCAGCCAAGAGGTGCCCTCAAGCTGAGGTGCCCGGGTCCGCTCCTCGACGTCAGTACGGCCTCCCGAGGGGTGGGGCGCTCAGTCGACAGGGGGTGCGACTCCGCACCGGCTGGTCGGAGATCGGCCCTCGGCACGCCGAGCCGGCGTAGCAGCCGATCCTCCATCCAGCCGAAGGGCTGGTCGGCCTCCCCTACCGCCGCGGAACCTCGCGGATGTCCGGCCCAGGCCCGGAAACTCGGAGAACGACCCGCGCCGTCCTTCAACAAGTCGGCCACGATCCGGGTGGTACGCAGCAGCTCAGGTGTGGGGACCGCTCCGAGCAGAAGACGGCGTGCCTCTCCGGTGAAGTCGAACAGCCGTTGGTGGGGCAGACGGGTCTCGGCATCCGGTTCTTCCACCGAGCGCATCAGCCCGCCCAGGAACACCTCGACCACATGCCCCTCGTCAGTGGGCGGCCCCAACGCCGACTGGATCAGCCGCATCACCGGCGGACTGAGGGGAGCACATGCCGCGAGATGCCCGGCCAACCGATACGCCTCGGGAGACGCCAGGTCCCGGAACCGCAGAACGGACGCCGCTTCGTCCTCTTCCCACGGGGCGTCGGAAGAAGGAAAGCTCGTCCCACGTACCGCGCCGCTCCAAAGGGGAAGAAGGGTACTCGCTCCGGGTGATGCGATGAGGGAGGCCCAATCAGCGAAGGATTCGGGGGTCGGCGAGAGGACCGGCACCGGTACGGAATCGAAACTGGCTAGCTCGGCAGGCAACACCGGATCAGCCAGGTGCCAGGCGGCATTGGGGCCGCCGCGGCGGAGGCTGGTGACGCGCCATCGTTGCGTCTCGATACCGGAACCCGACCAGAGCCGGGCGGGTAACGCGTGCACGATGGCGACAGGGCCTCGGCGCGCGCAGAACTCCGTCACCGCACGCATCCTGCCGTCCCACCAGGCAGCACCAACACCGTCGCTGACGATGAGCACGAGCGCGTCCCCTGTTGGATCGCTCACGCTCGTCATGGGCTGGTGCGGCCCGCGCCTGCCGAAGGGGCGGGAGTGCAGGCGCGGAGCTTGGGGACCACGAGTTTCGAGCCCGTGAACCCTGATGTGACGGAAGGCCCCCACGCGTTCCATCAGAGTGCGCACCTCGGCTGCGAGACGCTGCCACAGCACCATGGACACGCCGTCGTCGACAAGCAGTGTGAGGGAGAGCCAACGGCTCCGGCTGGGCCGGGTGACGGTTTCGGGGAGTCCGGTCTCGGCCATGGCAGCGACCGTCCCCGCGACGTCCAGCTCACGTTGCCGAGGGTCCGGAAATCGCTGCCTCAGGGGGCGGAGAGCCTTGCCCAGGGGGCGTGCTCCGGATCGGAGGGCGCGGCCGTCCGAGACTCGGACCGGCAGGACCCTGCGCTCCTCAGTCTCAGACTCTGGTACCGCACCCGCTCGTGCCCTCGCGGCAGCGTGCAGGGGCCGGCCGGGACCAGGAGGAGTCTCGGGCCGCGCGAGTGACCTCGGAGCCTCGCGTGCGTGCGGCAAGGACTCAGCCGTCGGTTTCCGGTGGTTGGGTTCGGTCTGCCGGGGGGAAGAGGTCCGCGCGACGGCCCGGACCAACGGCACGTCCGCCGGCAGCTTCGCGGCAAGCCACAGGACGTCGAGGAGTTCTTCCTCGGAGAGCTCCACCCCTGCGGCGCTCATGACTTCCCTCAGTCGCCCCGGCATAGCCTCACACTGCCCCACCAAGTTCGTGCAGGACGGCGTCAAGCAGCGCCTTCGCGTCGAGTTCCACGCCTCCCTTGCGGAGGAAGACGGCATTCAGCAGCTGGTCGGTGGCCAGCTCGCCGGCGGCCCGGCGATTGAGAAACGACTCCAGCAGGTCGTCCACCCCCTCCAGCGCGTCGCCGCCGAGGTGTGCCGCGACGATCTCGCGAAGGCGGTTCTCGTCGGGCTCCGGGATGTCCAGTCGGACACAGCGCCGGAGAAAGGCGGGGGGAAAGTCCCGTTCCCCGTTGCTGGTGATGACGACGACGGGAAACTCCCGACAGCGCAACCGACCGCGTAGGACGGGAGTCGGAGCATCCGGGTCGTCGGTCTGCACGAGAACGGGCGTGCGGTCCTCCGAAAGCCGGGTGAGTTCCGGGATCGAGAACTCACCCTCCTCGAACACCGTGAGCAGGTCGTTGGGTAGGTCAACGTCGCCCTTGTCCAGTTCGTCGACCAGCAGCACCCTGGGACGTTCGCGGGGCACGAGTGCGTTGCCCAAGGGGCCGAGGCGCACGTACTGTCCGATGCCCGGCTCCGGGGATGTCGCGTCACGGCGCAGGTTCGCCTCCCGGAGTCGACCGACCGCGTCGTACTGGTAGAGGCCGTCCTGCAGAGTCGAGCGGCTGTTCACCGGCCAGCGCAGCACACGGCCGAGCGCTAGTTCGTGCGCGATGGCATGTGCCAGCGACGACTTACCAGTGCCGGGGTGGCCGGTGACCAGCAGAGGCCGTCGCAGGTGGAGAGCCGCGTTGACGATGTCGGCCTCGTCCCGGCTGATGAGATACGGCATGGGGTGAGTACCGCGGCGGCCGTCCCCCGGTTCTTCGGGCGCGAACTTGCGCCACGGCGGTGCTTCCGGAAAAGGAGTCTCGTGTGAGCTTCCGTCTCCACGGAAGAGCCGCCATGAGTCGTCACCAGGACCCCGGCGGCCACCGTTGCGGGGCTCTGTCGTCATGAGAGGTGACTTCCCTTCTCGGGGTCCCTGAGTCGCAGGATTCGCGGTTCAGGTGAGGACTCCTGCTCCCACACCAGGGCGGGGCGGGGCAGGTTCACCGCCGGGGCGTCGAAAGCCTCGCCCCGTGCCTTCCGTACCCGTTCGGGCAGATCGGCCAACGGGCCAGTGGGGTCGAGTGTCCGTAGCCTCGGGGCGTCCTCGTACGAGTCGGCCTCACGATCCCAGAGGACGACCGGGACCCCCAGCGCCAGACAGACCTGGAGCAGCGAAGTCCGCTGCTCACGGGTGCCGTGGAGCACGACCCGTGTCGCGTCCCGGTGACCGTGCTGCAGCACCCGGGTCAGCTGTCGTGAACTGGCGCAGGACGGGTCCGTGACCAGCGTCCTCGACCGGCCACCGGCCCAGCGACGTCGCTGGTCCCGATCGCGGGTTGCCACGAGTTTGCTCATCTCGGGGCAGCTCAACGTCAGTCGGTACTCGACTCCGATGGGCTGCTCGGGGACGAACTCATTGGGTGGCCCCGGATTCCACTCGTCCACGGCCAGCCGCAGCCCCTCCCGGCCGACCAGGATCGTCACCCAGGGAACGTGTTCCTCCTGACCCGGCTCGCTGGTCACGCCCTCGACCGCGTCCCGCAGCCGACGCGCGACCTCCTGTGGCGTCCGTGAGACGGTCTCAGGCTCCCGAAGCACGGTGTGGGTGCCATCGTGTCGTGCCAGGAGGATCCGGGAAAGGTAACGCTCGTCCGCGGCCTCCTCGTCGGCGCTCAGCTCCAGAACCACCCGTATCACCGGAGGCAGCTGCTGAAGCGCCCAATCCTCGGCGTCGGCGCGACGCTCGTCGAGGGCTTCCGGGCGAATGCCCATCCGGTCCGCCACACCGTTCGCCCACGACCGCAGGGCAACGGTCCGCTCATCCGCCACGGCCGCCGCGATGTGCTCGGTGAGGCGCAGCAGGGCGGGCACCGGCGAACTTCCGCTCCTCACGCCGCTGCTGTCCGGCAGCGTCTCCCCAGCCTCGACGGCCGTCTCCAGATCCTCGACCCGAAGCAGTGGGTGAGAGAGCACCTCCGGCAGGCAGCCGTACCGGAGGGCTTCCCGCGCACAACGCGGGATCAGGGACGGCTGCTCCGCGCAGATACCGCGCAGCAGGTCCAGCAGTTGTTCGTGCTCCTCGTACGACAGCATGGCACCGAATCCGAGCGCCCGAACCCGCGCCAGCAGAGCCGTCAGCCGCGCTCTCTCGACATCGTTGCCGAGGACGGGAGACAGGCTGCCACTCAGAGTGGCGAGAGCCCGGGGATGAGCCGCGATCAGTGCCAGCAGGTCGTCCAGGGAGGGGGCGTAGCCGGCGGGAACTCTGGCCCCCAACTGGTGCGCCAGAGCGCGTCCGTGGGCCGCACAGGTCTCAGGACCGCCGAGCATGGGCCACAGCACCTGCTCGATCATCTTTCCGACCCGGGCGAATTCGCCCGCAAGCGGAGCCTTCGGCAGCGGTGCACCGACCTCCACAAGGCGGGGTGGCTCCCCGCCGTATCGCTGAAGGCATTCGTGGAACTCCCTCTGCCCCAGCAGAGCCTTCGCGGAGCAGGCGAGCAGACGGCGTGTGCCGTAAGACCGGTAGTTCTCGACTACGACTCCGACAAGATGGTCGTCGCAGAAGATCGCCGCACCCGAGACTCCCGCCCAGGCGGCCCGGCCGTCCTCGCGAGGCTCCGGCACCGGATCCTGGTCGAGTACGTGGCAGTCACGGACCCCCGAGGAGAGCGGCGGTAAGTCCCCCCGGAGATGTTCCGCGTCGCGCCTCCCGTTCGAGCTGGCCAGAGGAAAGCCGAGTCCTTCGTACCGCAGCGGTGTCCGCCCCACGGGATGCCCCCATCGGACGCTTCCCGGTACCTCCACCGGGTCATCCAGTCGAAGGAGGGCGACGTCGGGGTCGTCCTGCGGCATCCACGCGACGCGTGCCCTGGTCCGAGCGGTGTCCCCGGCGCCGGGATGCCCCGTCGTGACATGGATCTCCGGCCAGGTGACGCCCGTATGTCTGTCCACCAGGACATGCCTCGCGGTCAGTACCAGTCGTGGCGCGACCAGGTAGCCGGAACCGGTGCTGTGACGCTGCCGCGCTGTGCCGCAGCGGAGGAGCGCGAGCCTACGCGGGTCCATCTCACTCCTCGTCCCAGGACCCAGCGAGGTCGTCGCCGATCTCCGGCCCGGAGCCGCCGATGGCCCGGTCGTGGACCGACAGCCTCAGGGTCAGTCTGTGGGTACGTGCTGTGGAACGCTCACCGCTCACCTCCGCGGACGCGACGCCGAATGCGAGCTTGCCGTCGCCCTTGCCGCTGTCGCGTAACTCCAGAAGCAGTTCGAGCTCGACGTCCTCGATCCCGAACGCGAACTGTTGGCCGGACCCGACGGTCTGCGCCTCGTACAGCTCCTGCCGCAACTCCTCGATGGCCGCCGCCAGTCCGATTCCCGCCATCCCGCACTCCCCGCAGCGCTAGCCTTGATGGACCGAATTCACCGACACCCGTCACCGTACCGCTTCCGGAAGGGTACCGAGAGTGAGAGGAGTTGGTCCGCCCGATGTCACCCCCCGCGCAGGGGCCAATCATCCCGGCAGAACCGCCGGGCTCCCCCGCACACACTGAGGCCGCGGGGCTCTGGGACACCGTCGAGCGGGCGCGCGGCAGTGTCCCTCCGCCCCGGTACAAGGAGTTCGTGCTTTCCCTGCTCTTCCTCAGGGGTGCCTCCGAGATCCTCCGGAGGAGACGCGGCGAGGAACCCTCCTCTCAGGTACAGGCCACCAGCGTGACCCCCTGGTCCTCGCTCGCTGCCGACGCACGGAGAAAGGGCCTCGGCCAACGAGTCGACGCCGCGATGGACGGACTCGCCCGGGTTGATGCCTCCCTGAGCGGCGTTCCACTGACACGCTTCGGACACCGCTCCATCGAGGAACGACAACTGGCGGAGCTCGTCGCCATCGTCGACGGCCCGGACTTCGGCGATACAGCCGAGGCCGCACGGGAGAAGCTGGCTTCCCTCTTCGAGTACCTCCTCGAAAGACTCACCCGCGCTGAGGCCCGAAGAGCCGACGACATCTCCGTTCCTTCCTCGATTCCCCGCCTGGTCGTGAACCTTCTTGAGCCACGCTCGGGCCAGGTGTACGACCCGATCTGCGGCACAGGGGAGATGCTGGTGCGGGCCGCGGCCTTCGACGCCGTCAGGACCGTGCGCTCTCAGGCCGAGGTCTCGATCTACGGGCAGGAAGCCCGACGCTCGGCGTGGGGCCTGGCAAAGCTACGCCTCGCCGTCCACGGTATCGACGGCGATCTGGGCCACCGGGAGGCCGACGCCGCCGTCGACGACCTGCATCCCGATCTGAGGGCCGACTTCGTCCTGGCCGCGCCCCCTGTCCCACCCGTAGGCCGGTGGCCCGATGGCGGGCACAGCGCGTTCCGCACCAGCTCCGCCTGGCTCCGGTTGGCGGTCTCGAAGCTCAGCGAGCGCGGCACCGCCGGCGTTGTGCTCGCCGCCCCCTCCTCAGCCGCTGAACAGCGAGAGGAGGAAGCAACTGGCCGTGCCCTGGTCGAGGAGAACCTCGTGGACTGCGTGGTGGCGCTCCCCCCGCGGCTCTTCTCCACCACCGGCGTTCCGGCGCGTCTGTGGGTGCTTTCGAAAGGGCGGCAGCCACAGCACGGCATCACGCGCGACAGCCGCGAGCGAACGATCCTCTTCATCGATGCCACGGAACTCGGCTCAGTGGCCCCTGGAGGGCAGCTGTTCCTGAACGACACGGCACTCGACACGATCACGCGCGCCTACCACGCCTGGCGTGGCACCCCCTTCGGCAGCCTTCGTCAGCAGGGCTACGAGGACATCCCCGGCCTCTGCGCGTCGGCGGACCGGGAATCGGTGCGAGGCAACGGATACCGGCTGACACCCGCGCTCTATGTCCGCCCCGCCGCGGCCCCCGTCATGCGGCAGGAGCGTCGGACCAAGGATCTCTACGGCCTGTTCCGCTAGGGCACGTCCCCGCCGGCCCCCGCCCGCGGCGGCCCTCAGCGGTCGGGGTCGGCGCGGTCCAGGGCCGGGCAGGCCGG
This sequence comes from Streptomyces sedi, assembly GCF_006335015.1. Lineage (GTDB taxonomy): Bacteria > Actinomycetota > Actinomycetes > Streptomycetales > Streptomycetaceae > Streptomyces > Streptomyces sedi. Next base: position 60,209 of record NZ_VDGT01000017.1, read on the forward strand.
GGCCGGGGCCGGGGTGGAGAGCAGCAGGTCGGCGGCGGCGGCGTCGGTGACCAGGCTGGTGACCAGCCCGGAGCGCAGGACTGCGTCGATCGCGCCCGCCTTGCGGCGACCGCCGGCGATCGCGACCACCTCGGGCACCCGGCGCAGCCGCTCCGGCTCGACGGTGATGCAGCGTTCCCCCAGGTCGCGGCCGATGCGTCGGCCGTCGGACGAGAAGAGGTGCGCCGACATCTCGGCCGCGACGCCCAGCGAGGCGTAGTGGTCGCGCTCCTCCTTACCCAGCATGTCGTGGACGGTGGAGATCCCGGCCTCCCAGGTGCCGATGGAGACGGCGGCGATGGTGACCTTGTCGAAGTAGTCGAAGGCGGCGGCGATGCCCGGCTGGGCGCGGAGCGCCGCCGCGGTGCCGGCGTCCGAGAGCAGCATGGGCGCGTAGATGGGGTGGGCCTCGCCGCCGGAGACGTCGGCCGCCCTGCGGACCGCCTCGACCGAGCCGCGCTCGGCGCCCGCGTCGTAGACGCCGGTCAGCTGCACCACGGTGCACGGCGCCAGCTCGCGCAGCGCCGCCGCCATGTGGATGGTGGAGCGCCCCCACGCCAGGCCGAGCACGTCGCCCTCGGCGACCAGCTCCTCCAGCAACTCGGCGGCCACTTCGCCCAGATGCTCCGGGTCGGGGGTGTCGTCCGGTGCCTCCGTCGGTGACTCGGCGACCACGACGTGCCGCAGCCCGAAGTGGGCGCGCAGCGCGTCGGAGCGTTCCGCGTCCAGCTCGGACGGCACCCGGATCTCGATCCGGACCAGCTCCTGCTCGACGGCCGACTCCAGCACCCTGGCGACCTTGAACCGGCTGACCCCGAACTCGTCCGCGATCTGGATCTTGGACTTGCCCTCAAGGTAGAAGCGCCGTGCCATCGCCGCCGCCTGCATCAGCTCGGCGGGCCCCATCCTCGTGGCGGACCTTCCGGTCGGCACCGCACTCACCTCACTGTTCGTCGGACACTGTGTCCCCGGTCACGTTCCGCGTTCATCCTCGCAGAAGAAAGGCCGCCCCGTTCACCGGCCTTGGGCGTCCTCCCGGCTCCCGGCGGCGCGTTCGGCGGCGGCGCGCAGGCCGCGCACGGCGGCGGCCGGGTCGTCCGCGCCGTAGACGGCGGAGCCGGCGACGAAGACGTCGGCGCCGGCCTCGGCGCAGCGCTCGATGGTCTCGGCCGAGACCCCGCCGTCGACCTGGAGCCACATCGGCAGCCCGTGGCGTTCGATCAACGCCCTGGTGCGGCGGATCTTGGGGAGCATGATGTCGAGGAACGCCTGGCCGCCGAAGCCCGGTTCGACCGTCATCACCAGCAGCATGTCCAGCTCGGGCAGCAGGTCCTCGAACGGCTCGATCGGCGTGGCCGGCTTGAGCGCCATCGAGGCGCGCGCGCCCAGCGCGCGGATCTCCCTGGCCAGCCGCACGGGCGCGGCGGCGGCCTCGGCGTGGAAGGTCACCGACCCGGCGCCCGCCTCGACGAAGGCCGGGGCCCAGCGGTCGGGGTCCTCGATCATCAGATGGCAGTCCAGCGGGATGCCGGTCGCCTTCCGCAGGGACTGGACCACGGGCACGCCCAGCGTCAGGTTGGGCACGAAGTGGTTGTCCATCACGTCGACATGGAGCCAGTCCGCGCCCTCGACGGCGTTCGCCTCGTCGGCGAGGCGGGCGAAGTCGGCGGACAGGATGCTGGGGTTGATCTGGGCCATGCCCCCAGTATTCAACATCGGCCGGCCGGGGCCGGGCGCCGTCACCCCACCCTGCGCAGCAGCGCCAGATACATCGCGTCCGTGCCGTGGCGGTGCGGCCACAGCTGCACGTCGGGCCCGTCGCCCAGCTCGGGAACGCCGGGCAGCAGCGGGCGGGCGTCGACGCGTTCGACCGCGATGTCGGTCAGTCCCTTGAGGACGTCGGCGACGACCAGCCGGGTCTCGCTGAGGTGCGGGGAGCAGGTGGCGTAGCCGAGGACCCCGCCGGGGCGCAGCGCGGTGAGCCCGGCGCGCAGCAGGTCGCGCTGCTGGCCGGTGAGCCGGTCCAGGTCCTCCGGGCGGCGGCGCCAGCGGGCCTCGGGGCGGCGGCGCAGGGCGCCGAGGCCCGTGCAGGGCACGTCGAGCAGCACGCGGTCGAACGTGCCCGGCCGCCAGGCGGGGCGGGCGGCGTCGGCGACCAGCACCTGGTGGGGGCCGGGGTTGCCGGCCAGCGCGCGGGAGACCAACCGGGCGCGGTGTGGCTGGATTTCGCTGGCGACCAGGGCGGCGCCGCGTTCGGCGGCGAGGGCGGCGAGGAGGGCGGCCTTGCCGCCGGGTCCCGCGCAGCCGTCGAGCCAGCGGCGGTCGGGCCCCTCGGCGAGCGGCGCGTTGGCCAGGGCCAGGGCGACCAGCTGGCTGCCCTCGTCCTGGACGCCAGCGCGGCCCTCGACGACGGCCGGCACGGCGCCCGGCTCGCCGCCCTCGGCCAGCCGCACGGCCTGCGGCGACCAGCGTCCCGGCTCGGCGCCCTGGCCGGCCAGCAGCTCCTCAGGGGTGCTGCGCCCGGGGCGCGCGGCGAGCGTGACACGGGGGCGCTCGTTGTCGGCGACCAGCAGGCGTTCGACCTCCTCGCGCTCCCCGCCCAGCGCGTCCCACAGGGCGCCGACCACCCAGCGCGGGTGGGCGTGGCGCAGTCCGAGGTGGCCCTCGGGGTCGCGGTCGTAGGGGGGCGCCAGCAGCGTGATCCAGCCGTCCAGGTCGTGGGCGGTGACGCGGCGCAGCACGGCGTTGACGAACTTGGCGCGGCCGTCGCCCACCACGCAGCGGGCCAGCTCGACGGTCGAGCTCACCGCCGCGTGGGTCGGGACGCGGGTGGCCAGCAGCTGGTGGGCGCCGAGCGAAAGCACGTCGAGGACGGGCGGGTCGACCTCGCGCAGCGGCCGGTCCACGCACTCGGCGAGGACCGCGTCATAGGTGCCCTGGTGGCGCAGGGTGCCGTAGACCAGCTCGGTGACGAAGGCGGCGTCCCGGTCGTCGAGGGTGCCCTCCCGCTTGGCGCGGGCGAGCAGCGGCGGCAGCGCCAGGTTGGCGTAGGCGTCGCGTTCGTCCACCGCGCGCAGCGCCTCGAAGGCGAGGATGCGCGCGGGGTCCCGCTGGGGACGGTGGTAGGGCTTGGACGGGCGGCGCTGCCGACTGCTCACGGAACGTTGACTCCGACGGTGTGCGGGGAACGGGGTTCGCGGGCCCTCCGCGCGGGTGGCGGACGGCCGTTTGTCCAGGGTACGGGGCGCGGGCCGGTCAGCCGCCGAGTCGTTCGCCCTCGGTGACGCGCACCCCGCGCGCCCAGTCGGCGGCCGGCATGGGCCGCTTGCCCTGCGGCTGGACCCAGGCCAGCTCGACGGGGTGGGAGCCGGTGCCGACCCGCACGGTGCGCTTGTCGGCTCGCAACTCGCCCGGCTCCAGGGCGGGTTGGTCGGGGAGCTGGCTGACCTGGCGCAGCTTGATCCGTTCGCCGCGGAACGTGCTCCAGGCGCCGGGCGCCGGGGTGCACGCGCGCACCACCCGGTCGACGCGGACGGCGGGTGCCGTCCAGTCGACCTCGGCGTCGGCGACGTGGAGCTTGGGCGCGAGGCTGACGCCCTCGGCCGGCTGGGGTCGCGGGACGAGGGTGCCGTCCTCGATGCCGTCCATGGTGGCGGCCAGCAGCCCGGAACCGGCGAGCGCCAGCCGGGTCAGCAGGTCACCGCTGGTGTCGAGAGGGCGGACCTCCTCGGTGACCACGCCGTAGACGGGTCCGGAGTCCAGGCCCTCCTCGATCTGGAAGGTGCTCGCGCCGGTCATCTCGTCGCCGGCGAGCAGCGCGTGCTGCACGGGCGCGGCGCCGCGCCAGGCGGGCAGCAGCGAGAAGTGGAGGTTGACCCAGCCCCGGGCCGGCACGTCGAGCGCGGCCCTGGGCAGCAGGGCGCCGTAGGCGACCACCGGGCAGCAGTCGGGGGCGATCTCGGCCAGCCTGGCCAGGAACTCGGGCTCCTTGGGGCGGCGGGGGCGCAGGATCTCGATCCCGGCCTCGGCGGCCCGGTCGGCGATCGGGCTGGCGACCAGCCGGCGGCCACGGCCGGCGGGAGCGTCGGGGCGGGTGACCACGGCGACGACCTCGTGCCGGTCGGACGCCAGCAGGGCGTCCAGCGCGGGAACGGCGACCTCGGGGGTGCCTGCGAAGACCAGCCTCATTCTGCGCTCCTCAGCGGTGGTGCGAGCCTCATCGTGCGTGGGTGACCTCTCGGACGAATCTCCAACGGAACCCCGGCGAACGGGGTGAGCGCCCGCAGAGTCTACGTTCCACGGCGAGGTGGTGCGCCCGGGGGCATCGGGGGGCGCAGGGTCGGTGGGCGTGCGCTCCGCCGTGTTGACGATGCGCGGCGAGGGCGTGACCCCGGCGCCTTGTGACGCGTTGGGCAAGGGAGTCGGTCAATGGATGTTGACCGTCGGCGGGGCCGCCACGCCCTGTCCCTTCCTTTCCGCCGGTTCGAGAGGCTTGTTCATGGCCGACCACGCCACCCCTGACGCTCAGGCGCGGGCCAGCCTGCATCTGCTGGTACGCGATATCGAGCGGGTACGCCGCCAGGTGGACGCCCTGCGTACGCTCACCGCGCAGTTGGGCAACGTCTACCGACCACGCCGCACCGGCCCCTCGGCCGGTTTCGTGGTCTACGGCCGCGCTCCCGCGCCCACCGTGCGACTGGCGCAGGAGTTGCGCGACAGCGTCGAGGCGCTGGTCACGGCGGCGGTCGACTTCGACCGTTCGCTGGGCTTCTCCTGGGACGCGGTGGGTTCGGCGCTGGGGGTCACCAAGCAGGCGGTGCACCGGCGTTACGGCGCGCGGCGGCCGGTGTCGCCGCCGCCGGCCGGGGGACGGGAGGCCCCGGTCGGCACGGTGAGCGCCCCCGCGGTCCCGGCGGCGCGCCGGGCCCAGCCGGCGCCGACCGCCGCCGCGCAGGCGTCGGGGTCCGAGGCGCACAGTCTTCCCGGCCAGCGCGGCGGCTGACCGCGCTCGGCGCGGACCGGTCCCGGCCGGCCGGGAGCCGCCGTCGTCCCGCCCGCCGGCGCCCGGCCGGTGGGCGGTCAGCCGATGTCGTCCGGGTCCATCCGGACCCAGGCCGGGGGCCCCTCGCGGTGGGTGAGGCGGTGGGCCCGCGCCGTCTTCAGCGCGGCGGCCAGCGCGCCGCCCTCGTCGGGGGGGACGCGGACCAGCACGCGGTCCCACTGCTCGCCGGCCGGCGGCTCCCCCGTCCTGCGGGGGCGCCCGGCCGGGGGTACCGGCAGCGGCACCGGGCCCAACACGTCGGCGGTGGAGGGGAGTTCGGCGACGGAGAGCAGCCCGGCCACCGCCTCGGGCGGCCCCGTGACCGCCGCCATCCGGGAGACCGGTGGGAAGCCGAGCGCCTCCCGGTCGGCCAGCTCGCGCAGCGCGTGCCCGGCCGGGTCCCAGCGGACCAGCGACTGCACCGGCCGCAGCGTCGGCTCCGCCAACGCCACCGCGACGCCGCCCGCTTCCCGCCCCCTGGCCAGCGCAGCCGCGTTGAGCCAGCGGCGCAACGCCTCCTCGCCGGCCCGCAGGTCGGGGCGGCCCAGCAGCGCCCAGCCGTCGAGCAGCAGCACGGCCGCGTAGCCCGGGCCCTCGGCGACCGGCTCGGCCCCGGGGGTGCTGACGACCAGCGCCGGCTCGTCCGGCACGGTGGCCAGCACATGGTCCCGGCCCGAGGTGCGCACCGGCACACCGGGGAAGGCGCGGCCCAACTCCTCGGCGGTGCGCCGCGCGCCGATCACCACGGCCCGCAGCCGCGGCCCGCCGCACTCCTCGCAGTGCCAGTCCGCCCGGGCCGTGCCGCACCAGCCGCAGCGCAGCTCCTCCCCCTCGCCGACCGACACCAGCGGCCCCCGGCAGCCCGCGCAGCGCGCCGGCTCGCGGCAGCGGGCGCAGGCCAGCCGGGGCGCGTACCCGCGGCGCGGCACCTGGACCAGCACCGGCCCGCTGGCCAGCCCGTCGCGCAGCGCCCGCCAGGCCAGCGTCGGCAGCCGCGCGAACCGCGCGCCCTCGTCCCGCGCCTCGTCCTCCTCCGCGACGGTGCGCAGCAGCGGGGCGGCCGTGCGGAGGGTCTCCCGCGCCGGCGCCAACGGCCTGGCCCAGCCGCCGCGCACCAGCCGCGCCGCCTCGGCCGAGTGGGCGTGGCCGCCCAGCAGCAGCCCCGCGTCCTGCTGGGCGGCGCGCAGCAACAGCACGTCGCGGGCGTGCGGTTGGGGCGCGTGCACGTCGCGGTGTGCCGGGTCGCCGTCGTCCCAGAGGGCGACGAGCCCCAACGAGCGGACCGGCGCGAACATCGCGGCCCTGGTGCCGACGACGCAGCGCACCGCCCCCCGGTGGAGGGTGAGCCACCGCCGGTAGCGCGCCTCGGGGCCGGAGTCGGCGGTCAGCAGCACATGGTGGCCGGCGCCGAGCAGCGCGGTCAGCGCCTCGTCGACGCGGGCGGCGGCCCGGCCGTCGGGCAGCACGGCGAGCGCCCCGCGCCCGGAGGCGAGGGTGGTGGCCAGCGCGGTCGCCAGCTCCGCCGGCCACCCGGGGCCCGGGAGCGCGCTCCACACCGCTCGGGGCACGCGCCCCTCGGCGAGCGCCGTCAGAAAGGCAGCGCCGTGCGGGTAACGCGTCCATCCGCCGGGCTCGGGCAGCTCGGGCGGCGGGGCCGGCTCGGGCGTCGACGCGCGTTCGGCCCTGGCCATCCGGGGCGGGATCGCCAGCCGCACCACGTCGGCCAACGCCCCGGCGCAGCGGTCGGCGACGGCGCGGCAGAGCGCCAACAGCTCGGGGGTGAGCACCGGTTCGGGCGAGAGCACCTGCGCCAGCGGGGCGAGCACCCCGGTGAAGTCGCTGTCGGCGCGGCGCTCCACCACGTACCCGTTGACCAGGCCGCCGCCCTCGCGTCTCCCCTCGCGCTGGCCCGCGCCGAACCGGACGCGGACCCTGACGCCGGGCCGCGCGTCGGCGTCGAGCGCGGCGGGAACCGCGTAGTCGAAGCAGCGGTCGAGATGGATCAGCCCCTTGTCGACCAGGACGCGGGCGACCGGGAGCCGCTCGGCGAGCGGGGCGTTCCGCCAGGTCCTGGGCCTGGCCCGGGGCAGCGCGCGCTCCCGGACGGCGGCCCTGATCAACGCGAGCTGCTCGGGCCCCTCCTCGGGGTGCGACTTCTCCGGACGGTCCTCCGGACGCGACGAAGCGCCGGCCTCACTCATCCGGCCAGTACATCAGACGGCTCGGACAGTGCGGCCGGCGCTTCGCCGGCGAAGGCCCCGGGGCCGCCGGCTCAGAGCCCGGCGGCGGTGCGCAGCGCGTCCACGCGGTCGGTGCGCTCCCAGGTGAAGTCGGCCAGCTCACGGCCGAAGTGGCCGTAGGCGGCGGTCTGGGCGTAGATCGGGCGCATCAGGTCCAGGTCGCGGATGATCGCGGCGGGGCGCAGGTCGAAGACCTCCGTGATGGCCTGCTCGATCCGCTCGGCCGGGACGGAGGCCGTGCCGAAGGTCTCGACAAAGAGGCCGACGGGCTCCGCCTTGCCGATGGCGTAGGCGACCTGCACCTCGCAGCGGGTGGCCAGGCCGGCGGCGACCACGTTCTTGGCGACCCAGCGCATGGCGTAGGCGGCGGAACGGTCCACCTTCGACGGGTCCTTGCCGGAGAAGGCGCCGCCGCCGTGGCGGGCCATGCCGCCGTAGGTGTCGATGATGATCTTGCGTCCGGTCAGCCCGGCGTCGCCCATCGGGCCGCCGATCTCGAACCGGCCGGTCGGGTTGACCAGGAGGCGGTAGTTCTCCGTGTCGAGCTTGATGCCGTCGGTGAGCAGCGCCTTGAGCTCGGGCTCGACCACGAACTCCTGGATGTCGGGCGCCAGCAGCGAGTCGAGGTCGATGTCGGAGGCGTGCTGGCTGGAAACCACCACGGTGTCCAGGCGGGCGGCCTTGTCGCCGTCGTACTCGATGGTGACCTGGGTCTTCCCGTCGGGGCGCAGGTAGGGAATGGTGCCGTTCCTGCGGACCTCGGAGAGGCGGCTGGAGAGGCGGTGCGCCAGCCGGATGGGGAGCGGCATCAGCTCGGGGGTCTCGTCGCAGGCGTACCCGAACATCAGGCCCTGGTCGCCCGCGCCCTGCTTCTCCAGGTCGTCCTCGGTGCCGCCGACGCGGGACTCGTAGGCGTCGTCGACGCCCTGCGCGATGTCGGGAGACTGGGCGCCGATGGACACCGAGACACCGCAGGAGGCACCGTCGAAGCCCTTCTTCGACGAGTCGTAGCCGATCTCCAGGATCTTGTTCCGCACCAGGGTGGCGATGTCGGCGTAGGCCTTGGTGGTGACCTCACCCGCGACATGGACCAGTCCGGTGGTGATCATGGTCTCGACGGCGACCCGGGAGGCCGGGTCCTCGGTGAGAAGGGCGTCCAGAATGGTGTCGCTGATCTGGTCGGCGATCTTGTCCGGGTGGCCCTCGGTCACGGACTCTGAGGTGAACAGACGACGGGACACAACGCTCCCTGGGGTTGCAGCGGCTGCTGACTATGCTTCCGAGCCCGGTGGGACCCGACTCGGCATCGCACAGTGTATCCGCAGAGGGCTCCTCGGGCAGAGTGATCCACGGATGGATTCCGGCGCGCACCTCGGACGCGCACCCCGGCGTACGCGCCGGCGAGCGCCGGCGGACACGCCGCCGGGGGCGTTCAGCGCGTCGGGGAACGGCGCAGCACGGCGTCCCAGAGCCGGTCGGCGAGGGCTTCCTTGGGTCCGAGCGGGACGGGGGTCTCGCCGCCGTCGGCGTCCAGGATGACGGCCTCGTTCTCGTCGGTGCCGAACGCGAGCCCGCCGCCGACCTCGTTGACCACCAGCAGGTCGCAGCCCTTGCGGGCGAGCTTGGCGCGCCCGCCGGCCAGCACGTTCTCCGTCTCGGCGGCGAAGCCGACGACCAGCTGTCCCGGGCGGCGCTCGGCGGACAGCTCGGCCAGGATGTCGGCGTTGCGCACCAGCGCGATGGGGTCGGGCTCGACGCCGTCGCGCTTCTTGATCTTCTGCCCGACGGTGTGGGCCGGACGGAAGTCGGCGACGGCCGCCGCCATCACCAACACGTCGGCCCCGGCAGCCTCCCGGCGCATCGCGGCGCGCAACTCCTCGGCGCTGCCGACGCGTTCCACCCGGACGCCGGCGGGGTCCGGCAGCGCGGTGTTCGCGGCGACCAGGGTGACCTCGGCGCCCCTGGCCTGGGCGGTGCGGGCCAGGGCGTAGCCCTGCTTGCCCGAGGAGTGGTTACCGAGATAGCGGACCGGGTCCAACGGCTCCCTGGTGCCGCCCGCGCTGATCACCACGCGGCGGCCGGCCAGGTCGGCGGTCTCGGCCGCCGCGCCGCGCGCCAGCACGCGGCGGGCCACGTCGAAGAGCGCGGCCGGGTCCGGCAGCCGGCCCTTGCCTGTGTCGGCGCCGGTCAGCCGGCCGACGTCCGGCTCCACGACCAGCGCGCCGCGCTCGCGGAGGGTGGCGACGTTGGCCACGGTCGCCGGGTGCTCCCACATCTCGGTGTGCATGGCGGGGGCGAGGACGACGGGGGCGCGGGTGGTCAGCAGCACGTTGGTCAGCAGGTCGTCCGCGCGCCCGGTGGCCGCCCTGGCCAGCAGGTCGGCGGTGGCGGGCGCGATCACCACGAGGTCGGCCTCCCGGCCGATCCGCACGTGCGGCACCTCGGCCACGTCGTCCCAGACCTCGGTGTGGACGGGGCGCCCGGAGAGCGCCGCCCAGGTGGGGGCGCCGACGAAACGCAGCGCGGAGGCGGTGGGCACCACGCGCACCGCGTGTCCCGACTCGGTGAACAGGCGCAGCAGCTCGCACGCCTTGTAGGCGGCGATGCCGCCGCCCACGCCCAGCACGACCTCGGGCCGACCCATGGCCTGTCCCCTTTCCCTGGAGTTTTCCCTGGAGTCCGGAGCCCCCGCGCGCACGGCGAGGGAAAGGCCCGGTGAACGGGCCACTCGCGCGGATCCCCGCGCCCCCGGGCTTCGGGGACACGGGGAACCGCGCGCGTCACGAGTGGCGGACCGCCGACGGCAACGGCGCCGAGGCCCGTGGAACGGGCACGGGGCCGCGCTCCGGAAGAGGGCTAGTCGGTGGCGCCCTCGATGGCCTCGGAGGTGAGCAGACCGGCGTTGATCTCGCGGAGCGAGATGGACAGCGGCTTCTCGTGGACATGGGTGTCCACCAGCGGCCCGACGTACTCCAGCAGGCCCTCGCCCAGCTGCGAGTAGTACGCGTTGATCTGGCGGGCCCGCTTGGCCGCGTAGATCACCAGGCTGTACTTGGAGTCGGTCGCCTCAAGCAGCTCGTCGATCGGCGGGTTGATGATGCCCTCGGGCGTGGTGATGGAAGAGGACACGCTCTGCCTTCCGGTGGGTTTCGGGGGACCTCGGCCGATGGACGGCGCGGCCCCCGGGATCAGCGAATCAAGGCTAGCAGCTCGGCGGAGACCTCCTCGACGGAGGTGTTGACGAGCGTCACGTCGAACTCCGTCTCGGCCGCCAGCTCGGTCCTGGCCGCGGCCAGCCGGCGCTCGACGACCTCGGGCGCCTCGGTGCCCCGGCCGGTGAGCCGGCGGACCAGCTCGTCCCAGCTGGGCGGGGCGAGGAAGACCAGCCGGGCCTCGGGCATGGACTCCCTGACGAGTCTCGCGCCCTGGAGGTCGATCTCCAGGAGCACCGGCTCCCCGGCCTCCAGCCGCTCGACGACGGGGCGGCGCGGCGTGCCGTAGCGGTTCCCCGCGAACTCGGCCCACTCCAGCAGCTCGCCGTTGGCGACCAGCTTGTCGAACTCCTCGTCGCCGACGAAGAAGTAGTGGGTGCCGTGCCGCTCCCCCGGCCGCGGATGGCGGGTGGTGGCGGAGACGGAGAGCCACACCTCCGGGTGAGCCTTGCGCATATGAGCGACGACCGTGCTCTTGCCGACCCCCGAGGGGCCGGAGAGCACGGTCAGTCGCGGACGATCGGTCATACCGACGATTATCCCGCTTCCCGCGTCGATGAGGAAAATCCCGTCACCGAGCGCGGAGGGATCGGCCGGGGTGTGGAGACTGGGCACGTCGTCGGGATCCTCGTGGATCGGCGCGCGACCTCACCGGCCGCACGGCCGGGGCGGTCCCCCCGCGGCGACTCGGTGCGTCCCCGAACCCGCCGGGCCCGGGGGAACCGAGTCGCGCCCCGGACGCGGTTCCGGGGCGGGGGTCACCCCCGGGCGACACCCGGGGGGACCACGAAGAACCGAAGGACGCGCGACCTACGCGCTGCCGAACTCGCGTTCCAGGGACGCGATCTGGTTGGAGCCGAGCCCGCGGACCCGGCGGCTCTCGGAGATGCCGAGCCGCTCCATGATCTGGCGGGCGCGGACCTTGCCGACGCCGGGCATCGACTCAAGAAGGGCGCTCACCTTCATCTTGCCGATCACGTCGTTCTCCTGGCCCTGCTTGATGACCTCTTGCAGGGAGGCGCCGGAGTGCTTGAGCCGATTCTTGACCTCGGCGCGCTCCCGGCGAGCCGCGGCGGCCTTCTCAAGCGCGGCTGCGCGCTGTTCAGGGGTAAGGGGCGGAAGAGCCACGCCTACGTCACCTCGGGTGTCGAACTGGTCGGATACGGAACGGTGAGGAACCTAGTGGCCCTTCACCAGCGGAGCAACGAGCAACGCGCTCGGCTGCTCCGCTCTCGACGGAGACTAGCGGCCGGGACGGCAATAAGTCAGGGAGAATCGACAAAAAGTCCAGGTCAGCTACAGAGCTTCAGCGACATGTCGGACATATACCCACGGTTTTCGGTGGAGTTGACGCTCCCAGGAACGTTTCGGCGGCTCTTTCGTTGACCCCGGAGCACCCCCGGCGACGGGTGGCGGGGCCGCGGCCTGCCCGTTCCGTCCCGTTCGCCCCACCCGGGCCGGGCCCGGGTCAGCCCAGGACCCGGGCCAGCGCGACCGCCTCGCGCTCCGCCGCCGCGCGCAGTCCCGCCTCCGAGGGGCCCTCGCGCAGCACCGAGCGGCTGGCCGAGGGCAGCACCTGGCCGAGCGCGGCGCCGAAGACCCGGGGCAGGTCCTCGGCGGTCGCGCCCTGCGCGCCGAGGCCGGGCGCCAGGAGCGGGCCGTTGATGGTCAGTTCGAGGGATGAGTCCAGGTTCGTCGCGCCGACCACCGCGCCGAAGGAACCCCAGGGCTCGGCGCCCGCGTTCTCCCGCGCGAGCCGGTCCAGGACCGCCTGGGCCAGCGGCCTGCCGGAGGCGGTGCGGGCGGTCTGCGGCTCGGCGCCCTCCGGGTTGGAGGTGCGGGCCAGCACGAACGCCCCCGCGCCGTCCGCGCGGGCGCGTTCCAGCGCGGGACGCAGCGACTCGTAGCCCAGATAGGGCGTGAGGGTCACCGCGTCGCAGCGCAACGGGGCGCCCGCGCCGAAGTACGCGCCGGCGTACGCCGTGACGGTGGAGCCGATGTCGCCGCGCTTGACGTCGAGCAGCACCAGCGCGCCGGCCGATCTGGCGTCGGCGACCGCGCGCTCCAACACGGCGACGCCGCGCGACCCGTGGCGCTCGTAGAAGGCGGACTGCGGCTTGAACACCGCCACGCGGTCGGCGAGGGCCGCCACCACGGTGTCGGTGAACCGGGCGAGCCCCGAGGCGTCGTCCTCAAGACCCCAGGCGGCCAGCAGCTCGGGGTGCGGGTCGATGCCGACGCAGAGCGGGCCGCGCCGGTCCATGGCCTGGCGCAGCCGGGCGCCGAACGGTGCGGGCGGGGAGGCGGGAGGGGTCATGGACGGGCGCTCCTCACGTCAGCGCCGACCGCGTCGGCGAGTGTGGTGTGCGGGCTGGCCGCCAGCCGCCGGGCCAGGCCCCGGTGGAGGGCGCTGGTCCAGCCGGGACCGGCGTAGACGAAGCCGCTGTAGCCCTGCACCAGGGTGGCGCCGGCGAGCACGCGCTCCCACACGTCGTCGGCGTTCTCCACGCCGCCGACGCCGACCAGCGTGACGCGGTCGCCGACGCGGGCGTAGAGCCGGCGGAGCACGGCGAGCGAACGTTCCCGCAGCGGGGCGCCCGAGAGGCCGCCGGCGCCGAGGGCGGCGACCGCCTCGGGGCGGGCGCGCAGGCCCTCCCGGGAGATGGTGGTGTTGGTGGCGATGATCCCGTCCAGGCCCAACTCCACGGCCAGGTCGGCGACCTGGTCGAGGTCCTCGTCGGCGAGGTCGGGCGCGATCTTCACCAGCAGCGGCACCCTCCGGTCGGGAACGGAGCGGTCGGCCGCCTCCCGGACCGCCGTCAGCAGCGGACGCAGCCGGCTGGTGGCCTGGAGGTCACGCAGCCCGGGGGTGTTGGGCGAGGAGACGTTGACGACCAGATAGTCGGCATGGCGGGCCAGGCGTTCGGTGCTGGTGACGTAGTCCTGGACGGCATCCGATTCGGGGACGGCCTTGGTCTTGCCGATGTTGACGCCGAGCGCGGGGCGGTCGGGGCCGAGGGCGGCGAGCCGGGCGGCGACGGCGGCCGAGCCCTCGTTGTTGAAGCCCATCCGGTTGAGCAGCGCGCGGTCGGTGGGGACGCGGAAGAGGCGGGGCGTGGGGTTGCCCGGCTGAGGCTGGCCGGTGACGGTGCCGATCTCGACGAAGTCGAAGCCGAGCAGCGCCAGGCCGCGGACACCCACCGCGTTCTTGTCGAAGCCGGCGGCCAGGCCGAACGGTCCCGGCAGCCGCATCCCCAACGCCTCGACGGCCAGCGCCGGATGCGGGGGCGCGAAGCGGGCGGCGACGGCGGCGCGCAGCCCCGGCACGCGCGCCGCGAGCCGGATCAACGCGAACGCGCCGTGGTGGGCGCGCTCCGCGTCGATCCGACGCAGCACCGTGCGGTAGGCCAGCCGGTAGAGACGGTGGTCGCGTGGGTCGCGTGCGGTGCTCATCGGGTGCGCGCCGCGATCAGCTTCTGGGCGTGCTCCTGGAGCGAGGCCACGCCGACGTCGTCCCGCAGCAGCGCGTCGATGCCCTGCACGGCGGCGGCCAGCGCCTGCACGGTGGTCAGGCAGGGCACGCCCCGGGCGACGGCCGCGGTGCGGATGTCGTAGCCGTCGAGCCGGCCCCCGGTGCCGAAGGGGGTGTTGACGATGAGGTCGACCTGCCCGTCGTGGATCAGCTGGACGATGGTCGGCTCGCCCTCGGGCCCGGTGCCCTCGCTCTGCTTGCGGACCACGGAGCAGTCGATGCCGTTGCGCCGCAGCACCTCGGCGGTGCCCGACGTGGCCAGCAGCTCGAAGCCGTGCTCCCGCAGGGCGCGCGCGGGGAAGACCACGGCGCGCTTGTCGCGGTTGGCGACCGAGACGAAGGCGCGGCCACGCAGCGGCAGCGCGCCGTAGGCGCCGGCCTGGGACTTGGCGTAGGCGGTGCCGAAGACCGAGTCCACGCCCATCACCTCGCCGGTCGAGCGCATCTCGGGGCCGAGGACGGTGTCCACGCCGCGCCCGTGCACGTCGCGGAACCTGGCCCAGGGCAGCACGGCCTCCTTGACGGAGATCGGCGCGTCCAGCGGCAGCGCCCCACCGTCGCCCTGAGCCGGGAGCATCCCCTCGGCGCGCAGCTCGGCGACGGTGGCGCCGAGCGAGATCCGGGCGGCGGCCTTGGCCAGCGGCACGGCGGTGGCCTTGGAGGTGAACGGCACGGTGCGGGAGGCGCGCGGGTTGGCCTCCAGCACGTAGAGGATGTCGCCGGAGAGCGCGAACTGGATGTTGATCAGGCCGCGCACCCCGACTCCCCTGGCGATGGCCTCGGTCGAGGCGCGCAGCCGCTTGATGTCGTGGCCGCCGAGGGTGATCGGCGGGAGGGCGCAGGCCGAGTCGCCGGAGTGGATTCCGGCCTCCTCGATGTGCTCCATCACGCCGCCCAGGTACAGTTCCTGGCCGTCGTAGAGGGCGTCGACGTCGATCTCGATGGCGTCGTCGAGGAACCGGTCGATCAGCACCGGGTGTTCGGAGATCAGCCCCGCGTGGTGGCGCAGGTACTCCTCCAGCGCCGGCTCGTCGTAGACGATCCGCATCCCCCGGCCGCCCAGCACGTAGCTGGGGCGGACCATCACGGGGTAGCCGATGCCGGCGGCGATGGCGCTGGCCTCCTCGAAGGAGAACGCCGTGCCGTACTTGGGCGCGGGCAGCCCCGCCTCGGCCAGCACCCGGCCGAAGTGGCCGCGTTCCTCGGCGAGGTTGATCGCCTCGGGCGAGGTGCCGACCACCGGCACGCCGTTGTCCTTGAGCGCCTGGGCCAGGCCGAGCGGGGTCTGGCCGCCGAGCTGGACGAGGACGCCGGCGACGGGGCCGGCCAGGGTCTCGGCGTGCACGATCTCCAGGACGTCCTCCAGGGTGAGCGGCTCGAAGTAGAGCCGGTCGGAGGTGTCGTAGTCGGTGGAGACGGTCTCGGGGTTGCAGTTGACCATGACCGTCTCGTAGCCGGCGTCGCTGAGCGCGAAGCAGGCGTGGACGCAGGAGTAGTCGAACTCGATGCCCTGGCCGATGCGGTTGGGCCCGGAGCCCAGGATGATCACGGCGGGGCGTTCGCGCGGGGCGACCTCGCTCTCCTCGTCGTAGGAGGAGTAGAGGTAGGGGGTGCGGGCGGCGAACTCGGCGGCGCAGGTGTCGACGGTCTTGTAGACCGGGCGCACGCCCAGCGCGTGGCGCACCTCGCGCACCACGTCCTCGCGCAGGCCCCTGATGCCGGCGATCTGGGCGTCGGAGAAGCCGTGCCGCTTGGCGTGGGCGAGGAGCGCGGGGTCGAGTTTCTCGGCGTCGCGCAGCTCGTCGGCGATCTCCCTGATGAGGAAGAGCTGGTCGACGAACCAGGGGTCGATGCGCGTCGCCTCGAAGACCTCCTCGGGGGTGGCGCCGGCGCGGATGGCGCGCATCACGGTGCCGAGCCGCCCGTCGGTGGGGGTGGCGGCCAGCCGCAGCAGCCGCTCCCGGTCCTCCTCGGGGGCGGGCGCGCCGGTGAAGTCGAAGGGCGCGTCCTTCTTCTCCACGGAGCGCAGCGCCTTGTTGAGCGCCTCGGCGAAGTTCCGGCCGATGGCCATGGCCTCGCCGACGGACTTCATGGTGGTCGTCAGCGTGGCGTCGGCGGCGGGGAACTTCTCGAAGGCGAACCGCGGGACCTTGACCACCACGTAGTCGAGCGTCGGCTCGAAGGAGGCGGGGGTCTCCCGGGTGATGTCGTTGGGGATCTCGTCGAGGGTGTAGCCGACGGCGAGCCGGGCGGCGATCTTCGCGATCGGGAAGCCGGTCGCCTTGGACGCCAGCGCGGAGGAACGGGAGACCCGCGGGTTCATCTCGATGACGACGACCCGGCCGTCGTCCGGGTTGACCGCGAACTGGATGTTGCAGCCGCCGGTGTCGACGCCGACCTCGCGGATCACGGCGATGCCGATGTCCCGCAGCACCTGGTACTCGCGGTCGGTCAGCGTCATCGCGGGCGCGACGGTGATGGAGTCGCCGGTGTGCACGCCCATCGGGTCCAGGTTCTCGATGGAGCAGACGACCACCACGTTGTCGTTGCGGTCCCGCATCAGCTCCAGCTCGTACTCCTTCCAGCCGAGGATGGACTCCTCAAGGAGCACCTCGGTGGTCGGGGAGAGCGCGAGGCCCTGGCCGGCGATGCGGCGCAGCTCGTCCTCGTCGTAGGCGAACCCGGAGCCGGCGCCGCCCATGGTGAAGGACGGGCGGACCACCACGGGGTAGCCGCCGAGCCCGTCGACGCCGGCCAGCACCTCGTCCATGGTGTGGCAGATCACCGAACGGGCGGACTCGCCGTGCCCGGTGCGCTCGCGGACGGCGGCGACCACGTCCTTGAACCGCTCGCGGTCCTCGCCCTTGTGGATGGCCTCGACGTTGGCGCCGATCAGCTCCACGCCGTAGCGCTCCAGGGTGCCGTCGCCGTGCAGCGCGACGGCGGTGTTGAGCGCCGTCTGGCCGCCGAGGGTGGCCAGCAGCGCGTCGGGACGCTCCTTGGCGATGATCTTCTCGACGTACTCGGGGGTGATGGGCTCGACGTAGGTGGCGTCGGCGATCTCGGGGTCGGTCATGATCGTCGCCGGGTTGGAGTTGACCAGCACGACCCGCAGCCCCTCGGCCCGCAGCACGCGGCACGCCTGGGTGCCCGAGTAGTCGAACTCGGCCGCCTGGCCGATGACGATCGGGCCGGAGCCGATGACCAGGACGGACTCGATGTCGGTGCGCTTAGGCACGCTGGCCCTCCATCAGGGAGACGAAGCGGTCGAAGAGATAGGCGGCGTCGTGCGGCCCGGCGGCGGCCTCCGGGTGGTACTGCACGCTGAACGCGGGCCGGTCCACCAGCCGCAGCCCCTCGACCACGTCGTCGTTGAGGCAGACATGGGAGACCTCGGCGGCGCCGAAGGGGGTCTTCGACGTGCCCTCCAGCGGGGCGTCGACGGCGAAGCCGTGGTTGTGCGCGGTGACCTCGACCCGGCCGGTGGACAGGTCCTTGACCGGCTGGTTGATGCCCCGGTGGCCGTACTTGAGCTTGAAGGTGGGGAAGCCGAGGGCGCGGCCGAAGACCTGGTTGCCCAGGCAGATCCCGAAGAGCGGGGTGCCGCGCTCCAGCACGCCGCGCATCAGCTCGACCGGGTGGTCGGCGGTGCCGGGGTCGCCCGGGCCGTTGGAGAAGAACACCCCGTCGGGGCCGGACGCGTAGACCGTCTCCAGGTCGGTGGTGGCGGGCAGCACGTGCACCTCGATGCCGCGCTCGGCCATCCGCCGGGGGGTCATGCCCTTGATGCCGAGGTCGACGGCGGCGACGGTGAACCGCCGGGGGCCGACGGCCTCCACCACGTAGGGCTCCTCGGTGGCGACCTCGTCGAAGAGCGGGGCGCCGACCATCGCGGGCGCCGAGCGGACCCGCTCCAGCCGGGCCCCCGGCCCCTCGGCGAGCGCGTCGCCGGAGAAGATCCCGCACCGCATCGCGCCGCGTTCCCGCAGGTGGCGGGTGAGGGCGCGGGTGTCGACGCCCTGGATGCCGACGACGCCCTGGGCGGCCAGCTCCTCGTCAAGACCCCGGCGTGAACGCCAGTTGGAAGGGGTGCGGGCGGGGTCGCGCACCACATAGCCGGCGACCCAGATCCGGCGGGACTCGGGGTCCTCGTCGTTGACGCCGGTGTTGCCGACGTGCGGGGCGGTCATGACCACGATCTGGCGGTGGTAGGACGGGTCGGTCAGGGTCTCCTGGTAGCCGGTCATGCCGGTGGAGAAGACGGCCTCGCCGTGGGTCTCGCCCACCGCGCCGTAGGCCAGGCCGGTGAAGACCCGGCCGTCCTCCAAGACCAGCTCGGCGGGGGTCCTTCCGCCGGGCCGGGTGGTGGCGTTCATCGTGCGCCCTCCGGTTCGTTCGTCTGCGAGGGCCGGGCGGCGTCGGCCGGCGGGTTCGGGTGGTGGTGGCCGAGTGCCTCGACCCAGGCGGCGTGCTCGGACGCCAGGTCGGAGCGGAAGCCTGAGTCGAGTACCCGCTCGCCCAGCCGCCAGGTGATCACCAGCAGGCCGCCCTCGGTGAGGACCTTGCCCGCGATGCCCTTGTCGAGGCGGGCGCCGAGCACGTGCTCGGCGGGGATCAGGAAGTCGCCGGCGCCGGGCCTGGCGACGGTCACGCCCCGCTCGGTCAGGGCGACGTCGGCGCGGCTGCGCACGCCGAGTCCGTGGGCCACGATCCGCTCCAGCCACTGGCCGGCGACGGTCGAGCCGTGGTAGCGGCCGGTGAACGACAGCCGCGGCGCGCCCGGCTCGCCCGGGAGCGGCTCGGGCTCCGGCAGGTCGCTCTGGAGGGTGGCGCGCCACTTCCAGCCCTGCCGCATCAGCCAGTAGACCAGGGCGACCAGCAGCAGCAGGCCGATCACCCAGCCGATGCGCTCGGCCCAGTCGGTGACCGGCTGGGAGCGCCGCTCCCCGTCCTCGGCGGCGAGCGTGGCCAGCAGGGTTGCTCCGGGGGTCATACCAGGGCTCCGTTCCGCAGCGTGGCCCGGCCGCGCAGCCAGGTGTCGGTGACCCGGCCGGGGAGTTCCAGGCCACGGTAGGGGCTGTTGCGGCTGCGGGAGGCGAAGGCCCCCGGCTCGACCGGGGCGCGGTGGTCCGGGTCGACGAGCGTCAGGTTCGCCGGCTCGCCGGGGGCGACCGGGCGGCCGTGTCCCGGCAGCCTGCCGATGGTGGCGGGGCGGGCCGACATCCGGTCGGCGACCTGCGACCAGTCGAGCAGCCCGGTGTCGACCATGGTGTGCTGCACGACGGAGAGCGCGGTCTCCAGGCCGACCATCCCCATGGCCGCCGCGCCCCACTCGCAGTCCTTGTCCTCGTGCGGGTGCGGGGCGTGGTCGGTGGCGACGCAGTCGATGGTGCCGTCGGCGAGCGCCTCGCGCAGCGCGAGGACGTCCTGCTCGGTGCGGAGCGGCGGGTTGACCTTGTAGACCGGGTCGTAGGAACGCACCAGCTCGTCGGTGAGCAGCAGGTGGTGCGGGGTGACCTCGGCGGTGACCCGCCAGCCCTTGGACTTGGCCCAGCGGACCAGCTCGACGGAGCCGGCCGTGGACAGGTGGCAGACATGCACCCGGGAGCCGACGTGCGCGGCGAGCAGCACGTCCCTGGCGATGATCGACTCCTCGGCGACGGCCGGCCAGCCGGTCAGCCCCAGCTCGGCGGAGACGACGCCCTCGTTCATCTGGGCGCCCTCGGTCAGCCGCGGCTCCTGGGCGTGCTGGGCGATGACGCCGTCGAACGCCTTCACGTACTCCAGCGCGCGCCGCATGATCACCGCGTCGTCGACGCACTTGCCGTCGTCGGAGAAGACGACGACGCCGGCGGCCGACTCGTGCATCGCGCCCAGCTCGGCCAGCTGCCTGCCGCCCAGTCCGACGGTGACGGCGCCGACGGGCTGGACGTCGCAGTAGCCGGAGGCGCGGCCGAGCCGCCAGACCTGCTCGACGACGCCGGCGGTGTCGGCGACGGGGAAGGTGTTGGCCATGGCGTGCACGGCGGTGAAGCCGCCGGAGGCCGCCGCCCTGGTGCCGGTGAGCACCGTCTCGGAGTCCTCGCGGCCCGGCTCCCGCAGATGGGTGTGGAGGTCGACGAGCCCGGGCAGCAGCACGCGGCCCTCGGCCTCGACCACGGTGGCCCCCTCGCCGGTCAGGCCGGTGCCGACCTCGGCGACGGTCTCGCCGTCGACCAGCACGTCGGTGGCCGGCCCGCCGAGGAGCCTGGCGCCTCGGATCAGGGTCCGCTGGGTGTCGCTCATGCTCGGTTCCCTCGTGTCGCTTCGGCGCCGCGCGGCGTGGCGCCCTTCGGTTCTTCGTCGCCCGGGCCCGCGCCGCCCAGCAGCAGGTAGAGGACCGCCATCCGCACGTCGACGCCGGCGGAGACCTGCTCGACGACGGTGCAGCGCGGGGAGTCGGCGACCTCGGCGGTGATCTCCATGCCCCGGTTCATCGGGCCGGGGTGCATCACGACGGCGTGCTCCGGCATCCGCGCCATCCGCTCCCCGTCGAGGCCGTAGCGGCGGGCGTACTCCCGCTCGGTGGGGAAGTACGCCGCGTTCATGCGCTCGCGCTGGACGCGCAGCATCATCACCGCGTCGGAGTCGGGCAGCACGGCGTCCAGGTCGTAGGAGACGGCGCACGGCCAGCTCTCGACGCCGACGGGCACCAGTGTCGGCGGGGCGACGACGGTGACCTCGGCGCCCAGCGTGGTCAGCAGCCGCACGTTGGAGCGGGCGACCCGGCTGTGCAGGATGTCGCCGACGATGGTGACGCGCCGGCCGGCGAGGTCGGCGCCCAGCGCGCCGTCGGCCAGCCGGCGGCGCAGCGCGAACGCGTCCAGCAGCGCCTGCGTCGGGTGCTCGTGGGTGCCGTCGCCCGCGTTGACCACGTGGCCGCCGATCCATCCCGAGGTGGCCAGGCGGTGGGGGGCACCGGAGTCGTGGTGGCGGATGACGACGGCGTCGGCGCCCATGGCCTGGAGCGTGAGCGCCGTGTCCTTCAGGGACTCGCCCTTGGAGACCGAGGAGCCCTTGGCCGAGAAGTTGATGACGTCGGCGGAGAGCCGCTTGGCGGCGGCCTCGAACGAGATGCGCGTCCTGGTGGAGTCCTCGAAGAACAGGTTGACCACCGTTCGGCCGCGCAGCGTGGGGAGTTTCTTGATCGGCCGGCCGGCGACGCGGGACAGCTCCTCGGCGGTGTCGAGGATCAGCACGGCGTCGTCGCGGGTGAGGTCGGCGGCCGAGACGAGGTGGTGCTTCATCGTGGGTGAGCCTTCCTGAAGGCAGGAGGGTGCCGGTGTGCGGGGTGGGAGTCGCCGGGGCTGGCCCGGGGTGGCGCGCGGACCGGGGCGCTATCGGCCGGTCTCGGGGGCGCGGGTGCCGAGCAGCACGCCGTCGCGGCCGTCCTCCTCGGTGAGCCTGACCTTGACGGTCTCGCGCAGCGAGGTCGGGATGTTCTTCCCGACGTAGTCGGCGCGGATCGGCAGCTCGCGGTGGCCGCGGTCGACCAGGACCGCCAGCTGCACGGCGCGCGGCCGGCCGATGTCGCCGAGCGCGTCCAGCGCGGCCCTGATGGTGCGTCCGGAGAAGAGCACGTCGTCGACGAGGACGACCAGCCGTCCGTCGACGCCGGACTCGGGGATCTCGGTGCGGCCCAGCGCGCGGGCCGGGCGCAGCCGCAGGTCGTCGCGGTACATCGTGATGTCGAGCGAGCCGTGCGGGACCGGGTGCCCTGTGATCTCGCGGAGCCGGTCGCCCAGCCGGCGGGCCAGGAAGACCCCCCTGGTCGGGATGCCGAGAAGCAGCACGTCGTCGGCGCCCTTGGCGCGCTCGACGATCTCGTGCGCGATGCGGGTCAACGCCCGCGCGATGTCCGGCGCCTCCAGGACGGAACGGGCCGGGCTCGTGTCGTGGTCACCACTCATGGGTGTGCGGACCTCCTTGACCGCCTCACGGGACGGACGTTAAAGGATGTCGGGTGGAACGGCGTCGACCCTACCAGGGCAATCCGCACGCTCCGCATCGTCCCAGGTCAGAGGAAACTCTCCGGTCTCGGCTTGACGAGAGATATCACGCTGCGTAACCTCACAGTGAGTTACGAAAAGCCGTCCGGGGAGACACATGTCCAGCGAATACGCCAAACAGCTCGGAGCCAAGCTCCGGGCCATCCGCACCCAGCAGGGTCTGTCGCTTCACGGGGTCGAGGAGAAGTCCCAGGGCCGCTGGAAGGCCGTGGTGGTCGGTTCCTACGAGCGCGGCGACCGGGCCGTGACCGTGCAGCGCCTCGCGGAGCTGGCGGAGTTCTACGGAGTGCCGGTCCAGGAGCTGCTGCCGGGCTCGACGCCCGGTGGCGCCGCCGAGCCGCCGCCGAAGCTGGTCCTGGACCTGGAGCGCCTGGCCAACGTGCCGAGCGACAAGGCCGGCCCGCTCCAGCGCTACACGGCCACCATCCAGAGCCAGCGCGGCGACTACAACGGCAAGGTGCTCTCGATCCGCCAGGACGACCTGCGCACCCTCGCCGTGATCTACGACCAGTCGCCCTCGGTCCTGACCGAGCAGCTCATCAGCTGGGGCGTGCTGGGCGCGGACGCGCGGCGGGCCGTGCAGGCCGAGGAGGGCTGAGCGCGCGAACGGGGCGGGGCCGGTCCCCCGTGAGGGAGATCCGGCCCCGCCCCGTTCCGCCGTCGTGCGTCGCGTCAGCGGCGCAGGGTGGGCTTGAGGTCCTTCAGCCGTCCGAGCAGTCCGTTGACGAAGGTCGGGGACTCCTCGGTGGAGAACTCCCGCGCCAGCTGGACCGCCTCGTCGAGCACCACGGCGTCCGGCGTCTCGTCCTCCCAGATCAGCTCGAAGGCGCACAGCCGCAGGATGTTCCGGTCGACGACCGGCATCCGGTCCAGCGGCCAGCCCACGGTGTACTGGGCCAACAGCTCGTCGATGCGCTCCGCCCGCTCGACATAGCCCTCGACCAGCCGCCTGGTGAACTCGCTGACCGGCGGCTGGCGTTCGTCCGTGGTCGCCAGCCTGGCCCAGTCGGCGAGCACCTCGGTGGGCTTGGCGCCGCGCTGGTCGGCCTCGAAGAGGATCTGAAGGGCTCGTTTGCGCGCCTTGCTGCGGGCAGCCACGGTTAGCTGTTCACCCGGCCAAGGTATTCGCCGGAGCGGGTGTCGACCTTGATCTTCTCACCGGTGGTGATGAAGAGGGGGACGCCGATCTCGTAGCCGGTCTCCAGCTTGGCCGGCTTGGTGCCGCCGGTGGAGCGGTCGCCCTGCACACCGGGCTCGGTGTACTCGATGACCAGCTCGACGGCCGCCGGCATCTCCACGAAGAGCGGGTTCTCCTCGTAGATGGCGACGGTGCAGTCCTGGCCCTCCAGCAGGTAGTTCGCCGCGTCGCCCACCGTCTCGGGGTTGATCGGCAGCTGGTCGTAGGTCGAGGTGTCCATGAAGACGTAGTCGGCGCCGTCCTTGTAGGAGAACTGCATCGACCTGC
The DNA here is from genome assembly GCF_006335015.1 of Streptomyces sedi. GTDB lineage: Bacteria > Actinomycetota > Actinomycetes > Streptomycetales > Streptomycetaceae > Streptomyces > Streptomyces sedi. Next base: position 83,786 of record NZ_VDGT01000017.1, read on the forward strand.
GGTCGACCGTGGCCGTCTCGACCTTGGTACCGGCGTTGAACGTCTTGTCCACCACCTTGCCGGAAAGCACATTCTTGAGCTTGGTACGTACGAAGGCGCCGCCCTTGCCGGGCTTGACGTGCTGGAACTCGACTACGGACCAGAGCTGGCCCCCGTCGAGCTTGAGCACCATGCCGTTCTTGAGGTCGTTCGTGGTGGCCACGGTCGTGGATTCTCCTGAGGCTGCCGCAAGTGGACCGACCCGTCACTCCCGGTCCGCTGCCGCCTGGGCTTCACAGAGCCAGGAGTTCCTTGGTCGTGATGGTGAGTAGCTCGGGCCCGCCGTCCGCCGGAGGACGGACGACGAGTGTGTCGTCGATCCGGACTCCGCCCCGGCCCGGGAGATGCACCCCCGGCTCGACGGTGACCGGAACACAAGCGCTCAGTCTACCCATGGCCGCCGGCCCCATCCGAGGGTCCTCCCCCATTTCCAGCCCCACCCCGTGCCCGGTGACCGGCCCCAGGGCCTTGCCGTGGCCCGCGGCGGTGAGCACCTCGCGGGCCGCGCGGTCCACCGCGCGGTACTCCACGTCCGGGGCCAGCGCCTCGCGAGCGGCCCGCTGGGCGGCGAAGACGACGTCGTACAGCTCGATCTGCCAGTCCGCCGGGCTGGTGCCGATCACGAACGTCCGCCCGATCCGGCAGCGGTAGCCGCGGAAGCGCGCGCCCAGCCGCACCGTCAGGAAATCGCCCTCCTCGACCCTGCGGTCCGTCGGCCGGTGCCCCGCGAGACCCGAGTGGCTGCCGGTGGCCACCGAGGTGGGGAACGCCGGTCCGTCCGCGCCGTGGTCGACCAGCCGCCGCTCCAGCTCCAGGGCCAGATGCCGCTCGGTGCGGCCCACCAGGATCGACTCCAGCAGCTCCCCCAGCGCCCGGTCGGTGATCTCGGCCGCCGCCCGCAGCGCCGCGATCTCGTCGTCGTCCTTGACCACCCGGCGCCCCTCGACCGCGCGCCCCAGGTCCGTCAGCCGCACCCCGGGGACGGCGGCCAGCACCGCGCGGTGCCTGGCGACCGTCACCTGGTGCTCCTCGACCGCGACCTCGCCCGCGCCCTCCTCGACCGCCAGCGCGACGGCGGCCTCCACCGGATCGGCCTCGCCGTCCAGCGCCACCACGCGCGGCCCGCCCAACTCCCCCAGCGGGCCGCCAGGACTCTCCGCCGGGTCCCAGTGGCCGAGCAGCACGTCGCCGCCGGAGCGGCGCACCAGCAGCGCCGCGCTCGAAGGGGCGGGCCCGACCAGATAGCGGACGTTGGCCGGCCCGGCGACGACGGCGGCGCCGTTCCTCGGGGAACAGCGGGCGCGCAGCCAGGATCGTCGAGCCGCGTGAACCTCGGACATGGGTCGAGCCTACGCAGCCGGCGGCAGACCGGCCGCCTGGAGAGGGCCTAACGAGCGGCGCCCGCGCCGGGGCGCGTCCCCGGGGTCACCGGCGCGCGTTCACCACTGCGGGGGGCTGTGCAGACTGCGGGTGACCGCCTCGTCCAGCATCCGGGCGGTGGTCGCCACGTCGTGCCGGGAGTTGTCGATGATGGGCAGCCCCGAGCCGTACCAGCCGGCCATCCGGCCGTGGATCGTGGCGACCTCCTCGTCGGAGAGCCGCCGGGTGCCGCTGCGCTCCGCGTTCCGCTCCAGCACCACGTCGAGGCCGGGCAGCAGCACCACGGGGATCAGGCCCGGGCCGACGTGGCGCTTCCACCCCCCGAGGCCCACGGCCGGGCGGTCGGGGAAGACCGCGTCGTCGAGGATGCAGGAGATGCCGTTGGCGAGGTAGTTGCGCGCGGCGAAGCCGCAGGTCCTGCGCGCCAGCCGGTACTGGGCCTCGGACCTGTCGTCCCACCCGGTGCGGGGGTCGGCGAAGCCGGAACGCACCCACTCCCGCACGTCGTCCAGGCTGATGTGCGCGGTGGGCACCTGGCGGCGGTCGGCCCAGTAGCGGGCGACCGTCGTCTTGCCGGCGCCGGCCGGCCCGATCAGCAGCACCGCGACGCCCGCGTGGTGCACGTCGGGCAGCACCGTGGCGGGTGCCGGGGCCGGAACCGTGTGGCCCGGTGGCAGTCGGAGGTGCCCGGCAGTGCCGCCGTCGAGCGGCGCGGGCGGTGGTGAGGGCATTCCACCGGGTTGTTGCATCCGCTCCCCACTCCGTTTTCTCCCCTGCGCGAGCCCCGGCTCGCGCACCCGTTCCGGTGTGACACACGGTACCGCTCCCCGGGCGAGGTCCGGGAGGCGGCAGCCGTTCGACGGGCGCCTCAGCCCGCCGGCTCCGCCACCAGCGCGCGCAGCGCCAGCAGGTAGGAGTCGATGCCGAAGCCGGCGACGGTGCCGGTGGCCACCTCGGCGACCACCGAGGTGTGCCGGAACTCCTCCCGCCGGTGCGGGTTGGAGATGTGCACCTCGATCAGCGGCGCGGTGAGCTGCGCGGCGGCGTCCCGCATCGCGTACGAGTAGTGGGTGAACGCGCCCGGGTTGAGCACCACGGGCACCGCGCCGTCGGCCGCCTCGTGCAGCCAACGGACCAGCTCGCCCTCGTCGTTGGTCTCCCGCACCTCGACGGCCAGGCCCAACTCGGCGCCCAGCGCGGTGCAGCGGGCGACCAGACCCGCGTAGGAGGTGCTGCCGTAGACGTCGGGCTCGCGGGAGCCCAACCGGCCCAGGTTGGGCCCGTTGAGCACCAGGACCCGGCGGTCGGTGCTGGTCTCGGCTCCGCTCACGCCGTCAACTCCCCTTGCCGTGCCGTGCGTACGTCGTGCATCAGTCGGCGATCTCCGCGTGCGCGGCCAGCAGCGCCGCCGGGTCGGGGCCCTCCAGCACCGTGGGCCTGGCGAGCCCGTCCAGCACGATGAAGCGCAGCAGGTCGCCCCTGGTCTTCTTGTCGACCCGCATGGTCTCCAGCAGCCGGGGCCACTGGTCGCCCCTGTAGGTCACCGGCAGGCCGACGGAGGCCAGCACCTCCCGGTGCCTGGCGGCCGTCGCCTCGTCCAACCGGCCGGCGATGCGGCCCAGCTCGGCGGCGAAGACCATGCCGACGGAGACGGCGGCGCCGTGCCGCCAGCGGTAGCGCTCGTTCTTCTCGATGGCGTGCGCCAGGGTGTGGCCGTAGTTCAGGATCTCGCGGCGGCCCGACTCCCTCAGGTCCTCGGAGACCACCTCGGCCTTGACCCGGATCGAGCGCTCGATCAGCTCGGCGGTGTGCGGGCCGGCCGGGGTCCTGGCGGCCTCCGGGTCGGACTCGACCAGGCGCAGGATCTCGGGGTCGGCGATGAAGCCGGCCTTGATCACCTCGGCCAGGCCCGAGACGTAGTCGTTGACCGGCAGCGAGTCCAGCGCCGCCAGGTCGCACAGCACGCCGGCCGGCGGGTGGAAGGCGCCCACCAGGTTCTTGCCCTCGGCGGTGTTGATGCCGGTCTTGCCGCCGACGGCCGCGTCGACCATGCCGAGCACCGTCGTCGGCACGGCGATCCACCGCACCCCGCGCAGCCAGGTCGCCGCGACGAAGCCGGCCAGGTCGGTGGTGGCGCCGCCGCCGACGCCGACGACCACGTCGCTCCGGGTGAAGCCGGTCTGCCCCAGCGCCGACCAGCAGTAGGCGGCGACCTCGGCCTGCTTGGCGTCCTCCGCGTTGGGCACCTCGACGGTGATCGCCTGGTACCCCTGGGCGGCCAGGTCCTCGCGGAGCGCCTGCCCGGTCTCGGCCAGCGCCTCCGGGTGCAGCACCGCGACGCGCTGCGCGGTGCCGATCAACGACGGCAGCTCGCCGAGGAGTTGACGCCCGATCAGCACCTCGTAGGGGGCGGTGCCCGCGCTGCCGCCGACGGTGACCCGCAGGGGCGCTACCGGCTCGGCGGAGGGTTCGGGGGTGGTGCCGCTGCTCATGCCGGGTGGTGCTCCAATGCGTCGATGACGGCCGTGGCGACCTCGTCGGGGGTGCGTTCCGCGGTCTCCACCACGGCCCTGGCGACCTCGGTGTACCAGGGCCTGCGCTCCTCCATCAGGGCGCGCCAGCGCTGCCTGGGGTTGATCGCGAGCAGGGGGCGCGGCACGTCGAGGCCGACGCGGTGGACCGCCTCGGCCAGCGCCACGTCGAGGAAGACGACCGGCAGCCCGGTCAGCAGCGCGCGGGTCTCCGGGTCGTGGACCGCGCCGCCGCCGAGGGCGAGCACCCCGTCGTGCTCGGCGACCGCGCGGCGCACCGCCGCGGCCTCCAGCGCGCGGAACGCCGGCTCGCCGTCGTCCAGGAAGATCTCGGGGATGGGCTTGCCCGCCTCGGCCTCCACGTCCGCGTCGGTGTCGCGCAGGGCGACGCCCAGGCGCTCGGCCAGCAGGGTGCCGACGGTGGTCTTCCCCGATCCCGGCGGGCCCACCAGGACCACGGCCGGGGCGCTCACCTGATCTCCAGGTGGGCGAGGTAGGACTCGACGTTGCGGCGGGTCTCCGCCACGTTGTCGCCGCCGAACTTCTCCGCGAGCGAGTCGGCGAGGACCAGCGCCACCATCGCCTCGGCGACGATCCCGGCCGCCGGCACCGCGCAGACGTCGGAGCGCTGGTGGTGAGCGGCGGCGGCCTCGCCGGTGGCGGTGTCGACCGTGGCCAGCGCGCGGGGCACGGTCGCGATGGGCTTCATCGCCGCCCGCACCCGCAGCACCTCGCCGGTGGAGAGCCCGCCCTCGGTGCCGCCGGAGCGCCCGGAGGCGCGGCGGATGCCCTCGGGGGTGGCGTGGATCTCGTCGTGCGCCTGGGAGCCGGGGACGCGCGCCAGGCCGAAGCCGTCGCCCAGCTCCACGCCCTTGATGGCCTGGATGCCCATCAGGGCGCCGGCCAGCCGGGCGTCCAGGCGGCGGTCCCAGTGCACGTGGGAGCCGAGGCCGACCGGGACGCCGTACGCGACGACCTCGACGACCCCGCCGAGGGTGTCGCCGTCCTTGTGCGCCTGGTCGATGACGGCCACCATCGCCTCGCTGGCCTCGGCGTCCAGGCAGCGCACCGGGTCGGCGTCGAGCGCCGCCACGTCCTCGGGGCGCGGCAGCGAGCCGGCGGGCGCCTTGGCGCCGCCCAGCTCGACCACGTGGGAGACCAGCTCGATCCCGGCGGTCTCCCGCAGGTAGGAGCGGGCGACGGTGCCGAGCGCGACGCGGGCCGCGGTCTCCCTGGCGGAGGCGCGCTCCAGGATGGGGCGGGCGTCGTCGAGGCCGTACTTCTGCATCCCGGCGAGGTCGGCGTGGCCGGGACGGGGGCGGGTCAGGGGCGCGTTGCGCGCCAGCTCGGCCAGCTCCGCCGGGTCCACCGGGTCGGCGGCCATCACCTTCTCCCACTTGGGCCACTCGGTGTTGCCCACCATGATCGCCACGGGCGAGCCGAGGGTGCGGCCGTGGCGCACGCCGCCGAGGAAGGTGACCTCGTCCCGCTCGAACTTCATCCGGGCGCCCCGGCCGTAGCCGAGCCGGCGGCGCGCCAGGGCGTCGGCCACCAGCTCGGTGGTGATCGGCACCCCGGCGGGCAGCCCCTCCAACGTCGCGACCAGTGCGGGGCCGTGTGACTCCCCCGCGGTCAGCCAGCGCAGCCTGCTCAACGGTGCTCCTCGGATGCGAAAACCCTGCGTGTCACCCCGATCTTGCCACGCCCCACCGACAGCCGGCTCACCCGTCTGCCTCGCGAGACGGCGTGCGGGGGCGGGCGCGGCGGGCGCTCAGCGGGCGGCGAGCGCCGCCTCGCCCGCCGCGCGCATCGCGGCGACCGGCGCCGGCGCCAGCCCGGTCATCAACTCGACCTGGCAGACCGCCTGGTGGACCAGGAGGTCCAGGCCGCCGACCACCCGCCCGCCGGCCGCCGACCAGGCCCCGGCCAGCGCCGTCGGCCACGGCTCGTAGAGCACGTCGAAGAGCACCCCGGGGCCGGCCGGCACCGCGCCCGCCAGGGCGTCGGTCGCCCCCGCCGGGGTGGTGGCGACCACCAGCGGCGCGTGCAGCGCCTTCTCCGCCTCGGCCCAGGGCGCGGCGACCACGCGCACGCCCAGGCGCTCGCCCCAGGCGCGCATCTCGTCGGCGCGCGCCTCGCTGCGCACACAGGCCGTGACCTCGCGCGCCCCGAGCCGGCCGAGCGCGGCCAGCGCCGAGGCGGCGGTGGCGCCGGCGCCCAGCACGGTGGCCCGTTCCACCTCGGTCACGCCGCGCTCGGCGAGCGCGGCGACCAGGCCGGGGACGTCGGTGTTCTCGCCGAGGGCCCGCCCGTCGTCGGTGAGGAGCACGGTGTTCACGGCGGAGACCGAGGCCGCGGTCTCGCTGACCTCGTCCAGCAGCGGGATCGCCGCCCGCTTCAGCGGCATGGTCAACGACAGCCCGGCCCACTCCTGACCCAACCCGCCCAGGAACGGGGCCAGTTGGTCCTCCCCGATCTCGAACCTGTCGTAGCTCCAGTCGGTCAGCCCCAGCGCCCGGTAGGCGGCCAGGTGCAGCGTCGGGGAGAGCGAGTGGGCGATCGGCGAACCGAGCACGGCGGCGCGGCGGACGCCGGCGGGGCGGAGGGTGGCCGTCATCCGCCGTTCTCCTCGCGGTTGCGGGACTGGACCTCGTTGAAGTCCTGGACGTTGCGTTCGTGTTCCTCGTGGTCGGCGGTGAAGCGGGTGTCGCCCGACTCGACGGTGACGAAGAACAGCCAGTCGCCCTCGGTCGGGTTGAGCGCCGCCTCCAGCGCCTGGTGGCCCGGGTTGTCGATGGGGCCCGGCGGAAGCCCGTACTCGACATAGGTGTTGTAGGGCGAGTCCAGGTTGGTGTCGTCGAGGGAGACGTCCAACGTGGAGCGGCCGAGCGCGTAGTTGATGGTGGAGTCGAACTGCAACCGCATGTCGATGTCCAGCCGGTTGTAGACCACCCGCGCGACCTTGCCGAACTCCTCGTCCTCCTGCGCCTCGGCCTGGATCAGCGAGGCGATGGTCAGCACCTCGCGCGGGGTGTGGCCGAGCTGTTCGGACGCGGTCTCCAGGCTGATGCCGTCGAACTCGGCCTCGGCGCGGTCGACCATCTCGGTCAGGAGCTCCTCGGCGCTGACATCCCCGCCCACGTCGTAGCGGGAGGGGAAGAGGAAGCCCTCGGGGTCGCCCTCGGCCCAGTCGGGCAGGCCCAGGTCGGCCGACTCGGCGACCTCCTCGGTCTCGCCCTCGCCGAGCCCGAGGCGTTCGTCGATCAGCGCGTAGATGTCGGTGGCGCGTTTGCCTTCGGGAATGGTCAGGGTGTTGAGCGCCTCGGGGTCGGTCATCGCGGCGACGGCGGCCTCGGCCGACATCTGCTGGCGGAGCGTGTAGACGCCGGGCTGGATGGACGCCTCGGCGGACTCGGCGGCCTCGACGAAGGCGTCGTGGCTCTTGACCACGTCGGCGCCCTTGAGGATGTTCCCCATGTCGGAGAGGACGGAGCCGGCCGGGATCTCGACCTCGACCTCGCCCGTGCCCTCGCCGGCGTAGTCGGGCGCCGGGCCGAAGCGGTCCTGGTAGAAGCCGTAGCCGTACCAGCCGGCACCGCCGACGCCGGCCACGATCACGGCGGCCAGCACCAGACAGCCGCAGCCGCCCCTGCGCTTGGAGCCGCGCTCGCGCCGCCCGCCGTCGTCGCCGCGGTCGTCCTCGTCGTCGTCCCCGCGGCGGAAGAAGTCGGACTCCCCGGCGTCGGGGCCCGGGTCCCAGCCGGTCTCGGGGTCGGGCCCCGGGTCGTCGCCGCTCCTGGCCCTGGGCACCTCGACCGAGGGCATCGCCTGGGTCGCGCCGTGGCCCTGCTCGGGCGGCTGGGGGTGCTGGGCCTGGGGGTGGCGCTGGCCCGGTGGGGAGAGGTCGTGCTGGGCGGTGCCCTGCTCGGGGTAGGGCGCCCCGCCTCTGGCCTGGGTGTCGTAGCCGGGCGAGGCGAAGCCGCCGGTGTCGTAGCCGCCGGCGCGGTAGGAACCGGTGTCGTACCCCCCGGTGTCGTAACCGCCGGTGTCGTAGCCACCCGTCTGGTAGCCGCCGGTGTCGTAGGCGCCGGAGTCGTAGCCTCCCGAGCCGTAGCCCTGCCCGCCGTAGCCGCCCCGTTGCTGACCGCCGCCGTAGCCCTGTCCGCCGTGGGCACCGGTGTCGCCCGTGTCGTAGCCCTCCGAGGGGTATCCCTGCCCCTGGGGAGAGTGGCCCTGGTGCCCCTGGTTACCCGGGTACTGCTGCGAGGGAACGCCGGAGTCCCAGCCCTGCTGACCGCCCTGCGCGCCCTGGTAGCCCGGGTCCTGGTAACCCTGCTGCTGGTATCCCTGCCCCTGGTACGAGGGGTCCTGATAGGAGGGGTCCTGATAGGAGGGGTCCTGATAGGAGGGGTCCTGGTACCCCTGCCCCTGGTAGCCCGGGTCCTGGTAACCCTGCGGATAACCCGCCGCCTGCTGACCGCCCGGCCCCCGGCCGTACGCGTCGAAGTCCCCGGCGCCCTGCGGCTGCTGGCCCTGCCCGGGGGGCGGGTACCCCTCCGGCCAGTCGCGCTCGCCGTAGAGCGGGTCGTCCGGGTACCACGGTTCGGAGCCGGAGCCCCGGCCGTAATCAGTCATCGATCCCCTAGTGCAGCAAGGTGGCAGCCCCGTACCCCCCAAGCAGCAAACTGCCGTGTCGCGCGGAACGTTACCGTATCGCGATCAGACAACCACTTCGACGCACTGCCCCGGCGGTCGCCCCGCACCGCGCTCCGTTTCCAGCGCGCTCTGCAGGATCACCACCGCCGCCGCCTGGTCGATGCGGGAGCGTCCCTTCTTCGCCGAGACACCCGAGGCACGCATGTCGCGCGCCGCCGCCACGGTCGACATCCGCTCGTCGACCAACCGCACGGGAACGGGCGCCACCTGGCGCGCCAACTCCCCCGCGAAGGCGCGCACTCGGCCGGCCGCCGGGCCCTCGCGTCCGTTGAGCGAACGCGGGAGCCCGACGACGACCTCGATCGGCTCGTACTCGGCGACCAGCTGTCCGAGACGCCGCCTGGCGGCCGGCAGATCGCGCCCGGGGACGGTCTCCACCGGCGTCGCCAGCAGCCCGTCGGGGTCGCAGGAGGCGACCCCGATCCTGGCGTCGCCGACGTCGACCGCCAGCCGCCTGCCGCGTCGCATCAGGCGACGTCCGCGACCTGGCGCTCCACCGCGGCCAGCGCCTCGTCCACGGCGTCCGGGTTCTGGCCGCCGCCCTGCGCCACGTCGGGCTTGCCGCCACCGCCGCCGCCCAGCGCCTTGGCGGCGGTGCGGACCAGGTCACCGGCCTTCAGACCGCGTTCCCTGGCCGCCTCGTTGGTGGCCACCACGGTCAGCGGGCGCCCGCCGGTCACGGTGAACAGCGCCACCACGGCGGGGCGGTCGCCGGCCAGCCGGCCGCGCACGTCGAGCACCAGCCTGCGCAGGTCGTCGGCGGTGGTGCCGTCGGGCACCCGGCCGCTGGCCAGCGCGACACCGCGCACGTCGCGGGCGCCGGAGGCCAGACCGCCCGCGGCCTGGAGGACCTTCTCGGCGCGGAACCGCTCGATCTCCTTCTCCGCGTCCTTCAGCCGCCCCAGCATCCCGGAGACCCGCTCCGGCAGCTCGTCGGGCCGCCCCTTGAGCAGCTCGGTCAGCTGGGCGACCACCGTGTGCTCGCGCGCGAGGAAGCGGTAGGCGTCGACGCCGACCAGCGCCTCGACCCGGCGCACCCCGGAGCCGATGGAGGACTCGCCCAGCAGCTTGACCAGGCCGAGTTGGGAGGTGTTGTGGACGTGGGTGCCGCCGCACAGCTCCTTGGAGTAGTCGCCGATGGTGACCACCCGCACGCGGTCGCCGTACTTCTCGCCGAACTCGGCGATGGCGCCCTGCTTCCTCGCCTCGTCCATCGACATCACCTCGGCGGAGACGTCGAGTTCGCGGCCCAGCACCTCGTTGATCTTCTGCTCGACGTCGGCCAGCACGGAGCCGGGCACGGCCGTCGGCGAGCCGAAGTCGAAGCGGAACCGGCCGGGGGCGTTCTCCGAGCCGGCCTGCGCGGCGGTCGGGCCCAGGGCGTCGCGCAGCGCGCGGTGGGTGAGGTGGGTGGCGCTGTGGGCGCGGGCGATGGCGCGGCGGCGCTGGACGTCGATCTCGGTCTCCACGGAGGCGCCGACCGCCACCTCGCCGACGAGCACGACGCCCTTGTGCGAGATCACTCCCGGCACGGGCTGCTGCACGTCCCGCACCTCGACCACGGCGCCGCTGTCGGTCCTGATCCGCCCGGTGTCGGCGAGCTGCCCGCCGCCCTCGGCGTAGAACGGGGTGCGGCTGAGCACCACCTCGACCTCGTCGCCCTCCACGGCGACGGGCGCGGAGGCGGCGTTGACCAGCAGGCCGACGACGTTCGACTCGCCGCTGACGCTGGTGTACCCGATGAACTCGGAGGGACCGGCGGCGTCGGCGAACTCGCGGTAGGCGGTGAGGTCGGCGTGGCCCTGCTTCTTGGACCTGGCGTCGGCCTTGGCGCGCTCGCGCTGCTCCTTCATCAGCCGGCGGAAGCCGCTCTCGTCCACGGACAGCCCCTGCTCGGCGGCCATCTCCAGGGTGAGGTCGATCGGGAAGCCCCAGGTGTCGTGGAGCAGGAACGCCTGGTCGCCGCCGAGCACGCTGCCGCCGGCGGCCTTGGCCTCGCTGACCGCGGTGTCCAGGATGTTGGTGCCGGCCCTGAGGGTCTTCAGGAACGCGGCCTCCTCGGCCAGCGCCACGGTCTCGATCCGGCCGCGCTCGGTGCGCAGCTCGGGGTACTGCTCGCCCATGATGCCGATGACGGTGTCGACCAGCTCGCCGACGACCGGCCCGTCGGCGCCCAGCAGCCGCATGTTGCGGATCGCGCGGCGCATGATCCGGCGCAGCACGTAGCCGCGGCCCTCGTTGCCCGGGGTGACGCCGTCGCCGATGAGCATCACCGAGGTGCGCATGTGGTCGGCGACCACGCGCAGGGCGACGTCGCTCTCGTCGGCGGCGCCGTAGCGCACGTCGGTGAGGGCGGCGGCCTTGTCGATGACGACGCGCAGGGTGTCGGTCTCGAACATGTTGTGGACGTCCTGGAGGACCATCGCCAGGCGCTCCAGGCCGAGCCCGGTGTCGATGTTCTGCGAGGGCAGGTCACCGATGATCGGGTAGTCCTTGCCGCCGCCGGGACCGCGCTCGTACTGCATGAACACCAGGTTCCACAGCTCGACATAGCGCTCGTCGTTGACCTCGGGGCCGCCCTCGGGGCCGAAGGCGGGGCCCCGGTCGTAGTTGATCTCCGAGCAGGGGCCGCAGGGGCCCGGCACGCCCATGTCCCAGAAGTTCGGCCCCTTGCCGAGGCGTTGCACCCGCTCGGCGGGGACGCCCACGCCCTCGGTCCAGATGCGGTAGGCCTCGTCGTCCTCCTCGTAGACGGTCACCCACAGCCGCTCGGGGTCCAGGCCGTAGCCGCCCTCGTCCTGGGAGGTGGTCATCAGCTCCCAGGCCAGGGTGATGGCCCGCTCCTTGAAGTAGTCCCCGAAGGAGAAGTTCCCGCACATCTGGAAGAACGTGCCGTGGCGGGTGGTCTTGCCGACCTCCTCGATGTCCGGGGTGCGCACGCACTTCTGGACGCTCACGGCCCGCTCGTAGGGCGGGGTGGCCTGGCCGAGGAAGAACGGTTTGAACGGCACCATCCCTGCGGGGACCAGCAGCAGCGTCGGGTCGTCCGCGATCAGCGACGCCGAGGGCACCACGGTGTGCCCGCGCTCCTCGAAGAAGCTGAGCCAGCGGCGGCGGATTTCAGCCGACTCCATCAGTGGTCCTCATTTCCCGTCAGTCGCTTCGGTGCGTTCGGTCGGATGGTTCGTTCGGTGCGGGCGGCGCGGACCACGCGGGGCCGCGCGGGCGCGGCGGCGGGCAGTTCGTCGTAGGCCGCCTCGCGGGGCAGCACGCGTGCGCCGTCCGGGGGCGTCGACAGGCCGAGCGCGTCGTTGAGTTGGTCCTCGCGCTCGACCATGCCCGCCCTCACGTCGCCGGCGAAGAGCCGCAGGCGCTTCCCGCCGGCGACGGCGCGGTCGGCGGCGCGCAGCGCGAGGCTGTCGGGTGCCAGGGCGCGCAGCTTGCGCTGGACCCTGGTGGTGGCCCACACACCGGCGGCGGCACCGGTGGTGAACCAGAACGCGCGGCGGATCATCGGCGGTCGGTCCTTCCCTGACGACGGCGGGGCGCGGGCACGCCCCGGGGTGGCGGCTCGGGCGCCGCTCTGCGGCCCAACGCGCGACGCACCCCGTACCCGAAGGCCGCGACCTTCACGAGCGGCCCGCCGAAGGTGCTGGCCACCGTGGTGGACAACGCCGAGGCGTTGGCGGCGACATCGCGCACGTCGGCGGTGATGTCGTCGACCCGCTCCAGCTGCGACTGGGCGCTGCGCACCGTGCGGGACGCCTCGCCCAGCAGCGGCACGACGCGTTCGGTGAGCGAGCTGACCAGCTCGGTCGCCGCCCGCAGCGTCCGGGCCAACCGGTACAGCACCACGGCCAGGAACGAGACCAGGATCGCCCAGAAGACAGCCACCAGCAGGCCGGCCACTTCGCCACCGGACACGAACGCACCGCTTCCCTCGGATGGGTAGTTTCGCCGCCTCGGGGTCGACGGTCGGCCGGCCGGAACCGGCCGGGAGGGCATTCTCCTCCCCACCGTTCTCCCCGCTCGACGGCAGGTCCCGACCCTATCGCGCTCCCCGCGCGGGCTCGTACCGCATTCCTTCGCGTCTGCCAAGAGGGACCGGCGACAATTGTACGTTCTGCTTACCTACGCGTACCCTGCGTGTCTTATGCGAGGCTTTCAGGGGTCCGAGCCTCCGGCTCGGGAGACGGCCGGGGGGACCCGTCCGGACGGCTGCCGTCCGGGCAACCTTCCGACGGAGCTGACGAGGTTCATCGGGCGCAGCGCCGAAGTCAGCGCGCTCACGGCCGCGCTGGCCGAGGAGCGGCTGGTCACCGTCACCGGCGTCGGCGGTGTGGGGAAGTCGCGGTGCGCGCTCCAGGCCGCGCGCATTCTGCAGGAACGCTTCTGCGATGGCGTGTGGCTGGTGGAGCTCGCGGGGCTGCGCGATCCCGAACTGCTGGAGCACGCCGTGGTCGAGGCGCTCGGCGTGACCGACCAGTCGGGCCGGCCACCGTTGACCGTGCTCCTCGAACAGCTCGCCGGACGGCGGATGTTGCTGGTGCTGGACGGGGTGGAGCACCTGGTCGAGCCGTCGGCGGCGCTGGCGCACGAGCTGCTGCGCCGGGTGCCGGGGCTGCGGGTGCTGGCCACCGGGCGGCGGCCGTTGGGCATCGTCGGCGAGCGGCTCTACCCGTTGGCGCCGATGACCGCGCCGGTGCCGACCTGCCCGGAGGCGGCGCGGGTGCCCCTCGGCGAGGCGGCCTGGCTCTTCGCCGACCGGGCGGCGGCCGTGCTGCCCGGCTTCACCATCACCCCGGAGAACCGGCGGGTGGTGGCCGAGCTCTGCCACCGGCTGGACGGCATCCCGTTGGCGCTGGAACTGGCGGCCGGCCGGCTGCGCACCCTGTCGCTGGAGCAGACGCTGCAACGACTGGACGACCGCTTCCGGCTGCTGGTCGGCGGCGGCGCGGGGGCGCCGCCGCAGCACCAGACGCTGCGCACGGCGATGGGCTGGAGCCACGAGCTGTGCACCCCGCAGCAGCGGCTGCTGTGGGCCCGACTCTCGGTCTTCGCCGGCCACTTCGACCTGGACGCCGCCGAGTACGTCTGCTCGGGGCCCGACCTGCCGGCCGACGAGGTGCTCGACGTGCTCACCGAGCTGGTGGCCCAGTCGGTGGTCAGCCGGGAGGAGGCGCCCTCCGGGGTGCGCTACCGGATACTCGACACCGTCCGCGCCTACGGGGCGGACTGGTTGGGCGCCACCGGCGACACCGACCGGCTGCGCCGCCGCCACCGCGACTGGTGCACCGGACTGGTCACCTGGTGCGAACTGGAGTGGTTCAGCCCGCGCCAGTCCGAGGTCGCGCGCCGGGTCCACGACGAACTCCCCAATCTGCGGGCCGCGTTCGAGTACGCGATGGAGGAGGACGAGGACGGCAGGTTCGGGCTGTATCTGGCGGCGACGCTCTGGTTCTGCTGGGTGGCGTGCGGCCGGCTGGCCGAGGGCCGGCACTGGTTGGACCGGGCGCTGGCGCTGGGCACCGACCACGAGGAGACCAGGCTGCGCGCGCTGTGGGCGGTCGGATACGTGGCGGTGCTCCAGGGCGACACGGTCGCGGCCCTGACCGCGCTGAACGAGTGCCGCCAGGCGGCGGAACGCACGGGCGACGCGCGCGCCCTGGCCTACTCGCTGCACCACAGCGGGGCGTTGGCGCTGATCAACGACGAGGCGGGCGAGGCGGAGTCGCTGCTGCGCGCGGCGATGGAGCGCTACGAGGAGATCGGCGAGCTCAACAGCAACGTGCTGATAGGGCGCGTGAAGCTGTCCATGGCGATGGCCTTCCAGGGCGACATCGCGGGCGCGGCGGCGCTCTGCGAGGAGGTGCGCGACGTCTGCGAGGAGCACGGCGAGCAGTGGGCGCGCTCCTACGCGCTGCACGTCCTGGGGTTCGCCGCCTGGTCGGACGGCGACACGGCGGGGGCGCGACGGATCCTGGAGGAGTCGCTGCCGGTCAACTACGCGTTCCGCGACCTGGTGGGCACGGTCTTCGCGCTGGAGCTGCTGGCCGGGATCACCGCCAGCGAGGGGGACGCGGCCGAGGCGGCCGTGCTCCAGGGGGCGGCGGCGCGGCTGTGGCGCTCGGTGGGGATGCCGCTCTTCGGGTCGGAGTACTTCAACGACCCGCACGCGCGCAGCGCCGAGCAGGTGGCCGAGCTGCTGGGCAAGACGCGCTTCCGCGAGTGCCTGCGGGAGGGCGAGCGGTTGGACACGGATGCCGCCGTGGCCAGGGCGCTGCGGGTGCGGGGCGGCGCGTCGGCCGCCCCGCGGCCGGTGCTGGCCGGCCCGCCGCCTCCGCCGGGGGCGGAGCGGCGGGCGGCGCCGCAGTGAGCGCGGGGGCCGTGCGTCCCGTGGAACGCGGCCCGTCGTGCGCGCCCGCCGAACGGCGTCAGCGGCCGGCGTAGTACTCGACGACGAGCTGCTCGTCGCAGATGACCGGGATCTCCCCGCGGTTCGGGTTGCGGTCCAGGCGGAACGCCAACGCCGGCAGGTTCACCTGGAGGTAGCGCGGGGTCTCGCCCTCGCCCGCGTAGCCGCCCTCGCGCGCCACCTGGAAGGGGTGCTTGTCGCGGCTGCGCTCGCGCACGCTGATCACGTCGTCGGGCCTCACCCGGAAGGAGGGCTTGTCGACCTTGCGGTCGTTGACGGCGATGTGGCCGTGGACGACCATCTGGCGGGCCTGGTAGATCGTGCGCGCCAGGCCCGAGCGGAGCACGAGGGCGTCCAGCCGCCGCTCCAACTCGACGATCAGCGCTTCGCCGGCCTTGCCGGTGACCTTGCGGGCGCGGTCGTAGGCGCGCACCATCTGGCGCTCGCTGATGTCGTACTGGGCGCGCAGGCGCTGCTTCTCCAGCAGCCGGACCTTGTAGTCGCTGTTCTGCTTGCGCCCACGGCCGTGCTCACCCGGCGGGTAGGGGCGCTTCTCGAAGTACTTGACCGCCTTCGGGGTGAGCGCGATGCCGAGTGCGCGCGACTTCTTGACCTTGGGACGCGACTGGTTCACGTGGAACGAACCTCCGTAGTAAGTTAGGTGAGCCTTACCTTAGCTGAGGAGCGCGCATGATTCGACCTGGGAGTCCCCTGCCCGACACCGGAAACCGGAGCCGGGAGACGGGCCAGCCGCGTCCCACGGAGGATGCCCGACAGCCGACGGCCGCCGAGCGGGTGCGCACCCTGGTGGAGTCGAACGCGTCGGCCACCCTCACCATTCCGGGCGCTGAGCGGGACACCTTCGACAATCCAGTCCCCAGTGTGCCGGAGGCCCGGGCCGTCACCCCACGCGGGGACGTCCTTCTGCTGGTGCCGGCGGACTCCCTGGCAGGCCGGACGGCGGTACACGCCCAACACGACGAGATGACCGCCGTGATGGAAATCACAGACGTCGCGCCGGTTTCGGTGCCCCAGCGCATCAGAGGGAAGGCGTGGGTCGCCGGCTGGCTGACGGCGGTGCCGGCCGAGGAGAGCGGCGCCTGCCGCCGGCTACTGGCCAGGGCCCATCCGGCCGGGCCGACGCCGGGGGCCGCGTGGACACTGCTGCGGCTGGAGCCCGGCGAGGCGTATGTCGACGACCTGTGGGGCCAGGAGCCGGTGGAGCCGGACGAGTTCGCCGAGGCCACCGCCGACCCGCTGGCCCGCCACGAGGCGGAGCTGCTGCAACACCTGGCGGCCAGCCACCAGGACCAACTCGGCTCGCTCTGCCGCCTGCTGGGCGACGCGGCGCCGGACGCCCCCCGCGACGCCGGGCTGAGCGTCGCCCCGCTCAGCCTGGACCGCTTCGGCCTCCGGCTGCGCTGCCGCGCCGCGGAACGCTGCTTCGACGCACGCTTCGACTTCGCCGAACCGGTCACGGACCTGGGCCAGTTGCGCCGCGCCATGCGCTGGCTCTTCGAATCCGCGGGGTAGCCCTCCGGGCGGGTTGGGGACGACCACGGAGCCGCGTGGCGCGGTGAGTCGTCGACCGCGACACACACCCGGCCACCCGCGCAGTTCCCCGCGCCCCCAAGCACCCGACCGCCGCCACCAACACGCGGCAACGAACCAGCACGACAGGCACCCCCACAGGGGCGCGGGGAACTGCGCGGTGCACCCACGACGAGCCGCAGACGACCACGGAGCCGCATGGCGCGGTGAGTTGTCGACCGCGCCCGGCCCGCGGGAAAAACGACCACAGCACCACGCCAAGCCCCCCGCAGGGGGCCTGGGGGCGCGGGGAACTGCGCGGTGCGTCCACGACGGGGGAAAGACGACCACGACACCAGCACCGACCGCCGCCACCACCGCGCGGCAAGCGCCCCAGCGCCTCAGCGCCTCAGCGGTCGGAGAGACGCTCGCGCACCCGCTCCAGAACGTCCGCGTAGCGGGCCTCCGCTCCGTGGCGGGTGGGTTGGTAGTACCGCTTGCCGTCCACCGCGTCCGGAGCGTACTGCTGGGCGGCGATGCCGCCCGGCAGGTCGTGCGGGTACTGGTACTCCGCACCGTGGCCGAGCTTCTGGGCGCCCTTGTAGTGGCTGTCCCGCAGGTGCGCGGGAACCGGGCCGGCCAGGCCGGCGCGCACGTCCGCCTGGGCCGCGCCGATGGCGACCACCGCCGCGTTGGACTTGGGGGCCAGGGCCAGCGCGATGGTCGCCTGACTCAGCGTGATCGCCGCCTCGGGGAAGCCGATCAACGCCACGGCCTGCGCGGCGGCCACCGCCGTGGTCAGCGCCGTCGGGTCGGCCATGCCGATGTCCTCGCTGGCCGAGATCATCAGTCGGCGGGCGATGAACCTCGGGTCCTCCCCCGCCTCGATCATCCGCGCCAGGTAGTGCAGCGCGGCGTCCACGTCCGAGCCCCTGATGGACTTGATCAACGCGCTGGCCACGTCGTAGTGCTGGTCACCGTCCCGGTCGTAGGCGACGGCCGCCCGGTCCACCGCGGCCTCCAGCGTGGTGAGCGCGATCTCGGACTCGCCCTCCGAAAGCGCCGCACCCGCCCCCGCCTCCAGCGCGGTCAGCGCCCGGCGCGCGTCCCCGCCGGCGATCCGCAGCAGGTGCGCCTCCGTCTCCTCCGGCAGCGTCACCGCCCCGCCCAACCCCCGCTCGTCGGCGACCGCGCGGCGCAGCAGCCCCCGCAGGTCGTCCTCGGTCAGCGGCTCCAGCGTCAGCAGCAGCGAGCGGGAGAGCAGCGGGGAGATCACCGAGAAGTAGGGGTTCTCCGTGGTGGCGGCGATCAGCGTGACCCAGCGGTTCTCCACGGCGGGCAGCAGCGAGTCCTGCTGCGCCTTGCTGAAGCGGTGGATCTCGTCGAGGAAGAGCACCGTCTCCTTGCCGAAGCCGCCCGAGCTGCGCCGCGCGCCGTCGATGACGGCGCGGACCTCCTTGACCCCCGCGGTGATCGCCGACAGCTCGACGAAGCGCTTCTCCGTGGCCTGGCTGACGACGTACGCCAGCGTCGTCTTCCCCGTCCCCGGGGGGCCCCAGAGGATGACGGAGGAGGGTCCCGCGGGACCGCCCCCGCCCTCGCCGACCAGGCGGCGCAACGGCGAGCCGGGGCGCAGCAGATGGTGCTGCCCCAGCACCTCGTCCAGGCCCCTGGGACGCATCCGCACGGCCAACGGGCGGGCCGCGGGGACCCGCTCGGCGCGGTCCTCGGCGGCGGCGGTGAACAGATCGTGCTCCACGTCTCCCGACCCTAAGCCACGGCACCGACAACGGCCGAGGCCGGACGGCCGGGACCCGGAAGGCCGCGGGTCAGCTGGTCCAGAAGTCCCACCAGCGCGTCAGGATCAGCATCCCGATCACGCCGACGTGCACCGTCGGGAAGAGCCAGTGGAACTCCTCCAGCACGCTCCGCACGCCGCGCGGCGCGGGCAGGAAGCCCTGACGCACGTTGAACCAGGTCGTGTACCAGAACATCACGATGGTGGCGACCCAGGCGAGGCAGCACCACAGGCACAGCGCGTTGATCTCGTAGAGCGACTGGTACATCAGCCAGGTGCAGAAGGCGACGCCGAAGAGCGTGCCGGCCTGGAGGCCGAGCCAGAACCAGCGCCGGTACCGCGCGCCGGCCAGCAGCCCCATGCCGATGGCGATGACCATGCCGTAGGTGACCATCCCCAGCATCGGGTTGGGGAAGCCGAAGACCTCGGCCTGGTCGCTCTCCATGATCGAGCCGCAGGAGACCACCGGGTTGAAGCTGCACGCCGGGGTGAAGTCGGGGTCTTCCAGCAGATGGAACTTGTCGAGCGTGATGACCCAGGCGGCCAGCAGGCCGGCGAAGCCGGCGACCACCAGCGTCAGGGCGAACGCGCGCCCCGCGCCGACGGGTCCCTCGCCGCCGTCCCCTTCGCTCCGCGCGGGATCCTCGTCCGCGCGCACCTCGTCCACCGCCGAGTCTGCTGCCATGTCGCCTATCCGCTCCGTCGTCCGCGCTGCCTGGCCAGGGGCCCACCATTCTGTACCAGTCAACCGGGCCCGGCGTAAGGGCGCCGTCAAAGTCCCGGGCCGCGGAGGCCACTTCCGCCCCGGTACGCCCCGTGATGCGCCCTGGGACGGACGGTCACCGAATTCGCCTCCGCGGAGGAACGCCGAGGCGTGAGGTTGACCCGCGAACGCCCGGAGTGCGCCCGCGGCGCGCCCGGTAGGGAACGGCACGCTTCCGGTCACAGCCCCCTGCGGGGCGGCGCCTCCGTGTCGGGCCGGGCGAGCCCGGCGGCGGCCTGGCGGAGGAACGGGTTGGCCGCGCGCTCCCTGCCGATGGTGGTCTGCTGGCCGTGCCCGGCCAGCACCACGGTGGAGTCGTCCAGCGGCAGGCAGACGCGGGCCAGCGAGCGCATGATCGCCTCGGAGTCGCCCCCCGGCAGGTCCGTGCGCCCGATGGCGCCGGCGAAGAGCAGGTCGCCGGAGAAGAACACCGGGGGCACGTCGGCCCGTTCGGGGGTCTCGAAGGTCACCGAGCCCGGCGTGTGGCCCGGCGCGTGCGCCACCGTGAAGTCCAGGCCGGCGAGCGAGAGCGTGGCGCCGTCGGTCAGCTCCCGCAGGTCGTCGGGCTCGCCGACGGTCAACTCCCCCAGCAGCGGCTGCCCGATGGTCGCGCCGAGCGCCTTCTCCGGGTCGCCGAGCATGTAGCGGTCGTCGGGGTGGATCCACGCCGGCACGTCGTGGGCGCCGCAGACCGGGATGACGGAGGCCACGTGGTCGAGGTGTCCGTGGGTGAGGATCACCGCCGTCGGCTTCAGCCGGTGGCGGGCGATGGTCTCCTCGACGCCGGGCGCCGCGCGGTGCCCCGGGTCGATGATCACGCACTCCTCGCCGGCGGCGGGGGCGACCAGATAGCAGTTGGTTCCCCAGGCGCCTGAGGGGAAGCCTGCGATGAGCAAGGGTGGCCCTCTCGATGGGTCGTCGGGCGGATGCGCCCGAAGCCTACCGGCGGCGGTGCGCGACGGGCGAACCCGTATACGGTGACGCCTGGCGCGGGGTGCGCGCGTTCGGCGGGTTCTTTACGCCGAAGGCGTCTTTCGAGATGGCTTCTGAACAAGTCTCTGAACAAGTCTGAGTGACTTCTGAACAAGGGAGAGCGCGGTGTCCAGCAAGGAGCGGCGGCGCAAGGAGCTCGCACGGGCCAAGTACGAACGCCAGCAGCGGCGCCGGGCGGAACGGGCCAGGCGCGGGCGCAGGTACCGGGTGGTCGCCGCCGTGGTCGGCGTCGTGGTGGTCGCCGGCGGTGCCACCGGGCTGGCGCTGTGGCTGGGGGGCGACGACGACTCCCCCTCGGACGCGGCCTCCTCGCCGAGCGACGGGCCCACCGAGGAGGCGCCCGAGGTGGAGGACCCCTGCGCCGAACCCGCCGCGGGCGAGCCGTCCGGCGACCAGTGGGACGAGGAGCCGGAGCTGACGGTGGACACCGGCGCCGAGCAGCTGATGACGTTGGCCACCACCTGCGGCGACATCCAGCTGACGCTGGACCCGGAGGCCGCGCCGCGCACGGTCAACTCGTTCGACTTCCTCGCCGGCGAGGGCTTCTTCGACCACACCCCCTGCCACCGGTTGACCACCGAGGGCATCTACGTGCTGCAGTGCGGCGACCCGACCGGCACCGGCCAGGGCGGTCCCGGCTACGAGCTGCCGGACGAGAACCTGGACGCGCCCGAGGTCGGCGAGGGCGTCTACCCGGCCGGCACGGTGGCGATGGCCAACAGCGGACCCGACACCGGCGGCAGCCAGTTCTTCCTGGTCTACCAGGACAGTGAACTCCCCCCGAACTACACGCCGTTCGGCGAGGTGACGGGCGGGCTCGACGTGCTGGAGAAGATCGCCGAGGCCGGCGCCACGGCGCCGGACCCGACCAGCGGGAACACCGCGCCGAACGCCACGGTCGTGATCGACGAGGCGACGGTGGAGCCCGCGGCCTGACCCACGCGCCCCCGGCCAGCGGCAATTTCCGCCCGGCAAGGTGCGGACAGCCGGGCGGGCTGTCGCCTATGTTTGGGCCTGTGCGGGGTCAGGCGCTTGGGGGCGCGGGCCCGGCAGCCCGGGTCTGGGCCGGTGAGAACTGTGGACGATGCCGGGGGTGTTGACCCCGTCGTGCATCAAAGAGGAGGCGCTGTGAGCAGCGAGCCGTGGGGCCGTGTGGATGAGTCGGGGACCGTCTACGTGCGGACACCCGACGGGGAGAAGGTCGTCGGCTCCTGGCAGGCGGGCTCTCCCGAGGAGGCACTCGCCTACTTCGAGCGGAAGTACGAGCGCATGGTGGTCGAGATCGGGCTGTTGGAACGGCGCGTGAAGACCACCGACCTCTCCGCCAAGGACGCGAGCTCCGCCATCGAGAGCCTGCGCGCGCAGGTCGACGAGGGCAACGCGGTGGGCGATCTGGCGGCGCTGGTCAAGCGCCTCGACGCGCTGGTGGCCTCGGTCGACTCGCGTCGTGAGGAACGCAAGGCGGCCAGGGCGCGGCAGTCGGAGGAGGCGCGGGAGGCCAAGGAGGCGCTGGTCACCGAGGCCGAGGAGCTGGCCGGCAGCGACCAGTGGCGCCCGGCGGGCGAGCGGCTGCGCGCGCTGGTCGACACCTGGAAGGGGCTGCCGCGGCTGGACCGCAAGACCGACGACGAGCTGTGGCACCGCTTCTCGCACGCCCGCTCCGCGTTCTCCAAGCGGCGGAAGTCGCACTTCGCCGCGCTGGACGCGCAGCGGGAGGAGACCAGGCGCCGCAAGGAGAAGCTGATCGGCGAGGCCGAGGCGCTCTCCGGCTCGACGGACTGGGGGCCGACGGCCTCCCGCTACCGGGAGCTGATGCGGGAGTGGAAGGCGGCCGGGCGTGCGCACCGGGACGCCGAGGAGGAGCTGTGGGCCAGGTTCCGCGCGGCGCAGGACGTGTTCTTCCAGGCCAGGAGCGCGGTCTTCGAGGAGCGCGACGCCGAGCAGCGGGAGAACCTGACCCGCAAGGAGGAGCTGGCCGCCGAGGCGGAGAAGCTGCTGCCGATCACCGACCTGAAGGCCGCCAAGGCCGCCCTGCGGTCCATCGGTGAACGCTGGGAGGCCGTCGGGCACGTGCCCCGGGACGCCAGGGCCGGCATCGAGGGCCGGATGGGCGCCGTCGAGCGGGCCGTGCGCGAGGTCGAGGAGGCCGAGTGGCGCCGCACCAACCCGGAGGCGCGTGCCAGGGCGGCGGGGCTGACCGGGCAGTTGCAGGACGCGGTGGACCGGCTGCGTGAGCAGGCGGGCAAGGCCAGGGCCGCGGGGAACACGGCGAAGGCCGAGAAGCTGGAGCAGGAGCTGGCCGGCCGGCAGGCGCTGCTCGACCAGGCGCTCAAGGGCCTTCAGGAGTTCGGCGGCTGAGCGGCTGAGTTGCTGAGCGGCTGAGAAAAGGGGCCGCGGTCGACAACTACCCCGGGCTGACCGGGGGTTGTCGATCGCGGCCCCTTCCGTTCACGGGCGGCGGGAGGTCACCCGGTAGACGTCGTAGACGCCCTCGACCCTGCGGACCGCGCGCAGCACGTGGCCCAGGTGCTTGGGGTCGCCCATCTCGAACGTGAACCGCGAGGTCGCCACCCGGTCCCGGGACGTCTGCACGGCCGCCGACAGGATGTTGACGTGCTGGTCGGAGAGGACCCGTGTGACGTCCGAGAGCAGCCGCGAGCGGTCCAGCGCCTCGACCTGGATGGCGACCAGGAAGACGGAGGACTGGGTGGGCGCCCACTCGACCTCCAGGATGCGTTCCGGTTCCCTGGAGAGCGAGTCCACGTTGACGCAGTCCGCACGGTGCACGGAGACCCCGTTGCCCCGGGTGACGAAGCCGATGATGGGGTCGCCGGGGACCGGCGTGCAGCAGCGGGCCAGCTTGACCCAGACGTCGTCGACGCCCTTGACCACCACGCCGGGGTCGGCTGTGGAGCGCCGCCTGGCTCCGGAGGGGACGGGGGACGCGGTCTCGGCGAGGTCCTCGCTGGCCGCCTCCTCACCGCCGACCGCCTGGACCAGTTTCTGGACCACGCTCTGGGCCGAGACGTGTCCCTCACCGATCGCGGCGTACAGCGAGGAGATGTCGGGGTAGCGCATCTCGTGGGCGAGGGTGACCAGCGAGTCGCCGGTGAGGACGCTCTGGATCGGCAGGTTCTGCTTGCGCATCGCGCGGGCGATGAGGTCCTTGCCCTGCTCGATCGCCTCGTCCCTGCGCTCCTTGGAGAACCAGCCGCGGATCTTGTTGCGCGCCCGGGGCGACTTGACGAAGCCCAGCCAGTCCCGCGAGGGCCCGGCGCCGTCCGCCTTGGAGGTGAAGATCTCCACGGTGTCGCCGTTGTCGAGGGTGGACTCCAGCGGCACCAGCCGCCCGTTGACCTTGGCCCCTATCGTGCGGTGGCCGACCTCGGTGTGCACGGCGTAGGCGAAGTCGACGGGCGTCGCGCCGGCGGGCAGGGCGATCACGTCACCGGTGGGCGTGAAGACGAAGACCTCGTTGCGCGAGAGGTCGAAGCGCAGCGACTCCAGGAACTCCCCGGGGTCCTCCGTCTCCTTCTGCCAGTCGAGCAACTGCCGCAGCCAGGCCATGTCGTTGACCGCGCCGTTCTTGTCACCGGAGCGCTTGGCGCCCTCGGTGCGGACCTTGGAGGAGCCGGCGACGGCCTGCTGCTTGTACTTCCAGTGCGCCGCGATGCCGAACTCGGCGCGCCGGTGCATGTCGAAGGTGCGGATCTGCAACTCGACGGGCTTGCCGCCCGGTCCTATGACCGTGGTGTGCAGCGACTGGTACATGTTGAACTTGGGCATCGCGATGTAGTCCTTGAACCGCCCCGGCACCGGGTTCCACCGGGCGTGGACGGTGCCGAGCGCCGCGTAGCAGTCGCGGACGGTGTCGACCAGGACGCGGATGCCCACCAGGTCGTAGATCTCGGCGAAGTCGCGACCGCGCACGATCATCTTCTGGTAGACGCTGTAGTAGTGCTTGGGCCGCCCGGTCACGGTCGCCTTGATCCGGGCGCCGCGCAGGTCGGACTGGACCTCGTCGATCACCGTGGCCAGATACTCGTCGCGCTTGGGCGCGCGCTCGGCCACGAGGCGCACGATCTCGTCGTACATCTTGGGGTAGAGGATGGCGAACGCCAGGTCCTCCAGCTCCCACTTGATCGTGTTCATCCCGAGCCGGTGGGCCAGCGGCGCGTAGATCTCCAGCGTCTCGCGGGCCTTCTGCTCCTGCTTCTCGCGCTTGAGGAAGCGCATGGTGCGCATGTTGTGGAGCCGGTCGGCGAGCTTGATGACCAGGACCCGGGGGTCCTTGGCCATGGCGACCACCATCTTGCGGACCGTCTCGGCCTGCGCGGCCTCGCCGAACTTGACCTTGTCCAGCTTGGTGACGCCGTCCACCAGCAGCGCGACCTGGTCGCCGAAGTCGCGGCGCAGGGTCTCCAGGCCGTACTCGGTGTCCTCCACCGTGTCGTGCAGCAGCCCGGCCATCAGCGTCGCCGAGTCCATGCCCAGCTCGGCGAGGATGGTGGTGACGGCCAGCGGGTGGGTGATGTACGGGTCCCCGCTCTTGCGCTTCTGCCCCCGGTGCCAGCGCTCGGCGACCTGGAAGGCGCGCTCTATGGTGCGCAGCGCCGCGGTGTCGGCCTTGGGGTCGTTGGCCCGGACGACCCGCAGCAGCGGTTCGAGCACCGGGTTGTAGGGCGTGGAGCGCTGGACGCCGAGCCGGGCGAGCCGGGCGCGGACGCGGTTCGACGAGCCCGAGCGGCCGGAGACCCCGGAGACCGCGGGGGTGGCGCCCTGGGCCGCGGGGGGCTGTGCGCGGCCCTCGCCGCCGCCTTCGCGCCTGAGGGCGGTGGCCGGCTTGCTGTTCTTCCGCTGCGTCGAGGTGAGCGGCTGGGCGTCGTCGGGCAAGGGCACTCCTTGTGCGGCCCCCCGTCGGTGCCGGCATCGACGCCGGCGTCGGCGGGGAGAACGGTCCTCCGGGCCTTTTCGGACAGCTTGGGCTCGGAGAAGAGTCCGGCCGAGGAACGATCGGACTGCCATGGTAACGAGCCCGGGCGAAGCGTTCCCGTTCAACCGGCACACAGGCGGGGGCGCCCGCCTTCCCGGCGGGCGCCCCCGTGTGAACGGCTGGAATCAGACGGTGAGGAGCGCCTGGTAGGGGACCTCGCCCAGGGCGTCGCGCACGCGCGTGCCGCCCGGAAGGAATCCCAGCTCCATCAGGACCGCCAGCCCCACCAGGCGCGCCGGGGTGCGGCGCACCAGGCCGATCGCGGCCTCCGCTGTGCCGCCGGTGGCGAGCACGTCGTCGACGATCAGCACCCGGTCGTCGGCGGTGAGGTCCTCGGCGTGGATCTCGATCTCGGCGCTGCCGTACTCCAGGTCGTACGACTGGGACAGCGTGGCGCCCGGGAGCTTGCCGGCCTTGCGGACCGGGACGAACCCGATGCCGGCGGCCAGCGCGACCGGGGCGCCGAGGATGAAGCCCCTGGCCTCCAGGCCGACGACCTTGGTGGCGCCCAGCCGTCCTGCCGTGGCGGCGAGCGCCTCGGTCAGCGCACCGAAGGCCACCGGATCGGCGAGGAGCGGGGTGATGTCCTTGAAGACGATCCCCGGCTTCGGGTGGTCGGGGATGTCCCGCACCCGGGAGCCGAGCAGCTCGGCCAGCTCGTCGTGCGTGGACACGGTCACCGCCGCTTGCCGGAGGGGCGCCCACGGCCGCGGCCACGGGAGACCGGCTGGCGCCGGGGCCCCCGACGCTCGCCGCCGGCGCCGACGCCCGCCGTCTCGTCCCGCTCGTCGTCCGGGTCGTCCGCGGTGTCGGCTCCGGCCCGCCGCTCGGCGCCCGGCTCGTCGTCCCCGTCCTCGTCCTCGCCGGACTCACCGGCCTCGGCCCGCTTGGCGCGCTTGTTGAGCACGCGGCGGTCGTTGGCGGCGATCTCCCGGTCACGCGACTTGAAGTCGGCCACCAGCGGGGTGGCGATCATGATCGAGGAGTAGGCGCCGGCGGCGAGGCCGACGAAGATCGACAGCGCGATGTCGTTGAGCATCCCGCCGCCCAGCACGCCGCCGCCGATGAAGAGCAGCCCGGCGACCGGGAGCAGCGCCACCACCGAGGTGTTGATCGACCGCACCAGCGTGCTGTTGAGGCTGCGGTTGGCCAGCTCGGAGTAGGTGTAGCGGGACTGCCGGGTGACGTTGCGCGTGGTCTCCTTCAGGCCGTCGAAGACCACCACCGTGTCGTACAGCGAGTACCCGAGGATCGTCAGCAGACCGATCACCGTGCCCGGGGTGACCTCGAAGCCCACCAGGGCGTAGACGCCCACGGTGATCGTCAGGTCGTGGATCAGGGCGATCAACGCGGCCAGCGCCATGCGCCACTCGAAGGCGATGGCCAGGTAGACCACGACCAGCACCATGAAGACCGCCAGGCCCTGCCAGGCGCGGTTGGCGATCTGCTTGCCCCAACTGGGGCCGATCACTTCCGCGTTCAGCTCCTCCGTGGGGATGCCCAGCTCGGAGGCGAGGGCCTCCCTGGTCTCGTTGGAGGTCTCCGTGTCCAGGCCGCTGACCTGGATGCGCATCGTGCCGTCGTCGCCCAGGGTCTGGACCAGGGCGGCACTGCCCGAGGTCTCCTCGGCGACGTCCCTGACGTCCTCGACCGAGGCGTTGTTCGGCGGGGTGGTGTACACCGCGCCGCCCTCGAACTCGACGCCCATGTGCAGCCCTCGCACCAGCAGCGCGGCGAAGGCGAGGACCGTGATGAGGACGGAGACCGTGTACCAGAGCTTCCGCGCGCCGACGATGTCGAGGCTGACGTCGCCGCGGTAGAGCCGGGCGCCGAGATCACCGAGCCGTGACATCTCAGGCCTCCTTCGGGTCGGAGGGAACGACGGGCGCGGGCCGGCGACCGCGCCGCAGCGGCGGGGGCGCCCCCAGCCTCTTGGGGTCGAGGCCGGACCACGGGTGACCGCCGTAGAAGAACTTCCGGCGGGCCACCAGCGTCATCAGCGGCTTGGTGAAGAGGAACACCACGACCACGTCCAGGGCCGTGGTCAGCCCGAGGGTGAACGCGAAGCCCTGCACCTTGCCGACGGTGACCACGAAGAGGACCGCGGCGGCGAGGAAGGAGACGAAGTCGGAGACGAGGATGGTGCGTCGGGCGCGCGGCCAGGCCCGCTCGACCGCGGGGCGCAGCGAGCGGCCCTCGCGGATCTCGTCCCTTATCCGTTCGAAGTAGACGATGAAGGAGTCCGCCGTGATGCCGATCGCGACGATGGCGCCGCAGACGGCCGGCAGGTTGAGCGCGAAGCCGATCGCCGGGCCGAGCAGGGCCATGATCGAGTAGGTCATCGCCGCCGAGACCAGCAGGCTGACGATGGCGAGCACGGCCAGCCCGCGGTAGTAGACCAGCATGTAGAGCACGACCAGCGCGAGCCCGATGCCGCCGGCGATCAGGCTGGCGCGCAGCTGCTCGCCGCCGAGCATCGGGGAGACGGTCGAGACCGACGACTCCTCGAAACTCAGGGGCAGCGCGCCGTACTTGAGGATGTTGGCCAGCTCCTCGGACGACTCCTGGTCGAAGGTGCCGGAGATCTCGGCACGACCGCCGCCGAGGCGCTCGGAGACGCTGGGGGCGGAGACGACCTCGCCGTCCAGCGCGATGGCGAACTGGTTCTGCGGCTGGGGCTGGCTGGAGAGCTGCTGCGTGATGTCGGCGAACTTGCCGGTGCCGGCGCCGGTGAACTCCATCTGCACGATCCAGCCCTGGCCGCGCTGGGTGTCGTATATGGCGCTGGCGTCCTTGACGTCGGTGCCGGGAACGGCGACCGGGCCGAGGGCGTACTTGGCGGTGCCGTCGGCGTCGCAGGCGACGACCGTCTCCTCGTCCTTGGCCTCGGAGGCGGCCCGGCTGGCGTCCAGCCTGGCCCCCTCGGTGGTGCAGTCCAGCGCGGCGAGCTGGGCCTGGAGCGCGGCGGCGTCGGCGGCCGGGTCCTGCTCGTCCCCGGTCCCCTCCTCGCCTTCCTGCTGCTCCTCGGAGGGCTCCTCCGTCGGCTCGTCGGTGGCGTCGTCGGCCGGCTCGTCGCTCGACTGCTCCTCGTCGCCCTCGTCGGTGCGGTAGGAGGCGGGCGAGAGGCCGCCGGCGTCGTCGCGGGCCTCGGGGGCGGGGGCCGACTGGTTCTCGGTGGAGTCGTCGGTGGCCTCGTCGGTCGGCTCGTCGGTCGGCTCCTCGCCGTCCGTGGGCTCGTCCGTCGGCTCGTCGCCCGGCTGCTCCTCGCCGTCCTCGGCACCCTCCTCACCGCTGCCGTCCTCGGCGCCCTCCTCGGCCGGCGGGGTGGCGGCCCCGACGCTGAGCACCGGGCGGAAGCCGAGCTGGGCGGTGGTGCCGACCTGCTCGCGGGCGGCCTGCTCGTCCGTGCCCTTGGGGATGTTGACGATGATGTTCTCGTCGCCCTGGGTCTGGACCTCGGCCTCCTGGACACCCAGACCGTTGACCCGGCGCTCGATGATCGAGACCGCCGTGTTCAGGTTGGTCGGGTTGACCGCGTCCGCGTCGTCCGCGTCGGGGCGGGCGGTCAGCGTGATGCTGGTGCCGCCGGCGAGGTCGATGCCGAGCCGGGGGGTGGTGTATCCCGACGCGAACATCCCCGCGGTGAGCGCGATCACCATCAGCAGGATCAACGCCAGCGCCCGTCCCGGGTTGCCCTGGCCCCGGGACTTCACATCCCGCTTTCGTGAGGACCTGAGGTCCTTCTTCGGTGTCGCCACCTTGTCGTCTTCTTCCTGTCCAAAGACCCGCGCGCCCGCTGCTCGCGGCGAGGCTCAGCGGGATGACTGACGGACGGCCGGTGCCGTCGCCTTCACGCCTTGGAGCCGCCGCCCTCGCCCTCGTCACGCCGGCGGGAGGTCGCGTCCTCGGACTCGGCGGTCGCTTCCTCGTCCGCCCGGTCCCCGTCCTCCCGCTCGTCGTCCGCGCGCTCGGTGTCCTCGCGGTCGGACTTCTCCAGCCCGACCGGCTTCCCCTCGTCGTCCGAGGTCAGCGAGGACGCGTCGTCGGGAACGACCACGCCGTCCTCCTCGTCCTCGGGAAGGTCGCCGTCGATGATCCGCTCGAACTCCTCGGGGTCCAGCACCGCGCCGATCGCGTTCTTCGCGTAGATGGCTTGCACCCCGGGGGCCACCTCCAGCAGCACCGTGTCCTCACGGACCTCCTTGACCTCGGCGTACATGCCGCCGATGGTCCGGACGCCCGAGCCGGGCTCCATCGAGTCCCGCATCTCCAGCGCCTGGCGCTGACGGTTCTTCGCGGAGCGCGTCATCAGGAACATGACGCCGATGAGCAGGATGAAGGGGAAGAGAAACGCGATATCCACGGCGGAGGAGTTTCCTTTGTTCGGCCGCTGAGACGGCCGGGATGTCGGGGGTCAGGGTGCCGTCCTGGGGGCGGATGGCATCGGCGGAGTCTAAGCGAGGCTTCGCCGGGGGAACAACGTCCTGGATGCTATCGAAGTTCCACGCGGTGTGATTCGCCGGGCGCGAGGCGGCATCACGTCCCGAACAGTCCCCCTTGTCCGCCGGCGGCCGGCTCCGGGGGCGTGCGGCCCAGGTGGCGCCAGGCCGCCGGGGTGGCGACGCGGCCCCTGGGGGTGCGGGCCAGCAGGCCCTCCCGGACCAGGAACGGCTCGGCCACCTCCTCGACGGTCTCCCGCTCCTCCCCCACGGCCACCGCGAGCGTGGACAGTCCGACCGGACCGCCGCCGAAGAGGTCCAGCAGGGCGTGGAGCACCGCCCGGTCCAGCCGGTCCAGGCCCCGCGCGTCCACCTCGTAGACCTCCAGGGCGCGGGCCGCCACCTCCCTGTTGACCACGCCGTCCGCCCTGACCTGCGCGTAGTCCCTGACCCTGCGCAGCAGGCGGTTGGCGATGCGGGGGGTGCCCCGGGAGCGGGAGGCGATCTCGGCGGCGCCCTCGGCGCTGACCTCCACGGCCAGCAGCCCGGCGGAACGGTGCACCACCCGCTCCAGCTCCGCCGGCTCGTAGAACTCCATGTGCCCGGTGAAGCCGAACCTGTCGCGCAGCGGCGGTGGCAGCAGCCCGGCCCTGGTGGTGGCGCCGACCAGGGTGAATGGCGGCAGCTCCAGCGGGATGGCGGTGGCGCCCGGGCCCTTGCCGACGATGACGTCGACCCGGAAGTCCTCCATCGCCATGTACAGCATCTCCTCGGCGGGCCTGGACATCCGGTGGATCTCGTCCAGGAAGAGCACCTCGCCCTCGGTCAACGAGGAGAGGATCGACGCCAGATCACCCGCGTGCTGGATGGCGGGACCCGAGGTGATGCGGATGGGGGCCGCCATCTCGGCGGCGATGATCATCGAAAGGGTGGTCTTGCCGAGCCCGGGTGACCCGGAGAGCAGCACGTGGTCGGCGGTGCCGCCCCTGGCGCGCGCGGCGGCCAGCACCAGGTCGAGCTGCTCGCGGACCCGGCTCTGGCCGATGAACTCGTGCAGGTCCCTGGGGCGCAGCGCGGCCTCGACGGCCAGGTCCTCGCCGTCGGCCACCGCGCCGACCAGCCGGTCGGCGCCACCGGGCACGCCGTCGTCGTCCGGGCTCACGTGGGCATCCTCCTGGGTGCTGCGGCTGGCTGGTGGGGAACGGGCGCGAACCGCGGTGTCAGCGGGCGCGGTTGAGCGACTGGAGCGCGGTGCGCAACAGCGTGGGGACGGCTGGCGTGCCGCCCTCGGCGAGCTTTGCCTCGGCCTCGGGGCGCACCGCCTCGACGGCGCGCTCCGCCTCGCGCGGCTGGTAGCCCAACCCCACGAGAGCCTCGTGCAGTTGCTCGCTCCAGCCGGCGGGGGCGGCGGCGCGCGCCGCGGGGAGGGGCGCACCGGTGTGAACGGGGGCGCCCAGCCGGTCCTTCAGCTCCAGCAGGAGCTTCTGCGCGCCCTTCTTCCCGATGCCGGGGACGGCCGTCAGCGCCTTCTCGTCCCCGGTGGAGACGGCCAGCCGCAGCGCGTCGGGCGAGTGCACCGCCAACATCGCCTGCGCGAGCCGCGGTCCGACGCCGCTGGCCGTCTGGAGCAGCGTGAAGACCTGGCGCTCGTCGTCGTCGGCGAAGCCGTAGAGGGTGAGGGAGTCCTCCCTGACCACCAGCGCGGTGGCCAGCCTGGCGGGCTCGCCGACCCGCAGCCCGGCGAGGGTGCCGGGGGTGCACTGGACGGTCATGCCCACGCCGCCGACCTCGACCACGGCGTGGTCGGGCGCGACGGCGGCGACGGGACCCGAGACAAAGGCGATCATGTGTGGGCGCTGCCCTTCGGCGGGGTGACGGCGGTGGACGGGCGGCCGGCGGCGCGAGCCCGCGCGGCGGCGAAGCGCCGCTGGGCCGGGGAGCGCCAGATATGGCAGATCGCGAGGGCCAGGGCGTCGGCGGCGTCCGCCGGGCGAGGAGGGGCCGACAGCCGCAGCAGCCGGGTGACCATGGCGCCCACCTGCGCCTTGTCCGCCTGGCCGCTGCCGGTGACGGCGGCCTTGACCTCGCTCGGGGTGTGCAGCGCGACCGGCAGCCCGCGCCGGGCGGCGCAGAGCATGGCGACCGCGCTGGCCTGCGCGGTGCCCATCACGGTGCGCACGTTGTGCTGGCTGAAGACCCGCTCCACGGCGACGGACTCGGGCCGGTGGGCGTCGAGCCACTCCTCCAGGCCGCGCTCGATCAGCACCAGCCGCTCGGCCACGTCCAGCTCCGCCGGGGTGCGGACCACGCCCACCCCGAGCATCGTCGGCGGACGGCCGACCACGCCCTCCACCACGCCCACCCCGCAGCGGGTCAGCCCCGGGTCAACTCCCAGCACCCGCACCGGATCTCCTCATGGCTCGACCCCTCACCCGATCCCTCGACCGGCCGCCTGGCAGGCTACCGGCGACCACTGACAACGGGCGTCGCACGCGCGGGGACCGGCGTGGCGGGCCGGCCGGCGGCGTGCGGACCGGGACGGGCCCGACGGCCGGGCCGCGGCGGCGTCCGGTGGGCGTCGACGTCCGGTCGACGGGGCGCGCCCCGGCCGGGGGACGGGCGCGAGGTCAGGCGTCGACCCTGGCCATCACGTCGTCGGCGACGTCGAAGTTGGCGAAGACGTTCTGCACGTCGTCGCTGTCCTCCAGCGCGTCGATCAGCCGGAAGATCTTGCGGGCGCCGTCCTCGTCCAACTCCACCTGCATGGTGGGGACGAAGCTGGCCTCCGCCGAGTCGTAGTCGATGTCCGCTTCCTGGAGCGCGGTGCGGACCGCCACCAGGTCGCCCGCCTCGCTGACCACCTCGTAGGACTCGCCCAGGTCGTTGACCTCCTCGGCGCCGGCCTCCAGCACCGCGGTGAGCACGTCGTCCTCGGACAGCTCGCCCCTGGGGACGATCACCACGCCCTTGCGGTGGAAGAGGTAGGAGACGGAACCCGGGTCGGCCATCGAGCCGCCGTTGCGGGTCATCGCCACGCGCACGTCGGAGGCGGCGCGGTTGCGGTTGTCCGTCAGGCACTCGATGAGTACCGCGACGCCGTTGGGGCCGTAGCCCTCGTACATGATCGTCTGGTAGTCGGCGCCGCCGGCCTCCAGGCCCGCTCCCCGCTTCATCGCGCGGTCGATGTTGGTGTTGGGAACGGAACTCTTCTTCGCCTTCTGGATGGCGTCGAAGAGCGTGGGGTTGCCGTCCGGGTCGCCGCCGCCAGTGCGGGCCGCGACCTCGATGTTCTTGATCAGCTTGGCGAACAGCTTGCCGCGCTTGGCATCGATCACGGCCTTCTTGTGCTTGGTGGTTGCCCACTTGGAGTGGCCGGACACAGCGCTGCTCCTTCGATGTCGCCAGATGTTTCCCGTGCGTCAGTGCCCAGCGATCCTACCGGCAGCTCACCCGCCGGCCGCGCGCACCATCGCGACGAACAGCCCGTGCACCCGGTGGTCGCCCGTCAACTCCGGGTGGAACGCGGTCGCCAGCAGGTTCCCCTGGCGCACGGCGACCGGGTGCCCGTCGTGGGCGGCGAGCGTCTCGGCGCCGGCGCCGACGGACTCCACCCACGGGGCGCGGATGAAGACGCCGTGCACCGGTCCGCCCGCCACCCCCGCCATCTCGACGGCCGCCTCGAAGGACTCGTTCTGCCGGCCGAAGGCGTTCCGCCGGACGATCATGTCGATCCCGCCGACCGTCTCCTGGCCCGACCTGGGGTCGAGGATCTTGTCGGCGAGCATGATCATCCCCGCGCAGGAGCCGTAGACCGGCAGCCCCTCGGCGACCCGCGCGCGCAGCGGCTCCAGCAGGCCGAAGGCGGTGGCCAGCTTGGAGATCGTGGTCGACTCGCCGCCGGGGATCACCAGTCCGGCGACGCCGCCCAGCTCCTCGGGCCGGCGCACCGGCCGGGGCAAGGCCCCGGCCGCGCGCAGCGCCGCGAGATGCTCGCGCACGTCGCCCTGGAGGGCGAGCACGCCGACCTCGGGCGCCCCGGCCCCGTGACCGGTGTCGCCGGGGCCGCCAGGGCCGCCGGGGCCGCCGGGGCCGCCGGGGCCGCCGGGGAGGGTGTCACCAGCCACGGGAGGCGTACCGCTCGCCGTCGGGCAGGGTGTCCAGGTTGATGCCGACCATGGCCTCGCCCAGGCCGCGCGAGACGTCGGCGACCACCTTCGGGTCGTCGTAGAACGTGGTCGCCTTCACGACGGCGGCGGCGCGCTTGGCGGGGTCCCCCGACTTGAAGATGCCGGAGCCCACGAAGACGCCCTCGGCGCCCAGCTGCCGCATCAGCGCGGCGTCGGCCGGGGTGGCCACGCCGCCGGCGGAGAAGAGCACGACCGGCAGCCGGCCGGCCTCCGCGACCTCGCGGACCAGCTCGTAGGGGGCGCGCAGCTCCTTGGCGGCGGCGTACAGCTCGTGGTTGTCCAGGGCGCGCAGCCTGCCGATCTCGCCCCTGATCTGGCGCATGTGGCGCACGGCCTCGACGACGTTCCCCGTGCCGGCCTCGCCCTTGGAACGGACCATGGCCGCGCCCTCGGCGATGCGGCGCAGCGCCTCGCCCAGGTTGGTGGCGCCACAGACGAACGGGGTGGTGAACGACCACTTGTCGGTGTGGTTCACCTCGTCGGCCGGGGTCAGCACCTCGGACTCGTCGATGTAGTCGACGCCCAGCGCCTGGAGCACCTGGGCCTCGACGAGGTGGCCGATCCTGGACTTGGCCATCACCGGGATGGAGACCGCCTCGATGATGCCGTCGATCATGTCGGGGTCCGACATGCGGGCGACGCCGCCGTCCCTGCGGATGTCGGCGGGCACACGCTCCAGGGCCATGACGGCCACCGCGCCGGCGTCCTCGGCGATCCTGGCCTGCTCGGGGGTGACGACGTCCATGATCACCCCGCCCTTGAGCTGCTCGGCCATGCCGCGCTTGACCCGGGCGGTGCCGGTCTCCGGGGTGGCGGGGGTGCTGCTTGCGGGCGTGCTCGACACGGGACCTCACTCGACGCGGTTGGGGTGGCGGGTTGTCGCCCTCCATTGGACCGCTTCGCCGACGCCATCGGAAGGGCCAATCGTCCCTCGGTGGCTCCCGGACCCGGTCCACTGGGGCCCTTGCCGGGCTGGGGCGGGTGACGGCGGTTCTTGGGGGAACGGTGCGTTGTTGGCTTCAGCCCGGTGGGTAGTTGCTCGCGCAGTTCCCCGCGTCCGCGCGCCGCCGCACGCGACAGCCGTCCCGACGGGAGCCGGTGCGTCGTCGACCCCAGCCCGGTGGACGGTTGCTCGCGCAGTTCCCCGCGCCCCCAACGGCCGCCCCCGGCAGAGGCGGCGGTACAACCGCAAGCCGCCGCCCCCGGCAACCGTCCCGGCGGGTAACGGTGCGTCGTCGGCCCCAGCCCGGTGGGTGGTTGCTCGCGCAGTTCCCCGCGCCCCCAACGGCCGCCCCCGGCAGAGGCGGCGGTACAACCGCGCGCCGCCGCACACGACAACCGTCCCGACGGGCAACCGTGCGTCGTCGGCCCCAGCCCGTCAACCGCGGACGCGCCCCCGCAGGGGCGCGGGGAACTGCGCGGTGCATCCGCGATCAGCCGCACGCGACAACACGCCCCAGCGGACAACGGCGCGTCGTCGTCCGCGCCCCCCATGAGTGGCTAGCGGGCCGGGGCCGGGGGGAGGGGTTCCAGCAGGGACAGTGGGGGTTCGTCGTCCATCTCGAAGGCCAGGGGGAACGGCGCGTGGCCCGCGAGGCGGAGCCAGCGCA
The DNA here is from genome assembly GCF_006335015.1 of Streptomyces sedi. Taxonomy (GTDB): domain Bacteria; phylum Actinomycetota; class Actinomycetes; order Streptomycetales; family Streptomycetaceae; genus Streptomyces; species Streptomyces sedi. The sequence goes on from NZ_VDGT01000017.1 coordinate 119,180, forward strand.
CCGTGCGGTGGCGGCGCACCGCCCGTGCCGCGCGGACCGCGTCGTTGTGGAAGCGGCGGGCCATGGGTACCCGGCGCACCGCGGCGACCAGCTCCGCCGCGCTGGCCTCCCCGCCGGGGGCCTCCAACACGGCGCGCAGCTGGGCCCGTTCGGCGAAGACGGCGCGCAGCGCCTGGGTCAGCTCGCTCTCGGCGACCTCGCGCTGCTCGTCCTCGGCGAGCCGCGCGCCGTGCGCGGCCTGGTAGAGCACCATCGAGGCGGCCGGGTCGAAGACCCCCGCCGTGGCCAGCTCCTGGGCGATGGAGGCGCGCCGCAGCAGATGGGCGTCGAGAGCGGCCTTGGCCGCGTCGATGCGGGCGTGCAGCCGGTCGAGGCGGCCCGCGGTCCAGCTGAGGTAGACGCCGACCAGCAACAGCGCGGCGACGATGACGATGACTGTGGTCACGCCCGGCCACCCTACCCGCGCGCCGCGCCGCGCGCGGGGTCAGTCGCGGAAGCCCAGCCGGGACAGCAGTCCGACCCTGTCGTCCGGGGCCACCGCGCCCGCCCCCGCCGTGACCGTCTCGTAGACGGCCAGCACGTCGGCGCCGACCGTGTCCCAGTCGAACCGGCGCACGTGGCGGCTGCCGCGTTCCGTCAGCTCGGCCCGCCGGTCGGCGTCGCCGAGCAGCCGCACGGCGGCCGTCGCGAGCGCGTCGGCGTCCTCGTTGGCGAAAAGCTCCCCCGCCGTGCCGCCGTCCAGCACCTGCGCGAACGCGTCCAGGTCGCTGGCCAGCACGGGAGCGCCCGCCGACAGCGCCTCGACGAGGATGATGCCGAAGCTCTCGCCGCCGGTGTTGGGCGCCACGTAGGCGTCCACGCTGCGCAGCAGCCGCGCCTTGTCCTCGTCGCTCACCATGCCCAGGAACTCGACGCGTGCGCGCAGTTCCTCGGGCAACGGGGCCAGCGCCTCGCGCTCGTCGCCGCGTCCGGCGACCAGCAGCCGGGTGTCGGGGCGCTCCCGCAGGATGGCGGGGAGGGCCCGCATCAGCACCGGAAGTCCCTTGCGTGGCTCGTCGATCCGCCCGATGAAGCCGAGGGTGCCGCCGCTCCACTCGGGGCGCGGCTCGGCGTCGGCGAAGAAGTCGACCTCCACCCCGTTGGGGATCACCACCGCGTCGCCGCCCAGGTGCTCCACCAGGGTCCGCCGGGCGTACTCGCTGACCGCGATGCGGGCGCTGATCTTCTCCAGCGCCGGCTGGAGCATCGGGTAGGCGGCGACCATGGCGCGGGAGCGCGGGTTGGAGGTGTGGAACGTGGCGACGATCGGGCCGCGCGCCGCCCAGCAGGTCAGCAGCCCCAACGAGGGGACGGCCGGCTCGTGGATGTGCAGCACCTCGAAGTCGCCGTCCTTGACCCAGCGGCGCACCTTGCTGACGGACGTCAGGCCGAGGTTCACGCGGGCCACCGAGCCGTTGTACGGCACGGAGACGGCGCGGCCGGCGGAGACCACGTAGGGCGGCAGCGGGGTGTCCTCGTCGGCGGGGGCCAGCACCGAGACGGAGTGGCCCCGTTCGATCAGGTGCTCGGCCAGGTCCCTGACGTGGAACTGGACTCCACCGGGCACATCCCAGGAGTAGGGGCAGACGATGCCGATCCTCATGGTCGCGTCCTCACCGTCTCGGGGGTCGTCGGTCTCTCATGCGTCGGTCTCTCATGCGCGGCGCCTCACGGCCGGGCCTCCCCCGCGGGCTCGGCCGGGGCCGGGCGCGGGTCGAGGTCGGCCGTCCACAGGCGTTGCAGCATGTGCCAGTCCTGCGGGTGGTCGGCGATGGCCCGCGCGAAACTGTCGGCGAGGGCCTGGGTCATCACGGCGGTGCGTTCGGCGCGGGTGCCGTCCTCGGGGACGGGCAGCGGGGCGCCGACCCGGCCGCGCATCAACGGCGTCTCGTCGTACCAGAGGCGCACGGGCAGCAGCGCGGCGCCGGTCTGCTGCGCGAGCAGCGCGGGCCCCGCCGGCATCCTGGCCGCCTCGCCGAAGAAGGTGACCGGCACCCCGGACGCCGACAGGTCGCGGTCGGCGACGAGGGCGACCACGCCGCCCGCCCGCAGCCTGCGGGCGAGCACGCCGAAGGAGGAGCCGCCGTCGTGCGCGACGACCTCCATGCCGAGGCTCTCGCGGTAGGCGATGAAGCGGTCGAAGAGCCGCTCCGGCTTCAGCCGCTCGGCGACGGTGGTGAACGGGATGCCCAGCTCGCTCGCCAACCAGCCGCCGGCGAGGTCCCAGTTGGCGAGGTGCGGCAGGGCCAGCACCGCGCCCCGGCCCGAGGCGACGGCGTCGGTGAGGTGGTGGGCGTCCTCCAGGCGCAGCGAGGCGCCGAGCCGCTCGCGGCTCCAGACGGGGAGCCGGAAGGACTCCGTCCAGTACCGCAGGTAGCTGCGCATTCCCGCCCTGGAGAGCGCGCGCAGCTCCGCCTCGTCGGCCTCGGGCACCACTCGGGCGAGGTTGGCCTCCAACTGCCGTACGCGCGGCCCGCGTCGGCGCCAGGTGCGGTCGGCGGCCCGGCGGCCCAGGGACATCGCGACCGGCTCGGGCAGCCGTTTGACGGTGCTCCAGCCGAGTTGGTAGCCGAGGTCGGCGAGGCGTTCCCTCATGCCTGCTCGCGCTTCGCCTCGGGCGGCGCCTCGACGGCCTCGGCGGCGTCGGCCTCGGCGGACTCGCGGCGCACGGTCACCATCCGCTGGACCAGCGTCACCAGGCTGCCGACGGCGACCATCCACAGCGCGAACGGGAGCAGCAGGCCGATGTGCGGCACGTCGAAGGTGCGCTCCCAGCCGGCGAATCCGGCGAGCACCAGGGTGATCACCAGCCGCTCGGCGCGTTCCACCAGGCCGTTGACGGCGACCGGCAGGCCGATGGACTCGCCCCTGGCCTTGGTGTAGGAGACGACCTGGCCGCTGGCGAGGCAGAACAGCGCGACGGCGCAGAGGACCTGGTTGTCCCCGCCGCCGGCGTACCAGAGCGCGATGCCGGAGAAGATGGCCGCGTCGGCGACCCGGTCCAGCGTCGAGTCGAGGAAGGCGCCCCAGCGGCTGGAGACGCCCAGCTGCCGCGCCATGTTGCCGTCCACCAGGTCGGAGAAGACGAACAGGGTGATCACGACGGTGCCCCAGAAGAACTCGCCCCTGGGGTAGAAGGCCAGCGCTCCCGCCATCACTCCGGCGGTACCGATGAGGGTCACCGCGTCCGGGCTCACCCGCAGCCTGAGCAGCAGGGCGGCGAACGGGGTGAGGACACGCGTGAAGAATGCACGCGCGTACTTGTTGAGCATGTCCTTCCCAGGGGTCGCAGCGGGCCGCGCTTGGTCGGGCGGCCACCGGAGGGCCCATCGTAGTCACGCGCCGGGCGGGCGCCGTCCCGCCCCGCCTCCGCGGCGGGAACTGGCCTGTCCGGCAGCGCCGTTGTGCCCGGCGCCGATAGGCTGGGCCCGGCAGGGTTGCCGGGTCCCGAGGAGGGGAACGGGCCTGTCGGTGACGGGTCCGTCGCGCGTGGTGCGTGTGCGGTGCCCGCGGGTGAGTGGCGCGAGGGCGGTGAGCGGGGTGGCGGGCGGTTTCGTCAGCGGGCCCAAGGGCGCTGCCCGGCGGTCCTCGGTTGCCTCGGTCGCCCCGCGCGGCACGGAGGAAGGTTCCCCGGCGGGGCGTCCCGTCGGACGACTCAGGGAGTGGGGTCGGTCATGACGGCGCTTGACGACCTGCGGAACGCGGCGGGCGTGGAGTTCGACTTCGCGCCGGGCGCGCAGGTACCGCTGTCCGCGTCGGGCAGCGGGAGAACGGGGCTGAGCCAGCGGATCGCCTCGGTGGCCTACCGGGACGGCTCGCCCGCCCAGATCAAGGAGCCGAACGAGGGCGCCAAGGTCAACGAGGGCAAGTGGACCCTGCTGGAGCCGAACCTGGGTGAGGCGTTCACCCGGGCCGTCGAGACCAGGATGCTCTCCGACGGCCGCAAGCCGCTGATCCAGGCGTTCGGCGCGGAGCCCCAGGTGGTGGTCGAGCACGCGCTGGCGGCCAAACGCATCCGGCGGCAGCGCGACCGGCGGCTGACCGTGATCATGGTGGTTTTCGGACTGCTCTTCCTGCCGGGTGTCGCGGTCTGGCTGGGCCTCTTCCAGCTGCGCCGCACCTTCGCCGGCTCCCAGGACCGGCGGGCCGGGGCGCTGGGTTCGGCGCTGCTGCTGGCGATCGCGGGCCTCGTCGTGCTGCTGGTGCTCAGGGCGCCGGTGACGGGGGTGCTCCAGATCTATCTGTGGGCGATGCTGCCGGCCCCGGTGATCGGCTGGTTCCTCGCCAAGCAGGTCGCCGAGCGCACCGCGAAGAACCTCCGGGCGCACTGGGCCGACCTGGCCGGCGGCGGCGGTTCGGGCGTCTCGGTGCCGGAGGCCGTCCCGCAGAACCCGAACGACGCGGACGCCGAGCGGCTGCGGATCGGGCTGGCCAAGCTGGCGGCCGAGCAGGAGAGCAATCTGACGTACTACGCCGGCACCAAGGGGATACTCGGCATGGGTGTCCGCTGGGGCCACTGGCATCTGGCGGAGGATCTGCGCCCGCGCGACCCGGGCCGGGAGATCGACCCGTTCCGCAGCTGGGACGTGGCCCGCGCGATCGGCGACCAGATGCGGCTGCTGGAGCGCGGCCCGCTGCACACCGGCGGCTTCTCCGCCCCGGTGATAACGCACTGGGTGGTGCGGCACGTCGGCGAGGGCGCCGGCGAGGTCGGGCGCCCCGAGGGTCCTGACGCCGAGGGGTACCGCTTCAGCAAGATCGAGGTGGAGCGGATCTGCAACGAGCAGCAGTACGGCGCGGGCGACCGGCACTACCTGGGCGTTCAGTTCGTGCTGTGGGAGGGCGAGTTGGTGATCACCATGATGATCACCGTGACGGTCCTGCACCACACGCTGCGGATCGAGGTCTCCGGCTACGCGCTGGGCCCGCTGGACGGCTTCTTCGGCAAGAAGCCCAGCCCGCCGACGAAGTCGGTGCGCGGCTTCCCCAAGTTCTGGACCAAGCGCGACGTTCCGCAGCCGGTGGTGAACGCCTCCGAGGCGGTGCGGCTGGCGGCGCGGGCGCCGTTGACCTGGTTCCCGAAGACGCTGGACAAGTACGGCGGCACCATCGCGCTGCCCGAGCCGTTCGGCCTGCGGCACACCTGGGCCACCAAGCCGTGGAACCACCGCTTCATGGTGGACGACGTGCTGCGCACGGCGACGCCGGTGCTGCGCGTCGCGCTGTCGGCGGCGTTCAAGGTGCTGCGGGAGAACGGCGTGGACATGGCGCCGTTCGACGCCAGGGCGGCCTCGCTGAGCGGCGCGATCCAGGATCTCTCGCCGAAGCACGCGGACGAGTACGGGATGTGAGCCGGCCCGGGTGGCCGCCGTCCCCGGCGGCCATCCGGCTTCGCGCGTCCGCGGCTACTTCGGCCAGGCGTCGGCGAGCATCCGGCGGGTGTCGGCGAGGAGTTGGGGCAGCACCTTGGTGTGGCCCACGACGGGCATGAAGTTGGCGTCGCCGCCCCAGCGCGGCACGACGTGCTGGTGCAGATGGGGCGCGATGCCGGCGCCGGCGGCGACGCCCTGGTTCATCCCGATGTTGAATCCGTGCGCGCCCGAGGCGGTGCGGATCGCGGCCATCGCCCGCTTGGTGAGGGTCGCCAGCTCGGCGGTCTCCGCGTCCGTCAGCTCGGTGTAGTCGGCGACGTGGCGGTAGGGGACGACCAGCAGGTGACCGCCGTTGTACGGGTAGAGGTTGAGCACCGCGTAGACGGTCTCGCCCCTGGTGATCACCAGGCCGTCCTCGTCGCTCTTGGCGGGGATCGAGCAGAACGGACAGCCGTCGTCGGCACCGGGACCGGTCGGTTTGCCCTCGCCCTGGATGTAGGCCATCCGGTGGGGCGTCCAGAGGCGTTGGAACGCGTCCGGTGTCCCCACCCCGATCTGCTGCTCCGGCTCGCTGCTCATGACGGCCAGCATATGGCGTCCGGGTGCGAAAGGGTCCCCGGGGCGAGCCCGGGGGCCACACGACGGCCGAAGATCGTCGTTCGGAGGGAAGGCCCCCGGTGCGGTGGATGTGCGCGTCGTCCCGGGCGAACCCACGTGCCCCGGTCGGCGAGTGGACGACGCCCGGCTTCTCGTGCCGGTGGACCGTGCGAACGCGAAGAGCCGCGACGGCAATTCCCGAGGGGAACGCCCACGCGCCCTGAAAATCAGTTTGTGCATCGGACAGTTCATTACCCTGAGGCCATGGTCCCGCCTCTCGAATTCCACGGGTGGGAACGCGGACTCCGCGTAGTCCGGGAGGCGGCCCGGAGTCTCGAAGAGCGGGCGCCCGGCGATGTGCGGTGTGTTGACGAATGCGTCGTCCCGCGTCCTCGCGCCCCTTCCGCGAATAGTGCTCCCTCGCCCGGCGCACCGTGCCGCCCCGCGGGGGGATATCGCGGGCCCCGAGCCCGGCTCCCCGGGAACGGGGTAGGGGCCGAACTCGGCGCCGGACCCGCGGTGATCCGGCTTCCCGCCCTCGGCGAGGAACACCGGACGCGCCTCGGCTCGTCCCGGCCCCGCCGGGCGAGGCCGGCTGGACGGGGCCCCGTTCCCGCACGGCACCGCACCGGGCGGCGGGAGACCCGCCGCAGGTCCGGGGCCTGCCACGACGAAGGCCGGTCCGCTACTGCGGACCGGCCTCATCCCGGGGTGGGCGATACTGGGTTCGAACCAGTGACCTCTTCGGTGTGAACGAAGCGCTCTCCCACTGAGCTAATCGCCCGGGTTTTTCGTGCCCCTCGGCACGGGAAGAACCATACAGGGCTGGTCACCTGACGTCCAAACCGGCTTTCACAGCCGGCCTTCGGAAGCCCCTTCCGCCCCCCGCCGGCCACGGGCCCAGGCCCGCAGCCCCCGCTCCCCCGAACGCATCATCGCCGCGTGGTTGGCGCGGAACGCGGGCCTGGCCAGGGGCCCCAGCCGCAGCGGCAGGCCGCCGGTGACCACGCAGTCCTGGGCGTGGACGACCAGCGTCCCGCGCCCCTGCGGGAAGAGCGACCAGCACAGCCACCCCTCCAGGTCCCCCGAGAGCCGGATCTCCAGCCGCCCGTTCGCCTCGTCCCGCTCCCCCGCGCGCACCCCGACGCGCAGCTCGTACGGGAGGAACGAACGGAAGCGCGCCGTGCCGCTCTCCTCCCCCGTGCGGACCACCTCGCGGATCTCCGGCCACCAGCGGGGATAGTCCGCCGGCTCGTTCAGCACCGTGAACACGTCGCCGGCCGGTGCGGCGACACGCCAGACACCACCGAATTGATAGCGACTCCACCACCCATGAGACATGTTCGTCACTCTAGGCATGTACCCCCGTCACCGGCTCGACCATTCGAATGACCTTAATGGGAGCAATGCGGGCAGACCGGTTTACAACCGGCGGGTATGTGGCATCTCGATTTGGCCGACGTGCGAATCCCCGAGCGCACACTGAGCGAAAGGCCCTGGCGCTTATGAACACCACGGTCAGCTGCGAGCTGCACCTGCGCCTCGTTGTGTCGAGCGAGTCCTCACTTCCTGTACCCGCGGGGCTGCGGTATGACACGGCGGACCCCTACGCCGTACACGCCACATTTCACACCGGAGCCGAAGAAACCGTCGAATGGGTATTCGCCCGCGATCTGTTGGCCGAAGGGCTGCAGAGGCCGACGGGAACGGGCGACGTACGGGTCTGGCCCTCCCGCAGCCACGGGCAGGGGGTGGTCTGCATCGCCCTCAGCTCTCCCGAGGGAGAGGCGTTGCTTGAGGCCCCGGCCCGGGCCCTGGAGTCGTTCCTCAAGCGGACCGACGCGGCCGTGCCCCCGGGCACGGAGGACCGACACTTCGATCTGGACACGGAGCTCTCCCACATCCTCGCGGAGAGCTGACGACCCGCCGGTCCCTCCACCGTCTGAACTCGGGGCGACGGTGCGGGACCGGCTCCCCCACCACGACGCCGTCGCGGAACACCCATCGCGGCGGCGCCGTTCCGCGTGGGCGCGGTCCCCCGCGCCGCGCCCGTGGCCCCGGGCCTCAGAGCCAGAACTGGTCGTGGACGCCGGCGACCAGCAGCAGGGTGCAGATGACGGCGAGGAAGAGCATCAGCGGGGGTTGGGAGACAGCGAAGAGACAGCCCTTCGGCTCACCGGTCGGCTGCTCGGGCGGCGCCTCGACGCGGAGGGGCGCGGGGGCGGGGGCTGGGCGTTCGGGAGCGTGCTCCCTGGTGATGTGGGGCATGACGCCGTGATCATGGCGCAGCTCCGGCCGGCGCGGCGATCGGGGGGGTCTCGTTCGCGCGACAATGCGCCGTTGTCCCGGCGCGGGCGGTGGCCCTCGTGCTAGGGCCCGGGCCGTCAGATGCCGTGCTTCTTGAGGATCGCCTCGATGTCGGAGAAGTCGTCGGCGCCGCCGGCGGCCTGCTTGCCCTTGCGGCCGGTGGCCGGCAGGGCCGGGGTGCCCGCGCCCCGGGAGCTGACCGGCGGGGTGCCGGGCTCGGCGGCGGCGGGGGCGGGAGCCTGGTCGCGGTCGCGGTCGGCGAAGCGGGCGCAGAGGAAGAGCAGCACCGCGAAGCCGAGCACGCCGACGCCGACCCAGGCGACGGGGTTGAAGGTCATGTTGATGATCAGGCGGAGGATGCCCGTCATCGCGAGGCCGACCGGCACCAGCGACACCGCCGCCAGCCGCATCGCGGTGGCGTACCGGCGGCGCTTGGCCACCAGCAGCGAGAGCCCCAGTCCGGCGACGGACAGCAGAGTGCATACGGTGCCAGTCAACATCTTTCCATCGTGCCCAACGGATCCTCCCGGGGCCAGCTTCAGGGGGGCGGATCAGGGAGATCTCGGGGTTGTCGGTGGCGGATGCGAGACTGACCGCCATGAACGAGACGAGCGGTCAGGCCGTTCTTGAGGTGTGGTGTGACCTTCAGTGTCCGGACTGTCGCCGGGCGGAGGGTGATCTGAGCGCGCTGGGCGAGCGGTTCGGCGCGGCGCTGGAGATCAGACGGCGGCACTTCCCGCTGCCAGGCCACCAGCACGCGCTGGCGGCGGCGCAGGCGGCGGAGGAGGCGTTCGCCCAGGGCAGGGGCGACGACTACTGGACGGCGCTGCTGGGCAGGACGGTCGAGCTGGGGCGGCGCGGGGAGCCGGTGCTGCTGGAGCTCGCGGGCGAACTGGGCCTCGACGCCGAGGAGTTCGAGACGGCGCTGATCGACGGCCGGCATCTGTTGCAGGTGGACGCCGACCACGCCGAGGGGAAGGCGCTGGGCGTGACGGGCACGCCGACCTATCTGATCGACGGGCAGCGGCTGGACGGCGGGACATCGCAGGAGGGGCTGGCGGAGCGGATCGCCGGGATCGTCGAGCGCCTGGTCGCCGCCGGCTGACCGGCCCGCCGGGGGTCACAGCAGCGGCTTGCTCAGATGGTGGCGCAGCGGCCGGTAGCCGAGGGAGGCGGCCAGCCGGGTGGCCGGGAGGTTGCCGGCGAAGGCGTGGGCCACGAGGCGCTTGGCGCCGCGCTCGGCGGCGAGGCGTTCGGCGTGGGCCAGCAGCGTGTGGCCGTGCCCGAGGCCGCGGTGCTCGGGGGCGACACTGACGCCCATCACCGCCGGGTCGCCCTCGGCCCCCTCCCCCGTCCTGGTCAGCCAGCAGCTGCCGACGCGCACCCCGTCGTGGTCCAGCACCCGCACCAGCACGCCGGGGGTCGCCAACCCCTCGGGGAGGGCGGCGGCCGTGGCGGCGTTGGCGCGGAGGGCGGCGCGTTCGGGCGGCAGTCCGCGCTCGGTCCAGGAGCCCGCGTAGGAGGCGCGTTCGGCGGCCAGCCAGGGGTGGAACTCGGCCTCGGTCAACGGACGGGGCACGCTCCCCTCGGGCGCCGGTGGCGGCGGGTCGGCGAGCTCCTTGCCGAGGGTGCGCCAACGCGCGGTGTAGCCGAGGGAGTTGGCCAGCCGCAGCGCGCCGGGCGAGGCGTCGGGAACGGTGACATCGGCCTGGCCGCAGCCCCAGGAGCGCAGCACCTCCTCGGCCGCGAGCGCGGCGACCGTGCCGCGTCCGCGTCCGCGCTCCGCCGGCAGCACGGCGAGGTCGGTCAGCCGGCCCGCGTGGTGCCCGAAGCGGGCGTCGGTGCTGAGCGTGAGGCCGCCCACCGGGCGGCCGTTGACCGTGATCGCGAAGGCGCGGGCACGGCCGCCGTCGGCGGTGCGTTCCTCGGGGCCCGTGGGGCGCAGCGTGGTGGTCATCGCCGGATGTCTACCCAGCGACGGGGCGTTACTCCCCGGCCACCGCGCGGGCCGTCGGCGGCTCAGGCGACGGGGCTCAGGGGCCGGGGCTCACGGGTCCTGGTCGTCGGCCGCGCGGGCGCGGAAGACGCGCAGCGCCTCCGCGGTGACCGGCCCGGGGGCGCCGGGGATCTCGCGGCCGTCGACCCGGCGCACGGCCTGGACGTCGCGGGTGCTGGAGGTCAGGAAGACCTCCTCGGCGCGTTCCAGGCTGTCCATCGGCAGCTCGGTCTCCTTGGCGCCCAGCCACTCGACGACCAGGGCCCTGGTCACGCCCGGCAGGCAGCCGGAGGAGAGCGGCGGGGTGTGGAGGACGCCGTCCAGCACGACGAAGACATTGGTGCCGGTGCCCTCGCAGAGCTGGCCCGCGTTGTTCCCGAACAGGGCCTCGGATGCGGCCTTTTGGCGGGCGCGGGCGAGGGCGAGGACGTTCTCGGCGTAGGAGGTGGTCTTCAGACCGGTGAGGGCGCCGCGCTCGTTCCTCGTCCAGGGCACGGTGATCACGGCGGTGGTCTCCGGCGGTGCCTTGGCCTCCGCGTGCGCGACGACCAGCGTGGGCCGGGCGTCGCCCCGGTCGGAGCCGAGCGGGGAGTGGCCGCCGGTGTAGGTGATCCGCAGCCGGCCGCGCGCCAGCGGAACGGCGCCCAGCACCGCGTCGATCGCGCGCCGCACCTCGTCCCGGTCGGGGTCGGGCAGGCCGAGACCGGCGGCCGAGGAGGCGAGCCGGTCCAGATGGCGGCGGAGCGCGAACGGGCGGCCCTCCTCGGTCTTCAACGTCTCGAACACCCCGTCGCCGACGGTCAGTCCGTGGTCGAAGACGGAGACCCGCGCGCTGTCCGCGTCCCGCAACTCGCCGTCCAGCCAGATCAGCGTCATGGCGGCTTCCTCACCTCGCGTTGGCTTCTTCCCGCTCCCCCCGCACCGACGCTACCCGAAGGAGCCGCTCCGCCTTGAGCACCGTCTCCGCCCACTCGCCGGCCGGGTCGGAGTCCCAGGTGATGCCGGCGCCGGCGCCGAAGCACAGCCGGGGGCCCTCGTCGGGGCCGGCGCGGTCGATCCAGAACGTGCGGATGGCCACGGCCAGCTCGCCGACGCCCTGGTCGGCGTCGACCCAGCCCACGCCGCCGCAGTAGGGGCCGCGCGGCGCGGTCTCCAGGGCGGCGATGGCGCGCAGCGCGCTGGACTTGGGGGCTCCGGTGACGGAGCCGGGCGGAAAGGTGTGGGCCAGCAGCTCGGGCCAGCCGGCGCCCTCCGCGAGCCGGCCGGTCACCCGGGAGACCAGATGCACCAGCCCCGGGTACTCCTCGGGGCCGCAGAGCTGGGGAACGGCGACCGTTCCGGGGGCGCAGACCGCGCCCAGGTCGTTGCGGACCAGGTCGACGATCATCACGTTCTCCGCACGGTCCTTGGGCAGCAGCAGCTCGGCGGTGCGGGCCGTGCCCTTGATGGGCCCCGACTCCACCAGCGCGCCGTCGCGGCGGAGATACAGCTCGGGCGAGGCGGTCGCGACCTCGACGCCGTGCGCCGGGAGGCGCACGCTCCCCGCGTAACGCGCGGGATGGCGCGTGGCGAGATGGGCGCGCAACGCGTCGATGTCGGCGGCCGGCTCGGGCAGCGGCGCGGACAACACCCGGCAGAGGTTGACCTGGTAGACCTCGCCGGCCGCGATCCGGTCGTGGACGGCGGCGACGCCGGCCACATAGGCGTCACGGTCGAGCGAGCTGGCCCAGTCCGCCGGGTCGGGGCCGCGCCAGCGCGCGGACGGGCGCGCGGCGGGGGCGGTGCGCAGGGTGGCGAACCGGGCGCAGACCAGCCGCCCTTCGAAGCCGGCCACCACCGCCCACCAGCCCTCGGAGTCCAGCGCCGCCGGGTCGTCGGTGACGTCCACGAGGTCGGTCGCGAGCATTCCGCCGAAGCGGGCGAGCGGAGGGTGTTCGTACACCTGCGCGAGTCTACGAGGGGGCCGTCCGGAAGGTGAGTTTGAGCTGGCGGGCGAATCCGCTAGAGTTCATGACGTCGCCGGGTCGCAGGCCAAGGGCCCGGAGGACATCTGCGGACGTAGCTCAGTTGGTAGAGCATCACCTTGCCAAGGTGGAGGTCGCGAGTTCGAATCTCGTCGTCCGCTCGAAGAGGGCGGTTGCCCTCATTCGGTGGAGTGGCCGAGAGGCGAGGCAACGGCCTGCAAAGCCGTCTACACGGGTTCAAATCCCGTCTCCACCTCGGACGATTAGCTCAGCGGGAGAGCGCTTCCCTGACACGGAAGAGGTCACTGGTTCAATCCCAGTATCGTCCACTGGGTCCGTGAGGACCCACCCGCGCGATTAGCTCAGCGGGAGAGCGCTTCCCTGACACGGAAGAGGTCACTGGTTCAATCCCAGTATCGCGCACCAGCGTCAAGGCCCGAGGGCCCGGAAGCCCACCGCTTCCGGGCCCTCGGGCGTTCCCCGTCCACACGTCTCCCGTCCCCTCATCCCTGAGGAGGAGAGCCCCCCGAGGCGGTGACGTCGCCCGGTGGGCGGGTGAGCGAGACGCTGTAAGAAGACAAAGGTGCCCGGGCGGCTCCCCAGCCGCCCGGGCACAATGCCGTCCGTCTCCCCGTCCCCACGGGGTGGTGTGCCGGTGTCCCCGACCCGGGCCGCTCTCCCGGGTCCGGGGCGCCGCTCAGCGCCCCAGTGTGCCGGCCACGGACGACGCCTGGGTGACGACGGCGTCGATGCCGCCCGTCATGAAAGCGAGAGCGAACGCCAGCGGCAGCACCATCGCAGCCGCCACCAGAGGGTGCCGCCTGTCGGTGGTCGGGTGGGGGGCCCGCTCTGCCGCGCTCATGCGTGTCATCTCCGCACTCCAGTCCGTCTGTTGGTCAGCGGCGGACAGTTGACCTCGGGGGACGGGCCACGTCCGCCGCTGCACCTCAACTCTAGGCAGCGGGCCGCCCCCGGTACGTCAACCCGGCGTACCGACCTCGGGCCTCCCCCAGGATGACGGCCCGGCTCCTCTCCTACTCCTCAGGGTGGACAAGCCCCGCGAGGGGACGAGGGTTTGCCCCCAGGGGTGCGCGCAACGTCACCGACCCCTCGGGAAGGCGTCACCACCGGGCGGCGAACGTCACCGTGGTGCCGGGGAACGTCACCGTGGCGCGCGCGGGCCTTTCCCCGATGCGGGCGCACAGTCCGTAAGCTGAGGCCATCACAAGCACCGGGCAGCGAGGTGGACATGGCGATGATGCGGCTCCGGCGCGAGGACCCGCGAGTCGTTGGGACCTTCCGTCTGCACCGACGGCTGGGCGCCGGCGGCATGGGAGTCGTCTATCTCGGTTCGGACCGTCGGGGGCAGCGGGTCGCACTCAAGGTCATCAGGCCCGACCTCTCGGAGGACCAGGAGTTCCGCTCCCGGTTCGCCCGCGAGGTCTCGGCGGCCCGACGCATCAGGGGCGGCTGCACCGCCCGGCTGGTGGCGGCCGACCTGGAGGCCAGCAGGCCGTGGTTCGCCACCCAGTACGTGCCGGGTCCCTCGCTCCACGACAGGGTGCTGGAGCACGGCCCGCTGTCGGCCGCCGAGACGGCGGCGATCGGCGCCGCGCTCGCCGAGGGGCTGGTCGCGGTCCACGAGGCGGGCGTCGTGCACCGCGATCTCAAGCCGTCCAACATCCTGCTCTCCCCCAAGGGCCCGAGGATCATCGACTTCGGGATCGCCTGGTCCACCGGGGCGAGCACCCTCACCCACGTCGGGACGGCCGTCGGCTCGCCCGGCTTCCTCGCGCCCGAGCAGGTGCGGGGGCAGGGGGTGACGCCGGCCAGCGACGTCTTCTCGCTCGGCGCCACGCTGGCGTATGCCGCGCTGGGCGACTCGCCGTTCGGACAGGGCAGTTCGGAGGTCATGCTCTACCGGGTGGTGCACGAGGAGCCGCAACTGGACGGCGTGCCCGCCGCGTTGGCGCCGCTGCTGCGGACCTGTCTGGACAAGGCGCCCGAGGAGCGGCCCAGCACGATGCGGCTGTCGCTGCGGCTGAAGGAGATCGCGGCGCGGGAGGCCCGGGGCGTGCCGCAGCCGGCCCGCCGGCAGCGGGTCGCCGTCCCGGCGGCGGCGGACGCGGAGGCACCGCCGGCGGGGAGTGGCGGCGGCAGCGGTCGGGAAAGGACACGCGAGCGGCCTTCGGCCCGGGGCGGTCGCAGGCCCGGCCCCTCGGCGGCGCGGCGGGCCGCGGACCAACGGCTGCTGCGGCAGCGGGTCTTCGTCTTCGTCACGGTGACGCTGGTGGTGGCGCTGGGCATCACCCTCGCGCAGGGGTGCCAGGGACCGCTGTAGCCTCCGGCGGTTTTGGGGTGCGACTACCGTTCTTGGGGGTTTCGGCTTCGTTGTCGTCTGCGGGCCGGTTCTGTGTGTCTGTGCCGGGGCGACCACTCAGCCGGGCGGCGGCTCGGCGCCGTCGTCGACCGCGGCCCGCCGCTGATGCGCCGCCGGGGCGAGGACGACAACCCGCCCAGCCAGCGCGGCGCCGTCGTCGACCATGGCCCGCCACACATACACCGCGCAGTTCCCCGCGCCCCTCCAGGCCGCCACCGGCCGTGCGGAGGTGCGAGAAACCCGCCGCCGGGGCGAGGACGACAACCCGCCCAGCCAGCGCAGCACCGTCGTCGACCAACCCCCGCCACACATGCACCGCGCAGTTCCCCGCGCCCCTCCAGGCCGCCCGGGGCGGGGGCTCAGGCGGTGGAGCCGAGGGCGTAGCAGGCGACCGCCGCCGCGGCGGCGACGTTGAGGGAGTCGATGCCGTGCGCCATCGGGATGCGGACCCGTTCGTGGGACGCGCGCATCGCGCGCTCCGTGAGGCCGTCGCCCTCCGCGCCGAGCATCAGGGCCAGCCGGCCGCCGCCGGCGTCGGCGACGGCCTCCGCGAGGTCGGCGGCGGCCGGGTCGGGGGTGAGGGCCAGCAGGCGGAACCCGGCGTCGGCGACCGTCGCCAGCCCGGCGGGCCAGCCGGTCAGCCGGGCGTACGGCAGGGAGAAGACCGCGCCCATCGACACCTTCACCGAGCGGCGGTAGAGCGGGTCGGCGCAGTCCGGCGAGAGCAGCACCGCGTCCATGCCGAGGGCGGCGGCGCTGCGGAAGACCGCGCCGATGTTGGTGTGGTCGTTGACCGCTTCGAGCACCACCACCCGCCGCGCGCCCGACAGCAGCGTGCCCGCCTCCGGCAGCGGCAGTCGACCCATGGCGGCCAGGGCGCCCCGGTGCACGTGGTAGCCGGTGACGGCCTCGGCCAGTTCGGGGCTGACGACGTGGACGGGGGCCTCGGTGCGGGTGATCAGGTCGCTCATCGTCTCGACCCAGCGCGGGGTGAGCAGCATCGAACGCATCGGGTGGCCGGCGTCCAGCGCGCGGCGGATGACCTTCTCGCCCTCCGCCATGAACAGCCCCCCTGCGGGTTCCAGGCGGCGGCGCAGCGCCACGTCGGTCAGCCCGGCGTAGTCGGCGAGGCGGGGGTCGGCGGGGTCCTCGACGGGGGTCAGCCGCCCCGTCACGTCGGGCGCGTTCACGGGACGGCCACCACGTCGCCGACCACGACGACGGCCGGCGGGCGGATGCCCGCCTCGGCGATCCGTTCCGCGACGGTGGCCAACGTGGCGTCCGCGCGGCGCTCGGCGGGGGTGGTGCCCTCCTGGATCACCGCGACGGGTGTCTCCGGATCCCGCCCGTGGGCGAGCAGCGTCTCGGCGATGGCGGCCATCCGTTCCACCGCCATCAGCAGCACCAGGGTGCCGCGCAGTCGGGCGAGCGCCGGCCAGTCGACGAGGGAACGCGGGTCGTCCGGCGCGAGATGGCCGCTGACCACGGTGAACTCGTGTGCCACCCCCCGGTGGGTGACGGGCACCCCCGCGGCGGCCGGGACGGAGATGGCGCTGGTGACGCCCGGCACCACGGTGAAGGGGACGCCGGCCTCGGCCAGCGCCTGCGCCTCCTCCCTGCCGCGGCCGAAGACATAGGGGTCGCCGCCCTTGAGCCGCACCACGGACCTGCCCGCCTTCGCGTGCGTGACGAGCGCGGCGTTGATCGCCTCCTGCGCCATGGCGCGGCCGTAGGGGATCTTGGCCGCGTCGATCACCTCGACGGCGGGCGGGAGTTCGTCGAGGAGGTCGCGCGGCCCGAGCCGGTCGGCGATCACCACGTCCGCCTCGGCCAGCAGCCGCCGGCCGCGGACCGTGATCAGGTCGGGGTCGCCGGGGCCGCCGCCGACCAGCGCGACGCCCGGCGCCCGGTCGCGGTGCCGGGGCGCGGCGAGGGTGCCCTCGCGCAGCCCCTCCACGACGGCGTCGCGGACGGCGGCGGAACGGCGGGGGTCGCGGCCGGTGAGCACGGCGACGGTGACGCCGTCGCTGCGGCCGGTCGCGGGGGTCCAGGCGGTGGCGGCCTCGGCGTCGTCGCTGCGGACGGACCAGACGCGGAGCCGTTCGGCCTCGGCGGAGGCCGCGGCGTTGACCTCGGGGTCGTCGGTGGCGATCAGCAGGTACCAGGCGCCCTCGACGTCGCCGGCGCGGTAGCCGCGCCGTTCCCAGCGCAGTTCGCCGGCCTCGGCCATGGCCTCGACGGACGGGGTCGTCTCGGGGGCGACGAGGGTCACTTCGGCTCCGGCGGCGAGCAGCGCCGGCAGCCGCCGCTGGGCGACGGCGCCGCCGCCGATGACCAGCACACGGCGGCCGGCGAGGCGCAGCCCGACGGGATAGGCGGGGTGGTCAGACATCGAGGGTGAGGGCTCCTTGACGCGGGGCGGCGCCCGGAAGGTCGCGGGTCGGGCGCGGAACGGGTCGGCGCGGGGCGCCGGTGCTCCGCCGGGCCAGCTTACGGGGCGGGCGACGCGCGCCGGCGGACGGCCGGTGGGGCGGTGGACGGGCCGGTGGGGCCCGTGGTCAGCCGCCCGACCAGTGGAAGCGGCGTTCGGGGCGGCCGGTGGCGCCGTAGCGCAGGGAGACCCCGGCGCGGCCGGTGCTGACCCAGTACTCCAGGTAGCGGCGGGCGCTGGCGCGGGAGAGCCCGCTGCGTTCGGCGCACTCGGAGGCCGACAGGTCGCCCCCGGCCTCCGCCAGCGCGCGGCGGACGAGGGCCGCGGACTCGCGGCTGAGGCCCTTGGGCAGCCGGGAGACGGAGGCCGCGCCGAAGACCCGGTCCACGTCGTCCTGGCCTGGGGCGTCGAGCGCCGCCAACTGGCCCCGGCGGCGCGCGTAGTCGCGCAGACGCTCCTGGAGCACCGGGCCGTCGAACGGCTTGATGAGGTAGTGCACCGCGCCGCCGCGCAGGGCGCCGCGCACGGAGTCCACCTCGCGGGCCGCCGTCACCACCAGCACGTCGGGCTCGGCGCCCGCGGTGTCGTCGGCGGCGCGCAGCCGGCGCAGCACCTCAAGCCCCGAGAGGTCGGGCAGATAGAGGTCGAGCAGCACCAGGTCGGGGCGGAGCCGGGCGACCGCGCTGAGGGCCTCGGCGCCGGAGTGGGCCTCGCCCGCGGCGGTGAAGCCGGGGGTGCGCTCCACCAGCTTGCGGTGGAGCCTCGCCACCATGAAGTCGTCGTCCACGACCAGCACGCTGATCATCCGTCCCGTTCCCCCTCTCCCGACGTTCCGGCGCGTGCGGCCCTGCCGTCCCACGGGAGCCGGGCGGTGAACTCGGCGCCCGACACGGTCACCCCGCCGCCCCTTCGGGCGCACACCAGCCGGGTGATGGCCAGCCCGAGGCCGCGTCCGGCGGCGTCCCTGGCGGGCTTGGTGGTAAAGCCCTGGCGGAAGACCTCGTCGACGAGGTCGGCGGGTACGCCGGGTCCGGAGTCGGTGACGCGCAGCGTCACCTCGGGGCGGTCGTCGGCGGCGCCGACCGTGGCCTCGACCTCCACCCAGGGGTCGGGGCGACCGCGCACCGCGTCGAGCGCGTTGTCGACGAGGTTCCCCGTGACGGTGACGAGGTCGGCGGAGAGCGCCTCGGGGACCGGGCCGAGGCTGCTGCGTTCGGTGACGCGGAGCGTGGCGCCCTGCTCGGCGGCCAGGCTGGACTTGGCGATGAGCAGCGCGGCGAGCGAGGGGTCCGCGACGCGGGTCAGCACCTCGGACGTGCGCTCCGCGTGTGCGCCGCTGACCCCCCGCACATAGCGGGTCACCTCGGGGAACTCGCCCAGCTCGACCAGTCCGGCGATGACATGGAGGTGGTTGGAGAACTGGTGAGCCTGGGCGCGCAGGGTGTCGGTGACACTGCGGGTGGCCGCCAACTGCTGTTGGAGGGAGGCCAGTTCGGTCAGGTCGCGCATCGTGGTCACGGAACCGGCGGACTGGCCGCGGGTGACCAGTGGTCTGCGGTTGAGGGTGAGCACCCGCTCACCGGTAAAGACCACCTGGTCGTGCTGGTCGTGACCAGTGGTCCTACCGGTCAGCACGTCGTGCAGCCCGGCCTCGACGGGCAGTTCGGCCAGGGCGCGCCCGTCGGCGTCGGCGGGCAGCCGCAGCAGCGCGCGGGCGCTGTCGTTGGCCAGGGAGATCCGGCCCTGCCCGTCCAGGCCCAGCACGCCTTCCCTGATGCCGTGGAGCATGGCCTCGCGGTGCTCCACCAGGCTGGTGATCTCGCCCGGTTCCAGGCCCAGCGTCTGCCGCTTGATGCGGCGGGCCAGCAGCACCGAGCCGGCGGCGCCCAGCAGGCTGGCGACCGAGACATAGAGCGCCAGGTCGGGAACGGCGGCGGTGACCCGCTCGGTCGGGCTCGGCGCCTCGCTGGCGACGACGACGGCGCCCAACTGGCGTCCGTCCTCGGCGAAAACGGGGACGTGGGCGGCGACCGAGGTGCGTTCCTCCGTGGTCGTGGTGCCCGTCCAGGAGCGGCCTCGGAAGACCGGGCTGTCGTCGGGCGCGACGCCGTCGCCCACCCGGCGGGGGTCGGCCGAGGTCAGCACCCTGCGGTCGAGGCCGGCGATCTCCACGGACGAGGCGCCGGAGACGCCCCTGGCGTGCTCGGCCGTGGCCTCCAGGATGCCGCGCCTGGCCACGTCGGTGAGGCCCACGCGCACCGCCTCCTGGGAGGCGACCGACTCGGCCACGCCCAGCAGCCGCCCGCTCTCGCTGCGCCGCAGGTCGCGGTCGGCCTGGGCGATGGAGACGGCGGCGACCACGACCAGAACGACGACGATCAGGCCGAGTTGGAGCACGAGGAACCGCCCGGCGAGAGTGAGCCTGGGCAGCCCGGGTGCGCGTCCGCGCATCGCCCCTCCCCTTCCGCCGGGCGCTCCCCCGCCCGCGGCGCGAGGGGAACGGCCCGTGAGCACAACGACCACAACCAGCGCAACCGTCAACAACGCGCACGGCTGCTGACAGCGCCCGACGGCGCCACCACGATGAACCGTCATGTTCACCAAGCGACCTGACCCGCGCCGGCGAACGCTGGGCAGGGTAGCCTACGCGGCCGTCGTCTCCCTCCTCGTCTCACTGGCGGTCTGGGACGCCGGCAGCGGAGACTCCGGCGGCGGCGCCAGAACCCATCTGACGCTGATGGCGCCGGCCGCGCCCGGTGGCGGCTGGGACCTGGCCGCCCGCGAGTCCCAACAGGCCCTGCGCGGCGCGGCGATCGTCAACAACGTCGAGGTAGTCAACGTGCCGGGCGCCGCGGGCACCATCGGGCTGAGCCAGATCGCACAGCGCGGCGGCGAGAGCTCGCTGATGATGATCACCGGCGCGGTGATGGTCGGCGGGATCGAGCTGTCGGGTAACGGCACCACGTTCGAGGACGTGACGCCGATCGCGCGGCTCGCCGACGACTACGGCGCCGTGGTGGTCCCCGCCGACTCGCCGTACCGGACGCTGGAGGACCTCCTCGACGCGTGGCGCCAGGACCCGCACGGGACGGCCATCGGCGGCGGCTCCATCGGGGGAACGGACCACCTGATCGCGGGGCTGCTGGCGCGGGAGGCCGGGATCGACCCGGAGCAGCTCAACTACATCGCCTATCCGGGCGGCGGCGAGGTGACCACCTCGCTGCTGTCGCACACGGTGGTGGCCGGCGTGAGCGGCTACAACGACTTCTCCGACCAGATCGAGGCCGGCAGGATGCGGGCGCTGGCGCTCTCGGCCGACGACCCCGTGGACGGCATCGACGTGCCCACGTTCGTCGAGCAGGGCTACGACGTCTCGCTGCCCAACTGGCGCGGGCTGCTGGCCCCTCCGGGCGTGAACGAGGAGCAGCGCGCCGAACTGGAGGAGATCGCGACCGAGTTGGCGCGCTCCCCCGAGTGGGCGGACACGTTGGAACGCAACCGGTGGGCGGACAGCTTCATGACCGGCGACGAGTTCGAGGCGTTCCTCGCGGACGAGACCGGTCGCGTGCACGAGATCATCGAGGAGTTGGGACTGTGAGCGGCACCGTGGAGCAGGACGCCGGCGGGCTGGGCGGCGAGCCGCCGGAGCCGGCGCCGCCGGGCGGCGCGGAGGCCGCCGCGAGCCGGGGCGACTGGGCCGTCGTGGCGCTGCTGCTGGCGCTGGGGGCGTTTCTCGCGCACGGCACGGCCACGATGGACGTGCCGGAGAACTCCGGTTCGCCCGGCCCCCGTTTCGTGCCGGTCATCGTCACCGTGCTGACCTTCGTGCTGGCCGCGCTGATGGCCGCCCAGGTGGCGCGCGCGACGGCGGGCGCCGGGGTGCGCGCGCCGGAGCGGTCGGCGCACGGCGAGGAGACGGACTGGCGCGCGGTGGGCGTCGTGGTGGCGTCGTTCCTGGCGTTCACGGCGCTGCTGTCGCCGCTCGGCTGGCTGCTGTCGGCGGCGCTGCTGTTCTGGGGAACGGGCTACGCGCTGGGCGGCCGACGCCCGCTGTTCGACGCGGGGGTGGCGCTGTCGGTGTCGGCCGCGTTCCAGCTGGCGTTCTCCGCCGGCCTCGGGCTGGCGCTGCCGGCCGGCGTGCTGGAAGGAGCGTTCTGATGGACACGTTCTCGCTGCTGGGCGACGGGTTCGCGCAGGCGCTGACGCCGCTGAACCTGCTGCTGCTCCTCGTCGGCGCGGTGCTGGGCACGGCCGTCGGCGTGCTGCCGGGGCTCGGGTCGGCGATGGCGGTGGCGCTGCTGCTGCCGGTGACGTTCGGCCTCGACCCGACGGGGGCGTTCATCATGTTCGCCGGCGTCTACTACGGCGGGCTGTTCGGCGACTCCACCGCCGGCATCCTGCTCAACACGCCGGGGAACAGCTCGGCCATCGCCGCTTCCATCGAGGGGCACCGGATGGCGCTGGCCGGCCGGGCGCCGCAGGCGCTGGCGACCGCCGCGATCGGGGCGTTCACCGGCGGGCTGATCGCCACCACGCTGATGGTCTTCCTCGCCCCCCGACTGGTCGACTGGGCGGCGCTGTTCGGCCCCGCGGAGTACTTCGCGCTGGCGGTCTTCGCCTTCGCCGCGACGGCCACCATCGTCGCGGACTCCCCCGTGAAGGGCTGTGTCTCACTCGCCATCGGACTCTCCCTGGCGCTGGTCGGCGTCGACCCGACCTCGGGCGCGACGCGGTTCACGCTGGACCAGACGCAGCTGTTCGACGGCATCGCGATCGTGGTGATCACCGTCGGGCTGCTGGCGCTCGGCGAGGTGCTGCACGTCGCCGCGCGGGGCCGGCGGGGCGCGGTCACGGCACCCGCCGTCGTCGGGCGGCCCTGGCTCTCCCGCGCCGACGTCAGGCTGGCCTGGCCGGCGTGGCTGCGCGGCACCGGCTTCGGCGTCCCGTTCGGGGTGATCCCCGTCGGAGGCTCGGAGATGCCGACGTTCCTCGCCTACAGCGCCGAGCGGCGGCTGGACCGGCGGCGCGCGCGGCCCCGGTTCGGGCGCGGCGCGATCCAGGGCGTGGCCGGCCCCGAGGCGGCCGGCAGCGCCACGGCGGGCAGCGCGATGGGCGCGCTGCTGGCGCTCGGGCTGCCGACGTCGGCGACGGCGGCGATCATGCTGGCCGGGTTCCAGCAGTACGGAATGCAGCCGGGGCCGCTGCTCTTCGAACGGAACGCGGACCTGGTGTGGACGCTGCTGGCCTCGCTGTTCCTGGGCATCGTGGTGCTGCTGATACTCAACCTGCCGTTCGCCCCGCTGTGGGCGAAGCTGCTGCTGATCCCCCGGCACCACCTGTACGCCGGCATCACCGTCTGCTGCGGCCTCGGCGTCTACGCGACGGGCGCCTCGACGTTCGACCTGGTGCTGGTCCTGGCGATCGGGCTGCTGGGGCTGCTGATGCGCCGCCACGGGCTGCCGCTGGCCCCGGTGCTGATCGGCGTCATCCTCGGCCCGCTGGCGGAGACGGAGCTGCGGCGCGCGCTGGCGGTCAGCGAGAACGACGTCATGGCGCTCTTCGACAGCGGCATCACCCGCGCGCTCTACGGGCTGCTGCTGGCCGGGCTGGTGCTCGCCGTGGTGACGCGGCTGCGCGCGCGGGCCCGCCGACGCGCGGCGGAGCCCGTGGGGTGAGGCCCCCCGGCGGGCGCGCTCGCCGCGCCCGGGCAGGATGGGCGGGGTGACGACGTGGCGGAGGCGCGGGCTGCACGGGCACGGGCACGGGCAGGGAACGTGGCGGAGGCGCGGGCGGGGAACGGTGACGGGCCGGCTGGCCCTGGTCCTGGTGACCCTCGCCTCGGCCGCGGGCTGCCTCACCGGCCCCGAACCGGAGGCCGTGCTGCGGGTGATGGTGCCCAACACGGCGGGCAGCGGCTACGACGTCACCGGCCGCACGCTGGTCGTCAGCCTGCGGGAGGCAGGGATCACCGACGCGGAGGCGTTCAACCTCACCGGCGGCTCGGGCACCGTGGCGCTCTCCCGGCTGCTGCACGAACGGGGCAACGACCGGCTGGTGCTGCTGATGGGCCTGGGCCTGGTCGGCAGCGCGCAGGCCACGCCCGAGGCGCCGGGCGTCGGCGACGCGGAGCCGCTGGCGCGGCTCGTCGAGGAGCCGGAGGCGCTGATCGTCCCCACGGACTCGCCGCTGGACTCGGTGGAGACGCTGCTCGCCGGCTGGGAGGCCGGCGAGGTCACCACCGGCATCGGCTCCCATGTCGGCGGCCCCGACCACCTGGCGTGGCGCGAGGCCGTCCGGGCCGCCGGGCTCGCCCCCGAGGCGGGGCGGAACGCCCGCTACGACGGGGGCGGCGCGCTGCTCGGCGCGCTGCTGAGCGGCGAGGTGGACGCCATCATGACCGGCCTCAGCGAGTACCGGCACGCGCTGGCGGCCGGCGAGCTGCGGGTGCTGGCGGTCACGGGCGCGGAACGGGTTCCCGGGGTGGACGCGCCGACGTTCCGGGAGCTGGGCTACGCGTGGGAGTTCGTCAACTGGCGCGGCCTGCTCGCCCCTCCCGGGCTGACGGACGGCCAACGCGAGGGGCTGCTCGACGCGTTGGACGCGCTGCACGAGAGCGAGACCTGGCGCGCGGCGCTGCGGGAGAACGGGTGGCGCGACGCGTATCTGACGGGTGAGCCGTTCGTGCGCTTCCTGCACGAGGAGGCGTCTCGACGGGCCGCGGACAACGACCGGCCCTAGCCGCGACGCCCCCAGGGGCGCGGGGAACTGCGCGGCGCATCCGTGGCGGGCCGCAGACGACAACCGTCCTAGCCGGACCGGTACGTAGTCGACCTCCACCCGGCGGACGGTTGCCCGCGCAGTTCCCCGCGCCCCCACACAACCCGCCGGCGGCCCGCAGACAACAACCGGCCCAAGCCGCAACAACCCCAGGGGCGCGGGGAACTGCGCGGTGCACCCGAGCCGGGCCGCAGACGACAACCGTCCTAGCCGGACCGGCGCGTAGTCGACCTCCACCCGGCGGACGGTTGCCCGCGCAGTTCCCCGCGCCCCCACACAACCCGCCGGCGGCCCGCAGACAACAACCGTCCAAGCCGCAACAACCCCAGGGGCGCGGGGAACTGCGCG
>NZ_VDGT01000018.1 GCF_006335015.1 Streptomyces sedi
AGATGCTCGAACATCCTCGCAAATAACTCAAAAATCTGGCATTGACTTTTGGCACGCTGTTGAGTTCTCAAGGAACGGACGCTTCCTTCAAACCCCTCTCAGGGCCCTCCGGGCGTTCCCTTCGCTGCTCACCGCGCCGGGCCCGGTCCGAGCAGCTGGGCTGCTCCCGGTTCCCCTTGCGGCGATGACGTAAACGTACTGGAGTGGAGCGCCCAGATGCAAATCCGGGCGCTCCACCGGGAGATGG
Organism: Streptomyces sedi; assembly: GCF_006335015.1. GTDB lineage: Bacteria > Actinomycetota > Actinomycetes > Streptomycetales > Streptomycetaceae > Streptomyces > Streptomyces sedi. The sequence continues at coordinate 248 of NZ_VDGT01000018.1, forward strand.
GAGCTAGACCTCCATGACCACGGGCATGATCATCGGCCTGCGCCGGTAGGTGTCGGAGACCCACTTGCCCACCGTGCGCCGCACCAACTGCTGGATCTGGTGGGCCTCGACGACGCCGTCCTGGGCCGAACGGGCCAGGACCTCGTTGATCTTCGGGATGACCGTGGCGAAGTCCGAGTCCTCGATGCCGGAGCCGCGGGAGTGGATGCTCGGCCCGCTGACGATCTTTCCGGTAGTGGTGTCGACCACCAGGAGCACCGAGATGAAGCCCTCGTCTCCCAGGATGCGACGGTCCTTCAGGCTGGACTCCGTGACATCGCCGACGGAGAGGCCGTCCACGTAGACATAGCCGGCCTGGACCTTGCCCGCGATCCTCGCCTTGCCGTCGACCAGGTCGACCGCCACGCCGTCCTCGGCGATGACGATGCGCTCGGCGGGGACGCCCGTCATGGCACCCAACTCCGCGTTGGCACGCAGGTGTCGCCACTCGCCGTGGACCGGCATCAGGTTCCTGGGCTGGCAGATGTTGTAGAAGTACAGCAGCTCGCCGGCCGAGGCGTGTCCCGAGACGTGGACCTTCGCGTTGCCCTTGTGGACCACGTTGGCGCCCCAGCGGGTGAGGCCGTTGATCACGCGGTAGACCGCGTTCTCGTTCCCCGGGATCAGGGAGGACGCCAGGATCACCGTGTCGCCCTCGACGATGCGGATCTGGTGGTCGCGGTTGGCCATCCGGGACAGGGCGGCCATCGGCTCACCCTGCGAGCCGGTGCAGACCAACACCACCTCGTGCTCCGGCAGATCGTCCAACGCCTTGACGTCGACGACGAGGCCCGCCGGCACCCTGAGGTAGCCGAGGTCGCGGGCGATGCCCATGTTGCGGACCATCGAACGGCCGACGAAGGCGATCCGTCTGCCGTGCTCGTGCGCGGCGTCCACGATCTGCTGGATGCGGTGGACGTGGCTGGCGAAGCTGGCCACGATGATCCGCTTCTCGGCGCGCGCGAAGACCTGGCGCAGTACCCCGGAGATCTCGCGCTCGGGGGCGACGAAGCCGGGGACCTCCGCGTTGGTGGAGTCGGAGAGCAGCAGATCGATGCCCTCCTCCCCCAGCCGGGCGAACGCGCGCAGGTCGGTGAGGCGACCGTCGAGCGGCAGTTGGTCCATCTTGAAGTCGCCCGTGTGGACGACCATGCCGGCCGGGGTGCGGACGGCGACGGCCAGGGCGTCGGGGATGGAGTGGTTGACGGAGACGAACTCGCAGTCGAAGGGGCCGATGCGCTCCCGATGCCCCTCCTTCACCTGGAGGGTGTAGGGGCGGATGCGGTGTTCCTGGAGCTTGGCCTCCAGGAGGGCGAGCGTCAGCTTCGAACCGATCAGTGGGATGTCCGGCTTCTCCCGCAGGAGATAGGGGACGCCACCGATGTGGTCCTCGTGCCCGTGGGTGAGCACGATGCCTTCGATGTCGTCCAGCCGGTCCCGGATGGAGCTGAAGTCCGGCAGGATCAGATCGATGCCGGGCTGTTCCTCTTCGGGAAAGAGCACTCCGCAGTCGACGATGAGCAGTCGGCCGCCGTACTCAAGAACGGTCATGTTGCGGCCGATCTCGCCCAGGCCGCCGAGCGGGGTAACGCGGAGGCCACCCTCAGGGAGCTTCGGCGGTGGGCCGAGTTCTGGATGGGGATGACTCAAGAGACTCTCCTGACCACGCGCGCCACTGCCCGGTGACGGGGGCACGTGGCGCGCGTGACTGTGTGCATGGGTCGGTATTCAGTTATCACCAATGTGCGCGACAGTGCGCGAACGTGTGCGTCGCGTGCGTGGCACGCGGACTAGATCTGTACCCCACCGGCGGCCAGATCCCTCTTCAGCTGCTCCGTCTCGGCCTCCGTGAGACCCACGAGCGGCAGCCGCAGCGGGCCGCCGGGGAGGCCGAGGAGGGCGAGCGCGCCCTTGGAGGTGATCACTCCCTGGGTGCGGAACATGCCGGTGAAGACCGGGAGCAGGCGCTGGTGGATCTCGGTGGCCTTGGCGACGTCGCCGCCGGTGTGGGCCTCGACGAGGGCGCGCAGCTCGGCCGTGACCACATGGCCGACGACGGAGACCAGGCCGACCGCGCCGACGGACAGCAGCGGCAGGTTGAGCATGTCGTCGCCCGAGTACCAGGCGAGGCCCGTGGTGGCGATCGCCCAGCTGGCGCGGCCGAGGTCGCCCTTGGCGTCCTTGTTGGCCACGATCCTGGGGTGCTCGGCGAGCCGGACCATCGTCTCCGTGTTGATCGGGACGCCGCTGCGGCCGGGGATGTCGTAGAGCATCACCGGCAGTTCGGTGGCGTCCGCGACGGCGGTGAAGTGCTGGTACAGGCCCTCCTGCGGGGGCTTGTTGTAGTAGGGGGTCACGGTCAGCAGACCGTGGGCTCCGGCTCGTTCCGCGAAGCGGGCCAGCTCGCAGCTGTGCCGGGTGTCGTTGGTACCGACGCCGGCGACCACGTGGGCGCGGTCGCCCACGGCCTCCACCACGGCCCGCACCAGCTCGGTTTTCTCACCGTCGGTGGTGGTGGGGGACTCGCCGGTGGTCCCGTTGACGATCAGCCCGTCGTTGCCGGAGTCCACCAGGTAGGTGGCCAGCCGCTGGGCGCCCTCAAGGTCGAGCGATCCATCCCCCGAGAAGGGCGTGACCATGGCGGTCAGAATCCGCCCGAAGGGGATGTCAGGAGTGGAGGTCGGAGCCATGGTGTCCACGCTACTCGTAGCTCGGGCCGCCGTGGCCCATCGGGGCTGGCAACGTGTGGAACCCGGCGCTGCTTGCTCGGGGGTTCAAACAGCGCCGGGCCCGTTCAATCACCCTAGATGAACTTCGCGAAATGTCGCAATACGGACACCTCCAGTGGTGATCCGGCTCAGGGGGCGACCCGTCCGTTGGCGTTGAACGCGGCGTGGGTCAGCGGCATCAGGCGGGCCCACTCGGCCTCCATCAGCTCGGCGACCATCTCGATCTCCCGCTGCGGGAAGGACGGCACCCTCGCCCGCTCGTCCTTGGTCCGCAGACCCAGGAAGTGCATCAGGGAACGGGCGTTGCACGTCGCGTACATCGTCGAGTAGAGCGCGACGGGCAGCGCGGCCCTGGCGACCTCGCGGGCGACGCCGGCCTCCAGCAGCTCCTGGTACGCGGCGTAGGACTGGCGGTAGGAGTCCTCCAGGACCTTGCCGACCAGGGCGTGCTGCTCGGCCGATCCGGCGACGAACTCGTACTTGCCCGGGCGGCCCCGCTGCACCAGCGGACGGCGCTCGTCCGGCACGTAGAAGACCGGGGCCAGCTCCCGGTACCGGCCGGACTCCTCGTTGTACGACCAGCCGACGCGGTGGCGGTGGAACTCGCGGAAGACGAAGATCGGCGCGCTGACCAGGAAGGTCATCGAGTTGTGCTCGAACGGGCTGCCGTGCCGGTCGCGGAGCAGGTAGTTGATCAGCCCCTTCGAACGCTCGGGGTCCCTGCCGACTTCCTCCAGCGAACGCTCCCCCGCGGTGGAGACCCGGGCGGCGAAGAGCACGTCGGTGTCCGAGGCAGTGTGCTTGACCAGCTCCACCGTCATGTCGCTACGGAATCGGGGGGTGTCGGTCATCGGCGGTCCTTCCGGCGGGGCGGTGCGAGCGGCACCCACCCTAAGGGGGACCACTGACAGTCCCCTGAATCCGGTCTCAAAAGGGACTCATCGTTCGAGGTGTGGACTCTTCCCTTGATATTTTCAGATGCAACACCAATGGAGGAAGGGAGCGTTCCGATGGTGGACTTCCATCACTCCGAGTTCACGTGGCGGGGCGACCAGGGATGGCAGGACGGCCAGGGAACGCCCACGGCGCCGCGTCGGCGCCCCTCGGCGGCTCGGATACTGGGCGGGGCGCTGGTCGCGATGGTGCTCATATCCGGACTGGTCGGGGCGTTGCTTCTGGCCATGCCCGCGCTGGAACCGGAGGACCGGACGGCTCCCGACGCACCTGAGGCGGCCGAGAGTCGCTGAGCGCGGTAGCCTCACCGTTCGCAGGAGTTCATCCCGTCATGTGATGTGCTTGTGAGACGAACGAGGACGAGCCGTGCCCCTGACTTTTCTCTCCGCCGAGCACGACGCGCAGAGCAGCCCGACTGACGCGCCGTTGCCCCACGGGCAGCCGGACAGCTGGCGGCGGCCCTACCGCCCCGGTCCGTGGCGGGTGGGTGGGGCGGCGATCACATTGCTGCTCGCCGCCTATCTGCTGATCTCGGCCGTGATCATCGCCGCCGCCGGTCCCCCGACCGGCGCGACCGTCACCGCGCTCTGCGCGGTCGCCTCCGTGACCTTCGCGCTCCGCCTGCTGCGGATGGGCCTGTGGGTGAGCCCGCGCGGCCTGCGCCGGGTCGGGCTCTTCTGGACCCGGACGCTGCGCTGGCGCGACATCGGCGAGGTCCGCACCGTGCAGCAGCCGGTGAAGTGGCTCGGGCTGCCCAGGAGCGTGCAGGGGCAGGCCGTCGTGATAGAGCCGAGGCAGGGCGAGCCCCTCCGGCCGCTGGTGACCGACCACAGCGCCGACTTCCTCAACCGGCCCGAGCCGTTCGAACGGGCCGCCGACGTGCTGGAGGCGTGGGCCGCGGAGCATCGCGTTGAGGGGGGCGGGCGGGGGCGGTAGTGGCTTGCCGCCGGTTGGCGGGGGCGACCACGGAAGTGGTGGGTCGGGCGCCGTGGTCGTCTACCGGTGGTCGCTGGTTCTCGCGCAGTTCCCCGCGCCCCTGGGTCCGGGGGCTGGGGCCGGCAGGAAACTTTGCGTGACTGGGCGGGCGGCATCGCGGCGCCGCAGTCCGGGCAGTCCGGCCGTCTACCGGCCATCAGTGGTTCTCGCGCAGTTCCCCGCGCCCCTGGGTCCGGGGGCTGGGGCCGGCAGGAAACTTTGCATGGCTGGGCGGGCGGCATCGCGGCGCCGCAGTCCGGGCAGTCCGGCCGTCTACCGGCCATCAGTGGTTCTCGCGCAGTTCCCCGCGCCCCTGGGTCCGGGGGCTGGGGCCGGCAGGAAACTTTGCGTGACTGGGCGGGCGGCATCGCGGCGCCGCAGTCCGGGCAGTCCGGCCGTCTACCGGCCGTCAGTGGTTCTCGCGCAGTTCCCCGCGCCCCTGGGTCCGGGGGCTGGGGCCGGCAGGAAACTTTGCATGGCTGGGCGGGCGGCGTCGCGGCGCCGCAGTCCGGGCAGTCCGGCCGTCTACCGGCCGTCAGTGGTTCTCGCGCAGTTCCCCGCGCCCCTGGGTCCGGGGGCTGGGGCCGGCAGGAAACTTTGCGTGACTGGGCGGGCGGCATCGCGGCGCGGCAGTCCGGGCGGTCCGGCCGTCTACCGGTCGGCGCCAGTTCTCGCGCAGTTCCCCGCGCCCCTGGGTCCGGCGTCAGGCGGGGTCGCGTCGTTCTTCGTGTTTCCGGGTGGGGCGGTCGGCGTGGAGGGCGATGGCGTGTTCCATCGTGCGACGGGCCCTGGGGGTGTCCCTGGCGTCGTGGTAGGCGACGGCCAGGCGGTACCAGCAGCGCCAGTCCTCGGGGCGTTCCTCCACCTCGGTACGGCGCCTGGCGAACGCCTCGTCCGCCGCGTCCCTGTCGATCCGGCCGCTGGGCGTGCGCGGCAGGTCGTCCACCGCGAGGCCGCCCTCGGCGTCCAGCTCCCGGCCGAGCCGGTTGGCGTGCAGCACGAAGCGGAGGCTGCGCCACAGGAACCAGCCGCCGATCAACGGCAGGGCCATCACCGCCACGCCGAGCGTGACCGTGACCCAGGTGCCCTCGCGGATCAGTAGCACCGCCCGGTGCGCGGCCAGCGCGAGATAGCCCACCAGCAGCACGCTCACCACGGCGTAGCCGACCTTGGCGACCACGGTCAGCCGTCCAGATCCAGAAAGTGTTCGAGCCCGAAGGTCAGCCCCGGCGTGCCGACGACCCGGCGCACGCCGAGCAGCACGCCCGGCATGAACGAGGAGCGGTTCATCGAGTCGTGGGCGATGGTCAGGACCTCGCCCTCGTCGCCGAAGCGCACCTCCTGGTGGGCGACCAGGCCGCGCAGCCGCACCGCGTGGACCGGGACACCGTCCACCGACGCGCCGCGCGCGCCGTCGAGGGCGGTGGTGGTGGCGTCCGGCTGGTCGCCGAGGCCGGCCGCGCGGCGGGCTTCCGCGACCAGTTGGGCCGTCCGCACGGCGGTGCCGCTGGGCGCGTCTGCCTTCCCCGGATGGTGGGACTCGACGATCTCGACGGACTCGAAGAAACGCGCCGCCTGCCGCGCGAACCGCATGGTGAGCACCGCGCCGATGCCGAAGTTCGGAGCGATCAGCACCCCGATCCCCGGCGCCTCGGCCAGTTGCCCGCGCAGCGTGGCCAGCCGTTCGTCGGTCCAGCCGGTGGTGCCCACGACGCCGTGGACGCCGTGGGCGACGCAGAACGCCAGGTTCTCCATGACGGCGTCCGGATGGGTCAGCTCGACGGCCACCTCCGCGCCCGCCTCGGTCAGGGTCTCCAGCCGGTCGCCACGGCCGAGCGCCGCGACCAGCTCCAGGTCGTCGGCTGCCTCGACCGCGCGCACGGCCTCGGCGCCCATGCGTCCCTGGGCGCCGATCACGGCCACCCGCTGCTTGCCCATGGTCCGGTCCGTTCTCTCGTGTTCTTGTGGTTTCCCGCGCCGCCGCTCAGCCCGTGACGGCGGCGGAGAGCCGGCCCGCCTGGCGGTCGTTGAGACGGCCGATGACGGAGAGGGAGGGGCGCTGGCCGAGCACGTCGGCGGCGACCTCGCGCACCTCTTCCGGGGTGACGCTGGTGATGCGTTCCAACAGCCCGTCGACGGAGAGCTGTTCGCCCCAGCAGATCTCGCTCTTGCCCAGCCGGTGCATCACCGAGCCGGTGTCCTCCAGGCCCAGCACGGTGGAGCCGGCGAGCTGGCCGATCGCCCTGCGGGTCTCGTCCTCGTCGATGCCGTGCTGGGCGACCTCGGCGAGCTGTTCGCGGCAGATCTTGAGCACGTCGTCCACCTGCCCGGGGCGGCAGCCGGCGTAGATGCCGAAGAGGCCGCAGTCCGCGTAGCCGGAGGTGTGGCTGTAGACGCTGTAGGCGAGGCCGCGCTTCTCCCTGACCTCCTGGAAGAGCCGCGAGCTCATGCCGCCGCCCAGCGCGGTGGAGAGCACCGACAGCGCCCAGCGGCGGTCGTCGTGGCGGGAGACTCCCGGCATCCCGAGCACGAGGTGGACCTGCTCGGTCGCACGGTCGAGCAGGTCGACGCGGCCGGCCGACTCCAGGACGTGCCGGCCGCCGCGCGGCGACGCGGGGCGGGCGTCGGGGGCGCCGGGAAGCACCCCGGAGCGCTCGAACGCGGCCCGCACCCGTGCGACGACCTCGTCGTGGTCGACCCGGCCGGCCGCGGTGACCACCAGGCGGGTCGGGTCGTAGTGGGTCCGGTAGAACTCCGCGATCCGGTCCCGGTCCAGGGCGTTGACCGTCTCCTCCGTGCCGAGCACGGGACGGCCGAGCGGGGTGTCGCCGAGCAGGGTGTGGGCGAAGAGGTCGTGCACGCCGTCGCCCGGGTCGTCGTCGGTCATCGCGATCTCCTCCAGGATGACCCCGCGCTCCGCCTCCACCTCCTCGGGCGCGATCAGGGAGTCGGTGAGCATGTCGCACACCACGTCGATCGCCAGCGGCAGGTCGGCGTCGAGCACCCTGGCGTAGTAGCAGGTGAACTCCTTGGTGGTGAACGCGTTCATCTCGCCGCCCACCGCCTCGACCACCGAGGAGATCTCCAGCGCGTCGCGCCGCTGGGTGCCCTTGAAGAGCAGGTGCTCCAGGTAGTGGGTGGCGCCGTTGAGCTCGGCCGACTCGTCGCGTGAACCGACCTGCGCCCAGATCCCGAACGTGGCCGAACGGACCGCGGGCACGGACTCGGTGACCACCCGCAGTCCGCCGGGCAGGACCGTCCTGCGGACGGTGCCGGCGCCGCCGCCGGCCGCGGGCCGGGGGGTGCCGGCATGGCGCTGACGGGGCACGGCCCGCCCCACCGCGAGGGTGGGGCGGGCCGTCGTGCCACGAGGGGAACGGGTCACTTCTCGGCTGCGTCCTTCTCGTTCTTCGACTCGCCCTCGGCGTCCTCGGCCTCGTCGAGGACCGGGATCAGGGAGAGCTTGCCGCGCTGGTCGATCTCGGCGATCTCGACCTGGACCTTCTGGCCGACGCCGAGCACGTCGTCGACGTTCTCCACGCGCTTGCCGCCGGCGAGCTTGCGGATCTGCGAGATGTGCAGCAGCCCGTCCTTGCCGGGGAGGAGCGAGACGAACGCGCCGAACGTGGTCGTCTTCACCACGGTGCCCAGGTACCGCTCGCCGACCTCGGGCATCGTCGGGTTGGCGATGCCGTTGATCGTGGCGCGGGCGGCCTCGGCGGCCGGGCCGTCGGCGGCGCCGATGTAGATGGTGCCGTCGTCCTCGATGGTGATGTCGGCGCCGGTGTCCTCCTGGATCTGGTTGATCATCTTGCCCTTGGGGCCGATGACCTCGCCGATCTTGTCCACCGGGATCTTCACGGTGATGATCCGGGGGGCGTTCGGGGACATCTCGTCCGGGACGTCGATGGCCTCGCTCATCACGTCCAGGATGTGCAGCCGCGCGTCCCTGGCCTGCTTGAGCGCGGCGGCCAGCACGGAGGCGGGGATGCCGTCCAGCTTGGTGTCGAGCTGGAGGGCGGTGACGAACTGCCGGGTGCCGGCGACCTTGAAGTCCATGTCGCCGAAGGCGTCCTCGGCACCGAGGATGTCGGTCAGCGTCACGTAGTGGGTCTCGCCCTCGACCTCCTGGGAGATCAGGCCCATGGCGATGCCGGCGACGGGGGCCTTGAGCGGCACACCGGCGTTCAGCATGGACATGGTGGAGGCGCAGACCGAGCCCATCGAGGTCGAGCCGTTGGAGCCCAGCGCCTCGGAGACCTGACGGATGGCGTAGGGGAACTCCTCGCGGGTGGGCAGCACCGGCGACAGCGCCCGCTCGGCGAGCGCGCCGTGGCCGATCTCGCGGCGCTTGGGCGAGCCCACGCGGCCGGTCTCACCCGTGGAGTAGGGCGGGAAGTTGTAGTTGTGCATGTAGCGCTTGCGGGTCACCGGCGAGAGGGTGTCCAGCTGCTGCTCCATGCGCAGCATGTTGAGCGTGGTGACGCCCAGGATCTGGGTCTCGCCGCGCTCGAAGAGCGCCGAGCCGTGCACCCGCGGGATGGCCTCGACCTCGGCGGCCAGGGTGCGGATGTCGGTGACGCCGCGGCCGTCGATGCGGACCTTGTCGCGGATCACGCGCTCGCGCACGACCTGCTTGGTCAGCGAGCGGTAGGCGGCGGAGATCTCCTTCTCGCGCCCCTCGAACTGGGAGAGCAGCTTCTCGGCGGCGACCGCCTTGAGGCGGTCCAGCTCGGCCTCGCGCTCCTGCTTGCCCGCGATCGTCAGCGCGCGGGAGAGGTCCTCGCGGACCGCGCTGCTCAGCGCCTCGAAGACGTCGTCCTGGTAGTCCAGGAAGATCGGGAACTCGCCGACCGGCTTGGCGGCCTTGGCGGCGAGGTCGGACTGGGCGCGGCAGAGGACCTTGATGAACGGCTTGGCGGCCTCCAGGCCGGCGGCGACCAGCTCCTCGGTCGGCGCCTGGGCGCCGCCCTTGACCAGCTCGATCGTCTTCTCGGTCGCCTCGGCCTCGACCATCATGATGGCGACGTCGCCGTCGGCCAGGGTCCGGCCGGCGACGACCATGTCGAAAACGGCCTCCTCCAGCTCCGAGTGGGTGGGGAAGGCGACCCACTGGCCGCGGATCAGCGCCACCCGGGTGCCGCCGATGGGGCCGGAGAACGGCAGCCCGGCGAGCTGGGTGGAACAGGAGGCGGCGTTGATCGCGACCACGTCGTAGAGGTGGTCGGGGTTGAGCGCCATGATCGTCTCGACGATCTGGATCTCGTTGCGCAGGCCCTTCTTGAAGGAGGGGCGCAGCGGGCGGTCGATCAGCCGGCAGGTGAGGATCGCGTCCTCGGAGGGACGGCCCTCGCGCCGGAAGAAGGAGCCGGGGATCTTGCCGGCCGCGTACATCCGCTCTTCGACGTCGACGGTGAGCGGGAAGAAGTCCAGCTGGTCCTTCGGGTTCTTCGAAGCCGTGGTCGCCGAGAGGACCATGGTGTCGTCGTCGAGGTAGGCGACGGCGGAGCCGGCGGCCTGCTTGGCGAGCCGGCCGGTCTCGAAGCGGATGGTGCGGGTGCCGAAGGCGCCGTTGTCGATCACGGCTTCGGCGTAGTGTGTCTCGTTCTCCACCTTGGTGTTTCTCCTCTTCTCCGCGCTCGCCACGGGGGCGGCGCGTGTGGGTGGAGCACCTCCCGACGGGCCGGCCATCGATCGAAGCCTCCGGGACGCCGCCCGGAAGCCACTACCGAAGACCGGCGGCGGTGTGAAGGCGCTCCGCCTGTGTCCTAGTGGGTGTGCTGGTCACCAGCCTACAAAGGGGACGGTGACCCAGCCCGTTCTCCACCGCCCGGGGGCGATCCCCGGATACGGCGAAGGGAGCGGCCCCGCGTGGGTGACCGCTCCCTGTCGGGCGTACTACCTGGCGCCCGCCGCGCCGCGGCGGATGCCGAGCCGCTCGACCAGCGCACGGAAGCGCTGGATGTCCTTGCTGGCCAGGTACTGCAGCAGACGGCGGCGCTGGCCGACCAGCAGCAGCAGACCACGACGGGAGTGGTGGTCGTGCTTGTGCTTCTTCAGGTGCTCGGTGAGGTCGGAGATGCGGCGGCTGAGCAGCGCGACCTGGACCTCGGGGGAGCCGGTGTCGCCCTCCTTGGTGGCGAACTCGGCGATGATCTTCTGCTTCGTGGCGGCGTCGAGAGACGACACACGTACTCCTCGTGGTGGTTTGATCGTCAGCCACCGAGTGCCCCTGGTCTGAACCACAGGAGGGCTTCCGGAACTCGGGAGGCGGAGTCCGTTGAGCGCTTCCTCCGGAGACTTCCGGGGGCGCGTACGCAAACGGCCGTTACGCAGGCTACAACAGGTTGGCTCGCCGGGGCACATCGGGTCGGTCGGACCCACGCCGGGGCGGAACGATCATACCCTCGCCGGTCGACCCGTGGCGCCCCGGTCACGGACGGTCGCGTTCCGGCGTGCGCGCGCCCCGGGCGGCTCCGGCGCGCGGGGGAAGGGGTGCGCAACTTCTGCCCGGAGCCGGGAATTTGGCGGAACGGTGCCCCTTCCCGAGCCATTCGGTGCCGCATGTCGACGGCTTATGCTGCTGGGGTGACTTCGACACAGCAGGGCGCACGGCAGGGGCTCACGCCACGGCAGGCCCGCCGGTTGCGGATGGGGATCGCGGCGGGAGCCATGGTCGCGATGGCGGTGGTGCTGGTCGTGCGGCTGGGGGACGGCTCCTCGCTCCAGTCCATAGGGCTCTACGGCGCCGCCTTCGTGCTCTCCGGCGCCGTGATCGAGATGAGCCGCAGGGGCAGGACCCGGCTCGGGATGGCCGTGCTGGTGGCGGGCTTCGCCCTCGTCCTCGGCCTCGACTGGTACCTCTAGGACCGGTCGGGCCCGGGCGCCCGCGCGCGGCGCCGTGACAGTGTGCCGCGTTACGATCACCTAGGGGGTTCGGCGGAGGGCCGTTCGCCCGTTACGTCTTCGGCAAGGTCACCAGAGGAAGCAGGGGTGTTGGGCTGTGGCCACGACTGAGACTCCGGAAGAGATCGCCGCGCGCAAGGAGCGCGAGAAGAACGAGCTGTACGCGCTGGACATCTCGGGTGTCGAGTGGCTGAGCGCCCCGGGGGGGCCGGAGGACGAGAAGGTGGAGATCGCCTACCTCCCCGGCGGCGGCGTCGGCATGAGGAACTCGAAGGAGCCGGAGACCGTGCTGCGGTTCACCGCCGCCGAGTGGGAGGCGTTCGTGCTGGGCGCCAGGGACGGCGAGTTCGACATCGACTGACGCCCGGGCCGCGGCGGCCGGGGTCAGCGGCGGACGCAGGTGTAGGTGCCGAAGAGGCGCCCGTCGTAGTGCGTGTGCGTGATGTCGAAGCCCGCGGCGTCGAGCATCGGCTCCAGCAGCCAGCGGTAGGTGCTGTGTTCGGTACGGATGTGCTCGGCGTAGTCCTCGGCGGTGTAGCCGGCCCGGGGATCGACGCCGGCGCCGGCGAGCCAGGCGGTGAAGACGTCCTCGGCCTCCTCGGGGGCGAAGTCGTAGACCAGGTCGCGCATCCTGAGCACCCCTCCGGGGCGGAGCAGCGCGGCGACGCGGGCCAGCGCCTGGGTCTTCCAGAAGTCGGGCAGCTGGTGCAGCGCGTGCCGGGTGTGGACGGCGTCCACGGGCGGCCCCTCGTGCCGGTAGCCGAGGAAGCCCGCGCGGACCGTCTCCACGTTGCCGAGGCCGCCCTCGGCGACGCGGCGGGTGAGGACCTCCACCATCGCGGGCGAGACGTCCACCGCGACGACGCGGGCGAAGTGCCCGGCCGCGGCCAGCGCGAAGCGGCCGGTGCCGGCTCCGAGGTCGACGACGGTCGCCTCGTCGCCCACGCCGTTGTCGCGGAGCGCGGCGATGTCGTCCGCGGGGTCGGGGTAGCCCTGCTTGCGGTCGAAGTGGGCGACGAACACCTCGTCGAGGTGTTCGGGTCCCGCGTGGGCCAGTTCGTCGATCATCCACGGGTGCGTCATGCGCGGGACCCTGCCACACGCGGAAGGCGGAACGCCGCCCGTTTTCGCGATGGCGCGGCGCCCGTGCGGGTACAGGGGAGGACTAGGGGAGTTGGACCGGGACGATTAGGGTGAGGGTGGGCGCGGCACGAGACGCGTGGAACGTGGAACACCGCCCCGCACCGGTGCCCCGGGGAGGCGCCTGGGACATCCGGCCCGTCCGCGCGCGCAGCGGCCCCGAGAGGTGCGGAGCAGACGAGCAACACCAGCAGCGGGAGGCGTCGTGACCAGCGATCGGGACCAGGTTCGCACCACCGGGGAGGCAGACTCCGGTGCCGAACAGCCCGATGACGAGCTCCTTGAGGAGGAGTCGGAGCACACCGGGCAGTTCACCATCGACTACACCCCGCCCGCCTGGTACGCGGGGGGCGGCGCCGGTGGCCAGGCCGAGAGCCGGGAGAAGGCGGACGCCTCGGGGCCCGCCGCGCCGGCCGCTCCGACGGGCCCCGGCGGCGCACCGCCCTTCCCCGGCCCGCCTCCCACCGCACGGCCCGAGCCCGCCGAGCCCCGGCCCGCCGCCTCCGGACCCGCCGCCTCCGGACCCGCCGCTTCCGGGGCCGCCGCCTCCGGGGCCGCCGGTGAGGGCGAGGAGGAGACCACGTCCGACGACGGCGACCTCGTCAGCGGCGCCACGATGCAGATCTCCGCGGCGGCCGTCCGCAAGGCCCTGGGCGAGCAGCGGTCGGACGACCCGCGGGAGAGCGGGTCGAAGGACGGCGGGTCGAAGGACGGCGAGCCCGCCGGGGGCGTCGTGCCGCCACCGCTGCCCGAACCGCCCACCCCGCCGGCCGCCCGGTCGGCAGCTCCCCCACCGCCCGCTTCCGGGCTGCCCGGCGGACTGCCGCCGCTGCCGCCCGACTTCCAGCTGAAGCCGCCGACCCCCAGCTCGCCCCCGCCGCCCTCCCCCGTGGCGGGCGAGGCGCCCGGCGGAGCTCCCGAGCCGCCCGGGATCGAGGTGGAGTTCGCCAAGCCGCCCGAGGAGCCGCAGTTGAACGCCGGGAAGCCGCCCGAGGACTCGGGCCCCCACTCACCGCCGCCGGGGATGCCGCTGCCTCCCCCGCCGCCGGCCCGCACCTCCGAGGACCAGGGCGAAGACGCCGGGGATGAGGGGCCGGCCCGACCGGCCCCGTTCGCCGGCCCCACCGGGTTCCCCAACAACGCGGCGCCGTGGGCCGCTCCGCCGAAGCCCGCAGGCGACAGCGCCCCCGGGCGGGACGCCGACGCGCGCCCCGGCCCGGCCGACGGCTGGCCCTCCCCGCCCGACCCGACCTCAGGCGGGCTGGTGGCCCAGCCGCCCACGGCGGTCGGCAGCTGGCCCGCGCTGACGCAGGACGGCCCGCCGCCCCGCGAGGAGCAGGGCTCCGAGCCGCCGCAGCCGCCGGCCGGCCAGCCGGCGCCCTGGGGCGCACCGCCCGCCGCCGTCCAGCCGCCCGCCAACCAGCCGGCGCCGCCCGGGCCGTGGGGCGCGCAGCCCGAGGAGCGCGCGCCGGAGCCCCCGCCCGGGCCCACGCCCTGGGGCGCGCCCCCCGCGCCCCCGGCGCCCGGCGCTCCCGGCCAGCCGCACCCGTCGGCGCCCCAGCAGCAGCCCCCCGGGGCGGCCCCGGGCGCCGGGTTCCCCGGGGCCGGCCCGTACTCCGGGCCGCCCGCGCTGCCGGGGCAGCCGAGCCCGCCGAGCCAGCCGGGCCCGTCTCCGCACGAACACCGCCCCTACCCGTCCCAGTTCAGCCTCGGGCAGGACCAGTCCGCGCAGCGGCCGGGCGGCCCCGGCGGCTTCCCCGGGCAGGCGCCGCCGGAGCCGCAGCCCCAGGGCTACGGCTACCCGCAGCCGCCGGCCCAGCCCGGCCCGCCGTTCCCGCCGCAGCCGGGGCAGTCCGGCCAGCCGGGCCAACCGGGCCAACCGGGCCAACCGGGCCAACCGGGGCAGCCGTTCCCGCAGGCCCAGCCGGGGCAGCCGGAGCAGGGCCAGGCGGCGCTGCCACCGCCGCAGCAGTACCCGGCCGCTCCCGGCGGCGAGGGCCCGTACTCGAACCAGGTGCAGCCCGGTGCGCTCGGCTACACGGCTTCCGTCGAGCTCTCCTCCGACCGGCTCATCCAGAGCAAGCGCGCCAACAAGCAGCGTTCGCAGCCGGCCAGCAAGCCCGGGTCGCGCTTCCGGATCGGCGGAAAGGCCGCCGAGGAGGAGCGGCTGCGCAAGCTGAACATCATCCGCACCCCCGTGCTCTCCTGCTACCGGATCGCGGTGATCAGCCTCAAGGGCGGCGTCGGCAAGACGACGACGACCACCGCCCTCGGCGCGACCCTGGCCAGCGAGCGGCAGGACAAGGTCATCGCGATCGACGCCAACCCGGACGCCGGCACCCTCGGCCGCCGGGTGCGCCGCGAGACCGGCGCCACCATCAGGGACCTGGTGGGCGCCATCCCGCACCTGAACAACTACATGGACATCCGGCGGTTCACCTCGCAGGCCCCCTCCGGTCTGGAGATCCTCGCCAACGACGTGGACCCGGCCGTCTCCACCACGTTCAACGACGAGGACTACCGCCGCGTCATCGACGTGCTGGGCCAGCAGTACCCGGTGATCCTCACCGACTCCGGCACCGGGCTGCTCTACAGCGCGATGCGCGGGGTGCTCGACCTGGCGCACCAGCTGATCATCGTCTCCACGCCCTCGGTCGACGGCGCCAGCAGCGCCAGCACCACGCTGGACTGGCTGGCGGCCCACGGCTACGGCGACCTGGTGCGGCGCAGCATCACGGTGATCTCCGGGGTGCGGGAGACCGGCCGGATGGTCAAGGTCGAGGACATCGTGGCGCACTTCCAGACCCGCTGCCGGGGCGTGGTGGTGGCCCCGTTCGACGAACACCTGTCGGCCGGCGCCGAGTTGGACCTGGACCTGATGCGGCCCAAGACCCGGCAGGCGTACTTCGAGCTGGCCGCGCTGGTCGCGGAGGACTTCTCCCGGATGCAGCAGGAGCAGGGGCTGTGGACGCCGGACGGGGGGATGCCGCCGCAGGTGGCGCCGCCGCTGCCGGGGCATCCGACGCCGCAGGGCTACGGCTACCCGCAGCAGGCGCCCCCGCCCCCCGGCTACGGCTACCCGGGGCCGACGCCCCAGGGCTACGGCTATCCGCAGCCTCCGCAGCAGCCGGACGGCCCCGGCGGCTACCCCGGCGCGCCGCAGCAGCCGGGCGCCTGGCGCCCGCCGAGCCCCCCACAGAGCTGAGCGCGCCCGCGCCGGCGGGCCCCGGGAGGGGTCAGCCGGCGCGGGTCAGCTCGCGGACGCGCGCGATGTCGCGGTGGATCTGGTCGAGGAACGCCTGGAGCGAGTCGAAGGTCTCCTGGCCGCGCACGAACGCGCCGAACTCGACGGCCACCCAGTCCCCGTACAGCTCCAGGTCGGTGCGGTCCAGCGCGTACGCCTCGACCGTGCGGTCGGTCCCCTGGAACTGCGGGTTGGTGCCGACCGAGACGGCGGCCGGCATCCGTTCGCCCCCGGCCAGCAGCCAACCGGCGTAGACCCCGTCGGCCGGCACCGCCGAGTGCGGCACCAGGTCCAGGTTGGCGGTGGGGATGCCCAGGTCACGGCCGCGCCGCGCGCCGTGCACCACGGTGCCCTCGACACGGTGCGGGCGGCCGAGCACCTCGGCGGCGCCGGTCATGTCGCCCTCGGCGATCAGCCGCCTGGCCAGCGAGGAGGAGAACGGCTCGCCGCCGCCCGCCGCACCGCGCGCGTAGAGGTCGACGACCCGCACCTCGAAGCCGTAGGTCTCGCCCAGCTCGGTGAGGGTGTCGACGGTGCCGGCGGCGCGGTGGCCGAAGCGGAAGTTGGGCCCCTCCACGACCACCGCCGCGCGCAGCCGTTCCACCAGTACCTTCGCCGCGAACTCGGCGGGCGAGAGCCGGGAGAACTCCTTGGTGAACGGCAGCACCAGCAGCGCGTCGACGCCGAGCTCCGCCATCAGCTCGGCCCGACGGTGGTGGGGGGCGAGCAGCGGCGGGTGGGAGCCGGGGCGGGTGACCTCCTTGGGGTGCGGGTCGAAGGTGATCGCCACGGTCCGCAGCCCCAACGCGCGCGCCGCCTCGACCGCCTGCCCGATGATCAGCTGGTGCCCGCGGTGCACACCGTCGTAGGAACCGATGGTGACGACGCTGCGCCCCCAGTCCCCTGGGACATCCGCCATGTCACGCCAGCGCTGCACCGTAGTCGCTCCTCGCCACCTCGTGCTTGGGTCCTGCCGGTCCAAAAATACCCGTCGCCACCCGTACGGGGGACGTCCGCCTCGCCCCGTCCCGGCCGGCGGGGGGAACGCGCCGTCAGACGAAGACGGCCAGGCTGCGGCTACGTGCGCCGTCGGCCTCCACGAGGGCGACCAGCCGCTCGTCCGGGTCGAAGACCGCGACCGGCCCCTTCGGCAGCTCGGGCGTGGTGATCCGCGCCCCGTTGCCCAGCGCGGTGGCCTGCCCGGCGTCCACGTCCCAGCGGGGGAACGCGGCAGCCGCCGCTTCGGCCAGCGTCAACGGCGCCAGCTCGGCGCGGAGTTGGTCGAGGGTGCGGGCCTCGGTCAGGTCGTGGGGGCCGACGCGGGTGCGGCGCAGCGCGGTGAGATGGCCGCCGACGCCCAGCGCGGCGCCCAGGTCGCGGGCGAGCGCGCGGACATAGGTGCCCGAGGAGCAGACGACGCGCGCCGACAGGTCGGTGACCCGGGTGCCGTCGGGCGCCGTGGTCTCGGTCGGCTCGCCCGTCTCGAAGGTGTGCACGGTGACCGGACGGGCGGGCAGTTCGACGTCCTCGCCCTCGCGGACCCGCTGGTAGGAGCGCTTGCCGTCGATCTTGACGGCGCTGACCCTGGAGGGGATCTGCATCAGCGCGCCGGTCAGCCGGCCGACCTCGGCCGCGACGGCCTCCGGGGCGAGCCCGGCGGCGCCGGGCGCCTCGGTGACCTCGCCCTCGGCGTCGTCGGTGACGGTGGACTGGCCGAGCCTGACGGTGGCCGTGTACTCCTTCTCCGTCAGCGCGAGATGGCCGAGCAGCCGGGTGGCCTTGCCGAGTCCCAGCAGCAGCACCCCGGTGGCCATCGGGTCCAGGGTGCCGGCGTGGCCGACCCGCCGGGTGCGGGCGATGCCGCGCACCACGGCGACCACGTCGTGGGAGGTGTGACCGGCGGGCTTGTCGACGACCAGCAGGCCGTCGGGTCCGTCCGCCGTCCTGCGACGCCCCATGGTTCGGCTCAGTCCTCCCGGTCGGAACGGTCGGAGTCGCCGGAGCCGTCGGAACGGTCGCCGGCCACCTCGGGGGCGTCGTCCTCGTCGCGGCCGTTCTCCCGGTAGGGGTCGGCGCCGCCCGCGTAGTCGGCGCCCGCGGCCTCCTGGCGCAGCCGCTCGTCGCGCTCGCGCGCGGCGTCGAAGAGGCTGTCGAGGTTGCGCGCGGTCTCCGGCAGCGCGTCGGGGACGAACGTCAGGCTCGGGGTGTGCTTGACCCCGGCCGCCGCGCCCACGGCCGAACGCAGCACGCCCTTGGCGCTGCTCAGCCCGGCGGCGACCTCCTCCCGGTCGGCGTCGTCGCCGTAGACCGTGTAGAAGACGGTCGCCTCCCGCAGGTCACCCGTGACCCGGGTGTCCGTGATGGTGACCCGGGTGCCCAGGCGCGGGTCCTTGATGTCCCGGTGCAGCTTCTCGGCCACCACCTCCCGGATGAGGTCGGCCAGTCGCTTCGCCCGTGCCTTGTCCGCCACGGTCCCTCTCCTCGCTCTTTCATGTCACGGCCGCACCGGCCGTCACTCGTCGTCCTCGCCGTGGAACCGCCGCCGCACGGACAGCAACTCCACCTCGGGGCGGGCGGCGACCAGCCGCTCGCACTCGTCCAACAGGCCGGCCAGGTGCCCGGCGTCGCCGGAGACCGCGGCCAGACCGACGGTCGCCCGGCGGTGCAGGTCCTGGTCGCCGACCTCGGCGACGCTCACCCGGAACTTCTTCTGCAGTTCGGCCACGATCGGCCGTATCACCGCACGTTTCTGCTTGAGCGAGTGCACGTCGCCCAGCAACAGGTCAAAGGACAGCGTCCCGGTATACATGCGGATGATCGTAACGGGCAGAGCCGGGACGGCCCGCCAGGTTTTTCACTCCCGGCGGGCCACCCCGGCCCCGGCTGTCAGGCGCGCGGCTTCTCGCGCATCTCGTAGGTGGCGATGACGTCGTCGATCTTGATGTCGTTGAAGTTCCCGAGGTTGATACCGCCCTCGAAGCCTTCCCTGATCTCGGTCACGTCGTCCTTGAAGCGGCGCAGGCCCTCGATGGAGAGGTTCTCCGCGATGACCTTGCCGTCGCGCACCAGCCGCGCCTTGGTGTTCCGCCGGACCTCGCCGGAGCGGATGAGCACACCCGCGATGTTGCCCAGCTTGGACGAGCGGAAGACCTCGCGGATCTCGGCCGTGCCCAGCTCGACTTCCTCGTACTCCGGCTTGAGGAGACCCTTCAGGGCCGCCTCGATCTCCTCGATCGCCTGGTAGATGACCGAGTAGTACCGGACGTCCACGCCCTCGCGCTCGGCGGCCTGGGTGGCACGCCCCTCGGCGCGGACGTTGAAGCCGATCACGATCGCGTCGGAGCCGGCCGCCAGGTCGATGTCGGTCTCGGTGACCGCGCCGACGCCCCGGTGGAGCACCCGCAGGTCGACACCCTCGCCGACGTCGAGCTGGAGCAGCGAGGCCTCCAGGGCCTCGACCGAACCGGACGCGTCGCCCTTGATGATGAGGTTGAGCTGCTGGACCTCGCCGGCCGCCAGCACCTTGTCCAGGTCCTCCAGGGAGACCCTGCGGGTGCGCTTGGCGAACGCCGCGTTCCGCTCGCGGGCGGCGCGCTTCTCGGCGATCTGCCGCGCGGTGCGGTCCTCGCCGACCACCAGGAAGTTGTCCCCGGCGCCCGGCACGTTGGTCAGACCCTGCACCAGCACCGGCGTGGCGGGGCCCGCCTCCTGGACGTTGCGCCCGGCGTCGTCGAGCATCGCCCGGACGCGGCCGTGCGCGTCGCCGGCGACCATCGTGTCGCCGACCCGCAGCGTGCCGCGCTGCACCAGCACCGTGGCGACGGCGCCGCGGCCCCGGTCGAGGTGGGCCTCGATCGCGATGCCCTGGGCGGCCTGGCGGGGGTTGGCCCGCAGGTCGAGGGCGGCGTCGGCGGTGAGGACCACCGCTTCCAGCAGACCCTCGATGTTCTCGCCCTGCTTGGCGGAGATGTCGACGAACATCGTGTCGCCGCCGTACTCCTCGGCCACCAGGCCGAACTCGGTCAGCTGACCGCGCACCTTCGCCGGGTCGGCGCCCTCGACGTCGATCTTGTTGACCGCGACGACGATCGGGACCTCGGCGGCCTTGGCGTGGTTCAACGCCTCGATCGTCTGCGGCATCACGCCGTCGTTGGCCGCGACCACCAGGATCGCGATGTCGGTGGACTTGGCACCGCGGGCACGCATGGCGGTGAACGCCTCGTGGCCCGGGGTGTCGATGAAGGTGATCCGCCGCTCGTCGCCGTTGACCTCGGTGGAGACCTGGTAGGCACCGATGTGCTGGGTGATGCCGCCGGCCTCGCCCTCGATGACGTTCGTCTTGCGGATCGCGTCCAGCAGACGGGTCTTACCGTGGTCGACGTGGCCCATGACGGTGACCACCGGGGGCCTGGCGACGAGGGCCTCCTCGCCGCCCTCGTCCTCGCCGAACTCGATGTCGAAGGACTCCAGCAGCTCGCGGTCCTCCTCCTCCGGGCTGACGATCTGAACCGTGTAGTTCATCTCCTCGCCCAGCAGCTGGAGGGTCGCGTCGGAGACCGACTGCGTCGCCGTGACCATCTCGCCCAGGTTGAAGAGCACCTGGACCAGCGAGGCCGGGTTCGCGTTGATCTTCTCGGCGAAGTCCGTCAGCGACGCGCCACGGGAGAGGCGGATGGCCTCGCCCTTGCCGCGCGGCAGCATCACGCCGCCGATCGACGGGGCCTGCATGGCCTCGTACTCCTGGCGACGCTGCCGCTTCGACTTGCGCCCGCGCCGCGCCGGGCCGCCGGGGCGGCCGAAGGCGCCCTGCGTGCCGCCGCGGCCACCGGGGCCGCCGGGACGGCCGCCGAAGCCGCCGGGACGGCCGGCGAAGCCGCCGCCACCGCCCGGACGGGTGCCGGTGCCGCCGCCGGGACGGCCGGCGAAGCCGCCGCCGCCACCCGGACGGCCACCGCCGCCACCGCGGCCGGCGAAGCCGCCGCCACCGGGACGACCGCCGCCGCCACCGGGGCGGCCACCGCCGCCACCGGGGCCGCCGGGACGGCCGCCGGCCGACGGGCGCTGCGGCATCATGCCCGGGTTCGGGCGGTTACCGCCGGGACCGGGACGCGGGGCGCCGCCCTGCGGGCGAGGCATGTTGCCCGGGGTGGCGCGACCGCCGCCCGGGGCCTGGGGGCGCGGACCGCCCTGGGACGGGGCGCCGCCGCCGGGACGCGGCGCGCCGCCGCCGCCCTGCGCCGGACCCGGGCGCGGCCCGGGACGCGGTGCCTGCTGCGGGCGCGCCATGCCGGTGGAACCACCGGTGGAGAACGGGTTGTTGCCCGGCCGGGGACCGGCGGGGCGGCCACCCGGCTTGGGGCCGGCCGGCTTGCCGCCGCCCGGCTTCTGCTGGCCACCGGGCTTGGGGGCCGGACGGGCGCCGGGCTTGGGGGCCTGGCGCTCGGCGGCCGAACGCTCGGGGCGCGGCGCCGGACGGGCGGCCTCGCCCTGCGGGGCCGTGAACTCGGGGTTGGCCGGCGTGCTCGGGGCCGCCGGCGTACTCGGGGCGGCCGGCGTGCTCGGGGCGGCCGGCTGCTGCTGCGGGGCCGGCGCGGCCGGACCCGGCTTGGGGCCGGGACGGGGACCGCCCGGCTTCGGTGCGGCGCCACCCGGCTTGGGCGCGCCCGGCCTGGGGGCCGAGGCGCCCGGCTTCGGGGCGCCGGGCCTGGGGGCACCCGGCTTGGGGGCGCCCGGCTTGGCGGGCTTACGGCCGGAGCCGTTACCCGTGTTCAGCGCATCAGTCAGTTTGCGTACGACCGGCGCCTCGATCGTCGAGGACGCCGAACGGACGAACTCACCCAGCTCCTGGAGTTTGGCCATGACGACCTTGCTCTCAACTCCAAGCTCCTTGGCGAGCTCGTATACCCGGACCTTAGCCACTTCGCTCCTTATACGGTCCGGGGGTCGGTCGTCCGCCGGACCTTCGCTACTTCACGGGCGTACTCATCGCGTACTCATCGAGTGCTCATCGCAATCTCGACCTACTTCCAACTCGCGAGGTACCTACCGTGCGGACCATCCGCACGACGCTTCTTACGGTGCCGCCTGGCCGACGGCCGTGCGCAGCCGCCCTACGTCGAGCGGTCCCTGGACCCGGAAGGCCCGTGGGAACGCCCGGCGGCGAACCGCCTGCTCAAGACAGGTCGGCGTGGGGTGAAGATACGCTCCCCGACCGGGCAGCGTACCGCGAAGATCAGGGACACAGCGACCCTCGATCACCACCACACGCAGCAGCCCGTCCCGGGGATGACGCTGCCGGCACCCGACACAGGTGCGCTCAGGGCAGGCTGGTGCATGGCTCCGGCCAGACACGTTGATTCTACCTCCCCTCGCACCCGCCCCACGAACGGGCCGGGTACCAGGATCATGCGACGCCGCCGGCCCCTCGGAGCTTCCCGAGTGGCCGGCGGAACGGCTTCGCCGAGACGGCGGGTCAGTCGTCCGAGGCGCCCGGTTCGGTGTCCGGGCGGATGTCGATCCGCCAGCCGGTCAGCCGGGCGGCGAGCCGGGCGTTCTGCCCCTCCTTGCCGATGGCGAGGGAGAGTTGGTAGTCCGGCACGGTGACCCGCGCGGACCTCGCCGCCTCGTCCACCACGTCGACCTTGCTGACCCTGGCCGGGGACAGCGCGTTCGCCACCAGCTGGGCCGGGTCGTCCGACCAGTCGACGATGTCGATCTTCTCGCCGTGCAGCTCGGCCATCACCGCGCGGACCCGGCCGCCCATCGGGCCGATGCAGGCGCCCTTGGCGTTGAGCCCGGGGCGCAGCGAGCGCACCGCGATCTTGGTGCGGTGGCCCGCCTCCCTGGCGATGGCGGCGATCTCGACGGAGCCGTCGGCGATCTCCGGGACCTCCAGCTCGAAGAGCTTGCGGACCAGGTTCGGGTGGGTGCGGGAGAGCGTGACCGAGGGGCCGCGCGCGCCCTTGACGACCCGGACCACGTAGCAGCGCACCCGTGCGCCGTGCGCGTAGGTCTCCCCCGGCACCTGCTCCTGTGGCGGGAGGATCGCCTCCAGCCGGCCGATGTCCACCAGCACGCTCTTGGGGTCCCTGCCCTGCTGGACGACGCCGGCGACCACGTCGCCCTCACGCCCCGCGTACTCCCCGAAGGTCACGTCCTCCTCGGCGTCCCGCAGCCGCTGGAGGATGACCTGCTTGGCGGTGGTCGCGGCGATCCGGCCGAAGCCCTGCGGGGTGTCGTCGAACTCCTTGGGCTCCCTCGGCTCGCCGTCCGGGTCGTCCGGCCCGGTCAGGTCCTCGGGGTCCTCCCTGGCCCAGACCGTGACGTGGCCCGAGGCGCGGTCCAGCACGACACGTGCGGAACGGCGGCTGCCCTCGCTGCGGTGGTAGGCGATCAGCAGCGCCGACTCGATCGCCTCGACCAGCAGGTCGAAGGAGATCTCCTTCTCGCGGACCAGCCCTCTGAGGGCACTCATGTCGATGTCCACGGTCTACGCCTCCTTCAGGCTCTCGTCGCCGGACGTGGCCGGCTGCCGCCCCGCCGGGCGGTTGAACTCCAACTCGACGCGCGCCTTGGCGATCTCGGAGAAGGCGAACCGGCGGGGCGTGGCCTTGCGGCCCTTCTCCCCCGGCACCTCGACGTCGACGCCCTCCTCGTCGACCGCGACCAGCCGCGCGACGACGTCCGCGCCCTGGTGCGGGCGCAGCCACAGCAGCCGGCCGACGGAACGGCGGTAGTGCCGGGGCTCGGTGAGCGGGCGTTCGGCGCCGGGGGAGGTGACCTCCAGGACGTAGGTGTCGCCGCCCATCAGGTCGTCGGCGTCCAGCGCCTCGGAGATCTGGCGGCTCAGCTCGGCGCAGGCGTCCAGGCCCACGCCCTCGTCCGTGTCCACCACGACCTGGAGGACCCGGCGCCGCCCGGCCGTGGTGATCTTCACTTCCTCAAGGTCCATCGCGTGCTCGGTGGCCAGCGGCTGGACCAACTCCCGCAGCCTGTCGATCTGGGTGCTCATCCGGGTGACTCCTCGGCCGCGTCTGCTGTTGTGGGACGGCGCTCGCTCGCTGCCCCGTGCGGGAAGCCTATCGTCTGCCGCGTGGAACGCCGACCGCGCTGGCCTGGGCGCTGGCACGCCGGGAGACGGGGCGGCACCGGGTTGGGCCCGGGGCACGGGTACGCTCACGGGGCGGTGATCTTCCCGGCTCCCCGGGGGGCGCCGGTCCGCCCCAACGACGCGCTCCGACACGGAAACTGCGGGGAAGAATCATGCCTCTCGGCCTGTCAAGACGTACCCTCCTGTCCGCCGGTGTCGCCCTCCCGCTGGCCGGCCTGTCGACCAGTTGTTCGAGCGACGCGGGGTCCAGGCCGGGCGGCAGCCCGGTCTCGGCGGTGAGCGTGCAGGGTCTGCGGCGCAGGACCGCCAGGGACAGCACGACGCTGGTCGCCAGGTACGAGGCGACCGAGCGGGCGCATCCGGCGCTGGTCGAGCCGCTGGCGCCGTTCCGCGCGGTGGCGCTCGCGCATCTGCGGGCGCTGCGCGACGGCGGTCCGTCCGGCCCCTCGGGACAGGCGCCCGAGGTGCCGCCGGCGCCCGCGGACGCGGTGGGCGCGCTGATCGAGGCGGAGCGGCGGATCGCGGAGGAACGGCTGGCCGCCGTGACCGAGGCGCCGCCCGAACTGGCCAGGCTGCTGGCCTCGTTGGCGGCGGCGGGGGCGGCCCAGGCGCAGCTGCTTGAGGGGGTGCGGGCATGAGGCGCGGCCAGGACGAGCCGGCGTCGCTTGAGGCGACGCAGGCGGCGTTGGCCGCCGAGCACGCGGCGGTCTACGGCTACGGCGTGGTCGGCGCGCGGCTGGACGGGGACGAGCGCGCCACCTGGGCGCGGGAGGCGTATGACGCGCACCGCGCGCGGCGGGAGGTGCTCCAGGGCGAGGTGCGGGAGCTGGGCGCCACCCCGGTGGCCTCGGCCGCGGGGTACGCGCTGCCGTTTCGCGTGGACGACGCGGAGGGCGCCGCGCGGCTGGCCGCCGAGCTGGAGAGCGGGCTGACCGGCGCCTACGCGGATCTGGTGCGGGCCGCCGAGGGGGGCGCCAGGGCGGAGGCGGCGCGTGCGCTGCGCGACGCGGCGCTGCGGGCGGCGCGCTGGCGGGGGCGGGTGGATGCCTTCCCCGGCCTGTCGGAGTACGGGGCCGAGGCCGAAGAGGAGACCGAAGGGGGCGGCTGAGTTCATGGAGGCGGCACGGGGACTGGCGCCGGAGCGGTTGCGGGCGGCGCAGCCGCCGACGGCGGCCGGCTGGCTCGAAGGACTGCCGGGGTTGGCCGAGCGGCTGGTGGGACGTTTCGGGCTGACGGTGGAGCGGCTGGTCGAGCCGGGGGGCAGGGCCAGCGTGACGCTGCTGGTGCGGCGCGCGGACGGCTCCCGGGCGGCGCTCAAGCTGCTCGCGCCCGGGGAGGCAGGTCAACCACCGCCCGCCGCGCTGGAGTTGGCCGCGCTGCGCCGCTGGGACGGTCTGGGGGCCGTGCGGGTGCTGGACGCCGCGCCCGAGGAGGGCGCGCTGCTGCTGGAGCGGCTGCGGGGGGAGACCTCGCTGCGTTCGCTGCCGGACGCCAAGGCCACGTTGGAGGCGGTCTCCACGGTGCGCCGGCTGTGGGTCGCGCCGGGCGAGGGGCATCCGTTCCCCTCGGTGGCGGAGCGGACGGGGGCCGCCCTCGGCGCGTTGCGCGCCGCGGCGGACGGGGAGGCGGGGCCGCTGGTGGAACGGGCGCTTGAGGTCCGCGACGAGCTGCTGGCCGCGCCGCAGGACGAGGTGCTGCTGCACGGCGACTTCCGGCAGGGCGCGGTGCTGGCGTTCGACGGGGAACGGGCGCCCTGGCTGGCCGTCGGTCCTGAACCGGCCGTGGGTGAGCGGGCGTTCGACCTGGCCAGGCTGGTGCGGGACCGGCTGCACGACCTGATGGCCTCGCCCGGGGCCGCCGCTGTCGTGCGGCGGCGGGTGGGCAAGCTCGCCGGCGCCGTGGAGGCCGACCCGGACCGGGTGCGGGACTGGGCGCTCTTCCGCGGGGTGGCCTCGGGGGTGCGGCAGCTTTCGGTGGGGCGCAGGGCGGACGGCGAGGCGCTGCTGGAGTTCGCCAGCTGGCTGTGACGGGCGCGCTCAGGGCCGCGGCAGCGGCAGCGGGGCGCCCATCACGGCGTAGGGGCGGGGCGCGGCGGGGAAGACGACCCGGCGGGCCAGGTCGCGGTAGCCGAGGCGGCGGTAGAGGGCCCTGGCCGGGGACTCGGTGTCGATGGCGGAGAGGATCGACCGCGGCTGCTCGGCCCCGTCGGTCAGTTGGGTGATCAACCGCCGCCCCGTTCCCCGCTGTTGGCACTCGGGCAGCACGTGCAGCTCGGTGATGGTGAACGAGCCCTCCAGCCAGGACTCGTTGCCCTCGGCCCGCAGATACGGCTCGACCACGGTGGACCACCACTGCGCGGTGTCGTTGGGCATCCCGTAGACGAAGCCGACCAGCCGTCCGGTGGAACGCACGGTGGCGCCGAGCGCGCGGGCGCCCGGGGTGGCCAGATGGCGCAGCACGATGTGACGGCGGACGTTCACCTCGTCCTGGCCGAGCCCGAAGGCCTCCGCCTGCACGGCCAGCGCCTCGTCCACCCGGGCCGCGAGATCCAGGGGACCGATGACCACGTCCTGGGCCGCGGGGGCCGCTTCGCCGGGAGAAGGTGTCATGCGGGGAGGCTAACGCGCCGCGTCCGCGGCGTCGCGCCCGGCTCCGGGTCCGGCCGTCGGGCGGGAGGTCAGAAGAGCACGCTCATCAGCGCGCCGCTCTCGGTGAAGCCGAGGCGGCGGTAGACGGCGAGCGCCGGGGCGTTGAAGTCGTTGGCGTAGAGGCTGACCAGCGGCGCGGTCTCGTCGAGCGCGTGGCGCAGCACGGTGGCCAGCCCCCGGGTGGCCAGGCCCTCGCCCCTGCGGTCGGGCGCGGTCCACACGCCCTGGAGCTGGCAGGTCTGCGGGGTGACGGCGCCGATCTCGGCCTTGAAGACGACCCGGCCCTCCTCCACCCGGGCGAAGCAGCGGCCGGCGCCGACGATCTCGGCGACCCTGGCCTGGTAGGTGAGGCCCCCGTCGTCCGCGTCCAGCGGGGAGATGCCGACCTCCTCGGTGAACATGTCGACGGCCGCCGGCAGCACCAGCGGCATCTCGTCCCTGCGCATCCGGCGCACCAGGGGGTCGGGGGGCACCTCGGCGGGCACCGAGCGGGTGACCAGCAGCGGCTGGCGGGCGCGGACCTCCCTGGCCGGCCCCCAGTGCGGCTCCAGCAGGGCCCACAGGCGGGCGGTGGCGTCCACGGGGCCGACGATGGAGGAGCAGCGGCGGCCCTGCCGGCGGGCGCGGGCGGCGAACGCGGCGACGGAGTCGTCCTCGGCCTGGACGGGCACGAGGTTGGCTCCGGAGTAGCAGAGGGCGGCGAGCCGCTCCTCGCGGTAGTGGCCCCACATCTCGCCGCCGAGGTACGGCGGTTCGAGGTGTGAGTCGAGCACCCTGGCGGTGACGAAGGCGTTGGCCACCGGGTCCTCGTTGAGCAGGGCGAGGACCGCGCCGAGCGCCTCGGGTCCGAGGACCCGCACGGAAGGGGTGGTCAGCACGGTGACGGCCTCGGGGTCACGGACGACGTGGGGTGCCCGCACTGTACCCCGGGCGCCCGCCGTGCGGGGCCCGGGGCGGCGGCTTCAGCTGACGCTGACCTGGGGCTCACCTGAGGGCTCGCCCTCCAGCTCCATCTGCTCGGCGATCTTCATCGCCTCCTCGATGAGGGTCTCCACGATCTTCGACTCGGGGACGGTCTTGATGACCTCGCCCTTCACGAAGATCTGGCCCTTGCCGTTGCCGGAGGCGACGCCGAGGTCGGCCTCGCGCGCCTCGCCCGGGCCGTTGACGACGCAGCCCATGACGGCGACCCGCAGCGGGACCTCCATGCCGGTGAGGCCGGCGGTGACCTCCTCGGCCAGCTTGTAGACGTCGACCTGGGCCCGGCCGCAGGACGGGCAGGAGACGATCTCCAGGCCGCGCTGGCGGAGGTTGAGCGACTCCAGGATCTGGTTGCCGACCTTGACCTCCTCGACCGGCGGCGCGGAGAGCGAGACCCGGATGGTGTCGCCGATGCCCTCGCTGAGCAGGGCGCCGAAGGCGACGGCCGACTTGATGGTGCCCTGGAACGCGGGGCCGGCCTCGGTGACGCCCAGGTGCAGCGGGTAGTCGCACTGGGCGGCGAGCTGGCGGTAGGCGTTGACCATCACGACCGGGTCGTTGTGCTTGACCGAGATCTTGATGTCGCGGAAGCCGTGCTCCTCGAAGAGCGAGCACTCCCACAGCGCGGACTCGACGAGCGCCTCGGGCGTCGCCTTGCCGTGCTTGGCCAGCAGCCGCTTGTCCAACGAGCCCGCGTTGACCCCGATCCTGATGGGGGTGCCGGTCTCGCTCGCCGCCTTGGCGATCTCCCTGACCTTGTCGTCGAACTGCTTGATGTTCCCCGGGTTGACCCGGACCGCGGCGCAGCCGGCGTCGAGCGCGGCGAAGACGTACTTGGGCTGGAAGTGGATGTCGGCGATGACCGGGATCTGCGACTTGCGCGCGATCACCGAGAGCGCCTCGGCGTCGTCCTGTGTCGGCACGGCGACCCGCACGATCTGGCAGCCGGAGGCCGTCAGTTCGGCGATCTGCTGAAGGGTCGCCCCGATGTCGGAGGTGCGGGTGGTGGTCATCGACTGGACCGAGACGGGGGCGTCACCGCCGACCGGCACGGAACCGACGTGGATCTGCCGGCTGGCCCGGCGTTCGGCGAGCCGGGTCGGTACCGACGGAATTCCCAGCGAGATGGCTGTCATGGAACGTGCAACCCCAGTGGTCTCGGGTCCGGAATGTGGGCGTCCTCCGCCGCGAAAAGCCTACGGCACATCACCCGGCCAGCCGTACCGGACTGACGATATCGGCCGCCAGTACCAGAAGGGTGAAGCAGATGAAGACGCCCGCCACCACGTAGGCCAGCGGCATCAGCCTGGCGACGTCGAACGGCCCGGGGTCGGGCCTTCGGGTGAGCCTCGCGGCGTTTCTCCGCAGGGACTCCCACAGGGCGCCGGCGATGTGGCCGCCGTCGAGGGGGAGCAGCGGCAGCATGTTGAAAAGGAAGAGCGAGAGGTTGAACCCGGCGACCAGGAAGAGCGCCGTGGCGAGCTGCTGACTGGCCGGAATGTCCAGGGTGAAGATCTCGCCGCCGACCCTCGCCGCGCCCACCACGCCCATCGGGCCGTTCTGGTCGCGTTCCTCCTCGCCGGTGATGGAGTGCCAGAGGTTGGGGATCTTGGACGGCAGGTTGAGCATGGCGTCCAGGCCGGTGCTCATGATCTCGCCCATGCGGTCGACGGCCTGCGGGAAGTCCTGCTTCACGATGCCGCTGGCGGGCGAGAACCCGAGGAAGCCCGCGGTGACGAACTCGCCCCTGACCACGTTGCCGTTGCCGTCGGTCTTGCCCACCTGGTTCTCGATCAGGTCGGCCGTCAGCTCCAGGCGCTCGCCGTCGCGGACGACGGTGACGGTGGCGACGCCGACCGTGTCCCTGATGCGCTGCTGGAGGTCGCCCCACTCCTCGACGGGCTCGCCGTCGAAGGCGACGATCTCGTCGCCGGCGCGCAGCCCCGCCTCGGCCGCCGGCGCCGGGGTGTCGTCGGCGCGGCAGTCCCGCTGCTCCTCGCTCTGGGCGATGACGCACTGGGAGACGGTGGCGACGGTGGTGGTCTGGGTGTTGATCCCGAAGCCCATCAGCACGCCGAGGAAGATCACCACGGCGAGGATGAGGTTCATCGCCGGGCCGGCGAACATCACGATCACGCGCTTCCACGGCTTGCGCGTGTAGAACAGCCGCTTCTCGTCCCCGGGCTGCAACTCCTCGAAGGCCGCCGCCCGCGCGTCCTCGATCATGCCGCGGAACGGGGAGGTGGAGCGCTTGCGGATGTTCCCGTCCTCGCCGGGCGGGAACATGCCGATCATGCGGATGTAGCCGCCCAGCGGCACCGCCTTGACGCCGTACTCCGTCTCGCCGCGCCGCCTGGAGAAGATCGTCGGGCCGAAGCCCACCATGAACTGCGGCACCCGCACGCCGAACATCCGGGCGGTCGAGAAGTGGCCCAGCTCGTGCCAGGCGATGGAGAAGAGCAACCCGAAGACGAACACGAGTATGCCGAGGACGAACATCAGTGCCGTCATGGCGTCATCTCCTGCCTCGTGGCCCCGGCCGGGTGGCCGCCGACCAGCTCGCGCGCGCGTCGCCGCGCCACGCGTTCCGCTTCCAGGACGTCCGGGAGGGTCAGTGAGGTTCCCGCACCGCCCCGCGCCAGCTCGTCCACCACCCGCTCCACGGTGTCCACGATGCCGAGGAACGGCAGCCGGCCGGCGAGGAACGCGTCCACGCACTCCTCGTTGGCCGCGTTGAACACCGCGGGCGCGGTACCGCCGAGGCTACCGACCCGCCGGGCGAGGGGCACCGAGGGGAAGGCATCGGTGTCCAGCGGCAGGAACTCCCAGGTGTGCGCGGTGGTCCAGTCGCAGGACGGGGCGGCGCCCGCCACCCGGTCGGGCCAGCCGAGCGCCAGCGCGATGGGCAGCCGCATGTCGGGCGGGCTGGCCTGGAGCAGCGCCGAGCCGTCCACGAACTCCACCATGGAGTGAACGTAGGACTGAGGGTGGACGACGACCTCGATCCGGTCGAACGGGATGCCGTAGAGGAGGTGTGCCTCGATCACCTCCAGCCCCTTGTTGACCAGGGTCGCCGAGTTGACGGTGATGACCGGACCCATCTGCCAGGTGGGGTGGGCCAGCGCGTCCTCGGGGGTGACGTCGGCCAGCTGGGCGCGGCTCCGGCCGCGGAACGGGCCGCCGCTGGCCGTGACGACCAGCCGGTCGACCTCGGCGCGCGAGCCGCCGAGCAGCGCCTGGAAGAGCGCGGAGTGCTCGGAGTCGACCGGGATGATCTGTCCCGGCTTGGCCAGCTCGGTGACCAGCGGGCCGCCGACGATCAGGGACTCCTTGTTGGCCAGCGCCAGCAGATGTCCCGCGGCGATGGCGGCCAGCGTCGGGGCCAGGCCGATGGAACCGGTGATGCCGTTGAGCACGGTGTGGCAGGGGCGGGAGGCCAGTTGGGCGGCGGCGTCGGGACCGGCGAGCACCTCGGGGAGCGCGGCACCCACGCCGTACTGGGCGCGCAGCGCCTGGCGCAGGGCGTCGGCGGCCTCGGGTCTGGCGACGGCGACGGCCGAGACCCGCAGCCGGTGGGCCTGGCCGGCCAGCAGCTCCAGGCGGTCACCGCCGGCGGAGAGCCCGGTGACGCGGAAGAGACGGGGGTTGCGCAGCACCACGTCGATGGCCTGGGTGCCGATCGAGCCGGTCGAGCCGAGGATCACCACCTCGCGTGGCCCCTCGGGCGGCGGCTGGGCCGGGTACCTCAGATGCGGATCGGCGAGACAGGCGGGACTCTCGGTCATCTCCCCATTGTCCCCACGCCACCGGGTCGCCCGCTGGCGGGTCGGTGAATCCACCGCCCCTCCGGGGCGGACCGCACGGCGCGTGCGGGGTTCAGGGAGCCGGGGGAACGGGGCGGTGGAGATCGGGGTGGGGCGAGGGCCCCGGGGTGTGCGCGGCGATCCACGGTCCGGGCGTGGAGACGTCCGGCACGCCGGCCTCCAGCCAGCGGTGGCTGCCCTCGGCGACGGCGGCGGCCAGTCGGCCGTCGGCGCCGTCGGTGTTGTGCCAGAGGCGGGGGAACGTCTCCTCGATCCGCAGGTGCGCCTGGCGGCAGAACGCGTCCGCCAGCCGGTACGCCTCCAGCCCGTTCTCCCCGCCGGCGCGGATGCGTTCGGCGTGCACGCAGGCGGCGGTGACCGCGAACAGTTCGGCGCCGATGTCGACGATCCGGCCGAGGAAGCCCTGGCGGCGCTCCAGTCCGGCCTGCCAGCGGGTCATCCCGTAGAAGACGGCGCGGGCCAGCCGGCGGGCCGCGCGCTCGGCGTACCGCAGGTGGTGGGAGAGGTCGGGGTGGCCGGAGACGCGGAAGTCGCCGTAGGCGAGGGGGAGTTGGCCGCGGCCGGTGGCGAGGCTGGGGAGCCAGCGGACGTAGAAGCCGCCGGCGGCGACGGCCGCCCTGCGCTTGCGGGTGTGGTTGGCGTCCGGGTCGACGAGGGCGCCGGCGACCCTCAGATGGGCGTCCACGGCCTCCCTGGCGATCAGCAGCCGCATGATCTCGCTCGATCCCTCGAAGATCCGGTTGATCCGCAGGTCCCGCAGGAGCTGCTCGGCCGGCACGCCGCGCTCTCCCCTGGCGGCGAGCGAGGCGGCGGTCTCGTAGCCGCGGCCTCCCCTGATCTGGACCAGCTCGTCGGCGATCCGCCAGGCCATCTCGCTGCCCCAGAGCTTGGCGACGGCGGCCTCGACGCGGATGTCGTCGCGCTCCTCGTCGGCCAGCTCGCCGGAGAGCTCGACCATCGCCTCCAGCGCGAAGGTGGTGGCGGCGACGAAGGCGAGCTTGGAGGCGACCGCCTCGTGCTCGGCGAGCGGCCGGCCCCACTGGACGCGTTCGGTCGCCCACCGACGGGCCACGGACAGGCTCCACTTGGCGGCGCCCACGCACATCGCGGGCAGCGCGAGCCTGCCGGTGTTCAGCGTGGTCAGGGCGATCCGCAGCCCCTGGCCCTCCTCGCCGATCCGCCGCGCCGCCGGGACCCGGACGCGGTGCAGACGGGTGACGCCGTTCTCGATGCCGCGCAGGCCCATGAACGCGTTGCGGGCCTCGACCGTGATGCCCGGCGAGTCGGCCTCGACGACGAAGGCGGTGATCCCGCCCTGGTGGCCCGGCACGTCGGGCACCCTGGCCATCACGACCAGGAGTTCGGCGACGGGGCCGTTGGTCGTCCAGAGCTTGGTGCCCTCCAGCAGGTAGTCGTCGCCGTCGGGGGTGGCGGTGGTGGCGAGCCGCGCCGGGTCGGAGCCCACGTCGGGCTCGGTGAGCAGGAACGCCGAGAGGGCGCCGGCGGCGCAGCGCGGCAGATAGGCGCGGCGCTGCTCCTCGGTGCCGAAGAGCGCCAGCGGCTGCGGGACGCCGATCGACTGGTGGGCGGAGAGCATCGCGCCGACCGCGGGGCTCGCGGTGCCGACGACGGCGAGGGCGCGGCCGTAGGCGAGGTGGCTCAGGCCGAGCCCGCCGTACTCGGGCGCGATCCGCATCCCGAAGGCGCCCAGCTCCCGCAGGCCGTTGACCACCTCGTCCGGGACCCTGGCGTCCCGTTCGACGGCGGCGGCGTCGAGATGCTCCTCGGTGAACGCGGCGAGCCGCGCGAGGAAACGTTCCTCGTCGGCGGTGCACGCGTCGTCGGGCACGGGGCGCGGGTGGACCAGGTCCAGCCGCAGCCGTCCCAGGAACAGCTCCCCGGCGAAGCTGGGCCGGGCCCGCCCGCCGTCGCGGGCCGCCTCGGCGGTCCGTCTGGACTCGTCTTCGCTGGTCATCCTCGATCACCTCACCGAACGGGCCGGACGGCGCACGGAAGCCACGGAGGTCGTCCGGGTGGGGGCACGGGTGGGGACTACTGACTGCCTATGTACCCGTCGCACGGCGTGATCGCACCTCGGGTGTGACGCGGACGACCGCCCACCGTCTCGGTCGCGCTCCACCGTCGCCCGCGCCCGCCACCGATGCACCGCGCGGGTGGGTGACCGCCGGGACGGAGAGAGGTGAAGCGCTTCGACGTAGGCGTCTGGACACCCCCAGCGACCGGGTCTATGGTCAACGGCACCGCCTGCGGCGGGTCGCCGCCACCGTTGTCGAAGCGCTTCAGTCCCGGCCCCGGCACGCCGCCCACCGTGTACCGGGAGAGAACGGGAGAGCTTCATGGTCACCCTCGCCGAGGTCGCCCGGCACGCCGGCGTCTCCGCCAGCACGGTGAGCTATGTCCTCAGCGGCAAGCGGACCATCTCCACCCCGACCAGGGAGCGGGTCGAGCGCAGCATCAGGGAGTTGGGCTACCACCCGAACGCGGGCGCGCGGGCGTTGGCCAGCAGCAGGTCGCACATCATCGCGCTGATGATGCCACTGCGCACCGAGATGTATCTCCCGGTGATGATGGAGATCGCCATCGCGGTGGCGACCACCGCCAGGGAGCACGCGCACGACGTGCTGCTGCTGACCGGGCAGGAGGGGCCGGAGGCGGCCCGGCGGGTGGTGGGCAGCGGGCTGGCCGACGCGATGATCCTGATGGACGTGGAGCTGGAGGACCAGCGGCTGCCGCTGGTGCGGGAGACCTCGCGGCCCTCTGTGCTGATCGGGCTGCCCTCGGACACCAGCGGACTGACCTGCGTCGATCTGGACTTCGCGGCGACCGGGCGGCTGTGCGTCGATCATCTGGCACGGCTGGGGCACCGGGATCTCGCGGTGGTGGGTGAGGCCGCGGCGGTCTACGAGCGGCGGACCGGCTTCGCCGAGCGCACGGTGCGCGGGGTGCGGGAGCGCGCCGACGAGTTGGGGATGCGGGTGCTGCACCGGCCGTGCGACGGCTCGTACGAGTCGGTGGCCGGCACGTTGGCCAGGATCTTCGAGGAGCGCCCCGGCACCACGGGGCTCGTGGTGCAGAACGAGGCGGCGATCGAGCCGCTGCTGGGCCTGCTGCGGCAGCAGGGGCGCGCCGTGCCCGAGGACGTGTCGGTGGTGGCGATCTGCCCCGAGCAGGTGGCGGCCGGCACCTCGGTGGCGTTGACCTCGGTGGCGATACCGGCGCAGCGGATGGGCCGGCTGGCCGTCGAGTCGGTGATGGCGTTGGCCAGGGCCTCGGCCGCCGGCGGGGGCGCGGAACCGGTCGCGCCGCGCGTCGAGTTGCTGCCGCCCGCGCTCACGGTGCGGGCGAGCACCGGTCCCGCGCCGGGCGGGCGTCGCGCCGGGTGACGGCCCCGCCGGGGCGGCGGGGCCGCTGTCCCGGCGTCAGCCGCCGCTGACGGAGAACTCGTGGGTGGTGAAGTCGAGTCCGCCGGCGGACGAGGTGATCTCGTAGCCGAACTGCACGTCGCCGATGACCTCGCTCTGGTCCATCCAGCCCTGCTCCGTGATCCAGTCCAGGATCGGCACGATGTCGACCTCGCCGGAGGAGGTGCTGCCCTGGCGGAGGAACGAGTAGACGTTGTTGTTCCCGTTGCTGCCGTTGTAGACGTCCCAGGTGTGGCCGCCGAGTGTGGCCTCGCCGACCGGTTCGCCCAGCGGTCCCACGGGGCCGTACCAGTTCATCCAGAGCATGATCTCGTGGTCGTGGTTCTCGTCCCAGACGTCGTAGGCCGTGTTGTAGGCGCCGGCGCTGGGGACGGTCACGTCGAAGGTGGAGCTGAGCGAGCCGATGTCCTGGATCGGCTCGCCGACGATGTACTTGGCGTTGGGGTAGGACTTGATGCCGCCGGTGTCCGGGTGGTCGGCGTCGACGCTCCAGCTGGAGCCGGAGTCGGCGGCTATGCACTGCGAGCCGGCGCCGGAGCCCCAGATGTTGTTGTAGACGATGTAGCCGTCGGGGTCGGTCCAGTTGCCCCACTGCTCGCAGGACTCGAACGCGGCGGCGGCGTTGGCGGTGCCGGCGGAGACGCCGACCACGGTGGTCAGCGCGACGGCGGGGGCGAGCACCAGGGTGCGGGCCTTCGGGATGCGTCGTTTCACGGGTGGGGCTCCTTCTTCTCGTGGGGGGTCGTGCCGGTGGGGGTGAGAACGGCCGCGCCGCGCCGGGCGAGGGTGATCCCGTCCGGGTGGGCGCGGCCGTTGAGCAGGTCGGTGCGGGGGGACGGGAGGGGGACGGTGACCGGCTCGGTGGTGTGGTTCAGCAGGAAGAGCGCGGGGCCGCGGCGGATCGCCTCGACGCCGTCGGGCAGCCCGGGCAGCGTCGGCGCGACGCCGGCGGCCTCGGCGGCGCGGGCCAGCAGGGCGGCCAGCGCCTCGGGTCGGGGCAGGGTGGTGAGGTACCAGGCCGAGCCGTCGCCGCGCCGGGCGCGGGTGACGGCGGGGCCGCCGGCCAGCTCGCCTTCGGCGTAGCGGGCGAGCACCTCGGCGTCGGCGACGTCCACGTCCTCGCTCCACAGCCCGGCGCGGGTGCCGTCGTCGAGGGCGAGCGTGGCGCCGTCGGGCAGCGGCCACCACTCGTGGACCGTTTCGAGGCCGAGCAGCGCCCGGAGCGCCGGCGCGAGGCCGCCGGGCCGCACCCGGTCGTCCTCGTCGGTGACGCCGGTGAAGAAGCCGCAGACCAGGGTGCCGCCGCCGTGCACGAAGTCGACGAGGCGGGCGAGCGCCGCGTCGGACAGCAGCGGCAGGTGGGGCGCGACCACCATCCGGTAGCGGCCGAGGTCGGCCTCGGGGTGGGCGAGGTCGGTGGCGAGGTTGCGGCGCCACAGGGCGTGGTGCCAGCCGGACAGCAGCTCCCGGTAGTCGACCGGGGCCGAGGGGCGGCCGGGCTGCTGGCTCACCCACCAGGCGGGCCAGTCGTGGAGCACCGCGATGCCGGCGGGGGCGACCGGGGTTCCGACCAGGCCGGCCAGCCGTTCCAGGTCGGCGCCCAGTTCCCGGACGCGGGTGAAGCCCCGGGAGGCGGGGCCGGCGTGCGGCAGCATCGCCGAGTGGTACTTCTCGGCGCCCTGGCGGGAGGCGCGCCACTGGAAGAAGCAGACGCCGTCGGCTCCCCTGGCGACGGCCTGGAGCGACCACTGGCGCAGCACGCCGGGCGGCTTGGGCACGTTGACGGGACGGAAGTTGACGGCGGAGGCGGCCTGTTCCATCAGCAGCCAGCGGCCACCGGCCTGGGACCTGGTGAGGTCGGCGACCAGCGCGCCGTGGGCCGGCCCCGCCGGGTCGCGCCAGTCGGCGGCGGGGTCGGGGTAGACGTCGACGGAGACCACGTCCTGCTCCGCCGCCCAGCGCCAGCCGTCGAGGCCGGCGAAGAGCGGCATCTGGTTGGAGGTCACCGGGACGCCGGGGCTGTGCGCGGCGACGATGTCGCGTTCGGCCAGATAGCATTCCAGCAGCGCGTCGCTGGTGAAGCGGCGGAAGTCCAGCGCCCGCGTGGGGTTGCCGAGGTACTGGGCGCGGCGTGGGGGGATGACCTCGTCCCAGGAGTCGTGGCGCTGGCTCCAGAACGCGGTGCCCCAGGCGGCGTCGAGCGCCGCGAGGTCGCCGTACCTGGCGCGCAGCCAGCGGCGGAAGTGGGCGGCCGTCGTCTCGCACCAGCAGGGGGTGCCGTACTCGTTGTTGACGTGCCACAGCCGCAGCGCCGGGTGGTCGCCGTAGCGGCGGGCGAGGTCGGTGGTGATCCGGGCGGCGTGCTCGCGGTAGGCGGGCGAGGAGGCGCAGAAGTGGTTGCGCGAGCCGTACCAGACCACCCCGCCGTGCTCGTCGCGCGGCAGGGTGTCGGGGTGGCGGGCGCCGAGCCAGGGCGGCGGGGAGGCGGTGGGGGTGGCGAGGCAGACCCCGACGCCGGCACCGTGGAGCGCGTCCAGCACGCGGTCGAGCCAGCCGAACTCCCGTGCGCCGGGCCGGGGTTCGATGGTCGCCCAGGAGAAGACGCCGACGGTGACGAGGTTGACGCCGGCCTCCCGCATCAGCCGGATGTCCTCGTCGAGCATCGACTCGGGCCACTGCTCGGGGTTGTAGTCGCCGCCGAAGAGCAGGCGGCCTCGGAGGGCGTCGTCGAGTTCCGGCACGTCGCGTGTACCTCCCGCTGTTGTCGCACGCTGGTCAGCCCTTGACGGCGCCGATCAACATGCCCTTCTTGAAGTGGCGTTGGACGAACGGGGAGAGCACGGCGACCGGCAGCAGCGCCAGCACCATCACGGCGGTCTGCACCGCGAGGCTGGGGATCTGCCCGGTGCCGATCACCTGGGCCATGCCGGCGGGGCGTTCGCCCTCGATGACGATCTGCTGGAGCACGTTCTGGAGCGGCAGCTTCTCCTGGTCCTGGATGTAGAGGAAGCCGTTGAACCAGTTGCTCCAGTAGCCGACGGCGTAGAAGAGGGAGATCACGGCGAGCACCGCGCGGGAGAGCGGCAGCACGATGGTCCACAGGATGCGCCACTCCCCCGCCCCGTCGATGCGGGCGCTGTCCACGATCTCCTGGCCGACGTTCATGAAGAACGCGCGCAGCACCAGGATGTTGAAGACGTTGACCACCATCGGCAGGATCAGCGCGGCGTAGCTGTTCATCAGGCCGAGCGTCTGGATCAGCAGATAGGTGGGGATCAGGCCGGCGCCGCCGAAGAACATGGTGGCCAGCAGGGTCATCAGCAGCGGCCGGTGCCAGAGCGAGCCGAGCCGGGAGAGCCCGTACGCGGCGAGCACGGAGACGGCCATGCTGAAGAGGGTGCCGACCAGGGTGATGCCGACGGCGATCACCATGGACCTGGCGACCTGGCCGCCGCCGAGCAGCTCGCGGTAGGCGGCGAGGCTGAGGCTCTCGGGCCAGACGACCAGCCCGCCGGCGCGGGAGATGGCCTCGGCGTCGGAGAGGCTGGTGACGACCACGATCCACAGCGGGAAGAGCACGGCCAGCAGCGCGATCGCCAGGATGACGCCCTTGGCGGCGAGCCCGACCCGGGTGGGCGGCTCCTCCCAGGACGGCCTGCGGCGCCGCCCGGTCTCCTCGTCGTCCTCGACCAGGACGCTGGTCTCGCTCATGTCCGCCGGTACACCCCCTGCTCGCCCATCGCGTGGGCGACTCGGTTGGCGGCGAGCACCAGGGCGAGGCTGAAGACGCCCTTGACGATGCCGATGGCCGCCGCGTAGCTGAACTGGCCGTTCTCGATGCCGGTGTTCCAGACGTAGGTGTCCAGCACCTCGGCCGCCCCCGGCCCGACGGCGGTGCGTTGGATCATGAACTGCTCCATGCCGACGGTCAGCATGTTGCCGACCTGGAGCACCAGCAGCAGCGCGATCACCGGGCGCAACGCGGGCAGGGTCACGTGCCAGACCCGGCGCCATCTGCCGGCGCCGTCGACGGCGGCCGACTCGTAGAGCTCCTGGTTGACGGTGGAGAGCGCGGCGAGGAAGACGATGATGCCCCAGCCGGCGTCCTTCCAGATGACCTGGAAGGTGATGAGGAACTTGAAGAACCCGGGGTCGGTCATGAGGTCGAAGCCGTCGTCCCAACCGTTCTCCCGGAGCGTCTGGGCGACCATCCCGGCGCCGCCGAGGACCTGTTGGAAGACGGTGATCACCAGCACCCAGGAGAAGAAGTGCGGCAGGTAGAGCACGGCCTGCGCCCACGCCCTGACCTTGCTGTGCAGGATGCTGTTGATCAGGATCGCCAGAGCGATCGGAATGGGAAAGAAGAAGATCAGTTGGAGCGCGGAGAAGACCAGCGTGTTCTGGAGCGCGTCCCAGAAGTAGCTGTCGTTGACCATCCGTTCGAACTGCTCAAGGCCGGCCCAGGCGCTGTTGGCCATCGACTCGAAGAAGCCGTCGCCGGCGTAGGGGCTGAAGTACTGGAAGGCGATGACGTTGCCGGCGATCGGGAGGTAGGCGAAGACCAGCAGCAGCGCCACGCAGGGCAGCGTCATCAGGACCAGCGCGCGGTCCCGGCGCAGCCGGTGACGCAGGCGCACGCCGCCCTCGGGCAGGCGCCGGTCCGCGCGGGGGGCGCGCGGGCCGCGTCGGGCGCGGGCAGTGAGCCGGCGCGAACGGTCGGGGCCGTCGGGGTGTGGCCGCCCGGTCGCGGGGCGGGGGGCCGTGCTGCGTGCCACGGGGACTCCTCGGTGGTCTCGTCTCCCGGGCTCAGGACTGTTCGTCGCGCAGCCGCTGGTACCAGTCGCGCAGGTCGTCGCCGCCGTTGCGCCGCCACTCGGCGACCGCGCCCCGCATGTCGCCGAGCGAGCGGCGCCCGCGCACCACGTCGTCCTCCAGGTCCTCGAACTGGTCGTTGAGGTTGGTGAACCGGTCCGGCTCCTGGATCTGCCGGCCGAAGAAGATCGACTCCCGCACCAGCGGCATCTGCCGCCGCATCCAGCCGGTCCAGTCCTCGACCAGCTGGGGCACGTCGGAGGCGGCGACCACGTGCCCGGGGGAGGCGAGGAAGACGTAGGTGTCGGGGACCACCTCGGTCTCGCCCTGAGGGGTGCGGACGCGCTGCTCGCCCTCGACGGTGTGGTGGACGCCCTCCACGCCGTAGGTGCGCAGCAGGTTCTCGCGGGTGCCGTAGGGCGCGGCGCAGTAGTTGGCGATCTCCAGCGCCTCGCGGACCCGGTCCTCCGGGAGGTTCTTGTTGAGGAACGTCCACAGGCTGGAGCCGTTGCCCGCGTAGAGCACGGGGTCCTCGCCGCCGGCGCCGAAGAAGTCGAACGCGTTCATCCGGAAGTCCGGGTTGGAGGTGCGCTGTTCGGTGAGGGTGCTGTGCCAGACGCCCTGCCCCTGGTTGAACATCAGCGACTCGCCCGAGGTGAAGCGGACCAGCGCGTCGCCCTGGTTGGCGACGCCGTCGGGGTGGACCACGCCGGCGTCGAAGAGCTTCCGGGTCCAGTCCAGCGCCTCCAGATAGGCGTCCGTCTCGAAGCGGTTGACCAGCCGGCCGTCGACCTCCTCCCAGTACTGCGGCTTGTCGGGGAGCACGCCGTGGATGATGAACGCCGACCACTTCATGTCCTCGCAGGCCCAGACGCGGTTGCGGGCCGAGGTGACGTCCCGGCAGAAGGAGAGGAACTCCTCGGCGTCGGTGGGGACCTCCCAGCCGTTCTCCTCGAAGAGGTCCTGCCGGTAGAACGGGATCACGCCGCCGATCGGCGGGGCCGGCATCGGCAGGCCGCGCAGCGCGCCGCCGAAGATCGCCGGCTCCCAGGCGGCGGTGGGGATGGCGGCCAGGTTGGGGTAGTCGAGGACCTTGTCGCCGGAGAGATAGGGGCCGAGGTCGGCGAAGCGGCTGTCGATGGCCCTCGGTATCTGGCCCTGGAGCTCCCAGCCGGGCACGCACACCAGGTCGGGTATGTCGCTGCCGGCGAGCACGGCGCCCAGCTTCTCGCCGTAGGTGTTGCCGTCCTGGGTCTGCCAGTTGATCCGGACGCCGATGGCCTCGTCCATCGCGGTCCAGTAGGCGTTGCCCG
Organism: Streptomyces sedi; assembly: GCF_006335015.1. Taxonomy (GTDB): domain Bacteria; phylum Actinomycetota; class Actinomycetes; order Streptomycetales; family Streptomycetaceae; genus Streptomyces; species Streptomyces sedi. The sequence goes on from NZ_VDGT01000018.1 coordinate 41,366, forward strand.
CCTCGGGCGGGGTGCCCCACAGCGGGCTCATCACGCGGAACTCGCCGCCGGAGCCGCGTGGTTCGGGGACGGTCACGCCCAGCTCGTCGGTGGGGATGAACGAGGTGTAGCCGGGGCTGGCGCCGTTCTCCCCCGCGATGTCGGGCTCGACGGCGACGTCGGAGGCGCGGTAGGTCGGCAGGATGCTCCGCAGGTCGGCCTCGGCGACCGTGCCTCCCTCCCCGCCGCCACCGCCGCCGTCGGAACCGCAGGCGGTGAGCAGGGGGATGCCGCCGGCGGTGACCGCCGCTGCCGCGGCCGTCGAGGCGAGGAAACGTCTCCTACTGGGTGCAGAGGGGGAGTTCGACATGCGGAAAACCCTCCAGAGGCTCGGCGCCACGCTGACATGCACGGGTCGAAGCGCTTCGATGTTGCGAGGAGGTTAAGACCCGTCAGCGGGGCGCACAACCCCCGCTTCCGAGAAACTTGTGGGACCGCTCCCGCGGCTTCAGCACTGAGGAAAGTCACCTTCCAACCGCCGTGCGCGGCACGGGTCTTGACACGGAGTGGGCGGCAAACCGAGCATCGAAGCGCTTCGAATTCCCCGCCCGCGCCCTGCCGTCGCCACGCCGTCGCCCCGCCCCCGGCCCGCTTCCCGCCACCCGGCGGCGGGCCGTTCCCGGCGGAGCGCGCCCGTCGTCGGCCACCCCCGCCGCACCTGCCGAAGGACCAACCCTGTGACTGCCCAGCGACCGCCGTTCCGGGACCCCGCGCTCTCCGTCGAGCGGCGCGTCGCCGACCTGCTGGGCCGCCTCACGCTGCCCGAGCGGACAGCGATGCTGCACCAGTACGCGCCGGCCGTCGAACGGCTCGGGCTCGCCGCGTTCCGCACCGGGCAGGAGGCGCTGCACGGCGTCGCCTGGAGGGGCGAGGCCACGGTCTTCCCGCAGGCCGTCGGCCTCGGCGCGAGCTGGAACGCGGAGCTGGTCCGCCGGGTCGGGGAGGCCGTCGGCCGCGAGGTCAGGGCGATGCGCGCGGCCGACCCCCGGGTGGGGCTCAACGTCTGGTCCCCCACCGTCAACCTGCTGCGCCACCCGCTGTGGGGCCGCAACGAGGAGGGCTACGCCGAGGACACGCTGCTCACCGCCGAACTGGCCACCGCCTACACCCGCGGCCTGGCCGGCGACCACCCCACCTATCTGCGCACCGCCCCCGTGCTCAAGCACTGGATCGCCCACAACCACGAGGTGGACCGGGACACCGCCAGCACCTCCGTGCGGGCACGGGTGCTGCGCGAGTACGAGCTGCCCGCGTTCGCCGGGCCGCTGCGCGCGGGCGGCGCGGTGGGCCTGATGCCCGCGTACAACCTGGTCAACGGCCGCCCCAACCATCTCTCCCCGCTGCTGGACGAGGCGCGCGGCTGGAGCGCGGCGCCGGTGCTGGTCTGCTCCGACGCCGGGGCGCCCTCCCTCATCGCCGGCGCCCAGGGGTATCTCCCCGACCACGCCGCCGGGTTGGCCGCCGCGCTGCGCGCCGGCGTCGACAGCTTCACCGACCACGGCGAGGACCCGGGGCCGACCGTCGCGCGGCTGACCGAGGCACTGGAACGCGGGCTGATCGACGAGGCGGACATCGACCGCGCGGCCGGCCGGCTGCTGGCGACGCGGTTCCGGCTGGGCGAGTTCGACCCGGACCTCGACCCGTTCCCCGCCGAGGCCGCCCACGACACCGCCGAGCACCGTGAGTTGGCGCTGCGGGCCGCCGAGCAGTCCGTGGTCCTGCTGCGCAACGACGGGCTGCTGCCGCTGGCACCCGGCAGCTCGGTGGCGGTGCTCGGGCCGCTGGCCGACGAGGTGAAGCTCGACTGGTACAGCGGCGAACCGCCGCACCGGGTCAGCCCGTTGAACGGACTGCGCGACCACCCGGCGATCGGCCGGGTGACCTGGGAGGACGGCGCCTACCTGGTGCTGCTGCGCGCCGGGGACTCCTGGGTGCGCGTGCCCCGGGCGCGCACGCCGGCGCGTGCCGCCTCGGGGCCCGCCGGCGCGTTCGACCCGGCGCTGCTCCCCGGGCGCACCGATCTGCCGCCGCTCACCGTCGGGCCGCGGGAGCAGGCCACCGAGCTGCGGCTCGTCGACTGGGGCGGCGGGGCGGTGACGCTGGCCGCGCCGGACGGCCGCTATCTGTCGGTCGCCGAGGACGGCCTGCTGCGGGCCTCCGCCGAGCAGCCGGGCGGCTGGATCGTGCGCGAGGTGTTCACCTGGGTGCCCCACGGCGAGGGTCACCTCCTGGTCCATCGAGCGAGCGGCCTCCCGGTGGTGGTCGCCGCCGAGGGGCTGAAGGTTGCCGCCGCGCCCGACACCCCCGGCACGGAGTTCCGGGTGGAGACACTCTCCGACGGCGTCCGCGCGGTCGCCGAGGCCGCGGCCGGCTCCGACGTGGCGGTGCTGGTGCTGGGCAACGACCCGCACATCAACGGGCGGGAGACCGAGGACCGGACCACCCTGACCCTGCCGCCCGCGCAGGAGGCGCTGTGGCGCGCCGCGCACGCCGCCAACCCGCGCACGGTCCTCGTGCTGGTCTCCTCCTACCCGTACGCCGTCCCCGAGGCCGACGCCGCGCTGCCGGCGCTGCTGTGGACCGCGCACGGCGGGCAGGCCGCGGGCACCGCGCTCGCGCGGGTGCTGACCGGCGACGTCTCACCGGCCGGGCGGCTGCCGCAGACCTGGTACGCGCACGACGGCGACCTCCCCGAGATCCGCGACCACGACCTGATCACCGCGCGCTCCACCTATCTGTACTTCGACGGCGAGCCGCTGTACCCGTTCGGGCACGGCCTGTCCTACACCCGCTTCGAGCAGACCGGGCTGACCGTGGCCGAGGAGGACCCCGGGGCGTTCGTCGCGCGGCTTACGGTGACCAACGTGGGCGAGCGCGCCGGCGAGGAGGTGGTCCAGCTGTACGCGTCCGCCGTCAACCCCCGACTCCCGCGCCCGCACCGCTGGTTGGTGGCGTTCGCCCGGGTGGCGCTGGGGCCCGGCGAACGGCGGACCGTCACCCTGCGCGCCCCGCTGGCCCAGGCGCTCGGGCACTGGGACGTGGCGCACGCGCGGTGGACGACGGCGCCCGGCGACTACCGGTTCGAGGCCGGCGCCTCCAGCCGGGACATCCGCTGCGTGACCCGGTGGCGCGTCGCCGGCGAGCCGGCCGGGCCGCGCCCGGTCCGCCGACGCGGGCTGCGCGCCGCCGACTTCGACGAGGTGGCGGGCGCCGAGCTGGTCGACCTCACGCCGCGCGAGGGGGACGCGGTCGCACCCCGCGGCGGCGGTGGCACGGCCGAGCTCCACTACCTCGACTGCGACCTGGGCGACGGCGTCGCCGAGTTGACGGTGCACGCGGCGGCCACGGGATCGGGCGGCGCGGTGACCGTGGCGCTGGGCGGCACCGAGGCCACGGCCGAGGTGCCCGCCGGCAACGACCGCTACGCCTACCGGCCGCTGCCGCTGAGGCTGCCGCGGCCGGTGGCGGGGGTGACCGGGCTGCGCCTCACGCTGGCCGGTCCGGTGCGGGTGGGCAGGCTGGAGTTCGGCTGACCGCGCGGGGGCGGATAGAGTGCCCGGCGATGGACGCCACGCACGAGTACGCTTTTCTCCTCCTCCCCTCGCACAACCGGGTCTACGCCCAGGACTCCGGGCGGCTGACCCGCGCCGAGCTGCTGGTCCTCGACGAGGCGGTGCTCGGCGGGCGGATCGAGGAGGTCGAGGAGCGCACGCTGGGCGGCGTGCGCTACCTGACTTTCCGCGCGCCCCGCCTGGAGGGCGAGGCGCTCGCCCAACTCGCCAATCTCTCCGGGCTCTACGCCCTCTTCGAGCGGAACGGCGAGACGCTGACCCCGGTGACCGTGGAACGGCTCGACCGGTTCCCCGACGATCTGATCACCATCCAGAAGTATGTGGGCAAGACCAACGAGGACTTCACGAAGCTGCTGCTCAACGTGACCGCGTTCTCCTGCGCCCGCCCCGAACGGCTGCTCACCGGCGGGCTGCGGGTCCTCGACCCGCTCTGCGGCCGGGGCACCACGCTCAACCAGGCGCTGATGTACGGGCTGGACGCGGCCGGGGTCGAACGGGACGCGAAGAGCTTCGACGCCTACCAGAACTTCTTCCGGCAGTGGCTGAAGAACAGCCGGATCAAGCACCGCGCGGACGTGGGGCCGGTCCGGCGCCACCACCGCACGGTGGGCCGGCGGATGGCCGTCACCCTTGGCGTCGACAAGGAGCGCTACCGCGCCGGCGAGACCATCGACGTCACCGCCGTCCAGGCGGACACCACGGCGGCCGGCGACTTCTTCTCAGCGGGCTCGTTCGACCTGATCGTGACGGACGCCCCCTACGGGGTGCAGCACGGCAGCCGGGGCCGGGACGCGGGCGGGCCGGCGCTGAGCCGCAGCCCGCTGCCGCTGCTGGCCGACGCGCTGCCGGGGTGGGCGCGGCTGCTGCGGCCGGGCGGGGCGATCGGGATCTCCTGGAACACGCACGTCGCGAAACGGTCCGAACTGACGGCGCTGCTCGCCGAGTCGGGCTTCCGGGTCCTGGACTCGGAGCCGTATCTGGGCTTCGCCCACCGCGTCGACCAGGCCATCACGCGGGATCTCGTGGTGGCGGTGAAGTAGCCCCCGACGGGTTTCCCTCCTTCCCGGACGACCACCCACCCGGCCGGTGCGGCACGGTGGTCGCCCTCCCCCGCCACCCGCCCAGGGACGCGGGGAACTGCGCGAGCAACCCACCACCGGGCCGCGGACGACACCCCACACAAGCCACGCACGTGAGCAGTCGTCCTCCCCCCGCCACACAGCATTCGCGCAGTTCCCCGCGCCCCCAAGCCGCCCACCGGCGTCAAAGGGGCGCGGGGAACTGCGCGACCAGCCGACCACCGGGGCGAGGACGACACCCCGCCCAGGCCGGCAAGGCCCCCGCGGCAGCTAGAGATCGAGGCCGGTCAGGACCATCACCCGTTCGTAGGTGTAGTCCTCCATCGCGAACCGCACCCCCTCCCGCCCGACGCCCGACTGCTTGACGCCGCCGTACGGCATCTGGTCCGCGCGGTAGGACGGCACGTCGCCGACGACCACGCCACCGACCTCCAGCGCCCGGTGGGCGCGGAACGCGGCCTGGAGGTCGTGGGTGAAGACGCCGGCCTGGAGGCCGAAGGTCGAGTCGTTGGCGGCGGCGAACGCGGCGGCCTCGTCGGGGACGCTGGTCACCGACAGGACCGGCCCGAACACCTCGTCGCAGGCGATCCTCGCGTCCGCCGGCACGTCGGCCAGCACCGTCGGCGCGTAGCTCGCGCCGTCCCTGGTACCGCCCGTCAGCACCCGCGCGCCGCCGGCGACGGCCTCCCGGACCCAGTCCTCCACGCGCCGCGCCGCGTCCTCGCTGACCAGCGGGCCGACGTCGGTCGCCGGGTCCGAGGGGTCCCCGGTGACCAGCGCCTCGACGGCGGCGACCAGCCGTTCCACCAGCCGGTCGTGGACGGTGGAGTCCGCGATCACCCGCTGGACCGCGATGCAGGACTGCCCCGCCTGGTAGTTGGCGAAGGTCGCGATGCGCCCGGCCGCCCAGTCGAGGTCGGCGTCCGAGCCGTAGTCGCCGAGCACCACGGCGGCTCCGTTGCCGCCCAGTTCCAGCGTGACCCGCTTGCGCGGCACGGAGTCCCTGATGGACCAGCCGACCGGCACCGAGCCGGTGAACGAGATGATCGGCAGCCGCTCGTCCTGGACCAGCGCCGGCATCGCGTCGTTGGGCACCGGCAGCACGCTGAACGCGCCGGCCGGCAGCTCCGTCTCGGCCAGCACCTCGCCGAGCAGCAGCGCCGACAGGGGCGTGGCGGGCGCCGGCTTGAGCAGGATGGGGGCGCCGGCGGCCAGCGCGGGCGCGACCTTGTGGGCGCAGAGGTTGAGCGGGAAGTTGAACGGCGCGATGCCCAGCACCGGACCGTAGGGCACCCGGCGGGTCAGCGCCAGCCTGCCGGTGCCGCCCGCGTCGGCGTCCAGCCGCTGCGCGGTGCCGCCGTTGAACCGCCGCGCCTCGTCGGCGGCCCAGCGGAAGACGGACAGGCAGCGCGCCACCTCGACCGTGGCCCACTTCATCGGCTTGCCGTTCTCCGCCGAGATCAGCTCGGCCAACTCCTCGGCGCGCGCGGCCAGCCGCTCCCGCGCGTGGTCCAGCGCGCCGGCCCGCACATGGGCCGGGCTCGCGGCGAACTCCGGCGCGACCCGCGCCGCCGCCGCCACCGCCTCCTCGGTCTGCTCGGCGGTGGGCACCGACACCACGCCCACCGTCCGACCGTCCCAGGGGGAGGTGACCTCCAGGGTGTGCTCGCCGCGCGCCGCGCGGCCCGCCAGCCAGAACGCCTGTGGGGATGTGGCTTTCGTCATCGCGGTCCGTCCTTCCCAGCTCCGGGGACTTCCAGGCGGACGAGGGCCACGGCGGGCCACCCGCCCGCACCCACCGTAGGGGTTCGGCGCCGCGCGGAGCCTTGTCCGCTTCGTAGCGGCGCGGCGGGCGGGCACGCCATTTGGTAGCGGTGCGCGGCCCACCGCCTGGCGCCAACGGGGAGCGCCGCGCGCCCCGTTACGCGCCGGGGCGGTCGCGGGGTCCCGGCGGGGCGGCGAGGCCGCTGGCCTTGAGGGCGAGCCACAGCTCCATCCTCAGGTCGGGGTCGTCCAGCGAGCGGTCCAGGATCTCCTCCACCCGCCGCATCCGGTACCGCAGCGTGTGCCGGTGCACGCCGAGTTCGGCGGCGGCGGCGTCCCACTGGCCGTGCCGGGAGAGCCAGGCCCGCAGCGAGGCCAGCAGGTCGCCGCGCCCTGACCTGTCGTGGTCGCGCAGGGCGCGCAGCATCCCGTCCGCGAACGCCCGCACCGCCTCGTCACCCAGCAGCGGCAGCAGCGAACCGGTCGCCACGTCGTCGTGCTCCACCAGCGCCCTGCCGCGTCTTCTGGCCACCAGGAGCGCCTCCCTGGCCTGCTGGTAGGCAGCCGCCGCCTGGGCGAGCCCGGTGGGGGCCGAGAGCCCGAGCACCAGTCCCTCCGTCGCCTCGGCGTGCTCGACGCAGGCGTCCTGCGTGCCGCCGCCGTCGGCGAGCAGCAGCACGAACCCCTCGCCGTCCGGCGCTGCCAGCACCGCCTCGCCCGCCCGCGCGGCCGACGCCTCCAGCCGCTGTCCGAACGCGACCAGCCGTTCCAGCTCGTCCGCCTCGGCGACCAGCACCCGCAGGGGCGCGTCCAGCAGCCCGCCGTAGAGCTGCCCGGCGACGGCCCTGGCGTGGTCCGGCTCGCCGCTGAGCAGCATCCGCAACACCGCGCCGCCCAGCCGGGACTCGGCCTGCTGGTAGGCGCCCGAGCGCTCGGTCACCAGCGTCAGCAGCGCGACGGCGGCCTGCACCGCGTAGCGGCCCGAGTCGCCCAGCGGCGCCTCCGTGCCGATGGCCAGCACGGCGCGCCCGCGTTGGCCGGTGCCGACCAGTTGCAGCTCCACCCGGTCGCCGCCGTCCCGTTCCCCCTCGGGCGCGGCGCAGACCGTGCTGGCCGGCGCCGGCCGGTCGCCGAGCCGGCGGACCTCGTCGGCCAGCAGCCCGGCTCTTCTGGCCGCCCAGCCGGGGGCGACCGCGGTCACGGCTCCGGCCCGGTCGTAGAGCGCCGTCCACCCGTTGACCTGCGTGGACAGCCGGGTCAGCAGCGTCTCGGGCCCGTCGGGTGCCAGCGCGGCCCTGGTCAGCTCGCGCTGCGCGGCGAAGCCAGCGGTGACCGTGCGGTACTGCTCCGCGGCGATGGCGGCGGAGACCGCCTTGGAGATCGCGATGAACGGCGTCGGCCGGGGCACCTCGATCAGCGGCAGCCCGACCTTCCGCACGGCGTCCAGCAACGCGGGCGTCACCGCCGGGTGGTTGACGCCGATCCCGAAGCCCAGGCCGACCACTCCGGCCCGGGCCAGCCGTTCCACGTAGCGGCGCATCTCCCCCGCGTCGTCCACGGACAGCTTGAGGCCGATCGTCAGCAGCAGCTCGCCGCCGTCCAGATAGGGCGTCGGGTCGGGCAGCTCGCTGGTGTGCGCCCAACGCACCTCGGTGTCGAGCCGTTCCTCGCCGGCCAGCACGCGCAGGCGGAGCGCGGAGTGGTGAACAAGGGCGGCGAGAGTCGGTCGCATGTATCACCTTGGGGCAGCCGGGTGCGCGTCACTGGAACCGTATCGTGGCCGGTCAGGGCCGTTCGCGGGCGAGAGCGGCCGGGCACGTCAGCCGAGCCGCACGAGCACGGGAGGGCCGGGCTCGCCCGCGGCGGAGGTGGTGGAGAGCACCGCGTGCCGGGGCGGCACCCGGTGGGCCAGCTCGGAGGCCGACCAGCGCTGCCGCTCGACCCTGCGGACCGTCACGGAGTCGGTGGTGGTGTCCTGGCCGGTGAAGAGCCTGCGCACGCCGCGCACCGTCTTGCGCACGATGCCGCCGGTGCGGTCCGGCGTCTTGGTGACGTCCTGGTCCTCGGTCCACGCGGTGCCCCAGACGTGCGCGAAGTGCTCGGCGTCCCAGGTGGTGACGCCGGCGAACACCATCCGGCAGCCGACCGCGCCCAGCAGCCCCGCCCGCAGTTCGGAGGGCACGTCGTCCAGCGTCCGCAGCGCCAGGACCGCGCCCGCGTTGGCGGCACGCAGCTGCGCCAGCCCCCGCACGGTGCCGGCGGTGACGGCGGCGGTCGCGTCGTCGAGCACCAGCGTGGCGAAGAGGGAACGGTCCGGGCGGTTGACCACGGCCGAGGTGAACTGCGCCAGCAGCAGTCGGGTGATGATCCTCCCGGCCTCCGCGTGGCCGGTGGCCGGCAGGTCGACCCGCACCCGCAGCGGGTGCGTCAGCGTCGCCATGGAGAACGTCCGCCCGCCCGAGCCCGCCGAGAAGCCGGCCCGGTCCAGCACGGCCAGCCGGTCGGCGAGCGGCTTGCCCGGGTCGTCGAGGCGGGTCGCCGCCCGTTCCCTGGCGTCGAGTTCGCGCTGCTGGTCGTGGGCGCCGGCCAGCGCCAGGTCCTCCCGCAGCGTCGCCAGCAGCGCCGGGGCGCCGTCCAGCATGGCGCGCAGCTCGGGCACGCCGGGCAGCCGGCCGTAGGCGGCGTGGTAGGGGCCGATCAGCTGGACCAGCGCGGCTGACGCGTCCCTGGTCTCGGCAGGGGTGCCGCCCAGCAGCGCCTCGGCCAGCAGCGTCGCCGCCTCGTCGGTGTCGGTCGCCGCGCCGTAGAGCGCCAGCTGGTGGGTGCCCGCCGGGTCGCCGACCCGCACCACGATGTCGAACGCCGCGTCCGGGCCGAGGCCGCTGGCCGCGCTGCCGACGGCGACCACGGCGGCCTGGCCGGTGAGCGCCTGGAGGCAGAGCGACTCCACCACGGGCCGCACCACCCGGCCGGTCTTGCCGGAGCCGGGGGGTCCGACGGCCAGCAGCGAGGTGCCCAGCAGGGCGGGGTCGAGGGCGACGTCGACGCCCCGGTATTCGTAGGCGTTGCGCTCCTCGTCGACGGCGGTGCCGATCCGCACCTGGCGGGTGAGCAGGTCGTGCCGGGCGGCCCGCACCGGCAGGTCGCGGTCGCCCGACGGGTGGACGAAAGCGCCGGCGCCGTCCTCGGCCACCGCGTCGTTGAACGCGGGCAGCTCCGTCGGCCTGGCCACCACGGCGCGCCAGGCCCGCTGGATGCGGGCGTAGTCCAGGTCGCTCATCGTGCCGGCCGCCACCTCGGCGCGCAGCAGCTCGGCGGAGCGCTCCGCGCCGCCGGCGCGCAGCTCGGTGAACTCCGTCAGCCGCGCGACCTCGGCGCGCTCCCGCTCGCTGCCCGCCACGTCGGCTCCGGTGAACCGCGCCGGCGGGAAGCGCCGCAGCACGGCGCGCCAGCCGCCGAGCACGCCGCACAGCGCCAGCAGGACGAGGGCGTAGAGCAGGTAGTAGACGTTGTAGGCGACGGTGTAGGCGGTGCTGTCCTCCGGCTGCCACCAGCTGTCGGGCACCATCCCGTAGAACGGGTCCAGCCAGAACAGCCAGACGCCCGCGTAGCTCAGCTCCCAGACGACCCAGGCCACGGCGAGGGCCGCGACGGCGCGCAGCGTGACCTTGGGGTCCTGGCGCTCGATGTCGGGCCGGCCCGACCAGAAGCGCAGCACGGCCGGACGCCAACGGCGCCACAGCCGGGGCGCGTTGCCCATCCGGCCGAAGACGTAGAGCAGCCCGCAGAAGAGCAGCTGCTCGTAGAGGTAGGGCCCGAGGAACGTGCCGCGCGCGCCCAGCCAGTCGAGCGGCGCGAAGACCCAGGAGAACAGGCTGGTGTTGACGTAGAGCGACCACACCAGCCACGCCGTCAGCGCCGCCAGCAGCGCGCCGCCGTGCAGCTCCCGGTCGGTGAGGCGGTCCGGGTCCTCGGGCTGCCTCGGCACGTGCCCCGTGCGCCACACCCCGGGGCGGGCGGCGGGGCGCGGGAGGCGCAACCACCTTTGGAGCGGGGCGAGTTCGGCCTCGTCCGGGGAGTGTCGTGGCGCGGGTGGCGCGCCCGGCGGTGGCGGAACCACCGGCGCGGCGCCCGGCGCCTGTCCGGGCGTGGGCCGTGGTTCCCGTGTGCCGTCGCTGTTCACAGTCCCCCATGATGCCAAGCGCCGCGCCGCGCGCGTGGGTTGACGTCGTGACGGAGTGGCCGCCGCGCCAGGACGGCCGCCGCACGACCCTGCTCCGCGACCAATCTAGTGCAGCGGCCCGGCGCCCCGACCGGAAGCGGGCTCGGGTCGGCGAATATGCGGGGCGGTAACTTGCGCGAAACCGTTCCGCTGCGGCATCCGGTGCGCTACGTTCCTCCCCCACATCGAACACACGGACATCAACGGGCGGAACGGCATGACGCGCGCCATCTCCCTGCGAGACGTGACCAAGGTCTACCCGCGGGACGTCGTGGCCGTGAACCGGCTGTCGCTCGACATCGCGCCCGGCGAGTTCCTGGTCCTGCTCGGCCCCTCGGGCTGCGGCAAGTCGACGGTGCTGCGGATGATCGCCGGTCTTGAGGAGATCAGCTCCGGGGAACTGCTGCTCGACGGCGAGCAGGCCAACGCCCTGCCGCCCGGCGATCGCCGGCTGGCGATGGTCTTCCAGCACTACGCGCTCTACCCGAACATGACGGGCGCGCAGAACATCGGCTTCCCGCTGAAGATCGAGTCACCGAGGCGCGACGCCACCCACCAGGTGCAGGAGGCGGCCCGACTGCTGGGCATCGAGGACCTGTTGGACCGCTACCCCGGCCAGCTCTCCGGCGGGGAGAGGCAGCGCGTCGCCATGGGCCGCGCGATCGTGCGGCGCCCGTCGGCGTTCCTGCTGGACGAGCCGCTCTCCAACCTCGACGCGAAGCTCCGCACCCGGCTGCGGGCCGAGATCGCCACCCTGACCCGTCATCTCGGCGTCACCACCGTCTATGTGACGCACGACCAGTCGGAGGCGATGTCGCTCGGCGACCGCGTCGCGGTGATGCGGGACGGGGTGCTCCAGCAGGTCGGCGACGCGCGGGAGGTCTACCAGCATCCGGAGAACGTGTTCGTCGCCGCGTTCGTCGGCACCCCCCGGATCAACCTGCTGCGGGCCGCCGTGCACGCGCCGTTGGACGGGCGGCTCAACATCGACTTCGGCACCCAGCGCATCCAGCTGCCGCAGCCGCTCTCCCCCGACCACCAGATGCTGCGGGTGCAGATGGGGAAGGAGATCACGGTGGGGCTGCGCTCGGAGGCGGCGCGGATCGCCAGCCCCCAGGAGATGTCCCCGACGGAGGCGCTGCTCAACGGGGTGGTGCAGCACGTGGAGTTCCAGGGCCACGAGTCGCTGGTACACGTCTCCACGGGGGCGCACCCGGCGCGCGTCGACGGTCTTGAGGCGCCGCGCCCGCCGGCCAGGCGCGGCACGCGCCCCCGCCGCGGCTCGCCGCTGCGGCGGCTCGTCGGCCGCTATCTCACCCGGGGCGCGGACGCCGCGCGGACGCCCGGCCACGACGAGCCGCCGGCCGCCGAGACGCCGCCGCCCACGGCCGCCGGCCGGGTCAACGACGGGCTGGTGGTGCGCTGCGACGCCGACCTCAGACCCCGGCTGGGCGAACGCGTTCCGCTGCTGATCGACCTCGACCGGATGTATGTCTTCGACTCCGAGGGCCGGCGGATCTGCCCCGCGCGCCCGCGGGGCCCCGCCGGGCAGCAGCGGGGCTGAGGGCGTCACCGCCGCACGACGAAGTGGCCAAAACCGCGACGCGTTGACTCCGTGGTGGTGCGTGCCCACGGCGCCGGGGAGAACCTAGCCTGCCGGGGAGTGCCCGATGTAGCCCCTTCGCGACGAGGAGTCCCATCATGAGCGACCCGACCGAACTGACCGGAGGACCCGCACTCCCCCAGAAGCGCCGGCTGGTCACCGAGATCCCGGGACCGCGCTCCAGGCAGCTGATGGAGCGGAAGCGGGCGACCGTGGCCGACGGCATCGGCACCGTGATGCCGGTCTTCGTCCAGCGCGCCGGCGGCGGGATCGTCGAGGACGTCGACGGCAACGCGCTGATCGACTTCGGGTCCGGCATCGCCGTCACCTCGGTGGGCAACAGCGCGGAGGCCGTGGTGCGCCGCGCGACCGAGCAGCTGACGCGGTTCACCCACACCTGCGCGATGGTCGCCCCCTACGAGGGGTACGTGGAGGTCTGCGAGGAGCTGGCCCGGCTGACGCCCGGCGACCACGCCAAGAAGTCGGTGCTGCTCAACTCGGGCGCCGAGGCGGTGGAGAACGCGGTCAAGATCGCGCGCTACCACACCGGGCGGCAGGCGGTGGTGGTCTTCGACCACGGCTACCACGGCCGCACCAACCTCACGATGGCGCTCACCTCCAAGGACATGCCCTACAAGCACGGCTTCGGGCCGTTCGCCCCCGAGATCTACCGGGTGCCGATGGCCTACCCGTACCGCTGGCTGACGGGCCCCGAACGGTGCGCCGAGGAGGCGGCGGCGCAGGTGATCGAGCAGATCACCAAGCAGGTCGGCCCGGACAACACCGCCGCGATCGTGGTCGAGCCGATCCTCGGCGAGGGCGGCTTCATCGTGCCGGCGCGCGGATTCCTGCCGAGGATCGCGGAGTTCGCCAGGGAGCACGGGATCGTGCTGGTGGCGGACGAGATCCAGTCGGGCTTCTGTCGCACCGGCCAGTGGTTCGCCTCCGAGGACGAGGGCCTGGTGCCCGACCTGGTCACCACGGCCAAGGGCATCGCCGGCGGGCTGCCGCTTGCGGCGGTGACCGGCCGCGCCGAGATCATGGACGCGGCGCACGTCGGCGGTCTCGGCGGCACCTACGGCGGCAACCCGGTCGCCTGCGCGGCGGCGCTCGGCTCGATCGAGACGATGCGGGAGCTGGACCTGCCGGCCAGGGCGCGGCGGATCGAGGAGATCATGCTGCCGAGGCTGCGCGCGATGGCAGAGCGCTTCCCGGCCATCGGCGACGTGCGCGGCCGGGGCGCGATGCTCGCCGTCGAGCTGGTCAAGCCCGGCGGCAAGGACCCCGACCCCGCCGCCACCGCCGCCCTCGCCGCCCGCTGCCACCAGGCCGGCCTGCTGCTGCTGACCACCGGCACCTACGGCAACGTCGCCCGTTTCCTGCCCCCGCTGGTGATCGAGGAGCAGCTGCTGACCGAGGGCCTGGACATCCTGGAGGACGCCTTCGCCGCGCTGTGACCCGAACCGGCGAGCCGCTCCGGAACGCCGCGTCCCGCCCCCGGCGGGAGGACGCGGCGTTCGTCGCCGGTCCCTAGACTGGCCACGCCCGGTCTCGTCAGCTGACGGATGACGAACCGTCGTGAGGGCCCGGAAGCGGGCCGCCGTTCGGAGCCGGGCACGGAGCGAGAACGAGAGAGGTGCCCGTGGAGACTCCCCGGCTGGAGGAGGTGCGCCTGACCTCCTTCAAGAGCTTCACCGACCAGTGCCTGCCGCTGAACGACCTCACCGTGCTCGTCGGACGCAACGGCAGCGGCAAGTCCAACGCGCTGGACGGGCTGCTGGTCCTCTCCCGCCTGGCCCTCGGCGACCCGGTGCGCGACGCGCTGGACGGGCCGCGGAGCGAGGGCGACGAGCCGGTGCGGGGCGGCGCGGAGGGGTGCGCCCCGTGGGGCAGCGACGCGTTCCGGCTGGGCTGCCGGGTGCGTTCCGGCGACGAGATCTTCGACCTCGACGTGGAGATCGCCGTGCGGCCCGAGGTGCGGGTCCTCAGCGAGCGGCTGACGGCCGTCGAGGGCGTGCGCTACGGCGGTCGCCGCCTGACCGCCGGTCGTACGCTGCTCGCCAGCGCCCCGCCGGATCGCGGCAGCGGCGATCTCCAGGGGCGCTACTTCAACGGGCAGCGCGGGGCCGACCCGGGCGTCGCCTTCCCCGCCGATCGGCTGCTCACCGGCCAGGTGCCCGTGCGGCTCCCGGCGACCACGGAGGCGACCCGGCTGGTGCACCGCGCCGCGCAGCTCGTTCTCGACGTACTCCGCTCGGTCTTCCCGCTCGACCCGGTGCCCCATCTGATGAGGCGCTATGTCAACGCGCGCGACGCGGCGCTCCGCCGCAGCGCCGACAACCTGAGCGCGGCCGTCGACGCACTGCGCACCGACGATCCGGCCGCGTTCGACCGGCTCACCGCCCTGGTGGCGGGGATGCCCGAGTACCCCGTGCGCGGGATCAGCCGCGTGGGCACCTCGCTGGGCGACGTGCAGCTGGTGCTGCGCGAGGCCGGGTACCACGGCCGGGAACACGAGGTGCCGGCGCGGCTTCTCAGCGACGGGATGCTGCGCTTCCTGGCCTTCGGCACGGCGCTGCTCACCGCGCCCGTCTCCGACGCCGGCCAGGCCGGGGCCTCCCCCCAACGCCACCTGGTGATCGAGGAGATCGAGAACGGCCTCTACCCGACGCAGGCGGCGCGCGTGCTGGGCCTCATGAAGGAGGAGTCCGATCGGCGCGACGTCGACGTGCTCCTCACCACCCACAGTCCCGCGCTGCTCAACTCCCTGGACGCACAGGACCACGCCGGGGTCGTCGTCTGCGCCCGGGCCCCGGACTCCGGGGAGAGCGTGTTGCGGCGCCTGACCGAACTCCCCCGCTATGTGGAGCTGTTGGCGGCGGGCGACCTGGGCGACGCGATGTCCAGGGGACGCCTGTCCGAGGCGGTCAGCCCGCGTGACGCCGGCGTCACCAGCGTCGAGGACTTCCTGAGGAGTCTGTGACCGTGAGCAGACAGCGCCAGCCCGCACTCCCCCTTCCGGTGGTCGAGTTCCTCGACACCTCGGTGCTCGTCGAGTTCCTGGACGTGCCCCACAGGAACGCGCGGCGCGCCGAGGTCCTCGCGGAGATGGACGCCCGGTTGAAGGCCGGCGTGCGGTTCGTTCTGCCGACGGCCACGATCGTCGAGACGGGGAACCACGTCTTCCAGATCAAGGACGGCGCGGCCCGCAGGGACCGCGCCCTCCACCTCAGGTCGCTGCTGCTCAAGACCGCCCGGGGCGAGGCGCCGTGGGTACTGCACGAACGCACCTGGGACGGTGCCTTTCTCACCTCCCTGTGCCACGGCGGGACCACGGGCATGGATCTGGCGGAACACGCCGTCCGCCAGCAGCTCGGCACCGGGGATCTGAGCATCGTCGCGGAGCGGGACCTGTACGCGTCACGGGCACGGGCCGACGTCCGCATCTGGACGTTGGAGGCGACCATGGGGACGTGGGCCAGGCTGACCTGAGCGGTTCCCCGCGCGGCGCGGCTCAGTGGGCGGGGCCGCGGGTGCCGGGCGGGGGATGCTCGGGGGCGCGGTCGTGGGTCGGGTCGGGGTCGCCGGGGGCGGGGGTCGCGACGAGGGCGGCGGCCTCGTGCATGGCCAGTTCCAGGACGGCGGGGTCGTTGAGCATCCCGGAGCCGTCCGGGCGGACCAGCCAGTGGGCGGCGGGGACGGAGCGTTCCGGGTGCGGCACCACGATCCAGCTGCCGGAGCCCGCCGCCCGCACCCCGGTGCCGAGCCAGCGGGCGGCGGTGCCGGGCGGCACGAAGAAGCCGACGCGGCGCCGTTCCTGGTCGGCGAGGACCGGCCCCGGTCGGCCGGTGACGTGGACCAGCACGTCCAACGTGGTCATCCCCAGCCCGCCCGGCAGGATCAGCACGTCCCACCGCCGCCCGGCGGGGAGCAGCGCCACGCCCTGTTGGCTGTGCTCCCACTCCCACCGGCAGATCGCCGGCCTCGGTGCCGCCAGTGCCAGCCACTCCAGTGCCGACCGTGCCTCGCCGCTCATCCCGCGTCCCTTCTGCCGCCGGCCCCGGCGTCCGTCGGGGCCCTCTCGTTCCTTGGCGGTGAGAGGGGGAAACGGCGCGATCCTTACGCGACTTCGGCGAACTCGGGCGGGCGTCGGGCGTAACCTCCGTCACTTCGCGGGCGGACGGGGCGGCGGGAAGCGGTCAGACGTCCAGGCTCTCGCCCGGCGGCCCGTCCTCGGTGTCGGGACCGGTGTCGGGATCGGTCGGCTCGCGGTCGAACCCGCCGCTCCGGTCGATGTGCCAGAAGGCCCAGTCGTAGTCGTCGTCGGGCCGGTAGTCGACGGCGATTCCGCCCGTTTCCGTCCCGAGCGTCACGAGGTAGACCACCTCAACCGACTGGCCGGAGCGCACCGAGTCCGGCCCGTCGCCGGCGCGGTGGACGTCGCCCAGCCGCATGCCCTCCCCGGTGAACGCCCGCAGCGCGTCGCCGGTGAGGGATATGTCGCCGTCGGACTCGTTGATCAGCGTGACGGTCACCTGCCCCCGGAGCCCGTCGCCACCGAGCGGCGCGAGGCGGACGACCAGCCCGTCGGCGTAGACCACCTCGTCGCCCGGCACGGCGAGATAGTCCGAGCCGACGCGGCTCTCCACCTCGACGTAGCGGGACAGTTCGATCACCAGCAGCACGGAGAGCACGGCAGCCACCACCGCGGCTCCCGAGCCGATCCACATGCCGCCGAGCGCCACCCGCCGGTTGGTGGCCGCGCCGCGCTTGGCGCGGCCGGAGCCGACCAGCCCGCAGCCGACCGCGAGCAGCCCGAGCAGCAGACCGAGGGGGCTGAGGTAGAAGGTCCAGCACAGCGCGGCGGCGCCCACGCCGAGCGCCAGCGCGAAGGCGCCCGTGGCGTTCCGCGGCCCGCGGGGCGGAGCCGGGGGCCAGGGCGCGAAACCCTGCTGGGGAAAGCCCGGTTGGGCGAAGCCGGGCGGGGCGAAGCCGGGCTGGGTGTAGCCGGGCGGGCCCGGCGGCTGCTGGGGGAACGCTCCGGTGACCGGCGGTCCGGGGAACGGGGGCCCGGCGAACGGCGCGGCGGGAACGGGCGGCGGCGGGCCCTGCGGGGGCGGAGGCGGCAGCGAGCCCGGCGGCGGGGTGCCCCGGCCGCCGGCCGGCAGCGACGGCGGCGGCGGGGTCCTGGGCGCCTCATCGGCCTTCGGCCGGCTCGGATCGGGCTGCTGGTCAGCGGTCACGGCACCTCCACGTTCGCCTGCGCCCAGCCTACGGCCAGCCGGGGGCCATCGTCCCCGCCCCGCCCCCGGACCGGTCCCGGCCTACGATGTGATCACGTCCGTCTCCCAGGAGGGTGTTGTGTCACAAGCACCGGAAGCCCCCGCCGTCGGCGGTGATCTGGCCCGCTTCGTCGCCGGGTTGCCCAAGGCCGAACTGCACGTGCACCACGTGGGCTCCGCCTCGCCCAGGATCGTCGCCGAGCTGGCCGCCCGACACCCCGACTCGCCCGTGCCCAAGGACCCCGAGCTGCTGGTCGACTACTTCACCTTCCGGGACTTCGCGCACTTCATCCAGGTCTATGTCTCGGTCGTCAAGCTGATCCAGACCCAGGACGACATCCGGATGCTGACCTACGAGGTCGCCAGGGACATGGCCAGGCAGTCCATCCGCTACGCCGAACTCACCGTCACGCCCTACTCGTTCGGCCTGCGCGACATCCCGGACGAGGCGATCGTCGAGGCGATCGAGGACGCCAGGGTGAGCGCGGAGCGCGAGCTGGGCGTGGTGCTGCGCTGGTGCTTCGACATCCCGGGAGAGCTGGGGATCCCGGCGGCGGACGGAACGTTGCGGCTGGCGCTGGACCAACAGCCCGCGGGGCTGGTCTCGTTCGGGCTCGGCGGCCCCGAGCGGGGCTGGCCGCGCGCGCTGTTCAAGCCGCACTTCGACCAGGCGATCGCCGCGGGGCTGCACAGCGTGCCGCACGCCGGGGAGACGACAGGGCCGGAGACCGTCTGGGACGCGCTCGGCTCGCTGCGCGCGGAGCGGATCGGCCACGGCACCAGCGCGGCCCAGGACCCGGAGCTGCTGGCCCATCTGGCGCGCACCGGCGTGCCGTTGGAGCTCTGCCCGACCTCGAACGTGGCGACCGGCGCCGTCCCCTCGCTGGCCGCGCACCCGCTGCCGGCGATGGTGGAGGCCGGGGTGCGGGTGACGATCAACACCGACGATCCGCCGATGTTCGGCACCGACCTGAACAGCGAGTACCTGGTCGCCGCCCGGCTGTTGGGCCTGGACGCCGCCGGGGTCGCCGACCTGGCGCGGAACGCGGTCACCGCGTCGTTCCTCGACCCGGCCGGCCAGGCCACGCTGCTCGCCGAGATCGACGCCCACCTCGCCGCATGGGTGGCGTGATCGCGGTCGCCCACAGGGGCGACCCCTACCGCGTCCGGGAGAACACCCTGCCCTCGTTCACCTCGGCGGCCGAGGCCGGGGCGCGGGCCGTGGAGTTCGACGTGCGGCTGACCTCGGACGAGGTGCCGGTGGTGGTCCACGACGCCACGCTGGAGCGGCTGTGGGGCCATCCGGTGCGGGTGGCGGCGGTGAGCGCGGCGCGGGTGCGGGAGCTGACCGGCGGCGGGGTGCCGACGCTTGAGGCCGCGTTGGCGCACTGCGCCGAGCTGGGCGTGCGGGCGGTGCTCGACCTGCCGGAACGGTCCGCCGTCCACGCGCGGCTCGTCGCCGAGGCGGTGCGGGCGGCCGGGCACGGCTCGCGTGTCTGGTACTGCGGCGACCCGGGGGCGCTGCGCGCGGTGCGCGGGGTCGACCAGGACGTGGAGATCGCGCTGACCTGGAAGCGCACCGGGCCGCCCAGGCCGTCGCTGCTGGCCGAGGTCCGGCCGCGCTGGCTCAACTACCGTCTGGGGCTGGTCGATCGGGAGACGGTGGAACGCGCGGCGGACGCCGGCTACCAGGTGGCGGCGTGGACCGCCGACAGCCGGCGCGTGATGCGAAGGCTGCGCGACCTGGGCGTCACGATGGTCATGAGCAACCGGATCGGCACGCTGCGCGCCGTCCTGGACGAGGAACGGCGCGAGGACTGATCCCGCGCCACGGGCGCGCTGAGGGGGCGCGGGGCGGATCACCCCGCGCCCCCTCAGCCGGCTCCGGACGGCCGGCTCAGAGCGCGGTCATCACGTGCTTGACGCGCGTGTAGTCCTCCAGCCCGTAGGCGGAGAGGTCCTTGCCGTAGCCGGACTTCTTGAAGCCGCCGTGCGGCATCTCGCCGACCAGCGGGATGTGGGTGTTGATCCAGACGCAGCCGAAGTCCAGCGTCCTGGACATCCGCATGGCCCGCGCGTGGTCGCGGGTCCAGACGGAGGAGGCCAGGCCGTACTCCACGCCGTTGGCCAGGGCGACCGCCTCCTCCTCGTCGCCGAAGCGCTGCACGGAGATCACCGGGCCGAAGACCTCGCGCTGGACGATCTCGTCGTCCTGCTCGCAGTCCACCACCACGGTCGGCGCGTAGAAGTAGCCCTGCTCGCCGACCCGGTGGCCGCCGGTGGCGACCTTGGCGTGGGCGGGCAGCCGCTCCACGAAGCCGCTGACCTTGGCGAGGTGGTCGGCGTTGTTGAGCGGGCCGTAGAAGCAGTCGGGGTCGGCGACGTCCCCGGTGCTGACCTCGGCGGTGGCCTGGGTCAGGGCGGCGACGAACTCGTCGTAGCGCGAGGTGTGCACCAGCACGCGGCTGGCGGCGGTGCAGTCCTGGCCGGCGTTGAAGAAGCCGGCGTCCCTGATGCCCTCGACGGCCGCCGCGAGGTCCGCGTCCTCGAAGACCACACAGGGCGCCTTGCCGCCCAACTCCAGGTGCACGCGCTTGAGTTCGGCAGCCGCGCTGGTGGCGACCTCGGTGCCGGCACGGACCGATCCGGTGATGGAGACCATCGCCGGCGTCGGGTGCTCCACCATCAGCCTGCCGGTCTCGCGGTCGCCGCTGAGCACGTTGAAGACGCCCTTGGGCAGGATCTCCGAGATCAGCTCGGCGGCGTAGGAGAGGGAGGCGGGGGTGGTGTCGGACGACTTGATCACCACCGTGTTGCCGGCGGCCAGCGCCGGGGCGAACTTCCAGACCGCCATCATCAGCGGGTAGTTCCACGGCACGACCTGGGCGCAGACCCCGACGGGCTCGCGGCGCACGAAGGAGGTCAGCCCCTCCATGTACTCGCCGGCGGCCTTGCCCTCCAGCATCCGGGCGGCGCCGGCGAAGAAGCGGATCTGCTCCAGCATGGGCGGCAGCTCCTCCGCCCGGGTCAGCTCCAGCGGCTTGCCGGTGTCCCGGCACTCGACGGCCAGCAGCTCGTCGGCGTTCCGCTCGAAGGCGTCGGCGATCCGCAGCAGCGCCAGCTGCCGGGTGGCCGGGGTGGCGTCCCGCCAGGCCGGGAAGGCGGCCTCGGCCGCCGCCATCGCGGCGTCCACGTCGGCCGCGCCGGAGAGCGGCGCCGTGGTGTACGGGGCGCCCGTCGTCGGGTCGATCACCTCGCTGGTCCGCCCGTCGGCGGCCTCCCGGAACTCCCCGTCGATGTGGTTCCTGACCCGACGCGTCTCGGTGGTCACACCGGCCCTCCTGACTTCCGACTCCGTTGCCGTGGAACGTTCACCCTAGCCCCAGGTCCCCGCCGCGCGACAGCGCGCGAGCGAGAGATCCGACGCCGAACGGGCCCCGCGGCCGGAAGAACCATGCGTCCGACCCCCTTGGCGAGAAACTTCTTCCGCCCGAAGGCCGGGCCCTCCCCGCTGTCGACCGCCGGGCCCCGGGCGCGTTGTCCACCGTCCGGTGGATTACTCGCATCATCCGACGCGTCGGATGATGTTCGGAGGCGGCGCTGTGTCAGCGTGCAGGGTGTCGGACACGGCCGGCGTGCCCTCGTTCCGGCGAACGGGGCGGGCGGCGGTCGGCGAACCCAGCGGAAGGTGCCCCGAACATGGCCCCACCCGACAACGAAGAAGTCCTCTGGGCGCGCGATCTGGAGCACGCCCACCGCGGCTCCCCCGCGCTGCTCGGCGTCTCCCTCGGGGTGCGGCAGGGCGAGATCCTGGCCGTCACCGGGCCGCGCGGCGCCGGCAAGTCCACGCTGCTGGGCTGCCTCTCCGGGCAGCTGCGGCCCGACGCCGGCGAGGTGTGGTTCAACGGCGTCCCCGTCCACCAGCTCGCCCCCGCGACGGTGGACCGGCTGCGCCGGGAGCGCTTCGGCTGGGTCGGCGAGACCCCCCAGCTGGTGCCCGAGCTGACCGCCTGGGAGAACGCGGCGCTGCCGCTGCTGCTCTCCGGCGTCGGCGGGCGCGAGGCGCGCCGGACCGTCTCCGAGTGGCTGGAGCGGCTGGACATCGCCGACTGCGCCCGGCTGCGGCCCGGCGCGCTGCGCCAGGCGCAGCGCCAACGGGTCGCGATCGCACGGGCGTTGGCGCACAAGCCGGACGTGCTCTTCGCCGACGAGCCGACGGCGCCGCTGCACCGCGCCGACCGGGCGCAGGTGCTGCGCACCCTGACCACGGCGGGCCGCACCCACGCGATCACGGTGGTGCTGGCCAGCCACGACCCCGAGGTGGCGACGCTCGCCGACCGGTGCGTCGCGCTGGAGGACGGGCGGGCGACCGCCGCCGAGACCGTGGAGGAGGACGGGGTGCCATGCTCGCTCTCCGGCTAGCCCGAGGCTCAGAACCCGCGACGTTGGCCCGCCGGCTGCTGCTGGCGGGCGCGACGGCGGGCGTCGGCTTTCTGCTGCTGGGCGCCCTGGCGGGCGCCGCGGCCCATCCCGGCGACGGCCGGCTGGGCGCGCTGCGGCTGCTGTGGTGCGCGGTGCCGCTGGCCTTCACCGCCCAGCTCGCGGTGGCCGTCGCGCGGGCCGACCCGGCGGGGCTGCCCCGTTCCGGGCTGCACGCGGCCGGGCTCGGCCGCACCAGGCTGCCGCTGCTGGCGGCGCTCTCCACGGCGGTGGCGGGGCTGGTCGGCAGCGTGCTGGCGCTGCTGGTCTTCCTCCAGCTGCGGGGCGATCTGTCGCGGCTGCCGTTCGACGGGGCGGCCGTCGGGCCGTTGAACGGCGGCGGTTCGCTGCCGCTGGGCGCCGCGATGACGCTGCTGGCGGTGGCGCCGGCGACGGCGGCCGGCGCCTCGGCGCTCGCGGTGCGCGGCGCGGGGGCGCCGATGCCGGCGCCGGCCGGGCTGCCGTGGGGGACGGCGATGATCGCCGGCGGTCTCGCGCTCGGCACGCTGGCGGGCGAGCCGGCGGCGGAGCCGGGGCGCGGCTGGCTGCCGCTGCCGGAGCCGCTGGACACGGTGCCGTTCGGCGTGGTGGGCGGCTGGCTGCTGATCGGGGTCGGGGTGGTGCTGGCCGCGCCGGCGCTGAGCTATCTGTGCGGGCGGGCGCTGGCCTTCGGCCAGCCGTCGGCGCTGCGGCTGCTGGCCGGACGGGGCCTGGCCGACGAGGCGCGGCGGCTGGGCCGCCCCGTGGGCGCGCTGACGGTGGCGGTCGCCGCGGTGCTGGCGGCCGAACGGCTGGGCGCGCTCGGCGAGTTCGGGTTCTTCGGCGCGCTGGGCACGGCGGTGGTGCTGGTGGCGGCGGCGGGCAGCGTCGTGACCGTGACGGAGCAGCTGCGGGGCGAGCGGAGCGAGGCGCTGGCCGCGCTGGCGCGGGTGGGCACCCCGCGCCGCACGCTGCGCGCGGCGGCGGCGCTGCGGGGCGCCGCGCTCGCGGCTGTCTTCGCGCCGCTGAGCTGGTGCGTCGCCGAGCTGCTGCTGTTGGCGGCCGGCGCCTGAGACGCACGGACGGCGGCCCCCGAGCGTGCTCGGGGGCCGCCGCCGTGCGCGGGAGCGGTCAGGGGAGGGTGACGTCAGCTCCCGGGGCGGGTGGGCAGCGCCAGATACGGCGGGAACTCCACCTCGGCGATCCCGCCCGCGCGGACCCTGGCCGGCAGCACCGGGACGCCGACCGTGCCCTCGGGCGGGTCGACGCGCACCAGGTAGTGGCCTGGCGGCACATGGGCGAAGCCGAACCAGCCGGAGCCGTCGGCGACCGCCGAGCGTCGCTCCCCGGCGCCCAGCGGCACCAGGGTGACCTCGGCGCCGTCCAGCGGGGCGCCGTCGCGCAGCGCGAGCGCGCCGGTCAGATGGCCCTCGGCGGGCGCGTCCTTCCACTCCATCTCCGGCACCCGGGCGTCCCCGGCGAACGGCGCCTCGGGTCCCGTCGTCAACGCCTCGGCGAGCGCGGCCCGTTCCTCGGCTGCCGAGGTGTCGGGCACGTCCATCGAGGGGCTGGCGTAGGCGTATCCGCTCCAGCCGGCGACGGTGTTGCCGGCGGCCGTGGGGGCGAGGGCGAGACGGGCCTGCGCGAGGCTGTCGGCGACGGAGTTGAGATAGAGCGCGGGCCCGTTGACGGCCTGCCGGTCGCCCTGGACGTCGGCGAGGAACTCGGACCACTCGGCGAACATCGCCCGCTGGTCCGGCTGCCAGTCGCGCTTGTAGTTCATGGCCACGACCGTGTCCATGATCCCCTCGTCGAGCCAGCCGGCCCAGTCCTGGAGCACCTCGCGGTAGGTGCGGGTCTCCTCGAAGCCGCCGACGGCGCTCGGCCCGTTGCCGTAGGTGATGGCGTCCATCGACAGCCGCGCCCGGGGGTTCTCCTCCCAGACGCCCAGATAGATCCGGCGCACCAGGTTGGTCACCTGGTCCCGGCGCCAGTCGCTCCAGGCCGCGTCGTCGGGGGCCGGCACGTCGTCGCGGCCGGTGGCGGCCCGGAACCTGGCGAGTGACACCTCGTTGTAGCCCCAGTCGCTGTGGGTGGTCTCCGCGCTGCCGTCGGGGTAGCGGACGTAGTCCAGGTTGACGCCGTCCACGTCGTACTCGCGCACGATGCTGCGGATCGCGGACTCGACGTAGTCGACGGCGTCCGGGTGGCCGGGGTCGATGTAGGTGTTGGCGCCGACGAGTTCGGTGCCGTCGGCCTGCCGGTTCAGCCAGCGGTCGGCGCCCTCGGCGCTCGGGCCGTGCTGGTGGTAGACGTGGTCGGGCGAGGTGGGCGGGGTCGCCGAGTTCCACAGGGTGTTGACGTTCACCCAGGCGTGGACCTCCAGGTCGGCGGCGTGCGCCTGGCGGATCACCTCGTCCAGCGGGTCGTAGGGCGCGGGGTCGATCGCCGCGTCGGTGCGCGGGTAGAGCGCGCGGTTGCAGAAGCAGTCGTAGCGGCGCGCGGTCTGCACGATCAGCGCGTTGGCGTTGATCGCCTCGGCGTCCTCGATCAGCGTGCTGACCTGCTCGGGGGTGTAGATGCCCTCGTTGAAGGCGTCGACCCAGTAGCCGCGCCACTGCTCCGGCGCCGGCTCCTCGGCCCGGGGCTCGCCGGCCCGGGGCTCGTCGGCCGCCGCGGGGCCGGCCGCGGCGAGGCCGCCCAGCAGGACGCCGACGCAGGCGAGGGGGGTCAGCAGGGTCCGTCTCATGCGGGTTTCTCCAGGGGGAGTTGACGACTGCGCCGACAATTTACTTCGCCAGGAGCAGCCCGCATAGACGAAAACTTTCACCTTTTTATGGAAGTTGATCGGGCAGCGCCACGATCTCCTCCGGGTCGAAGCGCACCCCGACCCGTTCTCCCACCTCGGGCGCCGCGCGCAGCGGGCAGGACGCCTCCAACGGCGGTGCGCCGCCCCCGGGTTCGAGCAGCAGCAGCACATGGTCGCCCCGGAAGGTGCGGGCCGTCACCTCGCCCGTCAACGGCGCTCCCTCCGGCGGCGTCAGCCGCACCCCGGAGGGCCGCACCAGCACGGTCCGCGCCCCCGGCGCGGTGCCTGCCGGCACCGGCAGCGCGCCCCAGGGAGTGCGCGCCCCCTCCGCGTCGACGTGCGCCGGCGTCACGTTGCGGAAGCCGAGGAAACGCGCCACGAACGCGTCGGCTGGCCGCCGCCACACCTCGACCGGGGCCCCGACCTGCACCACCCGCCCGTCGCGCATCACCACCACCCGGTCGGCCAGCGCGAACGCCTCCCCTTGGTCGTGGGTGACGGCCAGCACCGTGCTGCCGAGCCGGGCGAAGAGCTGCCGCAGCTCCACCACCAGCCGCTCGCGCAGGTCCCGGTCGAGCTGCCCCAGCGGCTCGTCGAGCATCAGCAGCCTCGGATCGGGCGCCAACGCGCGTGCCAGCGCCACCCGTTGCTGCTCCCCGCCGGAGAGCGAGGCCACGGCGCGCCGCCCGGCGCCCGGCAGCCCCACGAGGTCGAGCAGCTCGGCCACCCGACCCGCCGCCTCCTCACGTGACCGCCGCCGCATCCGCAGCCCGAAGGCGATGTTGCCGGCCACGTCGCGCTGCGGAAACAGCTGGTGGTCCTGGAACATCAGCCCAAGACCCCGCCGGTGCGCGGGCACCCCGCGCTGGTCGCGACCGGCCAGCCGCACCGCGCCCTCGTCCACCGGCGTCAGCCCGGCGACCGCCCGCAGCAGCGTCGACTTGCCGCTGCCGCTCGGCCCCAGCACGCAGACCACCTCGCCCTCGGCCACCGACAGCCGCACGCCGTCCAGCGCGGCGCGCGCGCCGTAGCGCACGCGCACCCCGTCCAGTTCCAGCAGGCTCATCCCGTTCTCCGTTTCCCGCCGCGTCAGAGGGTTCCGACGCTCAGAAGGTTCCGGCGGAACGGCTCGGCGCCAACCGTTCCAGCGACAGCAGGGTCACCGCGCACACCAGCATCAGCACCACGCTCAGCGCCATCGCCTGCCCGTAGTTCTCCGCCCCCGCCCGCCCCAGCAGCCGGGCGACCGCGACCGGCAGCGTCGGCTCGTCGGGCCGCGCGAGAAAGACCGTGGCGCCGAACTCGCCCAGCGAGACGGCGAACGCGAAGCCCGCGGCCACCAGCGCCGAACGCCACACCAGCGGCAGGTCCACCGCACGCCAGGCCCGCCACGGCGAGGCGCCGAGCACCGCCGCCGCCTCCCGCAGCCGTTCGTCCACCGCCCCCAGCACCGGCACCAGCACCCGCACCACGAACGGCACGCCCACCAGCGCCTGCGCCAACGGCACCAGCACCCACGACGACCGCAGATCCAGCGGCGGCTCGTCCAGCGCGATCAGGAAGCCGAAGCCGACGGTCACCGCGGAGGTGCCGAGCGGCAGCATCAGCAGCGCGTCGAACCCCCTGGTCAGCCGCCCGGCCCGGCGGGTCAGCGCGACGGCCGCGCAGCCGCCGACCAGCAGCGCGATCGCCGTCGCCGCGGCGGCGAACCGCAGCGAGTTCCCCACCGCCTCCGCCGGCGCCACCAGAAACGTCCCGTCGGCGTGCGCCAACGCCCGGTAGTGGTGCAGCCCGTAGCCGTCCGGGCCGGCCAACGACCGTTCCACCAGCACGCCCAGCGGCAGCGCCAGCAGCAGCGCCACCGTCGCCAGCACCCCGCCCAGCGCCGTCCACTGCACCCAACCGCGCGGCGGACGCGCCGTGCCCGCGGGATCGACCAGCCGCAGCGCGCCAACCCGCCGCCGGGTCACCAGCCGGTGCGTCACCAACAGCGCGACGACCGCGGCCAGTTGGACCAACGTGAGCACGGCGGCCGTGTCCAGCCGCAGCAGCTGCGCCGTCTGCCGGTAGATCTCCACCTCCAGCGTCGCCCGGCCAGGCGAGCCCAGGATCTGGATCACCCCGAACGAGGTGAAGGTGAAGAGGAAGACCATCAGCGCCGCCGCCGCGACCGAAGGCGTCAGCGCCGGCAGCGTCACCCGCCGCCACGCGGCCAGGCGCCCGGCGCCCAGCACCCGCGCCGCCTCCTCCTGCCGCGGGTCCAGCTGCGCCCACAGCCCGCCGACGGTGCGCACCACCACCGCGTAGTTGAAGAAGACGTGCGCCAGCAGGATCGCCCACACCCCGTCGTCCAGCCGGACGCCGAACGCGTCGTCCAGCACCCCGCCCCGCCCCACCAGGGCCAGGAACGCCGCGCCCGTCACCACCGTCGGCAGCACGAACGGCACGGTCACGGCCGCGTGCAGCACCCGCCGGCCCGGGAACCGCAGCCGCGCGAAGACATAGGCGCCCGGCAGCGCGAGCGCCAGCGTCAACGCGGTGGAGGCCGCCGCCTGCCAGCAGGTGAACCACAGGACCCGGAGCGTTCCCGGGTCCCCCAGCACCTCCGTCAGCCGGCCGAACCGCCAGACGCCGTCCTCCCGCAGCCCGCGCCCGACGATCGCGGTCACCGGGTAGCCGAAGAAGACGACGAAGAACAGCAGGGGCGCCACCAGCAGCGCGCCCCTGACCAGGGCGGAACGCGTCACCTGACGACCAGGTCGGTCCACTCGTCGATCCACTCGTCGCGGTGCGCCGCGATGTCCTCGGGCGCCACCTCGTGGACCTCGTCGACGGGCTCGACGTACCGGGCGAACTCCTCGGGCAGCGCCGCGTCCTCGCGCGCCGGCAGCACGAACATGCTCAGCGGCATGTCCTCCTGGAACGGCAGCCCCAGCAGGAAGTCCAGCAGCGCCCGGCCGCCCTCCTCGTTGGCCGCGCCGTCCAGCAGCCCGGCGAACTCGACCTGCCGGAAGCAGGTCTCCGCCGCCACCCCGGTGGGCGCCCGCTCGGGCCGCTCGTCGCCGCCGTAGACCACGCCGGCCGGCGGGCTGCTGGCGTAGGAGACCACCAGCGGCCGGTCGCCACCCTGCCCGGCGCCGGAGAACCGCTCGTTGTACGCCTGTTCCCAGCCCTCGACCACCTCGACGCCGTTCTCCCGCAGCGACTCCCAGTACTCCCCCCAGCCGTCCTCGCCGAAGGCGGCGACGGTGGCCAGCAGAAAGCCGAGGCCGGGTGAGGAGGTGGCCGCGTTCTGCACCACCAGCAGGTCGGCGTAGGCGGGGTCGGCCAGGTCCTGGAGGGTGCGCGGCGGCGCGAGGTCGCGCTCGTCGAACCAGGCGCGGTCGTAGTTGACGCAGATGTCGCCGGTGTCGACCGGGGTGACCCGGTGCTCCTCGTCGTCCAACCGCAGCTCGTCCGGCACGTGTTCCAGCCCCGCCGCCTCGTGCGGGGTGAAGATCCCGGCGTCCAGGGCCCGGGAGAGCAGGGTGTTGTCCACGCCGAAGAGCACGTCGCCCTGCGGGTTGCCGGCGGAGAGCACCGCCTGGTTGACGACCACGCCCGCGTCGCCGGCGCGCAGCAGCTTCACCCGGTAGCCGGTCTCCTCGGTGAACTCCTCCAGCACGGCGTCGGAGACCAGGAACGACTCGTGGGTGACCAGCACCACCTCGTCCCCGCCCGAGCCCCCGCCCTCGTCACCGCCGCCGTCCGAGCCGCAGGCGGTGAGCGCCCCGAGTCCGAGGACGAGCAGGGCCGCCGTGGCCCGTTGGATGCTGCTGCGCTGCATGACGTCGCTTTCTACGCGCGGGCGGACGCGGGCAGCACGAGAGGAGGTCCGAACTTCCTACCCAGCATGACCTGGGCGAGGTTCGAGGGTCTGCGGCCGGTGCCGCACTCTCAGCGCTGCGAGCGCTCCCCTGTCGGATGTCCGCGCGCCGAGGCGCACGGATGATACGCAAATGTTCGAATGCCAACGATAACAGCACGGCCCGCACGCCCGATCCGGCGGACCGGCGTGCGGGCCGAGGCCCGGGGCGTTCAGCCCTCGGCGGCGAGCTGGCCGCAGGCGGCGGCGATCTCCTGGCCGCGGGTGTCGCGCACCGTGCAGGCCACGCCCCCCGCGTTGACCAGCCGCACGAACTCCCGCTCCACCGGCTTCGGCGAGGCGTCCCACTGCGAGCCGGGCGTCGGGTTCAACGGGATCACGTTGACGTGGACCAGCTGCCCCAGGTGCTTCCGCAGCCGCTTCGCCAGCAGCTCGGCCCGCCACGGCTGGTCGTTCACGTCCCTGATCAGCGCGTACTCGATCGACACCCGCCGCCCCGAGGTGTCCGCGTAGTACCGCGCCGCGTCCAGCACCTCGGACACCGACCACCGGTTGTTGACCGGCACCAGGGTGTCCCGCAGCTCGTCGTCCGGGGTGTGCAGCGAGACGGCCAGCCGCACCTGCATCCGCTCGTCCGCCAGCTTCCGGATCGCCGGCGCGAGCCCCACCGTGGAGACCGTCACCGACCGCTGCGAGATGCCGAGCCCCGCCGGCGCCGGGTCCGTGATCCGCCGCACGGCGCGTATCACCCTGGCCAGGTTCGCCAGCGGCTCGCCCATCCCCATGAAGACGATGTTGGACAGCCGCCCGGGGCTCGGCTCGCCCGCCTCGTCGACCATCAGCCCGTCCCGCATCACGGCGGCGGCCGAGCGCACCTGGTCGACGATCTCGGCCGTCGAGAGGTTGCGGTCGAGGCCCGCCTGGCCCGTCGCGCAGAACGGGCAGGCCATCCCGCAGCCCGCCTGGCTGGAGATGCACAGCGTGGCCCGGTCCGGGTAGCGCATCAGCACGCTCTCCAGCAGCGTGCCGTCGTGCGCGCGCCACAGCGTCTTGCGCGTCGCGCCGTCGTCGCACGCCAGCGCGCGGACCTCGGTGAGCAGCGGCGGCATCAGCGCGTCCACCAGCCGCTTCCGGGAGGCGGCCGGGATGTCGGTCATCTCCTCCGGATCGACGGTCAGTCGGGAGAAGTAGTGGTGCGACAGCTGCTTGGCCCGGAACGGCTTCTCCCCCAGCTCGGCGACGGCCGCGGCGCGCTCGTCCGAGGACAGGTCCGCCAGGTGGCGCGGCGGGAGGCCGCGCTTGGGGGCATCGAAGACAAGGGGAAGGGTAGACACAACACTCGATTGTGGCACGGTGCCGGACCTCCGTGCGCCACGCCCGGGAGGGGGTGCGGCACGGGCGGTGCCGCACCCCCTCGGCTACAGCTCGCAGCGCGCGCCGTCCGGCGGGGTCTCCAGTGCGACCAGGTAGTCGACGACGATCTCGTCGATGCACGCGTGGGGCTTGGTCAGCGCCGCGCCGTGCTGCGCGCCGTCGACGGTCAGCAGGCTCCCGCCCAGGGCCTCGGCCAGGTTGATCCCGCCCTGGTGCGGGGTGGCCGGGTCCCCGGTGACCGAGACGGTCAGCGTCGGCGGCAGGTCGACCTCGCCCGAGGCATAGGGGCCCGACCGCGTCGGCGGCGCCGGCCACGCCTCGCACACGTGGTGGTCCTCCCCCACCGGTCGGCCGTCGTCCAGTATCGGGGCGACCTCACGCATCCGGCGCCCCCGTTCGGCCAGCTCCTCCGGCGTGCTCCGCGGCCAGTCCATGCAGCGCACGGCCGTGAAGGCGTCCATCAGCCCGCGGTAACGCCCGTCCGGGCCCCGGTCGTTGATGAGGTCGCTCAGCGCGAGCAGCCCGTCACCCCGTCCCTCGGCCAGCTCGCCGAGCGCCTCCACGAGTTGACCCCGCAGCGACTCGCTCCGCAGCCCGGCCAGCGTGCCGGTGATCGCCAGGTCGTACCCCAGCCCCCGCCCGTCGGCGGTGGGCGCCGGCTCGTCGCGCAGCGGACGCGTCAGCGCCTGGAACTCCTCGGTGCTCCGGGCCGGGTCGCCGCCCAGCGGGCAGTCCGCCTCGGCCGCGCACTCCTCGGCCAGCCGGTCGAAGCCCTCCTGGCCCGCCGCCGCCTGGGCGACCATCAGCTCGTCCGCGCTCCGCTTCGGGTCGACCGCGCCGTCCAGCACCATCGCCCGCACCCGGTCGGGGAACGCCTCCGCGTAGGCCCCGCCCAGCTCCGTTCCGTAGCTGTAGCCGAGATAGGTCAGCTTCTCGTCGCCCAGCACCGCGCGCAGCACGTCCATGTCCCGCGCGATGTCCCGGGTGCTGACGCCGGCCAACGCCTCGTCGCCGCCCACGCTCTCCGCGCACCGCCGCGCCACCTCGGCCGCCGCCTCGGCGTCCGGAACGACATCGGTCTCCAGCGCGGCGTGGAAGCCCTCCTCGCGGTCCTCCTCCTCGTCGGTGAAGCAGTCCACCCGCGGCAGCGAGGCCCCCGCGCCTCTCGGGTCGAAGCCGACCACGTCGAACCGCTGGCCGATCGCCCCCTCCGTCCACATCGGGTTGGACGCGGCCATCGCGGCCACGAAGTTCATCCCCGAACCCCCCGGGCCGCCCGGGTTGACCAGCAGCGAACCGATCTTCTCCCCGTCCCTCTCCCCGCCGGCCCGTATCCGCAGCAGGGCCACCTCGCCGCTCGCGCCCTCCGGATCCGCGTAGTCCAACGGGACCCGCACCCGGGCGCACTCCAGGCGCTCGTCGGCGAACAGCTCCTCGTCGACGGCCGTCGTGGCGTAGGGCGCGCACGGCTCGAACGCGACCGTCTGCTCGTGGAACGCCGACAGGTCGGGCGGCGACTCGTCGGGCGGGGCGTCCTCGGTCGTGCTCGTGCAGGCGGACGCCAGAAGCAGCGTGACGGCCGCGATGACGAGCCGTCGCGCAGGCGAACGGAACACGGGTTCTCCTCGGTGATGGGTGGCTCGGGTCGTGGTGCGCGACCGACGCTAGGACCGCGCCGTGCCGGTCCGGATCGCCCGAAGGGCTCGGGTGCTCGACCGAAGTCGGAGGCGGGGCTCCGACTTCGGGGGGAGGTGGCGGCGCGCCTCCCCGGCCTAGGGTCGCGGTCGTGGACCGAGGGGAAGAGAGCACGCGCGGGGCGGCCCGCGACCGGCTGGTCGACGGCGGGCTGTTCGCCCTGGCCGTCGCGGTCGCGGTCGCGACGATGGCGCTGCGGCGGGACCTCGCCCCGACGGTGCCCCGCTGGGTGATGGACCTGGACGTCGTCGTCGGGGCGCTCGGCTGCCTCGCGCTGTGGTGGCGGCGGCGTCACCCGCTGGTCATCTGCGTCGTCCTGGTCGCGTCGACCACCGTCTTCGAGGGCGCCTCGGCCGCGGCGCTGGCCATGCTCTTCACCGTGGCGGTCCACCGCACGGCGCGGGAGGCCGTGCCGCTGGCCGCTTGCAGCGTCCTCGCGCACACCGTCTTCCAGGTGGTGCGGCCCGAACCCCTGCTGCCCGCCTGGATGTTCCTGGTCTGGATCGTCACCGTGCATGTCGCCGTCGTCGCGTGGGGCCTGCTGGTGCGCAGCCACCGCCAGCTCGTCGCCTCGCTGCGTGAGCGGGCCCGCGCCGCCGAGACCGAGGCCCGGCTGCGCACCGCACACGCCCGCCACGAGGCCCGCGAGGAGCTGGCCCGGGAGATGCACGACGTCCTCGGCCACCGGCTGTCGCTGCTCACCGTCAACGCGGGCGCGCTCGCCTACCACCGCGAGGCCACCGCCGAGGAGACCCAGCGCGCCGCCGAACTGATCCGGGAGAACGCCCACCGCGCGCTGCGTGACCTGCGCGAGGTCATCGCCGTGCTGCGCGCCCCGGACGGCGACGTGCCGCTGCCGGAGGCCGTCGACATCGCCGAACTCGTCGAGGAGGCCAACCGCGCCGGCGCCGTCGTCCGGCTGCGCGACGAGTCCGGAGTCTCCACCGGCGCCCACCCGGTGCCCACGGCGGTGGGCCGCGCCCTCTACCGCTTCGTCCAGGAGGGGTTGACCAACGCCCGCAAGCACGCGCCCACCGCGACCGTCGCCGTGACCATCACGGCGGAGCCCGGCGCCGGCCTGAGCGCGGAAGTCGTCAACGAGCCGCCGCCCGGGCGGTTCGCCGCGGCACCGACCGGCTCGGGGGCGGGGCTGCTGGGGCTGGGCGAACGGGTCGCGCTCGTCGGCGGCGACCTGCGGCACGGCCCGACGGGCGGCGGCGGATGGCGGTTGGGCGTCCGGCTACCGTGGACGGCGTGACCAGCCGGGCACCGGGCGCCGACCCGGCGGACGACGCGACCGTCGACGTGCTCATCGCCGACGACGACCCCGTCGTGCGCTTCGGACTGACGGTGATGCTGCGGGGCGCCGCCGATCTGCGGGTGGTCGCCGAGGCCGACGACGGCACCCGGGCCGTCGAGTTGGCCGTGCGGCACCGGCCGGACGTGGTCCTGATGGACATCCGGATGCCGGGCGTGGACGGCATCTCCGCCACCGAGGCCCTGCACGCCCGCGTCCCGGCGACGCGGGTCGTGGTGCTGACCACCTTCGACTCCGAGGGGCACGTGCTGCGGGCGCTGCGCGCGGGCGCCGCCGGCTTCCTGCTGAAGGACACGCCGCCGGACGAGCTGGTCGTCGCCATCCGGCAGGCCGCCGGCGGCCGGCCGGTGCTCTCCCCCGAGGTCACCCGCCGGCTCATCGACCGCGCCGTGTGCGCGCCGCCGCCGCGCGACGCCCGCGCGGACGCGGCACTCCGACGGCTCGACTCGCTCGCGCCGCGCGAACGCACCGTGGCCCTGGACGTCGGCGCCGGACGCTCCAACGCCGAGATCGCCGCCCGCCACCACGTCGGTCTGGCCACGGTCAAGACCCATGTCTCGGCGATCCTCACCAAACTCGACCTGAGGAACCGCGTGCAGATCGCCCTGCTCGTCCACGACGCCGGACTCACCCCGCAGCGGTGAACGCCCGCGGGCACGGGGCGTTGCTCGACGACGGGCGTTACTCGACGCCGACGAAGACCGCGAGCAGCAGCCAGACCACCGGGGCCGTGGGCAGCAACGAGTCCAGCCGGTCCATGATCCCGCCGTGTCCCGGCAGCAGCGACCCCATGTCCTTGATGCCCAGGTCCCGCTTGATCATCGACTCGCCGAGGTCGCCCAGCGTCGCGCTGATCGCCACCCCGAGGCCCAGCAGCACGCCCTGCCACCAGGTGCCGTCGTCGATCAGCCACATCATCGAGAGGGCGCCGGCGACCGCGGCGAAGAAGACCGCTCCGGCCAGCCCCTCCCTGGTCTTGCCCGGACTGATCCGGGGCGCGAGCTTGGAACGGCCGAACCGCCAACCGACGGCGTAGGCACCGGTGTCGCTGACCACGGTGAGCAGTATGAAGACCGCCACCCGCCACTGCCCGTCGTCGGCGGCCAGCATCAGCGCCACGAAGCTGGCGAGGAACGGCACGTAGAACGCGGCGAAGACGCCGGCGGTCACGTCCCTGAGGTAGTTCTCCGGGGAGGAGAACATCCGCCACAGACAGGTGGCGAGCACCGTGAGCGCCATCGCCGACCAGGCGCCCTCGGTGCCCCCGAGGTACCCGGCCACGACGGTGGCCACGCCGCCCAGCGCCAGCGGCACCAACGGCACCCGGACGTCCTTGCGTTCGACGAGCCGGGTGGACAGCTCCCACAGGCCGACGACGACGGCCGCCGCTATCACGACGAGGAAGGCGGGCCGGTAGACGAAGAGCGCGGCGAGGACCACGGCGCCGAGCCCGACCCCGACCCCGACGGCGGCCCGCAGGTCACGCCCGGCGCGCTTCTTCCGCGGAGGGGCCGGGGGTTCGGCCGGTGCCCGCCCGGTGGCCGGGGTCGGCCCCCAGGTTGATTCGTTCACGGATGACAGAGTCTCTCTCGGTCCTGGTGTTTCGCGGTCCGGATCGGTCACATCGCCACGCGGTGCGCGACCGCTCAGACCTCAAGCAGCTCGGACTCCTTGTGCTTGAGCAACTCGTCGACCTGCGCCACGTACTTGGAGGTGGTGTCGTCCAGCTCCTTCTCGCCGCGCCGGCCCTCGTCCTCGCCGACGTCGCCGTCCTTGATCGCCTTGTCGATCGTCTCCTTGGCCTTCCGCCGGACCCCGCGGATGGAGATCTTGGCGTCCTCGCCCTTGGTCTTGGCGACCTTGATGAACTCCTTGCGGCGCTCCTCGGTCAGATCGGGGAAGACCACGCGGATGATGTGACCGTCGTTGGTCGGGTTGACGCCGAGGTCGGAGTCCCGGATCGCCTGCTCGATGTTGCGCAGCGAGGACTTGTCGAACGGGGTCACCACCGCCATCCGCGCCTCCGGCACGGAGAACGAGGCGAGCTGGTTGATCGGGGTCAACGTCCCGTAGTACTCGGCCACGATCTTGTTGAACATCGCCGGGTGGGCACGGCCGGTGCGGATCGCGGCCAGGTCCTCCTTGGCGACCACGACCGCCTTCTCCATCTTCTCCTCGGCTTCGAGAAGGGCTTCTTCGATCACCACGTGCTCCTGGGTTCGATGTGTGCGCTGACAGGCCGTCAGGCCCGCCGGCCCTGGCTGTTGACGAGTGTGCCGATCTTCTCACCCTTTACCGCACGGGCGATATTGCCCTCCGCGAGCAGCTCGAAGACCAGGATGGGCAACTGGTTGTCCCGGCACAGGGTGATCGCGGTGGAGTCGGCGACCTTCAGGTCCCTGGTGATCACCTCGGAGTAGTCCAGGGCGTCGTACTTCACGGCGTCCGCGTTCCGCGCCGGGTCGGAGTCGTAGACCCCGTCCACGCCGTTCTTCCCCATGAGCAACGCCTCGGCGTGGATCTCCAACGCCCGCTGCGCCGCGGTGGTGTCGGTCGAGAAGTAGGGCATCCCCATGCCGGCGCCGAAGATGACCACGCGGCCCTTCTCCAGGTGGCGCACGGCGCGCAACGGGATGTACGGCTCGGCGACCTGACCCATGGTGATGGCGGTCTGCACCCGGGAGTCGATGCCCTCCTTCTCCAGGAAGTCCTGGAGCGCGAGGCAGTTCATCACCGTGCCCAACATGCCCATGTAGTCGGAGCGGGCGCGGTCCATGCCGCGCTGCTGGAGCTCGGCGCCGCGGAAGAAGTTGCCGCCGCCGATCACCACCGCGATCTGCGCGCCGTCCCGCACCACGGCCGCGATCTCCCGGGCCATCTTGTGCACGACATCGGGATCGACACCGAGCCCGCCGCCGCCCGCGAATGCCTCACCCGACAGCTTCAGCAGGAAACGGCGGGGTTTGTCGTCCTGGATCATGCCACTCTCCTCGTGCACACGCCAAGGAGGCCACTGCCGGTGGACCTTGCGGTTCCCCTGTACGGCAATGGCCTCCTCGTCACAACTGCGGTCGCCCGGCCGCCGCGACTGCTCGCACGGCCCGACGGCCTTCCGCCCGACAATAGCCGGGACTCGACCGCCCTGTGGCCGGCGGCGCGTCAGGAGACCGCCGCCGGCCGGACGGGATCAGGCGCCGACGCGGAAGCGGGCGAAGCCCTGGATCGAGGTGCCGGCCTCGGTGAGGACCTTCTGGACGGACTTCTTGTTGTCCTTGGCGAAGGGCTGGTCGACCAGGACCTTCTCCTTGAAGAAGCCGTTGACCCGGCCCTCGACGATCTTCGGGAGCGCGCCCTCGGGCTTGCCCTCCTCGCGGGCGGTGGCCTCGGCGATGCGGCGCTCGTTCTCCACGTCCTCGGCCGGGACCTCGTCGCGGTTCAGGTAGGCGGGCGAGAAGGCGGCGATGTGCTGCGCCACGTCCTTGGCGACCTCGGCGTTGGCGTCGGCGAGCTGCACCAGGACGCCCACCTGCGGCGGCAGGTCCGGGCTGGTGCGGTGCAGGTAGCTGCCCACGTAGCCGCCGGTGAGGCGGGCGAAGCGGTCCAGCACGATCTTCTCGCCGAGGCTGGCGTTGGCCTCGTCGACGAAGGCCTTGACGCTCTGGCCCGGCTCGATCTCGGAGGTGAGCAGGGACTCCAGGTCGGCGGGCGCGGTGGCGAAGACGTGGTCGGCCACCCGCTGGGCCACGGCCTGGAACTTGTCGCCCTTGGCCACGAAGTCGGTCTCGCACTTCAGCTCGACCAGCACGCCGGTGGCGTGGTCGTCGGCGATGACGGCGACGACGGCGCCGTTCTCCGCGGTGCGGCTCTCGCGCTTGGCCACGCCCTTCTGGCCCTTGACGCGCAGGATCTCCACGGCCTTGGTGACGTCGCCTTCGGCCTCGTCCAGCGCCTTCTTGCAGTCCATCATGCCGGCGCCGGACAGCTCACGGAGCTTCTTGACGTCGGCGGCGGTGAAGTTCGCCATGGTTACGTGATTCTCTTCCCGGGTCTCGTCGTTGGGGTCGCTGCGCTCGCTCGGGGCGTGGGCCGCACCGACCGGAGAACGGCGGTGCGGGAGCCGCTTCCGGCCTTCCCGCACCGCCCGTGCTCTCTCAGCTGTCTGCCGACGGGCCCGCCAGGCGGGCCCGGTCGTCGTTCGTCAGGCGCTCTCGCCGGCCGGCTGCGCCTCGGCGGCGGCGGGCTCGGCCGCCGGCTCCGGGGTGACGGCCTCGTCGGCCGGCTTCTCCTCGGCCGGCGTCTCCTCGGCCTTGGCCTCGGCGGCCTTCTCCTCGGCGCCGGTCAGCAGCTCGCGCTCCCACTCGGGCAGCGGCTCGCCGGCCGGCTTCTCGCCGTCCTTCGCCTGCGAGGCGCCGGAGCGGGCGATCAGGCCCTCGGCCACGCCGTCGGCGATCACGCGGGTCAGCAGGGTGACGGAGCGGATCGCGTCGTCGTTGCCCGGGATCTTGTAGTCGACCTCGTCCGGGTCGCAGTTGGTGTCGAGGATCGCGACCACCGGGATGTTCAGCTTGCGGGCCTCGCCGACGGCGATGTGCTCCTTCTTGGTGTCCACGATCCAGACGGCGCTGGGCACCTTCTGCATCTCGCGGATACCGCCGAGGGTCTTCTCCAGCTTGGCCTTCTCGCGGGAGAGGACCAGCAGCTCCTTCTTGGTGAGGCCGGAGGCCGCCACGTCGTCGAAGTCGATCTGCTCCAGCTCCTTGAGGCGCTGGAGCCTCTTGTGCACGGTGGAGAAGTTGGTCAGCATGCCGCCCAGCCAGCGCTGGTTGACGTAGGGCATGCCCACGCGGGTCGCCTGCTCGGCGATGGCCTGCTGGGCCTGCTTCTTCGTGCCGACGAACATGACGGTCCCGCCGTGCGCGACGGTCTCCTTGACGAACTCGTAGGCGCGGTCGATGTACGACAGCGACTGGAGCAGGTCGATGATGTAGATGCCGTTGCGCTCGGTGAAGATGAAACGCTTCATCTTCGGGTTCCAGCGGCGGGTCTGGTGCCCGAAGTGGACGCCGCTCTCCAGCAGCTCCCGCATCGTGACGACGGCCATGGCCGTTCTCCTTGTGCTTACTCGGTTGTCAGCGCCAGCCGGAAGGCCGGCGCTCCTGACGCCCCTGTCGCGCGGTGCCGGGAGGGCCGGAAAGTCACGACCGCCACGGACCGAGACACGCGGCCGTCGACACACACCGGATGGCCGGTGCGCCCCGACGGCGGGGCGTGCGAGGTCGACCCGGGTGCCGGGTCGCCACCAGAAGTGTACGGGAACCGGACGGGCCCGGGCGACAGCCACCTAAGCCCCCAACCCGCCACCGCACCCCGCACATCACGCGCGTCCCCGCCCGTACGGAGCCCGGGCGGCGCCGACGGCCCGAACGGAGCCGAGGAGACCGTCCCACACCCACGGATATTACCCACGGTGACGAATCGTCGTCGAGCGCTTCACTCGAACGAGTGGCGAGGTTATCCACAACCAGCGGGTTATCCACCAAGATCCACTCCATTCGGCTCGTTCCGTCACAGTGAGTCACGGAGGTGATGTGGCCATGAACGAGCGAGGTGCGCTGGGCCGCTACGGCGAGGAGATCGCCGCGCGGAGGCTGCGACGGTCGGGGATGACCGTCCTGGAGAGGAACTGGCGCTGTCGTGCCGGGGAGATCGACATCGTGGCGGCGGACCGGGCCGGGTCCGCGCTGGTCGTCTGCGAGGTGAAGACCCGCAGGGCGGGCGGGTTCCAGCATCCGCTGGCGGGGCTCTCGCCGGCGCAGGCGGAGCGGCTGCGGCGGTTGGCCGAGCGGTGGCTGGGCGAGCGGTGGCTCACGGTCCATCCGGAGCCGCCGCCGGGCGGCGTGCGCATCGACCTGGTCGGGGTGGTGCTGCCCCGCCGCGGTGCCGCCCGCGTCGAGCATGTGCGGGGGGTGGCGTGATGACGTTCGCGCGTACCTGCGCCGTGGCCCTGGTCGGGGTCGAGGGCGTGCCCGTGGAGGTCCAGGCGGGGCTTGAGCCGGGGGTGGCGGCGTTCTCCCTGGTCGGGCTCGCGGACAAGTCGCTCACCGAGAGCCGCGACCGGGTGCGGGCCGCGGTGGTCAACTCGGGCGCCGCCTGGCCGCAGAAGAAGCTCACGGTGGGGCTGAGCCCCGCCTCGGTGCCGAAGTTCGGCAGCGGCTTCGATCTCGCCGTGGCCTGCGCGGTGCTGGCCGCGGCCGAGCGGATCGACCCCCGCTCGATCGCGGACGTGATGATGATCGGCGAGCTGTCGTTGGACGGGCGGGTGCGGCCGGTGCGCGGTGTGCTGCCCGCGGTGCTCACGGCCGCGGAGGCCGGGTACCGCCAGGTGGTGGTGCCCGAGGGCGCGGTCGCGGAGGCGGCGCTCGTGCCGGACGTGGCGGTGCTCGGGGTGCGCAGCCTGCGGCAGTTGATCGCCCTTCTCGCGGACGAGCCGGTGCCGGAGGAGCCGGCGGACTCCGAGCCGGCGCTCCTGGACCCCGGCTTCGACGGCTGGAGCGCGTTGACGGCGGGGAGTCTCCGGGGTCCCGAGGGGGCCGAGTCGCCACCCGACCTCGGGGACGTCTCGGGGCAGTCGCTGGCCCGCAGGGCGCTGGAGGTCGCCGCCGCCGGGCGGCACCACCTGCTGTTGAAGGGGGCGCCGGGCGCGGGGAAGACGATGCTCGCCGAGCGGCTGCCGGGGCTGCTGCCGCCGCTCAGCAGGAAGGAGTCGCTTGAGGTCAGCGCGGTGCACTCGGTGAGCGGCGCGCTGTCGGCCGGCCGCCCGCTGATCGCCCGCCCGCCGTACTGCGCCCCGCACCACTCGGCCTCGATGGCGGCCCTGGTCGGGGGCGGCAGTGGGACGCCCAGACCGGGGGCGATCTCCCTCGCCCACCACGGGGTGCTCTTCATCGACGAGGCCGCCGAGATGAGCGGGCAGGCGCTGGACGCGCTGCGGCAGCCGCTGGAGTCGGGGTGCGTGGTGGTGGCCAGGGCGGCCGGCGTGGTGCGGATGCCGGCGCGGGTGCTGTTGGTCATGGCGACGAATCCGTGCCCGTGCGGGCGGTTCGGCTCCCCGCTGGGGGAATGCGACTGCCTTCCGGGGACGGTGCGGCGGTACCAGGCCCGGCTGTCGGGGCCGCTGCTGGACCGGGTGGACCTGCGGGTGGGCGTGGAGCCGGTGAGCCGCGCCGAGTTGGTCGCGCCGGGCGGCGGCGAGTCGACGGCCAGGGTGGCGGGCCGGGTGCTGGCCGCCCGTCATCGGGCGGCGGAGCGGCTGGCCGGCACGCCCTGGGGGACCAACAGCGAGGTGCCGGGGCACGCGCTGCGGACCCGTTGGGCGCCGGCGCCCGGCGCGCTGGAGCGGGCGGAGCGGGACATGGACCGGGGACTGCTCACGGCGCGCGGCCTGGACCGGGTGCTGCGGGTGGCCTGGACGATCGCCGACCTCGTCGGGCACGACCGGCCCACGGCGGGGGACGTGGACGCGGCGCTGGAGCTGCGCACCGGGGTGCGTCGCGGTGCCGGTGTCGCCGGGAGCCTGTCGTGATCGCCCCGG
This sequence comes from Streptomyces sedi, assembly GCF_006335015.1. Classification (GTDB taxonomy): domain Bacteria; phylum Actinomycetota; class Actinomycetes; order Streptomycetales; family Streptomycetaceae; genus Streptomyces; species Streptomyces sedi. Next base: position 82,037 of record NZ_VDGT01000018.1, read on the forward strand.
GCGAGCGGCTGGCGCGGGCGGCGTTGGCCGGGGTCGTCGAGCCGGGGGACGAGCGGCTGGGGCGGCTGATCGCCGCGTGGGGCCCCGAGCCCGTGTGGGTGGCCCTGCGGAAGGGCGCACCGCCGCCGGAGGGGGTGAGCGCGCGGCACTGGTCCGGGCTCTGTCTGCGCGCCGAGAAGGCCGATCCCGAGCGGGACCTGGAGCGGATCGGGGCGTTGGGCGGCCGGTTCCTGTGTCCGGGGGACCGGGAGTGGCCGGGCCAGTTGGCCGATCTCGGGGCGGCTGCGCCGATCGGGCTGTGGGTGCGCGGGCCCTGCTCGCTGCGGTTCGTCGGGCTGCGCGCGGTGGCGCTGGTCGGCGCCAGGGCCTGCACGGACTACGGGGCCCATGTGGCAGCCGAGTTGGCGACCGGCCTGGCGGAGCGGGGGTGGACGGTGGTGTCGGGCGCCGCCTTCGGGATCGACGGGGCCGCGCACCGGGGCGCACTGGCGGTCTCGGGAGTGACGGTCGCGGTCCTGGCGTGCGGGGTCGACGTCAGTTATCCGCTGGCGCACCGGGAGTTGCTGGACCGGATCGCCGGCTCGGGGCTGGTGGTCGCCGAGTTGGCGCCGGGCGACCATCCCACGCGTGGACGCTTCATCCAGCGGAACCGGGTGATCGCCGCGCTGTCCAGGGGCACCGTGGTCGTGGAGGCGGCCCGGCGCAGCGGCGCCCTGGCGACGGCCCGCCACACGACGGGGCTCGGTCGCCATCTGATGGCCGTCCCCGGACCGGTGACCTCGGGGCTCTCCGCCGGGGCCCACCGGCTGATCCGTTCCGAGGCGACGCTGGTGAGCAGCGCGGCGGAGATCATCGAGCTGGTCGGGGAGATCGGGGAGTTGGCCGATCCGGGGCCTGAGCCCCTGGTGCCGCGCGACCTGCTGGCGCCGCGGGCGGCGCGGGTGTTGGAGGCCCTACCCGCCGAGGGTTCGCTGGGGTTGACGGAGATCGCCAGGGGCGCGTGCGCCGGGGAGGAGGAGGCGCGCGCCCGGCTGGTCGAGTTGTGCGCCCTCGGCTTCGTCGAACGGGTGGGCGAGCACTGGCGGTTGCCACCGGGGTCAACCCGACACGCGCGGGTGGTGCTTGCGGGAAAGGCTCATGGCGGCACGTAAGCCCAGCGTGCGGCCAGCGGAACGTATCTGCGCACCCGCCCCCGCCCGGCGCGTGCGCGATGCGACCTCTCAGTCACGCTACGCTCACAGGGTTCTGTCGACAGAACCCCACCGGACCCCCCGCAGAACGGCTCATGACGACGTATGCCCCAGCACTCCCCCGGGCCCTGGCAGGTGGCCCAGGCTGCACCGGACGCGGCGGAGGGCGCCATGACCCCCAAGGCACCCTCCGCACCCTCCGCGCTCGACGAGCTGTGGCGTGCCTACAAGTCCACCGGTGACGAGCGGCTTCGTGAGCAGCTGATCCTCCACTACTCGCCGCTGGTCAAGTACGTGGCCGGACGGGTCAGCGTCGGGCTTCCTCCCAACGTCGAGCAGGCGGACTTCGTCTCCTCCGGCGTGTTCGGGCTGATCGACGCCATCGAGAAGTTCGACCCGACGCGCTCCATCAAGTTCGAGACCTACGCGATCACCCGCATCCGGGGCGCGATGATCGACGAGCTGCGCGCGCTGGACTGGATCCCCCGCTCGGTCCGGCAGAAGGCACGCGCCATCGAGCGCGCCTACGCCACCCTGGAGGCCTCGCTGCGGCGCACCCCCACGGAGCCCGAGGTGGCCAAGGAGATGGACGTCACCCTGGAGGAACTGCACGGGGTGTTCAGCCAGTTGTCCCTCGCCAACGTGGTGGCGCTGGAGGAGCTGCTGCACGCGGGCGAGGGCGGTGGCGACCGGCTGAGCCTGATGGACACCCTGGAGGACACCGCCGCCGACAACCCGGTCGAGGTGGCGGAGGACCGTGAGCTGCGCCGGTTGTTGGCCCGCGCGGTCAACACGCTTCCCGACCGGGAGAAGACGGTGGTGACCCTCTACTACTACGAGGGCCTGACCCTGGCGGAGATCGGCGCGGTACTGGGCGTCACCGAGAGCCGGGTGAGCCAGATCCACACCAAGTCCGTGTTGCAGCTGCGGGCCAAGCTCGCCGACGTGCGGGGCTGACCCGCGCCGGGACTCCTCCGCGCGGGCGGCCACGCCCTAGAGTGGAGGGGTGCCCAGGATCGAAGCGGCCACGGTGGCCGAGCATCGCGCGATGCGCCGCGACGCCCTGCTCGAAGCGGCCCGTGTCCTGCTGGTCGACGGCGGCGCGAAGGCGTTGACCTTCGCCGCGCTGGCCGAGCGGACGGGGCTGGCCCGCTCCTCCGTCTACGAGTACTTCCCCTCACGCGCCGCCCTGGTCGCCGAGCTGTGCGCCAACGACTTCCCGCTCTGGGCCGCCGAGGTGTCGGCCGCCATGGACGCCGCCGACACCCCGCGGGCCAAGGTCGCGGCGTATGTGCGCGCGCAGTTGGCGCTGGCGACCGACCGGAGGCACCAGGCGGTGGTGGCGGTCTCCGCCAGCGAGTTGGACGACGCGACGAGGGCCGAGATCAGGGCCGCCCACGGGGAGTTGGCCGAGCTGGTCGTCTCCGTGCTGCGGGAGTGGGGCCACCGGGAGCCGGCCACGGTCGCCGGGCTGCTCCGTGGCGTGGTGGAAGCGGCCGTCGCCGCCGGCTCCGGAGACGGGTCTCCCCCGCCGGAGCGGGTCGCCGAGCTGGCCGTGGCCCTCGTGCTCGACGGGGTCGCCGGAGTGGGCTCCGCCGCTTCCGAGGTCGTCGATGTGCGGACCGCCCGAGGGCTCGGGGACCCCGGACACCGGCAGGAGCCTGGAGGGGCCCCGGCGTAGCAGCCGCTCCGGCAGCAGCGACAGCGGGTCCAGGTAGGCGGCGTCCCTCAGCAGTCCCCAGTGCAGGCAGGGCTCCGCGCAGTGCCAGGGCCCGGCCGCCAGCACCCCCAGCGGGTCGCCCGCCCGCACCCGCTCTCCCTCGGTCACCAGCGGCTCGACCGGCTCGTGGGTCATCCGCAGCGGCGGCTGGCCGGTGCCGGACAGCTCCACCGTGACCGCTCCGCGCCCGGCGACCCGGCCGGCGAACGTCACCCGCCCCTCCGCGGCGGCGCGGACCGTGGCCCCCGGGACGGTCGCCAGGTCGACGCCCCGGTGCCCCGGCGCCCAGGGCGCTGGGGGCGGCTCGAAGCCGCGCATCACCGTCGGTCTCGCGCCTCCGCCCACCCCGGGGACCGGCCAGTCGGCCGCCACCGCACCGGAGGGCCCCCGCTCCGCCGATCGGGCCGCTTCGCCCTCGGCGCCCCCCACGAGCGGCGTCCCCGCGTACGACGCCACGGCGAACGGCACCACGGCGAACGACGGCGAGGGCCGCGGGGACGAGGCGGGCGACAGGGCCGGGCAGAGGAGAGCGAGCAGCATCAGCGGGCCCACGAGGACACCCGTCGGCACACCGACCGTGAGGGATCTCATGCACGGAAGCCTGGCAGCTTTCGCACCCCGGATGGGGCGAGAGCGCAAATCTGTGGATAACTCAGGCACTGGCCGAAAAGTGCTCACCCACCGGGGTGAAACGGAAGCGTCAGCCCCCGCGCCCGCCCCTGAAGCCGGAGTCCTCGGGGAGGTCCAGTTCGCTGCGATTCAGCTCCTCGATGTTCACGTCCTTGAACGTGAGCACCCGGACGCGCTTGACGAAACGAGCCGGCCGATACATGTCCCACACCCAGGCGTCAGCCATGCTGACCTCGAAGAACACCTCGCCCTGCACCGAGTGGACCTGCATCTCGTAGTCATTGGTGAGATAGAACCGGCGCTCGGTTTCGATCACGTAAGTGAACAGCCCGACCACGTCGCGGTACTCCCGGTAGAGCTTCAGCTCCATCTCGGTCTCGTACTTTTCGAGGTCCTCGGCGCTCATGGCGTGATCCCCTTCAGCCGTGCGTTCCCTCATTGTGCGTCACCGAGGACGAGGGCACTCCATCGCGACGGCGGCCCCGCGAGGTCAGCCGGACGAAGGGACCGTGCAGGCCGCCCAGGATGATCAGCACGGCACCGCCGCCGGTGGCCCAGACCAGGAGCCAGAACGGCCCGGTTCCCGAGATGCCGCCCGGCTGGTCGGCGAATCCTTTCGCCTCCGAGAGCGAGCCGATCCGGTCCAGCGGCCACACCGTGGCCGTCACCCGCCCGGAGACCGCGTCCCTCGGCACCGTGCCCGGCTCGCCCTCCGCCAGCAGGCTCCGGGAGTCCAGCGAGTCCGTGCGGTCATCGCCCATGAGGAACAGCTCGCCCTCGGGCACCTCGGTGTCGAAACCGGTCGGCGAGGCAGCCCGCTCGCTCTCGTCGAGATAGGGCTCCTCGATCGGCTCGCCGTTCACCAGCAGCCGGCCCGAGTCGTCGCAGCAGGCGACGGTGTCACCGCCGATACCGACGACGCGCTTGACCATCGGGAGGTCGCCCCAGTCGGAGCTGCGGAAGACGACCACGTCGCCCCGCCTCACCTCGTGCCCCTCGATGCGCTCCGCCAGCACCCGGTCACCCGAGGAGACGGAAGGCGCCATCGAGTTGGTCGGCACCGTGTACGGCTGGTACAGGAAGGCGGCCAGCACGAAGCCGCCAAGGAACAGCACGCACCCCAGGCCCACGGCCACGCTGGACAACGCACGACCGACCCGCCCGCCACGGCGCGACGTCCCGCTCATCGGTGCCCCCTCCTGATTGCTCTCAGAGGGTGACCCTACCCATCGTGAGGACCTCGATCAGCCCGCGGGGCCCCGCGTCTCGATCCGGGCAGCCGCCCCCGCCGCCAGGCGACGGCGCCAGAGCACCAGCGGCACCGCACCGACCAGCGCGACCGCACCCGGGGCACCCACCGCCGCCGGTCCGGCCAACGCGTCGAACGAACCCGGCACCGGCAGCGTCCCCCAGCGGGTCACCGGCCAGGCGATGACGATGGCGCGCCCCACCACGTCGTCCTCGGAGACCGTCCCCTGACCTGCCAGGTTCTGGTGGTAGCGGGAGTCCAGCGAGTCCTGCCGGTGGTCGCCCATGACCCACAGCCGCCCCTCCGGTACCTCGATCGGCCCGAACGGACGGTCGTCGCACGCGCTGTTCCCCGGGTAGAGGTAGTCGCTCTCGTCGACGGCCTCGCCGTTCACCAGGACCGGGCCGCCCTTGTGGCACTCCACGGTGTCGCCACCGACCGCGATCACGCGCTTGATCAGGTCCTTGTCCTCGGAGGACGGCATCAGCCCGATGCCGCTCAACGCGTCCTGCACGGCCGCGCCGAACCCGCCGGCGGAAGGGGAGTCGCCGAGCCAGCCGCCCGGGTCCTCGAAGACGACGACCTCCCCGCGCTCCGGCGTGGCACCGAACCACGGGGTGAGCTTGTCCACCAGCACCCGGTCCCCCCGCTGGAGGGTGTTCTGCATCGAGTCCGAGGGGATCGAGAACGCCTGCACCAGAAAGGACTTGATGAACAGGGCCAACACCACGGCGATGCCGATCAGGATCGGCAGCTCCTTCCAGAAGGAGCGGTGCTTACGCCGGCCCTCGTCCCCCTTCTCCTTCTCCTTCTCCTCCGGCGTCCCGGCAGCCTCCGGCACGGCGTCTTCGCCGGCGCCGGCGGCCGGTCCGGAGTCGGGGGGGCCATCGCCGGGCACGTCGCCAGTCGGGCTCACCGGACGGTCCTCCGGCTCCTCCGCGTTGGATCGCGCACCCACCGCCACATCCCCCACATCCACTCCTCACGCTCCGCGTTGACCGGTCCGAGGGCCGCAACAGACCCACCACACCCATAACGAGCGGGAGTTCCGCAGGGATCGGTGGCGTCGGGTTTTCCTTCGCCTCGGTGGGACCCCGGGCGTTGACGGTGCCCGTGTCGGGGTCGGGAACCCCGGCGAACGCCTCGGCGTCGCCCAGCCGCTGCCAGTGCCCGAAGGGCCAGGCGATCACCATGGCACGGCCCACGACGCGGTCCTCGTGTACCGTACCCTGCCCCTCGTCGTCCAGGTGGTAGCGCGAGTCGGCCGAGTTCGACCGGTGGTCGCCCATCACGAAGAGTCGCTTCTCCGGGACGGTCACCTCGAACTCGATCTGCGACGGCGGGTTCCCCGGGTAGAGGTAGGGCTCGTCCAACGCCGTGCCGTTGACCGTGATCCGGCCCGAGTCGTCGCAGCAGACGACGGTGTCGCCACCGACGGCGATCACGCGCTTGATCAGGTCCTGATCGTTCTGCGACGGAAGCAGACCGATCCAGGTCAGGAAGTCCCGCCCCTGCTCGATCCCGATCGGCAGTTCGCTCTCCGTGGTGTCGGCCTGCTCGGAGGCGAGCCAGCCGCCCGGGTCCTCGAACACCACCACGTCGCCCCGGTCGGGCTTCCAGCCGAACCACGGGGTGAGCTTGTCCACCAGCACCCGGTCGTCGATCTTGATCGTCTCCTCCATCGAACCGGAGGGGATCACGAACGCCTGCACCAGGAACGTCTTGAGCACCAGCGCTATCAGCAGCGCGGTGCCGACGAGTATGGGTATCTCGCGGGTGGCGCGCAGCCGGCGGCGGCGCTTGATGCGCTTGGCGGCGCGGCGCCGGGCCGCCCGCCCCTCGCCGGGGCCGCGCAGCGTCGGGGCCGGCTCACCCCGCGGCTCCTCCCGGGGCGCTCCCCCGGGCGCCGCGTGGCGTCTCCACCGCTCCTCGTCCGCGCCGTCCGGCGACGGCACCGCGCCGGGCGGCGGCCCCTGGGCCGCGCCGGACCCGGGCCGCTCGTGCTCCCGCCCCGCGGAGCGCTCCGGGCGACCGCCCCGGCGCCCGCGCGGCCGGCCCCGCTCACCCATGGTCCGACCGGAGGGATGTCCAGCGGCCGACGGGCCAACCGACCCAGTCCGCACGACCGATGACCTTGTCTTCGGGGACGGTGCCACCCCCCGGGGAGCCCAGATACTCCCTGGAGTCCGCCGAGTCGGAACGGTGGTCGCCCATTACCCACAACCGTCCCTCGGGCACTCGAATATCAAACCTGACATTCGAAGGTTTGTCCCCCGGATACAGATATGACTCCTCCAGGGGCTCGCCGTTGACCTCGATCCGCCCCTCGTCGTCGCAACAGCGCACCCGGTCCCCACCGATGCCGATCACCCGCTTCACGAAGTCCGTGTCGGACGAGCTGGCCAGCCCCACCGCGCCGGCCGCGGTGCGCAACAGGCCCTCCAGCGGCCCGGGGTCGGGCTCGTGCGCGACGAAGGAACCCGCGCCGTCGAAGACCACGATGTCCCCCCGTTCCACCTCGCCGCCGAAGCTGTAGGCCAGCTTGTTGACCAGTACCCGGTCCCCCACCCGCAGCGTGCCCTCCATGGATCCGCTGGGGATCACGAAGGGCTGTACCACGAACCGGCTGACCAGGGAGGTCACCACCACCGTAGCCAACGCCACCGACAGCCAGAAACGAGCCGAGCGCGGCCAGCGCCCGCGGGACTTCGGTGAGTCTGAGGGCTGGTCGCGCTCGGATGGTTCGGAGGAGGCCCCCGCGTCGGAGTCGGTCACGCGGAGATGCTAACCGTCCGCGAGGGGAGGTCAGTTCTCCCGCTTCTCCTTGATCTTGGCGGCCTTGCCGCGCAGGTTGCGCAGGTAGTAGAGCTTGGCGCGGCGGACGTCACCGCGGGTCACGACCTCGATCTTCTCCGCCACGGGGGTGTGGACCGGGAAGGTGCGCTCGACGCCGACGCCGAAGCTGATCTTGCGGACCGTGAAGGTCTCCCGCACGCCGGAGCCCTGGCGACGGATGACCACGCCCTTGAACTGCTGCACACGGGAGCGGTTGCCCTCGATGACGCGGACGTGGACGTTGACGGTGTCGCCCGGGCGGAAGGACGGGATGTCCTCGCGCAGGGAAGCGCTGTCGATGCTGTCCAGGAGGTTCATGGCCTGCTGCTTTCCTCGCCCGATGCCACAGGTCATCGGCGGAACGTCGAGAAGTGTGTGTGGTGCGGCGTCGACACCCGGCGGCGTCGGTCCCCCTGTGGCGGGGTCGCACGCCCGGCGTGAGCCAGCGGCCTATTCTTCCACGGTCTCGGGCAGGCGCCAAAATCGGCCGTCCTCGCCCTCGCGCCAGCCCAGTTCGGCCAGCGTCGCACGGTCGTGCCTGTCGAAGTCCTCCGGGCCGCGCCCCGCGATCAGGTCGGGCCGGTGCGCGCTGGTACGCCGCAACGCCTCGTCCCTGCGCCAACGGGCGATCCGCCCGTGGTGGCCGCTGCTCAGCACCTCGGGCACGGTCCGGCCGCGCCACTCGGGCGGCTTGGTGTAGACCGGCCCCTCCAGCAACTCGGCCATCGCGCCGGGCGCGAAGGAGTCGTCCCGGTGCGAGTCCGCGTTGCCCAGCACCCCCGGGAGCAGCCGTGCGATGGCCTCGACCATCACCAGCACCGGCGCCTCGCCACCGGCCAGCACGTAGTCCCCGACGGACAGCTCCCGCACGTCCAGCCGCTCGCCGTACTCCTCGATCACCCGCCGGTCGATGCCCTCGTACCGCGCCGGGGTGAAGACCAGCCAGGGCTCGGCGGCCAGCTCGACGGCCAGCTCCTGGGTGAACGGCCGCCCGCTCGGCGTGGGCACGACCACCACGGGCCGCCCCTCGCCCGAGGCCAGCACGGCGTCCAGCGCCTCGCCCCAGGGTTCGGGCTTCATCACCATGCCGGGGCCCCCGCCGTAGGGGGTGTCGTCGACGGTGTGGTGCCGGTCGTGGGTGTGGGCGCGCAGGTCGTGGACCCGGACGTCGAGCTGGCCGCGGGCGCGCGCCTTGCCCACCAGCGAGACGTTCAGCGGCTCCAGGTACTCAGGGAAGATGGTGACGACGTCCAGCCTCATGCGCCGGCACCCTCGCCCGTGGCCTCGCCCTTCTCCTCCAGGTCCAGCAGCCCGGGCGGCGGGTCGACGACCACCCGGCCGCGCTCCAGGTCGACCTCGGGGACGATCGCCTCGACGAAGGGGACGAACGCCTCGCCGCCGCCGGGCAGGGCCACCACCAGCAGGTCCTGTCCCGGCAGATGGGACACCTCGCGCACCGAGCCGACCTCGGTCCCGTCCCGCGCGGTGACCACGGTCAGCCCCACCAGCTGGTGGTCGTAGAACTCCTCGGGGTCCTCCGGGAGCTGGTCCGGGTCGACCTCGGCGACCAGCAGCGTGTTCCGCAGCGACTCCGCGGCGTCGCGGGTGCGGACGCCGGCGAACCGCAGCACCAGCCGGCCGCTCTGCACCCGGCCGCTCTCGATGGTCAACGGGCCCGCACCGGCCGGCTCGGTGGTCAGCACCTCGCCCGGGGCCAGCCGCAGTTCGGGCTCGTCGGTGCGCACCTCGACGGTGACCTCGCCCTTGATCCCGTGGGCGCGGCCCACGCGCGCGACGACCAGTTGCACTGTGCTCTTCGTTCCTCACGTGGTGGCGGGTCGGCGGGACCCGCGGATGGCGGGCGGCACGCGTGAGGGCCGGGTGCGGCGAACCGCACCCGGCCCTCACGGTGATGCCATGTGGCGCCCTCAGCGGACCTCGTCCGCGTCGACCAGGTCGACGCGGATGCCCTTGCCTCCGAGCGCGCCCACGACCGTGCGCAGCGAACGCGCGGTGCGGCCGTTGCGGCCGATCACCTTGCCGAGGTCCTCGGGATGCACCCGGACCTCCAGCACACGGCCCCGGCGCAGAGTGCGCGAGGCGACCTGGACCTCGTCGGGGTTGTCGACGATGCCCTTCACCAGGTGCTCCAGGGCCTCCTCAAGCATCTCAGCCCTCGGAGGACTCGGCCGGCGCCTCGGCCTTCTTCTCGGCCTTCTTCGCCTTGGGGGTGATGGCCTCGCCCTTCGGCTCGCCACCCGACTCCTTGGCGGCGGCCTCGAAGGCGGCGCGGCGGTCGGGGCGGGCGGCGGGCTCCTTCAGGGGCGGCGGGGCCGGCAGACCACGGAACTTCTGCCAGTCACCGGTCGCCTTGAGGATGCCGAGCACGGCCTCCGTCGGCTGGGCGCCGACGCTCAGCCAGTGCTGCACGCGGTCCGAGTCGACCTCGATACGCGAGGGGTTCTGCACCGGGTGGTACAGGCCGATCTCCTCGATGGCCCGGCCGTCCCGGCGGGTACGTGCGTCGGCGACGATGATGCGGTAGTGAGGCGAACGGATCTTGCCCAGTCGCTTCAGCTTGATCTTGACTGCCACGGGTGTGGTGTCTCCTGCGTGATTGACGTGGTGAGCTCGTCCGCGCCGCGTGGGGTTGCGGCGGGCCGGGGCCCGGTGGACTGCGACAGCCGAGGGAGAGAGGGTTCCTGGCGACTGTCGAGTTCAGCGGACCATTCTGCCACAGCCGTTCAGGAGGACGCCGCCACGGTCACCGCTTCCACGATCTGGAACGGCGTCTTGCAGGCGCCGCACATGATCGGGGCCTGGGCCAGCACCGAGGGCACCACCCGGACGTTCCGCCCGCAGTCGCAGACGGCCTTGACGCGGACGCCCCCGCCGGAGGAGCCGTGGCGGGCGGCCGGGCCGCGGAAGCTGCGCTTCGTGTCGCTGGCCGTCGCCGCCAGGTGCGCCTTGAGGGCGCGCTGGAGCCGCTCGGCGGTGAGCCGGTAGCGGCGCCTGGTCTCCGGGCTCACGGTGACCAGCGAGAAACCGCTGCTGGGGTGCGGCTCCTCGGGGTGGTCGAGCCCCAGCTCCTCGGCGATCGCGAGGAATCTGCGGTTGTGGTAGCGCCCCGCGCGCGAGGTGTCCCGCACCCCCCGGGCGGCGGCGACGCCGTGCACCGCCTCGTGCAGCAGTCGTTCGAAGGAGAGCTCGGCGCCGCAGGCCGACGAGGACTCTCCGATCAGGGATTCGGGCGCGGCCAGGTCCGGCAGCTCCGGGTGGTGCCTCTGGATGTCGGCCCACGCGTGTGCCAGCTCGGCGGCGAGAACTGGTGGTGTCGTGCTCACGTCGTGGATAACGAGCGATGCCCCCGCTGTGTTCCGATTCCGGGGCAAGTCCGCGAATTTGCACTTACCCGTCAGTTCGTAGCGCACACGCGAGAGCCCGGGGCGGCGCGTGCCGCCCCGGGCCCGTCGCTCAGTAGGAGCGGCCCACCACGGCCAGCGTGCCGGGGGCGTCGTCCGAGGCCGGCACGGAGCCGTCCTCGGCGACCAGGCAGCGCACGGTGACGGCGTCCTCGGCCAGCCGCTTCTCGCCCTCGGCGCCGACCTCGGACCAGGGCAGCCGCGCCCAGCCGCCGGACTTCGCCGCCTCGGCGGCCTCCTCCAGGGTCCGCACGTCGAAGGTGCGGCTCTCCCTGCGCTCACGCGACTGCCGCAGCAGCAGCTCCTGGTCCTCCTCCAGCGCGGTCGGGACCACGGTGGGCAGCGCGTCGATCGCGACCGGCTCCTTGCCGCCCGGGATGCGCCGCGCCAGCATGGCGGTGCCGGCCTCCAGGTCACGCGGGCCGACCTCGACGCGGATCGGCACGCCCTTCAGCTCCCAGTCCACCGCGCGGCGGCCGAACGGGACGTCGGTGCGGTCGTCGACCTCGACGCGGACGCCGGCGGCGGCCAGCTGGGCGCCGATCTCACGGACCCGCGTCACCACCGCGTCGTCGCCCTTGATCGCCAGCACGACGGCCTGGACGGCGGCGAGCCGCGGCGGCACCCGCAGCCCGTTGTCGTCGCCGTGCGACATGATCAGGCCGCCGACCATGCGGGTCGAGGCGCCCCAGGAGGTCTGCCAGACCAGGTCGCGCTCGCCGTCCTTCCCGAGGAAGCGGGTGTCGAAGGCGCGCGCGAAGTTCTGTCCCAGCTCGTGGCTGGTGCCCATCTGGAGCGCCTTGCCGTCGGCCATCATGGCCTCCAGCGTCAGGGTGTTGATCGCGCCGGCGAAGCGCTCGGAGGGCGTCTTGCGGCCCAGCACGACGTCGATGCCCAGCACGTTGACCATCACGTCGGCGTAGACGTCGGTGTGGATCAGCGAGGCGAAGTCACGGGCGTCCTCGTAGCTGGCGTGGGCGGTGTGGCCCTCCTGCCAGAGGAACTCGCTGGTGCGCAGGAAGACCCTCGGCCGCATCTCCCAACGGACCACGTTGGCCCACTGGTTGATCAGCAGCGGCAGGTCGCGGTAGCTCTGCACCCACTTCGCGAAGTACTCGTTGATGATGGTCTCGGAGGTGGGGCGGACGACCGCGGGCTCCTCCAGCTGCTTGCCGCCTCCGTGCGTGACCACGGCCAGCTCGGGGGCGAAGCCCTCGACGTGCTCGGCCTCCTTGGCCAGGTAGGACTGCGGGATCATCAGCGGGAAGTAGGCGTTGCGCGCGCCGGTCGCCTTGATCCGGGTGTCCAGCTCCGCCTGCATCCGCTCCCAGAGACCGTAGCCGTACGGTCGGATGACCATGGTGCCGCGCACCGGCCCGTTGTCGGCCAGCTCGGCCTTGCTGATCACGTCCTGGTACCAGCGGGGGAAGTCCTCCGACTGGGGGGTGAGTACGGGAGCCTTTGCCATGGCGCAGATGGTACGGGGGAACGGGCCGAGAGCGTGAATCGGTTCTCCGGCCCGCTCCCCCGACGGGTCACTTCGGCGGGAGGATGTCCCGGAACTCCTTGGGCAGTTCGAAGTTGCCCGGGTCCTGGCCGGCGCCCGGGATGCCGAAGGTGTCGCTCTCCTGGGAACGGCCGCCGGACTCCGCCTCGGCCTGACGCTTCATCGGGTTGCCCGAACGGCGCCTGCCCTTGGCCTTCTTCTGCTGCTTGCCCTTGCGCTTGCCGGCGCCGGGGCCGCCCATGCCCGGGATGCCGGGCATCCCGGGGACGCCGCCGCCCTGGGCCATCTTGGACATCATCTTGCGTGCCTCGAAGAACCGCTCCACCAGGCTCTTCACGGCGCTGACGTCGACGCCGGAGCCCTTGGCGATGCGGGCCCTGCGCGAGCCGTTGATGATCTTCGGGTCGTCGCGCTCGGCCGGGGTCATCGACTTGATGATGGCGGCGGTGCGGTCCACCTCGCGCTCGTCCAGGTTGTTGATCTGGTCGCGCATCTGCCCCATGCCCGGCATCATCCCGAGCAGCTTGGAGATGGAGCCCATCTTGCGGACCTGCTCCATCTGGGACAGGAAGTCGTCGAGCGTGAACTCCTTCGGCCCCTTGGCCAGCTTGCTGGCGAGCTTCTCCGCCTCCTGCTGGCTGAAGGTGCGCTCGGCCTGCTCGATCAGGCTGAGCACGTCGCCCATGCCCAGGATGCGCGAGGCCATCCGGTCGGGGTGGAAGGCGTCGAACTCGTCGAGCTTCTCGCCGTTGGAGGCGAACATGATCTGGCGACCGGTGACCTGCGCGATCGACAGCGCGGCGCCGCCCCGGGCGTCGCCGTCGAGCTTGGAGAGGACCACGCCGTCGAAGCCGACGCCGTCCCGGAACGCCTCGGCGGTGGAGACGGCGTCCTGACCGATCATGGCGTCGACGACGAAGAGGATCTCGTCGGGGCTGACGGCGTCCCTGATGTCGGCGGCCTGCCGCATCAGCTCCTCGTCGATGCCCAGCCGGCCGGCGGTGTCGACGACCACCACGTCGTGCTGCTTGTCCCTGGCGAACGCCACGGAGTCCTGGGCGACCTTCACCGGGTCGCCGACGCCGTTGCCCGGCTCGGGGGCGAAGACCGCGACCTCGGCGCGCTCGGCGACGACGCTCAACTGGTTGACGGCGTTGGGGCGTTGCAGGTCGCAGGCGACCAGCAGCGGGGTGTGGCCCTGCTGCTTGAGCCAGCGGCCGAGCTTGCCGGCGAGGGTCGTCTTGCCGGCGCCCTGGAGGCCGGCGAGCATGATCACCGTCGGCGGGTTCTTGGCGAAGCGCAGCCGGCGGGTCTCACCGCCCAGGATGCCGACGAGCTCCTCGTTGACGATCTTGACGACCTGCTGGGCCGGGTTGAGCGCCTTGGAGACCTCGGCGCCCAGCGCGCGCTCCTTCACCTGCTTGATGAAGGCGCGCACCACGGGGAGGGCGACGTCCGCCTCCAGCAGGGCGATGCGGATCTCGCGTGCCGTGGCGTCGATGTCCGCCTCGCTCAGACGGCCCTTGCCCCTGAGGTTCTTGAACGTGGCCGCGAGGCGGTCGGAGAGTGTGTCGAACACGGCGCTGGCGAATCCTTACACGTCGGCGGGTCTGGTCGGCGGTGCCCTCCAGCGTATCCGCCCGGCGGGCGAAGGTGTCAGCCCGTGTGCGCACCGCTCTCGAAGGCGAGGGCGCGTTCCAGGTCGCGGGCCAGCTCGACGGCCTGTTCCGAGGGCAACGGCGCGCCGTCGGCCGTGGTGACGTAGAAGGCGTCGACGGCGTTGGCGCCCAGCGTGCTGACGTGCGCGCTGCGCACCCGGACGCCGGCTGTCTCCAGGGCGCTGCCGATGCGGTGCAGCAGTCCGGGGGCGTCCTGGGCGCGCACCTCGATGACGGTCGCCAGCCGGGAGCCGGCCGCCGCGACGGTCACCCGGGGCGGCGGCGCGGGGCTGGTGCGGCGCGGGCGGCGTTGGGCCGCCTCGCGCTCGGCGAGGCGGCGGCCGACGGCGAGCGAGCCGTCCAGGGCGCGGACCAGGTCGGCGCGGAGCCGTTCGGCCGTGGGCGGGGAGCCGTAGGCGGCGGTCACCCGCCACTCGAAGAGCAGTACCCGCCCGGCGCCGGCGGGGTCGTGGGCGTGCACCCTGGCGGTGCGCACGGCGAGCCGGTGCAGCGCGAGGACGCCGGCGACGGCGGGCAGCAGCCCGGGGCGTTCGGGGAGGGCGATGTCCAGCCGGACGCCGACCGGGGCCTGCGACTCGTCGTCCTCGGCGTCCTCGGTGCTCTCGGCGTTCTCGGCGCGCAGCGCGAGCGAGGGGGCGCCGGTGCGGAGCGCCTCGACGGCCAGCCGTTCGGCGGCGGCGGAGGGGCCGGGCTCGGCGGGGGGCGGGGGGCCCTCGCCGAGGCGGGCGGCGACGCGCGCGACCAGCCCGGCGACCAGCGAGGCGCGCCAACGTGACCAGGCGGCGGGGCCGGTCGCCAGCGCGTCGGCCTCGGTGAGGGCGTGCAGCAGTTCCAGGGTGAGCGGGTCGCGCACCGCGTCGACGACGGGCGTGAGCGTCGCCGGGTCGTCGAGGTCGCGGCGGGTCGCGGTCTCGACCAGCAGCAGATGGTGGCGGACCAGGGTGGCGAGGGTCTCGGTGTCGGCCGTGTCGAAGCCGATCCTCGTCGCCATGTCCCTGGCGATGGTCTCGCCGACCACGCTGTGGTCGCCCGGCCAGCCCTTGCCCATGTCGTGCAGGAGCGCCGCCACCAGCAGCAGGTCGGGGCGGCGCACCCGGCGGGTGAGCGCGGCGGCCCGCACGGCCGTCTCGACGAGGTGGCGGTCGACGGTCCAGCGGTGCACGGGGTTGCGCTGGGGGCGGCAGCGGACGCGTTCCCAGTCGGGCAGCAGCCGGGTGACCAGCCCGCCGGACTCCAGCGCCTCCCAGACCGGGACGGTGTCGGGCCCGGCGCCGAGCAGCGTGACCAGCTGCTCGCGCGCCTCGGCCGGCCAGGGCACGGGCAGCGCGGCCGGGCGGGCGGCCAGCGCGGCGACCGCCGGCGGCGCCAGCGGCAGGCCGGCCTCGGCCGCGGCAGCCGCGGCGCGCAGCGCGAGCACCGGGTCGCGGTCGGGCCTGGCCGCACGGGCCAGGACCACCTCGCCGTCCTGCGCCACCACGCCGTCGGCGAGCGGAACGCGGCGCTCGGCGGGCGCCGCGCGCCGGCCGACGCGCCGGCGCGCGGTGCGGGCGCGCAGTACCCGGCCGACCTCGCGCCAGGTGACGTCGGAGGCGTAGGAGATGGTGCGGCCCGCCTCGTAGACGCGGCGCAGCAGGCTCTCCGCGTCCAGCGCGCCGAGCGCGGTCGCCACCTGGTCCTGGTCCTGGAGGGCGAGCCGTTCGGTGGCGCGGCCGGTGGCCAGGTGCAGGGCGTCGCGCACGTCGAGCAGGGTGGCGCGGGCCGTCTCAAGTCCCTGGCGCGGGGCGTCGGCGAGCCAGGAGGCGGCGACGGCGCGCAGCGCTGTGGTGTCCCGCAGCCCGCCTGCCGCCTCCTTGAGGTCGGGTTCCAGCAGGTGGGGCAGTTCGCCGTGGCGCGCCGCCCGTTCCAGGCCGAGCTCCCGGAGCTCGGGGAGGCGCGTGTGGGCCTCGGAGCGCCACCGGCCGAGGAGTTCGGCGCGCAGCTCGGCGGTGAGCGCGGCGTCGCCGGCGAGGTGGCGGGCGTCGAGCAGCCCCAGCTGCACCCGGAGGTCGTCGGCGGCCGTGGCACGGGCCTGCGCCGGCGTGCGCACGGAGTGGTCGAGGGCCAGGCCCAGGTCCCACACCGGGTACCAGAGGCCGTCGGCGACGGCCGCGATCTCCCGGGGGCTCGCCTTGCCGTCGTGCAGCAGGAGGAGGTCGAGGTCGCTGCGCGGGGAGAGTTCGCCTCGGCCGTAGCCGCCGACGGCGACCAGGGCGACCCGTCCGGCGTGGGGCTGGGCGCGCAGCAGCCCGGCGAGCCAGTCGTCGGTGAGGCGGGCGAGCTCCGAACGACGGGCGGGCCCGGGCCGCGCCTCCTGCTGGAGGAGGCGCAGCCGGGCCGAGGCGTAGCCGCCGTCCTGCCCCTCGTGCTCGCCCGTGGTGGGGGTGGGGGCCGTCATGCGGTGCCTGCTTCCGTGGGGTGCGGGGGGGTTCAGAGGGCGTCGGGGCCGCGTTCCCCGGTGCGGACCCGGACGGCGGTGTCGACGGGGAGGGTCCACACCTTCCCGTCGCCGATCTTGCCGGTCCTGGCGGCCTTGACCACGACGTCGACGAGCTGGTCGGCGTCGTCGTCCTCGACCAGGATCTCGACGCGCACCTTGGGCACCAGGTCGACGGTGTACTCCGCGCCCCGGTAGACCTCGGTGTGGCCGCGCTGGCGGCCGTAGCCGTTGGCCTCCGTGACGGTCAGGCCCTGGACTCCGAACGCCTGGAGGGCCTCCTTGACCTCGTCGAGCTGGTGCGGCTTGATCACCGCGACGATGAGCTTCATGCGTCCACCTTCTTCTGACCGGCCGCCCTGTCGGCGGGCGCGGTGACCGTGCTGCCGGCGACCGTTCCTGAGCCCGCCTGGCTGAAGTCGTAGCCGGTCTCCGCGTGGTACGCCAGGTCGAGGCCGGCGGTCTCGTCCTCCTCGGAGGCGCGGAACCCGACGGTGCGCTGGAGGAGTTGGGCGATCAGATAGGTGACGACGAAGGAGTAGGCCATCACCGCGACGGCGCCCAGCGCCTGCTTGCCGAACTGCTCGAACCCGGCGCCCTCGGTGGCCAGGAAGCCGACCAGCAGGGTGCCGACCACGCCGCCGACCAGGTGGACGCCGACGACGTCGAGGGAGTCGTCGAAGCCCAGCTTGAACTTCCAGCTGACGGCCCAGGCGCAGAGCGCGCCGGCCACCAGGCCGATGAGGATGGCGCCCATCGGGTTGACGTTGGCTCCGGAGGGGGTGATCGCGACCAGGCCGGCGATGGCGCCCGAGGCGGCGCCGAGCGTGGTGAACGCGCCGTGCCGCAGGCGCTCGTAGACCAGCCAGCCGACGACGGCGGCGCCGGTGGCGACCTGGGTGTTGAGCGCCATCATGGCGGCGGGCGAGCCGGAGCCGGTGGTCAGGGCGGAGCCGGCGTTGAAGCCGAACCAGCCGAACCACAGCAGTGCGGCGCCGAGCAGCACCATCGGCAGGTTGTGCGGGCGCATCGGGTCACGCTTGAAGCCGACCCGCTTGCCCACGACGAGAACGGCGGCCAGCGCGCCGGCGCCGGCGTTGATGTGCACGGCGGTACCGCCGGCGAAGTCGATCACGCCCTGGTTGAACAGCCACCCCTCGTCGGCGGCCCAGACCCAGTGGGCGACCGGGAAGTAGACCACGGTGACCCAGAGCGCGACGAACAGCGCCCAGGTGCCGAACTTCACCCGGTCCGCCAGGGCGCCGCTCATCAGCGCGGGGGTGAGCACCGCGAACATCAGCTGGAACGCGATGAACGCGACCAGCTCGCCCTGGTCGACGGAGATGTCCCGCAGCCCGATGAAGTCCAGGTTCCCGATGACCGGACTGGTGCCGCCGAAGGCGAGGCTGTAGCCGTAGAGGACCCACAGCAGGCTGACGATGCCGAGCGAGATGAACGACATCATCAGCATGTTCAGCGCGCTCTTGACCCTGACCATGCCGCCGTAGAAGAAGGCGAGGCCAGGGGTCATGAGCATCACCATCGCGGCACATATCACCACGTAGGCGACGTTTGTTGCGGACAAGGCTTCTTCAGGACTCACGGTGGACTTCTCCTCACGCGTACGACCGGTGCGGGGGGTCGGTTCGGGATACGCCACAGAGTTCCCAGGAGGGGTTTCCTTCGATGCCGCGCCGTGTTTCACGGGCGTGACGATGCCCACGCGTGGGTTACGCGCCCATGAAGCGGGCGTGCGGACCCACCGGGCGGGGGCACAGTGGTCCTCGCCGGCGGCAGCGGGACAAGAGGAAACCGGCCGTGCCCGGGGAGCCACCCGGGTGACCTGGCGGGGGAGCCGAGTCGGGCTGTCGGGGTGGCGGGCACGGCCGGTGTCGTGGGGGCAGTCGCTCAGCCCGCCCGGCTGGTCTCCCGTTCCGGCAGCTCCACCGTGAGCCGCTCGGCGAGCCCGGCGGCGGCCCGCAGCTCGCCGTGTTCCCTGCGGACGGCGGCCAGCGTCGTGCGCAACCGGTTCGAGACCCGCTCGGAACGCAGCCGACTCGCCAGCTCCAGCGCCCGCTCGGTCAGCCGCACGCACTCCTCGGGCTCACGCGCCAGCAGGTGCACGGTGGCCATGCCGATCAGCGCCAGTGCATACGATCGCTGGTGGCTGAGGTGGGGCCGGCGCTCGCTGTCCTCGGCGAAGCCGGCGACGGCCTCCTCCATCAGTGGCCGCGCGCGGCTGACGTAGGTCGGGCTGCGGCCGGCGACATAGGCCAGGTCGCGGTAGGAGTGCGCGTTCTCGGCGCACAGCTCGGCGCGGGTGAAGAAGTCCAGCCACGCCGGATCCCCGTCGTCCGGGGCGCTCTCGGCGAACGCGTCCTCGGCCAGCCGCACCGCGCGGTGGCAGCGCGGCGGCTGCCCGAGGGAGGCGTGGGCCCTGGCCTCCAGCGCGTACAGCAGCGCCTGGGTGCGCGGCGTCGCCTGCTCCCTGCTGCCGTACTGGGCCAGGTGCACCAGCTCCAACGCGTCCTCGGGGCGCCCCAGATGGATCATCTGCCGGCTCATCTGCGAGAGGACGTACGCGCCGAGCGGCCGGTCCTCCGCCTCCTTCGCGGCGTGCAGCGCCAGCACGAAGTACTTCTGCGCGGTGGGCTGGAGCCCGATGTCGTAGCTCATCCAGCCGGCCAGGTCGGCCAGTTCGGCGGTGACGCCGAAGAGGCGGCGCCGCACCGCCGGCGGGTGCGCCGACTCCTGGAGCAGCTCGGTGACCTCGTGGAGCTGCCCGACCACCGCCTTGCGGCGCAGCCCGCCACCGCACTGGGCGTCCCAGACGCGGAACTGCGCGGTGGTGGTGGCGAGTTGGTCGAGCCCGGCGCGGCTGACGCCTGCCGGGCCCGGCATCCGGGCGGCGGCCGGGGCCGCGCCGGGTGGCGGCGCGCCCTCCGGGGCGGCGGGGGTGGGCACCAGCCAACGCTGCATGGGCTCGATCAGCGAGGTGCCGGCCGCCATGGTCAACGAGGTGCCGAGGAAGCCGCGCCGCCCGAGCATCAGGTCGCTGCGGGAGAACTCGTTGATCAGCTCGATCGTCTGGCCGCCGGCCCACGGCAGGTCGACGCCGGAGGCCGCCGCGGCCTGCGGGGTCATGCGCAGCCCGAGGTCCTCCACGCTGACCACGCAGCCGAAACGTTCGGAGAACAGCTCGGAGAGGATGCGCGGTATCGGCTCACGCGGCTGTTCGCCGTCGAGCCAACGCCGCACCCGCGAGGTGTCGGTGCTGACATGGTGCGCGCCCAGCTGTCTGGCCCGCCTGTTCACCTGTCTCGCCAGCTCGCCCTTGGACCAGCCACTGCGGTGGAACCACGACGTCAGCCGTTCGTTCGGCCGCCTGACGGGATTGCCGCCGCTGCCGTTGCCGCCCACGCTTACGCTCCGATCCCGGATCTCTCTGCCCTGACGGGGTCCTGCTGACATCCCGTCTACGATGCACCGAAAGTAATCCTACGATCACGCGCGTGACGAGGCCGCCACCGCAATCGCCACCATTCGCCACCCCTCACCGGTGATCCTGCCGTCCACCTCGCACGATTCACTGGTACGCACGCCGCTCGACGAGAAGCGGAGCGAAGCATTCACGGGGCGCACGACGGGAGTTGTGCGCCCCGGGCGCCGCCGGCGAGGGCCGTAACCTCGGCAGACCAGACCCGTTGGAGTGTGCATGGGCTTCACCATCGGCGGTATGCGGGAGCGCGGAGCGCCGCCCCCACCGGCCCGCCGCGCCGTGGGACGCGGCGCCGACCGGGGCCGGATCGAGGCGGCCGTCGCCGAGTACGTGGGCCTCTGGGGCTGGGACGTGGCGCCGGGCGCCGTCCTCGACAAGGGCGCCAGGCGGCGCCCCGTCTGTTCCTGCGGCGGCGCCTCCTGCCCCGCGCCGGGGGCGCATCCGCTGCTCCACGGGCGCGTGATCACGGCGGGCACGCCGCTCGACGAGGCGCTCGCCGCCTGGTCGAAGGCGCGCCCCGCTCCCCCGGGCGCCACCGCGCTGCTGCCCATCGGCCGCGCCTTCGACGTGCTCCAGGTGCCGGAGGCGGTGGCCCGCGCCGCGCTGCCGCGGCTCGACCGGCTCGGCCTGCCGCTCGGTCCCGTGGCACTCGCCCCCGACGACCGCGCCTGGTTCTTCGTCGCGCCGGGCATCGCGGCCCGACTCCCCGAGCTGCTGGACACGTTGGGCTGGCCGGAGCCGCCGCCCCGGCTGACCGCGCTCGGCCCCGGCGACCACATCGCCGCTCCGCCGTCGCCGGTGGCCGGGCTCGGCGAGGTGGTGTGGCTGCGCCGGCCCGACGTGGACACGGCCGCCGTGCCGCCGGGGGCCAACCCGCTGCTCGGCGCGTTGGCCAGCCTCTGCCGCCGGCTGGCGCCGGCCGGCTGACCCGCCGGGCCCGCCGCTCAGTCGAGCAGCGCGTCCACGAACGCCTCGGGCTCGAACGGCGCCAGGTCGTCGGGCCCCTCCCCCAGGCCGACCAGCTTGACGGGGACGCCCAGCTCGCGCTGGACCGCGACCACGATGCCGCCCTTGGCGGTGCCGTCCAGCTTGGTCAGCGCGATGCCCGTGATCTCCACGACCTCGGCGAAGACCCGCGCCTGCACCAGACCGTTCTGCCCGGTGGTCGCGTCCAGCACCAGCAGCACCTCGCTGACCGGCCCCTGCTTCTCCACGACCCGCTTGACCTTGCCCAGCTCGTCCATGAGCCCGGTCTTGGTGTGCAGACGGCCCGCGGTGTCGACGAGCACCACGTCGGCCGTGGCCTCGATGCCCTCCCGCACCGCCTCGAAGGCGACCGACGCCGGGTCGCCGCCCTCCGGACCGCGCACCGTGCGGGCGCCGACCCGCTGGCCCCAGGTCTGGAGCTGGTCGGCGGCGGCGGCGCGGAAGGTGTCGGCCGCGCCCAGCACGACGGACCTGCCGTCGGCGACCAGGACCCGGGCCAGCTTGCCGGTGGTGGTGGTCTTCCCCGTGCCGTTGACGCCGACGACCATGATGACGGCGGGGCGCTCCTCGCCCTCCTCGGAGACGCCGCCCTCGGTGTGGACCGCCCGGTCGAGCGACGGGTCGAGCTGGTTGAGCAGCTCCTCGCGCAGCAGCGCCCGCAGCTCCTCGGGGGTGCGCGTGCCCAGCACCCGGACGCGCTCCCGCAGCCGCTCGACCAGCTCCTGGGTGGGGCCGACGCCGATGTCGGCGGTCAGCAGCGTGTCCTCGATCTCCTCCCAGGTGTCGTCGTCGAGGCGCTCCCTGGACAGCAGCGTCAACAGGCCCTTGCCCAGCGAGTTCTGCGAGCGCGCCAGCCGCGCCCGCAGCCGCACCAGCCGCCCGGCGGACGGCTCGGGCACCTCGATCTCGGGAGCCTCGGGCTCCTCGACGACCTCGGTCTCCTCCGGGGCGGGCAGCGTGACGTCCTCGACCGTCCTGCGCTCCTCGGCGGTCGGCGTCGCGGCGTCGTCCCCGACCCGCGGCTCGGCGGGCGGCGCGGTGCGGGTCGCGTCGGCGCCCCGGTCGGCCGGCGGCGCCTGCCCGCGCCGGCGGCTGACGAGCAGTCCCGCGACCGCCAGCACGGCGACCACGGCGATGATGACGACGAGGAGAATGGTGTCCATGGTTTCCCTTGGTGGTGCCCGGCTCCGGCCGGGCCGCGCGACAAGCGGTCGGGGGGTTCGGCTCCGGGTCTCGGCTGTGGTTCTCGGGTCGGGGCTCTAAGGTAGCGCCAGCGACTCCCGCCCCGTGGCGGCACCGGTGGCTTCAGGAGAGACGCTGGCTGATGACCTTCGAGACCCCGTCGCCCTGCATGGAGACGCCGTACAGCGCGTCGGCGACCTCCATGGTGCGCTTCTGGTGGGTGATCACGATGAGCTGGGAGCTGTCCTTCAGCTCCCGCATGATCCGGATCAGCCGCTGGAGGTTGGTGTCGTCGAGCGCCGCCTCCACCTCGTCCATCACGTAGAACGGGCTGGGCCGGGCCTTGAAGATCGAGACCAGCAGGGCGACGGCGGTCAGCGAACGCTCCCCGCCGGAGAGCAGCGACAGCCGCTTGACCTTCTTGCCCGGGGGCCTGGCCTCCACCTCCACGCCGGTGGTCAGCATCGAGTCGGGGTCGGTCAGCACCAGCCGCCCCTCGCCCCCGGGGAAGAGCCGGCTGAAGACGCCCTCGAACTCCCGCGCGGTGTCGTGGTAGGCGGCGGTGAAGACCTGCTCCACCCGCTCGTCCACCTCCTTCACCATCTGCAACAGATCGGCCCGGGTCTTCTTCAGGTCCTCCAACTGCTCGCTGAGGAACTGGTGCCGCTCCTCCAGCGCCGCGAACTCCTCCAGCGCCAGCGGGTTCACCTTGCCCAGCTGCTTGTAGGCACGCTCGGCCGCCCGCAGCCGCTTCTCCTGCTCGGCGCGGACAAAGGGAACGGGCTGGTTGCGCGGGTGCTCCGGGTCCTGTGGCAGCTCCTCGCCCTCGGCCGGCGGGGACGGCGGCACCGGCTGGTCCGGGCCGTACTCGACGACCAGCCCGGCCGGCTCGACGCCCAGCTCCTCCAGGGCCCTGGTCTCCAGCTGCTCGATCCGCAGCCGCTTCTCCGCGCCCAGCACCTCGCCCCGGTGCACCGAGTCGGTGAGCTTGTCCAGCTCC
This sequence comes from Streptomyces sedi, assembly GCF_006335015.1. GTDB lineage: Bacteria > Actinomycetota > Actinomycetes > Streptomycetales > Streptomycetaceae > Streptomyces > Streptomyces sedi. Next base: position 105,410 of record NZ_VDGT01000018.1, read on the forward strand.
TCCTTCAGCTCCCTGCCCGCGGCCCGCTCCCGGTCCAGCGCGCGGTCGCGCTCCGCCCTGGCCGCCTCGGCGGCCCCGCGTTCCGTCTCCGCGCGGGCCAGCGAGGCCTCCACGTGCGCCAGCAGCTGCCGGGAGCCGTCGGCCACCGCGCCCGCCACCTCGCTCTCGTGCCGGGCCCTGGCCTTCCGCCGCTCGGCCCGCGCCCGGTTCTCGCGCTCGGCGCGCGCCGCCCGGTCCAGCCCCTCGGCCCGCCCCGACAGTCCGCGCACCCGCTCCTCGTGGGTGCGGACCTGGAGCCTGGCCTCCATCTCGGTCTGCCGGGCGTTGGCGCCGTCGGCCGCCAGCCGGTCGCGCGCCGAGGTGTCCGGGTCCTCGACCGTCTCGCTCGCCTCCTCGGCGACCGCGAGCCGTTCCGCCAGCTCCTCCGCCTGCTCGACGGCCCTGGCCCACTCCTCGCCCGCCCGCTCGACGGCCGCCTCGGCGCGCTCGGCCTCGCCGACCGCCGCCCTGGCCTGCCCGCCCAGCCGGCCGAGGTCCTGCGCCACCCGGGAGCGTTCCCTCTCGGCGGCGCTGCGGCGTCCGGCCAGCTCGTCCACGGCGGTCCTGGCCGCGCCGCGCCGCTCGGTCGCCGCGTCCCGCGCCTCGGTCAACTCGGCGGCCAGCCCGGTCAGCCGCTCCAGCTCGGCCGTCGCCTCGTCGACGGAGGCGCGCACCTCCAACAGGCTGGGCGCGCCCGCCGAACCGCCGCCGGCCAGCCGCCGGGAGAGCACGTCGCCCTCCCCGCTGACGGCGGTGATCGCGGGGCGCGACTGCACCAGCCTCAGCGCGTCGTCCAGGGTGTCGACCACCACCACGTCCCGCAGCAGCGCCCGCACCGCCGGCAGCAGCGCGTCCGGCCCCCGCACCAGGTCGACCGCCCAGCACCACGGCGCCGGCGCCGGCTCGGCGGCGCGGGCGCCGGGGCCGTCGGCCGCCGGGTCGCCGACCAGCAGCGCCGCCCGCCCGGCGTCCCGCTTGCGCAGCAGCCGCAACGCCTCGACCGCCTCGGCCGGCCCCGCCACCGCCACCGCCTCGGCCGCCGCGCCGAGCGCCGCGGCCACCTGCACCTCGTAGCCGGGGGTGACGGTCAGCAGCTCGGCGGCCGGGCCGAGCACGCCGGCCAGCTCCTCGCCCGCGCTCAGCAGCGCGCCCGTCCCGTCCTTGCGCCGCAGCCCGAGGGCCAGCGCCTCGCGCCGCGCCTCGACGGCGGCGCGCTCCCTCTCCACACCGGTCAGCCGCTCCCGCGCGGTCGACAACGCGGTCTCGGCCTCCTCCAGTTCGGCCCTGGCCCGCTCGTGCGCCTCGGCCAGCTCGCCGTCGTCGGCCTCCCTGCCCTCGACCTCCGCGCGCAGCGCCTCGTACTCCTCGCGCGCCTCGGTGGCGCGCGACAGCGCCTCGTCCCGGCTCGCGGTCAGCCGCTCGCGGTCGGCCTGCGCCGAGGCGGCGCGCCCGCGCGCGCCGTTGGCCTGCGCGTGCAGCCGCGCCAGGCCCTCGCGCCGGTCGGCGAGCGCGCGGGCCTCGTCCTTCAGCCGCCGCTCCTCGTCGGCCAGCGCACGTTCCAGCTCCGCGCGGTGCGCGACGGTGTCCTCCAGCGCGACGCCGGCCGCCTCCAGCGCGGCGGTCAGCTCGGCCTCCTGCTCCCTGATCCGTGCCGCCTCGCGCTCCAGCTCCTCCGGCTCGCGCCCCCTGCGCTCCTCGGCCGGCTGGGAACGGGCGCTGTTCACCCGGGCGTCCGCCAGGTTGACGGTGCCCCTGACGCGTTCGGCGAGCTGGGAGAGCTGGTACCAGGTCTCCTGGGCGCGGGCCACCCGCGGCACCAGGGTGCGCACCTCCTGCTCCAGCTCGCTCTCCCGGCGCAGCGCGCCCTTGAGGCGCTCCTCCGCGGCCTCCTTGCGCTCCTTCAGCGCGGCCTCGTCGGCCACCTCGGCGCGCAGCGCGCCGCGCAGGGTGACCAGGTCGTCGGCGAGCAGCCGCAGCCGGGAGTCGCGCAGGTCGGCCTGGATCACGGCGGCCTTGCGGGCGACGGCCGCCTGCCGTCCGAGGGGCTTCAGTTGACGCCGCAGCTCGTCGGTGAGGTCCTGCACGCGGGCGAGGTTGGCCCGCATCGCGTCCAGCTTGCGCAGCGCCTTCTCCTTGCGCTTGCGGTGCTTGAGAACGCCGGCCGCCTCCTCGATGAACGCCCGGCGGCCGGCCGGGTCGGCGTGCAGCACCGAGTCGAGCTGGCCCTGGCCGACGATCACGTGCATCTCGCGGCCGATGCCGGAGTCGGAGAGCAGCTCCTGAACGTCGAGCAGCCGGCAGGTGTCGCCGTTGATCTGGTACTCGCTGCCGCCGTTGCGGAACATCGTCCGGGTGATCGTCACCTCGGCGTACTCGATCGGCAGCGCGCCGTCGGCGTTGTCGATGGTGAGGGAGACCTCGGCGCGGCCCAGCGGCGGGCGGCCCGTGGTGCCGGCGAAGATGACGTCCTCCATCTTGCCGCCGCGCAGCGACTTGGCGCCCTGCTCCCCCATGACCCAGGAGAGGGCGTCGACGACGTTGGACTTGCCCGAGCCGTTGGGACCCACGACACACGTGATGCCGGGCTCGAAGCGCAGCGTCGTGGCCGAGGCGAAGGACTTGAACCCCCGCAGGGTCAGACTCTTGAGGTGCACGCCGTCGGACTTTACCGGCCGCTCTTCGGGGATTCGCCGTTTCGACGCGGAGGATGGGGGGCAGATCAGTGAGTAGCCAGCCATGGGTCAACGCCCGTACTCACTACGTCACGAAATGACGAAGGGACGCCGAAGCGTCCCTCGCATAAGGTAATCAGGCGGTACGCCTGCGCCAACCTCTTCGTCGAGGTCAGGTCAGGGCGGGCTCCGCCTTGCGCACGTCGATGCCGTCAAGCATCGGGTCGCTCTGCCGAGCGGCGGCGGCCAGCGCGTCGTTCTCCGCCTGGACCCGTACCAGCTGGGTCTCCAGGTCCTGGACGCGCTGCTGAAGCCGTCGCATCTCGGCGAGGACTCGGGGGTCGAAACCGCCGACGTGACCGAGAAGCGCCTTTGCCATGATGGATGGTCCTCCACACTGAGTGACCGACCGAAGTCGTGGTGGGTCGTGAGGGATAACTGCCGCGACAGGCGCTCTGCCTGGTGTTCCAGGGCCAGCCGACAGAACCGCGCGGGACTTTCAGCGTCTCACCAAAAAGTGGGACGGTCAACACGATCACACCGCGTATCGCCCGGCGCGCCACGGCCCGCGGGCCTCGCCGGGGAGGGGCGTCCCACCGCCTCCTCGTGGGAGAGAACGGGGGCGCCGCGAGTTTCTGATCACGAAGCCTCGCACGTCGCAGCGGGGATGGCAAGCAGTTTGGGACATATCAGCGCCCACCGCGCGAGGGGCTCCTCAGCGGATGTCAAACCCCTCGTACCCCCCGCGCGGTGTGTCCCATATCTCGGTGACACCCCCCACCCGGCCGGGCGTGTCACCGGAGCGCAGCCATGCGAGCAGCCGCTCGCAGCGCTCGGGCGCCCCCTCGGCGACGACCTGCACCCGGCCGTCCGGAAGGTTCGAGGCGAACCCGGCGAGCTCCCCGATCTCCAGCGCCCGCGCCCTGGTGAACCACCGGAACCCCACGCCCTGCACGGTCCCGCGCACCCAGACGGTCAACCGGGCGGCCCCGTCCGGCACTTCGTCGAAACGGCGGTCACCGGGGCGGAAAGGCGTGTGCGGCATGTGACGCACGCTATCCGTTCTTCTGCTTTCGCGGCCCTTCCACTTACCCCCCTATGCCGTACAGTCACGCGATGAAGCATCGCCCGTTCGAGTGAAAATCTCGTGCATAACGGGACGATGAGCCACCAGATCGCCAACTGGACGACACAAGGAGGGTCCACGCATGGGACGTCATCGTCGCAGGCGGGGGTACGCGCGTACCGGACTCGTCGGTGCCTCCGCCGCACTCGCCGTGGGCGCGGTGGCCGTGGGAAGCGGTCTGATGCCGGGCTTGACACAGCACTTCACGGGTGAGGACACCAGGACCGACGCCTCGGGCGAGGAGTCGAGGGCCCCGCTCGCCTCCGAGACGCTGGAACGCGAGGAGCCCAGGCCGAGCCGGAGCGCCGAGCGCGAGTCGGAGGAACCGACCGCCGAGGAGACCGAGTCGGCGGAGGAGACCGCGAGCGAGGAGCCGGAGCCCGAGGAGACCACCGAGGAGCCCGAGCCGACGCCGGAGGAGACCGAGCGGCCGAGCGCCGCCCCCGAACCGGAGCCGGGGGCCGGCGCCCCGCCGCCCACCGAGGACGAGCCCTCGGACGAACCGGCGTCCCCCGAGGTCAGGGAGGCTGAGGCGGTGCTGCGGCTGGTCAACGAGGCGCGCGGCCAGGCCGGTTGCCAGCCGCTGCGGCTGGACGCGGGGCTGACCAACGTCGCCCTGGCCCACAGCAGGGACATGGCGGAGCGCGGCTACTTCGACCACACCGACCCCGACGGCAGGACCCCCTGGGACCGCGCCGCCGAGGCGGGCATATCGAACATGGGTGGCGAGAACATAGCCATGGGCCAGAGGAACGCCCAGTCCGTCATGGACTCCTGGATGAACAGCGAGGGCCACCGCGCCAACATCCTCAACTGCGACTTCACCACCATGGGCCTCGGCGCCCACTTCGCCGACGGCGGCGGCCCCTGGTGGACCCAGACCTTCGGCTTCTGAGCGGACGCGGCTTCTGAGCGGAAGGCCGGGCCGGCGTTGACGTGCCGTCAGCCGCGCGACGCCACGGGCCGGCGTTGGCAGCGCGGACAGTAGTAGCTGGAGCGGTTCATCCACGGCGCGCGGCGCATCGGCGTCGCGCAGCGCCGGCACGGCAACCCCTCGCGACCGTAGGCGTCCAACGCGCGCTCGAAGTACCCCGACTGGCCGTTGACGTTGACATACAGGCTGTCGAAGCTGGTGCCGCCGGCCGCGAGCGCCTGGTGCATCACCTCGCGGACATGGCCCACCAGCCGCTCGGTGGTCGGGCGGGTGAGTGTCGCGGTGGGGCGTTCGTAGTGCAGCCGGGTGCGCCAGAGCGCCTCGTCGGCGTAGATGTTGCCGACCCCGCTGATCAGCGACTGGTCGAGCAGCGCCCGCTTGACGGTGGTGCGCTTGCGGCGCAGCGCGGAGTGGAACGCGTCCTCGTCGAAGTCGGGGTCCAGCGGGTCGCGGGCGATGTGCCCGATGACGTCGGGCAGGCCGTCGGCCAGCACCGGGTGCAGCGAGAGGCCGCCGAAGGTCCGCTGGTCGACGAAGCGCAGCTCGCCGCCGGCCGCGTCGGCGAAGGTGACGCGCACCCGCAGATGCTTCTCGTCGGGCGCGCGGTCGGGCTGCACCAGCAGCTGGCCGCTCATGCCCAGATGGGCCAGGAGCGCGAGGTCGTCCCCGACCGGAAGCCACAGGTACTTGCCCCGGCGGCGCGGCGCGGCGACCGGGACCCCGCGCAGCCGCGCGGCGAAGTCCTCGGCCCCGGCGAGATGGCGTCGGACGGCGCGCGGGTGCAGCACCTCGGTGTCGGCGACGGTGCGACCGCTGATCCAGCGGTCCAGGCCGCGGCGGACGACCTCGACCTCGGGCAGCTCAGGCAACGGACGTCCCGCCGGCGGTGGTGTCCCCGGCGTTCTCCCCGTCGGGTGCCGCGGCCCCCTCGGCCTCCTCCGCCCGAGCCGCCTCGGCGGCCTCCGCCTCGCGGGCGGCGTCGAGGGAAGTGCGGATGGCGCGCCAGGCCGTCTCGGCGGCCTGCTGCTCCGCCTCCTTCTTGCTGCGGCCGGTACCGGTGCCGTACGTCTGACCGCCGACGCGGGCGGCGGCGGTGAAGGTCTTCTCGTGGTCGGGGCCGCTCTCGCCGATCACGTACTCGGGGACGCCGAGGCCCTCGGCCGCGCTCAGCTCCTGAAGGCTGGTCTTCCAGTCCAGGCCGGCTCCGAGATTGGAGGAACGTTCGATCACCGGGTCGAAGAGCCGGTGCACCAACTCGTCGGCCGCGTCGAGCCCCTGGTCCAGATAGACCGCGCCGATCACCGCTTCCAGCGTGTCGGCGAGGATCGACGCCTTGTCGCGCCCTCCCGTGCCTTCCTCTCCGCGCCCGAGGCGCACGAAGGCGCCAAGGTCGAGCTCACGCGCCACCTCGGCCAGTGCCCTGGCCTGGACGACGGCGGCCCGCAGCTTGGCCAACTGGCCCTCGGCGAGGTCGGGATGACGACGGTAGAGCGTGTCGGTGACCACCAGCCCGAGCACCGAGTCGCCGAGGAACTCCAGGCGCTCGTTGGTGGGCAGGCCACCGTGCTCATAGGCGTAGCTGCGGTGGGTCAGGGCACGCACCAGAAGGGCGGGCTCCAGCTGATAGCCGAGCCGCCCTTCCAGCGTCGCGAGAGACGCGGCGACGTCCGCCGCCCGGGGCCGCGGTTGAGACCTCCTGGCGTGTGCCATGACGCCTGTCACCCGCCGATCAGACGTCGAGAACCTGACGACGGTTGTAGGTACCGCAGTTGGAGCACGCGATGTGCTGGAGCCTCGGCTCCTGGCAGCGCTCGCAACGCACCAGGTTCGGGGCAGTGGCCTTCCACTGCGACCGACGGTGACGGGTGTTGCTGCGCGACATCTTCCGCTTCGGAACAGCCACGGCTACTTCTCCTGTGGTTCGTCCCCGCGCGAGCGGGGAGCCTTCGCTTGTTTGTCAGACCCGGCGGACTCCTCCGAGGCACCGGCCTCGGCGAACTCCCGCAGAGCCGCCCATCGGATGTCGACGGGCTCGTCGTGCTGGTGATCGGGGTCCTCCGCGAGCCGCGCCCCACAGTCGGGGCACAGACCCGGGCAGTCCTCCCGGCAGGTCGGTCGCAACGGCAGGGCCAGCACGACCGCGTCCCGCAGCACCGGCTCCAGATCGATCAGGTCGTTCTGGAGGAACAGCCTCTCCTCGTCCGCCTCCTCGTCCTCGGTGTCCGCGAAGCGGGCCGAGAACTCCGAGTCCGGATAGGAGAACAACTCCTGGAACTCCGCCGTGCCCTCGCGGGTCAGCGGCTCCAGGCACCGCACGCACTCCCCCGCCAGCGGGAAACGGACGGTGCCGGTGACCAGCACACCCTCCATCACCGACTCCAGGCGCAGGTCGAGCTCCAACGGAGCGCCCTCGGGCACCCGGATGACCTCGACTCCGAGGCTGCCGGGGGCCGGCACCTCCCGCGACAGGCGCTTGAGCGCACCGGGTCGCCGACCCAGCTCGCGTGTGTCGAACACGAGAGGGGCTCGGTGGTCCAGCGGGGCGTTCAGGGCGTTCTGCTTTCTCGCGAGGGGTTGCGGGTGACCGCGCGTGTCGGCTCCGGAACATCGGAGCCATACGGGCAGCAGTGACCACCGAAGGTGTTCACAACCGAAGGGCCAGCATACGACACGGTCACCTCAGCTCCCAATCCCGCCCATGCGACGCCGGCCGCACGGGCGGGGTGGGGATCAGGACTGGCCGTGCTGGTAGTTGCGGAGCTGCTCGGCGTCGATCATGCCGGTGTCGAAGAGGCTGGTCTCGTCGAGCACGCCCTGCCCCTGGTAGCCGTAGCCCTGCTGGCCCGGCACCTGGTGGACGGCCTGCTGCTGACCGTAGTCGTATCCGTCCGCGCCGTAGCCGCCGGCGTAGGGCTGCTGCTGACCGTAGGTGTCCTGCCCGTAGCCCGGCTGCGGATAGCCGCCCTGGTCGTAGCCCTCGGTGGCGTACCCCTCCGCGCCGTAGCCGCCGGGCTGGTAGCCGGCGGTGGGGGCGTACGGCTGCTGCTGCGGGTGCTGGGCCTGCTGCGGAACGGGCGCCGTCTCGGGCGGCGCCGGCGGTGCCGCGGGGGTCGGCGGGGCGACCGGCTCGGGATCGGCCGGCTGGGACGGGGAGACGCCCAGGTACGCGTAGGTGTCCTGCTCGGTCTCGCCCTGCCCGAAGTAGCCGGGGCGCTGACCGCCGTCGGCGGCCTCCTGCGCGGCGACATGCTCGGCCAGCTCGTCGATGGGCCGGTGCCCGGTGAGCTTCTGCCGCCCCCGGCCGACGGCCTCCAGCGTCTTGCGCAGCACGGCCTCGATCGCGCCGAACTGGGCCTCCACATAGGAGTCGGCCTGGCTCAGCAGCTCCTCGGGGCTGCCCCGGTCGGGGCCGAGAAGCTTGGTGCGGCCCCGGTCGACGGAGCCGATGGTCTTGCCGAGGACCACCTCGAAGTTGGCGAGTTTGCTGTCCACGTAGTCGTCGGCCTCGGTCTTGATCTCCGCGGCCTCGGCGCGTGCCTCCGCGAGGATGCGGGCGGCGTCGGCCTGGGCCTGCTGGACGACCTCGGTGTGTTCGACCAGCGCGGCGCGTTCCGCCCGCGCGGCCTCCACGACCCGGGTGGCCTCCTCCCTGGCGTCGGCCACCACCTGTTCGCGGTCGCCGAGCACCTGGCTCGCCTGAGCCAGGGAACCGGGGAGCGCGTCGCGCACCTCTTCGAGGCCGGTGAGCAGATCGGACCGGTTGACGACGCACGAGGCCGACATCGGCATCCCCCGGGCGCTGCTCACCGTGTCGACGATCTCGTCGAGTTTCCGCTGTACGTCCACGGAAGCGACTGTACGGCCAACTCGGTCCCCCGGGGGAGCCGTCCACGCCCCGGGCCGGTCGCGCGGGGGGCGCAGGGACGCGCGCGGGGGGCGGCCCCGGGGCTCGGTAGGGTCGCCCGGACACCAGCAACCCTCCCTCGGAGTAACCGTGTTGTCCCAGACCACGAGCTATGTGAACGCCCGGAGCCCGCAGCCCTCCCCCGTCGCCTGGGAGGAGGGGCGGGAGCCGACGCCCGACCACTGGCGGGTGATCGCCGCCACATGGCTGCTGGCGGCGTGGGCCCCGCCCGGGGCGCCGGGCTGGACGTGCGAACCGCTGTCCGGGAGGACCCTCCCGCGCGGGGAACGGCAGTGGGCCGCGCCGCCGACGCCGGAGGAGATCGGGGAGGCCGCGGGGCTCGCGGGGATCACCGGGGTCGACCTGCTGCTCGGCCGCGTGGCCTCAGGCCCCGGCACCGGCTACCGCGCGACCCGCGCGCCCGAGGAGGTGGCGGAGGAAGTCGAGGCGCTGATACGGGAGTTCGTCGGCACAGCGGACGGGCGCGCCGGGCTGCTGGTGCGCCGGCTGGCCCGTCAGTGGGTCGGCGAGTTCACCGACGTACTCCGGCTGACGACGGGCGAGGACGACGCCCTCCACCTGCTGCGCAGAGACTTCGACGGCGCCACGTCGCGCCTCACGCTGCGCCGGGCGCCCGGGGCCGGCCAGCCGCCCCTCCTCGCGGCCGACGGCGCGGACGGGGCACCGCGCACCCGGATCGCGTGCGTGCTGACGATGCTCGACTCGCTGCTGATGGTGAACAACAACGACTCCGTCGGCATCGTCCTCCGGCAGGACCGGCTCGACGAGGGCACCGACGACCCGCTCGCCGGCGCGGCACGCTGGTACGGGCGGCTCCCGGGCGGCAACGACCACGGGGAGGGGGACTTCGACACCATCCCAGCGGCCCGGCCGCGGTCCTGGCTGCCCCGCGCGCTGCTCCTCGGCCTCGCCGAGGGGGAGAACGGGGAGGACGGCGGGTGGCCCGAGGAACTGGCGGAGGAACCGGACTTCCAGCTCGCGGTCCGCCTGCTGGAGGAGCTGACGGAACTCGTCCTGCGCCGGATGGGCGGCGCCCCGTTCGCCGCTGTCGCCGGCCTGTCGGAAGAAGACGGCCACGTCACCCTGCTGCTGGTGCACGGCGACGAGGTCGCGGCGCTGGAACTCTCCGAGCTGTACTGACTACGACGCGGGGCGTTCGAGCTTGCGGCGCAGCTCGCGCAGGACGGGCGCGGGCACCAGGTGGGCGACGTCGCCGCCCCAGGTGGCGACCTCCTTGACCAGGCTGGAGGAGAGGAAGCTGTAGGTGGGGTTGGTGGGCATGAACAGCGTCTCCACGCCGGAGAGCCCGTGGTTCATCTGCGCCATCTGCAACTCGTAGTCGAAGTCGCTGACCGCGCGCAGGCCCTTGACGATGGCCTGGATGTCGCGCTGCTCGCAGTAGTCGACCAGCAGGCCGTGGAACGCCTCGACCTTGATGTTGCCGTGTTCGGCGACCGACTCCTCGATGAGCGCGATGCGTTCGTCGACGCTGAAGAGCCCCTGCTTGGACTTGTTGATCATCACCGCGATGTGGACCACGTCGTACATCTGGGAAGCCCGGGACACGATGTCGAGGTGCCCAAGGGTGATGGGGTCGAAGGACCCCGGACAAACTGCGCGGCGCAACGGACTCTCCTCGTTCGGCCGGCCGGTCAGGGCCGGTCACCTTCTTCGGTGGCGTCGTCGGTGTCGTGAACGGCGTCGGGATCGGCGTCGGGATCGGCGTCGGGATCGGCGTCGGGATCGAACCCGCCGTACCAGAGTGTGCCCTCCCCGTACCGCCGCGAACGCAGGCCGGCGAACCCCGTGGGCCAGCCGAAGTCGCCGCCTCTGGTGGCCCGCTCCACGGTGACGAGCGCGCCGTCGGCGAGCCAGCCGGTGTCCCGCAGATCGCCGAGGATACGCGCCAGTTCGGCGTCGGTCACGGCGTACGGCGGGTCGAGGAACGCGAGGTCGTAGGGCGTCGCGGGGGCTGCCGTCACGACCCGCTCGGCGCGGGCCGAACGGGCCTCGGCGCCGGGCAGTCCGAGGGCGCGGATGTTGGCCTGGATGGTGGCGAGGGCCTTCGGGTCGCGCTCGACCAGCAGGGCGTGGGCGGCCCCGCGGGAGAGCGCCTCCAGGCCGACGGCGCCCGAGCCGGCGTACAGGTCGAGGACCCGGGTGCCTTCCAGCGGGCCGAAGAGCGAGCCCCAGGTGGCGAAGAGGCCCTCACGCGCCCGATCGGAGGTCGGCCGGGTCCCCCGGCCCGGGGGCACGGCGAGCCGCCGGCCGCCGGCCGCGCCGGCGATCACGCGGGTCATTCGAGGGTCCTCACAGCGGTGTCGTCGTCCGTCGTCGGGCTGGCCCCACGCTATACGGCTGCCGCCGCCACCGGAGGAGCCGGGTGCGGTCGCCCACGACGGCGTGCCACACCAGGGGCGCGGGGAACCGCGCGAGTACCCACCCGGGGCCCGCACCCGACAACGAAGCACCACCGCCCGGGTGAGTGGTCGACCTCGGCCCGCCACCGCCGGCCCGCGCCGCTCCCCGCGCCCCCCGACGCCGCGCCGCGCGGGCGCACCGCTCAGCCCCCGGCGGGGTTCGCACAGTGTCTCGCCGCCCGGGTGGCGCTGGCCTCGTCCGCGTAGACCTCGCAGACCAGCCGCCGGTCCGGGGTGAGGTCGTGCTCCAGCTCGTAGAGGCAGGCCTCCCCGCCGTCGGGCAGCAGGAACGCGTGCTCGTAGAGCGAGCACCATCCGCGCCCGCCCGCACCCGAGCGGGGCTCGGCGAGACGGACGATGTCGTACCCGACGGCCATGGCGAGTAACAGTCTGCTGTCGTCGCCCGGCCGGTCCGCGTTGACGGCGCGGCGCAGCAGTCGCCGCGCGTGGTCGGCGGCGTCCCGGCCCGGATAGGCACGGCGCCCGTCCGGCCGGCCCTCGGCCGCCAGCGCCCGGACGAAGGCCTCGTCCGGCGGCCCCGAGGGGCCGGGCCACGACCAGGGCGCTCCCCGCTCCGGGGCTTCGCCCGGACGGGGGTCGGCCGAGGCCGCTGGCTGTTCGGTCATGCGGAATTCCTCCCGGTACGGCGCGGTACGGCGCGGTACGGCGCTGCGGGGCACACACCGTAGACCGCCGAACGTGACCCCGGTGGGGGTTTTACCGAAACCAACACCGAGCGGTCGTCGACCACTTCCCCAACCCGCCGGTAACACCAACGTGCGGGAGGGCGCCGGAAGTTCACCGCGTCAGCCTTTCTCCAAAAACTCCTCGCGTTCGGCGTCGAGCAACGCGTCCAGGGCCGTGCGGAGCGCGGGGGCGGAGTCGAGCTCCGGGTCGTCGGCGACCAGCGCGCCGGCCTCCTCGCGGGCCTCGGCGATGGTCTCCTCGTCGGCGATGACGGAGAGCATCCGCAGGCTGCTGCGGCCACCGGACTGCGCCCGGCCCAGCACGTCGCCCTCCCGGCGCTGCTCCAGGTCGATCCGGGACAGCTCGAAGCCGTCGGTGGTCGCGGCGACCGCCTCCAGCCGGGCGCGGGCGGCGCCGCCCTCGGCGGCCTCGGTGACCAGCAGGCAAAGTCCGGGGGCCGATCCGCGGCCGACCCGGCCGCGGAGCTGGTGGAGCTGGGAGACGCCGAACCGCTCGGCGTCCATGATCACCATCACGGTGGCGTTGGGAACGTTGACCCCGACCTCGATCACGGTGGTGGCGACCAGCACGTCGACCTCGCCTCCGGCGAAGCGGCGCATCACCTCGTCCTTCGCCTCGGGGGCCAGCCGCCCGTGGAGCACGGCGACGCGCAGGCCGCGCAGCGGTCCGCCGGCCAGCTCCTCGGCGATGTCGAGGACGGCCAGCGGCGGGCGGCGCTCGGCGCCCTCGCCCTCCCCCTCGGCCGGTGGCTCCTCGGAACGGCCCTTGCCCGGCGGCTCCGGCTCGTCGTCGCCGATCCTGGGGCAGACCACGTAGATCTGGTGGCCGCCGGCGACCTCCTCGCGGACCCGCTCCCAGGTGCGGGCGAGGAAGTGCGGCTTGTCCCTGGCGGGGACCAGATGGCTGGCGATGGGCGAACGGCCGGGCGGCAGCTCGTCGAGAACGGACGTCTCCAGGTCGCCGAAGACGGTCATGGCGACCGTGCGCGGGATCGGTGTGGCCGTCATCACCAGCAGATGCGCGGGCCGTTCGCCCTTGGCCCGCAGTGCGTCACGCTGCTGGACGCCGAACCTGTGCTGCTCGTCGACGACCACCAGCCCCAGGTCGGCGAAGGTGACGACGTCCTCGATCAGCGCGTGGGTGCCGACGACGATGCCGGCCTCCCCGCTGGCCGCCTCCAGCAGCGCGCGGCGGCGCGCCTTCGCGCCCATGGAACCGGTCAGGAGACCGACGCGGGTGGAGCGTTCGGCGCCGCCCAGCATCCCGCCCTCGGCGAGCGGGCCCAGCATCTCGGTGAGCGAGCGGTGGTGCTGCTGGGCCAGCACCTCGGTGGGGGCCAGCAGCACCGACTGGCCGCCGGAGTCGGCGACGGCCAGCATGGCACGCAGCGCGACCATCGTCTTGCCGCTGCCGACCTCGCCCTGGAGCAGCCGGTGCATCGGGTGCTCGGCGGCCAGGTCCCCGAGGATCTCCTCGCTGACCCGGCGCTGCCCCTCGGTCAGCTCGAACGGCAGCCGCGCGTCGAACGCCGTCAGCAGCCCGTCGGCCGCCGGCTCGCGCGGCCTGGCCGGCTGCTGGGCGCCGGAGCGGCGGCGGCGGGCGAGGGCGACCTGGAGGACGAACGCCTCGTCCCACTTGAACCGGGAGCGCGCGTCGGCGATGTCGGCGCGGGTCCTGGGCCGGTGGGCCTTCTCGAACGCCTCGGGCAGCGGCGGCAGCGCGCGCCGCAGCCGCAGCGCCTCGGGCAGCGGGTCGCTCACGTCGCGCCAGCCGGTGGCGGACAGCGAGTCGAGGAGCAGCGCGACGGCCTTGGAGATCCGCCAGGACTCCAGCTGCTTGCACGCCGGGTAGAGCGGCAGCGGCCGTCCGGCGAACTCCTCGACGGCCGCCGCCTCGCTCTCCTCGTCGAGCAACTCGTAGGCCGGGTGCGAGAGCTGGAGGTCGCGCTGGAAGCGGGAGACCTTGCCCGCGAACATCCCGCGCCGGCCGGGCAGCAGCACCCGCTCGTGGTGGTGGACCGCGCGCCGGCCGAAGAAGACCAGCCGCAGCTTGCTCCGCCCGTCGGTCAGGGTGACCTCCAGCCGCAGGCCCCGGCCGTTGTTGAACGGGCGGGTGCGGGTGTCGGCGATCTCGGCGACGACGGTGACGTGCTCGTCCAGGGGCAGCGCGCCCAGCGAGGTCAGCTCCCCGCGCTCGGCGTACCGCCGGGGGAAGTGGTGGAGCAGGTCACCGACCGTGTGCAGGTCGAGATGGGCGGCCATCACCTTGGCGGTGGTGCCGCCGACGACGGAGGCGAGGGGATCGTGCGGCGCGGTCACGGTGCCCATTGCACACCATGGCACTGACAGTCGCGGCCCCCCCGTTCCCCACGCGCCGCCCGCGCGCTCACTCCACGCCGATGAGCAGCGGCGCCGACTGCGCGCCGGCACACACCACGGTGTCCACGCCCAGGTGCCCCTGCCGGAGCCGTTCGGTCAGCCCCTCGGCGAGCCCGGCGGGCGCACCGGCGCCGAGCACCAGGGTCACCAGCTCGCCGCCGCCGGCCAGCATCCGTTCCAGCACCTGGGCGGCGACCTCGGGGAGTTCACCGCCGATCACCGCCACGTCGCCGTCCACCATGCCCAGCACGTCGCCGCGCTGGCAGACGCCCGCCATGGTCCACGCCTGGCGCTCGGCGACGCCGACCTCGCCGAACCTGGTGGCGCCCGCCGCCGCCGTCATCGCCACCACGTCCTCGTCGAAGCGCCGGTCCGGCGTGTGCACCGCCAGCGCCGCGATGCCCTGCACCGGGGAACGGGTCGGCACGACGGCGACCCGCGCGCCCGCCGCCCTGGCACGTTCGGCGGCGGCAGCCGCCGCGTGCCACAGCTCCTTGTCGTTGGGCAGCAGCACCACCTCGCCGGCCCCGGTGCCGGCGATCGCCGCGGCCAGCTCGGCGCCGCCCGGCAGTTCCCCCGGCCGCACGGTCAGGGTGGTGGCGCCCGCCTCGGCGCAGAGCCCGGCCAGCCCCGGCCCCGGCAGCACGGCCACGACGGCGCGCCCGCTCGCCGGCGGCTCGGCGGGGGCCGGGCCCGCGGGCGGCAGCGCGGTGATGCGGACCCGGTGCGGCCGGCCGGCGGCGATGCCGGCCTCCACGGCGGGTCCGGCCTGGGCGGTGTGCACATGGACGTGCCACAGCCCGTCGCCGCCGACCACCACCAGGGAGTCGCCCAGCGCGTCGAGTCGGGCGCGCAGCGGCTCGACGGCGTCGTCGTCGGCGTCCAGCAGATAGGTCACCTCGAAGCCGGTCCCGTTCTCCGGTGTCGCGCAGCCGCCGCCCGCGACGAGGTCGGCCGGTTCGCGGGTGACCGCGGTGGCCGGGCGGACCGGGCGCGGCCGTGGCACGGCGTCGGGCGGGCCGCCGAAGAGCGCGACGTCCAGCGCGTCCAGCACGGTGACCAGTCCGGTGGCCCCGGCGTCGACGACGCCGGCGGCGGCCAGCGCCGGCAGCTGCGCCGTGGTCGCGGTCAGCGCGCCGCGCGCCGCGTCGCGCGCGGCGCGCAGCACCTCGGCCAGCTCGGCGGCCGGCGCCTCGGCCGCGCGGCCGGCCGCGTCGGCGGCGGCGCCGGCGACGGTCAGCATGGTGCCCTCGACCGGGTGGGCGACGGCCCGCCGGGCCGAGGCCGCCGCCCGGCCGAGCGCCCCCGCGAGGGTGGCGGCCGTGGCGGGCTCGGGTGCGGCGGCCAGCACCTCGGCCATCCCCCGCAGCATCTGGGCGAGGATGGTGCCCGAGTTGCCGCGCGCGCCGATCAGCGCGCCGTGCGCCAGCGCGCGCGCCGCCTCGCCGAGGCTGGGCCCGCCGGCCTCGGCGGCGGCCACGGCCTGCGCGGCGGACTCGACGGTGAGGTAGAGGTTGGTGCCGGTGTCGCCGTCGGGAACGGGATAGACGTTGATGGCGTCGATGTCCTCGCGGGCCGCGCCCAGCGCGCGCACGGCCAGCCGGCTCCAGCGACTCACCGCCCCGGCGTCGAGCGGCTGCGGCACGGGGAACCTCCCGGGCTAGGGTGAACGGCGGGTGCAGCTTATGCCCTGCTCCGGTGACCTGGCCCGGGGCCGCTTCACCCTCCGGGGGCGATTTCGCCCTCCGGGAACGCCCGGGGTATGCTGCCCCGGTTGCCTGATGTCCCCTGGAGTACGTCGGGCACACCCCGGGGCCCCAGCGGCCCCGACTTTCCTCGTAAGTTCTTGGTCTCCCACGCGAGTCGTGGGGGCTGACCCGTCTTTGGAGTGACCCGTGGCTGCCAACTGCGATGTCTGCGGCAAGGGGCCGGGCTTCGGCAACAGCATCTCCCACTCGCACCGCCGCACGCCCCGCCGTTGGAACCCCAACATCCAGCGGGTGCGTACGGTGATCGGTGGGACGCCGAAGCGCCTGAACGTCTGCACCTCGTGCATCAAGGCTGGCAAGGTCACTCGCTGACCCTCGGCGTACGCGCCGTTCCGGCCGCCTGAGCCGGCTCACCCGCGGGTGAGCCGGCTTTTGTGTGTCCGGGCGCGGGTCAGTGCCCGGCGATCCGGTAGCCGTGGTGCACCGGGCCGATGCCCGCGCCCAGCGGGAAGCCGGCGGCGATGGCCCCGGTGACGTACTCCTTGGCCGCCGCCACCGCCTCCGGCAGCGGGTCCCCGTGTGCCAGGCGCGCGGCGATCGCCGAGGCGAGGGTGCAACCGGTGCCGTGGGTGTGCCGGTTGTCCAGGCGCGGGGCGCGCAGTCGGTGGGTCTGGTGGCCGTCGGTGAGCAGGTCGACGGCGTCCCCCGGCAGATGGCCGCCCTTGACCAGCACCCAGCGCGGTCCGAGCGCCAGCAGCGCCTCGGCGGCCCTCGGCAGGTCCGACTCGTCGGCGACGTGCACCCCGGTCAGCTGCGCGACCTCGGCCAGGTTCGGGGTGACCAGGGTCGCGACGGGCAGCAGCCGCTCGCGCACCACGTCCAGCGCCTCGGGCGCCAGCAGCGCGTCGCCGTGCTTGGAGACGCCCACCGGGTCGACCACCACGGGCGCCTCGACCTCGGCGAGCAACGCGGCGACGGTCTCGACCAGTTCGGCGCCGGCCAGCATCCCCGTCTTGACGGCGCCGACCCCGATGTCGTCGACCACCGCGCGGAACTGGGCCCGCACCGCCTCCGGCGGCAGCTCCCAGAAGCCGTCCACGCCCTGGGAGTTCTGCGCGGTGACGGCGGTGACCACGCTCATGCCGTGCGTCCCCAGGGCCAGCATCGTCTTCAGGTCGGCCTGGATGCCGGCGCCGCCGCCGGAGTCCGAGCCGGCGACGGTGAGCACGCGCGGGGGTGTGGGCATGACCACGACCCTACTCAACGGCCCGGCGCGCGCCGCCCGGAGCCCCGTTCCGACGGGCCCGGCCGGACCGCACCTGCGCACACCCGCCGCGCCCGTTCAGCCCGTTCAGCCCGTTCAGCCCGTTCAGCCCGCGAAGTGGTCCCAGCCGCCCGCGTTCTCCCACGGCTCGCCGTCCACGGTCACCCGCGGCGGCGGCGCGCCCTCGGGCGCCGCGGGGGCGCCCCTGCCCCGGCTGGGCAGCACCTCGCCGATGATCCGCCACCGCGCCGGCAGCTTGGTCTCCGGCGGGAACGTGGCCACTATCGCGTGGTCCTCACCGCCGGTGAGCACCCACTGGAGCGGGTCGACGCCGACCGCCTGGCCGATGTCGTTCATCTGCGCGGGCATGTCCAACGCGGCGGAGGCGATGTCGATGCGCACCTTGCTGCCCTGGGCGATGTGCCCGAGGTCGGCGATCAGCCCGTCGCTGACGTCGGTCATCGAGGTCGCGCCCAGCGCGGCGCCCGCCGGGCCCGCCGGGTAGGGCGGCTCCGGCCTGCGGTGGGCCTCGACGAAGGCGCGCGGGGAGCGGAACCCCCGGGAGAGCACCGCGTGCCCGGCGGCCGACCACCCCAACCAGCCGGTGACGGCGACCAGATCGCCCGGCCGCGCGCCCGTCCTGGTCAGCGGCTCCCGGCCGGCGAGGTCGCCCAGCGCGGTGATGGAGACGATCACGGTGTCGCCCCGCACCACGTCGCCGCCGGCGACCCCTGCGCCCGCGACCTGGCACTCGTCGCGGATGCCGTCCATCAACTCCACTGGCCAGGTCGCCGGGAGCTCGGCCGGCAGCACCAGTCCCAGCAGCACGGCGCTCGGGGTGGCCCCCATCGCCGCGATGTCGGCGAGGTTCTGCGCCGCCGCCTTGCGCCCCACGTCGTAGGCGGTGGACCAGTCGCGGCGGAAGTGGCTGCCCTCGACCAGGATGTCGGTGCTGGCGACCACGCGCCGGTCGGGCGCCGCCACCACGGCGGCGTCGTCCCCCGGACCCAGCCGTACCGCCGGGGTACCGCTGATCCGGGAGGTCAGCTCCCGGATCAGCCCGAACTCCCCGAGCGCCCCCACACTGCCCTTCACGTGAAGCCTCTCCTCGTGCTCTGTTCTGCGCCGACCTGTGCCTCAATCCGCCCGACCAACCCGGAACGCCTCTCCCGACGCAGGTCATGACGCGCTACGGTAGCGCCCCCGCTCCTCGAAGCCGCTGTGGAGGACCCGTGGTACAGGCGTACATCCTGATCCAGACCGAGGTGGGCAAGGCTTCCACCGTGGCAGACGTCATCTCGGAGATCCCCGGCGTCGTCCAGGCCGAGGACGTCACCGGCCCGTACGACGTGATCGCCCGCGCCGAGGCTCCCTCCGTGGACGAACTCGGCCTGCTCGTGGTCGCCGAGGTGCAGCGTGTGCCGGGAATCACCCGCACCCTGACCTGCCCGGTGGTCCATCTCTAGCCGCTCGTTATGCTCGCGACGTGACCGCTCGCCCCCCGGCCGCCGCCGTGCGCCGCGCCCTGCCGCCCGCCGCCCTCGTGCTGCTGCTGGCGGCCTGCTCCCCGGGGTCGGGGGCGGCCGACGTGCGGGTGCCGGAGCCGGGCGGCGAGGCCGCGGCGGCCTGCCGCGCGCTGGCCGAGGACCTGCCGGATGTCGTGGACGGCCAGGAGCGGCGGGAGTTGGACGAGCCGTCCCCGTACGCGGCGGTCTGGGGCGAGCCCGGGATCGTGCTGCGCTGCGGCGTCGAGGCGCCGGCCGAACTCACGCCCGGCACCCCCGAGTACGAGGCCGCGCACGCCGACGTGGTGGGTGTCAACGAGGTGTCGTGGCTGCTGGAGGAGGAGTCGGGGGCCAAGCGGTTCACCACCACCGAACGGGAGGTGCTGGTCGAGATGACCGTTCCCGACTCCTACGCCCCCGAGGTCAACCCGCTGCTGGACGTGGCCGCCCCGATCGACCGGCACATACCGCTGAGCGAGCTGTACCGGCAGGACGACCCGGACGACCCGGAGGAGCCCGACGACGCGCACGAGGGGCACGACGGGGACGGGCACCACCACTGACCCCCGGGGCTGCCCCCCGGCCCCGCGCCGCCGCCCGCGCCCGGCCCTACCGCAGCCCGGTGGAGCGGCGCAGCGCCGCCTGGATCAGCAGGTCGATCAGCTCCGGGTAGTCGACGCCCGTCGCCTCCCACATCCGGGGGAACATCGAGATCGGTGTGAAGCCCGGCATCGTGTTGATCTCGTTGATGACGAACTCGCCGTTCTCCAGCAGGAAGAAGTCCGCCCGCACCAGCCCCTCGCAGGAGGCCGCCTCGAACGCCTCGACGGCCAGCCGGCGCACCTCGGCCGTCTGCTCCTCGGTCAGCGGCGCCGGCACCATGCCCTCGGCCGAGTCGATGTACTTGGCCTCGAAGTCGTAGAAGTCGTGGGTGGAGACCGGCGGGATCTCGGCCGGGAGGCTGGCGCGCGGGCCGTCCTCGAACTCCAGGACCCCGCACTCGATCTCGCGGCCCGTCAGCTGCGCCTCGATGACGACCTTCGGGTCGTGCCGCCGGGCCTCGGCGAGCGCGTCGGGCAGCCCCTCGGGCGAGGTGACCCGTGTGATGCCCATCGAGGAGCCGGCCCTGGCCGGCTTCACGAAGACCGGCCAGCCGTGCTCGGCGGCGAACCCCTCGATCCGGGCCAGCGCGCCGTCCGGGTCGGTGGCCCACTCGCGGGGGCGGATCACCAGGTAGGGCCCGACGGCCAGGCCGAACGAGGCGAAGACCCGCTTCATGTACTCCTTGTCCATGCCGACGGCCGAGGCGAGCACCCCGGCGCCGACGTAGGGCACCCCCGACATCTCCAGCAGCCCCTGGAGCGTGCCGTCCTCGCCGTAGGGGCCGTGCAGCACGGGCAGCACCACGTCGACCTCGCCGAGGTCCTTGGGCACGGAGCCCTGCTCCGCGTAGACGACTTCGCGGCGCCCCGGGTCGACGGGAAGCAGCACCCCGCCGCCACCCGGCTCGGCGATGCCCTCCACGCTCGGCAACGCCCGGTCGGCGATGGCCATCCGTTCCGGCTCGTCGGCCGTGAGCGCCCACCGGCCCTCCGTCGTGATGCCGATGGGCAACACGTCGTAACGCGACCGGTCGATGGCCCGCAGCACCGCGCCTGCCGTCACCACGGAGATCGCGTGCTCGGAGCTTCGGCCGCCGAAGACCACGGCTACGCGGGGCTTGCTGCGCTCGGAGGGAGCGGGGGAAGAGGACTCGCTGCTCATCACCCTCCGAGGCTACCTAACGTGACGGCGGTCGTCAGCGGTGTTCGGCCTTGGCGGTTCGCGACATCAGCTCCTTGACCGCGACCCGGGGCGAGGTCCCCTCGTGCACGATGCCGACGACCGTCTCCGTGATGGGCATCTCCACATGGTGACGCCGCGCCAGGTCCAGTACGGAACGGCAGGACTTGACGCCCTCGGCGGTCTGCCGGGTGACCGCGATGGTCTCCTCCACCGACATGCCGCGCCCGAGGTTGGTGCCGAAGGTGGTGTTGCGGGAGAGCGGCGAGGAGCAGGTGGCGATCAGGTCGCCCATGCCGGCGAGACCGGCGAACGTCTGCGGGTCGGCGCCCATCGCCAGCCCCAGTCGCGAGGTCTCCGCCAGCCCCCTGGTCATCAGCGCCGCCTTGGTGTTCTCGCCCAGGCCCATTCCCCCGGCGATGCCGACGGCGAGCGCGATCACGTTCTTGACGGCGCCGCCGAGCTCGCAGCCGACGACGTCGGTGTTGGTGTACGGGCGGAAGTACGGGGTGTGGCAGGCGGCCTGGAGGCGGCGGGCCACGGACTCGTCGCGGCAGGCGACGACGGCGGCGGCGGGCTGCCGTTGGGCGATCTCGCCGGCGAGGTTCGGCCCGGAGAGCACGGCGACCCGCTCGGGGCCGACGCCGGCGACCTCCTCGACCACCTCGCTCATCCGCTTGGCGGTGCCCAACTCGACGCCCTTCATGAGGGAGACGAACACGGCGTCGGCCGGCAGCACCCCGCCCCAGCGCGCCAGGTTCTCCCGGAGCGTCTGGGAGGGAACGGAGAGCACGGCGAACTCGGCGCCCTCGGCCGCCTCGGCGAAGTCCGTGGTGGCGCGCACCCCCTCGGGCAGGCGCAGCTCGGGGAGGTAGTCCGCGTTGATCCGCTCGGCGTTGATGGACGCCACGACTTCCTCGCGGCGCGCCCAGAGCGTCACCCGGCACCCCGCGTCGGCCAGGATGGCGGCGAACGCGGTCCCCCAGGAACCGCTGCCGTAGACGGCGACGTGTGTCACTCGGCCTTCTCCTTGTCGGGCGCGCTCGGCTCAGCCGGCCGTTCCACCGGCGCCCTGCGGTGGACGAAACGCCGGGCCGGCGGCGTCTCCTGGCGGATGTCGGCGAGCAGTGCCGTGATGGCGTCCATGATGCGGTCCGTCACCTCGCGCAGCAGCTCGGCGCTCGGCTCGCGGCCGTGGAACTCGCTCAGGTCCACGGGCTCGCCGGCCACCACCACCAGTGTCCTACGGGGAAAGAGCCGCAGCCGCCGTGCGCTGGCGTACGGGGGCATCGCCTCGTGCGCGCCCCACTGGGCCACGGGGATGACGGGGGCCCTGGTGGTCATGGCGACCCGGGCCGCGCCGGTCTTGCCCTCCATGGGCCAGAGGTCGGGGTCCCTGGTGAGGGTGCCCTCCGGGTAGAACGCGACACACTCCCCCGCGCGCACGGCGCTGACGGCGGCGCGGTAGGCGTCGGCGGCCTCGTTGGTCTCGCGGTAGACCGGGATCTGGTGGGTGCCGCGCATGAAGCGGCCCACCATGCCGTGCTGGAAGAGGGCGTTCTTCGCGAGGAATCGCGGCACGCGGCCGGTGTTGTACTGGTAGTGCGCGTAGGAGAGCGGATCGAGATACGAGTTGTGATTCACCACCGTGATGAATCCTCCGTCGGCCGGAATGCGGTCCATTCCGCGCCAGTCCCGCTTGAAGAAGACCCGCAGCATCGGCTTTACCACAAATGCTGCGAATCGGTACCAGAAGCCGATTCTGCGGCGAGACACTCGGTCACCATCTCCTCTTGCACTGATCCGACGCGGCCAGCTGCGGACGGCCGCCCAAGTGTGGTCGCGGGCCCCGGCGCTGTCCAGCGCCCCACGCCGCGCCATCACCGTCACCCCGGCACCCTAGTCCGCGCCACCCCGCGCCACCGCACGCGTGTGCGGGCCGGGCCGGCGGCGGCGAACGTTCCGGAACGTGGGCATGAGAGGAGAATGACCCGGTGCGCGACTGTGAGTGGACGCTCGTCGTCCCCCTGAAACCCCTGCGAGCGGCCAAGAGCCGACTGGCGGGAGCGGTGCCCGACGGCGACCGGCGGGCGCTGGCGCTGGCCTTCGCCGAGGACACGGTGGCGGCGGCCCTGGCCGCGGCGGCGGTGCGGGATGTGGCGGTTGTCACCAATGACCCGCTCGCGTCGCGCCGTGTCGCGGCGCTCGGCGCCCGCGTAATTCCCGACCTGCCGGACGCGGGGCTGAACGCGGCGCTCGCGCACGGCGCCGCCGCGCTGCCGGGACGGGCTCTCGCCGCGCTCAACGCGGACCTGCCGGCGCTGCGTCCCACGGAGCTGACGCGGGTGCTGACGGAGGCCGCGGGGCACGGGCGGGCGTTTCTGCCGGACGCGGCGGGGATCGGCACCACGCTGCTGGCGGCCCGGCCGCCGGCGGCGCTGGCGCCGGCCTTCGGCGGGGCCTCGCGGCGGCGACACCTGGCGTCCGGGGCGGTGGAGTTGTCTACGTCCGGCGTGGAGAGCGTGCGCCAGGACGTGGACACGGCGGCCGACCTGCGGGCGGCGCTGGAGCTCGGGGTCGGGCGGGCGACGGCGGAGCGCTGTGGCGAACTCCCCGGACTGGCCGACGCGTTGTCGGCCTGAGGAGCGGGCGGCACCCGCGCGCCGGGGACCGCGGCCCCGGGCATCCGGAACGACGGGAGGGACGGGAACGTTCAGAACATCTGGAACGTCCAGAACATCTGGAGCGTCTAGAACGTCTGGAGTGTCAGAAAGCCGACCCTGCGCGCCTCGCCCTCGCCGGTGACCTCGACGCGTAGCCGCTGCCCCGGTCGGAGGAACAGCAGCCCGCCCGCGTCGAAGGCCGCCGCGTCGAACTCCAACGGCGTGCCGTCGTCGAGCAGAACGCTGCCGGCGCGCGTCTCGGGGTCGAAGGTGTAAGCGGTGGCCTGCATGGGGCGAGCCTAGCCGCTGGGCCCCGCCCCGTCGGCGGGGCGGGAGGAGAAACAGCTGCGGGCCGGGCTCCGGTTCGGGGAGTCCGGCCCGCGGGCGACGTGCGGGACCGTCAGCGGCGGCGCGAGGTGGCCTTCTTGGCGGTGGTCGCACGGGACGACGCCCGCTTGGCCGGAGCCTTCTTGGCGGTCGTCTTCTTGGCCGGGGCCTTCTTGGCGGTGGCCTTCTTGGTGGTGGTCTTCTTCGCGGAGGTCTTCTTGGCCGCGCTGGCGCGCCCCGTCGACTTCTTGGCGGTGGACTTCTTGGCGGCCGACTTCTTGGCGGCGGCCTTCTTGGTGGCGGCCTTCTTGGCGGTGGTGCCGCCGCTCAGGCTGCCCTTGGGGGCCTTCTTGACCGCGACGTCGTTCTTGGGGAGCTTCTTCGTCCCCGCGACCAGGTCCTTGAACCCCTGTCCCGCGCGGAAGCGGGGCACCGAGGTCTTCTTGACCCGAACCCGCTCGCCGGTCTGCGGGTTGCGCGCGTAGCGGGCGGGCCGGTCGACCTTCTCGAACGAGCCGAAGCCGGTGACCGAGACCCTCTCCCCCGAGACGACCGAGCGGATGATGGCATCGAGCACGACATCCACGGCGTCGGCCGCCTGCTGACGACCGCCGAGCTTGTCCGCAATCGCTTCTACGAGTTGCGCCTTGTTCACGTCTTCCCCTTCGCAGGCATTGCTGGAACGAATGTGTTCAAGCTTTTTCGCACGTTAGGCAGATATATTCCGCAAATCAAACGCGAAACGGGCGAATCACCCTTGTGTCGCAACGAACTCGACCCGTCACGGAGTTCCGTCATGGCCGCCGGTGATGTCCGAGGGCAGTCGCCCCTCGTCCACGTCCGCCATCAACCGCTCCAGCCGGCGGGCCGCGGCGGGCAGGTCCTGCTTGGACGCCGCGGTGATCACCAGCAGCCTCCGGGTCAGGGCCCGCCGTACGTCCTCGGGCACTTGCAGATCCCGCACCGTGCGGTGCGCGTCCTTCAGTCGAGCGGCGACGCGATCGTAGAGTTCGAGTTGACCGTCGCGTTCCATGCGGCCGATTGTGCCACCTTGGGCCGGTTATCGCCCTCTAAGCCCCCCAACGCCCGTGTCGCGCCTGCACACATGGGGACGCCCCCGCCGGTCGGACCGACGGGGGCGTGGAGGTGACGGAACGTCAGACTGCCTGCGTACGGGGCTTGTAGACGGGGCGTCGGCTCTCGAAGTCGGCGATGGCCGCCTCCTCCCGAAGAGTGAGCGAGATGTCGTCCAACCCCTCCAACAGACGCCAGCGAGCGTTCTCGTCAAGGTCGAAATCGGCCTCGATCCCGGGCGCGGTGACCCGGCGGGCGACCAGGTCCACCGTCACCTCGCTGTCCGGCTCGCGCTCGACCAGCTCCCACAGCGCCTCGACCGTCGCCGCCGGCAGCACGACGGTCAACAGCCCGTTCTTCAGCGAGTTGCCGCGGAAGATGTCGGCGAAGCGCGGGGAGATGACCGCCTTGAAGCCGTAGTTCTGGAGGGCCCAGACCGCGTGCTCACGGGAGGAGCCGGTGCCGAAGTCCGGCCCGGCGACCAGAACGGTGCCGCCCCGGTGCGCCTCCTGGTTGAGCACGAACTCGGGATCCCTGCGCCAGGACTCGAAGAGCCCGTCCTCGAAGCCGTCGCGCGTGACCTTCTTCAGCCAGTGGGCGGGGATGATCTGGTCGGTGTCCACGTTGGAGCGGCGCAGCGGAACGGCCCGGCCGGTGTGGGTGGTGAAGGCTTCCATCTCTCAGACCTCCGCGGGGGTGGGGACGTCGGCCAGGTCGGCCGGCGAGGCGAGGTGACCGGTGAGCGCGGTCGCCGCGGCGACCTGCGGGGAGACCAGATGGGTGCGCCCGCCCTTGCCCTGCCTGCCCTCGAAGTTGCGGTTGGAGGTGGAGGCGCAGCGCTCGCCCGGCGAGAGCTGGTCGGGGTTCATCCCCAGGCACATCGAACAGCCGGCGTGCCGCCATTCGGCGCCCGCCTCGGCGAAGACCCGGTCCAGGCCCTCGTCGACCGCCTGGAGCGCGACCCGCACCGAGCCGGGAACGACCAGCATCCGCACGCCGTCGGCGATCCGCCGTCCGCGCAACACCTCGGCCGCCGAGCGCAGATCCTCGATGCGGCCGTTGGTGCAGGAGCCGACGAAGACGGTGTCCACGGCGATCTCCCGCAGCCGCTGGCCGGGTACGAGCCCCATGTACTCCAGCGCCTTCTCGGCGGCCACCCGGTCGCCGGGGTCGGCGAAGGAGCCCGGGTCGGGCACCGAGGCGCTCAGGGGCGCGCCCTGGCCGGGGTTGGTGCCCCAGGTCACGAACGGGGCCAGCTCGGCGGCCTCGATGACGACCTCGTGGTCGAAGACCGCGTCCTCCTCGGTGCGCAGCGTGCGCCAGTAGGCGACCGCCGCGTCCCACTCCGCGCCCTCGGGCGCGTGGTCGCGGCCCTGCAGATAGGCGAAGGTGGTCTCGTCGGGGGCGATCATGCCCGCGCGGGCGCCGGCCTCGATCGACATGTTGCAGATGGTCATCCGGGCCTCCATCGAGAGCTTCTCGATGGCCTCGCCCCGGTACTCGATGACGTACCCCTGACCGCCGCCGGTGCCGATCCGCGCGATGATCGCGAGGATCAGGTCCTTGGCCGTCACCCCTTCGGGCAGCTCGCCGTTGACGGTGACCGCCATCGTCCTGAACGGCGCCATCGGCAGGGTCTGGGTGGCCAGCACGTGCTCGA
The DNA here is from genome assembly GCF_006335015.1 of Streptomyces sedi. GTDB lineage: Bacteria > Actinomycetota > Actinomycetes > Streptomycetales > Streptomycetaceae > Streptomyces > Streptomyces sedi. The sequence continues at coordinate 131,596 of NZ_VDGT01000018.1, forward strand.
CCTGGCTGGTGCCGATCCCGAAGGCCAACGCGCCGAACGCGCCGTGGGTCGAGGTGTGGCTGTCGCCGCAGACGACGGTGGTGCCGGGCTGGGTCAACCCGAGCTGCGGGCCGACGACATGGACCACGCCCTGCTCGGTGTCGCCGAGGGGGTGCAGCCGCACGCCGAACTCCCCGCAGTTCTTCCGGAGGGTCTCCAGCTGGGTACGGGAGACCGGGTCGGCGATCGGCTTGTCGATGTCGAGCGTCGGGGTGTTGTGGTCCTCGGTCGCGAGGGTCAGGTCCGTGCGGCGCACGCGCCGGCCGCTCTTGCGCAGACCGTCGAACGCCTGTGGGCTGGTCACCTCGTGAAGCAGGTGGAGATCGATGTAGAGCAGGTCGGGCTCGCCCTCAGCCCGCCGGACGACATGATCGTCCCAGACCTTCTCCGCCAGTGTCCGTCCCATCGCGTCCCTCCGGGCTCGCCGCTGAATCCCATACCGCCGCCCGCTCCCCCGGGTGCGGGGCGGTGGCCCGCCCGGCACGCGTCGCCGAGCATGGAACCCAGAGTGGCGTCTTCGTGGGGAAAAGGAACTTGCGTTTCACACTGTGAGACGCGAGTATCGTTTCATGGACAACTCTCGTGGCGATTCCAGCGGAGTGGGCGTCCTCGACAAGGCGGCGCTGGTGCTCAGCGCACTGGAGTCCGGGCCCGCCACCCTGGCCGGACTGGTCGGGGCGACGGGACTGGCGCGGCCCACCGCGCACCGGATGGCCGTGGCTCTCGAATACCACCGGCTGCTGGCCCGCGACATGCAGGGCCGCTTCGTACTCGGCCCCCGGCTCGCCGAGCTGGCCGCCGCGGCCGGCGAGGACCGGCTGCTGGCGACGGCCGGACCCGTGTTGACCCAACTACGCGACGTGACGGGCGAGAGCGCCCAACTGTACCGGCGCCAGGGCGACCGCAGGATCTGCGTCGCCGCCGCCGAACGCCTCTCCGGGCTGCGGGACACCGTGCCCGTGGGCTCCGCGCTGCCGATGAAGGCCGGCTCGGCCGCGCAGATCCTGCTCGCCTGGGAGGAGCCGGAGCGGCTGCACCACGGCCTCCAGGGCGCGCGCTTCACCGCGACCGCCCTCTCCGGGGTGCGCCGGCGCGGCTGGGCGCAGTCCATCGGCGAACGGGAGCCCGGCGTCGCCTCCGTCTCGGCGCCCGTCCGGGGCCCGTCCAACCGCGTGGTCGCCGCCGTCTCCGTCTCCGGCCCGATCGAACGGCTCTCCCGACACCCGGGCAGGATGCACGCGGGGGCCCTGCTGGAGGCCGCGGGACGCCTCACGGAGGCGCTCAAGCGCGGCACCGCCGGCTGACCGCCGACCGGGCACCCACCCCCGTCACCCGCCGCGCCCCGGCCGCCCTTCGGGCCGCGGGCGGGAGCAGCCCCCGCTACTCCGCGCCGCCCGCGGCGGCGGCCATCCGCTGGGGAAGGGACTCGCCGCGCCGGGCGACCGGTATCAGCTCCCAGGCCGCGCCGAGGCCGGCCGGGGGCATGTTGGTGTAGATCGACTCGGCGGAGCCGGCCGGGACCACGAACGTCTCGTGCCAGAAACCGATCCGCGAGCCGGCCTTGAGCTGACGGTTCAACTCGCCCCAGGCGGGGCGGTGTTCGCCGTCCGACGCGGCGGCGTACGCGGTCAGCGCCTCCACGCTCGACCAGTACTGCACCACGAACAGCTCCCTGGGCGACCCGAGGCACAGCCGGTACCCGAGCATCCCGCGCGCCGGCTCACGGGACAGCTCCCGCAACATCCGGGTCATGGCCCGCATCGGGGACCACCACTCACGCAACCGCCAGAGGCGGTTGATCCGCATACCCACCAGGAACACCACCAGCGGCTCGTCACTCCGAGCCGTCATCCGTCCCCGCACGATCCCCGACGCCATCGACGCCCCGCCTCCCTGTCCACGTCCGCCCGCGCACGCCCCGCCAACCCGACCGCGAGAACGGCGAGAAGAGCGGGCCAACGCCCCGGACACACTTTGGATAGCGTCGCTATCCATGATTGGATAGTGTCACTCTCCTATCGATCGCGCAAGGGGGTTCCAGATGCGGCTCGCGGAGCTGAGCAGACGCAGCGGGGTGTCGACGGCGACGATCAAGTTCTATCTCCGGGAGGGCCTGCTCCCACCCGGCCACCGGGTCAGCAGCACCCAGGCCGACTACGACGAGGAGCATCTGCGCCGCCTCCAGCTGGTGCGGGCGCTGATACAGGTCGGCGGCGTCTCCGTCGCCGACGCGCGCGGGGTGCTGGCCGCCGTCGACGACGCCTCGCTCGACCAGCTCTCCCGCATGGGCACGGCGGTCGCCGCGCTCCCCCAGGCGCTCCCTGCCCCCGCGGACGACGACGAGGAGGCGCCCACCGCGGAGCGGGTCGCCGTCGAGGTCCAGCGGCGGCTCGGCTGGCGCGTGGTCCCGGGGAACCCGGCGCACCAGGCGCTGGTCTCCGCCGTCAGCGCGCTGCTGAGGCTCGGCTACCCCTGCGACGGGGAGGCGCTGCTGCCCTACGGCGAGCTGGCCGAGCGGCTCGCCGAGCACGAGCTGGCGCTGGTCGAGGAGTTCGCGGCGCCCACGACGCAGCTGGAGGCCGCCGTGGCGCTCACCGTGCTCTACGAGCCGGTGCTGCTGAGCCTGCGGCGGCTGGCCCAGGCCGAGCGGGCCAGCCGCCTGCTGAGCGGCGGGGAGGACCCGGACGAGGCGCCGGAATGAGCGGTCGGCACAACGAGGAGCGGCCCCCCGCCCCTTGGGCGGAAGGCCGCTCTTCGATCATGTACCCCCGACCGGATTCGAACCGGCGCTACCGCCTTGAGAGGGCGGCGTGCTAGGCCGCTACACAACGGGGGCCCACGCAGAGACCTGACGATCTCCGTACCCCCGACCGGATTCGAACCGGCGCTACTGCCTTGAGAGGGCAGCGTGCTAGGCCGCTACACAACGGGGGCATGATCCTGTGAACTGCTCAATACAAGATCGCGCTGGGCTACCAGGACTCGAACCTAGACTAACTGAACCAGAATCAGTCGTGCTGCCAATTACACCATAGCCCACCGAAACGCAACCCCGAGTGGGGGTTTTGCTTGGGTGACCGCTGTACTTCGGGGTGTTGGCCCCCTCAGCGGCAGAAAGAACACTACCCGATGGGGGACGGTGCACCAAAACGAGATCGCTCCCGAGGGCGCCCCGTCCCCCTCGTTCCTACGCCGCCAGCCGGGCGAGGGCGGCGTCGACCCGGGCCAGGGTGCGCTCGCGCCCCAGGACCTCAAGCGACTCGAAGAGCGGCAGGCCCACGGTCCGCCCGGTGACCGACACCCGCAGCGGGGCCTGCGCCTTGCCGAGCTTCAGCCCGTGGGCCTCACCGGCGGCCAGGACGGCCTCCTTCAGCGGCTCGGCGGTCCAGGAGTCCAGCCCCGCCAGCCCCTCCCGGATGGCGGCCAGCACGGCGTCGGCGCCCGGCTTCATCGCCTTGGCCCAGGACGCCTCGTCGATCGCCGGCTCCGGCAGGAAGAGGAAGTCCACGTTGGCCGTGATGTCCGAGAGCACGGTCACCCGGGTCTGCGCCAGCGGGGCGAGCGCCGCGAACGCCTCCGGGTCGAACCGCTCCGGGCTCCACGGCGCGTGCGGGGCGGTGAGCCACGGCTGGCACGCCTCGACGAACTGCTCGACCGTGAGCCGCTCCCGGATGTGGGTGGCGTTGATCGCCTCGCACTTCTTCAGGTCGAAGCGCGCCGGGTTGGCGTTGACCGCCCCGATGTCGAACGCGGCGACCAGCTCGTCCAGGCCGAAGACGTCCCGGTCCTCGGCGAGCGACCAGCCAAGCAGCGCCAGGTAGTTGAGCAGCCCCTCCGGGAGGAAGCCGGCCTCGCGGTAGCGGTTGAGCGAGGACTGGGGGTCGCGCTTGGAGAGCTTCTTGTTGCCCTCGCCCATCACGTACGGCAGATGCCCGAACGCCGGCACCCCGCCGCCGCCCACGCCGATCTCCGCCAGCGCCCGGTAGAGCGCGATCTGCCGGGGCGTGGAGGAGAGCAGGTCCTCGCCGCGCAGCACGTGGGTGATCCCCATCAGCGCGTCGTCGACCGGGTTGACCAGGGTGTACAGCGGGGCCCCGCTGGCGCGCACGATGCCGTAGTCGGTGACGTTCTCCGGGGAGAACGTCAGCTCGCCGCGGACCAGGTCGTCGAAGGTGATCTCGGTGTCCGGCATCCGGAAGCGGACGATCGGCTCGCGGCCCTCCGCGCGGTACGCGGCGGCCTGCTCCTCGCTCAGCGCCCGGCAGGCGCCGTCGTAGCCGGAGGGCCGGCCCTCGGCCCTGGCGGTCTCGCGCCGGGCGGTCAACTCCTCGGCCGTGCAGTAGCAGTGGTACGCGTGGCCGGCGGCGATCAGCCTGGCGGCGACGTCCGCGTAGATGTCCATCCGCTCCGACTGGCGGTAGGGCCCGTGGGAGCCGCCCACCTCGGGGCCCTCGTCCCAGTCCAGGCCCAGCCAGCGCAACGAGTCCAGCAGCGCCCGGTAGGAGTCCTCGGAGTCGCGCGCCGCGTCCGTGTCCTCGATCCGCAGCACCAGCGTGCCGCCGTGGTGGCGGGCGAAGGCCCAGTTGAACAGGGCGGTGCGGACCAGCCCGACGTGCGGGTCGCCGGTCGGCGAGGGGCAGAAGCGGACCCTGACGTCAGCCACGGCGCACCACCTTGTTGGTCAGGGTGCCGATGCCCTCGATGCTCACGGCGACCTCGTCGCCGTCCCGCACGGGGCCGACGCCGGCCGGGGTTCCGGTGAGAATGACGTCCTGCGGCAGCAGGGTCATCGACTCCGTGATGTGCACAATCAGATCCTCCACGGAACGCACCATCTCGCTGGTGCGCCCCAACTGTCGCTGTTCGCCGTTGACCGTGCACATGATGGCCAGGTCAGCGGGGTCGAGCTGGGTCTCGATCCAGGGGCCGAGGGGGCAGGCGGTGTCGAAGCCCTTCGCCCTGGCCCACTGCTTCTCGCGCTGCTGGACGTCGCGCGCGGTCAGGTCGTTGGCGCAGGTGTAGCCCAGGATCACCTCGCGAACCCGCTCCCTCGGCACGTCGCGGCAGAGCCGCCCGATGACGACGGCCAGCTCGGCCTCGTGGTGGACGTCGGAGGAGATCGACGGGTAGCGGATCTCGTCGCCGGTGCCGATGACCGAGGTGGAGGGCTTGAAGAAGGTGACGGGAACGTCGGGCACCTCGTTCCCCATCTCCCGCGCGTGCTCGGCGTAGTTGCGGCCGATGGCCACCACCTTGCTGGGGAGCACGGGCGGCAGGAGCCTGACCTCGCTCAGCGGCACCAGGTGCCCCGAGCGTTCGAACTCGGCGAAGGGGTGGCCCTTGATGATGTCGAGGCGGAGCCCGCCCTCGTCGGTCGGTTCCCCCTCCACCACGCCGAACCCGACGGTTCCGTCGATGGAGAATCTGGCGATGCGCACGCTGGGTAGTCCCTCACTGGCCTGCTCGAAGTGGCGAAAACCCTGGCCGAGCCCGGCTCACGCCTGGATAAAACCTGCGCCCCACAGCCTAGGACACCGGCGCGCGTCAAAAAGCAGGCGCCTCCCGAACCGGGCGTTCGGGAGGCGTGCGGGAGTGCGGAGGGGAGGCGTCAGCGCAGGCGGGCCATCAGCGCGTGCTCGACGAGGGTGATCAGACCGCTCTTCGCCTCCGCGCGGTGCCGCGCGTCCGTCGTGATGATCGGCGCGTCGGGACCGATCTGCAACGCCTCCCGCACCTCCTCGGGCGAGTACGGCTGATGCCCGTCGAAACCGTTCAACGCGATCACGAACGGCAGACCGCTGTTCTCGAAGTAGTCGACCGCCGGAAAACAGTCAGCCAACCTCCTGGTGTCCACCAGCACGATCGCCCCGATCGCACCCCGCACCAGGTCATCCCACATAAACCAGAAACGATCCTGCCCAGGCGTCCCAAAAAGATAAAGGATCAAATCCTGATCAAGAGTGATCCGACCAAAGTCCATCGCGACCGTGGTCGTCGTCTTGTTCCCCGTATGCGTCAGATCGTCGATCCCCGCCGACGCCGACGTCATCACCGCCTCGGTCCGCAGCGGATTGATCTCCGAAACCGACCCCACGAACGTGGTCTTACCCACGCCGAACCCACCCGCGATCACGATCTTCGCTGAGGTGGTCGAACGGGACGGCGCGGAAAGACCCGCCTCGTTAGAGCTTGCGAAGTCCACTGAGCACCCTTTCGAGCAGTGTCACATCTGGCTGACCGCCGGGCTCCCCGTCGTGGCCCGGCTGATGGATGGCGACAAGCCCGGCTTCGGCCAGATCGGCCACCAGAATCCGGGCGACCCCCAGCGGGATGGCGAGCAACGCGGAAACCTCGGCGACGGACTTGACCTCGTAGCACAGCTGGCAGATCCGTTGGTGCTCGGGCAGCTGCCCTTGCAGCCGCATCGGATCGGCGGTGGTCGAGACCAGCGCCTCGATCGCCAGCTGGTAACGCGGCCTGGTCCGTCCGCCGGTCATCGCATACGGACGCACCAGTGGCTGCGGTGCCTCGCCCTCCTGCGGACGGCGACGGTTGCCGGCCCGTGGCACCGACCAGTCGTCGGCCTGGGCCGGGACGGTGGGCTCGGGACGCCGGCGGGGGCCGGCCTCCGTCGGATGCGCGTTCCCTGACGGGGTCGAGGGACGCGCCTCGTGCTGCGGTGGCCGCGGGTGCGCGGGGGGTTCGGGAGCGGGGCGCGGCTCGGGGGCCGGGCGCCGCTCGGGCGCCGGGCGCTGTCCGCCGCTGGGGGTGGAGGGGAAGTTGAAGCGTCCCATCTGCCCGCCGTCATGCGGCTGCTGCCCTGGGTACTCGTCACCGTATGGTCCACCTGAGGGCGTTGCCACGATTCCTCCTCCGACTGCCTTCGCTGTCCACCGATACCGCGTTCACCGCTCTGCCACGTCCCCGCACCCTATGGTGCGCGGCCCCAATCCGCACACGGAGCCCGCTAGTTGAGCAGACTTCCCTGCAGTTCCGCACGCAGATCGGGCGTCAGGACCGTACCGGCACGATCCACCAGCAACGCCATCTCATAACCCACCAGACCGATGTCGGCCTCCGGATGCGCCAACACCGCCAACGACGAACCATCCGAGATGGACATGATGAACAGGAACCCCCGTTCCATCTCCACCACCGTCTGATTCACCGCACCACCCTCGAAAATCCGCGACGCACCAGCCGTCAACGACGTCAGCCCCGAAGCCACCGCCGCCAACTGATCCGCACGATCCCGCGGAAACCCCTCGGACAACGCCAGAAGAAGACCATCGGCGGACACCACCACCGTGTGCGACACCCCCGGGGTGTTCTCCACAAAACTGGTGATCAACCAGTTGAGGTTCTGCGCCGCCTGGCTCATCGGGCTCACACTAACGCTCCTGCTCGTAGGTGTGACCGGGACCTTGATCCCGTTCGTCGTTCCGCGTGCCCCGGCCCGAGCCGGCGCCGCGTCCTTGCTGTACCCCGCGGCGCAGGCTGCTCAGCCGGCCGCGCACGTCCTGCGGGTCGCGGGAGATCTGCGGCCCACCGGCTGCGGTGGGCTCGGAGGAAGAGTGTTCCGTCAGGTTGGCCTTGGGCACCCGCTTCGGGAGTCCGGACGACGTGGTGCCGCCGGTGCGCTCCTCGCGGCGCGGCCCGCGATCCCACTGCGGTGCCTCGGGCTGGGGTTCCCATCCCTGGCCCTGTGCCGTTTCCTCCTCGGGCCGCTGGTGACGTGGTACACGACGGGGTAGCCCCTGGTCGTTCGCCGGTGCCTGGTCCGCTCCGACCGGGCCCGACGCAGGGAAGCCTACGCGCTGTGCGCGGTTCCCGGGACCATCCTGGCTCGAATCGGCGGAGCGTGAAAAGGCGTCGAAGCGCGGTTGTTGGGGAATGGCCGGCTTCTGTCCCTGCGGCTGCTGCCACGGTCCCGCACCCGTTCCACCTGCGGCGTAGGCGCCCTGACCGGTCGGCGGCGCCTGCGGTTCCGGGGCCGTGTCGCCCTGTGGGGCGGCCGGTCGCGCGGGGTGGGGCGCCGACGCGCCGGGGGGCGTGGGCGCTCCACCGGGGCCGGGGTGGGTGGGACCGGTCCAACCGCCGCCGGACGGTCGCTTCCGGTCACCACCGATCGGGTCCAGTCGCATCGTGTCGCCCATGGACTGGCCGGAACCAGACGCCTGTCCGACCGGACCGGTCGGCAACCCCGGCGGGGTCGGCTCGGGCGTGACGGGCGCCGGGTCGCCGTAGCGGGTGTCGTCGAAGCCGAGTTCGGCGGCGGTGCGCAGACCGGCCTCGCGGTCGGCCGCCGAGATCCCCGTCTCGTCCTCCATGATGCGGGAGACGGTGAAGCTCTCCTCGCGCTCGGGGGTCTGTCCCCCGCCACCGTGCGTGATCTCCTCGGGCAGCATCACCAGCGAGGTGGTGCCCGACTGCTCGCCGGACGGCCGCAGTTGCACCCTGATGCCGTGCCTGGCGGCCAGCCGGCCGACCACGAACAGGCCCATGCGCTGGGAGATCGCCGCGTCCACGGTGGGCGGGGCGGCCAGGCGCCGGTTGATCTCGGCGAAGTCCTCCTGACTCAGCCCGATCCCCTTGTCGTGGATCTCGATCATCACCCGGGCGTCGGGCAGCCGGGTGGCGGTGACCGTCACCCTCGCCTGCGGGGAGGAGAACGAGGTGGCGTTCTCCAGCAGCTCGGCGAGCAGGTGGACGAGGTCGTTGACGACGCCGCCGTGGATCTCGCAGGGCGGCACGCCGGTGGTCTCGATCCGGGCGTAGTCCTCCACCTCGGAGGCCGCGGCGCGCAGCACGTCGACGAGGGGAACCGCCTGGTTCCAGCGGTTCTCCATCTCCTCGCCGGCGAGGACCAGCAGGTTCTCGCCGTTGCGCCGCATCCGGGTCGCGAGGTGGTCCAGCTTGAAGAGGTTCTCCAGCTGCTCGGGGTCGGCCTCCCGGGACTCCAGCTCCGAGATCAGCCCCAACTGGCGTTCGATCAGGCCCTGGTTGCGGCTGGAGAGGTTGGTGAAGATGGCGTTGACGTTGCCCCGCAGCAGCGCCTGTTCGGCGGCGAGGCGGACGGCCTCGCGGTGGACCTGGTCGAAGGCGCGGGCGACCTCGCCGATCTCGTCCCGGCTGGAGACCGGGGTCGCGGTCACCGCCGTGTCGACGCGGCCGGGGTTGACCTGGGAGAGCTGGTCGACGACCGCGGGCAGCCGGCGGCCGGCGACGTCGAAGGCGGCGGTGCGCAGCTTGCGCATGTCGCGGCTCATCGAGCGGGCCATCAGGCCGGCGACCACGAACGCCAGCAGCAGCGCGGCCAGCACGGCCGCCGCGTTGAACAGCATCTCGTTGCGGGCCGACGCGGCGATGTCGCGGGCCTCGTCGACCGCCGCGTCCACCAGCTCCAGCTCGATGTCGCGGTAGGCGTCGAACTCGGCGGTCGCGGCGGCGAACCACGCCTCCGGGGTCAGGCCCTGCTCGGCCAGCTCCTCGGGGTCGGCCCCCGAGCCGATCATCTGCACCATCACCGTCAGGCTCTGGGCGCTGGGGGCGTCGGCCGCCGCCTCCTCGTTCGCCCTGGCCAGCCGCTCCTCAAGGCGCTCCACGTCCTGCGGGGTTCCGGCCGAGCCGTACTCGGCCTTGGCGATCCCCTCCAGGTAGGCGTACGAGCTGAACGACGTCAGCTGGAGCTGGCGGTCGGCCTGGCCGGGGCCCGGCGCGACCAGGAGGTGGGTGCCGATGGCGCGTTGCAGAGAGCTGGCGGCCTTCGACAGCGAGAGCGCGTAGACCGTGCGGCCGTAGGTGGTGAGGTTGTCGGCGCCCAGGCCGAGCTCGTTGGCGAAGGACATCAGCGGGTGCTGGACGGTGACGTACCCCTCCTCGGTCTCCACGCCGGAGAGCTGGTCGGTGTAGGCGCGTTGGCGCAACGTCTCCAGCTGCGGCTCGACCTCGGTGACGCCCTCCATGCGGTGGAGCAGGCTCTCGGTGTGCGGGGTCTCCTCCCAGCGCGCGTGGAACTCGTCGCGCGCTTCGTCCGTGATCCGTTGCGCCTCCTCGACGGCCCGCGCCTCCCGGTCGCCCTCCAGCATCGGGCGGGCGGTGACGTCGCGCTCGTCGATCAGGGCGTGCGCGTAGGCCGTCGAGGCGCGCACCAGCTCGGCGACGCGCTCGGCGTCCTGCGCCTCGCGCCAGGTCGACTGGGATCCGCCGACCCTCAGTCCGGCCAGGACGAGGGCGACGACCACGGGGATCATCAGGATCGCGTAGAGCTTGGTGGCCACCCGCCAGTTGCGCGGGGCGAAGCGGGAACCCGCCGCCTCGTCCGACGCGGGCACGCCCGGCAGGCCGATGTCGCCCCGGTGGGGGTCGCGGGGGCCCTTCGCTTCCCCCGGACCCGTGGGAGTCGCGCTGCTGCGGCTCACTGGCTATCTCACCTCTCGACAGTGGCGGCCGAAGCGGTCGGCCGCCGTGACTGTGGAGTCGTGTGGATTCCAGCACGCTTGGGGAAGAGTTTCCAATCCCCGTGGTCGCCCGCACGCCACCGAGGCGAGACACCCCGAATTCGGGCATTCCTCCCCGGAGATGACATATAACGACGAGATCGCACGCGGAGCGAGAGGGGCCGCTCGCCACGCGTAGACATCGTCCCGGGAGACTACCGGCCGAATCGTTACGAACCCCCAAGGAACGTGTGCGAGAACACGTGGCTGAGCCGTCGTGGCACTCAGTGCAGTCGCGCCAGCAGGGCGTGTTCGACGAGGGTGATCAGACCGCTCTTCGCCTCCGCGCGGTGCCGCGCGTCCGTCGTGATGATCGGCGCGTCGGGACCGATCTGCAACGCCTCCCGCACCTCCTCGGGCGAGTACGGCTGGTACCCGTCGAAACCGTTCAACGCGATCACGAACGGCAGACCGCTGTTCTCGAAGTAGTCGACCGCCGGAAAACAGTCAGCCAACCTCCTGGTGTCCACCAGCACGATCGCCCCGATCGCACCCCGCACC
>NZ_VDGT01000019.1 GCF_006335015.1 Streptomyces sedi
GCTCCGGGCTCCGGGCTCCGGGCTCCGGGCTCCGGGCTCCGGGCTCCGGGCTCCGGGCTCCGGGCTCCGGGCTCCGGGCTCCGGGCTCCGGGCTCCGGGCTCCGGGCTCCGGGCTCCGGGCTCCGGGGAGCCTCGCTAGCACATCTCAAAGCCGGCTACAACCCTTCGAAACGTTCCACAGGCGCGCGGGGCCAGGGCCCCGGTGGACGGCGATCCACCGATCGCAGGGTACTCGCCGATCGGGAGCCACCTCGACCGGTCGACGGATCCCGCTCAGGGAAGGCGCGCGATGCTCTGGCCGATGCCGACGACCTTCCCGCGTCGAAGCGGCCATGGTGGGGGAGGATGGCCACCACGCCGGAACGGGGCGTTGTCGGGAAACTCAGGGGCTTCCGGGGAAGGGGACTCATGCTTGACCCGCACTGGGTTTTCGTCGGCGCGGCGCTGGGGTTGATCGGTAGTCTGCGGTACGCGTTCGCGACGGCGCGAGGGGCCGCCCGCCCCAATCTCGTGACATGGTCCCTGTGGGCCGCCGCGCCGCTGATCGGGTTCTTCGCCCAGCTCAGTTCGGGGGTGGGACCGCAATCCGCCCTCACCCTCGCCGCCGGGTTGGGGCCACTCATCGTCGTTCTGTCGGCGCTCCTGACCGCGCACAGCCGGGTGCGTGTGGGGCTCTTCGACCTCGGGTGTGCGGCTGTGGCGCTGATCGCCCTTGTCATCTGGTTCGGTCTGGGACAAGCGTCCCTGGCGGTGGTCGCCGCCGCCTCGGCCGACGCGGTGGCTGCTCTGCCGACGATCAGGAAGGCGTGGAGCGACCCCGAGTCCGAGAATCTGCTCTTCTATGTCCTGGTGTGCCTCGGTGCCGTCATCACGCTGCTGACGATCGACAGCTGGGAGCCGGAGTCCTGGGTCTTCGCGGTCTACATCGTGGCGCTCACCACCCTCCTCACCGCCATCATCAGCGGCCGACGCGGGTTGTCGCGGCGCGCGTAGCGGGGAAGGGCCAGTGACGCCCGGCGTGATCCGCGCCCCACCCCCGGTCGCCCGCCGTGCCGTCCACCCGCCCGGGACCTGATGACATGCTCGCGGCGTGGCCGGTGTGTGGTCCCCCAGCGGTCCCCGGGAGACCATCGTCGATTCGCACGAGTGGGCGAACAGACGTGGCGGTGGAGACTCAGACGTTCCCAGAGACACGTCATCTTTGAGGTCGGGGGAGGGCTCTTGCGAGGGCTGGCGACTCGTGTGCCTCGGCACCCGGTTGGCCACGAGGCCCCTGTCGGTACGTCAGTTGGCCGTTCACGGGCTCTGTTCCTGCGGGAGTTGTTCCAACCAGTCCCAGAGGGAGCGTTCGCGCTCGGGGTTGTACGACTCCTTGGAAGACGGCACGGCTTTGGTCCGGTGAATGTAGGCGCCTGTCGCGGCGGGGGTGGTGCCGAGGACAGCGTCGGCGAGTTTCCTGCCCGCGGGGACGGTGGTGTCCACCAGGGGAGTGGCAGCCAGTGCCGGGACGACCCACCGCATCAGGAAGGGGAACGCACCGCCGGCTTCCCGCGCGAGTCCTGTTCCGACGACCAGGCTGGGGTTGTACGCGACGATGTCCACACCTTCGGGCAGCTGGCGGGACCACTCGTGGACCAGGTAGATGCCGCCGAGCTTGCTGGTGACGTACGCACGGCGGCCGGCCCGGACGTTTCCGGAGCGGTCGTACGCGCCAGGTCGGGAGATGTCCGGGACGGCCCACCGGGGCGAGGGCATGGTCCCTCCGGTGTGCCGGAGGTCGCCGAAGTGCGCGTCGCTGACCGTGACGACGATGCGGGCCGGTGGGCGCAGGTGGGGGTGGAGTTGTCGCAGGAGCTGGTGGGTGGACATGACGTTCACGGCGAACGTCCGCTCGTAGCCGTCGACCGTCGTCTCCAGCGCATTGGCCAGGTGCACCCCCGCGTTGAGGACCAGGCCCCACAGCGGCGGCAGGGCGCCGGAGTCCAGGAGGTCTTCGAGCCGCGCGCCGGCGGCGGCGACATCGGCCCTGCTCGCCAGATCGATGTCGACGTGTGAGACGTGCGGCGAGATCGCGCGCAGTAGCGGCAGTGTCTCGCCGGCGGAGGAGGCCCGTCCGAGAACGACCAGGTGGGTGTCGGGGCGGCGCCTGAGGATGTCCCGCGCGGCCTCGAAGCCGATCCCTCGGGTGGCGCCGGTCATGATCAGGGATCGTTCCGCTGTGGTCATGGGGGAGTCTCCTGAGCTGAGGGCGGTGGCGCCGACCTGCGCCGACGTCCGCGTTCCGCGTTCCACGTTCTGCGACACCACCGACCCTGACGCGGTCTCCGACCGTCAGGGAGACCGCCTTGAGGCTGGTATCCACAGGGCCACTGTCCGACCGGGAACTCGCCCCACGGGGAGGGACAATGAACCCATGCGAGGAGACGAGCGGTCAGACCTGGGCGAGTACCTACGTCACCACCGCTCCCGGACGGCGCCCCCGGACCGGCCCGGAGCCTCCCCGCTGTCCCGCCGCCGCGTCCCGGGTCTGCGACGTCAGGAACTCGCCGACATGGCGGGCCTCTCGGTCGAGTACTACACCCGCCTCGAACAGGGCCGCGCCGTCCACCCGTCGCGGGAGATCCTCACCGCACTGGCCCGGGCGTTCCGGCTCTCCAGCCCCGAACGCGACCACCTCTTCCGCCTCGCCGGCGAGCGCACCCCGCCCTCTCGGGCACCCACCACCAAGATCCGCTCCGGGCTCCGGCAGCTGCTCGACGGACTGAACAACGTCATGCCCGTCACCGTCCACGACGGCCGCCTCGACATACTCGCCTTCAACACCGCCGCCGCAGACCTGTTCGGCCCCCTCTTCGGCGACGGACGCTTCGGCCGCAACATCGCCCACCAGGCATTCACCGCAACGGGACTCGACAAAGTGCTCGGCACCAAGGGAGCCGAACAACTGGCCCGGGTAGCCACCGCCGAACTCCGCAAAGCACTCAGCCACTACCCCGAAGACCCCTACCTCCGCTCCCTGTTCCGCGAACTCACGACAAAGTGCCCCGAGTTCGACCGCCACTGGCAGAAGGGCGAGATCGGCACCTGGAGTTCCGTGATGAAGCACGTGAACCACCCGACCAAGGGCCCGCTCATCTACGACAGCGAAATGCTCCACGACCCCGAGAACGACCACTGGGTCCTGCTCTTCACTCCCCACCAGCCCTGAGAGGTGTTCCCCCGCCGCAGTGCGGTACCCACATGCGGAACGGTCACTCCCTGTCCCGATGCGCCGCCTCACGGCGCGGGCGATCAGTGAGCTCTTTCAGCGTGGCCGCTGATCGGGTGACGGGTTCGATGCCCGCAACGCACGAGGCTCCTGCGCCGTTGGGGGAGGTGTTCGAAGTCTCAACCCACAGGCACGGGAGCCGCGTTGGTTCGGTATTCTGCCGCACTCGACCTTCCCCACGCCCTGGTCGAGTGGGTCACGATACTCATCGTCACCCGCGAGGGTGACCGCCGCTGCAAGCTCCCACCGCACCAGCGTGCCCTGGTCGGCCTTGTGTACCTGCGCCGGCACGACACCCTCGCCCAGCTTGCTGACGGGTTCGGCATCCACGTCGGCACCGCCCACGCCTACACGTCAGCCGTCGTCGCCCTGCTCGTCGACCGCGCACCTGGCCTGCTGCGCGCCCTGCGCGAGGCAAACCCGGACTACGTCCTGCTCGACGGCACCCTCGCGGAGTGCGGCCGGGTTGGCGACAGCCGGGCCGACTTCTCCCACAAGCACCGCCGACATGGGGTGAACGTACAGGTGGTGACTAACCCCGTCGGGAAGCCGCTGTGGATCTCGCCGACGCTGCCCGGCCGCGCGCACGATCTCACCGCGGCCCGCACGCACCGGATCTTCCGGATCCGCGAATGCCAGGGCGTTCCAGTCTTCGCCGACCGCGCCTACATGGGAGCCGGACAACGGTGACGACACCCCTCAGGCGCCCACCAGGCCGTGACCTGACACCGACCCAGCACACCGTCAACCGCGCGCCGTCCACAACGCGTCGCCCACGATCCACGGCCTGTCGCTCACACCCCCACGAACGGCTCAATCCTCACACCGGGCACGGCCACCAGCACCACATCAAAAGATCGTGTTACGAGCTCTTGGCTGCCCGGATTGTTCCTTGATGAAGGGCGGATCGCCGCGGTTGCGTGGCTGTCGGGCGTGGCTTGCTGTGGAGGGGTCCCAGTAACTGGTAGTTGTGAACTTTGACGTTCCGTACGCGTGCGATCTAGGGTGATCTGAGGTCTAGTCCTGGGGGTGGGGCATGGTGCGTGCGTCCGACTGGAGTCCAGTGGACATGGAACGGGACCCCACGCCCGGCGATCCGGATGAGGTTCGGGAACTGGCCGATGATCTTCAGGAGTTCGCTGACGATGTCGGCGAGGCGCTTGGCAAGATCCGTGGCTTGGCCTCGGAGCGTGCGGTGATGGACTGGGCGGGGCTGTCAGCGGAAGCCTTTCGTGCCGAGTTCGATGGTGTGCCGGGCAACCTGACCAAGTTGGAGGAGAGCTACTCCCTCTGCGCGCAGGCGCTCCAAGCTTATTGGCCGAAGCTCCAGACCGCGCAGGGCATGGCGGACCGGGCATTGGACCGGGCGATCTCCGCGCAGTCCGATCTCACCTCCGCACAGTCGGCGTTAGGCGACGCCGAGGACTGGGTCGGCCGCGCCGGAGACGAGGCCGAACGGCTGCAACGTGAGGGCGAACGGGAGAACGTCGAGCCGCCGAGCGAGGACGATGTTCGCGCTGCGGCCCGTGACCACCAGGCTGCGCAAGCGGCAGCCGGGGCAGCCAGGTCCCAGGCGAGTGACGCGGAGGAGCGCCTCACTGCTGCGCGCCAACTTGCCCGGGAAGCCGAGGAGATGCGCGAGGAGGCGGCACATGAGTGCGCCCGCGACATCGACGAGGCCTCCGACGCCGGTATCCAGAACCGGCGTTGGTGGGAGAAGGCCATCAAGTGGGCGACCGACAACTGGGACACCCTGGTCGAGATCTGCAAGGTCATCGTCGCCGTTCTCGGCGTCGTCGTTATGATCATCGGCGGCCCGCTGGCCTGGGTGGTCCTGGCCGCCGCTCTCGTCGTTCTCGCCGACACCCTCATCAAGTTCGCACGTGGAGAAGCCGGACTCCTCGACGTGGCGTTTGCGGCATTCGACTGTATCCCGGGGCTGAAAGGGTTGACGACTCTTGGCGGGCTCGCGCGGGGCCTTCGTGGAGTTGCGTCAGCGGGGCGCACTGGCCTGCGTGGGCTCGCACAGGGGGCACGCGGTCTCGGCCGGAACGTGCGGGAACGAGCGGTGGATTGGGGGCGCCGCAACTTTTCCCCCGACCCGGTGGACTTCGCCACCGGCGAGGTGGGGTGGCCGTCGACTGACCTTGACCTGCCCGGCGTCCTCCCCCTGGTCCTGCGGCGTCATCACCTTTCCTCCTATCGGGACGGCCGACTCTTCGGGCGCACCTGGGCCTCCACGCTCGACCAGCGACTCATCCTGGAGGAACACGGCGTCCGGTTCCTCGCCGAGGACGGGAAAGAGCTGCACTACCCCGTTCCGCTCGCCGACGTGGATAGCCCGGTACTGCCTGTTGAAGGTTCTCGATGGCCGCTGAGTTGGGATGGACAGCCAGGCTCTGAGTTTCGAGTCCATCAGCAGGACAGTGGTCTGACGTTCCGGTTCGCGCCGGTTACCGGGCACAGCCCTTCCGAGTGCCTCCTACTGGCGATCGAGGATCGCAATGGCAATGTAATCACACTGAGTTACGACGAACATGGTGTGCCCACGGAGGTGCGGCATTCCGGCGGTTATCGTGTCGGTGTCGCGGTCTTGGAGGGCCGCGTCACCTCGTTGCGACTCCTGAGCCATCCCGGCCAGCCCCTGTTGCGAGCGTACGAGTACGACGAGTCGAGAAACCTCGCGAAGGTCTATAATTCGTCAGGTCTGCCCCTTGAATACTCGTATGACGAGGCCCAGCGGCTCACACGTTGGGAGGACCGGAATGGCGTGTGGTACCGCTACGAGTATGACGAAGCCGGGCGATGTGTCTTCGGTACGGGCACCTATGGCGTGCTTGAGTATCGGTACCGCTATGAACCCGAGGAGCACCGCACCACGGCGATCGACTCTCTGGGCAACGCCAAGGTTTACCAGTTCAACGACTGCTTTCAACTTGTTGCCGAAACGGACGCCTTGGGCCGCAAGACGCTGCGCACCTGGGACCGCTATGACCGCGCCATGACGGTCACCGACCCCCTGGGACACATGACCCGCTTCGAGTACGACGAGAGCGGACACCTCGCGGCCTTGACGCGCCCCAATGGAGGGACCGTGCGGGTTGAGTACAACGAACTTGGCCTGGTCACCAGTCTCACTGAGGCGGATGGCTCGCTCTGGCGGCAGTCCTTCGACGCACTGGGTAACCGGACCGCGGTCCTCGATCCGGCAGGACATCGCACCCGCTATACCCACGACGAACACGGCGGTCTGTCCTCGTTCACCGAGGCCACGGGAGAGACCACGCGCTTCGAGTGTGACGCCGCGGGGTTGCCACTCTCCGCCACGGACCCGCTGGGTGAGAGGACCAGCTACCGCCGGGATGCCTTCGGCCGGGTCATTGAACAGGTCAGCCCACTGGGTGCCCGCCAGCGTGTGGAGTACGCCCCCGATGGCAGACCGCTGCGAAAAGTTGACCCCCTGGGGGGTGTGCAGACCTGGGAGTGGGATGCCGAGGGTAACCTTCTGCGTCACGTCGATGAGCATGGTGGTGTCACCCGCTTCGAGTACGGTCCGTTCGACCTGCTGACTGCCCGCAGCGAACCGGACGGCGCCCGCTACGAGTTCCTGCGTGACGCGGAGACCCGCGTCACCCGGGTGATCGCCCCTCTGGGGCACACCTGGGAGTACGTCTACGACGCGGCGGGTCACCTGGTTGAGGAAACGGACTACGACGGTCGCACCAGCACCTACACCGTCGACCCCCTGGGCCGGGTCCTCTCCCGTACCAATGCCACCGCCCAAACCGTCACCTATCGTCGTGACTCGCTGGGCAACATCATTGAGAAGCGTGCCGGTGATCAGGTCACCACCTACGACTACGACCTTCTGGGACGTCTGACGGCCGCCGAGGAGCCCGCGTGTCATCTCGGGATCCAACGCGATCAGTTGGGGAGGATCCTGTCCGAGACCGTCGACGGCCTTACGCTCATCCACACCTATGACGGGACGGGGCGCCCACTCTCCCGGACCACTCCTGGCGGAGTCGTCAGCATCTGGGCCTACGACGACGCGGGACGCGCCGCGACCCTGACCACCGCCGGTCGCACGCTCAGCCTTCGGCGGGACGCCGAGGGACGGCTGACCGAACGGAGCCTGGGTAGCGACATCGTGCTCGGGCAGGGGTGGGACGGCATGGGGCGGCTGACGAACCAGTCACTCACCCTTGTCGGGCAGCAGGTTCGAGACCGCGGGTACGCCTATCGGTCCGATCACCACCTCAGGCGCATCACCGACAACTCGGTGGGAACCGTGGACGAACTGACGCTGGACCAGATTGGCCGCGTCACCGCTGTCGCCCGGCCCTGGGGCGCTGAGTCGTATGCCTATGATCTCGCAGGGAACCAGCTTGCCGCCCATCTCACGGGGAGCGGAGGCAGCTTCCCGGGTGCTGCGGAGCATGACGGCGAGCGTACCTTCACCGGCAGCCGGGTCACGCGCGCCGGCCGCTTCCGCTACACGTACGACCAGGCCGGGCGCACGGTAACGCGTCAGAAGACGATGTTGTCCAGAAAGCCCGAGACCTGGCGATACGAATGGGATGCCGAAGACCGTCTGGTGCTCGCCATCACTCCCGACGGCGAGCGCTGGCACTACCGTTACGACCCCCTGGGGCGCCGAGTGGCCAAGGAGCGGCTGGCCGAGGACGGACGGGTTGTCGAACGGACCCGGTTCACATGGGACGATTTCACACTCGTCGAGGAGACCGGCACCGGTCGGCCTGGCGGCGAGTCGGTCGCACGCACCTGGGAGTACGAGGGGCCGCGCCCCGTCGTCCAGGTGGACAGCGCCGGGGGACCGCGATCAGACGACATCGATCGCCGTTTTTTCGCGATCATCACCGACTTGGTGGGAACGCCCACTGAACTGGTCGATGAGGCCGGGGCTATCGCCTGGCGATCGCACACCACGCTGTGGGGCCTTGTCACCCACGAATTGCCCGGTGGCACCGAGACGCCACTGCGCTTCCCAGGGCAATACCACGATAGGGAGACGGGTTGGCACCACAACGTCTTCCGGCACTACGACCCGGCTACCGCACGGTTCACCACCCCTGACCCGTTGGGGCTCGCGGCGGCGCCGAATCACTATGGTTACGTCCACAACCCGTGCACGCTGGCCGACCCGCTGGGACTGACCGGGGAGGAGATCCTTCCGCCCGGCTACACTTCCTCCCCTGCGCTGGAAGGCGACCCCTACCATCCCGACATGGTCGCGGAACGCAGCCAGCAGAACCGGGATGTGTACGGGCCGTCCGTGACCGAGCGTGCACGGGAATTGGGCTACGACCGGCGCATCCCACCCAATCGGGCACCGTTCGACTCCCATCGCCAGCCGGTCTTCTCCAACGGTAGGAACTACATCACCCCTGATGTGGACGGTCACAATGTCGCTGATGGCTGGAAGATGTTCGACAGGCGCGGCAGGCGCACCGGCACCTACGATTCGGCGCTGAACTATGTCAAGAAGTGACGTATTCGCTATCACCCTCGACCCGGGACAGCTGTCTCCGGACGCGATAGGGCAGGTCGAGGCGCTGGGCGTTATCCGTATCGGAGACTTTCAGGAAGAATTCCACGCGAGTCTCAGCTTCTGGAGCGCTGATGACTACCGTCGCAGTTGGCGAGTTGCGTTCTCCGCTCTTGCCGATGATCCGGCCGCGACATCGTGTCTGGTGACATCCATCACCGACCCGGCGACCAGCAATTTCATCTTCTGCTGGCCGCTATACCGCTCGGACGAGACCGTGTTCGTCCAGAATTCCCTCATCTTTCTGGAAGAACTTACCTGCCCCTTCGACCCGGCGGTGCCGTGGCGCTCGGTCCTGCCGCGAGAGACGGTCGGTGAGGAGGGTCAGCCGATCTCTGAATGGACGACCAACATGACGGCGCTGCGAGACTTCTTCTCCGACTGAAGGAGCGACCTCCGGCCGTGATATCGCAGCGTAGGGCCCGCTAGAGGCTGTCCCGTAAATGCTGGTCAGAGGTGCGATGATCTTGCCGTGGCTGGTGTGATCACGGCGTCGGAGCCCTCTTGGATAGGTCCGTTCACCGGGCTGAGCCCTCGGCAGTTCAACAAGCTCATCACCGCGCTGCGGCGTGAGGGATCCGGTCCGCGAGGGCCGTCCATGGTCGCTGCTGTTGGCAGACCGGGTGTTGCTGGTGGCCGCGTACTGGCGCAACAGCCTCATTCTGCGTCAACTTGCCTCGCTGTTCGGAGCACAACGTCTCCCACCGCAAGGTCCGGGCCCGCGTCGAGCACGCCTTCGCCCGCACGAAGAACTGGAAGATCCTCCGCGACTGCCGATTCAAGGGCGACGGCGTCCACGGCGAAGCGGCATCGACGCGTCTTGAACGTCCTCATGGGACACGCTGTGCGGTGTGGGGTGGTGAAGGAGAACCCATTGCCCAGGGGCACGGCACCAGCCTCAAGGCCGCCACCACGGTCGACAAGCGGTACCTGCTCAACCCAAGGCAGACCGCCGACCTCCTGGCCTGGGTACAGCGCCGGCCGCGGGGCGGCGAACGTCTCCACGCCTACTTCGCCACCCTCTACTACGCCGGTCTCCGACCGGAAGAGGCCGTCGCGCTACGCGTCGCGGATATCCGCTCTCCCGATGACGAAGACGACGCCCGGTTGGGTGAGTTGGTCGTCCACACTGCCACACCGGAAATAGGCAGGCACGGGACGAACTCTGGCAAGGTCCACGACGAGCGACGCCTCAAGGGGCGCGCTGAGGGGGAGGTTCGGGTTGTTCCCTGCCTCCCGGCGCTGGTGAAGATTCTGCGTGGCCACATGGACCGCGAGGGGCTCCGAGACGAGGCGCCTGTGTTCCGGGGGAAGAGGGGCGACCGACTGGCGGGCTCGGTGATCCGGCACGCGAGGAGACTCTCACCCCGGCCGAGTACACCTCACCGCTCGGGCGCAGGGTCTACGACTTGCGGCACACCTGTCTGACCACGTGGCTGAACAACGGCGCCCCACCCGCCGACGTGGCCGAGTGGGCCGGGAACAGCGCCCCCGTCCTCCTCAGTACCTACGCCCGCTGTCTGCATGGACAGAAGAGGGACCTGCAACGATGGATCGAGGCCGCCCAGGACCTCACCGGAAGGGCCGTCGTCCCGGCCCCGCCGACGGAAAACTTGGACACGCGTTTGACGCGCGGGGTCTGGTGGGCGCGGCTCGGCTCGTTGGAGAGCCGTGGGCTCGGGCCCCGCCCGCCCCGAACGAGCTCCGCGCCACCGTGTGAGGCGCTTCTGCGCCCAACCCGGTGGTACGAGAGGGCCGTTGACAATGCGTCAACATGCGCTATGCCGTGAGGACACCGCGGTGGTAACGGAGAGCCCACACGACGACGCCGACGAGGCCGGCGGTGAGGACGGCGGTCCCCGTGACCGAGCCGGTGGCGGCGAAGACGCCGCCGAAGCCCGCCACGCCCAGAGCCGCGCCCACGGCGAGGCTGGTCTCCTGGAGCGCCGCGGCGCGTGCCACGTCCCTGGGGGGAAGGCTACCGAGCAGGTACGCGTCTCCGGACGCCATGGAGACCCCCACTCCCAGGCCGATCAGGAAGCTGGCCGGCCACAGGCCGACAAAGGCGGCCACCACCAGTCCGACCGCACAGGTGACCAGGCTGACCTGGAGGACGTGGACGGGAGAGAACCGGGACTGCACCTTGTGGAACGCGTAGCTGCCGAGCGAGACCCACAACGCCAACACCGAGACGGGCAGTACGGAGAGAATCGAATCCGCCGTCGTGCTGAAGAGGAAGACCGACCCGGTGTAGCACGCGGAACCGACGACGAGTGCGAGCGAACAGGCGCCCAGTCGCGAGAAGGGGAGCATCCGCACGTCGATGAGCGGGTCCCTGGAGCGGAGCTGGCGCATGCAGAAGGCCGCCAGGACAACACAGCCGAGGGTGGTCGCCAGCACCCGCCCGAGTGCGGCGCCGTGGCTCTGCAGGCCCGCCACGAAAAGCCCGAAGCCGACGAACGCGAGAGCCGAGGAGGCGACATCGATCTTGGCCGATGCCGCCTGTCCCAGATGCATGTCGCGCAACTTCAGCGTCGCGAGGGCACAGCACACCAGAGCGACCGCCGCCGGAGACCAGAACAGCAGCGCGTGCGCGTCGATGTCCACGAGCACCCGGCCGAGCAACGGCCCCACACCGGCTCCCACGCTGTATGTGGTGATCCACAGGGTGTAACCCAGCGTGCGCTCGGCGGTGTTGGGTAGCCCACCGATGACGGAGGCGACGCTGGAGACGATCAGCGCGTAGCCGAAGCCCTGCACGAAGCGGGTCGCCGTCCATGCCGCCGGTGAGTCGAGCAGCGCGGGACCCGCGCTCGCTATAGCGAACACGAGAAGGCCGATCGACAACGTCACGCCGGGCCCCATCCGCGCGCCCAGGCGCGACCCGAGAACGACGCACGAGGCCAGCGCGATCGTGTAGCCGTCGATGAACCACAGTCGCCACGAATCAGTCAGGACCGGCAGGTCGTAGGCGATGGAGTTGAACAGCGTGGAATCCACACCGCCGAGAAACATCGGCACCAGGAGCAGCGGAAAGAGAACTTTTCTGGAGACGGATCGAGTCCGGGCGCCGCGCGGCACCGCGCCTTCCGCTTCTGCTTGCGCCCCCAGGTTGAACCTGCCAAGATGGTTCCATGTCCACGATGCGAGTTCCCGAGTTCCGCCTCGGCGCGGTGCTGGCGACCAGCTTCACGGCGACCCTCACAGAGCGGCAGGGCGAGCCGGTGGAGCGCATCCCCACGCCATCCCGCCTGGTGGACTGGCTGGCAGTCAACGGACTCGTGGTCGACTCCTGC
This sequence comes from Streptomyces sedi, assembly GCF_006335015.1. GTDB lineage: Bacteria > Actinomycetota > Actinomycetes > Streptomycetales > Streptomycetaceae > Streptomyces > Streptomyces sedi. The sequence goes on from NZ_VDGT01000019.1 coordinate 12,134, forward strand.
TCCCCGTCCCAACTCGACCGTGCCCGAGAGCTCAGGGAAGCCATCCACGCGGCGGCCACAGCCGTCGCGCGACAGGAACCGCTTCCCTCTCCGGCTGTCCACGTCATCAACGACCGCAGCGTTCACGGTCACGCCTCACCCGTCCTGACCTTCGAGGGAAACTGGGAGTGGCGGCTCGCCTCCCGTTCCGTCGAGGACGCCCTCAGCGTGATCGCGGCCGACGCGGTCAGCATCATCTCGGGAGAGCGTCCCGGAAAGATCTCCCTGTGCGCCTCACCGACGTGCCGCGCCGCGTTCTTCGACGTGAGTCGAGGCCGCACGCGGAGATGGTGCGAGATGAACACGTGTGGGAACCGCAAGAAGAAGCAGCGCTTCCTCGCCAGCAAGCACCAAAGGTCCGCCTTCACCAGCTGACCCGCCCCTGCGGCGCGCCTTCCTCCTCGTAGAAAACCCCGCCTTCGGCCCCGTTCACATCCGGAGGGGCCCACTGCGCACGATCGCACACGACGCGCGAAGTGGCTTATTGAGCGCAAGTGGCACGGCGTGACCATGCGACTGACTGCGGCCTTCCGAGTCCCGGCCATCTGTACTTCGAGGCCGTGGTGGGCGGCGGCGCGAGCGTCAGCGGCTCGGGCCGCCGCCCGTTGGCGTTGACGCGGGGCCGGGCTCGGGGTGGCGGAGGAAGGCCGGTCGTCTGCGGCTGGTGCGTATCGGGGGCACGGGCGCGGGTTCGAGGGTCGGATCGGTGAGTGTGGTGGTGAAGGTGGCGAGCAGCGGGGTCGGCGTGGCCTGGGTGAGGGGGCCCACCAGGCTGGCTGGCCGCGGCCCGCGCCGATCTGCCACGCCGTCGAGGGGCGGGTGAACGCGTCGGCGTTCGGTCGGTGGGGCGATGAGGTGTGGATGAGGACGGCTTGGACACCGGGAACGACGAAAGGCCCGCTGAGCCGGGAGGAAACCTCCCCGCTCAGCGGGCCTTCGACACCGTCGGGACGGCGGGATTTGAACCCACGACCCCTTGCCCCCCCAGTACATCGCGGTTGGGCGTCTCGTCAGGTCAACGGTGTTCGGGTGCACGATTACACGTGCTGTCGAGCCGGGGTGGTTCGGCAGCGTGCATGACGTGCGGTCCCAGAGCGGTCCCAAGGTCGGTCGCCACGTGTGGCAGGTGAAGCGCTCGTGATCGCAAGTGGCCAACTTGCTAAAAGGATTAGACACGACGGCTGGAGCCGATGGAATGGGGCCAGAACTCGTCCGGTGGGGGCAGGATGACTGCCCAGTACATCCAGGAGACCGGACCGGGGTACTCGTGCGGCTGATCAAGGAGATCTCATGAACTTCCGGGAGACGGTCGCCGGATTCCGCGACGCGGCGGAACTCGACGGCCTCGACAACGCTTGGCGCTGGTCGCCAGCGCCCGGTATTGACTTCGCCGGCGCGCTCTCCGACGACGGACGCAGACTCATCCAGACCAGCAGCCGCGACTCCTACCGGGATGACCTCGCGGTAGCGACCCTGCGGTTCGCCCGCGAACGGGAGGAAGAGCTCTTCGCCAGGAACCCGCACCTGGGGTCGGCCGCGGGGTTCGCCGCACCGGACGGGGCACATTTTGACGCGGTGGCCGGCGCCGCACCGGCCGTGCACCGCTTCTACCATGTGGAGTTGCCCGAGCTGACACCGCTGGTCCGGGTCGTCTTCCCGGCCTACGTGTGCGAGTTCTCCGGTGACGAGACCCTGGAAGAGTCGATCACGCGCTACCGCATGCTCCAGGTCACGCGATGGGAGCGCGGCCCGGTCCCCTTCCTGAAGATGCGGTTCGCGAACACCAGGACACTGGGGCGCAGCACGAACGAGGGACGGGGCCTCACCGACCTTGCCGTCCTCGAACGCGAACTACAGCTGATGGACGACGCCCCGGGCAGCTTCGTCGAGTTCGAGAACCGGCACGCCCACGTGTGGCGCGTGGAATGGCACGGAGCCTGGTACATCGCGGAATGGGACACCCAGGAGGGCACACCACGCCAAATCTCCCTCGACGCCCTTCTCGCCTTCGCTCCTTCCTGCCTGACCGAATGAATCACGGCAACGGGGCAGTGGTCCACGTTCCCGTTCCCTCAGTCAGTAGGGCCGGTGGTCGGTGCCGAGGCCGGCGGTGACGGTCAGGAGGGAGGACGGGCCCGTCATGTCGACGGCGTGCCACGTTCCGGCCGGGTTGACGGTGGCCTGGCCCGGTGCGAGCACGACGCGCTCGGGCGTCCCGCCCGGGTCGCGGATGACCGTGACCGATCCGCTGAGGCAGACGATCAGTTCGTCGCCGGCGAAGTCCTCGACGGGGCGTGCCCTCGATCCCAGTCCTCATAGGTGGACGGGGGTGGTGCGCAGGTCGATGGCGTGGGGTGTGTGGTCGACGAGTCCCATGCCGGTGATCGTCGCCGCGCGGGGGTCGGCCGGTCTTGAAGGAAAGGGAACGGAAGCCCTCGCGCGCGGGGCCTGGTCCGCCGGGAAGCGGCCGACGGATGAGGCCGTTCCGGTCGCTACTCGGCCCGCAGGACGAAGAACAGGAAGGACAGGAAGCGTGGCATGGCCGCGATGGTCTCGGGAAACCGTTCGCGGGCGGCGGGATCAGGGTCCGGCTCGCTGATGACCGTGATCCGGAAACCGGCCCCGAGGAACGCCTCGGTCGTCGCGTGCAGCGGCCTGTGCCAGCGACTCACCAGGGCGGACTGGCTGCCGATGGTCCACTCCGAGGTCCACCTCGTGGTGTCGAAGTAGTCGCAGTCGGCCTCGCGGCCGGCCTCGCGGTGGATGAGGGCGACGGCGAAGGGATGGTCGACGGAAGCGATCAGCCGGCCGCCGGGCTTGAGCACGCGTCGCAGCTCGGCCAGGGCTGGCCCCCAGTCCTCCGGGTAGTGCAGCACCAGGGACGCGACGACATCGTCGAACGTGTCATCCGGGTAGGGAAGCGGGCCGCCCAGGTCCGTCACCCGCAGGTCCGCGTCGTCGCCGAGCCGCCGCCGGGCCAGCTCCAGCATCCCGGCGCTGGAGTCGAAGCCGCTCACCACGGCGCCACGGTCGCGCAGTTCGGCGGAGAGGAGCCCCGATCCGCAGCCGGCGTCGAGGACGCGCCGGCCGGCCACGTTTCCGGCGAGAGCCAGCATCGCGGGACGCTCGTAGTAGGCGTTGACCAGGTTGGTCTCGTTCACGGCCGCGTACGCCCTGGCGAAGCCGTCGTAGTCGTTGACCTTCGGCGGATCGACACCTTCCGCGGATGGCGAGGCCAGCCTGACGGACATCACGTGTTCTTGCTGCTGACTGGAGGTCATGGTGCGGGGGACGTGTGCCGAGGCGTTCCGGTTCCGCGCCCCCGGGGGCCCGTTGATACACGACTGAGCGGTGGCCGTGCGGCGTTCGATACGCGGGTGAGGCCCGGCGGCGGATCGCCGCGTTCAGGATCGGAGGCCGGACGGGGCGGCCGGACGCCGTTCCCTCCGTTACGGATCCGTCGGCGCGCTTGCTCGGCGGGGTTGAAGGGAGCCGGGTGCAGATGCGCGAGTGGATAAGTTCCAAGGCGGTCGCCGTTCTGACGGCGGTGGTCGCCGCGGGCGCGACGGTGGTGACCGCCCTGCCGGCGCAGGGCGTCGTGGGCGGTGACGAGTCGACCGAGGCCTACTCGTTCATGGGGTCGTTCCAATTGGACTATCCCGCGCCGCCGCGCGACGACCAGCACGGCTGCGGGGTGTCGGTCCTCGCGCCGCAGTGGGTTCTGACCGCCAGCCACTGTGCCGGCCGGAACCCGACCGGGGCGAAGGTGGGTGTCCCCCAGGGCTGGAAGGTCCGGGTCGGGTCACTGGACACCGACTCCGGCGGCGAGGTCGCCGAGGTCGACCACTACTACCGGCTGGCGACCAACCACGACGAGGGCGGGTTCTGGGGCCGCGACGTGGCGCTGCTGCACCTGCGGAACCCGGTCGAGGCCGAACCCGTGCCGATCGCCTCGTCCACGCCCGCGGACAACTCGCCGGTCCGCATCATGGGCTGGGGCATGACCTGCGACGACAGTACCGATCCCGCGTGTTACCCCACGCGGCTGCGGGAGGCCGACACCGTCGTGCAGCCGAGCTCGACGTGTCTTTCGCACGACGAGGGTGAGTTGTGCGTCGGCAGCGAGGACGGCGCTGTCGCCGCGTCGAACATGGACTCCGGGGGGCCCGCGCTGGTCCGCGAGAGCGGCCAGTGGGCGGTGGCCGGTGTGGTCAGCGGCCCCGACGCGAGCGGCAAGACGCTGTACACCGATGTCACCCGGCACGCCGACTGGATCAACGGCATCATCACCGGCACCGACGTGCCCGCCGACGACCACATACCGAACGTGGAGGGCGCGGCGGACCTCGGCACCTGCGCGGGCTCGGTGGTCAGCACCCCGGCCTCCCGGCCGGAGGACCCGGCCCTGTTGCTGACCAACGGTCACTGCGTGGAGGGAGAGCGGCCCGCGCCCGGAGCGGCGCTGGTGGACCAGCCGGCCGACCGCGAGGTGCCGATCGCCGACCGTCAGGGCTACCCGCGGACCACCGCCCGGGCCGAGCGGTTGGTGTACGCGACGATGACCGGCACCGACATCGCGCTCTACCGCCTGGACAAGACCTACGCGCAGTTGGAGGCCGAGGGCGCGAAAGTCTTCCGACTCGCCTCTGATCCCGTACGCGCGGGTGACCCGCTGACCCTGGCGTACACCAGCGCCCGACTCTCCTGCGAGGCCGATGCCGTGGTGCCCCACCTGCGGGAAGGCGGCTACCAGCAGGACAACTCGATACGTTACGCGACCAGCGGTGACTGCGCGCCCTGGCCCGGCACCTCCGGTTCGCCGCTGCTGGCCCCCGACGGCGACACGGTCGTGGGCATCCACAACACGCACAACAGGGACGGCGAGGAGTGCACCGACAACAACCCCTGCGAAGTGGCCTCTGACGGAACCGTCACCTCCGTGCGGGGCCGCGGCTACGGCCAGCAGGTCCACCTGATCGCGGACTGCCTCACCGAGGGGTCGGTGCTGGACCTGTCCCGCGAGGGTTGCGTCCTCACCGGTGCCCCGTCCGGTGCCGGCCAGGAAACGGGACAGTAGCCCCTGCCCCGGTGAGCCTGACCCGTTCGACAATTCGGCGGTGAAGGCCCCGCCGTCGCATCATGGACCTTCCACACCTACGTCCGATGGGGAGAGATGTCGGTTCCAGCGGCCGGGGGAAACGCCCCGGCGCCCGTGACGGTCCTGCTCGTCGAGGACGACGAGGTGATCCGGAAGTCGGTCACGATGGCGCTGGAACGCTACGGCTACCGGGTCGCCTCCGCCGGTGACGGGCTGAGCGGGCTCGAAGCGTTCGAGGAGGGCGGGCACGACCTGCTGTTGCTGGACGTCATGCTGCCGGAGCTGGACGGCATCGGGCTGTGCCGCCGGATCCGGGAGAGCAGCACGGCCCCCATCCTGATGATGTCGGCCCGCGGGGACAACCTGGACGTCGTGTCAGGACTGGAGGCCGGCGCCGACGACTACGTCGTCAAGCCGGTCGACACCGCGGTGCTGGTGGCCAGGATCCGCTCGCTGCTGCGCCGCGCGAGGTTCACGCCGACCGCCGCGCCCGTGGACCCGCCCGCCGCCGCGACGGCGGGCGGATCCACGGCCCGGCTCGTCTTCGGGGACCTGGTCATCGACACGGCGGGCCTGGAGGTGTTCCTCGCCGGCGAGCAGCTCTCGCTGGCCCCCACCGAACTGCGGCTGCTGCTGGAGTTCGCCGCGCACCCCGGCATCGTCCTGGACCGGCAGACCCTGCTGCACAACGTCTGGGACCACGACTGGGACGGCGACAGCCGCGTGGTCGACCTGTGCGTGCAGCGGCTGCGAAAGAAGATCGACGCCGAGCGCATCGAGACGGTTCGGGGCTTCGGCTACAAACTGAGGCGCTGACATGCGGACCCCGAGGCCCCTGCCCGACGCGGGAACCGGGCGGACCCTGTTCCACTGGCGCTCGCTGCGCTGGAAGATCGCCCTGCTGGTGGCCACGGCGTGCTGCGGCATCGCGCTGACGGTCGGGCTGCTGGTGCACGACACCACGTACGAACGGTCGATGAACGACGGCGTGGCCCGTGCGTACACCGCTCTCGACACCGCCCTCTCCACGGAGACCGGCGGCGGGGCCGAGACCGGGGCCGACGACCTGGTGCATATCCCCGAGGCGATGCCGGCGGACCTGGTCCGGATGGTGCGCGAGCACGGGAGCGGCGCCCTGTACGACGAGAACAACGAGTACGCACCGCGGATGTGGGCCGGCAGACGGATGCCGGACGGGCAACTGGCGGCGCTCTCGGTCGACATGACCCCCGACCAGCTCAGCCGCCGCGCCCTCGACCGGCACATGTGGACGTACTCCCTGGCCGCGCTGGCCGTCATCGTGCCCCTGTCCGCCCTCGCCGCCGAACTCCCCAACCGGCGCCTGCGGCGGGTGGCGCGCACCGCACGGCGTATCGCCTCCGGCGACCTGGCCGCCAGGACCGCGGTGGGCGGCCGGCCGGGCGACGAGATCACCGAGATCTCGGCCACCGTCGACTCCATGGCCGACAGCCTGCAGGACCGGCTGCGCAACGAGCAGCGCTTCACCGCCGACGTCGCCCACGAACTGCGCACCCCGCTGATGGGGCTGGTCACCTCCGCCGAACTGCTCCCGGAGAGCGAGGCGACCGACCTCGTCAGGAACCGGGTCCGGGTGCTGCGCGGCCTCGTCGAGGACCTGTTGGAGATCGCCCGCCTCGACGCCGGCGTGGAACGAGCCGACCTGCGGCTCGTCGCCCTCCCCGACGTGGTCCGGGAGTCGCTGGCCCGCACCGGCCTCGACGCACGGCTCACGGTCGGCGCCGCGCCCGCCGTGGTGGAGACGGACCCCCGCCGACTCGACCGGATCCTCGCCAACCTGGTCGTCAACGCCCACCGCCACGGCGCCGGGCCGGTCGAGGTCGGGGTCGAGGGCGCGACCGTCGTCGTCCGCGACCACGGCGCCGGCTATCCCGACAGCCTCCTCGCCGAAGGTCCGCAGCGTTTTCGCACCGGGGCGGCCGAGCGCGGCCGCGGACACGGCCTCGGACTGACCCTCGCCTCGGGCCAGGCCCAGGTCATCGGCGCCTCGCTGCTCTTCTCGAACGCCGCCGCCGACGACGGGGGCGGCGGAGCCGTCGCCACGCTCCGGCTGCCCCGGGCGGGCGACTGACGCACCTCACCGCCACCCGGCGGACGACCGGTTGACCGCCCGCACGGGGGCGTCCCCGCGCGGTGCGGTGGTCCTTGCACCGGAAGGCGCGAAAGGCCCGCTGAACTGGGAGAATTCCTTCCTCTCAACGAGCCTCGCACCGTGCCGGGACGGCGGGATTCGAAACCACGGCCCCTTGACATCCGAGTCGAGTACTCCGCCTTGAGCGGCACGACACAGTTCGCCGCCATCGCCCGCCTTCGTCCCACCGGCGACGGACCGCAGCACTCAAGACTCTCGCCCGCCGGGTCCAGGCTCTGACCGCAGAACACGAGGCCCTCACCCCCGCCCTGGACACTGCCGCCACCGGGCATAACCCTGGCCTGCGCGCCGCGTTCGGTGTCGGCCCCGACCCGCGACCCAGCTCCTGGTCACCGCCGGCGGCAACGCTGACCGTCTACGCACGGAGGCGTCTCCGCGGCGCTCTGCGGCGTCGCACCTGTCCCCGCACCCAGCGGCAGGACCAACCGTCACCGTTTCTCCCGGGGCGACGACCGTGGACCGGACTCCGACCTTTACCGCATCTCTCTCGTCCGTATGTCCAGCGACGCCCGCATCCGCGGGTATGCCGCCCGGCAGATCGCCGCCGGACGCACGAAGAAGGAGATCATCCGCCTGCTCAAGCGGGCGATCGCCCGGGAGATCCACGGATCGAAGTGGCGGCCCGGCTGGCGTTGCACTGCGCTTAGCCGGGCGGCGCCCGCCGTCGTTGCAGGGTTCGGGTACCGGGCCGGGCGCGGACTGCGACAGGGCAGTGGGGTGGTGCCGCACGTGGCGGCCTGGGCGGTGGTCTTCGACCGGCGCACTCACGCCGTGTTCCCCTGGTTGAGTCGTGCTTGGCCATCGGGTCGGTCGAGGTCAGGGAGTGGGGCGGGCTGAGGAACTGTTCGTCCATGCCACGTCGAACTGCTGGAGGGCTATCGAGTTGGCGACTGTGCGTCGTCGGCTTTGACGCTCCGTCCCGGCCATTTCTATGATGATCTTAGTTCTTTGTCTGGAGGTAGGTCATGGTACGTGCGTCCGACTGGAGCCCGGTGGACATGGACCGGGACCCCACCCCTGGTGATCCGGACGAGGTACGGGAACTGGCCGATGATCTGCAGGAGTTCGCTGACGACGTCGGCGAGGCGCTCGGCAAGATCCGTGGCCTGGCCTCTGAGCGTGCGGTGTTGGACTGGGCGGGGCTGTCGGCGGACGCCTTCCGCGCCGAGTTCGATGGCGTGCCGGACAACCTGACGAAGCTGGAGGAGAGTTATTCCCTCTGCGCGCGGGCCCTCCAGACCTACTGGCCGAAGCTCCAGACCGCGCAGGGCATGGCGGACCGGGCGTTGGATCGGGCGATCTCCGCGCAGGCGGATCTCGCCTCGGCGCAGTCGGCGTTGGGGGACGCCACCGACTGGGTGGGACGGGCCGGCGACGAGGCCGAACGGCTCCAGCGCGAGGGGGAGCGGGAGAACGTCGAGCCGCCGGACGAGGACGACGTCCGTGCCGCGGCCCGCGACCGACAGGCCGCCGAGGCCGCGGCGGGCGCCGCCCGGTCCCGGGTCGACGACGCCGAGGAACGTCTCTCCGCTGCCCGCCAACTCGCCCAGGACGCACAGGAGATGCGCGAGGAGGCGGCACGGGAGTGCGCCCGCGACATCGACGAGGCGTCCGACGCCGGTATCCAGAACAAGAAGTGGTGGGAGAAGGCCATCGAGTGGGTGACGGACGCCTGGGAGACGCTCGTCGCCGTCTGCAAGGTGGTCGTCGCCGTCCTCGGTATCGTCGTCCTGATCATCGGTGGACCGCTGGCCTGGGTGGTGCTGGCCGCCGCCGTGGTCGTCCTCGCGGACACGTTGATCAAGTTCGCACAGGGGAAAGCGGGGCTGCTCGATGTCGCGTTCGCCGCGCTCGACTGCATTCCCGGGATGAAGGGTCTGACGACGCTGGGCGGTCTGGCGCGTGGTCTGCGGGGCGGGCTGTCGGCCGCGCGCAACGGTCTGCGAACCATCGGCAACGGCATCCGTCGGCTGGGCCCGACGCTGCGGCAAGGCGCCTCCGACCTCTACGCCTCCGCTGTCGACTTCGTGAAGCGGCTCAAGTGCCGCGACCCGGTCGACCCCTGCACCGGGGACATGATCCTCCAGGAGACCGACCTGAACCTGCCGGCCGTGTTGCCGCTGGTTCTCGACCGGACCCACGTCTCCTCCTACCGGCACGGCGGCTGGTTCGGACACGCGTGGGCCTCCACGCTGGACCAGCGGCTGGAGATCGACGACCAGGGTGTGTGCTACGCCGCGCCCGACGGCGCGATCCTGGTGTACCCGGTGCCCGGCCCCGACGAGGATGTTCCGCCGTTGGCCGGTGCCCGGCGCACACTGCGCTGGGACGGTCGGGCCGGAGGCGCGTTCCAGCTGAGCGATCCGGTCGAGGGCCACACGCTGCACTTCGCGCCGGTCCCCGGGATGTGGCAGCGGGCCGAGGTCACCACCCTCCCTCTGACCGCCATCACCAGCCGCAACGGCCAACGCATCGACATCGACCGCGCGCCCGACGGGACCCCGCTGGCGCTGCGCCACTCCGCCGGCTACCACATCGAGGTGGAGACCCGGGACACCCGCATAGCCGCGCTCAGACTCCAGGCGACGGGCGAGGAGTTGGTGCGCTACGGGTACGACGAGGCCGGTCGGCTTACGGAGGTACGCGACCCGGCGGGCGATCCGGTGCGCTTCCACTACGACCGTGACGGCCGCGTCACCGGGTGGGTGGACCGACTGGGCACCGCCTACGACTACGAGTTCGACGCCGAGGGCCGGGTGGTGCGGGTCGCCGGCTCCGAGGGCCTGCTCGCCGGCACCTTCTCCTACGACCGCGCCCAACGGGTCACCGAGGTGACCGACTCCCAGGGCCAGACCATCCGCTACCAGTTCAACGAGTTCTCCCAACTCGTCAGCGAGACCGACCCGCTGGGCCACGAGACGGTCAGCGAGCAGGACCCCGTGCACGGGATCATCGCCCGCACCGACCCCTTGGGCCGCACCACGCGCTTCACCTACGACGAACGCGGCAACCTCACCAGCACCACGCTTCCGGACGGTGCCACCAGCACGCTCACCTTCAACGACCTGGGCCTGCCGACCGCGTTGACGGAGCCGGGCGGCCTCCGGTGGGAACAGACCTACGACGCGGCCGGCAACCGCCTGTCCTCCACCGACCCGGTGGGCGCTACCACCCGCTACGAGTATGACGAGAACGGCGGCCTGAGCGCCGTCACCGATGCCCTGGGAGCGGTCACCCGGATCGAGACGGACGCCGCCGGCCTACCCCGGACGGTGACCGACCCGTTGGGCGCCACGACCAGCTACCGGCGCGACGCCCTGGGCCGGGTCACCTCCGTCACCGACCCGGCCGGTACGACCCACCACACGTGGACCATCGACGGAAAGCCCACGTCACGCACCCGTCCGGACGGGACCACGGAGCACTGGAGCTGGGACAGCCAGGGCAACCTGGTCGCCCACACCGACCCCGCCGGCCAGGTCACCCACTTCGAGGTCGGCCACTTCGGCCTGGTCCGCGCCCAGATCGAACCGGACGGCAGCCGGCTGGAGTTCACCCACGACACCGAACTGCGCCTGGTCGGTGTGACCAACCAACTCGGCCTGACCTGGACCTACACCTACGACGCGGCGGGTCGACTGGTCCGGGAGCAGGACTTCGACGGCCGCGTCCTGCGCTATGCCCATGACCCGGCGGGCCAGTTGGTCGCACGCACCAACGGCGCCGGTCAGACCCTCCGCTTCGAGCACGACATCCGTGGCCAGGTCACCGCCGTGCACGCCGAGGAGCACACCACCACCTACGCCCGCGACGAGGCCGGCCACCTCGTCCAGGCCGTCGCGCCCGGAGTCGAACTCCTCCTGGACCGTGACCCGTTGGGACAGGTCCTCTCGGAGACATGCAACGGGCGCACCCTGACCAACACCTACGACGTCCTCGGCCGTCGCACCGAGCGCCGCACACCGCACGGCGCGGTCAGTCACTGGACCCACGACGACGCCTCCCGCCCCACCGCACTGCGCACGGCCGACGGCGGCAGCCTCACCTTCACTCACGATGCCAGCGGCCGGGAGACGGCCCGGCAGGTCGGCCGGGGAACCACGCTCACCCAGAACTGGGACAGCGCCCAACGCCTCACCGGCCAGACTCTCTCCGTCGGCGGCGAAACGATCCACCAACGCACCTTCCGCTACGCCCCCACCGGCGCCCTCGCCTCACTCACCGACCCGGACGGCACCCGCGACGTGACCACCGACGCCGTCGGGCGCGTCACCGCCATCCGGGCACGTGGCTGGTCCGAGGGCTACGCCTACGACGCCGCGGGCAACCTGACCAACGCCGCGCTCCCCGAGACCGGGGGAGCGAGCACGGTGTCCGGCGACGACGGGGGCCGTTCCTACCAGGGCACCCGCCTGCGACGCGCCGGCCGGACCTTCTACGCACACGACGCACAGGGACGCGTCGTCCGCCAAACCCGCAAACTGCTCTCCGGCGGCACCCGAGCCTGGACCTACAGCTGGGACGCGGCCGACCGGCTCACCGACCTCACCACCCCCGACGGACACCACTGGCACTACCTCTACGACCCGCTGGGCCGGCGCATCGCCAAACAGCACCTCGGCGACGACGGAAGCGTCATCCGCCAGGTCGACTTCGTCTGGGACGGCAACCGACTCGCCGAACAGGTCGACTCGGCCGATCAGACGTGCCACACCTGGGACTGGAGCCCCGGCAGTCACCGCGTCGTCGCCCAGCGCGAACGCGCCCTGGGCCCCGACTCACCCCAGGAGGAATACGACCGGCGCTTCTACGCCATCGTCAGCGATCTGGCCGGCACCCCCACCGAACTGGTGGACGAGGACGGGCAACTCGCCTGGCGCGACCGCCGCACCCTCTGGGGAAGGTCCGCTTCCAGGGACCCCGACGGTGCCCACTGCCCACTCCGGTTCCCCGGCCAGTACCTGGACGACGAGTCCGGTCTGCACTACAACCTCTTCCGCTACTACGACCCGGACAACGCCCGCTACCTCACTCCCGACCCCCTCGGCTTGGCCGCGGCACCCAACGCCTACGCCTACGTCCCCGACCCCTGGCGCTGGATCGACCCCCTCGGCCTGGTCTGCGCCGACGCCAACACCGTCCACGGCCACATCGCGGACGTCCGCATCGTCAGCCCCAACGGCACCACGCGGCTGGAATACGGCCTGTGGAGCGGACGCACCACCCCGGCCGAGACAGCGGCGACCAAGCCCGGCTTCGACCGCATGGCGGTCACCCACACCGAGCACCGGATCTCGCGCATGTCCGGAGCCTCCACCGGGCCACGCATCAACATCCCCAACGACCCCTACTTCAACGAGATCCCGGTCCAGCGAGGCGAGAGCGTCTACATCGACGCCGTGCTACCACCCTGTAGCCGATGCAGGGGAGCGATGAACCGGATGGTCAACGAGCTCGGAGTGAACGTCACCTACTCTTGGGACGGACCTGAGGGAGCGGGCCAGTGGGCACGACAAGCATAGGAAGCCGCACATGAGCATCACCGCGCGCATCGTCGGAGCGGACGAGGACGAGTACGACGACGTCCTGGAGGCGGCCTTCGCGGAAGGCACCGATCCTGGCCTCGCTGTCGCCTTCCAACGGGTCTGGTCCGCGCCAGACCCCTGGGAGGGCGTGCTGCGCGACGAGAACGACCTCTTCGACAACACCTACTGCATCGTCGTCGGAGGAGCCACCGTGTACGGCGGGCTGCTCTCCGTCGAGTTCACCGCGCCCACCGCGCGCTTCCGCTTCGCCCCCGCCAAGAGCGAGACGCTGCGGCTGGAGGACTCGACGCTTGACGTCACCTTCGAGGTGAGCCCCGAGGAGCTCGCCGAGTTCACCACCATGCTCCGCCGCGTCGTCACCTGGGGCGTCCCCAGCCAGATCCCGCGACTCACGGGGCTGTAGACACCCACGTACCACGGCACGCGCACGGAGACCTCTTCCACCATCCTGTAGGTGGGGATCACCTCGATGCCGGCGGCGATCTCCTCAGGGCTGCGGACCCTCCAGCGTTGCCGGGGCCGACCTCGACGGTACTCCGGTCCGCCTCCTGTGGGCCGAGGTAGCACTGACCGTGACCGCCGAGGACCTCGCAGCGGCCACTGCCCTCGAACGGCGGCTGCATGAGGAGACGCTGAACGAACAGCGGCGCCGACGGCGCCAGCAAGAAGCCGAAGAACTCCACCAAGCCCTGGCCGCCACCCGTACCCTGACACTGGCCTACTGGCGCACACACCACCCCGAGGCCGCCGACAGCGACACCATCAACGCCATCAACCAACTGGCCCAGCAGACCACCAACCACGCGCCCGACAATGCCTGGGTCGGGACCGCCCGCCTGCTCCGGACCTTCGCTGAAGGGCTCAACGCGGGACAGCGCGCCAACCTGGTGGAGAGCCCGGCACAGATCGTGACCCGCTACGACCAGCCCGGCCTTGGGTGGCAGACGGTCACGGTATGGCGACCATCAAGAACACCCTCGCCGTCATGGCCAGGGTCTTCGAGCAGGCCGTTCGGGTCGGACTGATCGACGCCAACCCGGCCCGGGTGACCGGCTGGCAGCGCGAGTTCCACCAGGCTGAGGAGGAACTCGACGATCCTCGCGCGCCGGCGTTGGATGACTGGGACGCCCTGGACGAATTGGCGAACGCCTTGGTCGCCCGCTCCGCCGACCGCTACGAGGGTTGGGGTGACGTCGTGCGCTTCGCCGCCTGCACGGCCACGCGCATCGGCGAGGTCTCCGGGCTGCGGGCTCCGAGGCCAGGAGATCGACCGTTCACGGTGGATCTGGACGGTCTGCCGGCAGACGACCCCCGGACCAGGCGGTCCGCTCGACAAGGGAACCAAGGGGAAACGGCGGCGCCCGGTACTCATCATTCCCGCGATCCGGCCGATGGTCGCGCGGCGTCTGGACGTGCTGGAGGGCAAGCCGATGGCTCCGCCTGTTCACCGGGCCGAGGGGCGGGCGCATCACAACGGCCATCCTGCGGGACGCCACGCACTGGGACGAGGTGGTCGTCGCGCTCGGGTACGAGCACCTGCGTCGCCACGACCTACGGCACACCGGGCTGACGTGGATGGCCGACGCCGGCGTTGCGGTGCACGTTGCGCGGCAGATCGCCGGGCACCGGTCGCTGGCCACCACGCAGCGCTACCCGCGCCCGAGCAACGACTCGATTCTCCAGGTAGGAGAGGCGCTCAACAGTCACCTGATGGGGAATCGTCCGGGCGCGCTCCCCCCTGGTCCCCAAGACGGGGACGGGTGGCCATCTCCGAGTGGTGCGGTAGTCCTTGACCGGGAACGACGAAAGGCCCGCTGAGTCGGGAGGAAACCTCCCCGCTCAGCGGACCTTCGACACCGTCGGGACGGCGGGATTTGAACCCACGACCCCTTGACCCCCAGTCAAGTGCGCTACCAAACTGCGCCACGTCCCGGTGCCCGCCTGATCTGGGGCTTTGCCCTCGATCAGCGCGCGGTAGAACCATACCGCATGGGCGGGGGTGCTCGCTCAACCCGTGGAGGGGGCCGGCGGGAGGCGCGCTCAGCGCGGTGCCGTCACGGGAAAACCCGGGGCTCCGGCCCCCGCCAGCGGCGCGTGGTGGCGCCCTCCCGACACGGCACCCGGGCCCGCCCCGTCCGCCCGGCCGGGGCGGGCCCCGGCGCGGGGGCGGACCGAACCCCGGACAGGTCGTTGACGTGCGGGGAAGCGGGCCGTAGCTTTCCGCCGTCGATCATTGGCCGGCCCGAGGCGGGCGCGGTCGGGAAGGGAGGTCGGCCGTGGCGCTGACCGATCTGTCGTTGGAGGAACTGCGGCGTTACGACTCGGGGCTCCAATCGCCCCCGGACTTCGCCGAGTTCTGGTCCGGGACGTTGGACGCCGCGAGAGCGGCGGGGGAGGGGGTGGAGGCGGAGTACCGGCCGGTGGCCGACTCGCCGCTGGCCTCGGTCGACGTCTTCGACGTCCGCTTTCCCGGCTGGGCCGGCGAGCCCGTCGCCGCCTGGCTGCTGCTGCCGAGGAACGCCCCGGGCCCGCTGCCGGCCGTCGTCACCTACCAGGGGTACAGCGGTGGGCGCGGGTCGCACCTGGACCGCCTGCTGTGGAGCGCCGCCGGCTACGCCCACCTGGTGGTCGACAGCCGGGGCCAGGGCCACGAGACCCCCGACGCGGACACGTCGTCCGCCCCGCAGTGGGTGCGCGGCTTCATGACGCGCGGCATAGCCGACCGCGAGGACTACTACTACCGCCGGCTGATGACCGACTGCGTGCGCGCCGTGGAGGCGCTGCGCGCGCACCCGGCCGTCGACCCGGAGCGGGTGGTCGTCTCGGGCGGCAGCCAGGGCGGCGGGCTGACCCTGGCCGTGGCCGGGCTGCTGGGGGAGGGGGTGGCGGGCGCGCTGGTGGACGTGCCGTTCCTGTGCCACTACCGGCGCGGGGCCGACACCGCGAGCGCGGGGCCCTACCCCGAGCTGGTGACCTATCTGGGCGCGCACCAACGGGGCGAGCCCGCGCGGGTGTTCGACGTGCTGGCGTACTTCGACGGCCAGCACTTCGCCGCGCGCGCGACGGCGCCCGCCCTGTTCAGCGTGGCGCTGATGGACCCGGTCTGCCCGCCGTCGACGGTCTACGCGGCGTACAACCGTTACCGGGGCGAGAAGGACATCACGGTCTGGGAGTTCTCCGACCACGCGGGCGGTGGTTCGGACCAGCAGGCGCGGCAGCTGGCGTGGTTGGCCGGGCGCGGGCTGGCGCCGACCGGCTGAACGGCAACGGAACCGGGGCTCCCGCGCCGGGGCGGCGGCGGAAACACCGGTGTGGCGGCGGAAACGCCGGGGCGGCGGCGGAAACGGCGGCGGAACGGTTCCCCGTTCCGCCGCGGGTCCCCCGGGAAGCGGCCGGGCACCTCTGGACAGGGCCACCCGATCACCTGTTTTAATTGCGAGTGTTTCGCAATAACAACTGATGTGACGCTCGGCAGGGGTGTGGGTGATGACGGTCCGCAGGCGGGTCCGTGACGGTGCCGTGGCGGGGACGGTGGCCGCGCTGGCCGCCGTCGCCGGCTGCTCGGCCCCCGGCGACGACGGCGGCGGGGACACCGCCGACGGCGGCCGGGACAGCGTGGTGGTGGGCATCGCCAACGAGCCCGAGACGCTGAGCCCGCTGCTCGGCTACGGCAAGGACGGAAACTCCAAGATCTTCGACGGGCTGCTCCGCCGCGACGAGGCCCTGGAGCTCCAGCCGGCCCTCGCCGCCGAGCTGCCCGAGGTCGGCGAGGACGGGCTGACCTACCGCTTCCCGCTCAGGGACGACGTCACCTTCAGCGACGGCGAGCCGTTCACCTCGGCCGACGTCGTCTTCACCTACGAGACGGTCCTCGACGAGGGCACCAACAACGCGGCCAGGGGCGAGCTGGACGCCATCGAGAGCGTCGAGGCCGAGGGCGACCACGAGGTGGTCTTCACCCTCAAGTACCCGTACGCCGCGTTCGCCGAGCGCACCGTGCTGCCCATCGCCGCCCGGCACATCGCCGGCGAGCAGGACGTCAACACCGGCCCCTACAACACCGAGCCCGTGGGCACCGGCCCCTACACGCTCACCGACTGGTCGCCGGGTGAGCGCATCTCGCTGACCGCCAACCCCGACTACTGGGGCGGGGCGCCCGAGGTCGAACGGGTCACCATGGCCGTCATCCCCGACGACGACGTGCGCGCGACCCGGCTGCGCTCCGGCGACCTGGACGCCGCCGTCCTCCCGCCCAACCTCGCCGAGGGCTTCGCCGACGAGGACGGGATGACCACCGTCACCGCCGAGAGCGCCGACTTCCGCGCCGTGACCCTGCCGACGGACAACCCGGTCACCGGCGACACCGCCATCCGGCGCGCCCTGGACCTCGCCGTCGACCGGGAGTTGATGGTCGACAGCATCCTGCTGGGCGCCGGCCACCCCGCGTACAGCGCGATTCCCACGGCCAGCCCCTGGTTCGCCGAGGGCACCGAGCGCGACCACGACCCGGAGGAGGCCGGCCGCCTGCTGGACGAGGCCGGCTGGACCCTCGACGGCGAGGTGCGCGAACGGGAAGGGCAGCGCGCCGCGTTCACCCTCTGGTACCCGGCGGGCGACCGGCTGCGGCAGGAGCACGCCCTGGCCTACGCCTCGGACGCCAAGGAGATCGGCGTCGACATCACCGTGGAGTCCGGCTCCTGGGAGGTCATCGACGGCCGCCTCGCCGAGGACGCGGTCCTCGCCGGCGGCGGCGAGCCCACCGACCCCGACTTCGAGCTGTACAACCTGCTCTACTCCGAGCTGGCGGGGAACGGCTACAACAACATGGCCCACTACCGCAACGACGCCGTCGACGAGGCGCTGGACGCCGGCCGGCGCGGCGCCGAGCGGGCGGAGCGCGAGGCCGCCTACGAGACGGTGCAGCACGAGCTGCGGGAGGACCCCGGCTACACCTTCCTCACGCACGTCGACCACGTCTATGTGATGGCCGACGCCTGGGACGGGGTCACCACCCAGGTCGAGCCGCACGACCACGGCCTCGGGCACGGCCCCTGGTGGAACGTGGAGGACTGGCGCGTGCGTCCGTGACCGTGCCCTGGCCCGCGGTGGCGCGGCTGGTGGGGCGGCGGGCGCTGGCCGCCGTCCCGGTGCTGGCCGTGGTGACGCTCGGGATGTTCGCCGTCGCGGCGGCCTCGCCGTTCGACCCGGTGCGGCGCTATGTCGGGGAGAGCTCGGGCGTCTCCCAGGAGACGCTGGACGCGCTGCGCGAGAACCTCTCGCCCGACGGGACCTTCGTCGAGCAGTGGTGGAGCTGGCTCACCTCGGCGCTCGGCGGTGACCTCGGGCAGTCCCTGGCGCTGCGGCAGCCGGTCTCCCAGGTGATCGCCGAACGGATCGGCTGGTCGCTGCTGCTGTGCGCGGTGGCGTTCGTCGGCTCCGTGCTGCTGGGCACCGCGCTCGGCGTGCTCGCCGCCCGGCGGGAGGGCGGCTGGCTGGACCGGGTCGTCACCTCCCTCGGCTACACCCTCCAGGCGGCCCCGCCGTTCTGGCTGGCGCTGCTGGCGATCTGGCTCTTCGCGCTCCAACTCGACGTGCTGCCCGCGGGAGGGCTCACCGAGGCGGGCAGCGACACCGTGACGGCCGGCGGGCTGCTGAGTCATCTGGCGTTGCCGGCCGCCGTGTTGACCATCTCGCAGCTGCCGTGGTTCGTGCTCTACGTCCGCCAGGGCGTCACCGACGCGCTGCACGAGGACCCGGTGCGCGGGGCGCGGGCGCGGGGGGTGAGCGAACGGACGGTGCTGCTCGGCCACGGGCTGCGCTCCGGGCTGCTGCCCGTCCTGACCCTGGTCGGCACCCGCATCCCCGAGCTGATCACCGGGGCGCTGCTGGTGGAGACCGTCTTCAGCTGGCCGGGCATCGCCTCGGCCACCGTGCGCGCGGCCACGGCGACGGACTTTCCGCTGCTGGCCGCGCTCACCGCACTCTCGGCGCTCGCGGTGCTGGCCGGCAACCTGCTGGCCGACCTGCTCTACGGGCTCGCCGATCCGCGCGTTGATCTGAACGAGATGTGACCGCCATGGCACAGGAAACCGCTCCGACCACCGGCCCGGGGCCCGCCGGGGCCCGCTGGCGCCGCGTGGGCGGCGCGCGGCGCGGCACCCGCCGGGTGCGGGCCGTCGCCTCCTGCGCGCTGGTGGGGCTCGCGGCGCTGGCGGTGCTGCTGGTGCCGGTGTTCTTCCCGCTGGACCAGCAGGCCGTCGACCTCACGGCCAAGCTGCTGCCGCCCTCCGCCGAGCACCCGTTCGGCACCGACGACATGGGCCGGGACCTGCTGCTGCGCAGCGTCTACGGGCTGCGGGTCTCGCTGCTGGTGGGGCTCGTCGCCGCGCTGGTGGCCAGCCTCATCGGGCTGGCGCTCGGCTGTCTGGCCGGGGCGGTCGGCGGCTGGTTCGACCGGGTGCTGATGCGGGTCGTCGACACGTTCACCGCCGTGCCGCACCTGCTGATGGGCGTCTTCATCGTGGCGATGTTCCGGCCGGGCGTCTGGCCGGTGGTCGCCTCCGTCGGGCTGACGCACTGGGTCTCCACCGCGCGCATCGTGCGCGCCGAGGTCCACTCGCTGCGCTCCCGGCCGTTCGTGGACGCCGCGATCTCCGGGGGCGCCTCCCGGCTGCGGGTGGCCGGGCGCCACCTGCTGCCCGCCGTGCTGCCGCAGGCGGGCCTCGCGGCGGTGCTGATGGTGCCGCACGCGGTGTGGCACGAGTCGGCGCTGTCGTTCCTCGGGCTCGGCATCCCCGCGCACCAGGCGAGCCTGGGCACCATGATCAACGGCGCGCGCGGCTCGCTGGCGGCCGGCGACTGGTGGCCGACGCTCTTCCCCGGGCTGTTCATCGTGGTCACCACCCTGGCCGTCGCCGGAGCCGCGGGGCTGTGGCGCGAACGGATCAACCCACGCCGCCGATCGGAGCTGGTCCTGTGACCGAGGCACCCCCCACCGCCCGTCCCGCGCCGCCCGCCCCCCGGTCCCCGGCGGGCGAGCCGCTGCTGAGCGTGGCGGGGCTCTCGGTGCGGTTCCTGATGCCCGGCGGGCGCGACGTGGCGGCCGTCGACGGCGTCTCCTTCGACCTGGCCGCCGGCGAGTGCCTGGCGCTGGTGGGGGAGAGCGGCTGCGGCAAGTCCGTGCTCGCCTCGGCCCTGCTGGGGCTGCTTCCGGCCAACGCCATGGTCCGCGGCGGCGCCCGGCTGGCGCCCGACGGGCCCGACCTGCTCACCGCCGACCAGGCGACGCTCTCGCGCACCGTGCGCGGTCGCCGCCTCGGCCTGATCCCGCAGAGCCCTTCCGCCCACCTCACCCCGGTGCGGACCGTCCGCTCCCAACTGGAGGAGACCGTCAGGGAGATCACCGGCGTGCGGCGCTCCGGGCTGCGGGCCGCCGGCGAACGGGCGGCGGAGCGCGCGGCGTTCCCCCTCGACCACCTGGACCGCCATCCGCACCAGCTCTCCGGCGGGCTCGCCCAACGCGCCGCGACCGCGCTGGCGTTGGTCGGGGACGCCCCGCTGCTGATCGCCGACGAGCCGACCACCGGGCTCGACCGCGACCTGGTCGACCGCACCGTGGACGAGCTGCGCCGCCATGTCGACGACGGCCGGGCGCTGCTGGTGATCACCCACGACCTGGCCGCCGCCGAGCGGATCGCGGACCGGGTCGCCGTGATGTACGCCGGGCGGATCGTCGAACTCACCGGCGCCGACGCCTTCTTCGGCGATCCGGGTCCCCGGCACCCCTACGCGGCCGGCCTGTTGGACGCGCTGCCGGAGCGCGCGTTCACGCCGATCCCCGGGATGCCGCCCGAGCTGGACGCGCTGCCCGCGGGATGCGCCTTCGCCCCCCGCTGCCCGGCGGCCACCGAAGCGTGCGGCGCCCCTCCCACCCCGACCGGCGGCGTCGCCTGCCACCACCCGCGAGAGGCCGCCCGTGCTTGAGCTGGAACGGATCACCGCCGGCTACGACCGCCGCGCCCCCGTGGTGCGGGAGCTGTCGTTGGCGGTCGCCGACGGCGAGGCCGTCGGGCTGCTCGGCCCGAGCGGCTGCGGCAAGTCCACGCTCGCCCGGGTCGCCGCGCTGCTGCACCGCCCCTACGCCGGCACCGTCCGACTCGCCGGCCGTCCGGCCGGCGGCTTCCGCTTCCGCGCGCCCCGGGAGCAACGCACCTCCGTCGGCCTGGTCTTCCAGCAGCCTCGGCTGGCCGCCGATCCGAGGATGACGCTCCGCCAGCTGATCGCGGCACCCGCGCACGCCACCGGTCGGGGTGAGGAACTCTCCGCCCGCGTCGACGAGTTGGCGACGGACGTGGGACTCACCCCCGAGCTGCTGACCCGCCATCCCCACCAGGTCAGCGACGGGCAGCTGCAACGCGCCTGTGTCGCCAGGGCGTTGCTGCTCCGCCCGGCGCTGCTGGTCTGCGACGAGATGACCGCCATGCTGGACGCCTCCACCACGGCCGCGCTGGTCGCCGTCGTCGAGGAGTACCGCGCCGCCTCCGGCGCCGCGCTGCTGGCCGTGGGGCACGACCGGGTGCTGCTGCGCCGCTGGTGCGACCGGGTCGTGGACTTCCCCGCCGTTCACCCGAAGCGGTCGGAGACCGCGCCCACCAGCAGCCCCAGCACCAGCAGCACCACCGAGGCGAAGACCTCGTAGCCGTCGAGGAAGCCGACCCGGTGCACCACGGTCCACAGGTCGAACCAGTCGAGGAAGTAGTGGACCAGGCTGCCCGCGCCCTGGGTCAGCAGTACGAAGCTGAGGAGACCGAGAATCTTCCGCATGGCCGAAACGCTAGGGAGGCCGGCCGCCGCGCCGCGTCGGCCGAAGGTCGCCGGCGGTCGCGACCATCGTCGCCCGCCGTTGACGAAGGTATCGAAGCCGCCGGGGAAGGGCGCGGCGCCGAAGCCCCGCCGGTACGTTCGGGACCTGTGGGAGTGAGGGAGTGGGCCGCGCGCGGCGGCCACGAGGAGGACCGCCGGCAGCTGGCGGTCGACCTGGCCATGATCGGCCTCGCCGCCGTCACCACCGTCCTCACCTCCGGGGTGCTGGCCGGCGAGACCCACGAGGACCCCGACATCGTCGTCCTGGACCAGGTCGTCGCCGCCCTCGCCTGCGGCCTGCTGTGGTGGCGCCGCCGCCACCCGCTGGCGGTGGCCCTGGTCATCCAGGCGCTGGCGCTCCCGTCCCACGCCATGGCGGGCCCCATGCTGGCGTCGCTGTTCACCGTCGCCGTGCACTGCCGCACCCGCACCCTGGTGTGGCTGGTGGTCGTCAAGCTGCTGCTGATGCCGTTCAACGTCGCCCAGCGCCCCGAGTCCTCGCTCTCGGACACCGCGTCCGTCGCGATGATGCTGGTCGTGATGACCGCGGTGGTCTCCTGGGGGCTGTCGGTGCGCTACCGCAGGCGGCTGCGGGAGACCCTCTACGAGCAGGCGCAGCGCCGCACCAGGGAGGCCATCGCCCGCGAGATGCACGACGTGCTGGCGCACCGGCTGTCGCTGCTGAGCGTCCACGCGGGGGCGCTTGAGTTCCATCCGGACGCCCCCGCCGAGCAGGTCCGCGAGGCGGCGGCCGTCATCCGTTCCTCCGCGCACCAGGCGCTGGAGGAGCTGCGGGACGTCATCGGCGTGCTGCGCGGCGCCCCCGGGGATCCCGGCGACGCCGGCGCCCCCAGGCCGCAGCCGACGTGGGAGGACCTGCCGCGCCTGGCCGAGGAGTCGCGGAGCGCCGGCACCCCGGTCCGGCTGGAGCGGCGCACCGCGCCGGGCCAGGTCCCGCCGCCGGCCGTCGGCCGCACCGCCTACCGGGTGGTCCAGGAGGCGCTGACCAACGTCCGCAAGCACGCCCCGGGGGCCGAGGCCCAGGTCACCGTCGAGGGCGGCCCGGGCGCCGGGCTGACCGTGCGGGTCGACAACCGGCTCACCGCCGCCCCGGCGGTCCGGGTGCCGGGCGCCGGCGCGGGGCTGACCGGGCTGGGGGAGCGAGTCGCCCTGGCCGGCGGCCGGTTGGAGCACACCGGCGACCGGGATGGCTTCCACCTCGTGGCGTGGCTACCGTGGCCCCCATGACGATCGGTGTGCTGCTGGTGGACGACGATCCGCTGGTGCGCTCGGGGCTGCGGCTGATGCTGGGCGCTGCGGAGGACATCACGGTGGTCGGCGAGGCGGCCGACGGCTCCGAGGTGCCTGCCCTGGTGGCCGAGCACCGGCCCGACGTGGTGCTGATGGACGTCAGGATGCCGGGCCTGGACGGGCTGGCCGCCACCGAGCGGCTGCGCCGTTCGGGCGCGGCGCCCGAGGTGATGATGCTGACCACGTTCCAGGCCGACGAGCAGGTGCTGCGCGCCCTGCGCGCCGGCGCGGCCGGCTATGTGCTGAAGGACACCCCGCCGCGCGAGATCGTCGACGCCGTCCGCCGGGTCGCCGAGGGCGAGCCGGTGCTCTCACCCGCCGTCACCCGCCGCCTGATCGCCCAGGTCGCCGGCTCGGGCCGGGAACGCCGCGGTGCGCGGCGCCGGGTCGAGTCCCTCGCCGAGCGGGAGCGCGCGGTGGCGCTGTTGGTCGGCCAGGGCAAGTCCAACGCGGAGATCGCCGCGTCGCTCTACCTGTCGGTGCCTACCGTCAAGACCCATGTCTCGCGCCTGCTCACCAAGCTCGACCTCGCCAACCGCACCCAGATCGCGCTGCTGGTCCACGACGCGGGCCTGCTGGAGGAGGGATGCGGCGGAACGCCCGCGCGCCCGGCCGGAGATGAGGGCCCGGCTGGCGGCTCGTGACCGTTCCGCCCCCTCCGTTTCGCAGTTGTGACAGTGGCGATATGCAAATTGCAAGTTACCTATTGCGGACTGAACTTGGCAGTGCGACAGTGAGTAGGAAGGCGTTTACCCCGGCGTGACCCGTGGCCGAACGCGGAGGAACCACCCCTCTTCGCTCGGGTGTTGGCGGGTTCAGTGTGCGCATCCGCAGAGAAAGGCAGCGCTGATGTCTCCCCTCACCGCCGCGGCCCCCCAGCGTTTCCCGCGATCCGCCGCCGGTGAGGTCGGCTTCCGACTCCCGGCCGAGCTGAGAGCCGCCGGCGAGGCGCGCCGCCGGGTGCGGGGCGCGCTGGCCTCCTGGGGCGTGCCGGAGGAGACCGCGCGGACCGTGGAGCTGGTCGTCTCCGAACTGGTCGCCAACGCCGTGCGCCACACCGCCAGCGCCACTGTCGGCGCGCGCCTGTGGGACCGGGGGGACGTGCTGGGCGTCGAGATCACCGACGAGCACGCCGGCGCCGAGGGCCCCAGCCGCCGCGCCGCGGCCGAGGAGGACGAGTGCGGACGGGGTCTGGCCCTCGTCGACGCCCTCACCCTGCGCTGGGGCGTGGTCGCCGAAGGACCCGGTACCGGCCAGCGCGTCTGGGCCGAAGTGCCGCGGGCAGACTGGGAGATGGACGCGGCGACCGGCCGCGCCCCCCGGCGCCCCACCCCATCCGTCGCCCCCGCCGCCCCCACCGAGCAGAGGTCCTGACGCCACCCCATGGTTTCCCTCACCCACCCCGCCTCCCGCCCGCGCCATCTGCGGGCCCTGCACAGCCGCCGCCCCGGCTGGCTGGAGAGTGACGTCGTCGAGATGCCCAGGGAGGACGGCCTGCGCGTACTGGGCGCCCTGCCCCGCCCCGGCGCCATCTTCTCCGTGGGCACCAGCTGGTGGTGGCCGGTGCCGACCGGCTCCCAGACCGGTATGCGCTGGCCGGCTCCCTCCCGTTACCTCACCGACGTGCGGCTCGCCGTCGCCGCGCCGCCCGAGTGGGCCGGGGAGGGCCTGTGGGCGCCCCGGCTGATCCACTGGCCGCACCACGGCATCCCCTACAGCCAACCGCTGATCCTCTTCGTCTCCATGTGCCGTCTCGCCGGCGTTGACCCCGTCGAGACCACCAGCCCGGCCGGCGACCTCACGGCGAACTGAGCACCGTTCGCCCCACGCCGGCCCCTCCTGCGGGGCGGGAATCGTGAGGGCGCGCCAGGCGTTCCCACGGAACATGAGCACCCCGCCCGACCCCGTTCCGCCGCCGCCCCGGGCCCTGGCCGCGACCCGCTGGTCCGTGCTGGACCGCGCGCTGGTGCGCGCCGGGCGCCCGCCGGCCGAGGCGCTGCGCGGCACGGTCGACTTCGCGCGGGAGGTCGAACGGCTCGGCTACCACCGCTTCTGGGTCGCGGAGCACCACGCCGTGCCCGGCGTCGCGGGCGCCGCTCCCACCGTGCTGGCCGCCGCCGTGGCCTCCGCCACCTCCCGCATCCGGGTCGGCACGGGGGGAGTGATGCTGCCGAACCACCCGCCGCTGGTCGTCGCCGAGCAGTTCGGGGTCCTCGCCTCCCTCTTCCCCGACCGGATCGACATGGGGCTCGGCCGTTCCGTCGGCTTCACCGGCGCGGTGCGGCGCGCGCTGGGCACCGAACGCGAGGCCATGGAGGACTTCGCCGCCCAACTCGCCGAGCTGCTGCGCTACTTCGACGGCACCGGCCCGGTGCGCGCCGTGCCGGCGCAGGGCGTCGCCGTGCCGGCGTTCGTGCTGGCCGGCCGCGCCGGCGCCGACACCGCGGCCGACCTCGGCCTCCCGCTGGTGCTGGCCGCCTCGGCCGACCGGGAACGCACCCGTCAGACCGCCGACCGCTACCGGGCGCGCTTCACCCCGCGCACCGCCGGGGACCGGCCCCGGCTGCTGCTCGCCGTCAACGTGGCCGTCGCCGCGACCGAGGAGGAGGCCCGCCGCCGCCAGCTCCCCGAGGCGTGGGCCGTGGTCCACTCCCGCACCCGGGGCGACTTCCCCCCGCTCCCGCCGCCGGAGGAGGTCGCGGGGCGCCGGTTGACCGAACGCGAGGACCGCTATCTGGGCGACGCCCTGGCCGGGCAGGTCAGCGGCACCGAGGCCACCGTCGCCGCGCGCCTGGCCGAGCTGGTCGCCGCGACCGGGGCGGAGGAGGTCATGGTCACCTTCGCCACCCACGACCCGGCCCAACAGCTGGACTCCTACCGCCGGTTGGCCCGCGCCGTCGGCATCGCCGGCGCCGGGGCGTAGACCCCCGCCACGCGGAGCACGGTCACCCCACGACGCCCCTGGCCAGCCCCATCGCGACCAGGTCGCCCGGGCGCAGCCGCAGCAGGTCGGCGACCTCCGCCACCACGGCCGGGTCGGAGGCGTCGCGCTTGAGTACGGCCGCCGCCGGCTCAGGCGCCAGCACCGAGTAGTAGCTCTCCGGCGCCACCCAGGTCCGGTCCGGCGCGGTCAGCGCCACCGCGCCCCCCGAGCCGCCCTCGCCGACCAGCAGCGTCGTGACGGGCACCCGGCACCCCGCCAGCGCGGTGATCGTCTCGGCGATCGCCGCGCCCACCCCGTCCCGTTCCGCTGCCTCGTCGTTGGCGGCGCCCGGGGTGTCGACCAGGGTGAGCACCGGAACGGACAGCCGGTCGGCGAGGCGGATCAGCCGCGTCGCCGACCGGAAACCAGCGGGCGTGGTGCGCGTGCCGAGCTGGGCGACATAGCCGGCGGCCCGCCCGCCGCTCTCCCCGAAGCCGACCAGCAGCCCCGGATCGACGCAGGCCAGCGGCGCCAGCCGGTCGAAGGCGACCGCCAGATAGGCGCGCACGCCCGGCCGGTCCGCCGCCCTGGCCCTGGTCACCGCCTCCCAGCCGGTGCGCGGCGGCTCGGCCCCGCGCGGCGGCCGTGGCGGCTCGACGGGCCCCCTGGCCGGCCGGGTCAGCAGCGCCAGCCACCCGGCGACCGCCCCCGGCAGCTCCTCGGCCGGCACCAGCGCGTCCACCTGGCCGACGGCGGCCTGCGCCCGCGCGGTGTAGGCCGCCGGGTCGGCGTCGGGCGGCCTGACCCGGGCGCCCGAGAAGCCCACCTGCACCTCCGGCAGCGCCAGTCGCACGTCGGCACCCGCGCCCAACGTCGCCCAGGCGCCGCCGGTCACCGGACCGGCCAGCACCGCCAGATGCGGCAGCCCGGCGTCCCGGAGCCGCACCATCTCCCGTGCGATCACCTGGAGTTGGGTCAGGGCGTGCATCCCCTCCTGGACCCGGGTCCCGCCCGAGGCCAGCAGCGAGACGACCGGCAGCCCCAGGTCGCGCGCGGTGCGCAGCGCGGCCCCGATCCGCTCCCCGGCCGCGCGGCCGATGGACCCCCCCAGAAAGCCGAACTCGAAGGCCAGCACCACGGCCTCGCACCCGCCGACCCGCCCGACCCGCGCCAGCACCGACTCCGAGGCGCCGGAACGCTCAGCCGCCCGCCGCCTGCTCGCGTCGTAACCGGGCCAGCCGAGCGGCCCGTCCACCGGCCCGGCGCCGTCCCTGACCGGCAGCGGCGCCGCGCCCGGCGCCAGCAGCTCCAGCAACTCCCGCGCGGGGCGGGCGGTCCGGCTCACACCAGCTCCCGCTTGAGCACCTTGCCCAGCTCGTTGCGCGGCAGCGCCGCCAGGAACCGCACCTCGCGCGGACGCTTGTGCGCCGCCAGCTGACCGACCACGTGCTCGCTCAACTCCTCCAGCGTGGGCGGGGCTTCGGGATCCCTCGGCACCACCCAGGCCACCACCCGCTCCCCCAGGTCGGGGTCGGGCGCGGCCGTCACAGCGGCCTCGGCCACGCCCGGGTGCGCCAGCAGCACGTTCTCGATCTCGCCCGCGCCGATCTTGTAGCCGCCGCTCTTGATCAGGTCGGTCGAACGGCGCCCCACGATCCGGTAGCCGCCCGTGGAGTCCCGCGTCGCGACGTCCCCGGTGCGGAACCAGCCCTCCGCGTCGAACGCGCCGGCCGTCGCCTCCGGCTGGTTGAGATAGCCGCTGAAGAGGTTCGGGCCGCGCACCTGGATCTCGCCGACCGTCTCGCCGTCCCCCGCCTCCAACGGGCGCCCCGCGTCGTCCGCCAGCCGCACCTCGACGCCCGGCAGCGCCACCCCGACCGTGCCGGTCGCCGGCGGGCCGTCCGCGCGGACGCTGGTGTTCATCAGCGTCTCCGTCATCCCGTAACGCTCCACGACCCGGCGGCCGGTCGCCCGCCAGATCCGCTCGTGGTCGGT
This sequence comes from Streptomyces sedi, assembly GCF_006335015.1. Classification (GTDB taxonomy): domain Bacteria; phylum Actinomycetota; class Actinomycetes; order Streptomycetales; family Streptomycetaceae; genus Streptomyces; species Streptomyces sedi. Next base: position 40,099 of record NZ_VDGT01000019.1, read on the forward strand.
CAGTGGCAGCGGCGCCGAGCCGGAGACCAGCAGCCGCGCCCCGGCCAGCGCCCCGGCCAGCGCGCCGTCCCGCTCCGCCGCCTCGGCCAGCCGGTGGTACATCGTCGGCACCCCGAAGAGCATCGTGCCGCCCGAGGCCAGCGCGGAACGCACCCCGTCCGCCGAGAAGCGGCCCAGATGGCGCACCGTCCCACCGCGCCGCAACGGGCCCAGCACGCCCAGCACCAACCCGTGCACGTGGAAGAGCGGCAGCCCGTGCACCACCACGTCGTCACCGGTCCAGTCCCAGGCGTCGGCGAGCGCGTCGAGCGTGGCCGCCACGGCCCGCCGGGAGAGCGACACGCCCTTGGGCGGCCCCGTGGTGCCCGAGGTGTAGACGACCAGCGCCGGCTGCTCGGGGTCGACGGCGGGCGCGGCGGGCGGCTCCCGGCCGTCGCCCGCCGCCTCGACGGCCACCGCGACCACCGGCAACTCCGCGAGCGCCGGCGGGAGTTCGGCGCCGGGCTCGGCCAGCACCAGCGAGGGCTCGCTGTCGCCGACCACATGGGCCAGCTCCCGCGCCCCGCTGCGCGGGTTGAGCGGGACCACCGGCACGCCGGCCGACAGGGCGGCGACCACCGCGACGGCGGTGCCGGGCGTCGGGGTCGCCCACACCGCGACCCGGGACTGGTCGCGCAGCGTCTCGGCGAGCGTGAGGGCCGCCGAGCGCAGCGCCGGGTAGTCGAGTATCTGGTCACCGAAGTGCAGCGCGGGCTTGGCCGGAGCGACGTCCAAGGCCGGGAACAGGCAACTCATCCGCTCATGCTAAGCGCGGCACGGCCCCCTCAGGGGGCCGACCGGCCTTCGTGGCGGGGGCTACCCGCCGGTCACCTCGGGGAAGAAGTTCTGGAACGCCTCCGTGGAGTCGCCGAGCGCGCGGGCGTAGGGCGCGTCGAAGTACCAGATGAGGAAGAGCAGAAAGGTGATCAGCGCGCTGAAGAGCCCGGCCAGCAGCAACTCCCTGCCGGAGCGCTGGATCTGGAGGGTGAAGACCATGCCGACGGTCACCGCCGCGCCCGCCAGCAGCCCGACCCACACCACGGCCGGCATGGTGGACTCCGCGCTCTGGCCGCGCCCGGCCCGCGCCTCGTCGACGTCCGCCGCCTCGTCGAGCAGCGCCTGGTAGGCGGTGACCTCGGCGAGGGTGGTCGGCTCGCGCTCGGCGACGGTCTCGCGCAGCGACGCGAGCAACTCCTCGCCCTCGTCCGTGAGTTCGTTGGCGTCCAGCATGTGGTCCCACTCCGGGCCGACGGTCTGCGCGACATAGGAGTCGACCGCCGCGCGGATCTCCGTCGCGTGCTCGTCGGGGAAGACGGCGGCGCGCTCGGTCATCTCGTGCAGTCCCTGGGCCTCCTGCCGCACCCACTCGTCGGCGGCGGACCGTTCCTCCCAGACCCCGGCGATGGCCAGGCCCAGCACGATCGCGTAGACCACGCCGATCATCATCGTCATGTACTCGATGACGTCGGGTGTCTCGCTCGGGTCGTCCTGCCGTGTGCTCTGCCGCCGCTGCCGCAGTACGGCGACGATCAGCACCACCGAGCAGGTGGCGAGGACGGCGAGGGTGAGGACCAGCCATTCGGACATCGAACGGTCTCCCTGGGGCTACGAGACGCGGGAACGGGCACGGGAACGGGGGCGGAGCGCGGCGGCTGCCAGGACCGCGGGGGTGACGACCAGCAGCATCCGGCTGACCACCGACTGCTTCGGGGCGGGCGGCGGAGCGGCGGACACGGTGCGGACGGCCGCCGACAGCGGCAGGGTCGCCGCAGGCGGCGGGGGAGCGGGCTCTCCCGGCTCCTCCGGCTCCCCGGGCGGCGCCGGATCGTCCGGTGTCCCGGGAGTCCCGGGGGGCGGCTCCGGGCCGGCCGGGGGCGGTGGGTCCTCGGGCTCCGGGGCGGCCGGCGGCGCTGGCGCTTCGCCCGGGGGCGCGGACGGGGGCTCGGGACCCGGTTCCGGCGGCGGGGGCTGGGGCTCCTCGGCCGGCGGCGACGGCGACGGGCTCGGCTCGGGCGGCGGGGGAGTCGGCTCGGGCTCCGGGGTGCGGCAGTCCCAGAAGACCGGCTCACCCGCGATCGCGCACGAGTCGCCCGGCCGCCCGGCCGCCGACGCCTGCCCCCCGAACCCGGCCACCAGCGACACGGCGGCGCCGAAGGCGCCGAGGGTGTTCCGCCACGTTCGCCACGCGCTCGTCGTTCGCTGCCCACTCGTCACGGGTCGATCCTGACGCCCCACCCGTCACGGAGCGGCCGTTGCGCTAGCTTTTCGCCTTATCCGGTGAACCGATCAACCCCTGCGGGGGGTCACTCGTTCTTCCGTGCGTGCAAGTCCACGCCGTCGAGCGGCAGTTGAGGCGCGGGCGCCCTCGCTCTCCGGGGCGGCTCAGCCCGTTCGACCGGCCCGTCCGGCCGCCAGCAGGCGTGCCGGGTCGTCGAGCGCCGTGCGCACGGCGAGGCCGGCGGCGCCGCGCAGCGGTCCGTCGGGGCCCAACGGCGAGGCGGTCACCGGCAGCGGGGTCTCCCGGCCGCCGGCCGCCACCGCCGTGCGCCGGCCCAACTCCCGCCGCAGCGGCGGGAGCAGCCACGGCGCCAGCCGGGTGAGGGTGCCGCCGATCACCACCCGGCGCGGGTCCAGCAGGTTGACCGCGCCGGAGAGCGCGATGCCCAGCGCGGTGCCGGCGCGGCGCACCGCCCGCAGCGCGGTCGGCTCGCCCGCCTCGCAGCGCGCGGTGAGCGCGCCCAGCCGCACCCCGGGGCCCGGCTCGATGCCGGCGGCGCGCAGCACCGCCTCCTCGCCGGCGTAGGTCTCCAGGCAGCCGCGCCCGCCGCAGCCGCAGGCCGGCCCCTCGGGCCGCACCGGCACATGCCCCAACTCGCCCGCGAACCCGTGGGCGCCGCTGAGGAGTTGGCCGTCCAGCACCACGCAGGCGCCGATGCCGATCTGCGCCGACACGTAGACGAAGCCGTCGGCCGCCGACTCGGCGCGCGACCACAGCTCGGCGAGCCCGCCCAGGCTGGCCTCGTTGTGGACGGTGACCTCGCCGAGGTCGTCGGGGAGCAGCCCGCCCAGCTCGACGTTCCGCCACCCCAGGTTGGGCGCCCGCAGCACGGTGGTGCCGTCCCGCGGCACCAGGCCCGGCACGGCCACCGCCAGCCCGGCCGGGCGGAGCCCGACACCGTCGGCCTCCGCCCGGGCCCGGCGGGCCAGCGCCCGCAACTCGGCGAGCACCGCCTCCGGCGGGCGGTGCTGGGCGCGGAACTCCTTCTCCACCCGGACCCTGATCTCGCCGCGCAGGTCGGCGGCGCAGACCGCGAGGTGGTCCACCCCGATCTCGGCGCCGAAGCCGCACGGTCCCCGGTCCGTCAGCCGCAGCTGGCTGCCCGGCCGGCCGACCGACCCCGAGCGTCCCGGCCCCTCCTCCACCAGCAGTCGCCCGCGCAGCAGTTCGTCCACCAGGGTGGAGACCGCCGCCCTGGTCAGCCCGATGCGGGCGGCCACCGAGGCGCGCGAGAGCGGCCCCTCGGAGGCGAGCGTGTGCAGGACCCGCGAGAGGTTGAGCTGACGCATCGCCGACTGCGACGTGGGCGCCGGTTGGACCACCTGGACTCCCGTGCTGTTGAGCGGGCGTTGACCCCGCGTTGCCCCGCGGCTCAGTGGCGCCGCAGCAGCGCGTCCGCGTCCGCGAGGGTCGCCCCCAGCCTCTCCAGCGCCGCCTCGTCCCTGGCGACGGCCGGCAGCGAGGGCCCGCTTGCGGTGTCCCAGTCGCGCGCCACGGCAGCCGCCTCCCGGCCCAGCAGCAGCCCGGCGGCCTGCGCGGCGGCGCCGAGCGCCACCAGCTCCTCGGCCACCGGCACCCGCACCGGGCGCCCCGAGAGCCGGCGGACCGTCTCCCGCCACGCGGTGCCCCTGGCGCCGCCGCCGATCAGCAGGATCGGGGCCTCGGGGTCGGCCCCCTCGTCGAGGACCAGGTCGAGCGCCTTCAACAGCGCGAAGACCGCCCCGTCGTAGGCGGCCTGGAGCAGCTGGCCCGCGCTCGTGTCGTGCCGCAGCCCGTGGAGCAGGCCGGAGGCGTAGGGCAGGTCGGGGGTCCGCTCCCCGTCGAGGAACGGCAGCACCACGGCCTCCCCGCCGGCCTCCACCGCCTCCCGGTCGCGGCCCAGCAGCGCGGCGAACCGGTCGACGGCGAGCGTGCAGTTGAGGGTGCAGGCCAGCGGGAGGAACGCGGAGCCGGCGTCGGCGAAGCCGGCGACCGTGCCGGTCGGGTCGGACGGGCGGCGCTCGGAGACCGCGTAGACCGTCCCCGAGGTGCCCAGGCTGAGCACCGGGGTACCGGAGACGAGGCCGAGGCCGAGCGCCCCCGCCATGTTGTCGCCCGTGCCGGCGGCCACCGGGATGCCGGCGGGCAGCGGCAGCCCCTCGGCGACCGTGCCCGCGGCCTCGCCCTGGCCGACGACCCGGGGCAGCAGCGCCGGGTCGAGGCCGACATGGGAGAGGACGCCCTCGTCGTAGCTCTCGGTCGCCGTCGACCACCAGCCGCTGCCCGAGACGTCACCCCGGTCCGTGGTGCCGGCGGTCACCGGATGCCCGGCGAGCCGCCCGGTGAGGTAGTCGTGCGGCAGCCGCACCGCCCGGGTCGCGGCGGCGGCGTCCGGCTCGTGCTCGGTCAGCCACGCCCACTTGGTCACCGTGAACGAGGCGGCCGGCACGCTGCCGACCCGCTCGGCCCACGCCTCGGGGCCACCCAAGTCGGCCAGCAGCCTGTCGCGTTGGGGCGCCGAGCGGGTGTCGTTCCACAGCAGCGCGTTGCGCACCGGGCGGCCGTCGGCGCCCAGCGTCACCAGCCCGTGCTGCTGGCCCGCGACCGCGACGGCCGCGGCGCGCCGCGCCGGCTCCCCGCACTGGGCGAGCGCCGCGGTCAGCGCCTCCCACCACACCTCGGGGTCGCTGTCGTGCGCGGCGGTCACCTGGTGCGGGGCCTGGCCCCTGGCGACCACGGCGCCGCTGGCGGAGTCCACCACCAGCACCTTGGTGGACTGGGTCGAGCTGTCCACGCCGACCACCAGGGGGCCTTCTGCTGCGGTCATCGCGCTCGGTCCTTCCGTAAGCCACGGGCGAGGGGGGTTCCTAAGGTGGGCCCTCGCATACTAATTTGTTAACAGCCATGACGAAATACTGGGGAGCCGAGGAGCCGCCAATGTCATTCCAGCCCACCCCCGAGGACAAGTTCAGCTTCGGTCTGTGGACCGTGGGCTGGCGGGGGAACGACCCGTTCGGCGACGCCACCAGGCCCGCGCTCGACCCCGTCGAGTCGGTCAACCGGCTGGCCGAGCTGGGCGCCTGGGGCGTCACCTTCCACGACGACGACCTGATCCCGTTCGGCGTCTCGGCCGACGAGCGCCAGCGCCACGTCAGCCGCTTCCGGAAGGCCCTGGACGCCACCGGCGTCGTGGTGCCCATGGTCACCACCAACCTCTTCACCCACCCCGTCTTCAAGGACGGCGGCTTCACCTCCAACGACCGCGACGTCCGCCGCTACGCCCTCCGCAAGGTGCTGCGCAACATCGACCTCGCCGCCGAGCTGGGCGCCCAGACCTTCGTCGCCTGGGGCGGGCGCGAGGGCTCGGAGAGCGGCGGGGCCAAGGACGTGCGCGCCGCGCTCGACCGCTTCAAGGAGGCCTTCGACCTGCTCGCCGACTACGTGGTGAGCAAGGGCTACGACCTGCGGTTCGCGATCGAGCCCAAGCCCAACGAGCCGCGCGGCGACATCCTGCTGCCGACCGTCGGCCACGCGCTGGCGTTCATCGAACGACTGGAGCGCCCCGAGCTGTTCGGCGTCAACCCCGAGGTCGGCCACGAGCAGATGGCGGGACTGAACTTCCCGCACGGCATCGCCCAGGCGCTGTGGTCCAACAAGCTCTTCCACATCGACCTCAACGGCCAGACCGGCATCAAGTACGACCAGGACCTGCGCTTCGGCGGCGGCGACCTGCGCGCCGCGTTCTGGCTGGTCGACCTCCTGGAGGCGGCCGGCTACGAGGGGCCCCGGCACTTCGACTTCAAGCCGCCGCGCACGGAGGACATCGACGGCGTCTGGGCCTCGGCCGCCGGCTGCATGCGCAACTACCTGATCCTCAAGGAGCGCGCCGCCGGCTTCCGCGCCGACCCCGAGGTCCAGGAGGCGCTGCGCGCCGCCCGCGTCGACGAGCTGGCCAGGCCGACCCTGGACGAGGGGGAGGGCTTCGAGGAGCTGCTGGCCGACCGTTCCACCTTCGAGGAGTTCGACCCGGACGCCGCCGCCGAGCGCGGCATGGCCTTCGAGGCGCTCGACCAGCTGGCCACGGACCACCTGCTGGGCGTGCGGAGCTGACGCGACGGCCGCCGCTCCCACCGCGCCGGGAGCGGCGGCCCCGTGTGCCCCGGGGCCTCCTCCCCGGGGCCTCGCGGGCTCGCGACGCCGGCGCCTCCCGGGCCCCGGGGGCCGGGGGAGCACCGCGTCGCGGGGGCGCCTCCCAGCCGCGAGGCCGGGGGGAGCCGTTCACCGACCCGCGAAGACCCGAAAGAGACGGCCTAGCCCTGCCCGTCCCGTTCGGGGTAGAGGCAGAACTCGTTGTCCTCCGGATCGGCCAGCACCAGATGGTCCTCGTGGCGGGTCAGCACCCGGGCACCCAGCCCCGTCAACCGCTCGGCCTCCGCCTCGACATCGGCGGCCAGCACGTCCGGGTGGACGCGGTTCTTGCCGACCGCCGGCTCCTCCACCCGCTGGAACCACAGGCGCGGCCCGCCGCCGCCCTCCGGCTCCACCAGCACCGTGGGGTCGTCCTCCGGCCCCTCGAAGCCCAGCGCCCGCAGCCGGGCCAACTCGGCCTCGTCGTAGGGTGCCACCGCGTACCCGTCGAGCGCCGCCGCCCAGAACCGGGCGACGGCCGAGGGGCGCGCCGCGTCGAAGACGAAGTCGTGAAGTCGTGCCATCCGGCCCATACTTCAGGCCCGCCCGCCGCGGCGCCAGCGGATACCGCCCGGGTATCACAGCCGGGTGGCGGTGCGGACCAGCGCGGCGAGCGCGCGGGAGCGGCTGTGCGCCGGCCAGGCGAGGTGGCCGGCCACCTCCGGCGCGTCCACCAGCGGCACGGCCGCGTGCGCGGACCACAGCCAGGAGGTGGCGGACTCCGGGAAGACCGCGGCGGCGCGGCCGAGGGCGATCAGCTGGGCCAGCTGCGTCTGGTCGTGGATCTCGGGCCCCGGCCCCGGCGGAAAGCCGTCCCTGCCGGGCCAGCGGGCCAGCGGCAGGTCGGGAACGGCGCCGACCTCCGCCATCGACAGGCTCGCGCGCGCCGCGAGCGGATGCCCGGCGGGCAGGACCGCCACCTGCCCCTCGGTCGACAGCCGTTCGCTGTCGAACCCGGCGAGCGAGCGGGGCGGCACGTGCAGCAGCGCCACGTCGGCGCGCCCGTCGCGCAGCATCTCCTCCTGCTCGCACACGCCGCTGGGCACCACCTCCACCTCGGCCGAGCCGGGCTCCGCCGCGTGGGCGGCGAGCAGCTTCCGCAGCAACTCGTGGAAGGCGCCGGCCTTCACCGCCAGCACCAGCCGCTCGCCCGCGCCCCCCTCCGCGCCGGCGCGGCGCGCCCGCCGCCCGGCCGCCAGGGTCGCCTCCAGGGCAGCGCGCCCCTCGTGCAGCAGCGTCCGGCCGGCGTCGGTCAGCGCGACGCCCCGCCGGTCGCGCGCCAACAGCCGCACGCCCAGGCGCCGTTCCAGCCGCTGGATCGCCCGGGACAGCGGCGGCTGCGCCATGCCCAGCCGCTCGGCTGCCCGGCCGAAGTGCAGCTCCTCGGCCACGGCCACGAAGTACCGCAGCTCGCGCGTCTCCAGGGGGACCTCGTCCATGGCCCCACGGTACCCGCTGATACCGGCCGGGTATCACGACGCCTCGCATCGGTATTGGCGGCGCCGCCCGCCGCCGGGCCACGATCGGTCCATGCACACCTCCTCCACGCCACCCGGCGGCACCTGGACCCTCGGCGACCTCACCGTCACCCGGGTCGGCTACGGCGCGATGCGGCTCGCGGGCCCCGGGGTCATGGGCCCGCCCGCCGACCACGAGGGCGCCCTCGCCGTCCTGCGCGAGGCCGCCGACCTCGGGATCACCCACATCGACACCGCCGGCGCCTACGGCCCCCGCGTCACCAACCGGCTGATCCGCGAGGCGCTGCGCCCCGCGGCCGGGAAGCCGCCGCACATCGTCACCAAGGTCGGCGCCGTCCGCGACGCGGACGGCGGCTGGCCCCCCGCCCGCCGCCCCGAGGAGCTGCGCCGCGCCGTCGAGGAGAACCTGGAGGACCTCGGCCTCGACGCCCTCGACGTCGTCAACCTCCGCCTCGGCGACGCCACCGGCCCCCGCGAGGGCTCGCTCGCCGAGCCCTTCGAGGCCCTGGCCGCGCTCCGCGACGAGGGTCTGGTGCGTCACCTGGGCGTGAGCAACGCGACCCCCGCGCAGGTCGCGGAGGCCCGTTCGCTCGCGCCCCTGGTCTGCGTGCAGAACCTCTACAACCTCGCCCACCGCGGGGACGACGCGCTCGTCGACGAACTCGCGGCGGCCGGCATCGCCTACGTGCCGTTCTTCCCGCTCGGCGGCTTCACCCCGCTCCAGTCCACGACGCTCTCCGCCGTCGCCGGCCGGCTCGGCGCCACCCCGATGTCCGTCGCCCTCGCCTGGCTGCTGCGCCGCTCCCCGAACATCCTGCTGATCCCCGGCACCTCCTCCGTGGCCCATCTGCGGGAGAACGTCGCCGGCGCCGGACTGGAGCTGCCCGAGGCGGAACGCGCCGCGCTGGACGGCATCGCCGGCTGACCGGCGCCGCGCCCCGTCAGCCGCGCCGTCGGCGGACGGTCAGCGCGGCCAGGCCGCCGACGACCAGCGCCACCCCGAACCAGCCGAACGCGTCCAGCCGTTCGCCCACCACCGTCACCGCCAGCACGGCGGCCACCAACGGCTCGAAGAGGCTGAGCGTGACCGCCGTGCTGGCCCGCACCCGGGCCAGCCCCGCCCCGAAGAGCAGATAGGCCAGGCACATCGGCACCACCGCCAGATAGCCCGTCACCGCCAGTCCGCGCGCCGACCCCAGCAGCGGCCCGCCGGTGACCGCCAGGACCGGCAGCAGCACCAGCGCCCCGAGCCCGAAGAGCGCGCCCATCGTCGCCCGCGCCCCGTGCCCGCCCCGTATCAGCCGGGACGCGCAGTAGGAGTAGCCCGCGTAGCCGGCGCCGGCGAGCACGCCCAACGCCACGCCGGCGGTGGGCCGTTCGCCGCTCGTCGCGTCGCCGCCCCCGGCCAGGGTCAGCACCGCGCAGCCCAGTCCGGCGGCCACCGTCGCCGCCCACCAGCGGCGGCTCAGGGACAGCCCCTCGCAGCCGCGCTCCAGCAGCGCGGCGAAGACCGGCGCCGAGCCGATGCTCACCACCGTGCCGACGGCGACCCCCGCCCAGGCCATCGAGGTGTAGAAGGCGAGCGGGTAGACAACGATGCCCGCCGCCCCGCACAGCGACCACAGGAGGGGGCCCCGCCGCACCACGGCCCAGGCAGACCGCCAGGCCAGCGCGACGGTGAGCAGCCCGCCGAGGCCCATGGTGGCGGCGCCGAGCGCCAGCCCCGAGGCGCCGTCGGGCGCCAGCGTCGCCGCCGTGCCGGTGGTGCCCCACAGCCCCGAGGCGGCCAGCACCAGCCAGGCGCCGCCGACCAGTCGGGGGGCGGGGGAGGGAACGGATGGGGGAGCGGGGGCGTCGCCCGCGCCCGTGGAACCGGGAAGCCCGGAGGAAGACGTCATGGGATCAGGTGTCCTGTTCCGTTGGATTCCGACGAGGGACCAGCGGAGGGCACACTCGATGAGCCGGCCGCGCGGCGGCGGTCGGCGGAGACGAAGCGGTGAGCCGTGCCCTCAGCGGGCGAACGGCGGCGGGGTGACCCGGTTCCAGTAGGTCGGCATGGCAGCAGGCTAACCCGAAAGGGGGACCCGGCGACACCAGTCGGCGATCAGCGCGGCCACCTGGGCCGGCCGCTCCTCGTGCGGGTAGTGGCCGACGTCCGGCCACACCACCCGCGACGAGAGCGGGTGGGCCGGCAGCGAGGCCTCCCATGCGGCGGCCTCGGCGTCCGTGTGCAGCGCGAACGCCGGGCAGCGCCGCCCGGCCAGGAAGGCCGCGGCCTCCGCCCGCAGCCCGAAGGCGCCGGGCGCCAGATACATCCCCTCGCGGTATTCGGCCAGCACCCGCGGATCGGCCGCCCCCAGCAGCCGACGGTGCCGCTCGGTCAGCTCCGGCGGAGTGGCGGGGCCGCGGGCGCGGTCCGCGAAGCGCGCCGCCCACGCCGCGCCCTCGCGCTCCAACGCGGCCTGCTCGGCTTCGAGTCGCTCCCGTGTCGCCCTCCCGCCGAAGCCGGTGGCGAGGGTGCCGGTGGCCCGCGTCAGCCGGGGCCGGTCGACGGCGAGCGCGGTCACCACATGGCCGCCCATCGAGTGCCCGACCGCGACCAGCGGGCCGGTCCCGAGCGCGGTGAGCCAGGCGGCGAGGTCGGCGGCGACGAGGCGGGGCGTGTGCCGCCCGGGGCTGGCCGGCGTCGCGCCGTGCCCGGGAAGGTCCGGCACCAGCACCCGGTGCCGGACCGCGAGCCGGTCGACCACCCCGGCCCACTCGTGACGGTCCCCGCCCCACCCGTGCACCAGAAGCACCACGGAACCCGCGGCCCGGGCCTTTGGCGGCCCTGTGTCGAGCGCGGCGAAGAAGGGCGAACGGGCGGCGGTCACCGGCGACTCCCGGGGGGACGGCGGGGGCGCGCCCGATGCTACGCCGCGCGGGCGCGCCGGGGCCGGTCAGCCGTCCCCGTCGCCGTCCTTGCCCTTGCGGCGGAACCAGCGCCGTTTGCGCGGCTTGTCGCCGCTCTTCTTACGCGAGCCCTTCTTGCGGCCCGAGCCGTGGACCCAGCCCGCCGGGGGCTCGTCGGAACGCCAGGGCTGCGGGGCGGGACCGCCGTCCTTCCAGCGCTCGCGGAGCATCCGCGTCCTGGCGGTCGGCTCGCGCACCTCGGCGCCGCGTATGAAGCTCTCGTCGAGGACCAGGTTGTCCCAGTCCTCCTCGCGCGGAGCGTCGTCGCCTCCGCGCGGCTCCTCCTGATCCGAGGGCCCCGTCCCCATGAGCTGCCTCCTCATAGCCGTATAGCCGTTGGTGCGCGGAGTCCAACGCCAGGTGAACGACCGAGGCCGCCGCCGGGTTCCGGCGACGGCGTTCGGGCCACGGTACAGCAGCGGACGGCGAGGGCGACCCCGGGCGCGGTGTCCGCGAGTGAGCTTCAGGAGCGACGCTCGGCCGACTCCGTCTCGTCCTCCCCGGACGCCTTGCCCTCCGCCGCCTCCGCCTTGAGCCGCTCGGAGCGGGTGGCGAGGAGGCTGGTGACCGTCGTGACGATCAGCACGCCGCAGATCACACTGAGCGAGAACATGGTGGAGATCTCCGGGGTGTGCACCCCGGACTCGTGCAGCGCGTGCAGGATCAGCTTGACGCCGATGAAGCCGAGGATCACCGACAGGCCGTAGGAGAGGTGGACCAGCTTCTCCAGCAGCCCGCCGATCAGGAAGTAGAGCTGGCGCAGACCCATCAGCGCGAACGCGTTGGCGGTGAAGACGATGTAGGCGTCCTCGGTGAGGCCGAAGATCGCGGGGATCGAGTCCAGCGCGAAGAGGATGTCCGTGCTGCCGATGGCGAGCATGACGACCAGCATCGGCGTGATGAGCCGACGGCCGTTCTCCTGGATGAAGAGCTTGGTGCCGTGGTACTGGTCGGTGGCCGGGAAGCGCCGCTCCACCATCTTGAGGAAGCGGTTCTCCTCGTACTCCTCGTCCTCGGCGTTGGCCTCCTTGATCAGCTTCCAGGCGGTCCAGATCAGGAACGCGCCGAAGATGTAGAAGATCCAGGAGAAGCTCGCGATCAGCGCGGCGCCCATCGCGATGAATCCGGCGCGCAGTACCAGCGCGATCAGCACGCCCACCATCAGCACCCGCGACTGGTACTCCGGGGGGACGGCGAACTTGGTCATGATCAGCACGAAGACGAAGAGGTTGTCCACGCTCAGCGACTTCTCGGTGACATAGCCGGCGAAGAACTCGCTCGACGGTGTGCCGCCCTCGAAGACCGCCAGACCGATCCCGAAGAGGACCGCCAGCACCACCCAGAAGATGGTCCAGATGCCGGCCTCCTTGAGGGAGACCTCGTGGGGTTTGCGTCCAAAGAAGAAGTCCACGGCGATGAAGGCGCACAACACCACCACGGTGAGCACCCACATGGTCAACGAGACGTCCACTCTTCCTCCGGTCCTCTGCGCGCGGCATGACGTGTTTCCGCGCGGCGTGCCGTCGCGGCTCGGCCAATAGTAATGGAACGGTAAAGTGGCGTGTCCGGGTATGCCTCGCTTGCGGGCGGAAGTGCCTTTGCCCGCCCATGACTCGGCGTCCACGGAGGGGGCGCGAGGGGCGCTCCCCGCCCACTGGGAGCGTGCCACGGGCCGGCCCCGGCCGGCCGCTCCGCCCGCGTTGTCGGCGGGTCGTCGGCGGGGCGCGGCTCCGGTCGCCGGCGGGTCACCGGGTGGCCGATGTCGCCCGAGAGGCGGTCAACGCGCGTAAACGCGGCGGATCGTGTGGGGGCGCGATCAGGAGGCGGTCAGCGGCAGTTCGGCCCACACCTCGTGCCCGGCGCCGGCCTCCCCCGGCCGGACCCCCCACACCTGCGCCAGGGAGCAGACCAGCATCAGCCCCCGGCCGCCCTCGTCGTCCTCGTGCGCCCGCCCGGGCGCGGGGCGCGGCCCCGCGCCGCCGCTGGCGACCGCGACCCGCAGCAGCGAGCCGGCGAGCCGCACCTCGCAGCCGACGCTCTCGCTGTCGGTGTGGCGGAGCGCGTTGGTCACCAGTTCGGAGATGACCAGTTGGGCGCTGTCGCAGGCGTCGCTCGGGGTGCGCCACTCGGCGAGCTGCTGGCGGGTGAGGCGGCGCGCCTCCGCCGCCGAGGTGGGGGCGGCGGGCAGCCGGAACCGCAGGCAGCCGCCGGGCAGCGCGGAGCCGTGGCGTCGTGCCTGGAGTGGGACATGCGGGGAGGAAGCCACGTCACCACTGTGCGGGGCGCCCCTCGCATCCGGCAAGAGGCATCCTGCAAATTACAGATTCATCCGTTGCACTCTGTTGCTCCCGGTGACCGCGTGGCAGACTTTTTCCCTCACAGACGGAAGTTGGCGGGGACGGAAGGTAACGGGGGAGGTGCGGTGGCCGGTGGCCAGGGCGGTGGGGCCGCCACCGTGTTGCGGGTGGTGCTGGGCCGTCGGCTCCACGACCTCAGGGAGGCCGCCGGGCTCTCCTTCGAGGACGCGGGGCGGGCCCTGGACGTCACGCACGCCACCGTTCGACGCATGGAGAAGGCCCAGGTCGGGCTGAAGGTCCTCTACGTCGAGAAGCTGCTGCGGATCTACGGGGTCACCGCGCGGGACGAGGTCGAGGCCTTTCTCGCCCTGGTCCGTGAGGCCAACCGGCCCGGCTGGTGGCACGGCTACCGCGACGTGCTGCCCGAGTGGTTCAGCGCGTTCGTCAGCCTGGAGGCCGAGGCCGACCTGATCCGCGCCTACGAGCCGCACTACGTCCCCGGGCTGCTGCAGACGGAGGCGTACGCCACCACCGTGCTCCGTTCCGGGCTCCCGCACGCGCCCGCCGCCGAGATCGAACGGCTGGTGGCGGTGCGGACGGCCCGTCAGCGGGTCCTGCTGAGGGAACGGCCGCCGCTGCTGTGGATCGTGCTGGACGAGACGGTGCTGCGCCGTCCCGTCGGCCCGCCGGGGCTGATGCGGGGCCAGGTCGGCCGGCTCATCGAGGCGGTGGCCTCGCCCCACGTCAGGCTCCAGATCATGCCGTTCGCGGCCGGGCACCACCCGGCCATGTACGGTCCGTTCCATCTCTTCCGGTTCCCCGTCGCCGAGCTGTCCGACGTCGCCTGCGCGGAGAACCTGGTGGGCGCCGCGTACTACGACCAGCCCGAGGACGTCTCCACCTTCCGCGAGGCGCTGGACCGGATGTGCGCCCAGGCCGCGCCGGTGGCCCGCACCGAGGCCATCCTCAGCGGAATACGCAAGGAGCTCTGAAGCCATGGAACGCGTGTACAACGGGATGCCGGCGACTCTCCTGGGCACCGAGGGCTGGCAGAAGCCCTGGAGCGGGGGGAACGGCGGCAGCTGCGTGGAGGCGCTGCGGCTGACGGACGGCCGGGTGGCGCTGCGGCAGTCGACCGACCCCGAGGGGCCGGCGTTGATCTGCTCGTTCCACGAGATGGCGGCCTTCATCCGGGGAGTGAAATCGGGGGAGGCCGACTACCTCCTGGCCTGATCTCACCGGATGGGGGAGTGACGTCGTTGTGCCCGCGTACGAGGGGTGCGGGCACCGCGACGCGCACGGCGGACGCGTGCCGCCGACCGGTCGGTCCCCGGGCGTCCAGCCCGGGGACCCCCGCCGGTGATCAGCGCGCGGCGAGCCGCACCGCGAAGCGGAACTCCCGCGGCAGCAGGTGGTACTCCGGCAACGGGCCCGGGCCGCAGGACTGGCTGCCCATCCCGTGGTGCGCGTGGTCGAGATGGACCCACACCGTCTCCGAGGGCACCAGGTCGCTGGTGTGGCGCGCCGCGTCCAGATGCTCGGGCGTCCAGCGCCGCGCGGTCAGCGTGAACGGCTCGTCCACGGCGGTCACCCGCAGCGTCGGCGCCCCGTCGGCCGCCAGCTCGGCCCACCTGACGTCCGCCCGTGCGCCGTTCTCCTGGGGGCGCACATACGGGGTCTGTAGCGCGTCCACCGTGGAGCGGTGGCGCCCCAGCGCCGCCGCCTGCCGGGTGTCGGGGTACGCCTCGCCGGGGCCGCCGCCGAACCAGGTGACCGTTCCGTAGGAGGCCGGCAGCCCCAGCCGCAGCCCGACCTTCGGCAGGGTCGCCCGCCAGGGGCCGTCCGGGACCACGGTGACGGTGAGCAGCAGCTCGTCGCCGACGGCCCGCCAGTGGTAGGTGGTGGCCAGGCCGACCTCGGCGGCGGCCGGGGCCACCCGGGAGCGCACCGTCAGCCCCTCCTCGGTCAGTTCGACGCCGTCCAGCCGGTGGCGCATCCGGTCCAGGCCGAGCGCGCGCCAGACCTCCGCGTGGCGCTCGTCGTCCTGCCAGGAGGCGCCCAGGTCGTTGTCGGTCGGCGCCCGCCAGATGTCGAGCCGCGGTGCGTGCGGCACCGCGAGCCCGCCCAGCCGCAGCAGGGCTCCGTCACGCGCGTCGAAGAGCGCCTGCCCCAGCTCGACGCCCTCCCCGGTGCGGCGCGGCGCCGGCCCCGAGACCTCGGGCGCCGGCTCCACCGCCCGTTCGCCGACGGCGCGTTGGGCCCAGGCGACCCGGTGCCCCCGCTCGGCCCAGGCGGTGTCGGCCGCCAGCGCGGCGCGCACGGTCCACACGCCGGTCCCCGGCCGGTCGGTGCCGGGCCGGCTGGGCAGCTCGACCCGGGCGGAGGCGCCGGGAGCGAGCGGCGGCACGGCCAGCGGGCCGCCGGCGACGGACTCGCCCTCGACCTCGTAGACCCACTCGAAGGCGAACGCGTCCAGGTCGGCGAAGTCCTGGTCGTTGGTCACCTCCACCACGCCGGTGACCGGGTCGATCTCCATCAGCACCGGCTCGATGACCTTGCGGAACTCCAGCAGCCCGGGCGAGGGCGTGCGGTCGGGGAAGAGCAGCCCGTCGCAGACGAAGTTGCCGTCGTGCAGCTCCTCGCCGAAGTCGCCGCCGTACCCGAAGTAGGCGACGCCGTCCGCGGTGGTCTTCGGGAAGCCGTGGTCGATCCACTCCCACACGAAGCCGCCCTGGCAGCGCTCGTGCTCCCGGAAGAGCCGCTGGTACTCGGCGAGCCCGCCGGGCCCGTTGCCCATCGCGTGCGCGTACTCGCACAGCAGGAACGGGGAGGAGCGGCGGTGCGCGTCCAGCTCCGGGTCCTCCAGCGGCTCCTCCTCGCGGCGGCCGATCAGCTCGACCTCGGCGTGCGGGGCGTACATCCGGGAGTAGAAGTCGCTGTCCCTGGAGGTCGGGTCGTTCTCGTAGTGGACGGCGCGCTCCGGGTCGCGTTCCCGGATCCAGCGGGACATCGCGCCCAGGCCCTCGCCGGCCCCGCACTCGTTGCCCAGCGACCAGATCACCACCGAGGGGCGGTTCTTGTCGCGCTCCACCATCCGGCGGGCGCGGTCCACCAGGGCGGGGGTGAACCGCTCGTCGGCCACGGGGTTGCCGCGCCAGTCCTCGAAGTCGCAGAAGCCGTGGGTCTCCAGGTCGCACTCGTCGATGACCCACAACCCCAGCTCGTCGCAGAGCTGGAGGAAGGCCGGGTGCGGCGGGTAGTGGCTGGTGCGGACGGCGTTGATGTTGTTCCGCTTCATCAGCAGCACGTCCTCGCGCATGGTGGCGAGATCGAGCGCGCGCCCGCGCTCGGGGTGGAACTCGTGCCGGTTGACGCCGCGGAAGAGCACCCGGCGGCCGTTGACCTTGAACAGCCCGTCCTCGATCGCCACGGTGCGGAAGCCGATCCGCAGCTCGACGCGTTCGCCCTCGGTGACCAGCTCGCCCGTGTAGAGCCGGGGCGTCTCCGCCGTCCAGGGCTCGACCGGCACCCGCGCCTCCTCGCCGGTGGCCAGGTCCAGGCCCAGCTCCGGCACGCGCACCCGGCCGGCGGGGGAGGACTCCACGCGCAGCACGCCCTCGCCCGTGGTGTGGTCGAAGCCGGCGTGCACGAAGTGGTCCTCGACCGCGCCCGCCGGGCGGTGCAGCAGGTTGACCTCGCGGAAGATGCCGGGCAGCCACCACATGTCCTGGTCCTCCAGGTAGCTGCCGGCGGACCACTGGTGCACCCGGACGGCCAGCACGTTCCCGGCGCGGCGCAGCAGCCCGCCGACGGCGAACTCGTGCGGCAGCCGGCTGCCCTGGAAGACGCCCAGCTCCTGCCCGTTGAGCCAGACCCGGGCGCAGGACTCGACGCCGTCGAAGCGCAGCACGCTCTCGCCGTCCTCGGGCCACCCCTCCGGCAGGTCGAAGACGCGGCGGTGGTCGCCGGTTGGGTTCTCCGTCGGCACCCGGGGCGGGTCGACGGGGAAGGGGTAGCGCACGTTGGTGTAGGCGGGCGCGCCGTGGCCCTGGAGCACCCAGTGGCCGGGGACGGTCAACGGGTGCCAGCCGGCCGCCGCCTCGGCGTGGAAGCCCTCGGCGGTGGCGAAGTCGGTGTCCGCGCCTTCGGCGGTGTCGGAGAGCCGGAAGTCCCAGGTGCCGTCGAGGGAGAGCCGGGCCGCGTCGGAGGTCGGCTGCCAGGCGCGCGGCGGAAGGTCGCCGTGGCCGGGGGAGAAGTCCTCGTAGTAGGGGAGCGGTGCGTCCTCGGGCCGATTCCGCATGTGTCTCCTCGCGTCCGCGACGACCCAGCCCGTCGCATGTTGATATGTGTGCCGTGCTGTTGGATGACGCTAGAACGCGGAGAGTCGTCTCGACAACCCCCGTCGGGTAAGCGCTTCCTGCGCCCGCCGTCTGCGCTCTTGCCTCCCACCCCCGCGCGGGTCCGCCACCCGGACGGCCACCGACGGCGCCCCCGGGGCGCGTTGCCCGGCGCCGTCACCGCTCGTTGGGCAGGGCGCTCGGCCAATCCACTTGGCATGGACAGGATTTGGGTGGGGTAAGCCCTGGGGCACCACCCGTCCCCCCACGGAACATTCGGGAGGTTCCATGAACGTACGCCGCTGTCTGGCCACGGTCGCCACCGCGGTCGCCGTGCTCGGCGTCACCGCACTCACCCCCACCTCGGCCCAGGCGGACGCGTCCCCCACCGCGGCCGTCGAGTACGTGGCCGTGGGCGACTCCTACTCCTCCGGCGTCGGC
Source organism: Streptomyces sedi (assembly GCF_006335015.1). Classification (GTDB taxonomy): domain Bacteria; phylum Actinomycetota; class Actinomycetes; order Streptomycetales; family Streptomycetaceae; genus Streptomyces; species Streptomyces sedi. The sequence continues at coordinate 58,088 of NZ_VDGT01000019.1, forward strand.
GCCGGCTCCTACGACGACGCCAGCGGCGACTGCCGCCGCAGCACCGTCGCCTACCCGGAGCTGTGGGCGGACGCCAACGGCCCGTCCTCGTTCGCGTTCACCGCCTGCTCGGGGGCGGTGACCACGGACGTCATCAACGACCAGCTCGGGCCGTTGAGCGCCTCCACCACCCTGGTCAGCGTCAGCGTCGGCGGCAACGACGCGGGCTTCGCCGACACCATGCAGGTCTGCGTGCTCCAGGGCACCGACGCCTGCGTGGCCGCCGTCGCCGAGGCCAACGGCTACATCAGCGACACCCTGCCCGGACGCCTGGACGCCGCCTACGGGGCGATCAGCGCCGCGGCGCCCAACGCGCAGGTCGTGGTGCTCGGTTACCCGCGGATGTACGAGCTGGACGGCGGCTGCGCCCTCGGCATCAGCGAGGAGGCCCGGGCCGCCATCAACAGCGCGTCCGACAACCTCAGCGCCGTGACCGGCGACCGCGCCGCCGCCCACGGCTTCACCTACGGCGACGTCAGGTCGGCGTTCACCGGCCACGAGATCTGCTCGGACGACGAGTGGCTGCACAGCGTCACCGTGCCGGTGGGCGACTCCTACCACCCGACGGCGGCCGGCCAGTCCGGCGGCTACTACGCCGTCTTCGAGTCGCTGGCCTGAGCCTCGACTCCCGGCGCCTCGGCCGCCGTTCGGGACAGCTCCCGGGCGGCGGCCAGCGCCGTCACCGGGTCCTTCTCCCCGGGCCCCGCCGGCCACCAGCGGCCCCGCTCCTTGCGGTAGGGCCACCACCGCCCCGCGCCGTGCCGCAGCTGCACCTCGCCGCCCTCGACCGTCCACCGGCCGCCGCCCGCGCGCGGCGCCGCCCGTTCACCCGCCTCCGCGAGGGCGCGCGCCAACTCCTCCTCGGCGCGCGGATCGGGCTCGGCGCCCGGCGCCTCCAGCACGGCGAGCGCCGGCGCGCCACCGGCCCGCCAGGCGCGCACCGCCATGGCCAGCTCCACCCCGCGCCGCCCGCAGCCGGCCGCCAACCGGCGGCTCACCGCGGCCGGCGGCTCGCCGCCCGCCGCCAGCCGCACCGCGTCCTCCCACAGCCCGGGCTCGGGCTCCGGCGCGCGCGGGGCGTGCCCCGGCGCCAGCGCCAGTGCCAGCAGCCGGTGCGCGCGCCGCGCGGCGTCGGCGGCCAGGAACTCCAGCGCGCCCGCGTCCAGTTCGCCCCGGTCGTCGGGGAGCAGCCCCGGCACAGGACCCGGCCGGTCCACCGCCGGCGGCGGCCCCGGCAGCGCGGAGACCTCCCGCGCGTACGCCTCGGCGGCCGGCACCCCGGCCGGGCCCGTCGGGGCCGCGGCCGGGCGGGTCGAGCGCCGGCGCAGCCGCGCCAGCAGCTCCTCCCGCCCCACCCCGCGCAGCAGCAGCAACAGGAACGGGTCCTCGTCCAACAGCCGCGCCGTCTGGTAGCACAGGGCCGCCGTGTGCACGCAGTGGTCCCACTCGTCGCACTCGCACGTCGGCTCCAACTCCCCTATCCCCGGCAGCAGATCGACCCCGGCGGCCGAAGCGTCCGCGACCAGCGCCGGCGGCAGCTCCGCGTCCAGCAGCGCCGCCAGATGCCCGGCCTCCCGCGCGGCCGTCTCCAGCAGCCGCTCCCACTCCGCCTCGTCCAGCCGCCGCAGCAGCACGTCCGCCCGGCGCGCCTCGCCGCGTCCCGTCCGCACCACCGACGTCAACCGCCCCGGCCGCACCGACACCGCGCCGACCGCGCCGGCCCGCGCGTGCCGCCGGCCCTGCCGCAGCCGTTCGCCGTCCAGCGCGCCGTCCTCCAGCGCGCTCAGCCAGGCACGCCCCCACCAGGTCTCCGCGAACCCACGGCCCCGCGCCGGCGGCAGCGGCGCCAGCACCCTCTCCTCGCTCATCGCTCGCCCCTCTGCTCCCGCGTCCCCTGCTCCGTCCCGCCGGCCGGCTCCCGGCGCAGCGTCACCAACTCCGTCAGCGCCGCGTCGTCCAGCTCGGTCAACGCGGCCTCGCCGCCGCCCAGCACCGCGTCCGCCAGCGCCTGCTTGCGCCGCAGCAGCGCGGCGATCCGGTCCTCGACGGTGCCCTCGGCGATCAGCCGGTGGACCTGCACCGGCTTGTCCTGCCCGATCCGATAGGCCCGGTCGGTCGCCTGCGCCTCCACGGCCGGGTTCCACCAGCGGTCGAAGTGGATCACGTGCTCCGCCCTGGTCAGGTTGAGCCCGGTGCCGGCGGCCCGCAGCGACAGCAGGAAGACCGGGGCCTCACCCGCCGAGAACCGCCGGACGAGCTCCTCCCGGCGCGCCACCGGAGTCCCGCCGTGCAGCAGCAGGCTGGCCACGCCGCGTTCGGCCAGCCGCGCCTCCAGCAGCCGCGCCATCCGCACGTACTGGGTGAAGACCAGCGCGCTGGAGCCGGCCGCCACCACGTTCTCCACCAACTCCTCGAACGCCTCCAACTTGCCGGACCTGCCGACGAGTCGCGGCTCCTCCTCCTTGAGGTACTGCGCCGGGTGGTCGCAGATCTGCTTGAGCGAGGTCAGCAGCCGCAGCACCAGCCCCCGCCGCGCGACGCCCGCGCTGCCGCGCACCTCGGCCAGCCCCTCGCGCACCACCGCCTCGTACAGCCCCGCCTGTTCCGCGGTGAGGGTGACGGCCCGGTCGGTCTCGGTCTTCGGCGGCAGCTCGGGGGCGATCCCCGGGTCGGACTTCCGCCGCCGCAGCAGAAACGGCCGCACCAGCCGCGCCAGCCGCTCGGCCGCGGCCGGGTCCCCGCCGTCCTCCGCCGCGTCGGCGTACCGCCGGCGGAAGGCCGTCAACGGGCCCAGCAGCCCCGGAGTCGTCCAGTCGAGGATGGCCCACAGCTCGGAGAGGTTGTTCTCCACCGGGGTGCCGGTCAGCGCGACCCTGGCGGCGGCCGGAACGGTGCGCAGCTGCCGGGCCGTGGCGGAGAACGCGTTCTTCACGTGCTGCGCCTCGTCCGCGACCAGCAGCGACCACTCCACCTCGGCCAGCCGCCCGGCGTCCCGCCGCATGGTGCCGTAGGTGGTCAGCACGAACGCGCCGGGCGCCAGCTCCGACAGCTCACGTTCGCTGCCGTGGAAGCGCCGCACCGGGGTGGAGGGCGCGAACTTCTCGACTTCCCGCTGCCAGTTGCCCAGTAGCGAGGCGGGCGCCACCACCAGCGTCGGCCCCGCGGTCGCGGGCGTGCGCTGCCGGTGCAGATGGAGGGCGATCAGCGTGACCGTCTTGCCGAGCCCCATGTCGTCCGCGAGGCAGGCGCCCAGCCCGAGCGAGGTCATCCGGTCCAGCCAGTCGAGGCCGCGCCGCTGGTAGTCGCGGAGTGTGGCGCGCAGCTCGGGTGGCGGCGGAACGGGCTCGCCCGCCGCGTGCTCCGGGTCGGCGAGCCGGTCCCGCAGCGTCGCGAGCCAGCCGGTGGCCTCGGTGGCGACCGCTTCCCCCGCCGCCTCCGTCCGCCCGGTCAGCACGGCGCCCAGCGCCTGGCCGACCGTCATCTTGCCGTCCTGCCGTCCCCGCGCCCGGCGCAGCTCCTCGGGGGCGAGCAGTACCCACTGGTCGCGCAGCCGCACCAGCGGGCGTCCCGCCTCGGCCAGCCGTTCCAACTCGGCGCGCGTCAGGGGTGTCTCACCCACCGCGAACCGCCACTCGAAGGACAGCAACGCGTCCGGGTTCAACAGCCCCGGCACCCGACCGCCCCCCTCACCGTCCGCGCCGGGGTCGGGCCCCACCACCGCCCTGGCGGTGAGGGAACGCGCCAACTCCCGTGGCCAGTGCACCCGCAGCCCCGCCGCCCGCAGCGCGTCGGAGGTGGCCTCGCCCAGCAGCTGGCCGATCTCCTCGTCCGCCAGCTCCACCGCGTCCGGCACGCGCGCGGTCAGCAGCGGCGAGAGCGCCTCCCAGGCGGCAGCCGCACGCCGCAGGGTCAGCAACGCGTCCCGCCGCGCGCCGGGACCGAAGTGCTCAGCGCCGGGGCCGCTCTCGGCCCACAGCGCGGACGCGTCCACGACCACCGAGGGGTCGGACAGACTGTGCGCCTGGAGCACCGCGCGAAACCGCGCCTCGCCGGGGCCGGCGTCCGCGGCAGGGGCCTGGAGCTCCACCCGCAGCGAGAGCCCGACCCCGGCGTCGTGGCCGGCCGCCACCTCGCCGGCCCACGCGCGCCGTTCGGGCACCCGGACCGGCTCCCGCGCGGCGAACGCGGGGGAGCCGGCGGCCAGCGCCGCCGCGGGGGTGCGCGGCAGGCCGTCGGCGACGGCGTCGAGGAACGCCCGCAGCACCGTCGCCGGCGGCGGCAGCAACGGCCCACCGTCCGCGTCCGGTTCGGGCAGCGGAACGGCGTGCGCCTGCGGCGGCATCGCCTCGGCCAGCGCGCGCAGCCGCTCGGCGTCGGCCGCCTCCAGCGGCCCGAGCCGCCACGCGTCGTGGTCACCGGCGGTCACACCGGGCAGCAGCCGTCCGCGCGCGGCGAGTTGGAGCGCGAGCACGGCGGCGGCACCCCAGAAGCGGGCCGCCGGCGTGGCGGTTCGCGCGGCCCGTGCCCTGGTCAGCGCCGGGAGCGCGGCGCCGACGGGCAGCACGACCGCGGGAACGGAGCCCACCCCGACCGCTCCGTCGGAGGTGGGGAGCGCCACCGTCACCTCCTCTACGGGCAGCCCCGGCACCTCGGGCGCCGAGCCGTCGGGAGACCAGAAGGCGACCCGGGAGAGTCGAGGGGGATCGGCCGGCAGCACCGTGGCGGCCAGCTCCAGCAGGGCGACGACCTGCGACGGGGTCGGCGGGCTCGCTGACACACGGCTCCTCAAATTTGACTAGTCGGCGGGCGACGGCCGAGGGTACCTCAACGAGAGGGGCGACCGGAAACGCGAAAGAAGGCGCAAAACGGGCCCGATCCGCTCCGAGGGGTGTCACTGGGTACACCCCCACTCGGGGGGTTGCGGCCATAGTGACCCACCGTGAGCAACTCCTAGGCTGAGCGCATCATCCCTCACTCGTACCGGAGTCCCCATGCCTCAGCCCACCGCCGTCGTGCCACCGTCGCGTTCGGCGCCGCCCTCGGCCACGCCCGACGCCGGCGAGTTCACCCCGTTGTCGCGGCAGGTCAAGGCAGAGCGGCTCCTGGAGCGTCGACTCGGCTGGTACGCCGTTCACCTCGGCGTCAACGCCCTGGCGCTCGCGCTGGTGATCACCGCCGTGCTGCTCTCCGGCGACTCGTGGTGGACCGTCCTGCTGGCCGTGCCCCTGGCCCTCTTCTCCACCCGCACGGCCTTCATCGGGCATGACGCCGGGCACTCGCAGATCGCCACCAGCCGCAAGGTGAACCGGCGGCTGGGGCTGTTCCACGGCAACCTCCTGCTGGGCATGAGCTCCGCCTGGTGGAACGACAAGCACAACCGCCACCACGCCAACCCCAACCACATCGACAAGGACCCCGACGTCGGCGAGGGCGTCCTCGTGTGGACCGAGGGGCAGGCGGAGAAGCGCACCGGCTTCGCCCAGTGGCTCACCCGCAACCAGGCCAGGCTCTTCTTCCCGCTGCTGCTGCTCGAAGGCATCGCGCTGAAGGTCTCCAGCGTCCAGATGGTCGCCTCCCGCGAGGGCTGGGAGGGCCGGGGCCGCGCCCGCGCCGTGGAGGCCTCGCTGCTGGTCGTCCACTTCGTCGCCTACGTCGCCCTGCTGGTCACCGCCATGGGCCCCGGCAAGGCGGTGGTCTTCGCCCTGATCCACCACATGCTCTTCGGCCTGCACCTGGGCGCGGTCTTCGCGCCCAACCACAAGGGCATGGAGATGCCCGACCCCGACGTCCGCTGGGGCCACCTGCGCAAGCAGGTCCTGACCTCGCGGAACGTGCGCGGCGGCCCGTTCACCGACTGGATGATGGGCGGGCTCAACTACCAGATCGAGCACCACCTCTTCCCGAACATGCCGCGCTCCAACCTGCGCAAGGCCCAGCCGCTGGTCCGCGACTACTGCCGCTCCATCGGTGTCTCCTACGCCGAGACCAGCCTGATGGACTCCTACCGACAGGCGCTCACCCACATGCACGGCGTCGGCGCCGACCTGCGGGCCGAGCGTCGCGCCGCGCGGCGGGGCCAGAGCGAGAAGGGCTGACCGCCGCCGGGCGGTGAGGGACGCACGCGAAGGTGCCCCGGCGCGGCCGGGGCACCTTCGCGTGGAACGGTGGACACTGGAGAGACGTTGACACAGTGCCGCGGCGACCCTCGCCGTGGCGAGGAGGTGCTGACCATGAGTCGAGGTGCGAAGGTCGCGATCGGCGCGCTGGGCGCCGGGGTGGTTCTCTGGTGGCTGACCAGTTTCTGGATCGCGCTGCTGGTGATGGTGGGTGTACCGGTCGGCGCGTACTTCCTGCTGGACTCCTCGCAGCGCACCCGCCTGCGCCGGGCCGGCCGCAAGGAACTGGGCCGCTGAGCCCCTCCGGGGGCGATTCGGCACGCTTCCGCGCTCGACCGTTCGATGTTCGGTCGGTGGTCGTTCCCGCTGCCGGCCCGGGCCCGTGCCGGGGGCGCGGGGAACGGCGCGGGCAACTACCCGCCACACTCCCGCGCTCGACCGCCCACCGCTCCACGTCCACACGGCGTCCACACGGCGGTCATCCCGAGCCAGGCCGGCAGGCCAACATCGCTTTGTCGACCTTCCCCGCCCATTTTTCGCGGCGATTTCCCGACGTTTTCCCGCCGCCTTTCCGTCACGCTCACCCGGGGCCCCGACCGCGCGGCCGGGGCCGGCCGCCGCGTTCACAGGCCTCTTCGAGTCGGTGGGTGCCCCGCCCCTGCCCTCCGGGGCGTGAAAGCGGTACGGTCCCTTCCGGATGGCGGTGGGGGGTAGACGGTTGCTCACAACCGCTTGCTGGGGAAGGCTGACTTCGCAGTCGCCTTACGAGAAGGGGGAGCTGGGGATGGCACTGAGCACCACGCTCGACTGGCTGCTGGACGACCTGGCGCAGCGGCTACCGCGTGTGCGGCATGTGCTGCTGCTGTCGAGCGATGGGCTGGTGACCTCGGTGAGTCGAGGGCTCCGGCGCAGCAGCGCGGAGCATCTCGCCGCCGTCGCCTCCGGGTTGCACAGTCTGGCCAAGGGGGTCGGGGATCACTTCAGCTGCGGCGATGTCCGGCAGACGATGATCGAGTTCGACGACGGGGTGCTCTTTGTGACCTCCGCCGGCGACGGCAGCTGTCTGTGCGTTCTGACCGGGCCCGACGCCGATGTCGGGCAGGTCGGCTACGAGATGACGCTGCTGGTCAACAAGGTGGGCGAGCACATGGGGCTGGCCGCGCGAGAGGCACTGTAGCCGGAAGACGCCGACGCGGTGCCGCACCGCGAGGTCTCGGTTACTCAGAGTTGCGTCGACGGGGCGGCCGGGGGTAGAGTCACTACCGACAGTGAGTAGTTGCCTGCTGGAGGTAGTCATGCGTCTCTGGAACCCCGCCCCCTTCGCTCTCACACCCTCGCGGCTCTCGCCGAGCTCCCCGGTGCTGTCCTCCGTCGAGACACGCGGCCCGGCCCGCGCGGCGGCGATCACCACCCGTGGCGTCGGCCGCGCCCATCTGACCCGGCGTGCCCCCGGTGCGGCGCCGCCGACCGGCGAGGGCGGTGCCCCGCCGGGGAGGACGGTGGCGGGCCGCGCGACCCTCGCGACCGCCTCGGCGCGGGGCGCCACCGCCGTCAGAAGCCGTCAGCGGCCCGGCGCGGCCCGGCTGTTCGACCATCCTCTGATCACCCGTGTCCCGGCGACGGCCCGTTCCGGCGTCGCCGAGGACCTGGCGCGGCACAGGCGGCTGGTGCGCCACCGGCCGTGGCGCGCCCCGGGCGGCCTGGCGGCGCCCGCCCGCCGTCTCGGGCGGTGGGAGCGTGCCGCGCCCCCGGCGCGCCGGAGGGCCAGGGGAGCGCCACGGCCGCCGATGGGGCGGCGGCTCCCGCGCCACCCGGTGAGCACCGCGGTCGGCGCCGAGCTGCTCGGCATCAGCACCGCTCGCTTCTCCCGTCTGGCCAGGGGCGGTTGCTTCAGCCCCTGTGAGTTCCTGCTCACCGAGCACGGCGTGATCGCCTGGCGCTATCCGCCCGTCGAGCTGCTGCGCCTGGCGCGCCGCCGCCCCGCCCTGCTGACCGGTGCCCTGCCCGAGGGGCTGCGCCACACACTCAGCAGGGGACACGACTGGCGCCCGCGCCGATGGCGGGCCCGACGCACCGGGACGCTCGTCGGGCAGGCGGCGGGCCCCTGGGAGGCGGCGGCGGTCCCCGCGGCGGTGCTGCCGCTCGGCGTCCTGCGTGAGGCGGTGCCCGACCCGGCCGAGCGGGCGGCGCTCAGCCGGCTGCGCCCGCCCCTGGTCGCGGCCCGGCTCGCGGCCGGCCCGTGGCGCACGGTGCGGCGGCTGCTCACCGCGCACGACCCGGAGGAGTCCGGCTGGTACCGGGAGCAGCTGGCGGTCGCGCTCCGCCTCGCCCGTCAGGAGCCGCCGCCCGCCGTCACAGCGCCCCGACGTCGATCACCTTGAGCACGGCGCGCCCCTCGGAGTCCGATGCCGTGAGGTCCACCTCGGCCGAGATGCCCCAGTCGTGGTCGCCCGCCGGGTCGGCGAAGGTCTGCCGCACCCGCCACAGCCCGTCCTCCGGGTGCTCCTCGATCGCCAGCAGCCGCGGCCCCCTGGCGTCCGGGCCGGTGCCCAGCTCGTCGTACTCGTCCCAGTAGCCCTCCAGCGCGGTGCGCCACGCCTCGGCGTTCCAACCGTCGTCCCCGTCCAGCTCCCCGAGCTCCGTGTAGCGGTCCAGCGCCGCCAGCTCCACCCGGCGGAACATCGCGTTCCGCACCAGCACCCGGAAGGCCCGCGCGTTGGCCGTCACCGGCCGCACCTGGTCCGCCCGCTCCCGCGCCTCGTCGGCCTCCTCCGTCTCCGGGTTGGCCAGCTGTTCCCACTCGTCCAACAGACTGGAGTCCACCTGACGCACCAACTCGCCCAGCCACGCCGTGATGTCCTGGAAGTCCTCCGACTTCCGGTCCTCGGGCACGGTGTGCTCCAGCGCCTTGTAGGCGCTCGCCAGATACCGCAGCACGATGCCCTCGGTCCTGGCCAGCTCGTAGAGCGACACGAACTCGGAGAAGGTCATCGCGCGTTCGTACATGTCGCGGACGACCGACTTCGGCGACAGCGGGTGGTCGCCGACCCAGGGGTGGCTCCCGCGGTACAGGTCGAAGGCGTGGAAGAGCAGCTCGTCCAGGGGGCGGGGATAGCTGATGTCCATCAGCCGCTCCATCCGCTCCTCGTACTCGATCCCCTCGGCCTTCATCGCGGCCACGGCCTCGCCCCGAGCCTTGTTCTGCTGGGCGGCCAGGATCTGCCGGGGATCGTCCAGCGTGGCCTCGACCACCGAGACCATGTCCAACGCGTAGGAGGGAGACTCGGGATCAAGCAGTTCGAACGCCGCCAGCGCGAACGTCGACAGCGGTTGGTTGAGCGCGAAGTCCGCCTGGAGGTCCACCGTCAGCCGCACCGTGCGCCCCTGCGCGTCCGGTTCCGGCAGCCGCTCCACGATCCCGCCGTCGAGCAGCGACCGGAAGATCGCGACGGCCCGCCGGATGTGGCGCAGTTGCTGCCTGCGCGGCTCGTGGTTGTCCTCCAGCAGCCGCCGCATCGCCGCGAACGGGTCGCCCGGCCTCGCGATCACCGCCAGCAGCATCGCGTGGGTCACGCGGAAGCGCGACGTCAACGGCTCGGGGTCGGCCGCGATCAGCTTCTCGAAGGTCTGCTCGCTCCAGTTGACGAAGCCCTCGGGAGCCTTCTTGCGCACCACCTTGCGGCGCTTCTTCGGGTCGTCGCCGGCCTTGGCCAACGCCTTCTCGTTCTCCACCACATGCTCGGGCGCCTGCGCCACCACGAAGCCGGACGTGTCGTAGCCGGCGCGTCCGGCGCGCCCCGCGATCTGGTGGAACTCCCGCGCCCGCAGCACCCGCACCCGGCTGCCGTCGTACTTGGTGAGCGCCGTGAACAGCACCGTCCTGATGGGGACGTTGACGCCGACGCCGAGGGTGTCGGTGCCGCAGATCACCTTCAGCAGACCGGCCTGCGCCAGCTTCTCGACCAGCCGCCGGTACTTGGGCAGCATTCCCGCGTGGTGCACCCCGATGCCGTGCCGGACATAGCGCGACAGGTTCCGGCCGAAGCGCGTGGTGAAGCGGAAGTTGCCGATCAGCGAGGCGATCTCGTCCTTCTCGGCCCGGGTGCACATGTTGATGCTCATCAACGCCTGCGCCCGCTCCACCGCCTGGGCCTGTGTGAAGTGCACGATGTAGACGGGCGCCTGACGGGTCTCCAACAGCTCCGTCAGCGTCTCCGTCAGCCCCGTCGTCCGGTACTCGTAGCTCAGCGGCACCGGCCTGGTCGTCGAGCGGACCACGGCCGTCGACCGCCCGGTGCGCCGCCTCAGGTCCTCCTCGAAGCGCGTCATGTCGCCGAGCGTCGCCGACATCAGGACGAACTGCGCCTGCGGCAGCTCCAGCAGCGGAATCTGCCAGGCCCAGCCCCGGTCCGGCTCCGCGTAGAAGTGGAACTCGTCCATCACCACCTGGCCGACGTCCGCCCGCGCCCCGTCCCGCAGCGCGATCGACGCCAGCACCTCCGCGGTGCAGCAGATCACGGGGGCGTCCGCGTTGACGGAGGCGTCGCCGGTGAGCATCCCGACGTTCTCCGTACCGAAGAGCTTGCACAGCTCGAAGAACTTCTCCGACACCAGCGCCTTGATCGGCGCCGTGTAGAAGGTCACCTCGTCCCTTGCCAGCGCCGCGAAGTGGGCCCCCGCCGCCACCAGCGACTTTCCCGATCCCGTGGGCGTGGAGAGGATCACGTTGGCCCCGGAGACCACCTCGATCAGTGCCTCCTCCTGGGCGGGGTAGAGGGTGATCCCCCGCTCGTCCGCCCACGACGAGAACGCGTCGAAGAGGGCATCGGGGTCACTGTTCTGCGGCATCTGATCGATAAGGGTCACCGTCCCATACTGCCCGCACCACCCGCCCCCGGCAGAACCGACCGTTCGTCCGAAGATCACATGGCGCTACGCTGGCGGGCCAGACGACGACTCAACGGGGAAGAAAAGGCGGGGGAGTTCAACCATGATGGGACCTGCGCACTCGCTGTCCGGTGCGATGGCCTGGCTGGGTGTGGGGGCCGCCGCTGCCGCCGCCGACCACGCCATGCCCTGGCCGGTGCTGGTGGCCGGCACCCTGATCTGCGCCGGCGCCGCGCTCGCACCCGACCTGGACCACAAGTCGGCCACGATATCCCGCGCCTTCGGCCCCTTCTCCCGCATCCTCGCCGGCGTGATCGACAAGCTCTCCAGCGCCGTCTACAACTCCACCAGGGGCCCACGCGACCGCCGCCGTACCGGCGGCCACCGCACCCTCACCCACACCTGGATCTGGGCCGTCCTGCTGGGCGCGGGCTTCTCCGGCGCCGCCATCCTCTTCGGCCGCTGGGCGGTGCTCTTCACCCTCTTCGTCCACATGGTGCTGGCCGTCGAGGGCCTGCTGTGGCGGATGGCGCGGGTCTCCAGCGACGTGCTGGTCTGGCTGCTGGGCGGCGCGACGGCCTGGATCGTCGCCGGCGTCCTGAACGAGCCGGGCAACGGCTCCAACTGGCTCTTCACCGACGAGCCCTACGCCTGGCTCGGCCTGCCCATCGTATTGGGCGCCATCGTGCACACCCTCGGGGACTCCATCACGATCTCCGGCTGCCCCATGCTCTGGCCGCTGAAGATCTCCGGCCGCCGCTGGTACCCCCTGGGCACCCCGAGCTTCATGCGCTTCCGCGCCGGCGCCTGGGTGGAGAACAAGGTGCTGATGCCCGCGTTCCTCGTCATCGGCGCGGCGAGCGGCGTCGCCGCCGGCCTGCTGATGCCCTGACCCCTCCCACCCACGCCGCCCGCACCACGGGCGAAGGGCCCGGCCCCCGCCGGGGACCGGGCCCTCCGCCCCACCGGGACGGCTCGCCCACGCGCCCCTCAAGGGCGCGCGGGCGACGCCGCTCAGCCGTGCCAGGACCGCCACAGCGCCGCGTACGCGCCGTCCGCGGCCACCAGCTCGTGATGGCTCCCCAGCTCCGTGATCCTGCCGTCCTCGACCACCGCGATCACGTCCGCGTCGTGCGCCGTGTGCAGCCGGTGCGCGATCGCGACGACCGTCCGCCCGGCCAACACCCGCCCCAACGAACGCTCCAGGTCGCGCGCCGCCCTCGGGTCCAGCAGCGAGGTCGCCTCGTCCAGCACCAGCGTGTGCGGGTCGGCCAGCACCAGCCGCGCCAGCGCGATCTGCTGCGCCCGCGCCGGAGTCACCGTCAGCGCTCCGGAGCCCACCTCCGTCTCCAGACCGTCAGGCAGCTCCCGCACCCAGTCGTCGGCGTCGACCGCTCCCAGCGCCGCCCACAACTCGGCGTCCGTCGCGTCCGTCCTCGCCAGCAGCAGGTTGTCGCGCAACGGGCCCACGAAGACATGGTGCTCCTGGTTGACCAGGGCCACCCGCTCCCGCACCCGTTCCGCCGTCATCTCCGACAGCCGCGTCCCGCCCAGCGTCACCGACCCCGTGCGCGGACCGTAGATCCCGGCCAGCAGCCGCCCCAGCGTCGACTTCCCCGCCCCCGAGGGCCCGACCAGCGCCAGCCGGGTGCCCGGCGCCACGTCCAGGCTCACCTCGTGCAGCACGTCCACGTCCGGCAGATAGCCGAACCGCACCCGCTCCGCCACCAGTTCACGCCCGGCCGGCCGAAGCTCCGCGTCGCCGAGGTCCTCCTCGACCTCCCGCACCCCGACCAGCCGCGCCAGCGACACCCGCGCCACCTGGAGCTCGTCGATCCACCGCAGGATCATCCCCACCGGCTCGATCATCAGCTGCGTCAGCAGCGCGCCAGTCGTCAGCTGCCCGACCGTCAGCCAGTCCTCGATCACGAACCAGCCGCCGATCATCAGCACACCGGCCAGCAGCGAGGCGTGGTACAGGTTGATCCCCGGAATCAGGATCGACCGCAGCCAGAGCGTGTACTCCTCCCAACGAGTCCACTGACGGACTCGAAGATCGGACAGCGCGACGCGCCGGTCCTCCAGCCGGTGTGCCTCGATGGTCCGCCCCGCGTCCACGGTCTCCGCCAGCGCCGCCGCCACGGCCGCGTACCCCGCGGCCTCCGAGCGGTAGCCGGCCGGAGCCCGCCGGAAGTACCAGACGCAGACAGCCAGCAGCATCGGCAACGCCACCAGCAGCGACAACGCCAGCGGCGGCGCCGTCACCACCAGCCCGCCCACCAGCAGTCCCGCCCAGACCACGGCGATCGAGATCTGCGGGAGCGCCTCCCGCATCGCCGTGGAGAGCCGGTCCACGTCCGTGTTGATCCTGGCCAGCAGGTCGCCGGTGCCCGCGCGTTCCAACGCACCCGGCGGCAGCCCCACCGAGCGGACCAGGAAGTCCTCCCGCAGGTCCGCCAGCATCCGCTCGCCCAGCACCGCGCCGCGCAGCCGCACCATCCGCACGAAGACGGCCTGCACCGCCAGCGCCACGGCGAAGAGCGACAGGTTCCGCGCCAGACCCAGCTCCCGCTCCCCGTCCGCGAGGGCCTGCACCACCCCGCCCAGCACGTAAGGCCCCACCATGGAGGCCACCACGGCCGTCGCGTTCACCGCGACCAGGATCGCGAACGCCCCGCGGTGCCGGCGCAGCAGCGCGCGCACATAGGTGCGCACCGTCCGGTCCCCGGCCACCGGCAGCGTCGTCGCGTTCTCCGAGTCGGCCGGGTCGTACTCGGGGGGCGGCACGCCGATCATGCGGACTCCTCGGCAAGTTGGACGGTCTCGGTCTCACGCGTCACGACGGCCCGGTACGCCGGCGCCGCCCGCAGCAGTTCGCGGTGCGGCCCCACGGCCGCCACCGCGCCGTCGCGGACGAAGACCACCTCGTCCGCCTGGTCGAGCATCAGCGGGCTCGACGTGAAGACCACGGTGGTGCGCCCCGCGCGCAGCTCCCGAAGCCCCCGCGCGATGCCCGCCTCGGTGTGCGCGTCGACAGCCGACGTCGGCTCGTCGAGCACCAGCACCTCCGGATCGGTGAGCAGCGAACGCGCCAGCGCCAGCCGCTGCCGCTGGCCGCCCGAGAGCGAACGCGCCCGCTCGGTGAGCACCCCCCGCATCGGCTCCCGGCTGCCGTCCGCCGTCGCCCGGGAGAGCGCCTCCAGCACGTCCTGGCACCGCGCCGCGCGCAGCGCCGCCTCGGCGTCCACCCGCCCCGAGGCCGGCACGTCGAGCAGCTCGGCCAGCGTCCCGGACAGCAGCACCGGGTCCTTGTCCTGCACCAGCACCGCGGCCCGCGCCCGCTCCAACGGGATCTCGTCCAGGGCGACCCCGCCCAGCAGCGCCGAGCCCTCCTCGCCCGGCAACGCCGGGTGCCCACCGATCCGTTCGGCCAGCCGCTCCGCGTAGTCCGGCGCCCCGCACACCACGGCCGTCAGCCGGCCGGCCCTCGCCCGCAGCCCGGTGGCCGGGTCGGTCAGATCGCCGGTCGGCCCTTCCAGGGCCGACCCATCCACACCCTCGCGGTCCCCGGCACCCCCGCGCCCCTCGCGGAGCAGCCCCAGCACCCGCACGGCACGCCGCGCCGAGGGACGGGAGAAGGTGAAGGCCATCGCCGTCTCGGTGAACAGCCTGAGTGGGAAGAGCAGGAAGGTCACCGCGCCGTAGACGGTCACCAGCTCGCCGGCGCCGAGCCGGCCGTCCCTGGCCAGTGTGGCGCCCTGCCAGACCACCGCGATCAGCAGCAGCCCCGGCATCACCACCTGCACCGCGTCGATCAGCGACCACATGCGGGCGTTGCGCACCGAGGCCGCCCGCATCTCCTGCGACGCCCTGCGGTAGCGGTCCAGGAACAGCTCCTCGCCACCGATGCCGCGCAGCACACGGAGCCCGGCGACCGTGTCCGAGGCCAGCTCTGCGGCCCGCCCCGACTTCCCCCGCTCGAACTCGGCCCGCCTGATCGCCGCCGGCAACAGCGGGAAGACGCTCAGCACCACGGCGGCCACGCCCCCGGCCACCAGCAGCCCCAGCCGGGGCTCGTACCAGATCAGCCCCCCGCAAACGGAGACGGTGACCACCACGGCGGCTGCGAAACGGGAGAACGACTCGACAAACCAGCCAATCTTCTCGACATCCCCCGTGGAGACCTTCACCACCTCGCCGGCCGCCACCCGGCGGGTGAGCACCCCGCCCAGCGAGGCCGTCCGGCGCGCCAGCAGCTGCTGTACCCGGGCCGCCGCGGTGATCCAGTTGGTGACGGCCGTGCGGTGCAGCATCGTGTCGGCGAACGCCATCAGCAGTGCCGCCACCAGCAGGAGCGCCCCGGTCA
Source organism: Streptomyces sedi (assembly GCF_006335015.1). Taxonomy (GTDB): domain Bacteria; phylum Actinomycetota; class Actinomycetes; order Streptomycetales; family Streptomycetaceae; genus Streptomyces; species Streptomyces sedi. The sequence continues at coordinate 73,496 of NZ_VDGT01000019.1, forward strand.
GCGCCAGCCGGCGCCCGGACTCGTCGACCACGGCGTCGATCGCCATGCCCATCAGCACGGGCAGCGAGGCGATCATGCCCATGTGCAGGGTGCCCCAGCCCAGGGCCTTGGCCTGGCCCCCGAGCTGGCAGCGGAACAGCCAGACCAGAAAACGAAATCCCGACCTCACGTCCGGTTGGCCGGGGTCGGTATGCGGAAGATCGCGAATCTGCATGACATCCCAGAGTCAGTGCGCGGCGGAACTGGACAACCTTGCAAGAGTCCCGGCCCGAGACGTCGAAAATCAACGGGTTTTTCCCGGCCGTCCCGGGCCCGACACGGCCCTCAGGGCCCGCCGGCAGGCCCGTTCCCCGCGCCGACGGGCCCGTTCCGCGCGCTGACGGCGAGAGGCGCGCACCCGAAAGCGGAAGACATCGCGCTGGCTGAGAAGCGATCATTCCGCTTGTGTGCAGAGGACTTTCCAGACGCCGGCGTATGCCCCGGCGCGCGAACGCCCTTTCCCGGGTGCGATCATGATGCGATGCGCCCAGCTCCAGGCGAGGTCCTGCACTTCTCGGAGGACCCTGACATCCAGATCTTCCGCCCCCACGTCTCCGCCGGCTCCGGCGCGTTGGAGGAGCTCGTCTGGGCCGTGGACGCCGAGCGCGCCCCCGACTACTGGTTCCCCCGGCAGTGCCCGAGAGCCATGGTCTGGCTGAAGCCCAGCGCCTCACGGGCGGACCGCCAGCGCCTGATAGGCGACGGCGGCGGCCACCGGGTGCACGCCATCGAGTACGGCTGGCTCTCCCGGTTCCTGGACGTCGAGCTGTACGCCTACCGGCTGCCCGCCCGCCCGTTCCACTCCTTCGGCACCGGTCGGCACGCGCTGGTCGCCCGGGAGCCCGTCGAGCCCCTGGGCAAGCCCCTTCCGGTGGGCAACCTGCTGGCGCTGCACCGCCGGGCCGGCATCCAGCTGCGCCTCTACGACAACCTCTGGCCCTTCTGGGACGCGGCCACCGACAGCAGCCTCGGTCACAGCGCCATCCGGATGCGCAACGCGCGCCCCCGCCCCCAGCCCGCACGCCGCTCGGGTCCCCCGCACGCCCCCACCATGATTTCCTGAGCCGGGGGCGCGGCGGCGCCACCGGGGGCGCGTTCACCCCCCGAACACGACGGCGCCTCCGCGCCGCGCCCGCGCCCCCCTTTGTCCGCCCAGGACTTCACAAGACGGACGACGATCGGCCGAACGGGCCTCCGGCGGGCCGACCTTGTTTGAGAAAAGACCGCGCCAACGGTTGACGGGGGCATGCTCTGCTTCCACTATGAGGGACAACCGCAAGGTGGGAGCGCTCCCATTGAACAGGGGTGCTTCTCCCACTTCGGCGGGTCACCGACCAAGGAACGAGAGGGCCGCCTCATGCCATCCCGTAGGGCTTCCCCGGTGCGTGTCACCCTCCCGGACGCCGTGACGAGCGGAGACGTCACCCGTTCCGCGCGTGAGGCGCGAAGTTGACGGCCCGTCGCCGTGCCGACGGGATCATCGACCGCTCCCCGTTCCCCGGGTTCGGGAGTTGAATGCGAGCGGCCGGCGCGCCCGAGGCGGGAGAGCGCCGGAGAGAGCGTAAGGAGCCGGGTCGCCGCCGTCAGCGGCGGTGACCGCGACCCGCTGTCCGTCGTGGTGTTGCCGCTCCGGACCCCCTGCGGGAGGGGGTGTCCGGCGGGCCAGCGGGGAGTCGGTCGTTTCGCCCCTGTCGGGGACGGGCGGGGGCGAAACGACCGCAGTGTCGGACGGGTTCCGTTTTTCGGGGTCCGGACAGGAAGTGAAGCCGGCGGAGGTCCTCACGCCGTGGAGTGTGTCCCCTCGCTCCAACTCGTCAAGCCGCGAGGTCTTGACGGGGGCATGATGCCTACGCACCATTGAGCTGCCGCCGCCGGGTGGGAGCGCTCCCAGTTCGACCGTCGATCGCCCGTCGGGTGAACGCCGGTCACCACCCGGCGGCGGTCCCCCCTCGGTACTGGAACGAGCCGTCGATGCCTCCTCACCCCGACCGCGCGGCCACCCGCGCGCGGCGCCGCCCGCCACGCCCCCACGGGCGCGCGAGCGCCGATTCGTGGTGTGAGGGGCGCTTCCCGGCGGCGCACACCCCTCGATCGTTGCGTGTTCAACCAGCTGTTACTGTGCCTGAAGTCGCCCCGAACGTGCTCCCGCGGCGTCGCCCGGAACAGCCGTCGGGCGGTCCTCACCCGCCCTCCGCCGGCCGCGACGCGCGGCACACCCGGGAGCGGGCCCCCCACCTGACGGCCCGTGAGAACGACGCTCCGGCAGGGATCGTCGCCCCCACGGCGGTGGTGAGGTCGTGAACGGCGTCGAACCACGGTCAGCCATACAAGGAGAAGTCCATGGCAGTACAACAGCCTTCGCGTCCCGTCAGCCTCGCCACCCCGGAGGCCGAGGACGCAGCGGTGCCCTCCACGGCGCTCAGAGTGCTGGCGGTCGTCAGGATCGCGACCGGAATGGTGTTCCTGTGGCCGTTCCTCGACAAGGCCCTGGGCCTGGGGTACTCGACGGCGTCGGAGAACGCCTGGGTGCGTGGCGGATCGCCCGCCGAGGGGTACCTGTCGAGCGTCACGGTGGGGCCGCTGGAGTCCGTCTTCCAGTCCTGGGCCGGGGTGGCCCTCGTGGACTGGCTCTACATGGCCGGCATGGGCGGTCTGGGGATATCGCTGGTGCTCGGAATCGGCCTGCGGGTCACGGCGATCGCCGGGCCGCTGCTGATGCTGACGCTCTGGCTCAGCATGTACCCGCCGGCGCGGCACGCCTCCGACGGAACGCCCACGATGTCGACGAACCCGCTCATCGACCAGCACGTGGTCTTCGCCGGGGTCATGGTCGCCGTCGCGCTCTGCTCAGCGGGCCGGGTCTACGGCCTGGGCGGGTGGTGGGAGCGCACCCAGCTGGTGCGCTCCTTCCCCTGGCTGCGCTAGCGCGGCGGCCACGGAAGCGACCGGGCCCCCGTGGCCCGGTCGTCCCCGAACTGCGGGCGCGTGGGGAGAGGATCGAGCCTCCCCACGCGCCCGCGTCATGTCACGCGACGTTCCCGCGGGAACGCGTCTCAGAGGTCGACGTCCGAGCACGCGTAGAAGGCGTTCCCGGTGTCGGCGACGTTCCACACGGAGAGGATCAGGTGCCGCCCGGACTTGTCCGGCACGGTGCCCTCGTGGTTCTCGGTCTCGCCCGGCTGCGCGCCGTCGAGCGAGACGCTCAGGAACGGCTCCGGCTCCAGGTCGGCGCGGGTCAGCGGCTGCGAGGGGTCGTAGCCGTCTTTGGTGATGTAGTAGTCGAACGTGGAGGTGCTGTGGCGCACGGTGAACGTCCAGCTGAACGTGGCCGACTGCCCCGGAGTGAGGCTCGTGGCGGGCCAGTCGCCGCCGCGCGGGTCGTCCAGTTCGGCGAACGGCGCGTTGCCGCCCGCGCAGATCGAGCCGTCGGCGGGGCCGGCGCCGGGGAAGCCCTTCGGGCCCTCGACGCTCTGCGGCTCCCACTGGATGGAGCCGCAGTCGCTCACCTCGCCCTGCGCGCAGAGCTGCTGACGGCTCGAAGGGGACGTGGTGTAGCCGTGGGCCGAAGCCGTGGTGCTGGTGGCGAACACCGTCGCCACGGCGAGTCCGGCGCCGGTCGCGGCGGTGAGGATCGTCTTTCGCATACTTCGCTCCCGGATGTCGTGGGGGAGGAGCGCTCCTGGGGGGAGTAGCGCGGTCTAGACCAAGGGGGACGTTACTGCGAGCTTTTCGTCATGTCCAGACCAATGAATCGTGAGGGGTGGCCATGTCCATCGCGTCCGTCAGATCCGTCAGTCCCGTCCCGTCCGTCACGCAGGCGAGCCGCCCGCGCCCCCGGGGCGGCGAGGCGGCGGGCCCCGAACGGTCCGCGCGCGGAGCCGCATCCGGCCCCACGACGCTCCGTCAGGTCGCCCGCGCCGCCGACGTGTCCATGGCCACCGTCTCCCGCGTGCTGGCCGGAAACTACCCCGTCGCCCCCCGCACCCGCCAGCGGGTGCTGCGTGCCGTCCGGGAGCTCGACTACGTCGCCAACAGCCACGCCCGCGCCCTGCGCGGTCACGCGACGCCCACCGTCGCCCTGGTCCTCGCCGACCTCAGGGACGAGGCGGTCGCCCGGATTGCCCAGGGCGTCGAGGAGGAGGCCGCGCGCCACGGCCGCAGTTGCCTCATCGGGACCACGAGGGGCGACCCGGAGCGCGAGCGCTCCGTGCTGCGCGCCATGCGGCAGCACGGCGCCGGCGCCGTCGTCCTCATCGGCGGGGGCGCCCAGGAGCCCGGCCACCAGGAGGAGTTAGCCGCCATCGCGGGCTCCCTGGCGGCTGCCGGCTCCCGCCTGGTGTTCTGCGGGCGCCCCACGCCCGACGCCGCGACCCCCGCCGCCGTCGTCGAGTACGACAACGAGGGCGGTGCCCACGCCGTCGTCAGCCGGCTGCTCGTGGAGGGCCACCGCCGGGTGCTCTTCCTCGGCCCGGCCGCCGGATCGACCACGGCCGCCGGCCGACTCGACGGCTACCGGCGGGCGTTGGCCGACTTCGACGTGCCGTTCCGGCCCGAGCTGGTGGTCGGCGGCGGCCTCGGCCGCGCCGAGGCCCGCGACCGGCTCGCCCGCCGGCTGGCCGGCGGCTCGGACTTCACCGCCGTCTTCGCCGTGACCGACAACGCCGCCTCCGGCGCCCTCGCCGCCCTGCGCGAGGCCGGCCTCGGCGTGCCGGACGACGTCTCGCTCGTCGGCTACGGCGACGCGGACTGCGCCACCGACCTCCAGCCCGGGCTGACCACCGTCCACGTGCCCTACGCCGAACTGGGCCGCGCCGCCGTGCGGTCGGCCCTCGGCGAGGACGGGAACGCGACGCCGCGCGCACCGCTCGGCACCCACGTGGTGCTCCGCGAGTCCACCGCCCCGCCACCGCGCCGCCGCCCCGGCTGAGCGGCGGGCGGCACCGCCCGACCGGCGGTGCCGCCCCGCGCCGCGCGCTACCGCCCCAGCACCGCCATCGCCGCGTTGTGGCCGCCGACGCCGCTGACCCCGCCGCCGCGCACCGCGCCGGCGCCGCAGAGCAGCACGTTGCGGTGCCCGGTCGCCACGCCCCACCGCTCCGCCGGCCCCTCCGGCTCCCCCTCGCCCGCGCGGTGGGGGAAGGCCAGGTCGCCGTGGAAGATGTGGCCGCCCGGCAGCCGCAGCTCCTCCTCCAGGTCGACAGGGGTCCGCACCTCCAGGCACGGCCGCCCCTCGGCGTCGACGGCCAGGCAGTCGGCCAGCGGCTCCGCGAGGTGCGCGTCCAACGCCGCGAGCGCGTCGGCCACCAGCCGCTCCCGCGTCCGCTCCCGTTCCGCCGCGCCGCCGGTGAAGAGCCTGGCCGGGGTGTGCAGCCCGAAGAGCGTCATCGTGTGGTGCCCGTCGGCCGCCAGCTCGGGGGAGAGGATCGTGGGGTCGGTCAACGAGTGGCAGTACACCTCGCTCGGCGGCACCTTCGGCGCCCGCCCGGCCGCCGCCTCCCGGTAGGCCGTCTCCAACTCGGCGTACCCCTCCGCCACATGGAACGTCCCCGCGAACGCCTCGCGCGGGTCGACCGCAGGGTCGCGCAGCGCCGGCAGGCGGCGCAGCAGCATGTTCACCTTCAGCTGGGAGCCCTCGGGCGCCGGCGGACCCGGCTCGCCAAGCAGCCGGGCCAGTTCACTCGGCGAGGCGTTGACCAGCACCGTTCCGGCACCCACCACGCCCTCGCCGGCGTCCGTCCGCCACGCCACCTCGGCCGTCCGCCCGTCCGTGGCGACCCCTGTCACCTCGTGGCCCGTCGCGATCTCGGCGCCCGCGCCGACCGCCGCCTCCCGCAGCGCCCGCGTCACCGCGCCCATGCCGCCCACGGGCACGTCCCAGTCGCCGCTGCCCTGGCCGATCACGTGGTAGAGGAAGCAGCGGTTCTGCGCCAACGACGGGTCGTGGGCGTGCGCGAAGGTGCCGATCAACGCGTCGGTGAGGACCACCCCGCGCACCAGGTCGTCGGCGAAGGTCTCCTCCACGGCCTCCCCCAGCGGGCGTTCGAAGACCGCCGACCAGAGCGCCTCGTCCGCCACCCTGGCCCGCAGTTCCGCCCTGCTGGGCAGCGGCTCGGTCAGCGTCGGGAAGACGCGCCCGGCCAGTCGCCCCGTCCGGGCGTAGAATTCACGCCAGGCGACGTACTCCCGTTCGTCGCCGGTCAGCCGCGTGAACGACGTGCGCACCCGCTCCTCCCCGTCGCCGACGAGCAGCCCCGTCGGGGCGCCGTTCCGCACCGTCGGCGTGTAGGAGGCGAACGGGCGCCGGCGCAGTTCGAGCCGCAGCCCCAGGTCCAGGACCACACGCCGCGGCAGCAGGCTGACCAGGTAGGCGAAGCGCGACAGCCGGGCCGCGACCCCGGGGAACGGTGTGCCGGAGACGGCCGCGCCCCCGGCGGCTTCGAGTCGTTCCAGCACCAGCACCCGCTTGCCGGCACCCGCCAGGTAGGCGGCGGCGACCAGTCCGTTGTGGCCGCCGCCCACGATCACCACGTCATACCGCGAACGACTGGGCATGGCTCTTGGTAACACGGCCCCCGCCGTTCGGCCAGCCACCCGACCGGGCCCGGGAGCGGTCGTACGCTGGTGGATCGCCCTCCCCACCCGGCGCCCGCCCCGGACGCCGGAAGTCCGTCACACCCCCGAAGGAGCCCATTGCCCCACCTCGCACCCCCGGCGCCGACCGCCCCCGCGACGAGCGGCGACGCCGAACCCAAGCCCCCGCCGCAGCTCCGTCGCATCCTCCGTCTCTTCACCCCCTACCGCGGTCGCCTCGCCCTCGTGGGGCTGCTGGTCGGCGCGTCCTCGCTGGTCGCGGTCGCCTCGCCGTTCCTTCTCCGCGAGATCATCGACGTGGCGCTGCCCGAGCGGCGCACCGGGCTGCTCACCGTGCTCGCACTCGGCATGGTCGCCGCGACCCTGGTCAGCAGCGTCTTCGGGGTGCTCCAGACCCTGATCTCCACCACCGTGGGCCAGCGGGTGATGCACGACCTGCGCACCGGCGTCTACGGCAAGCTCCAGCAGATGCCGCTGGCGTTCTTCACCCGGACCCGCACCGGCGAGGTCCAGTCGCGGATCGCCGGCGACATCGGCGGGATGCAGGCGACCGTCACCTCCACGGCGACCTCCCTGGTCTCCAACGTCACCGCCGTGACCGCCACCCTCGTGGCGATGGTGGCGCTGGACTGGCGGCTGACGCTGGTCTCCGTCGCGCTGCTGCCGTTCTTCGTCTGGATCGCCCGCCGGGTCGGCAGGGAACGCAAGCGGATCACCGCCCGCCGCCAGGGGCAGATGGCCGGGATGGCGGCGATGGTCACCGAGTCGCTGTCGGTCAGCGGCATCCTGCTCGGCCGCACGATGGGGCGGGCCGAGGCGCTGACCGAACGCTTCTCCGACGAGTCGGAGAAGCTGGTGGCCCTGGAGGTGCGGGCCAGCATGGCGGGGCGGTGGCGGATGGCCACCATCGGCATGATCATGGGCGCCATCCCGCCGCTTCTCTACTGGTCCGCCGGTGCCCTCTCGCAGCTCGGCGGGAACCCGCCGTCGATCGGCACCCTGGTCGCCTTCGTCGGCCTGCAGCAGGGCCTGCTGCGCCCCGCCACCTCGCTCCTCTCCACCGGCGTCGACATCCAGGCGTCGCTCGCCCTCTTCCAACGCGTCTTCGAATACCTCGACCTGCCGGTGGACATCACCGAACGGCCGGACCCGGTGACGCTGCGGCGCCCACGCGGCGAGGTCGCCTTCGAGCACGTCACCTTCCGCTACGACCCGGCCGCCCCACCCACCCTGGACGACGTCAACCTCACGGTGCCGGCCGGGAGTTCACTCGCCGTGGTCGGTGCGACCGGTGCGGGCAAGTCCACCCTCGGCTCCCTGGTGCCCCGGCTCTACGACGTCACCGGAGGACGGGTCGCCCTCGACGGCGTGGACGTGCGCGACCTGTCCTTCGCCTCGCTGGCCGCCACGGTCGGGGTCGTCTCCCAGGAGACCTATCTGCTCCACGCGTCGATCGCCGAGAACCTGCGGTTCGCCAAGCCCGACGCCACCCCGGAAGAGCTGGAGAACGCGGCCCGTGCCGCCCAGATCCACGACCACATCGCGGCGCTGCCCGACGGGTACGAGACCGTGGTGGGCGAGCGGGGCTACCGCTTCTCCGGCGGGGAGAAGCAGCGCCTGGCACTGGCCCGCACCATTTTGCGCGACCCGCCGGTGCTGGTGCTGGACGAGGCGACCAGCGCCCTGGACACCCGCACCGAGCACGCCGTGCAGCGCGCGATCGACACGCTCGCCGCCGGCCGCACGGTGATCACCATCGCGCACCGGCTCTCCACGGTCAGGGACGCCGACCAGATCGTGCTGCTGGACGGTGGCCGCATCCTCGAACGCGGCACCCACGCGCAACTGCTGGCGCTCGACGGCCGCTACGCCGCGCTGGTCGCCCGCGAGACGGCGAACGTCGCGTCCGCGCACGTCGAAACGGAGAACGGCGGGTCCGTGGCGGCGTGGAGCTGACCCTCCGACCCCTGACCCCCGACCCCTGACGCGGGCGCCCCCGCCGGGGGCGCGGTCAGCGCAGCCGGCCGGCCGCGGCGAGGTCGTCGAGGACCGCGTGGTCGACGGGCGCGGTCCGTTCGCGGTCGGCGAGGGTCAGCCAGGCGATCTCCTCGATCTCGCTGCTGGCCGTGAGCGTGCCGGCGTAGTCGGCGGTGTAGCAGGCCATGGTGACCAGCGTTCCCTCCGGATGCCCGTGCGCCTGCGCGGTGTAGGTCCCGACATGGCGCGCGGTGGCCGGATCGATGGTGACCGTCAGCTCCTCCCGGACCTCCCGGCTCAGCGTCTCCAGATCGCTCTCACCCGGAGCACGCTTGCCACCGGGGATGTAGAACACGTCCTTCCCCTTCGAACGCGCTCCCAGGAGTTTCCCGCCCTCCAGGTGCACCCATGCCACGGTGTCGATCGTCGTGCTCACCGTCTGCCGCCCTCCGGCACTCGTCCTCGCGCCCGTCGGACCACGGGCGGCGCGGGACGATGGTGCCATGTCGCGCACGCCGTCGAACGCGGCGGGGCGGCTCAGCGAACGGTGGGGCGCACCGAGGCCCGCCGTTCGGGCGGGAAGACGCAGAACTCGTTGCCCTCGGGGTCGCACAGGATGTCCCAGCCGTCGCCGGGGCCCGCGCCGCGCCGGAGCAGGGTGGCGCCCATGGCCAGCAGTTCCTCGGTGTCGCCCCGGACGTCGAAGTGCATCCGGTTCTTGCCGGGTGTCGGCTCGGCCACCGGGTTCAGCCAGAGGGAGGGGCCCTCGCCCAGCGGGTCGTGGATGTGCACCGGCCACCGCGGCGGCCAGGTCCCGTCCTCGCGTGCGGACTGGCGCCGCTCGTAGCCCAGTGCCCGGCACCACCAGTCGGCGAGCGCCTGGTGGTCGACGGCGTCGAGCGCCAACTCCTTGAACCGCGCCGGCGGCACGGGGCGCTCAGTCCGTCAGGTCGCCCATGGCGACCACGTGTTCGGGCCGGATCCGCACCAGCATCTCCCCGGGCGTCGCGTTGCGCTCCCCGAACTCCGCGGCGCGTTCCTCGCCCATGTAGCGGGCGGCGATCCTGGTCGCCCACTCGCGCAGCGGTCCCGCGTCCTCGCTCCACTCGGCCCGCCCGCGCAGCAGGACGAACGCGAAGGGCTCGCTCTCCTCGTCCACGCAGAAGGCGACCCGTCCATCACGGACAAGGTTGCCCCCTTTGATCGTGTTCCGGCCGGTGGTCAGCACCACCTCGTCGCCGTCCACCACGAACCAGACCGGCGCGACATGGGGACTGCCGTCCTCGCGCACGGTCGACAGCTTGCCGGTCCTGGTGCCCGCGGCGAGAAAGGCCCGCCACTCACTCCGCTCCATCGTGTGCGCCATACGTCCATCGTGGGGGATTGTCCGCGACGTGGCCACTGGCGGGCAGGCCGTGCGGGTGAGCCGAGGCCAGCAGCCGCTCGGGGCCGGTGCCCACCCGCGCCGACAGCCAGAAGCGCTCGCCGCCGTCGTGCCGCCCCGGCTCGAAGGCGAGGTGCGCGAAGCCGGCGTCCGGCGACGCCGAGGCCGCCAGCCGGGCCAGCTCGCTCTCCACCCGCGCCCACTCGTCCGGCGCGACGTACTGCCGCATCACCGAGTGCCACACCACCGTCCACGTGCCGGGCTCGACGTCGAGGGTGGAGAGGAACTCGGCCGCGCCCGAGCCCTGGACCGTCGCCGGCACCTTGGCCGCTATCCGCAGGGCGCCCTCCAGCCGCGCCATCCGCGCGCGCTGGTCAGGCCAGACATAGGCGCGCAGCGTCAGGGAGCCCTCGGCCGACAGCGGGTCGATCGGCGAGGGGTCGCAGCCGCGCCGCTCCACGATCCGCAGCGCGTGGTGGCGCTCCGCGCCCGCGCGCAGCCACGCCGGCACCTCCGGCGTCCACACGTCGGTCAGCCGCACCGCCGAGTCCGGCGGCCCCCAGGCGAACCCGTCCGCCTCGTAGCGGAACTGCTCGGCGCGCAGGTTCAGCCCGCCGCTGGACCCCAGTTCGAAGAGGCGCACCGGAGTCTGCGGCGTGGGAACGGTGTGCAGCAGCGCGGCGAGCAGCAGGTGGGAGCGGCCGACCTCGTTGGTCTGCGGGGGCCTGGCCAGCCAGTCACGCAGCCAGTAGCGCTCCTCGGAGAGCACGGCGCGCAGCGCCGGCCAGGCCGCGTCCGGCCGGGCGGGGTCGAACACGCCGCCGGTGCTGGGGAGATGGGCGGCCAGCTCCGGGGCCCGGTCCGTCAGCGCCAGCGCGTGGGCGCCCCCCAGCAGCCGCAGCGGCAGGACGTCGTCCACCGCCGCGTCCTCGTGGCCCGCGAGCGCGTCGACGCTCGGCCCGTCCTGCTCGATGTCCCGCGCGATCCGCCCCAGCAACGCGGCGTAGAGCGGCGAGCCTTGGCGACCACAGGACTCCGCCTGCTGGTGAAAGACCCGAGCAAGGTGTTCACGGGGCATCGGTACTCCTTTTTTGGGGGTCGCCCAAGATCATGGGGTCCGTCGGGGTCCGAAGGGAAGGGGCATCGGGACAGGAGACCCGCAGGAAGGGTCCGCTCGTACTCCTGTGCCCCAATTGCCGGTGATCATGGCAACCCCGGTGGGGTCCCCTCACGGGGGCACGGGGCCGGATGGTAAGCGCCTTCTACGATGGCCGCATGAGTGTTGAGCGCATCCTCGTCTACAGCCGCACCACCGGTTTCCGGCACGACTCGATCCCGGCCGGCGTCGCCGCGTTCCACGAGCTGGGCGCCGAGGCCGGCCTCGCCGTCACCGCGACCGAGGACCCCGACGAGCTGGCCGCCGCGCTGCCCGGCGCCCGCGCCGTCGTGTTCCTCTCCACCAGCGGCGAGGTCCTCACCGACGAGGGGCGGCGGACGCTGCGCGCGTTCCTCGCCGACGGCGGCGGGTTCCTCGGCGTGCACGGCGCCTCCACCACCGAGTACGACTGGCCCTGGTTCGGCACCCACGTGGTGGGCGCCGTCTTCGACGGCCACCCCGCCCTCCAGCCCGGCGTGGTCGTCGTCGAGGACCACGACCACCCGGCCACCGCCCATCTGCCGGCGCGCTGGGAGTTCGTCGACGAGTGGTACAACTTCACCGGCAACCCCCGCCCCCACGTCCGGGTGCTGGCCACCGCCGACGAGAGCAGCTACGAGGGGGGCGGCATGGGCGCCGACCACCCGCTGGTCTGGTGCCACGAACGGGCCGGCGGCCGGTCGTTCTACACCGCGCTCGGCCACACCTCCGAGTCGTTCACCGACCCCGCCTTCCGCGCCCATCTGCGGGGCGGACTGCGCTGGGTGCTCAATCCCTCGGCCGAAAAGTCGAGTTGACCGCACCCCCGGGACCGCTGCCACGATGGGCGCCATGTCCGTGCTCACGCGTGTCCGGGGCGACATCACCGCCCAGCGAGTCGACGCCGTCGTCAACGCCGCCAACTCCTCCCTGCTCGGCGGCGGGGGAGTGGACGGCGCGATCCACCGCGCCGGCGGCCCCGAGATCCTCGCGGCCTGCCGCGACCTGCGCGCCGCCCACCTCGGCGGCGGCCTGCCCACCGGCGAGGCCGTGGCCACCACCGCCGGCCGGCTGCCGGCCCGCTGGGTCATCCACACGGTCGGCCCCGTCCATTCCGCGACCCAGGACCGCTCCGCGCTGCTGACCTCCTGCTACCGCGCCTCGTTGCGGATCGCCGAGGAACTCGGCGCCCGCACGGTCGCCATGCCGGCGGTCTCCACCGGGGTCTACGGCTGGCCCCTGGAGGACGCGGCCCGCCTCGCGGTGGCGGCGGCCCGCGAGGCGGCGGAGGGCGGCGCCTTCGACGAGCTGCGGTTCGTGCTCTTCGACGAACGGGCCTACCGGGCGTTCGACGCGGTCGACGCGGACGACGCGGGCCCGTCGGACGCCTGAGCGGAACCCCTCGACGCGGCGAGAGGCGCGGCGAGAGGCCCGAGGGACGTCGGCGCGGCGGGAGGCGTGACCGGACGCGTGACGGCCGTTCAGTCGGGTGGCACCAGCGCGGCGGCGCGCCGGGCGGCCACCGCGGGCAGCGGGTCCCCGGGGACCTCGGCCAGCAGATCGAGGACGGTGTCGGCCAGCTTGATGACATGCTCGTCGCCGTGCTCGGCGGCCCGCGCGAACACCTCGTCCCGCCCGGCCGGTCCGGCCGGCCCCACCGGCTCCGGGCCGCCGTCCGGCGCGTAGGCGGCGACCACCGCCGCGCTCGCCGACCAGGCCGCCGCCGCGCTCGGCCGCCACAGCGCGGGCGGCAGCGCGGGCAGCACCCGCAGCACCGCGTTGGGCGCGGTCACCGCGTGCACCAGCATCACCGGCTCGCCCCGCGCGTGCCCCGCGTAGTACCCGGCCGCCGCACGCACCAGCTCGGCCAACGCCGCCCGCGCCGCCTCCGGCCCGTCCGCCCCCGGCGCGGACCCCGCCCCGGGCCACCCGGGAAGCCGCGTCAGCTGCCCCAGCCGGTGCCCGATCCCGCCCGAACGGTCGGCGACCGGCTCCACCGAGGCCAGAGCGCCCGCCGCGCCCTCCGCCACCGGCGTCCCCACGACACCGGCAGGCAACGGCTGGTGCCGCGCCGCCCAGTACCCCAGCCCCTCGGCCAGCTCGGCGATCCCCGCCGGCGAGGCGCCGTCGGCCAGCAGCGCCCGCACGGCGTGCCCGACGCGGATCACCGGATGCGTCGCCCCGCCCGCGATCCCCGGCAGCAGCCTCGGCCACCACTCGGTCAGCACCTCGGGCCAGGGCCGCTCCGCCAGCCGCTCGGCGAAGAACCGCGCCCAGTCCGTCAGATACCGGGCGTCGCCCAGCCGTTCACGCCAGTCGTCCTCCGTGATCCGGCCGCTGCCGGTCGGCCGGTCCTCCAACTTCCCCCGGTAGGAGTCGATCCACCCGTGCACCCTGGCGCCCTGCCCGTTCCGTACCAGCGCCTCGACCGCCATCGGCGCGTGGTTGCTCAGCCAGCCGCGGTACTCGGGCCCCGCCCGGTGCAGCCGCCCCCACGCCTCGTCCAGCACCCCGTCCCGCGCCGGTCGCGCCCCGCCCGTGCCGTGCCCACCCGTGTCGTCCATGCCGGGCACGCTACGGGCCCGGCCGGCGCCCGGGCATCGGCCGCGCGACCGGTCGGCGCGCGGCCCCGGGGCCTACGCCCCGAGGAGGACCACGTCCAGCCGGCGCGGCCCGTGCACGCCCTCCACCCGGTCCAGCTCGATGTCGCTGGTCGCCGACGGGCCCGATATCCACGTCAGCGGGCGCGACGGGTCCAGCCGCCGCAACGCCAGCGGCACCGAGTCCACCACCCGCTCGGGGACGGCCACCACACACACGTGATGGTCCGGCACCAGCGTGATCCGGCGCCGCCCCTGGTCGGGGCCGGCGTCCAGCACCACCGTTCCGGTCTCGGCGATCGCCACCGCGCAGCCCGTCACCACGCTGTCCACGCCGTCCAGCAGGCGCGCGGTGGCCGCCTCCTCGTCCGCGACCCGGCGCACCTCGTCCGGCACCTCGGCCAGCCACCCGGGCGGCAGCCCCGCAGGGACCACCACGCTGGACGCGCCGCGCTCCGCCAGCAGCCGCGCGACCAGACCCGGCAGCTCCCCGGCCGTCGCACGGTGCACCAGCGCACGGTAGTCGGCCAGGTTCTCCGCCAGCAGCTCCACGGGGTCCGCCGGCTGGTGGCTTTCCAGATAGCCGCGCTCCAACGGCTCCCGTTCCGGTTCCTCCCCGCGCGGCACGTCGGCCAACGCCCGCCGCACCCGGCCCAGCACCACCTCGCGCGCGTTCACCGGCCCGCCTCCCCGCTCTCGCCCCTGGTCCTGCGCCACCACGAACGGAACGACTCCGGCGGCAGCGGCGGCACGTCCCGGGTCCGCGACCACGCCGCGCCGGGCCCCGGCAGCCGGCGCGGCTGGAGGCGGCGCATCCGCCCCGCGACCCGCTGCCCGGCGCGCAGCGCGCCCGGGTGGTCCAGCGCCCAGCGCGCCGCCCGCATCGCGGCCCGCTCGGCGGCGTGCCCGCGCGCCGGCCTGATCCGCACCCGGGTGCCGCCGACCGTCGCCTCGCCGCCCTCCACGACCCGCTCCCGCAGCCGCACCAGCACCTCGGGGATGTCGATCGCGACCGGGCAGACCTCGTAGCACGCCCCGCACAGCGACGAGGCGTACGGCAGCGAGGCGTCCAACGCCGTGTCGACGCCCCGCAGTTGGGGCGTGAGGATGGCGCCGATCGGCCCCGGGTAGGCCGAACCGTAGGCGTGCCCGCCGGCCCGCTCGTAGACCGGGCACACGTTCAGACACGCCGAACACCGGATGCAGCGCAGCGCCTGCCGCCCCACCTCGTCGGCGAGCGTGTCCGTGCGCCCGTTGTCCACCAGCACCAGATGGAACGTCGAGGGGCCGTCGCCGTCCGAGGTGCCCGTCCACATCGAGGTGTACGGGTTCATCCGCTCCGCCGTCGACGAGCGCGGCAGCAGCTGGAGGAAGACCTCCAGATCCCGCCAGGTCGGCACCACCTTCTCGATGCCCACCACCGAGATCAGCGTCTCCGGCAGCGTCAGGCACATCCGCCCGTTGCCCTCGGACTCGACCACCACCATCGTGCCGGTCTCCGCCACCATGAAGTTCGCGCCCGAGATCCCGACCTTCGCGTCCAGGAACTTCTGCCGCAGATGCAGCCGCGCCGCCTCCGCCAGGTCGGCCGGCTCGTCCGTCAGGCCCTCCGGCGCCGGCCGGCCCCAGTCGCCCATCCGTTCCGCGAAGATGTCCCGGATCTCCCGACGGTTGCGGTGGATCGCCGGCACCAGGATGTGGCTGGGCAGGTCGTCGCCCAACTGCACGATCAGCTCCGCCAGGTCCGTCTCGTACGCCCGCACCCCGGCCCGCTCCAGCGCCGCGTTCAGCCCCAGCTCCTGGGTCGCCATCGACTTGACCTTGACGACCTCCCGCTCCCCGGTCCGAAGGACCAGGCGCGTCACGATCTCGTTGGCCTGGGCGGCGTCCGCGGCCCAGTGCACCTGGCCGCCGGCGGCCGTCACCGCCTCCTCCAGGCGCTCCAGATAGCCGTCCAGATGACGCAGCGTCCGGTCCTTGATCGCGGCGCCCGCGGCCCGCAGCTCCGCCCAGTCCGGCAGCTCGGCCACCGCGCGCGCCCGCTTGTCGCGGATGGTGTGCGTGGCGTGCCTCAGGTTCCCCCGCAGCCGCTCGTCCCGCGTGGCCGCCCTGGCCGCCTCGGGGAACGCCGGCATCCCCAGATAGGTCCCACCGCTCATGCCGCCGCCTCCCGGGTGCCGTGCCTCACCACTGCGTCTCCTCCGTGCTGGCCAGGATCTCCGCCAGGTGCACCGGCCGCACCCCGGCGCCCAGCCGGGAGAGCGTGCCACCGATGTGCGTCTGACACGAGTTGTCCACCGTGCACACCGCCTCGGCGCCCGTCCCTACGATGTGCCGGGCCTTGTCCGCGCCCATCGCCGCCGAGACCGCCTCGTTCTTCACCGCGAACGTGCCACCGAACCCGCAGCACTCCTCCGCGCCCGGCAGGTCGAGCAGCGTCAGCCCCCGCACCGCCTCCAGCAGCCGCCGCGGCCGGTCGCCCAGGCCCAGCATCCGCAGGCCGTGGCACGTCGGGTGGTACGTCACCGAGTGCGGGTAGTAGGCGCCCACGTCCGTCACGCCCAACACGTCCACCAGGAACTCCGTCAGCTCCAGCGTCCTGGGCACCACCGACTCCGCCACCGAGGCGAGCCCCCGGTCCCGGCCCTCGGACATCGCCCGCGCCCCGATCCGCGGGTAGTTGTCCCGCACCATCGCCGCGCAGGAACCGGAGGGCGTCACGATGTAGTCGTAGCCGTGGAACGCCCGCGCGTAGCGCCGCACCAGCGGCTCCGTCTCCCGCCGGTAGCCCGTGTTGAACTGCGGCTGGCCGCAGCACGACTGCTCCTCGGGGAAGTCGACGGCCACCCCCAGCCGCTCCAGCAGCGCCACCACCGCCTGCCCGGTCCGTGGGAAGAGCGTGTCGTTGACACAGGTGACAAAGAGCGCGACCCGCACCTCAGCCCCTTCCGTCCTCGGAGATCCGCCGCGCCGCCGCCTCCCACACCGCGGCGTCGCCACGGGGAGTGAAGCGGCCCAGCGTCTGCGACGCGGCCACGGACGAGCGTAGCCGCGAAAGCCCGCCACGCACCCGTCCCGCCGCGCGCGCCTGCACCAGCACGTTGCCCAGCGAGGCCGCCTCCTTCGGCCCGGCGACCACCGGCAACCCGCAGGCGTCCGCCGTCAGTTGGCACAGCAGCGCGTTCCGCGCGCCGCCGCCCACCACGTGCACCACCCGCACCTCCGCGCCCGCCAGCCGCGCCGCCTCGGCCACCGCCTCGCGGTGCGCCAGCGCCAACGAGTCCAGCACGCAGCGCACCATCCCCGCCCGGCCCTCCGGCTCCGGCTGGCCCGAACGCCGGCAGGCCGCCGCGATGCGCGCCGGCATCCCGCCCGGCGCCAGGAACTCCCCGTCGCCCGCGTCCACCACAGGACCGGGCCCCGGAAGCGCCGCCGCCTCCTCCAGCAGCGGCCCGAGCGCCGGCTCCTCGCCGCCCTCGGCCCACTCCCGCAGACACTCCTGGAGCAGCCACAGACCCATGATGTTCCGCAGATAGCGGACCGTGCCGTCCACGCCCAGCTCGTTGGTGAAGCCGGCCAGCCGGCCCGCCTCGCTCACCACGGGACCCGGCAGCTCAAGCCCCGCCAGCGACCAGGTGCCCGTCGCGACATAGGCGAAGCCGTCCCCCGTCGCCGGCACCCCCACCACGGCCGAGGCCGTGTCGTGCGAGCCCACCGCCGTCACCGGCACCGGACCGGTCAGCCCGCAGTCGCTGAGCACCTCGGGCAGCAGCTCTCCCGCGGGATCGCCCGGCCGCCGCAACGGCGGGAAGAGCCCCAGGTCGACGCCGACCGCCTCCGCCACCTCCCGCGCCCAGTCGCCCGTGCGCGGATCGACCAGCCCGGTCGTGGACGCGTTGGTCAACTCCGTGCCCTCCACCCCGGTCAGCCAGTAGGAGACCAGATCCGGCAGCAGCAACAGCCTCCGGGCGGCCGTCAGTTGCGGCGAGCCCTCCATCGCGGCCAGCTGGTAGACCGTGTTGAACGGCAACGCGCGCAGCCCCGTCGCCCGGTACATCTCCTCCGGCGCCAGCCGCCGCCCCACCCGCTCGGCCACACCGACCGTGCGCCCGTCGCGGTAGTGCACCGGGTTGCCCAGCAGCGCCCCGGAGGCGTCCAGCAGTCCGAAGTCCACCGCCCAGGAGTCGATCCCGACCCCCGCCAGCCGGCCCCCGGCCCGCCGCCCCGCCTCCCGCAGCCCGTCCAGCACCCCCCGGTACAGCGCCAGCACGTCCCAGTACAGCGTGCCGGCCACCCGCACCGGCCGGTTGGGGAACCGGTGCACCTCCACCAGCTCCACACCGCCCCCACCCGCCGCCACCCGGCCGAGCATCACCCGGCCACTGGAGGCGCCGAGGTCGACGGCGGCGAACGGCGCGCCTCCCGCCTCGAAGGACCCGGACTGATCAGCGGACACCACGACACCTCACCACGACTCGCGGACGACTTCGAAGGAACGGACGGCGACCGCCGCCCTCAGCGCAGGAACGCCGCGGCCACCCCCGCGTCCACCGGGATGTGCAGCCCCGTGGTGTGGCCGAGGTCCCCGCCGGTCAACGCGAAGACCGCCGCCGCCACATGCTCCGGCAGCACCTCCCGCTTCAACAGCGTCCGCTGCGCGTAGAACTCGCCGAGACGCTCCTCCTCCACCCCGTACACCGCGGCGCGCTTCGCGCCCCAGCCGCCGGCGAAGATCCCCGAGCCACGCACCACGCCGTCCGGGTTGACCCCGTTGACACGGATGCCGTGCCCGCCCAACTCGGCCGCCAGCAGCCGCACCTGGTGCGCCTGGTCGGCCTTGGTCGCCCCGTAGGCGATGTTGTTGGGCCCGGCGAACACCCCGTTCTTCGACGCGATGTACACGATGTCCCCGCCCAGACCCTGGTCGATCATGACCCGCGCCGCCTCGCGCGAGACCAGGAACGAACCGCGCGCCATGATGTCGTGCTGGAGGTCCCAGTCCGCGACCGTCGTCTCCAGCAGCGGCTTGGAGATCGAGATCCCCGCGTTGTTCACCACCAGGTCCAGCCCGCCGAACGCCAGCACGGCCTCCCGCACCGCCGCCGCCACCTGCTCCTCCTCGGTGACGTCCACCGTCACCGCCACCGCGCGGTCGGGACCGCCCAGCTCCTCGGCGACCGCCAGCGCCGCCGCCGCGTCCCGGTCGGCCACCGCCACGCAGGCGCCCTCCGCCGCCAGCCGCAGCGCCGTGGCCCGCCCGATGCCCGAGCCGCCGCCCGTCACCAGCGCGACCCGCGCCGCCAGCGGCTTCGGCGCCGGCATCCGCCGCAGCTTGGCCTCCTCCAACTCCCAGTACTCGATGCGGAACTTCTCCGACTCCTCGATCGGCGCGTAGGACGAGACCGCCTCCGCGCCCCGCATCACGTTGATCGCGTTCACATAGAACTCGCCCGCCACCCGCGCGGTCTGCTTGTCCTTGCCGAACGAGAACATGCCCACGCCCGGCACCAGCACGATCGCCGGGTCCGCGCCGCGCATCGCCGGCGAGTCCGGCGTCGCGTGCCGCTCGTAGTACGCCCGGTACTCCTCCCGGTACGCCTCGTGCAGCTCGCCCAGCCGCTCCACCACCCGCTCCAGCGGTGCGTCGGCAGGCAGGTCGACGACCAGCGGCCGGACCTTGGTGCGCAGGAAGTGGTCGGGGCAGGAGGTGCCGAGCGCCGCCAGCCGCGGATGCTCCGCGCGCGCCAGGAAGTCCAACACCTCCGGCGCGTCCGTGAAGTGCCCCACCTGCGGCCGGTCCCGCGCCGCCACCCGCCGCACATGCGGCGCCAACTCCGCGGCCCGAGCCCGCCGTTCCGCCTCCGGCAGCGCGCCGAACCCGGGCAGCGGCGCCCCGAACGGCTCCGCCGCGCCGCGCTCCGCCAGGAACGCCTCGGCGGTGCGGATGAGGTGCAGCGAGTTGCGCTCGCACTCCTCGCTGGTCTCGCCCCACGCGGTGATCCCGTGGCCGCCCAGCACACAGCCGATCGCCTCCGGGTGGGCCCGCTTCACCTCGGCGATGTCCAGCCCCAGCTGGAAGCCGGGACGCCGCCACGGCACCCACACCACGCTCCCGCCGAAGCACTCGGCGGTCAGCGCCTCGCCGTCCGCCGCGCAGGCCAGCGCGATCCCCGAGTCCGGGTGCAGATGGTCGACGTGCGCCGCCTCGACCAGCCCGTGCATCGCCGTGTCGATCGACGGCGCCGCACCGCCCTTGCCGTGCAGGCAGAAGTCGAACGCGGCGACCATCTCGTCCTCGCGCTCCACCCCCGGATACACCCCGGCCATCGCCCGCAGCCGCTCCAGCCGCAGCGCCGCCAGCCCCTCCTCGCGGAGCGTCCCCAGATCGCCGCCGGAGCCCTTGACCCACATCAGCTCCACCGGCTCGCCGGTGACCGGGTCCGTCGCCGAGCCCTTCGCCGAGGCGTTGCCACCGGCGTAGTTGGTGTTCCTCGGGTCGGCCCCCAGCCGGTGGGAACGCGCCAGCAGCGCCGCCACCTCCGGGTGCGCCGCGCCCCGCGTCTCGTCGGCACCCATGCTCACGCCCCCCAACCGGCCTGCTGGCCGCCCTGTCGCTCCGCCACGATCCGCTCCGCCCAGCCCGAACGCCGGTAGGCCGCCATCGGCTCCGGGTCAAGACCCCACTCCGCGCGCAACTCCCGCAGCAGCGGCCGGACATCGGTGTGGTACGCGTCCATCAGCACCTCGTTGGCGCCCAGCACGTCACCCTCGGCCTGCGCCGCCGCCAGCGCCTCGGCGTCCACCGACAGCGCCTTGGCCGTGGCCTCCTGCACGTTCATCACCGAGCGGATGATCGCCGGGATCTTCGGCTCGATGTTGTGGCACTGGTCCAGCATGAACGCCACGTCCGGCGTCAACCCGCCGCCGCGCACCACCTCGTACATGATGCGGAAGAGCTGGAACGGGTCGGCGGCGCCCACCATCAGGTCGTCGTCCGCGTAGAAGCGGGAGTTGAAGTCGAAGCCGCCGAGCTTCCCCTCCCGCAGCAGCGTCGCCACGATGAACTCGATGTTGGTGCCCGGCGCGTGGTGCCCGGTGTCCACCACCACCTGCGCCTTCGGCCCGAGCTTGAGGCAGTGCGCGTAGGCGGTGCCCCAGTCCGGGACGTCCGTCATGTAGAACGCGGGCTCGAAGAACTTGTATTCCAGCAGCATCCGCTGCCCCTCGCCCAGCCGCTCGTAGACCGCCGCCAGCGCCTCGGCCAGCCGGTCCTGCCGGGTGCGGATGTCGTCCTGCCCCGGGTAGTTGGTGCCGTCGGAGAACCACAGCTTGAGGTCGGCCGAGCCGGTGGCGTCCATGATGTCCACGCACTCCAGCAGGTGCGCCAGCGCCTTGCGCCGCACGGCCGGGTCGGGGTGGGTGACGCTGCCCAGCTTGTAGTCGTCCTCCTGGAAGACGTTGGAGTTGATGGCGCCCAGCCGCAGGCCCCGCTCGCGCGCGTGGTCGGAGAGCGCGGCGTAGTCGTCGACCCGGTCCCAGGGGATGTGCAGCGCGACCGTGGGGGCGACCCCGGTGTGCGCGTGCACCCGCGCGGCGTCGTCCAGCTTCTCGAACGGGGTACGCGGTACGCCCTCCTGCGCGAAGACCTTGAAACGGGTGCCGGAGTTGCCGTACGCCCACGAGGGCGTCTCGATGGCCTGGGAGGACAGGGCCGCCTTGACGGCGGGGGAGGGGGTCATGCGATCAGGGCTCCCGTAGCGCTGAGGGGGACGGTTCGGGGGAACGTTCAGGAGACAGCTATGAATCGTTTCACAGTCACCGTCGACGCTAAGAGCCCGCGCCGAGCGCTGTCAAGGGAACGGCCCGATCCCGCAACCGCTCACCTCGCACTTCTTCGCGGCGCCTGGCGTGCGCCCGCCCGCGCCGGCGGCCCTTGACGCCGCGCGCGCCCCGTCCCATGCTGGCCCCCACTCGCATGAAACCTTTCACAAGGAGTGCACCGTGCAGCGCGTCTGCTTCCTGCTCAAGGTCCGCCCCGACCGCGTCGAGGAGTACCGGCGCCGCCACGCCGACGTCTGGCCCGAGATGTGCGAGGCGCTCAGCGCCACCGGCTGGCACAACTACTCCCTCTTCCTGCGCGAGGACGGGCTCCTCGTCGGCTACCTGGAGACCGAGGACTTCGAGGCCGCCCAGCGTGCCATGGCGGCCACCGACGTCAACGACCGCTGGCAGGCCGAGATGGGCGCGCTCTTCGAGCCGCTGGACGGCCAGCGCCCCGACGAGGCGATGAAGCCGCTGACCGAGGTCTTCCACCTGGCCTGAGCGGCACGCCCCCGCTGGTGCATACCATGGCCCGGCTACGCGGGACACGAGACGAACGGAAGACGGACATGGCGCACACGGTCGGCATCAAGGAAGTGGCCAGGGCCGCCGGGGTCTCCGTCGGGACCGTCTCCAACGTCATCAACCGGCCCCACATGGTCGCCGAGGAGACCAGGGAACGCGTCCAGTCCACCATCGCGCGCCTGGGCTACGTCCGCAGCGAGTCGGCCCGTCAACTCCGCGCCGGGCAGAGCCGGATCATCGCGCTGCTGGTGCTCGACATGGGCAACCCGTTCTTCGTCGACGTCGCCACCGGCGCCGAGCGCGTCGCCCGCGCCGAGAAACTCGGCGTGATGCTCTGCAACAGCGCCGAGAGCTCGGCCGAGGAGGCCGACTACCTCTCGCTCTTCGCCGAACAGCGCGTGCGCGGCGTGCTGTTGACCCCGGCCGACATGTCAGGGCGCAATCTCACCGAGTTCCGCAGGCACGGCATCCCGTTCGTCTTCGTCGACCGTGTGCTGCCCAGCGCCGAGGGCTGCTCGGTCTCCGTCGACGACGTGAGGGGAGGCGCGCTGGCCGTCCGGCACCTGCTGGACCAGGGCCATCCCGAGGTCGCCTACGTCAGCGGGCCGATGTCGCTCAAGCAGTGCCGCGACCGCGAGCAGGGCGCCGGGGAGGCCCTCGCCGACGCCGGGTTGCCGCCCGGCGCGCTGCGCCACATCGAGGCCGACCGGCTCGACGTCGCCTCGGGACGCGACGCCGGCGCCCGGCTGCTCGGCCTCGCGCCCCGGCCGACCGCCGTCTTCTGCGCCAACGACCTGCTGGCGCTCGGCGTCCTCCAGGCGCTGTTCGCGGCAGGGGTGCGGGTGCCGGAGGAGATGGCGATCGTCGGGTACGACGACATCGAGTTCGCCGCCGCCGCGGCCGTGCCGCTCACCTCGGTGCGGCAGCCGGCCGTCCGGATGGGGCAGCAGGCGGCCGAACTGCTGCTGGAGGAGACCGGCGAGGACGCGGCCCGGCACCGACACCAACGCATCGTCTTCGAACCCGAGTTGATCGTCCGCGAGTCCAGCCTGGCCGCCCGCCGCTGAGAACCCGCCCCGACGGGCGCGGCGCATCTCGTTCCGCCGGCTCCACCCGGCGAACATGGATGCCATGAACCACACCGGCAACGGCTTCGACAGCCGCGTCCTCGACCTCACCACCGGCTCCCGTGAGACCGTGCACGACCTGACCTCCGAGTGCGCCGCCTACCTGCGGGAGGTGGCCGACGGCCGCGACGGGCTCCTCAACGTCTTCACCCCGCACGCCACCTGCGGCATCGCCCTCATCGAGACCGGCGCCGGCAGCGACGACGACCTCCTCGCCGCGCTGCGCGACCTGCTCCCCGCCGACGACCGCTGGCGCCACCGCCACGGCACCCCCGGCCACGGCCGCGACCACGTCCTCCCCGCCCTCGTCCCGCCCCACGCCACCCTCCCCGTCCTCTCGGGCCGGCTGGCCCTGGGCACCTGGCAGTCCGTCTGCGTCGTCGACACCAACATCTCTAATACCAACAGGCAGGTACGGCTCAGCTTCCTCGGCTGAGCCCGCCGCTCCTGGGTGCGACCGCCGATTCTCCCTACCCTGCTGGCGGAACGGAGAACGCTGTGCGTGGTGTGGACCTGGAGACGGTGGAGCGGCCCTTCGACGGCTGCGGGAAGTGCTTGCTGGGAGTTCGGCGGCTGTCGCGGATGAAGGCGGCGACGACGTCGCCGGAGCGGCAGCGGGAGAACGTGCTGTCGGCCGCCGCGGCGGTGGGCGGCCACATCATCGCCTGGGCGGACGACTGGGAGGTCTCGGGGGCGACCGACCCGGTGACCCGCCCGAGGCTGGGGCCGTGGCTCCGGGGCGAGCGCGCTCCGTTCGACGGCCTGGTGGCGGCGGCCGTGGACCGGCTGGGCCGCAACGTGGTCGACTGCCTGAACACCGGCTACCGCATGCGCGACGAGGGCCGTCTGCTCGTGACCTATGGCCACGAGGGGCCGTGGGACCTGGACGACGCGGTCGACGAGAACCGCTTCACGATGGAGGCGTGGGGCGCGCAGATGGAGCTGCGGGCGATCCAGCGCCGCAACCGTGACGCGACGGAGAAGATGCGGCGGGCCGGCAGGCCGAAGGGGAAGCCTTCTTACGGGTTCCGTTTCCTCCGCGCCTCGGTGGGCGGCAGGATCGAGCGCGTCGAGTTGCACCCGCACGCCGCCGGGGTGCTGCGGGACGTCGCGCGGCGGATCCTGGCCGACGCGGAGCTGGTCACGCCCAGCGGCGAGGCCGCACGGCTGAACCGCCTGGGGGAACTTGCACCGATCGATCACCTGGCCGTGATGTATGGGCGGCAGGCACAGGGGCGCCCGTGGTACCCGACAAGCCTGCGCAACATCCTGCTCTCCGAAGCGACACTGGGCTACCTGATGCACCGCGGCCGGCCGGTCCTGGACCGCTCGGGACAGCCGGTGCGCCTGTGCGAGGGGGTGTGGGACCGTGCGATGCACGAGGAGCTCAAGCGGGTGCTGACCCCCCGGGAGACCCCCTTTGTGGGGCGGCGTTCCAACCGCGACTACATGCTCACCGAGGTGGCGCTGTGCGGGAACTGCCACAACCGGCTCTTCACACAGACCTCCGCGCTTCAGCCCCGGCGCTACGTTTGCACGGTGCGGAACAAGGGCTGGCGCAGCGCCAGGGACTGCCGTCCCGCACCGTTGGTCATGACTCATCGCCTGGACGCGTGGGTGGAGGAGTGGTTCCTGCGGACCTACGGTGACGGAATGATCTTCGAGACCGTCTACGACCCGGGCAACGGGGTGCGTGAACGGATCGCCGAGATACGGGCGAACCGGGAACGCCTGCGGGCGGACCGGCAATCCGGCCTGTACGACGCCCCCGACGACGCCGAGTGGTTCCGCCAGCGGTATGCGGAGATGGGGCGGGAACTGGCACTGCTGGAGGCGGAACCCGAGCGTGCGCCGGGGCTTGTCCAAAGGCCGACGGGGGAGACCGTTGCCGACCGCTGGGCCAAGGCGGCGGACGATCAGGCGCGCAAGGAGATCCTTCTCGATTTCGGCGTCCGGGTCACGCTCTTTCCCGCCTCCGCTCCCGTGCGCTGGGTACCGGGCGTTGTCCACGGCCCACACCGCCCTCAGACGGAGCGCGGTTAACAGTGCGCCCGCCGCGCTGGCCGTGCATGACCGGCTTCCTACCGGAATAGTCCTGCAGGGCCAAGCCGGGTAACGGCACGTCTCCTGTGTGGGATGAGTCCCATACAGGAGACGTGCTACTCGATGAGGGAAGCCAAGTCCGCCCGTGTCGCTGGGCGATTCCGCATAGCGAGTTCCGTCCCCGGCTACTCGCCGCTCTGCGCCACATGGCTGCTGGATGGTGTGGATCGGGAGGAGAGCAGGATGCTTGCCGACGTCTTGGAAGCCCGTTTTCAGCGGGGCACCGACCGCACGCGTCCAGGCGAATATCTCCTGCATGGTAGTAGCCTTGACATCCTCATCGAGAGGGTGGAAACGGATGCGAAGTCGCCTGTAACCGGCGCCGGCCAAGACGAGTCGCGTATGTGCGGCAAGGGCCACCTGCTCAAGGCGGCAGCGGAGGCGCACTCCGCCGGTGGTATCTGTTCACAGCAAGAATGGTGGATGAAGCCCGTTGCGCGGCTATGGTTCCGGCTGGGGGAAATCCCGGAGTCGGGAATCTTCCATCTCGCCTCGCCCTCCGCGGAGTTCGCTGAATCCCTTCGCACCGTCGTCGCTGGCGCCGACCTGGAACGAGACCACGCGCGCTGTGTGCTGCTCCTGAAGAGGGAAACACTCACCACGCGATCCGGAGTGCACGTCGCCTTCGCGCACCCGGAGCTCCGTACCGGCTGAGCAGTCGGCCAATCCGGCTACGCGGCCCGGAGCTGGGCGGCTTCTTCTCGTATCTGTCGGTTACTGAGGTTGCATTCGTGATGTCGCAAGGGCTGCAGTATGTGGCCAAGGAGAGCGTGATCCGCACTTTTGAGGTCGTGGGTGTACGTGGCCCGTTGTCGGGTGGCGTCCCGTGTGATGTCCGTGAACGGGTTCGAGTACAGGCAGTTCATCGCCCATTCCATCCCCCCTCTCCCTGCGTGCAGGTGAGGAAGCCCTCTGAGCCGTGGTCGCCGTCGCCGCAGCTCATGACTGTTCTTCGGCTTCCAGGGCGAATCGGCCGACCCGATCTTGGTCATCCACTCGCGGGCGCGCTGTGCGTATCCGAGGGGGGACTTGAACTGCCACCCCGAACACCACGCTACCAGGGCCCTGACCTGCGGTTTTCTCTGTTTGATGGGGCTGGGGCACGGCTCGCGCTTCGTGCCCGCTACCTGGGGTTTTCCGAGTCTTCCTGACTGCTGTTGTCCACGCGTTGTCCACGTGACGGGGCCGACGAGGCGCCTTCCATGCCCCGCGCCAGATGCGGCGATGTCACGGAGGTGCGGGAGCGCGGAGCCGAGGACGGGATGGCCGCGAGGGTTGTCGACCGGGTGTGGGACGCAGATGGCTCCCGGCTCCCTGAGAACCATGCGACGGAGTCGCGTTGCGGCCGGAGCAAGCATGGGGCTGCCGGAAGCAATTGGGAAGGTGCTTAGAAGGCACCTGGGCTGATGCATCGAACGTGGGCTTCTACCTGCGTGTTTGCGGCAGGGGGTGCCGTGCGAACAGGCACTTGGACACGTATTTGACATGAGTCACCGTTGGCGTGACTCATGCCGGAGAAGCACGGCAGATGCTGACGGCGAGTCTCCCCAAACGCAGCTCGCATTCGCGCGGGCAGGGCGGACACATGCTTGACGACGGCATTGCTCGTCTCGGCCAGTCGATCCCCGCGTGGGGGGCGGACCGGGTGGCAAGGTCCTCGGTCTGGCCCTGGTGCGGTCGATCCCCGCGTGGGCGGGGCGGACCCGGTCTCCAGGCAGAAGGAGCAGCCCTCCAGCGGTCGACCCCCGTGGGCGGGGCGGACGCGAGGTGCTTCTCGCTCTCCGCGATCTCGTCCGGTCGATCCCCGCGTGGGCGGGGCGGACTGCCGGCCGACAAACGGCCACCGGTCTACGACCGGTCGATCCCCGCGTGGGCGGGGCGGACGCGTCCCCGCCATGCGCGGTCCGGGGGCGCCCCGGTCGATCCCCGCGTGGGCGGGGCGGACCCTTTTTCACCTGCGATGTTAGAGACGCTTTGCCATTCCTTTGCTGAAGGTGTCGCCTGTGCTGACGAGGCCGTTGAGGGGGTCGAGGTGGTGGGTTGCAGTACAGGTGTTGGTGGTGGGTTGGGGGAGGAGGTGGATGTCGCGGAGGGCGCCGGTTGTGGTCCAGCCGGGTGGGGTGTGGGTTGGGGTGCCGGTTCGTTGGAGGGTGTCCAGGTTGATGGGGATGGTTTTGTGCATGAGGCGGCGGATGGTGGGTTTGTCGGTGGGGTGGACGGTGTGCGGGAGTGGTTGGTGGCGGGTGGTGCGGTCGAGCCAGTGGTTGCCGTCGGGGTCGGTGTAGACGGGGAGGACGCGGATGCTGTCGGCGCCGAGGCGGGTGGTGAGGGCGTCCTCGTCGTCGGTGGTGGTGAGGGGGTGGAGGTCGCGGAGGGCGTCGGTGGGGGGCGGGATGGTGTTGGTTTCGGCGATGGATTCCATGGCGTGTTCGGTGGCGGCGCGTTCGAGGCCGGCGGGGGTGGTCCAGTCGTGGGTGTAGACGTTGTCGACGAGTTGCTGGACGTCGTGGGGGATGCGGCAGGTGGCGTTGGGGAGTTGGCGTAGGGCGGTCAGGGTGCGGTCGAGGAGGTTGCCGGAGTAGACGGAGCCCCAGCGGCGTGGGGGGAGTTGCCCGGTGGGGACGAGGACGGTGAGGGCGGGGGTGGGTGCCCAGTCGGGGCGGCGGTCGCGGTCGTGGCGTTGGCAGCGGCCGGCGCGTTGGAGGAGGAGGGCGATGGGCGCGAGGTCGGTGATGACGTGGTCGAAGT
Organism: Streptomyces sedi; assembly: GCF_006335015.1. Classification (GTDB taxonomy): domain Bacteria; phylum Actinomycetota; class Actinomycetes; order Streptomycetales; family Streptomycetaceae; genus Streptomyces; species Streptomyces sedi. The sequence continues at coordinate 101,546 of NZ_VDGT01000019.1, forward strand.
CGACGTCGAGGGATTGTTCGATGACTTGGGTGGCGATGACGATGACGGGGCGGGCTGGTCGTCGTGCGGCGGGGTCCTTGTCGTCTGGGGGGCTGGCCCAACGCAGGACGCGGCGGGTGATGCCTTCGCGTTGGCGCTGGGGGAAGCGGGCGTGGAGGAGTTGGATGAGCGGCGGGTGGGCGCCGTTGAGGTGGTTGCGTAGGAGGTTGGCGGTTTGTTGGGCGTCGGCGACGGTGTTGCAGACGATGAGGGCGGTGCCCTCGCCGCTGTTGGTGAGGGGTTGGAGGGCGGCGAGGAGGGTGTGGGCTCGGCCTCCTGGGGTGGTGGGGTTGTGGGTGTGGGTGACGTGGGTGAGGTGGATGCGGAGGTCGCGGGCTCTGGTGCTGGGGAGGGTGGGGCTGGTGGTGACGGTTCCGGTGGTGGCGTCGATGTGGGTCCAGCCGGGGTAGGTGGGCTGGATGGTGGTGGGGGCGGTGTGGCCGGCGCCGGTGCGGTAGGCGTGGGCGAGTTGGGTGGCGATGCGGCCGGTGAGGGTGGCGGAGAGGAGAACGACGGGGACGCGGCAGTGCCCGAGCCATTGGAGGAGGCGGGCGGTGAGGTGGTGGCCGTAGGCGTCGTAGGCGTGGGCTTCGTCGATGATGATGGTTTTGCCGGTCAGGCCCAGCCAGCGCATCGCGTTGAAGCGCAGGGGAAGTGCGGCCAGGGCGGCGGTGTCCCAGGTGCCGGTGGCGATGCCGGCGAGCAGGCCGCGGTGTCGGCCTCGTAGCCATTCTCCGACGATGAGGGCGATCTCCCGTTTGGTGAGACTGGTGTCGTCATCCGTGTGGTCGTCGAGCCAGGCCAGGGAGTGGAGTCTGGCGACGGGAGTGGGGTCTTTGAGCGTGCGGTCGGCGAAGCGGCGTTTGCGGCGGTGCATGGCGTCTGTGGTGGCCATGGTGGGCAGGAAGGTGCCCAGCCCCGGGGTGCCGGAGGCGTGGCCGAGAAGGCGGGCGGCGAGGAGTCCGCTTTCGGTCTTCCCGTCGCCGGTGGGCGCGGTCACGATGACCAGTCCGGGGCCGTGGACCAGTGCGGGCAGGTGAGCGTCGATATCGGCCTGCAGTGGGTAGGGCTGGGTGATCTGCGGGAAGAGTCCGGCGAAGGTTGTCTCCGGCTTCCAGGTCGGTTGCCGCAGTTGTGCCTTGTCGAGGAGCCCGGGGAGGGCTTGCCGGGCGCGGGCGGCGTGGCGTGACCAGTCGTCGCGTTCCGCGTCCGGGGTGGAGAGACGTTGGCGCAGTCGCGCTCGGACCCAGGAGCGTTGGGAGACGAGCCAGTCGGCGAGGATGACCACGCCGGTGGTGAGCACGGCGGCGGCCGGGGTGCCGAAGCGTGCCGGTGGGGACGGCTGGCCGCACAGCTGGTGGAGCAACTCGACTGTGGCTTCGCGTTGTTCGGCCCAGCTGCGGTTGCCGACACGCTGCTCGTGGCGGTGTGGGTCCGCGAGTTGCTCGGATGTCAGCGCGGTGCCGTAGCGCCCGTGGTGGCCGCCGAGTATCTGGGCGATCTGGTGGGCGAGCGAGCGTTTCGGTCGGTTACCGGCACCGGGGTACCCCCGGGTGTGGAGTAGCGCGGGCAGCGTCAGGTGGGTGACTCGTTCGTGGCGGAGGGGCTCCTGCTGGTGCCAGCCAGCGGGTGTGGGGTAGGCGGAGTCGTGCGGGAGGCTGCCGGCGGCGTCCGGTTGGCTGTGCTGGAAGCTGGGGCAGAGCTTTCCGAGGTCGTGGAGTCCTGCCCAGAAGCCGGTGAGCGCGCGGGCGTGCTGGTCGGTAACGCCCCAGCCCTGCGCGATGGCGCGGCGTTGCCCGGGGGCGAGGTAGTGCTCCCACAGTTCCATCGCGGCCATGGCTGTGTCGATGAGGTGGCAGGGCACCGGGTAGGGGCCGAGGTCTTCGACGCCCGACCACTTGGCCCAGAGGCGGTGGTCGACGGGCGGGGGCATCATCGCGAGGCCTCCAGAGCGGTGGGGACGACGTGGTGCAGAGGGTGCCCCGCGTGGGCAGGGCGGCCGTGATGACAGTCGCAGAACGACAATCCGAGACGGTCGAACTCCGCGGTGGCGGAGCGATGCCGGACTCTACCGCATGTGACTGACCGAGTGCTCTGCGTTTGGCAAGTCTCGGATTGTTGTTTAGAGTGACGACTCCCTGACCCTCCGGTGTCGTCAACTCGGCGCTGGCGTGCTCTGGTTGGGGTGTTTTTCCGTCATTGCGTGGATTGGGGTCGGTGTGTCTGAGGTGTCGCCGGGGTTTTGCGTGGCCACCGACCCGTGTGTGCGGATGCGCTGGCACCGGGACGCGCCGCCGGGGGAGTTGGCTGACCTGGTGGGGGCCGCGCCGGGCGCGACGAGCTGGGTGGGCGTGCGCGGGGCGTTGGCCGCAGCCCACCTGGGCACGCTCGACATCCCGAACCCGGCGGTGGATTCCGCGATGCGACGGCTGTTGACGGCGTTCGTGATCCGCATGGTCGGCTTCGGCATCCCGGATACCGACGCCTGGGAGGATGCCTGGGACGAACTGTTGGCGATCCGGCGTTTCGACCCAGGTGTCATCGACACCTATCTGGAGCGGTGGCGGCACCGCCTGTATCTACGGGATGCGGAGCGCCCTCTGCTCCAGGACCCGCGCCTGGCGCGGGAGGTCTCCACGCTGGCGCCGCCCGGCCGGTTGGTGATGACGCGGGCCTCCGGCAGTGGCCAGCCGTGGATCGACCACACCCCGCAGGACGAGCCGGTGGACGCCCGGGAGGCGCTGGGGTGGATCGTGGCCTGGCGCGCCTACGGTCCCTCGGGCATGGGCGGGGAGCGCAACCACGGAGGGGTGAAACACAAGTCGATGACGGCGGGGCGGCTGCGCGCGGCGATCTCGTTCCACCCCGAGACCAACAGCCTGTTCCACGATTTGCTGTTGTCCGCTCCTCCTCCGGACCAGGTCCCGCTCACCGGCGAGGACATCCCGGAATGGGAGGCCGAACAGCTGCCGGACCCGCTCCGCCCCCGCGTCCCGTGCGGCCCCGTCGGGCGGCTCACCGGTCGAGCGTTCCACGCCGTCCTGCTGGAGATGCCCGACGATCTGCGGGTGACCGGGTGCCGCATCGCCTGGGCCATCCCCGTCCCCACGACCGCCAGGACCGCCGAGGCCAAAAAGGCAGCCGAGATGACGATGGAGGCGATCACCGCGGCCACCGACCCGTTCGTGATCAACCGCGCCAAGGGCGGGCCTCTCCGAGCGGCCCACGCCCGCGCGCTCCTGCGTGATTTCGACACCCTGATCGCGGCCCGGCGAACGGACCCACCCCAGGGAGTCGTTCCTCCGGCCTGGTTGGGCCTGCTTGCCTCACTGCCGTCTGCCGCCCGGGAGCGGATCGGCCCGGTGCGGGTCCGAGTCCTCGCCTGCGACCAGGACAAACAACCCCGCGAGACCCACTGGTGGTCAGCCATCACCCCGGTGTCCATCGCCGCCTACCTCAACGACCCCGACCGAGCCGCGCTGATCGCCGCCGTCCGAGAACGCGCGGAGAAAACGGAAACGGCCCTGTCGAGGGCGCTCTCGTCGGCATGGCGCGGCATGAGCCCCGACCCACGGTCCACCTGCCCGTGGACGACCAGCGGCCGGGCCGCCTACTGGGACCGAGCCGACCCACTGTTTTGGCCCGCGCTCCAACCCGGGGCGCCCGCACCCCAGTTCGGTGCCCTCGCCCGACAGATTTTCGACACCGAGACCCACCACGCCGCGGCCACCCCGGTCGGGATGCTGCCGGTCGCCCAGGCCCGCGCCGGCCTCGTCCGCGCCACCACGCCGTCACGGAGGAACCGTTGACCAGCCCGAACAACGCGCGCAACCACCTGGAGCGGTACGAGGAGTTCATGGCGACCGTCCGCGCCGCCTGTGCCACCCCGGAGGGGCGAGTCGCCATCCGCCAAGGGCTGACGGACAACTTCGCCGACCCCTGGCGGATGCACATGCACCTCCTCGCCCACGGGGCCATCCCCACGGCGCAACACCGCGACGCCGAGTATCCGTTCCTCCTCGTCGCCGCCCTCTGGGCGACCCACGACGCCCCCAACCCCCGCATGAACAGCCGCTGGCCGGCCCCCGAACCACCGCCAGCCAACCCGGGCCACAACCTCGGCTGGTCCCTCGCCCGCGCCGAGCGGGCCGGCGTTTTCACCCGGCAGTCCGCCACCGGCCAGCTGACCTCCCTGAGTATGCGCGACGCCCCCGGCCTCTACCAGGCCATCCCCGGACTCGTCGCCCTGCTCCGCGACAACAACATCCCGATCTCCTGGCCGGTGTTGCTGTCCGACCTCACCCGCTGGGAGCGCTGGGGCGATGAAGTCCGCGTCCGCTGGGCCCGCCAGTACCACCACACCCTCAACGAGAAGAAGGCAAGCCGGTGACCACCAACCTGTTCGTGGACGTGCACATCGTCCAGTCCATGCCCTACAACAGCGTCAACCGCGACCGCAACGGGATGCCCAAGGTCGCCGTTTTCGGCGGCGTCACTCGCGGCCGGACCTCCGGACAACACGACCGGCGCCACGCCCGCGACGCCCTGGAGAAGGCCCTGGGCGAGAAGGCCTACCGCACCCGCCGCACCCCCCAAGAGGTCGCCAAGCGGCTCGCCGAACGCGGCTGGGACCAGGGCGACGCGTTGCTCGCCACCCAGATCCTCATCGCCGCCCTCGGCATCAAGGGACTGGGCATCACCGACGAAGGGTCGACCAACACCCTGCTGTTCCTGCCCGCCACCGCCTTCGACGACCTCGCCGACCTCGCCGACGCCGACCGTGACACTCTCACCCAAGCCGCCAACGCCGCGCGCACGGCTATGGAGAAGGCGAAGAAGAAGACCGCCCCGAAGAGCGGAACCGGCGAGGACAACGCCGAGGACGACGACACCCCGACCAACGACTCCGACGAGGACAGCGGCGCCACCGCCATCCTCGCCAAGGCCGCCAAAACCGCCAAGCTGGAGAAGACCACCATCGACGCGGTACGGCAGATCCTGCACACCAAGAACGCCTCCATCGCCGCCTACGGCCGGATGCTCGCCAACGACCCCGGCTCCACCACCACCGGAGCCGTCCAGACCGCGCACTCCATCTCCACCCACGCAGTCGCCCCACAGATCGACTTCTTCTCCGCCGTCGACGACATCGTCAAGAACGACGGAGAAGAGACCGGCGCCGGCCACATGGGCGACCAGAACTACAGCTCCGCCACCTACTACCGCTACAGCACCGTCAACATGGGCGCGCTGACCACCAACCTCGGCGGCGACCACACCACCGCCAACGACGTCCTCACCGCCCTCCTCCACGCCCTGGCCACCGTCGTCTTCCCCGGCAAGGCCACCACCACCGCCCCCCACGCCCCACCCCACCTCGTCTACATCGCCATCCGCACCGACCGACCCGTCAACCTCGTCGGCGCCTTCGAAACCCCCGTCCCCGCCGGCCCCCAGGGCTACCTCCGCGCCAGCACGGCCGCCCTCGACACCCACAACCAGGCCGTCACCGACTTCTTCGGCCCAGACAACCACCTCACCCACGCCCACACCACCCTCATCTCCGACCAGCAACACCCCTCACTCGGCGAGCGCCTCACCAGCCTCGAACAACTCATCCAGCACACCATCACCGCCATCGCCACCCACACCAAGTAGCCCACGCCGATGCCCGGATACCTCATCCACCTCTCCGCCCCCCTGCAATCCGCGGGCACCGACGCCGACTTCGAACACCGCCCCACCCAACTCCACCCCACCCGCGGCCTCCTCACCGGCCTCCACGCCTCCGCCCTCGGCCGCCCCCGCACCCACCTCAACCCCGACCTCGCCCACCTCACCTACACCATCCGCATCGACCGCCCCGGCCAACGCCTCATGGACTTCCACACCATCGGCGGCGGACGCCCACGCCACCAGACCGTCGCCAAAGCCGACGGCACCCGCCGCGCCGAAGGCGCAGGCACCATCCTCACCGAACGCTGGTACCTCGCCGACGCCGCCTTCACCATCGCTGTCACCGGTCCCACCCCTCTCATCAACCAACTCACCCACGCCCTCGACCACCCCGTCTACGCCCCCTACCTCGGCCGCCGCAGCTGCCCACCCGACGCACCCCTCCGCGTCACCGACATCACCGACGACCCCGTCGCCGAACTCGACCACCTCCCCCTCCACACCGAGCACCCACCTCCCACCGTCACGTTCATCCACGAAACCGCACCCACCCCCGACGCGGCCCCCACCGCCACCCTCCGCGACGACCCCGACCCCACCCAACACCGCGCGTTCAACAACCGCGACATCTGGCACACCCACCGCACCATCCCCGCCCCCACCGGCGGCATCGGGACCGACTGGATCGAGACCCTCATCGCCTACCGCAACCGGAAGGCCACCCCATGACCAACACCACCACCACCGCCCACCTCGCCCGTATCACCCTCAACACCCGCTCCCGCGAAGCCCTCAAAGACCTCCGCGACGCCAACAACGCCCACCGCCGCGTCCTCACCCTCTTCCCCGACAGCCCCACCAACCACCCCCGCGCAGACGGCAACGTCCTCTACCGCATCGAACACACCCCCGGCACACCCCCCACCCTCCTCATCCAATCCACCACCAGCCCCATCAACCGCAACGCCCTCCCACCCCGCTACGCCACCAACATCGAACACCGCGACCTCACCCCCCTCCTGAACTGGATCACCACCGACCACACCGTCCACTACCGCATCCACGCCGACCCCACCGCCACCATCCGCGACCCCCAACGCCTCCACACCGAAGGCCTCCGCCGAGCCACAGCCCGCGGCCTCAAAGACCAGGAAGCCGAGGACTACGCACAGCAACTCGTCACCCGACACGCCCAACGCCGACGCGGCCTACGCCTCCCCCTCACCACCCAGGAAGACATCCTCACCTGGTGGCACCGACAAGCCGAACGCGCCGGACTCCACCCCCTCCTCACCCTCGACGCCCCCACCCCCACCACCCCCGCCACCCGACCCGACGGCGAAGCCAGATTCACCCTCACCCGCTTCGACGGCATCGCCCGCATCACCAACCCCACCGCCCTCCACACAGCCCTCACCACCGGCATCGGCCCAGCCCGCTCCTTCGGGGCAGGCCTCCTCACCATCGCCCCCCACAACGGGTAAAGAAATGGCAAACCCACTACAACGCCGCAGGTCAAAAAGGGTCCGCCCCGCCCGCGCGGGGATCGACCGTAGCGGGTGAGGCGCGCGAGCTGTGGCACTCCGTCCGCCCCGCCCGCGCGGGGATCGACCGATCGCGGGCATTTTCGTGGTCTCCGCTGAGCTGTCCGCCCCGCCCGCGCGGGGATCGACCGGTAGCGGGCGACCTCCTCGGCGATCACCACAGGTCCGCCCCGCCCGCGCGGGGATCGACCGTGCCACCTCCGTCGGGCCGCTGATCGTGTCAAGTCCGCCCCGCCCGCGCGGGGATCGACCGATTCGCGCCGCCGGAATTGCCGGTGAGGTGATGTCCGCCCCGCCCGCGCGGGGATCGACCGCGTGGCGTGGTCGTGGACTACGGCGGGGATGAGTCCGCCCCGCCCGCGCGGGGATCGAACCGGCGATACTGCGCGGCGCTACCGGGCTGGATGGGTCCGCCCCGCCCGCGCGGGGATCGACCGACCCACCAGCCCTCCAGGCCCACCCGAACCCCGACCGCCCCGCCCGCGCGGGGATCGACCAGCACGGCGGCGAGCGCGACGCCGGGGAAGGCCGTCCGCCCCGCCCGCGCGGGGATCGACCGGAACTCTCCAACATGGTCAACGCGTGCCCGGCGACCGCCCCGCCCGCGCGGGGATCGACCGCGGCGGCCACCGCAGCTTGCATCGCCGCCGAGGTCCGCCCCGCCCGAGCGGGGATCGACCGGCTGATGGCCGGCCGCTGGGCACAGTTCGGCCGTCCGCCCCGCCCGTGCGGGGATTGGCTACTGTCTCCACCGCCGACGGTCTTCGCGGTGCGGGGGATGACATGCCGGTGGGTTGCCGCGGTCGGCGAGCAGGTTGCAGGCTGCGGCGGGCCAGGTCCAGGGGCGGGGGCCTTGTTGGCCTTGGATGCAGGCGAGGCGGTGGTGGGCGTGGGGGAGGAGTGCCGGGTGGTGGGTGGCTTGTTGGAAGGCGAAGGTGACTTTGCGGAGTTCGCGGATGTCGCGGAGGGTGGGGTAGCCGGGCCAGGTGGTGACATCGTGGCCGTAGGTGGTGCAGAAGTCTCGGTACTGCTCGGAGGAAAGCGTGCCGAGGGTGTTGTGGTCGACGGCGGTGGCGGTGAGGTCCCATTCGGGTGGGCCGATTGCGGTGCGTTCGAAGTCCAGGAGGTGGGCGGTGCCGTTGTCGGTGACGGCGACGTTGCCGTGCCAGGCGTCGCCGTGGAGGACGCTTTCGTCCATGCCGGCGGGCAGGTCGGCCCACTGTTCGCGCAGTGAGCCGAGGTGGTCGAGCAGCCACTGTCGTTCGTTGTCGGTGAGCGCGCCGGCGGCGCTGAGGCGTTCTTCGAGGCGGACGAACGGGTCCAGTGGTGGGAGGCCGAGGTCGTGGGTGGGGCGGGGAAGTTGGTGGAGGGCTTTGAGGAGTGCGGCCAGCTCTGCCCCGGTGCCGGTGCGGTGGGGTGGGAGTTCTTCCCAGAGGGTCGCGCATCGTCCGCCTGCCCGCAGCGGTTGGTCGATCGGTAGTGGTCGGACGGCGGGGATGTGGTGGTCGGCGAGCCAGCGGGCGACGGCCACCTCGCGGGTGGCGGCGGTCTCCTGGCCGGCGCGGGCGATTCGGACGACGACGCGGTTCGGCAGTCGCCACAGGTCGTTCTCGCCGAGGCGGATGGGCTCGGCGCCTTCCGCCGAGAGGCCAGCGGTGGCAACGATCTGACGCAGCAGGCCGAATGAGGCGTCGAGGCGGGAGTCGGTCATGACGCGAGGGTGGTCCGGATGCGTGCGCGCAGCTCGGCGACGTCAGCCCGTCGGGCGAAACGGGAGGATGCCGTCGCCAGCGACTCCAGGTCGGTGACCGCGCGCTGTGAACGGAGTTGACCGATCTCGTCCAGTGCCCGATCGGCGAGGAACACTGCCTGCTGCGGGTCGCCCCGGTGCATGAGCAGGGTCGCCAACTTCGTTCCGGACAGCGAACGGGAACGCACATAGGCGTCGGTGTGGTGCTCGATCGCGGTCGCCAGACGCGACTGCGCCAGGTCGGTGGACTGGCCGGGCAGGAGAGCGATGTCGAAGGCGGCGTGCCCGGTGTCCCCGTGGTGCTGCGCGTGGTCGTAGTAGGCCATCCACTCCGGGTCCTCGCCGGACCGCGCGTGGGCGAAGGCGTCGTCGGCCCGGCCGATCGCAGCCAGCGTCGCCTGGCGTTGCCCCATCTTCGCCAGCGCCCTCGCGCGGGCTCCGTGCAGCATGGCCCGCTCGCGTGGAGTGAGGCGGTCCGCACGCACCAGACCTGTCTCGGCGTAGGTCAACCCCCGGTCGGGGGCACCCCGCCAGGTGGCCTGCCGAGAGCGCCAGCTGAGCGCACTGGCCCGCAGATGCCAGTTCCCGGAACGCTCGGCGCACTGGGCCGAGAAGTCGAGAAGCCGCGCCGCCTGCTCGTGTTCGTAGGCGTCGAAGGCCGAGGCCCCCGTCGTCACCGCCAGGACGCCGACGGCCGTGAACAGCTCCCCTTCCAGCTTCGGCGGGCAGGTGACGTGGAGAAGTTGGGAGGCCCAGTGCAACTGCCCGATCGCCGTGGCGCGCGCCAGGCCGCCACCGCCGTACCGGTTGTCCCAACTGGCGTGGTCGCGAGCCGCCGACCGGAGCTGCGCGATGTCCTCTGGCCGCACGCTCCTGGGCACGGCGCGGGCGAGATGGGGAGCCAGATCGGTGACGGATACGGCGGCCACGCTGCCCGCGGCCAGGAAGGTGCGGCGTTCCACGGGCGACTCCAGCGGAGACGGGCTGTCAGGAACCATTCTGCCCGGGAGAGTCGCACCGATGCGGCGCGAACGCCCCGCCCCGAGACCGGCGTCCGCATCACGTTCCCTGTCCGCATCCTCCTCAACTCGCCGCCACAAACGCCGCAGCGCTCCACCGGCCCGGAGCGCGTCGTCGAACGCCGCCGCCAGTTTCAGTGTGCAGGACCGCTCGGCCTTCTCGATCCGCTCGACGGAGGTCTTGCTGAGCTGGACCTTTCGGCCAAGAGCCTGCGTGCTCAGTCCTCTGTCCTTGCGCCAGTTCCTCAGCTCGACGCCGAACCAGGCGCGCATCGACGCGGTGTCGTCCAGGGGGCGTTCTGGCTGTGGCATTCCATCCTCGCCTGCGCTGATGCGGACAACGAGAGGGGCGCCGGGCTGTCCGGGGTGTGATGCGGGCGAGGCCCGCGAGTTGACTGGAGTGGCAGGAGTTCACCGACGTCATCGATGAGGTGCCCGGGCGCGAGTTCGAAGTGCGAAGGACCTCGACGTCTCACCGTGTCGGCCCTTTCAACGACTGAAGCCCTGCCATCGCGGTGGCAGGGCTTCAGAAAGCTTGGTTAGAAAGAGTCAATCTCGTCGACGAAGGCCGTCCAGCTTTCGACGCGGAAAACAAGTATGGGTCCCGTGGGGGACTTGCTGTCTCTCACCGGAGCGCACTTCGCCTCCGTTGCCAATTCCACACATTCGCCGTTTCCGCTACTGTACGAGCTTGCTCTCCAGCGCATTTCGCTGAAATTCTCCATCATCACCGTTCACCTCCTTTCTTGGCTGCGGACCTTCGTATTATACAAGGCTGCTAATCAGTTTCAGTGTGTCGGCCGGACTCAGGGCTTGGGCGCCAACCTGGTCGAACATGCCGCGGAAGCGTCTGATGTCGATCTCGGATTCACGGAAAAGGTCCCCGGCCATGGTGTCCAGATACACGATCTCAGGTTCCTCGCGGTCAGCGAACGAGAGGAGACAGAAGCTCCCGGTCATTCCAGGGTGGGCGCCGCCGGTGAAGGGGACCACTTGAAGCCTGACGTATGGCCGTTGGGCCATGTCGGTGAGGTGTCTGAGCTGCCCCTTCATGACTCCTTCGCTGCCCACGGTTCGGCGAACCGCGGCTTCGTCAACAATGGCCCAGAGGCGTAGCGGCTCTGACTTCTCGAATACTACGCCGGGGCGTTCGACGCGAGCCTGAACCCTGGACTCAACCTCGCTCTCGCTCACCATGGGGAGCGTGCCGCGGATCACGGCGCGAGCATAATCTTCGGTCTGCAGGAGTCCAGGAATGAACAGGCTTTGATAGTTCCGGATCTCCCAGGCTTCGGACTCGAAGGAGATGTAGGTGGTGTACTCCTCGGGCAGTTCGCTGTGGAACGGTCGTAGCCAGCCAGGCTCCTTGGCGCCCTGAGAAAGAGCCGTGATCTCGGCTCGTTGAACCTCTCCCACGCAGTAGAGATCCAGTAGCGCTTTGAGAGTCCGCTTCTGCGGTCGCCCCTTCGCGGTCTCGATTCGCCAGAGCGTGGATTCATTCATGCTCGTGGCGTCGGCGACTTCTTCGCGCGTGAGCTGAGCGTCCGCGCGTAGCTTCCTCAGCTCAGCAGCGAGCCTTCTGTGCCGCACGGTCGGAATCTGGTGCCCCATGGCCGAAGTTTGACCGGCACCGTCTGAGGCGCGCAAGCGGATCGAACACGATGCGAACGCAATGTCTCGGAACGCAAGGCTTGCAAAAGCGTTCCGTGCGCGTGCATGATGGCTGTCCGCACGGACCCGCTACGGAGCGTGATGCCTTCGGTGTTCCCCGGAGAGCGGTTCACGCCTGCCGATTCGCCGCGTCGCGGAGGCACAGCCCGTTGGAGGAACCATGACCACTTCCGTTTGTCCCGTCGAGGCTCAGCACGATGTGCGTTGGTTCTTAACGGTCAGTCCTGGCGAGATCGAGCGGTGGCGTCGGGCGATCGCGGGGGCGTTGGCCGAGTGGCGGGTGTCGCGGGAGGCCGTGGAGTTGGCGCGGCTGGGCGTCTCGGAGCTGCTGGCCAACGTCGCGAAGCACACGGTGAGTCGGCGGTGCAGCCTGCGGGCGGTGCGGGTGGGCGCGGATCTGCTGGTGCAGGTCTTCGACGAGTCGCGGCAGTTGCCGGTGTTGCGCACGCCGGACTGGTGCTCGGAGGACGGGCGTGGGTTGTGGCTGCTGCGGGAGATGGCCGACGGGTTCGGCTATATGCCGATGCCGTTCGGGGACGGAACGTCGTGCCGGCTGGGGAAGGTCGTCTGGTTCTCGTGCTGGGGCGCGGTTCCCGAGACGGAGGCGGCGTGAACGGCGCGGGTCTCCCCGTGGAGTGGGAGTTCCAGATACCGGTGCCGGGGATCGTCGGCGCGGAGCAACGGGCCATGGGCCCTTGCTGGTTCTGGTGCGGGCATCGCGTCGCGCCGGTGGTGTGGATCGGTTGCCTGACCTCGGAGGGCGCGACGGCTCCGCTCTATGCCTGCGACGCGTGCCTACGCCAACTCAACGCGATGGCCTGGGACTTCACCGACACCGAACGCGCCGCGCCGCGCGACGACGAGGGGCGGGCGCGGGAGCCCTACCGGCCGACCGGCGACGCCTGGGTGCCCTGGCCCACGCGAGGGCGCTGGCGTCCCCGAGCCCGGACGACCTTCGGCACCCGCTTCTGGAAGGGAGGCTCGCGGTGAACCACCACGACCCGCAAAACCCGCACGCCCCGCACGTCGCGTCGATCGTTCGAGCCGCGGACCGGGTGTTGATCCAGGAGCGGGGTCCCGGGGTGCCGGATGGCATCTACGGGGCGGAGTGCATGAGTTGCGAGGCTCTCTCCCCGCTCTTCGACGACGACTCGCTGCCGGTCGCGGTCTGGGCCGTCCAACATTCCCAGGACCACCCCGAGCACACGCTCTTCCTGGCCCGGACGGAACGCCACTGGCGCGTCGTTCCGCGCCTGGACGACCCGCCGCCTTCTTCGCCGTCCGGCCCCGGGCTCGTGGGGCCGGCGTTTGTCGGCCTGATGTGTCTGCTGACGGCCCTCTCCGGCCTCCTGCCGGCCCTCACCTCCTGAACCGTTCCCTGACCGTTCCCTGTTCGACCGATCCAAGGAGAGACTGATGCTGACGACGATCAACCGTTCCCCGATCCCGATCACCTTCCACGTGCTGGCCACCACCCAGACCAACCACATGCTGATGGTGCGCGGTACCCGGGAGGACGGTCAGGAGGGGTGGGTCCTGCCCCACGGGCAGGTGCCGGAGGGGCGGGACATCATCCTGGCCGCCCGCGAGGCGTTCCTTGAGGCGACCGGCTGCGAGCGCACCCTCTCCGAGGTCCTCGCGGTGACCCCGACCACGGACGACGAAGGCACGCTCAACGGCCTGACCTATGTCCTGGACGGCGGGGTGCTGCCCCAACTGCCGTCCAGGGACCCCAGGGACGGCGCGGGCTGGGTCCCGATGCGCGAACTCTACGAGCCGCCGGCGCTCTACCAGTACGCGATCATCGCCGCCGGCCAACGCCGCCGCCTGCCCCTCCTCGTCAATGCCGACCGGCCCGAGTCCGCGTTCGTCTGAGAAGTGCGTCACTGTCAGGTCAACGCGGGGGTTCGCGGTCCTGGGATCTCGGCGGAGGGCCTCGGGCTCCCCGAAGGGTCGGGGAGCCCGAGGCGCGGTCAGCTGGCCCGGGCCTCTGCGAGGGGGAGGCGGTGATGGCTGGGGGGTGGGGTGCTGGGGATGAAGGTGACCTCGTTCCATGCCTTCGGGTCGGGGCGCCCCTTGGGGAGGAGGGCTTCCTGGGCGCGGCCCCAGGCGTGGACCCAGGCCATGCGCTGGGTGCCGGTGATGCCGCACGCGTCGAGCCAGAGGCCGAACTGGTGCCTGGTGGGTATGACTTGGCGGCGAAGGATGCGGTGGATGGTGCTGTGGGGGAGCTGGCTGTGTGCTCCGGCTCGTTGTTCGAACTCGCGGAGGGTGGCGCCGGTTCGGTGGTAGATGTCGATCATGGCGGGGACCAGCTCGGCCATCTCCCGGATGAGGTCGATGCGGGTGGGTTCTGGCGTGCCGTGGCGCCGGGTGGAGGCCTCGTAGCGAGCTGCCCGCCACAGCCGGCGCGCGTCTTCCAGGTTGGCGCCGCAGGCTCGCGCGTAGGCCTCCACCACGCGCAGCGGCGGAACCCCGGTGCCTTTCGCGGCGCGTTGCAGGGTGGTGGCGTGGCAGCCGGCCTGTTGGGCCATCACGGAGTAGGTGAGCCCTGCGGCGTGACGCTGGGTGCGCAGCCAGTGGGCGAGTTTGCCGACGGCGGTGTTCCGCGCTCCGGTGGGGAGGGGGTTCTCAGGCCTGCCCATGGCGCCATCCCCTCTTCGTGCAGCACCACCAGGTCAGTCCGCCCGTGGTGGTCAGCAGTGGTGTGGTGAGCAGGGCCAGGGTCAGTTCGCTGGTGGTGCGTGCGGGGGCGTCCAGGAACTCCTGTGCGGTGGCGAGGGCCAGGAGGAGGACGAGCACGACCACGATGATGTGGCGGGTGAACCGCGGAAGACGAAAGGTCTGGCGCGGGGGCTGGCAGGGGCGGGAGTGGTCGGCGGGCGGGCCGCCGAAGTGAGGTGTGTCCACGGTCGTCATGCACTTTCGGAAGGCCTGGCGGCGCGGATGGCCGCAAGGCGACGGACATACGGGCTCCAGCCACGGAGAGTGGTTGCAGTCACCCTCCGTGGTGCGTGGGCCCATGCTGACAGCCGTGGGGCCGGCGGCATAATTTGATCTTGGTCGTTGATGCGTTCCTGTATCAGCCGAGGAATCGAAAACGTTTTGGAGGTGTCATCCGTTTGATGAGCCCTCAGAAGGGGATTCCACAGGGGAGTTGGCGGCCTGTCGCGTCCGCAGGACGCTTCCCGGCGGCAGGTTGATGCGGGCTTGTCCCGCCTTGGTTGCTGCGAGCGGCTGAGTCTGGGAACCTCTTCGCGCACGACATGCACGTGCAAGTGCATTTACGGATGCACGCACAGACCCTTGGACTCACGGGCTCCAACCGCGAAACGAGGGGAACCGAAGGAAACCGCGCAGGTTGTGTTGCAGCTCCTGCGCAACGGGCTGACGCCCCCAGGCGTCAGCCCGTTCCTACGTGCGCACCCACTCGTGCGCGCCAGCGCGCTCGGTGAGGACTCGAAAGGGCAGTTCGAAGCTCCGACGATCGAAGACTCTCCGGCCACCCCCTCGCCGCAGGCCGTGGTCCTACCTGTGGACGGTCATCGCAGAAGTAGGGCCCACCTGTCGAGCGCACGCATCACCTGCGGCATCTCCTCCGCCGCCGAGGTCACGATCCGCATACCGAAGGCCCGTCGAGCTCGATCGGCTTGGCGGTGGCCCAGCGCCAGCCACAGGCACCAGGCGATGGCCGCGAGCTGGCTGCGCAGCATGCCGGCGAACGCCGAGACGTCCGCCGGGCCGGCCGGGCCTCCTTGACCGAGATAGGCCGTGATCAGCTGGTGAACCACCCGGGGATCGCCGTTGGCCGCGGGGCCGTTGAACGGGGTGGTGAGTCGGAAGGCCACGTTCACCGCCTGACGCCACGGCACTCCGTGCCCGGGGCCTGACGGTGGGGGCGTTGCCGGGGATCGTGACGGGCTGGCTGGCCCCCGGCCACCCGCCACGAGCGGAGGCTGGCGCAGGTGACTTGAAGGTGGGTGTCCGCTTCCGAGGGATCGTGGTGACGGTTAATAGGTGGGATCATGCGTCGCGCGGATGGCTCCCCCCGGTCTTTCCCGCTCTGCTGTCGCTGGTAGCCCACGTGTGCGGGAACGGTCTGCCCTCACAGAAGCGTCACGGTGGGTCCTCCCAGATGCCGGGGTCACGGTAGGACGGAAGAAGCCAGCGAGGGGTGCGATGGATGGCGTTCGTGGTGAGCCAGAGGATCTCCGCTAGGAACGCCAGGATTGCCGTCGCCATGGCCGTGATCCGGGGCCAGTCCAGAGTGTCGGGAACGCAGATGAGGGTGATGCCGGCAAGGAAGGCGAGCAGTCCTGACCGGTAAGTAAGGCGAGCCCGATAGAAGTACCGCTGGCGGAGGCGGTCGTCCATGCGTTGGACGCGCTCAATGCGAGCCATGGCCTGCGGGTTGGTTCGGCCTTGGGGGTGCCACATCAGGCGTTCGTCTGGGGTGGCCGCGTGGCTCAGGCCTGCGCCGGTGAACTGCACGGAGAAGACAAACGCCACCGCCGAGACGACGAAGGCGACCAAGGCCCACCCGCCCAGAGGGGGCCCGTGTTCCGCCGTGGCCAAGGTTGCTGCCGCAGCCAGCGAGAAGCCGCCCAAGAGCGTGGCTCCGGTCGTGCCCATCGCCTTCACTGCTTCCGTCTCCCCGTAGGGAAACGGCACCGCCCAAGTCGGTACTGGATCGCGAGCGGGCGGCGTCACGCGGGCGGACCGTCCGGGCAGGCACCATCAGTGCTGTGGGCGGAGGCCGGTCGATCGCAGGTTGTACAGCGTGGCAACGGCGTTGCGAAGAGGCATCCCTCCAGGTGCTCCTCCGATGGGGAGCCACCGCACTCGGGGCAGTACAACCAAGGGGGATCGCCCTTGTAGCCCTCCTCGTGATCCTGCGGATCGTCTTGCGCGTAGTCGTCCACCTCGCCGTGCTCGTCGTGTGTCATGTTCTTCATGACCCCCGCGTCGCGATTTGGTCCACCCTGGCTGCGAACTCGTTCAAGTCTGGTCGGGGGCCCGGACCCCAGTTGACGTGTAGGTCGCGAGTCCATTCCGACAGTTCCGTACCCGTGCCAGCATCACCTGACAGGGCGAGTAGCGCCCCCAGGTCAAGTGCCTTGTCCAGGGCGAAGTAGCGGATCTGTTGCGTGTCCCGGTCCACGGTTACGGCGCAGAAGTACGCCTCCATCGCTTCGTGCGGCTCAGGCAAGGCGATCAGGGCGATTCGGTGGCTGACGGCTTCCCTGAGCGATGTGCTCAGGCCGGTCGCCGGTCGGCGCCGTGTCGCGGGTAGGTGTTGTCCGGCCAGAGCCCACTCCTCTTGCAGCACTCCCTGCGCGAGCCCGGCCTCGATCAAGCCCGGGAGCTGCGCACCCTGGCGGAGGGCCGTGTCCCGCAACCTTTGGTGGGCGAATGTGTAGTGCTGTGACGCGGAACTCACCGGTTCTCCTCACTGGATGTGCTGTGCTCGCCAAGTACTCGATCAAGCTCTGAAGAGCGGAGCCAGACGGCCTCGACGATCGTGTCCAATACGGTCTGTGACTGAGTGGCGCCGGGATCGAGGAGGGTCAGCAGGCGGTCAAGGTGGACTCCCGTAACGCGGTTGGTTACGGCAGTCAGTTCCTTGACCGTGCGGGGGACGCGGTCGTGACCGTCGAGGGCGCGCAGGGCGAGCGCGGCGTTGTGCAGGTACCGATCGCCGTTCTTGACGGTCAGAGAGTTGAGGAGCGCGGCGGCAAGCTGGTGGGCCAGTGCCTCCGTCGCCGCTCCGGTCAGCCGCAGCGAGGCTCCGAGGTTGGTGTGGCCCCCCGCGATGCTGGCCGCCTCGGTCGTGCGGTACGCGTACCGGATCGCCTCCTGGCGGAAGACGAGGGCCTGGTCGTTCCTGCCACGCTGGTCTTCGAGACTTCCCAGGGCGCCGAACACCTTACCAAGCGCTCTCCAGGCGCGGTGGCCCTCGAACACCGCCCGGCATGCTTGGAGCCGCCGCTCAGCCTCGTCAAGACGGCCGAGCCCCAGGAGGGCTGGGTAGGCGTTCATCCGAGCGCTCGCGATGTCCAGGGGTGGAGCGCCACGGCGGCCCATGGCCTTGATGAGCTGGGTGTTGAAAGCCAGGGCTTGCGCCCAGTGGCCCAGGTCCAACGCGGCCATCTGGCCCGTTTGGAGGAGGACTTCAGGGACGTGCCACTTGGCGGCGCCGCCCTGCTGGGAAGCCGCCAGGGTTTCTATAGCCGTCTGCAAGGAGGGGACGGCAGCCAGAACCTGTTCGCTCCAGCCCATCATCTCCAAGACCTGGAGGCGGTGAACCTGGTTGCCCAGTGACTCCCAGGTGAGCGCGGTGTCGGTCAGAGCGTGCGGGCTTGTTCGGTCGGAGAGGTGCAAGGCCTCGTCCAATCGCCCCTGTGACAGGTAGTGGTTCCTCAGGGGCCAGCGGGCCTTCTCGTCGCCCCGCGCGAGCAGCGCGCGCAGTCGTCGCTCGCCCTCTGGCGGGTCGCTACGCAGCAACTGCTCGGCGTAGAGCCGCTCTGCCCGCGCCTCGTGTGTGGTGCCGTGACTGCGTTCCAGCACGGTGCGCAGGTACGGCAGCAGTGTGGATCGCGTGGCGGGGGAGTCGTCGGTGGTCAGGGCGTGTTCAAGTACGAAGAGGAGGGTGTCGAGGCCGAAGTCGCTGCGGGTCATGTACGGCACAGCGGAGAGGGAGGCGAGGATCAGCAGGCGGCCCTGTGCGGGGTTGCCGCTGTGTGCGCCGTCGAAGCCCGCTTTGACGCCGCCGAGCCAGAATTCGGCGAGGGTCCTGTCCACCATGGCGCGGCGTCGTGGAGGGACTGTGCCTCGGATAGCCGCGGCCACGCTCGGGTGCAGAATGAGGCGCGTCTCCCCGTTGTCGGGCACAGCTACGACCAAGGCTCGTCCGACGAGTTCCGCCACCGCGTCGGACCAAGCAGGGGCGAGGCCTCTAGCTGGTTCTGGGCCAGCTTCGGTGAGTGCCGTCCAGAGTTTCTGCCAGTTCGCACGGAAGTAGAGGGAGACTCGGTCTCCCTCCTCCAGGCACACGGCTGCCTGCGCTAACAACCGCGCAGCCGGTGACAGCCCGGTGAGCGCCCTTTCGGTCCACCGGGCAAGGATTTCGGCGTAACCGATCACTGGCGAGGGGGGAGTGTCCTCGTGGACGCCGTACTCCTGCCAGAGTTCGGCAGCCTCCAAGAGAAAGGAACGTAGCTGGTCCGGGTTGGCTGCCTGGCCCTCGGCGAGTTCGATGAGGGCGGGGTGGCCACGGGTGGCGGCCAGCATATTCCGGAAGAGACCGGGACCGTACTTCGGCGCGTCGTCGTCGATGAGGCGGCGTAGGTGGGGCAGTTCCCTGGCCATCAGTACCGCCTCGCGCCTGGGCAACGCATGTACGGCCATCACCCTCACCCTCTCGTTCAGCGCCAGCGGCCGGTAGCGACTCGTCAGTACGGTCCTGGACGCACCTTCGTGGCCCGTGAGGACATCGATGAGCAGACGCCAGGCGGTGGTGTGCCAAGTACCGTCGGGGCGGAGCAGCGATTCGAGGTTGTCCAAGACGAGCAGGACACGTCGCGCGCGTAGGTGTTCGGTCAGCGCGGGAAGGCGGGCGCGCAGCGCGGACTCGTCCTCCGCCGCGTCTAGCAACCGCACGCTCGGCAGGGCTGCCTCCAGGGCGCCGGCGAAGTCCACGAGGGCAGTGGCCGGATCGCTTCCCTCGTCCGGTGCCTTGTACCAGACGACTGCTTCGTAGTCTTCATGGTGGAGGAACACTATCTCCTGGGCTACGGCGGTCTTCCCACTGCCCGCCATACCGTGCAGCAACACGCCTGGACATCCGTTGCTGGACGCCAGCGCCTCATTCGCTCTAGCCATCAGCGACACCCGGCCGACGAACACCGGAGCCGCCGTAGGTGCATTGGCCCGGATCACCGACTGGTCGGAGGGGGCGTAGGAAGCCGCGGGAGGCGCGCACCATGTGCGGCCCGCCGCCGCACCGATCAGCACCGGGGTCAGCGTGCTGATCGGCGGCGATGAGGAACTCGGCCGGGAGGGGTACGCGCGCAGTGCCGCCGCCGTGAACGCATCCGTCACCGTGCCGCGTGCTGCGAGCAGCTCCTGGTAGAACGCGGAGGTAAAGAGGCTGGCATAGGCCTGCGTGACCGGGTAGCGCATTCCCACGACCACGCAGCCGAGTGTCTGGGCGAGGGCTGTCGTCGGCGCGGGCGTATTCCCAGCTGGGGCCGCCCGCGCGACGTGTCGGCTACGTGAAGGAAGGCCCAGAAGGGTCCGTTGTTCCTCCAACGACACGTCGGCTGATGAGCAGGAGGACAAGGTCACCAGCCGGAGGCCGGGGGCGAGGGGCGCGAGCAGGGGCACCAGTTCGTCGGTCAGTACCGGGTCCGGAGTAGTTCCAGGCCCCTCCAGGAGGAACGTACCGCGGTCGCCGTGCCCGGACAGATGCAGAATGTCCCAGCCCTCGGGGTCGGTGACCACCTGGCGCAGGCGGTCCCGGGTGACGCCGTATTGGAGGACACGTAATTCGATCGCTACGCCCCGCTCGCGCGTGACGCGCTCCACCAGGCCTTCCAGAGAGCGGCGTTCCTGGCGCAGGTTCAGCGCGGTGCTGCCTTCGGGCAGGCTGAACAGAGCCAGGACGCGCAGCCGACTCCCTCCTGGCCGCCTCGGTTCCAGGCCGCTGGGCGACGAGTCTGGTCGGGGACACAGCGGGCGGATGTCCAGCACGGTCGTCACCCCCCTGAGGAGAAGGGGGCAGCCGTCGTGGACGGCGGCGTCCACAGGGTGGTAGGCCAGTACACGCGCCTCGTAGGGGATCACCAACCGTACGACTGCCCGGTGCCGCAGGAGGTGCGCCAGAATGTGGGGCCCGTACAACTCGTCGGCGATCCATCGGCCCAGTTCGTCCAGTATCTGGGCCTGCCGGACCACGCGATTATCGGGAGTCGTGGTCCGCGATAGGTAGCCGTGCAGGTCGATAAAGGCTGCGTACTGCCAGGACGCGGCAGCCACCACGGCTGTGTGCTCGGCGAGCGGGAGGCCTTCGGCCGTCGTCAGACACCAGTGCCAGGACATGCCATCGCGGTCACTCCTGAACGCGTCGATGGTGAGTACGACTTCATCGCCGTATTCGGCGTGCACAGTGCCCCCCGACACCCGTTGTTCCATCCCTTAGCGGCGAACCTGTCCTTGCCGGTCATCCTAGGGGCTTCCCGCTCGTGATGCCCTTAGAACCGAAAACCCACTCCAGCCACCGAGCGGACTGGCTCGGGCCACAACGAATCGACCGCTTCGACACGCATGAACCACTGTCGCGGCTGAAACTCCACCCGACAGGACACTTGAGTGAGTCGCACTCAAACGTTGGTAAAGGCGAATCGGCTACAGCCGGAGCCCGGCAGCGTTTTAACCACGTAATCGCCAGGCACCGCGACGGCCGGACTACGACATCCGGCCGCGCGCCACGAGCGGCGGTTTGCGCGGGTTCGCCGGGGTGGACGGGGCCACATCCAGACGATCACGTCGGTGAGTACGTGCTGGGCCAGCCAGGTACGCGGATCGCGCCAGCCGCGCTGGGAGCGGCCCACTCGTAGAGGCGAGTGCCGGGTCGGGTGCGGCCGGCGAGGTAGCCGACCGTACCGGCGACCATGGCCAGGGTGAGGGGGAACGCGGGTCAGACACGGCGGCCTCCGGCGGGCGTGGTGGTGTGGCTGATCGAGCACCTGGTCTGGCGGTGCCGCTGCACAAGCACATCCGGCGCGGCCAGCGGTTCGTCGCCTACTCCGAGTGGCATCTGCTGCACACCGCCACCAAGGAGGTGGACGACCTGACCGGCGCGTTCACCGGAGAAGGCGCCGAGGAGACCGTCGTCCGCGCCGATCTGGCGGCCCTCGTCGGTCAGTTGCGCGAACTGGGCCTCCTCGACGCACGCCCCGCCCCGGCGCCCGACCCCGGCCCGACGCACGTGCGCGAAGTCCTGCCCCCGAGGGCCCGGCTGAGCGTCGCCGACCGCGCCGCCGGCCTGCTCGCGCTGGCCACCGCGCTCTTCCTCCCGCGCTGCACACCGATCGGGGCCGGTATCGCGATCGCCCGCGTGATCGCCCGCGTTCCGCTGCGCACCGCCACCCCCGAGCGGGCCGACGCCCTGTTCGCGGCCGTGCGCCGCGCCGGACGCAGCTGGCCCGGCCGGGCGGCCTGCCTGGAGGAGTCGTTCGCCTGCTACCTCGCCGCCGCGTTGCGCGGCCAGGGCGTGA
The DNA here is from genome assembly GCF_006335015.1 of Streptomyces sedi. GTDB lineage: Bacteria > Actinomycetota > Actinomycetes > Streptomycetales > Streptomycetaceae > Streptomyces > Streptomyces sedi. Next base: position 123,522 of record NZ_VDGT01000019.1, read on the forward strand.
CCTGGGTGATCGGCGCCAGAACCGCCCCGGCCGGCGCGCACGCCTGGAACGAGGCCGGCGGCCAGGTCATCGGCCAGGACGCGGGGGAGCGGGTATGGCCCTACGCCCCCGCGCTGCGTGTCCGCCCCGGGCGCGCGAAAGAGAAGACACATTCGCCACCCCCCGCCACAGAGAGGGACCGTGACACCCGTTCGGGGGGTTCGTTGGCGCAGACGTGACGACTTCTCCTGAACCCGAACGTCCCGCCACCGCCGGCCGGCGGCGCCGCTCCCGGCGCCGCCCGCAGAGCGTGACCATCCCCCGGTACACCGTCAGCGGCGAGCGCCACGACGACGCACTCGACGCCTCCTGGTGGACCATCGCCCGCCGCCTGCCCCGCCTCTCCGCCCTCGCCATCCGGCTGGCCTGGCAAGCGGCCCCACACGCCGTGCTCCTGACCTGCCTCCTCCAACTCGTCAGCGGAGCCGTCACCGCACTCGGCCTGTACGCCACCACCAACGCGCTGACCCCCCTGCTCGCCACCGGACCCACCGGCGAGCGGGTCCACGAAGCACTGCCCGCGCTGATCATCGTCACCCTCGCCGCCTGCGCCCGCTCGATCGTCGCGGCCCTCACCGTCGCGACCACCGCCCGCATCGGCCCCCGGGTGGACGGCATCGCGGAGATCCGCTACCTGGAAGCCGCCACCCGCGCCCCACTGGCCTGCTACGACGACCCCGCCTGGTCCGACCAGTCCGAAGCGGCCTCCCGCGCGGCCAAGGACACCCACCTGATGGTGGAGGCCCTGACCACGGTCACCACCGCGCTGCTGTCCATCGCCGCGGCGGCCGGCGTTCTCGCGCAACTCCACCCCGTGCTGCTGCCCCTCCTCCTGCTGGCCGTCATCCCCCGAGGCTGGGCCGCCGTACGCGCGGCCCGCGCCGCGTACTTCGCCGACCGGCACACCCTCGCCGACCGCCGCCTGCGGCATTCGGTCATCTTCGAGACCTCCAGCCGCGAGAACGCCCTGGAGGTCCGCGCCTACACCCTGCGGAACTGGCTGCTGGGCCGGTTCCGCACCGTCGCGGCCCGCCTGGAGGACGCCGCCGCCACCGCGGGCCGCACCACCGCCCGCTACCAGCTCCTCGGCGACGCCGTCGCCGGCACCGCCACCGGCGGCGTCTACGCCACGCTGCTGTGGCTCACCGCGACCGGCCGCATCCCCCCGGCCGCCGCCGGCACCGCGTTCCTCGCCGTCCAGACCAGCGGGCGCCTGCTGATCGGCCTCGTCCAGGGCGCCAACACCACCTACAAGACCGGCCTCTACCTGGGCGACTGGGACGCCTTCCTCGCCGACACCGCCGCCCGCACCCGGCCGGCCGCCCACGCCGAACCCGTGCCGACCGAGCCGGAGACGATCGAGGCCCGGTCCGTCACCTTCCACTACCCCGGCGGCGAACTGCCGGCACTGAGCGACGTCAACGTCCGCGTCCGCCGCGGCGAGGTCCTGGCCATCGTCGGCGCGAACGGCTCAGGCAAGTCCACCCTCGCCAAACTCCTGGCCGGCCTCTACACCCCCACCACCGGCACCGTCACCTGGGACGGCACCGACCTCGCCCGCGTCGACCCCGAACAACTCTGGCGACGCCTGGCGATGCTGCCCCAGGACTTCGCCCGCTGGCCGGTCACCGCCCGGGAGAACATCACCCTCGGCCAGGGCCCCCAGGACGAACCGAGCATCACCGCCGCCGCCACCGCGGCCAGCGCGGACACCGTACTCGCGGCGCTGCCCGACGGCCTGGACACCAACCTCGCCCCCTCCTGGTGGGGCGGACGCGACCTCTCCGGCGGACAGTGGCAACGCATCGCCGCCGCCCGAGCCTTCTACCGCGACGCCCCCGTCCTGATCTGCGACGAACCCACCTCGGCCCTCGACCCCCTCGCCGAGGAAGCCGTCTACCGGCGCATCCAGCACCTCAGCGAAGGCCGAACCGTCATCCTGATCAGCCACCGCCTCGGCGCCACCCGCACCGCGGACCGCATCCTCGTCCTCGACGGCGGCCAGATCATCGAAGAGGGCACCCACGACTCACTGCTCACACGCGACGGCGGAACATACGCCACCATGTGGCGCGCCCAGGCAGACACCTACGCCGGCACCTCCGGAACGTTGACCGGGGCGTAGCAAGGGCGACGCGGAAGCGGGCGAATCGACCGTCTCGATCCTTCGCCGCGTCTCAGGAACTTCGCCGTTTGATTTCTTGCCGCTTTCCTGTGGCCTGCGGCGACTTCTACATCCCGTCCAATCGTTCCGCGAACGGCTCGAAGGAGTCGTGTAGGCACCCGTGCCGGGGGCGCAGTTCGCTGCCCTGGAATGGCCAGTTGACGTTGGGCGTCGCCCTGAGCCAGCCGATGGAAGCGATGCGGGTACGGACCTTGTGCCGAGTCAGGTGCCCTTCGTCGGCTGTCGAGCGGACGGGGCTTCCTCTCCCATCGCCTTCTCGGGGCCCAACCTCCATGAGCGTCACGCGCTCCGGCCTCTCTCTGCGACGTCCCTCCGATCCGCCCACCTCGCTACCGTCATCGCGGAGCTGTCAGCGAACCACTTGGCATCGCGTCAGCTCGATGACTAGCTGGGACGCCAGGAACCACGCCGCCGCCGCGTGGCCGTAGGGGATGTAGTCGTTGGTCGGCGACGAGCGCAGGCCGTTCGCGGTGGGGGTGAGGAACCCACCGAAGACGCCCCAGATCCGAGGCTTACGGGAGCGGACGAACAGGGGGTCGGCGAGGTGCGGGCAGTGGCGTGTGGCGAGGTCCGCGCACGGTTCGCAGAGTGGCGGCTTGGTGGACAACGCGCCTTCGGCCCAGTCGCTCGTCTTCTTCTCGCCGGCAGGATGCGGCAGGAGAAAGAGGATGCCTCGGGAGGTTCGGCTGGCGGGCTCACCACAGACCTGGCAGAGCATGTCGAACATGCTGCGACGCTGGCGGAAGGAGTGCAGGGTGCTGAAGTTCGGACGTCCTTCGCCGGGGGCCTCGGTCATCCGAGCCCACAGAACGCCGTGCCGGTCCCGGTCTGTGGGGACCTCGTCCCGGTAGGCCAGCCCGGTGCCGCTCCGGTTGGAGATCAGCGCCTTGCCGACGGAGGCCTTCTCCTCGCTCCACGCGGTGGCGTAGGGGACGGGCAGGTCGGTCCGGCCCCACGTCCGAGGAAATACGGGCGCGGTCGGGCGAGCAGACATCAATGTGGATCTTTCCTGGTCGGTTCATCAAGGTGGTGGTGAGAAGCTCTTCGGGGCCGGGGGAACGTGCGGTTCTCGATCCGGAGGAGAGCGGGGGGAGGGCCTGCCTCGGATGAGGGCGGGCAGGCCCGGCGACAGCGGCGCCTCAGGCGCTGGGTCTCAGCTCCAGGTCCGCCCAGACGCGTTTGCCCCACGGCAGCGGGTCCGTTCCCCAGCGCGTGGTGACGGCTTCCACGAGGCGCAATCCACGCCCGGAGCCGTCTTCGTCGCCCGGGACCCGGAGCGTCGGCAGGCAGCGGGACTTGTCCACGACCGCGACCTGCACGCGACGCGGTCCCAGTCGCGTGACCCGGAGCCTGATCGCATGGCACGCGGTGTGTTGGACCGCGTTGGCGACGAGTTCGGTGACGATCAGCGCGATGTCGTCCGTGAGTTCGCTCAGTCCCCAGGTGGTGAGGGCGGCGCGGGCCAATCGGCGGGCAGCTGCAGCGCTTTCCTCAGCGCGTGGGAGGGTGTGGGAGACGCTGGGGCGGTCGAGGTGGCTGGTCATGGCGATCGCGGACATACCGGTGCCTCCGGTCGTGGGCAGGGGAGTTGGGGGAGTCCCTGGCCGCTTGTGATACGGCCCGGCCTTCCCGAGGCTCAACCAAGGTCGCCCGATGGCGAGTTCTTCCGCAATAGAATCTGCTTGAGAATCATCCTCGGCATCGGAATTGGTATATGCCCAGGCAAGCGCATGAGCTTCTGCTCCGTGCGCGACGGTGATAGAGCTGATCAGAAGGCATTGACGGCGCGCGCATGCGTCGGATGGGAGGGCACGTGGCCGCGAAGCCGCAACCGACGGCACGGCGCATCGGACTCGGGCACGAGCTGCGCCAGCACCGCAAGGAGGCAGACCTGACCATCGAACAGGCGGTGCGGGGGCTGCCGTTCGACGAGAGCACGCTGCAACGCGTCGAGACCGGTTGGAAGTCCTTCCGACAGGCGGGCCACCTGCGCCTGCTCCTGGAGCGCTACGGCATCACCGACGACGAGGAGGTCGAGCGGCTGGTGGCGATGCAGCGCGACGCGTCCAGCCGGGAGTGGTGGACCGGCGTGGGCAACGTCAACCTGCTCTCCGGGATGCAACGCTTCCTCGGCGTCGAGTCGGCCGCCCGGGAGATCCGCCTCTTCCACCCGACCGTGATCCCGGGACTTCTGCAGACCGAGGGCTACGCACGGGCGCTGCACGAGCTGACCAAGCCCGTCGACGAGACCACCACGGAGTTCGGGCAGAAGAGCGTCCAACTCCGCATGAGGCGGAAAGACGCCATCACCCGCGACGACGAGCCCGTGAAGATCTGGGGTGTCCTGTACGAGCCCGCCCTCCGCTATGCCATCGGCGGTGTGGACGCGATGCGGGAGCAGTACGCTGAACTCGCCGAGCTGGCCACCCGGGACAACGTGACCCTGCAGGTCCTGCCCCAGACGGGGAGCGGCTATGTCGCCTACCATGACGTCAACATCATGATTCTGGGTGGGGGTTTGCCCGCGACGGTCCAGACGGACACCGCGTGGTTCACGGTCGCGGTATCAGACAAGCCCCGAGACGTTGGGCGCTTCTCCCGAATGTTCGACGCGATGGTGGCGGGAGCCTTGCCTCCGGGGGCCACCCCGAAGTTTCTGCAGCAACTATCGAGAGAGATCACCGAATGAACAACCACCCTGCCGAGGTTCCGGCGTCCGTGCTGGAGGATGCCGAGTGGTGCAAGTCCTCGTACAGCAACGGCGGGGGCAACTGCGTCGAGACCGCCGACCTGACCAACACCCGCTGTGACGCCGTTGCTCTCCGCGACTCCAAGGTGCATGGCGGCCCGGTGCTCATGCTGGCCCCGGAGACCTTCGCCGCGTTCATCGACGACGTGCGAGCGGGCCATCTGAGCGCGTGACCAGCCGATCGGCTGTCTTCCCCCGATGAGTCGGGGGAAGACAGCCTCGCTTGCGGGCCAGTTCGCGTCAGCCCAACAAGCGTTGCACTTCTTCCGCGCACCCCCACGAGAGTGTGACGCCGGCGCCTCCGTGCCCGTAGTTGTGAAGGACGACGGTGCCGTCCGCCTGCGGTGCCTTCTCGACTCGGACGGTTTCCCTGGTCGGTCGGGTGCCGATGCGGTGCCCCCAGGACGTAGGCGTGGGCGAGGCGGCGTTCGACCCAGGCGCAGCGGTTGATGATGTCAGCCGCCGCCTGTTCATTGTGGTCGAGGTCGCCTTCACCGTCGAGGGCTGTGCCGCCCAGGACGTGGAAAGGATTCGCTGGACAGCACCCGACAGTGATGGAGCCACCGCCGCATGAGTACCCCTGCAGGGCTGTTAGTGCCACCTTGGCCTCATTGCGGTCACGGCGCGGATCCGGCCACCGATCCCGTGGGCTGCCGTGGCATCCACGTCTCCGGTCACACCGCCTGCTTCGCCCACCTGACCGACGCCGACCGCGACACCTACCTCGCAAGCCTGGCCCCCGGCGCTGACATCGATCACCGAGGCACCCTCTTCACTGCAGACCTACTGAAGCTACTCCTGACCGCTTTGCACGACCCCATCACCCGGCTTCCCTACCTTGGACGGGCGGACTTCGGCGAGGCGCGGTTCGCCGGAGATGCGAGGTTCGACCGGGCGCGGTTCTCGGGCGACGCCTGGTTCGACGGGGCGGAGTTCGACGGCGGAGCCAGGTTCGGCGCGGCCAAGTTCTCCCGCGACGCTGGATTCGGCGAGACCCGGTTCGCCGGAGACGCGAGGTTCGACCGGGCGCGGTTCTCGGATGGCGCCTGGTTCGGAGAGGCGGAGTTCGCTGGCAGCGCCAGGTTTGACCGAGCGGAGTTCGCTGGCAGCGCCAGGTTCGACCGAGCGGAGTTCGCTGGCAGCGCCAGGTTCGACAGGGCGGATTTCACCAGTAACGCGAGCAACACCAGGTTCGTCAAAGCCCGGTTCGCCGGCGAAGCCGAATTCGAACAGGTCAAGTTCGCGGGCAATGCATGGTTCGAGGGGGCGGAATTCGCCGGCGACGCACGGTTTCGCGAGGCGCAGTTTGTAAGCCACGCGTGGTTTGACGGGGCGCTGTTCGCCGGCGACGTCCGCTTCGGCGAAGCGTGGTTTGCCCGCCACGCAGACTTCACCGGAGCACAGTTCCTGCGGGCTTCCCGGTGGGGGCCTGTGACGTGCGCGGGGGTGTTGGATCTTTCGGGCGTGGTGTTCGGGGTGCCTGTGACGTTGGAGATCGCGGCGCGTGAGGTGCAGTGTGTGCGGACACGATGGGAATCGACCGCCACGATACGGGCGCGACACGCTTCCGTGGATCTCGGCCACGCGGTGCTGGCAGCCCCCATCGCGGTCACCGCCCACCCGACTCCGTTCACCTCCAGGTTCGGTCAGCTCCTGGACGAGAGCCCACTGACCGATCTCGCAGGGGTCCGCATGGTGTCGGTGCAGGGCGTGGACGCAGCACTGCTGGTATTGACCGACACCGATGTGTCCGACTGCCTATTCTCCGGGGCCTTTCACCTGGACCAGCTCCGTCTGGAAGGCCGCACGGTCTTCGCGCCACCACCCACCGGCTGGCGCCGCCACGGCCTTTGGCCGGTGCGTTGGACACGCCGGCGAGTACTGGCAGAGGAACATCACTGGCGGGCCCAGGTTGCGGGCCAACCCGCCCCGCCCTCAGGAGCCACGCCATCGGCTGACCAATGGCGCCCGGGCTCGCACCATCCCGACCCCAACCTCACCCCCGACCCGGACGACATCGCCCCCCTGTACCGGCAGCTCCGAAAAGCCTTCGAGGACGCCAAGAACGAACCGGGAGCCGCCGACTTCTACTACGGCGAATGCGAGATGCGCCGCCACGACCACACCGGCACCCCGAGAGTGGAACGTGGCCTGCTGTGGGGGTACTGGCTACTGTCCGGCTACGGCCTACGCGCCTCCCGCGCCCTGGGCTGGCTCGCCGTATCCATGCTCGCCACGATCGTGCTGCTGATGGCCTTCGGCCTGCCGACTTCCTCCCCGAAACAGAAAGCGACCGGCACTGTCCCGTCCAGCGGAGGCGAGGTCACACTCACCATCGACAAGCAGCCCCCGCAGAACCCCACCGGCGACAGATTCTCCAGCGAACGCTTCGAGAAAGCCCTGAGTGTCACGTTCAACTCCGTTGTCTTCCGTTCCAGCGGACAGGACCTCACCACGACCGGCACCTACATCGAGATGACCTCCCGCCTCCTCGAGCCCACTCTCCTCGCCCTCGCCGTCCTCGCCCTCCGCGGACGCATCAAACGATGAACAAACGCGTGCTGAGTGCCTGCTTCTATCTCAGGCGCTTTCAGTACTCGGTCACTTTCGCGAGAATGGTTGGTGTGACAGCAGACCAGACAGGCGATCAGCCAGCGACCCAGGAGGACTCGGGACATAGGATCACTATTCGTGGCAGCAGCGACGGCTCAGTGCTCTATGGCACCCAGAACGGCATGGCGGAGATAGCAGCAACGGCTGTTGTCACCGCTGCGGTGTTGCCCTTCGTCCAAGCGCTGGCCGCCCAGGCCGGCCAACGAGCTTTTGAAGCCGCACGGAGTCTCGCCACATCCCTGATCAAGAGAACCCACCAGGACCACCCACGCCACTTCATCCTCGCTGTCCAGGACGAAGGTCGCCCCATCACCTTCGAGGTGCCGCCCGGTCTCCCTGACGCGGCTCTCCAGGCCCTCGCTGTCACCGACGTCGAGGAGCTCACGGCAGCGGACCCGAGTGGCGGTCAGATCAAGATCCATTGGAACCCTGAGACGGCCCAGTGGCAGCGCATAGTTGGCTGAAGGCGTCGACGACCTCTGGGCGTCGAGGACGACCGCCCCCGCCACTGCTAACGCCGGATTGGTCAGTCCCGTTCGGCTTCGCGCGAGGCTGGCTGACCGCTCCTGCCGGAGGTCCAGCGGACTTCTCCGGCGGGGGCGTCGTGGGGTGTCGTGCCGTTCGGGCAGGATGATGTAGGTGCCGGAGCCGGGGGGTGTTCGGCGGAGGCCCGCCGCATGCGCTGGGCCCAGTCGGGGGTGGGCCACTTGGTGTGCTGGTCCCAGCGTAGTCGGGCGAGGTTGAAGTGTTCGGGGCTTGTGCGGGTGAGATCGGCGCCGGTGAAGTCGCTGGCCGCCATAGTCAGGTCTTCCTGAGCTGAAGTGAGGTCGAGGTCGCGGTTGGGGTTGAGGAAGCGGTCGCGGTTGAGGTCGAGGGTGCGGTCGCTGTCGCGGTCGATGTCGCGGGCGCCCATGGAAGCGCTGGCGCGGTGCAGTACATCCGCGAGTTCAAGGAGGACAGGGCGGCATCGCAAGCGGGTGGCGGGAGGGGCGTTCTTCCACCGTGCTGCCGCCTGGAGCAGGAGATCAGGCTGCCGGGCGACTTCTGGGCCGGAGGCGTCCTGCTGCCGCTGCGGTGGGGTGGTGCTGCCGGGCTCCGGAGGGGCATGCGTCAGCCGCCGAGGGAGGGGCGTGGTGAGGAGGGACGCGAGGTAACGGCGCCACAACGACCGGCCCTGAGGGTGGCGTTCGTGCCGGGAACCGCCTGCGGGCCGGGGCGCAAGGAGGGAGCCGCGGTAGCGCCGCAACAGCGAAGTCCGGGTCACGCCAGGCTCCCCCTGCTGCTGGGTCTGCCCCGCCGACGGCGCGGCAGACAGGCTGCTCCCGGGCGCCGTGCCCTCACCAGCCGCCCGCGTTGAGCCGGAGCCAGGCTCGCCGGAGGAGGTTGCGCCGGCCGGGGTGGGTTCGTGCAGGACGGCGCGGGCAGCCCGGGCGGAACCCCGTTGCTGCAGCAGAGCGGGCGCGGCGGCCCCGACCATCACCGCGGCGTACTCGCCCGTGATCTGGGAGTGGAACAACCACCCCGCGCCCCCACCCAGCAGCACCCGGGTGAGACCGGCCAGGGCGTCCGCTGGCGGGTCGAGATACCGCCGCAGCGGAGGTAAACGCCGCCTGCGGGCCAGCGCCGCGTACCGCGCGGCCCGCCAGGCGGAGATCTGGCTGTAGAAGACCACCGCCTCGGTAAATCACTCCGCCTACAGCCCCCAGCAGCGCGGCCGTCTGCCACTCCACCAGCACCCCTTCCAGCCCTCTGTCACCATCTCCCGCATTCGGGGGAACCTCACCCCCACATCGCACCGGCGGCCAGCGAGGTGGTGCCGGGCACCTGCTCGGCGATCACGCGCACGCGGGTTCCGGCTTCGGCGAGAACGACGGCGGTGGTCAGCCCGGCCTCGCCGGCTCCGATGACGACAACGTGCTCACCAGCGGTCATGCTCGCGACTCTAGCGATGGTGTGGAGTCGATGCGGCGTGCTGGGCAAGGGTGTTGTCCAGGGCAGGCAGGAAGTCGCCGACGTACGCGTTGCGTTGACGCCTACGCAGGTCGATGGAGAGCTGGTGAAGCAACGCCGAGCTTCGCGGGGGAGCGCACGGCGGTGAGGCGTGCGGCGGCGATCTGGTCGATCTCGCAGGCGGCTTCCGTTGTTCCGACGCGTAGCGACCCGATACAGGGTTTCTCATGCCGGACCAAACCGCGGTTTCTCGGGCTCCTCTCGGGCATGTCGCCGTCTCACAGATGGAGCACGCCCGCATCTCCGACAGCCCGCCCGCCCCGCCAGCCTCGCCCGGCGTCGGCCGCCCGTCCACCCTTCTCTAAGAGCGTCCGCCAGTAGGTCACCGGATGCGGGGGCTTCGGGGGGCGGTTGGGCCAGCGATAGAGGGTCCATGCCCGGCGGATGAGGCTACGGATGGTGATGATCGCGGTGCCGAGGGCGATGAAGAACTCGACGCAGACGCGGCGACGTTCGGTGCATCGGCGGAGCTTGCCGAAGTTGTTCATCCACGAGTTCGTGCGCTCCACGACCCACCGTCCGTCGGCTTGGATCGGGGTCTGTTCACCCCGTTTGGCGATCTTCGCGGTGATGCCGCGTGTGTCGAGGTGGGCGTAGACCGGCCGGTAGTCGTAGCCCGCATCCAGGCTTAGCGCCGGTCGTTCCGGCAGCGGGCCGAGCGTCTTGGCGAGGTTGGCGTAGCGGTCGAGGGTGACGGGCAGCATGGTGTGATCGCGAATGTTGGCCGGTGCGGGCTCGGTGACCAGCGGGATGCCGTACGCATCGGTGAGCTGTGAGCGTTTGACGCCCTGTTTGGCTCGGTCGACGGGGCTCTTGCCCGCGCATTCGCCGCCCGGGGGGGCCTTGGTCTGGCAGCCGTCGGCACTGAGCTGTTCCAGGCCAAGGCCGATCATGCGATCGTAAGCGGCGAGCGCGGCCATGCGCAGGGCCTCGCCCGCGCCGACCGTAATCCACTCGTCACGGCGCCTGCGCAAGGTGGTCGCCGAGCATGTCGCGTCCGCCACTCGCTCGTATCCCATCCCGGACACCAGCACTTCGATGAGCTTGTTGAAGACCACCTCATCCGGGATCCGCCGACGATGACATCCCAGCGGATGGGTACTGACCCGCTGCGGCAATGACGCAAGGAACTCGGCACGGATGGGGGCGATGATCAACGATGGCACGACAGGCACATCTCCTCCTGCGAGCGCAGCTCGGCCTGGGGTGGCGTGGCCGCCTGGTCAGTGAGCGGCGTTCTCGGCGACCGGCTTTGTCTCGGCCGCTGGAGGTTGCGCTGTGGCGGGGGATCGCAGCAGGGTGGCGGCGAGCACGAGAGCAACGGCGACGAGGCCCGAGCCGATGCGGAAGGCGAGCTGGTAACCACCCGTGAGTGCCGAGGCGGTGCTTGCCCCGTCGCCCAGCAGGGCATCCGTGTGCGAGGTGGCGAGTGTGCTGAGGACCGCGAGGCCGAACGCGCTGCCGATCTGCTGCATGGTGTTGAACATGCCGGAGGCGATCCCCGAGTCCTGGGGCGTGGCCGCTGACATCGCAAGCGTGGCCAGCGACGGCATCGCAAGGCCGAAGCCGATACCGAGCGGCAGCAGCGCGGGCAGGACGTCCACGGCATAGCTTCCGCCTGCCGGTACGCGGCCGAGCGCGGCGAGACCTACCGCGATCAGCGAGAGTCCTGGAAGGAGTACGGCACGGGGGCCGGAGCGCGCGATCAGCTTGGGCGAGAGGCCGAGGGACAGCGCGCCGATCGCGACCGAGACCGGGAAGATGCCGAGGCCGGTGTGTATCTCGTCGAAGCCGAGCACCTTCTGCAGGTAGAGCACGCAAAGGAACTGGAAGCTGAACATCCCGGCCACCATGAGGGCCTGGATACCCATCGCTCCCGAAACGTTGCGCGAGCGGAACACACGCAGCGGCAGGAGCGGGTGGGCCGCCTTCGCCTGGCGGGCGACGAAGGCGAGGAGCAGAGCGAGCGCCACGGCCCCGAAGCTCAGCGTGTGTGCGGAAGTCCAGCCGTAGTTGGTGGTCTCGGCGATCGTGTAGACGCTGAGCATCAGTGCAGAGGTGACCAGGAGCGCGCCCACGACGTCGGTCCCCTTGCCGAGGCCGACACCGTGCTCGGACGCGAGCACGCGCCCGGCCAACAGCGCGGCCACGATGCCGATCGGGACGTTGACGAAGAAGATCCAGTGCCAGCTGATGGTCTGCGTCAGGGCGCCGCCGGCGAGGAGGCCCATCGAGCCGCCGGCGGACTGGACGAAGCTGTAGACGCCGATGGCCTTGGCCCGCTCCTTCGGCTGCGGGAACAGGTTCACGACCATGCCGAGGGTGACGGCGGAGGTCACCGCACCGCCGATGCCCTGGACGAACCGGGAGGCCAGCAGCACCGCCGGGTCCTGGGACACACCGCACAGTAGCGAGGCAGCCGTGAAGAAGCTGAGGCCGGTGATGAAGACGCGCTTGCGCCCGATGAGGTCGCCGAGCCGTCCGGCAAGCAGCAGCAGACCACCGAAGGGGACCAGGTAGATGTTGACAACCCAGGCCAGGCCCGACGAGGAGAACCCGAGGTCGCGCTGGATGGACGGCAACGCCACGTTCACGATGGTCCCGTCGAGGATGACCATCAACTGCCCGGCGCAGAGCACGGCCAGTGCCGACCAACGCGATGTCTGTGCTGATGAGTTGGTTCTCCGCACGGGAACCCCTTCCAATGGTGCATGACTTGTTACAGCAGCCATCTTCTGTAACCATGACGCGCTGTGGAAGGAGGCACTTTCATGTCACGCAGTCACACCGATGTGTCCGACTAGGTCGGCAACGAGGCGTGCCCGATCACCGAGGTCCTCGACCGCGTCGCGGGCAAATGGAGCATCGGAATCCTCGTCGCCGCCGCACACGGTCCGGTCCGGTTCACCGAGTTGGAACGCAGCATCGAAGGCATCAGCCGACGCATGCTCACCTTGAACCTGCGCAAGCTGGAACGCGACGGCCTGCTCATCCGGACCGTCTACCCCACCGTGCCACCCAAGGTGGAATACAGCCTCACGCCCATGGCCCGCGAACTCCACGCAACCCTCACCGAGCTCGTCGGCTGGGCAGAACGCCACCGAGCCGACATCACCGCCGCCCGCGCCACCTACGACGCCGCCACGGCACCAGCTCCCTGACGTCGGCGGAGGATCCCGCAGGCGCTGAACGATCACCTACTGGCGGACGGCCTTATCACTCGTCGGTGGTGTCCTTGTCGCGCAGCGGGCGCAGCCCGCCGGGCAGGTCGGGGAGCTGGAAGGAGTACCGGCCGTGCATCTCCTTATCTGGACACCTTTGAGTGACCTCTGAACCGGCGCCGTGGCGGTGGAGGTACGGGGCTCGTTGGGCCGTCCGAGTGCAGGCTCGGGGAGGCCGGTGTGCGGGTGGTCAAGGAACGCGAT
>NZ_VDGT01000001.1 GCF_006335015.1 Streptomyces sedi
CCGAGGAAGCCGAACGGCTCCGCACCGAGGCCGAAGCAGTACTCGACGGCGCCCGCGAGGACGCCTCCCGCCGCCGCACCGAGGCAGCCGAACAGGCCGACCAACTGATCGCCGGCGCCACCGAGGAGTCGCAGCGACTGACCACCGAGGCGGAGAAGCGGGCCGACGGCATGGTCTCGGCCGCCCGCAAGGAGTCCGACCGCCTGCTGGCGGAGGCGAAGGCGAACGGCCAGGAGACGGTGGAACGCGCCCGCGCGGACGCCAACACGCTGCTGGAGGAGGCCCGTCGGGACGCCGCGGCGATCCGGGGGCGCGCCGAGGAGCTGCGCACGCGGGTCGAGTCCGAGGTCGAGGAGCTGCACGACCGGGCCAGGCGGGAGTCCGCCGAGCAGGCCAGGGCGGCGGGCGAGCGGGTCGACAAGCTGATGCGCGCCGCCGAGGAGCAGCGCGAGGAGGCCAGGGAGGCCGCCGCCAAGATCACGGCGGACGCCAACGCCGAGGCGGGCAAGGTCCGTGTCGCGGCCGTGCGCAAGGCCGAGGCGCTGCTGAAGGAGACGGAGCTACAGCGGACGGCGACCCTCGCCGAGGCGCGGGAGGCCCGCGTCCAGGCCGAGCGGGAGGCGACCCGCATGGTCGAGGAGGGCAAGCGTGAGCTGGAGCAGCTGGCCCGCAGGCGTGAGGACATCAACGCCGAGATCTCCCGCGTGCAGGACGTCCTGGAGGCGTTGGAGGGTTTCGAGGCGCCCAAGCCGTCCGGGTCCGCCAAGTCCGGCAAGGGGCAGCCCGGTTCGGTCACGGCCACCGCCGGCGCGGGCTCCGGGCGACCGGCGGGGAAGCGTCCCGGCGCCTGAGTCGCACGCGCGTGCGTGCGACCCACCGTCACGATGGGCGGAAGCGGCGAACATTCTCCACAGAGTGTTGAGATCCGCTCGAAGACACGCCGTTATGCCCCCTAGGATGAAGCCTCCGAGGCACGCACCCCGTTCCGAATCGACCGATGTTTCACCTTGGTTGGGAGCCAGGACCTCGAAGCGCAGAACGCCAAGCCCCGATCCCCTACTCACTCACCCGTCTGAATCGACAGGAACCCCATGAGCGACACTTCCTCTTCCCCATTCGGCTTCGAGCTCGTTCGGCGTGGCTACGACCGCGGGCAGGTGGAGGACCGCATCTCCAAGCTCGTCGCGGATCGCGACGGCGCGTTGGCGCGCATCACCTCCCTGGAGAAGCGGATCGAGGAACTGCACCTCGAAACCCAGAACGCCCAGGCCCAGATCACCGACTCCGAGCCCTCCTACGCCGGTCTCGGCGCGCGCGTCGAGAAGATCCTCCGCCTCGCCGAGGAGGAGGCGAAGGATCTGCGCGACGAGGCCCGCAGGTGGGCCGAGCAGCACCGTGAGCTGGCCGAGGGCGCGGCCCAGCAGGTCCGGAACGACGCCGAGGCGTACGCGGCCGAGCGCAAGGCCAAGGCCGAGGAGGACGGCGCCCGGATCGTCGAGAAGGCCGAGGGCGAGGCGACGGTGACCCGCGCCGACGCCGAGAAGGACGCCCAGGCCAAGCGCGAGGAGGCGGACGCCCTCTTCGAGGACACCCGAGCCAAGGCGGCGCAGGCCGCGGCCGACTTCGAGACCAACCTGGCCAAGCGTCGGGAGCAGTCGGAGCGCGACCTGGCCTCGCGTCAGGCCAAGGCCGAGAAGCGGCTGGCGGAGATCGAGCACCGTGCCGAGCAGCTGCGCCTGGAGGCGGAGAAGCTCCGCACGGACGCCGAGCGTCGGGCCCGCCAGACGGTGGAGACGGCGCAGCGTCAGGCCGAGGACATCGTGGCGGACGCCAACGCCAAGGCCGACCGCATCCGCAGCGAGTCCGAGCGCGAGCTGGCCGCCCTGACCAACCGCAGGGACAGCATCAACGCCCAGCTGACCAACGTCCGCGAGATGCTGGCCACGCTGACCGGCGCCCAGGTGGCCGCCGCGACGCTGGGCGACACGGACGACGGTGACGAGGGGCTGAGCCAGGGCGTTCCCGCCCAGCAGTCCCGCTGAGCCGCCGCTCACTCCAACGGGCCAGGGCCCGCCGCCGTCCACGGGCGGCGGGCCCTGGCCCGTCTTAGCGTCGTGGACATGATCGAGCTGTCGGGAGTGACCAAGCGGTACGGACTCAAGACGGCGGTGCGGGAGCTGACCTGTGTGATCAGACCTGGTCTGGTCACGGGCTTCCTCGGCCCCAACGGCGCCGGCAAGTCCACCACGATGCGGATGATCCTCGGCCTGGACCGGCCCACGGCCGGCCGCGCCCTGGTCGAGGGGCGGCCTTACGCGCTGCTGAGGGATCCGTTGACGGTGGTCGGCGCACTGCTGGAGGCCAGATCCGTCCATCCGGGGCGGACCGCCTACCACCATCTGCTGTGCCTGGCGCAGAGCAACGGCATCCCCAGACGGCGGGTGGGCGAGGTGCTCGACCTGGTGGGGCTCGGCGCGGTCGGCGCGCGGCGCCCCAAGGGCTTCTCGCTGGGCATGGGCCAACGCCTCGGTATCGCGAGCGCGTTGCTCGGCGATCCGCGCATTCTGATCTTCGACGAGCCGGTGAACGGACTCGACCCCGAGGGCATTCACTGGGTTCGGAATCTGATCAGGAGACTGGCGTCCGAAGGTCGAACTGTCTTTGTGTCGAGCCATTTGATGAGCGAAATGGCTCTGACCGCCGATCATTTGATCGTGATCGGGCAGGGGCAGCTGTTGGCCGACACCTCGATGGCCGGCTTTATCGAGGAGAACGCGCGTTCCTACACCCGCGTCCGCTCCCCGGACCGGGAGAAGCTGCTCGACGCGCTCTCCCACGCCGGGCTCGACGCGGCGCCCTCCGGGGCGCCGGGCGCCGAGGGCGCGTGGGAGCTGGAGGGCGACCGGACCGCGGTGGTCGGCGAACTGGCCGCCGAACGCCGCCTGGTCCTCCACGAGCTCGGCCACCACCGGGCGTCGCTCGAAGAGGCGTTCATGCGGCTGACCAGCCAGTCCGTCGAGTACCAGGCGCATGTCGGCGCCGAGGAGGGCTGAACGGTGTCCCCCATGCCCCGGGTCCTGCTCTCGGAGTGGACCAAGATCCGCACCGTCCGTGCCACGCTCTGGACCCTGGTCAGCGCGCTGCTGGTCACCGTGGTGCTGGGCGTGCTGATCAGCGTGCTGCTCAACAACACCTTCGACGACCTCTCCCGCGAGGACCGGGCGACCTTCGACCCCACCTTCATCAGCTTCTCCGGCACCCAGCTGGGGCAGCTGGCGATGATCGCGTTCGGCATCCTGGTCGTCGCCAACGAGTACAGCACCGGCATGATCCGCTCCTCCCTGTCGGCGGTGCCGGTGCGCGGTCAACTCCTCGCCGCCAAGCTGGCGGTGGCCACCGCGCTGGCGCTGGCGGTCGGGATGGTGACCAGCTTCGCCTCGTTCCTGCTGGGCCAGCTGGCGCTGGGCGACCACCGCACCGACCTCTCCGAGCCTGGCGTGCTGCGCGCGGTCTTCGGCACCGGCCTCTACATGGGGCTGATCGCGCTCTTCGCGATGGGGCTGACCTGGGTGCTGCGCAGCCCGCTGCTCTCCTTCGGGGTGCAGATCCCGTTCTTCTTCATGATCTCCAACATCCTGGCCAACGTTCCGGCGACCGAGAAGATCGGCCAGTACCTCCCCGACCAGGCGGGCTCCCGCGCGATGGCGGTCGTCGACACCGGCGACTGGCCCTACGGCCCCTGGACCGGCCTGCTCATCATGCTCGCCTGGGTCGCCGCCGCCGTCCTCGCCGGCTGGCTCGTCCTCCGCCACCGCGACGCCTGACCACACCGTCCCGCGAGTCCCCTCCCTGCCGGAGCCCCGAGTCGCCCCGGCAGGGCGGGGATTGACGTGCGACTCCGCAGCGCCACGTGGCCCGACGAACACTCACCGTACGACTTCGCCGTGTAGCATGACGCATACAGTGCGAGAGGGGGACCCTTGGCCAACAACGGCGGCAAAGGGCGCAAGTTGGCAAACATGGGCGTCGCGCCGAAGCCCCCTCTCTACTCGCCTCCAACCGTTCCGCCCGCGGACGAAGTCGACTACGCGATGGACCTCGACGGTGAGAACAAGCTCTACGTTCGCCTGAGGACGTACCGCGGGCGCATCGTCGACTTCGCGATCATGCAGCGGACCCTGTTGTACGAACGCTGGGAGGAGATCGCCCGGATCGACTGCTGCGGCGGGACGATCCACCGGCACCTCTTCAGCCGGGACGGAGAGATCCTGCTCGACCACGACCTGATCCGTGACATACCTCATGGTGAAGGTTCGTGGGCCGTGGTGGACGATGGATACCTACCCGCCCTCGACGAACTGCAAGAGCGCTGGGAGAGCAACCTACGGAGGTGGCGAGATGGCCGGTAGCGCCGATCTGCGCAAGAAGGCGGCGTTCGCCGTCGCGCGTGATCTCGCCAGGCCGGAGACACGCGAGCTGTTCGCCGACAACGGCTTCCCGTCCCAGTCCAACATCATCGTGACGCTGGAGTCCGACACCGTTGAAGAGGTGTTCGACCGCGTCCGACGCGACGCGCCCCCTGTCACGGTAGCGATCTACTGGCCTGCCACGGAACGACTTGAGTACACGAGCTTCAGGCCGGGCGACCAACTCGGCGACCGCGTCGCCGGCACGGAGGACGTGGGAGCCACGGCGACGATCGGAATGCTCTTCGACCACGTCGAGAGGCAGGACACCCACGGCTTCCGCTTCAACCTCGTGTGGGAGCGGCCCGCCATGAAGGTCGCACGCTTCGAGTCGGCGCTGCGCTGACGCCGGACGGCACACGCACGGCCGTCGACCAGCCCGGGTAGGACGACGTTCCCACCCGGGCCGTCGTACGTAAAGGCGGGTTTCCTCGGTGAGTTTGTGTACTCGTGAGCCTTTGATAATAGGGTCAGCCGAACGGGGGCGAGGCGTGGTTCTGCGTCGGGCCCCGGTGAGTGAACCCGAGACGGATCCCGAGACGCACTGGATGACAGGATGATCGAGGCAACCGGCCTGACCAAGAGCTACGGCTCGAAGACGGCCGTCTACAACCTGAGCTTCCGGGTGCTTCCCGGCAAGGTCACCGGGTTTCTCGGCCCCAACGGCGCCGGGAAGTCGACCACGATGCGGATGATCCTGGGTCTGGACGCCCCCACCGACGGGTCGGTCACCATCGGCGGCCACCAGTACCGGGAGCTTCCCAACGCCCCGCGGCTGGTCGGGGCGTTGCTGGACGCCAACGCCAAGCACGGGGGGCGCAGCGCGCGGGCCCATCTGCTGTGTCTGGCGCAGCTCTCGGGGATTCCGGCGCGGCGCGTCGACGAGGTGCTGGACGTGGTGGGGCTGACGCAGGTGGCCCGGAAGCGTTCCAAGGGCTTCTCGCTGGGCATGGGCCAGCGACTGGGCATCGCCGCGGCCCTGTTGGGCGACCCCCAGGTGCTGCTCTTCGACGAGCCGGTCAACGGGCTCGACCCGGAGGGCATCCGCTGGGTGCGCGAGTTGATGCGGAGGTTGGCGAGTGAGGGACGGACGGTGTTCGTCTCCAGTCACCTGATGAGCGAGATGGCTCAGACCGCCGACCATCTGATCGTGATCGGTCGGGGCCAGCTGATGGCGGACCTGCCGGTGCGCGCGTTCATCGAGCAGAACTCCACCGGCTTCGCGCGCCTGCGCACGCCCGACGGGGACGAGGCGGGGCGCGAGAAGCTGGTGCGGGTGCTGGCCGAGGCCGGCGGCCAGGTCCAGGCCGAGCCCGAGGGGACGCTCAAGGTGACGGGCGTCGAGCTGCCGCGCATCAGCGAGTTGGCGCACGCGGCCGACGTGCGGCTGTGGGAGCTGTCGCCGCACCACGCCTCGCTGGAGGAGGCGTACATGCGGATGACGCAGGGCGCGGTCGACTACCGCTCCAGCGAGGACCAGCGTTCCGGGCTCCAGGGGCCGCCGCAGCAGGCGCCGGGCGGCTGGCAGCAGCCGGTGGGGCCGCAGGGCGGCTACGCCCCGCCGCCACCGGGCGCCGGCTTCGGCGCGCCCCCGCCGGCGCACGCCGCCCCGCCGCACCCGCCGCACGCCGCCCACCAGGCCGCCGCCCCGTACCGCCCCGAGGACGCCCGATGACGACTCCCCCGCCGCCCCCGCACGTTCCCCAGCAGCAGCCCGGTCCGCCCCCGCACACGCCGCAGCCACCGCCGCAGGCCGACGCGGGGCAGCAGCCGTTCCCTCCGCAGGCGCCGCCGCAGGCTTACGCGCAGCAGCAGCCGTTCCCGCCGCAGCAGGTTCCCGGGCAGCGGCAGCAGGAGCCGGGGCACGCGGGGCCGCCGCAGCAGGCGCCGGTGGTCGCCTCGTCGCTCCCGATGGTGAACACGCATATCGGACACGCGCTGCTGTCCGAGTGGACGAAGATCCGCACCGTGCGTTCCACGGTCTGGACGTTGGCGCTGACCGTGCTGCTGACGGTCGGCATCGGGTTGATCTTCGCCGCGGCGCTGAGCGGCGAGGACTTCGTGGGGATGCCGCTGCTGGGCGGCGGGTTCTTCGGCCTGATGTTCGGCCAGCTCTGTGTGATCAGCCTCGGGGCGCTCGTGATCACCTCCGAGTACGGCACGGGCATGATCCGGACCACGCTGACCGCCAGCCCCCGGCGTGCCCGGGTGCTGATCGCCAAGGGGCTGGTGTTCTTCTCGCTCTCCTTCGCCGTCACGCTGGCCGCGACCGCGCTGACCGCGCTGATCCACTCCTCGATGCTGGGCGACCAGACCGTCCCCGTGTACGAGTACGACAACCCCGACATGGAGGGGTCGATCGAGAACGGCGAGATCGTCGCCTCAAGCGGCCACTGGGTCGACGCGACCGTGGGCGCCTCGCTGTACGTGGCGCTGCTCGGTCTGTTGGCGCTGGCCGTCGGCGCGCTGCTGCGGCACTCGGCCGGGGCGATCAGCACCATGCTGGGCGTGGTGCTGGTGCCGCTGATCGCCGCGCTGTTCATGGTCGGCGAGAGCCTGGCGGACCTGCGGGAGGCGCTGATCGAGTACTCGCCGTTGAACGGGCTGGCGACGATGTTCCACATCCCGATGACCGGCGAGACGACGGACTCCGGCTGGCCGCTGCTGGGGCTGCTGGCCGCGGTGACGGCCGGCGCGACGATCGCCGCGGTGGCGCGGCTGACCACCACCGACGTCTGACGCGCGCGACCGGGCCGGTCGGGAGACCGGCTCAGTAGCGCGGCGCGTTCCGGGACCGCGGGGGCCTCACGCCCCTGCGGTCTCTCGCGTTCCAGCAGGCACGGTGCCAGTGCCTGCGGTCCTCCACCGCGCCCATCCTCGGCCAGCTCACCACGTGCGGGACGCCCGGCGGGATCTCCTGGTCGCAGCCGGGGCAGCGGTAGTGCTTGGCCGCCGCGGCGCCGGTGACCCCGCGCACCACCCACTCCTCGCCGCGCCACTCGTCGGTGCGCTCCAGACCGTACTCGCGGGGACCCTCACCGCCCGTTGAGGGCTGCTGACGACCGCGGGGGCGGTTGCGACGGGGGGACACGGAACACCTCGACCTGGCTCGGCGGTTCGGCTGGCGGGCACGGCCGGCCCCGCGGTCACACGCCGGAGGGCGCGGACGAGCACAGGAGGGCCGGGCGGCGCAAACGAGTTTACGCGGGGCCCTCGCCCGCCCTCCCGACGATCAATTGATGATCATCGGAAAAACCTGCCGCCGTCCCGTGCCTTTGGCACGTGTCACGCGTTAAGGCCCATGGGGACACCCGGAACCAGGCAGGTCACGGCGAGCCCGTCCGGGCGCGCGAGGAGGGCGGAAGCGATGACGACCATACGGATAGGGACATTTGTGCTGGCCGGTCAGTTTCCGGGGCAGGGCCAGCGGGAGGCACTCGACCGGGCGGTGCGCTCCGCCGAGACGGCCGACGAGGTCGGGCTGGACGCCGTCTGGCTCGCCGAACACCACTTCGTTCCCTACGGCCTGTGCCCTTCGGCGACCACCCTGGCCGCCCTGCTGCTCGGCCGCACCCGCCGGATCGGGGTCGGGACCGCGATCAGCGTGCTCTCCACCCAGCACCCGGTGGCCCTCGGCGAGCAGGCGACGCTGCTGCACCTGACGTCCGGGGGCCGGTTCACCCTCGGCGTGGGGCGCGGCGGCCCCTGGGTCGACCTGGAGGTCTTCGGCACGGGCCGGGAGGCGTGGGAGCGGGACTTCCCCGAGTCGCTCGACCTGCTGCTGCGCTGGCTGACGCAGCCGGCGGTGGACGCTGACGGGGAGCGCTATCGCTTCCGTTCGGTGCCGGTGGTGCCCAGGCCGGGCGAGGAGTCGGCCCCGCCGCCACCCGTCGTGGTGGCGTGCACCTCGCCGGCGACCGTGCGCCTGGCGGCGCGGCGCGGGCTGCCGATGCTGCTGGGGATGCACATCGGGGACGCGGAGAAGGCGGAGATGGTGGCGCTGTGGCGGTCCACGGCCGCGCAGGCGGGGCTGCCGCCGGAGGCGGTGCGCGCGGCCGACCATGTGGCGGCGGGCGTGGGGCAGGTCGGGGACAGCCAGTCGGAGGCCGTGCAGACGCTGCGCCGTTCGCTGCCCGGCTGGCTGCGGCAGGGCCTCTCGGCGCACCAGACGCTGGACGGCGGTCCGCGCGCCATGCGCGACCCGCGCGCCTACACCGAGCTGCTGTGCGAGCTGCACCCGGTGGGCGACCCCCAACTCTGCGCGGACCGCCTGGCGTTGACCAGCGAGCGCACGGGCATCACCCGCTTCGCGCTGATGGTCGAGGGCTCGGGGGAGACGGCGGCGACGGAGCGGAACGTGCGCCGGCTCGCGGAGGACGTGCTGCCGCTCCTCCCCGGACACGCGGGGAAGGAGGCGGCAGCGACCGGGGTCTCCGTGCTCAGCAGTCGCGCAGTACCGGGGACTGGTTGAGGATCTGACCGCGGATGGAGGTGAACCGGGTGTGCCGCTCGTCGCTCGACGTGTCGAGCGGGAAGACGGCGACCCGGTGGCAGTTCTGGAAGGCCAGACGGACGCCGAAGTGCCGTTCGAGGGCACCCCTGATGGCGTCGCTGGCGAGGGCGCGCAGCAGCTGTCCGCGCGCCTGTTCGTCCGGTGGTGGTGTGGTGTTGTCGGCGAACTCCCCGCCGTCGACCTGGAGTCGGGTGACCAGACTGCTGATCATGTCCCAGGCGAAGGGCAGGGAGGTGCGGACGCAGTCGACGAACTCCTTCTCGTCGACCTCGCCCCGCTCGGCCTGTTCCAGTAACGCCGGTGAGACATCGAGCGACATGGGTTTCTCCTCTCGCGACCCCCGTCGGGGTCAGGCGCGGACTGGCCCGAGGGATGCCACCGTCCCCACACGGCTCAGACGTGCGGACGGCCACCCCCCTTGGGCCCGTCTTCCGGCTCGCCGTGGGCTCGCCCGGCGCCCGGGGGCGCAGGGGGGAACGCGGAGCTCACGAGATCCGAAGGACGGACGTAAGTCACGTTAGGCCGCGCGACCGGTGGTGTCAGTGGATTGGGCACATAACTGGCCACTGTCGAATCCGCAGAATCTTCCTCATACCAGGCGCCGTTGACCTCACCCGGTTACCACTCCGCCACCCCATGCTCACCCTCCTCATCCAGCCAGCGGTAGCACAGCTCCGGTCGGCCCACCCCGCCGTAGCGGGGCGCACGGAGGGCGCGCGCGGTCGCCACCAGATGTTCCAAATACCGTCGTGCGGTGATCCGTGAGACCCCCACGCGCTCCGCGGTGACCGTCGCGGTCAGCCCCTCGGGGGCGGCGCGCAGCGCCTCGATGACCGAGGCGAGCGTGGGTTGGCTCAGCCCCTTGGGCAGCGCGGCGGACACCGGGGAACGCAGCGCCGCCAGCGTCCGGTCCACCTCCTCCTGCCCGCCGGCCTCCCCCACGGCCTGCCGGAACGCCGCGTACCGCACCAGCCGGTCACGGAGCGTGGCGAAGGTGAACGGTTTGAGGACGTAGTGCACGACCCCGAGCGAGACGCCCTCCCGCACGCCCGTCAGATCACGGGCCGAGGTCACCGCGATCACGTCCACGGCGTGCCCGGCACCGCGCAACGCCCGCAGCAGCCGCAGCCCGTGACCGTCCGGGAGATACAGGTCCAGCAGCATCAGGTCCACCCCGGTGGTGGCCAGCAGCCGCGCCGCCTCGGCGCCGGAGCGGGCGACCCCGCTCACGACGAATCCCGGCACCCGCTCCACATAGCCGCGGTGTGCCTCGGCGGCCAGCGGCTCGTCCTCGACGACGAGCACCCGCACCGGCGCGGGTTCGCCCCCTGCCCCGGTCACGCGCCCCCCACCCGCAGCGGCAGCCGGACGGTGAAGCGCGCCCCGCCCGTCGTGGCGCGGGAGACCTCGACCGTTCCCCGGTTGCGGCGGACGGCCTGGCGCACCAGGGCCAGGCCGACGCCGCGCGGTCCGCGCGCCCGGTCCCCGGCCGGCTTGGTCGACCAGCCCCAGTCGAAGGCGGCCTCCGCGCTCTCCGCGCGCAGCCCGCCGCCGGAGTCGCTCACCTCCAGCAGCAGTTCACGCGCGTCGGCGCGCGCCCTGACCCACACGCGTGCGCCGGCGCGTGGATCGCTCTCACGGGCGCTCTCGGACACCGCGCGCTCCCGGGTGGACTCCATCGCGGCCTCCATGGCGTTGTCGATCAGATTGCCCAGGATGGTCACCAGGTCGCGCGGCGGCAGCGCGCGGGGCAGCACCCCGTCGTCGATCCGGCTGTCCTCGGTCAGCAGCAGCTCGACGCCGCGCTCGTTGGCCTGGGACACCTTCCCCAGCAGCAGCGCGGCGAGGACCGGTTCGGCCACCGCGTCCACCACGCGGTCGGTCAGCGCCTGCGCCAGCTCCAGCTCGGCGGTGGCGAACTCGACGGCCTCGTCCGCCCGTCCCAGCTCTATCAGCGCCACCACCGCGTGCAGCCGGTTGGCGGCCTCGTGCGCCTGGGCGCGCAGCGCGTCGGTGAACGCCAGGGCCGAGTCGAGCTCACCGGCCAGCTCCTGCAGCTCCGTGTGATCGCGCAGCGTCACCACCGTGCCCCGCCTGCTGCCGCCCGAGACCGGCGCCGAGTTGACGACGAGCACCCGGTCCTCGGTGACCCGCACCTCGTCCTCCAGGGGCCCCTCGGCCCGCAGGGTGGCGACCAGTTCGGGAGAGAGGTCCAGCTCCTCGGGGGTCCGGCCCACCGGCTCGTCGGGCAGCCCGAGCAGCTCCAACGCCGCGTCGTTGGCCAGCGCGATCCGGCCAGTCCCGTCCAGCAGCAACAGCCCCTCCCGCAACGCGCGCAGCGTCGCCTGGTGGTAGTCGTAGATCCGGCTCAATTCGGCCGCGTTCATGCCGTGGGTGTGTCGACGCAGCCGGGCGTTGACCGCCCAGGTGCCGAACGCGCCGAGCGCCAACGCCCCGCCCGCCACCATCAACAGGCCGCTGACCTGGTCCGCGACCCGACGCCCTATGGTCTCGACGGCCAGTCCAGCGCTCACCAGCGCCACGATCTCGTCGTCCGCCCAGACGGGGGTCACCACCCGCATCGAGGGGCCGAGGGTGCCGGTGTAGGACTCGGTGAAGGTCTCTCCACGAAGGGCCGGCTCAGTGTGGCCGATAAACGACTCTCCGATCAGCTCCGGATTGGGGTGGGTGAGCCGTTCCCCGTCGGGACGCATGATGGTGACGAACGTGATGCCGGTGTCCCGGCGCACCTGCTCGGCATAGGGCTGGAGCGCGGCGCTCGGGTCGTCCGAGCCGAGCGCGGAGAGCACGGAGGGGGCGTCCGCGATGGTCCGCGCGACCACGGTCACCTCGGTGCGCGCCGCCTCCTGCGCCTGGTCCCGGGTGTTGAGATACGTGAAGACCGCGCAGCCGGCGACGACCAGCGTCACCAGCAGGACCTGCATGGCGAAGAGCTGGCCGGCCAGCGAGCGCGGACGGGGGAGAGCCATAGCGCACAGTGTGCTCAGCCGGGACGTTGACCGAAAGCCACGGGACCGGCCGGAGCCCGGCGGAATCCCCGTTTCGCACGAACTCAATGAACGCAAGGGTGACCGACGTCACGTTCGGTTGGATAGTCGCGAGAGTTTCAGGCCGACCGCTCCGACAGGCCGACTCCACGACGACGAGGAGAACCCGTGGCTGCCAAGCCCACCGCCAACGCCCCCGCCTCCCCGGGGCCGAGGAAGCGGCGCGACCGCACGCACTATCTGTACATATTCGTGATCGTGGCGGTGGTCGCCGGCGTCACGCTCGGCATGGCCGCCCCCGACGTCGCCGTCGAGCTGAAACCGCTCGGCACCGGCTTCGTCGACCTGATCAAGATGATCATCTCGCCCGTCATCTTCTGCACCATCGTCCTGGGCATCGGCTCGGTGCGCAAGGCCGCCAAGGTGGGCGCGGTGGGCGGTCTCGCCCTCGGCTACTTCATGGTGATGTCGGCGTTCGCGCTGATCATCGGCCTGCTGGTGGGCAACGTCCTGCACCCCGGCTCCGGACTGGACATCACCGAGGCCACCCGGGAAGCCGGCGTCGCCCAGGCCGAGGGCGCCAGTGAGTCCACCGTCGACTTCCTGCTGGGCATCATCCCCACCTCCTTCGCCTCGGCGTTCACCGAGGGCGAGGTGCTCCAGACGCTGCTGGTCGCGCTGATGACGGGCTTCGCGCTCCAGACGATGGGCCGCGCCGGCGAGCCGGTGCTGCGCGGCGTCCAGCACCTCCAGAAGCTGGTCTTCCGCATCCTGGCGATGATCATGTGGGCCGCCCCGGTCGGCGCGTTCGGCGCGATGGCCGCCGTGGTCGGCGAGACGGGCGCCGGCGCGCTGCGCTCGCTCGCGGTCATCATGATCGGCTTCTACATCACCTGTGTGATCTTCGTGGTGCTGGTGCTGGGCCTGCTGCTCTGGGTGGTGGCCCGGATCAACATCTTCTCCCTGCTGAGGTACCTGGGCCGGGAGTTCCTGCTGATCCTGTCGACCTCCTCCTCGGAGTCGGCGCTGCCGAGGCTGATCTCCAAGATGGAGCACCTGGGCGTCAGCAAGCCCGTCGCCGGCATCACCGTGCCGACCGGCTACTCGTTCAACCTGGACGGCACCGCGATCTACCTGACCATGGCCTCGCTCTTCATCGCCGAGGTGATGGGCGACCCGCTGTCGGTGGGCGAGCAGATCAGCCTGCTGCTGTTCATGGTCATCGCGTCCAAGGGCGCCGCAGGCGTCACCGGCGCCGGCCTGGCCACCCTGGCCGGCGGGCTCCAGTCGCACCGGCCCGAACTGCTCGACGGTGTCGGCCTGATCGTGGGCATCGACCGCTTCATGAGCGAGGCCCGGGCGCTGACCAACTTCGCCGGCAACGCGGTGGCCACCGTGCTGGTCGGCACGTGGACCAAGGAGCTGGACCGGGAGCGCGCCACCGAGGTGCTGGCCGGGCGGCTGCCGTTCGACGAGTCCTCGATGACGGACGACCACGGGCACGGCGGCGGTGACGACGCCGACGCGGAGGCCGACGAGGCAGCGGGCGGCGGCGCGGGCGCCGAGGGCCGGCTGGCGAAGCAGCCGGGCGAACGGGATGAGGCGGCCCCCTCCGCCGAGGAGTCCAAGGCCCACTGAGGGCCGCCCGCCGCGGAGTTGACACCGCCCGCGGGCAGGAGAGGCCGGAGCGCCGGCCGGTGGCACCGTTCCCACGGGGCCGCCGGCCGGCGGCGGTCGCTCCGGGGCCCTCGCGGGAACGGGGCGCGGGTTCGAGGGGCAACTCGCGGGCGCGGGGCGGCTGTCGCCCCCGGGGAAGGCGGGAACGGTGGTGTGGGTGTCGGTGCGACGATCTAGGCTGCCCTCATGCGTCTTGTCATCGCTCGCTGCTCGGTCGACTACGCCGGCCGACTCACCGCTCATCTGCCCATGGCCCCGCGACTCGTCCTGGTCAAGGCCGACAACTCGGTCTCGATCCACGCCGACGACCGCGCCTACAAGCCGCTGAACTGGATGTCGCCGCCGTGCACCCTCAAGGAGGACGAGACGGAGGACGGCGGCCGGGTCTGGACGGTGGTCAACAAGGCGGGCGAGAAGCTGATCATCACCATGGAGGAAGTTCTCCATGACTCCTCGCACGAGTTGGGCGTCGACCCGGGGCTGATCAAGGACGGTGTGGAGGCGCATCTCCAGGAACTGCTGGCGGACCGGATGGAGACGCTCGGCGAGGGCTGGACCCTGATCCGCCGGGAGTTCCCGACGGCGATCGGCCCGGTGGACATCCTGGGTCGCGACGCCGACGGCGCCACGGTGGCCGTGGAGATCAAGCGACGCGGCGAGATCGACGGCGTCGAGCAGCTGACCCGCTACCTGGAGCTGCTCAACCGCGACCCCCATCTCGCGCCGGTGCAGGGCCTGTTCGCGGCCCAGGAGATCAAGCCGCAGGCCAGGACGCTGGCCACAGACCGGGGCATCCGCTGCGTGACCCTGGACTACGACGCGCTGCGCGGCATCGAGGACGACAAGCTGCGCCTGTTCTGACCGCGGAGCGCGGAGGCGCGGGGCGCGGTCGACTACGGTCCGCACCGGTGCGGTGGGTGGTCGTCCGCGCCCCGCCACGGATGCACCGCGCCGTTCCCCGCGCCCCCAAGCCGCCCACCGGCAGTCAAGGGGCGCGGGGAACTGCGCGAGCAACCCACCACCGGGGCCAGGCCGACAACCCACCCCGACCGGCAAGGTCGGTAGTCGGCCAACCGCGCCCCCGGCCAGGGCCTAGCGCACCGTGGCCGAGGCTCCGTGAGAAGAGGTGACCGTGGCCGTGGGCGTGGGCTCGCCGGCCGTCGGGGAGGCGTCCGGGCCGCCGTCGTCCCCCTCGGTCGGCGGGTCCTCCGGGTCCTCCGTGGGCGGGTCCGGGTCCGGGTCCTCGGTCGGCGGGTCGTCCGTCGGGGGGTCCTCCGGGTCGTCCGTGGGCGGGTCCGGGCTCTCCGTCGGCGGGTCGGTGTCGCCGCCACCGCCACCGCCGCCGCCGTTCTGACCGCCGCCGGCGCCGTCGTCCGATCCGCCGGACTCCGAGGGCGTCGGGTCCTCGGTGGTCGGGTCGGGCGGTGGGGGCTGCTCGGTCGTCGGGTCCTCGGTCGGCTCGGGGGTCGTCGGCTCGTCCGAGGTCGGGTCCTCGGTGGGCTCCTCCTCCTCGGTGGCCGGTCCCTCCTTCTCGGTCTCCTCGACGGTCGGGGCGTCCTCCTCGCTGGTCGCCGGGTCGTCGCGGGTGACGTTCTCCGTGTCGTCCTCCGGGTCGCCCGAGGTCAGGCCGAGGGCGACGACGGTGCCGAGGACCGCGGCGAGCAGCGCGCCGGCGCCGGTGGCGACCGCGTTGCGGCGGTTGCCCCGGGTGAACATCCGGCGCAGCGTGGCGCCCGACTCCTCGGGCGAACGCCCCCTGATGGTCAGGGTCAGCTCCGTCTGGCCGGGCGGCTCGGGGGCGCGCAGCCCGACGGGGGTCTCGTCGCCGTTCACCTCGGGCGGCGGCTGCTGGGTGACGGCCGCCTGGGCACCGAACGGCGGGGTGTGGGCGGGCGGCTGCGCCGGCGCCCTGGTCAGGTCGTCCACCAGCGTCAGGGCACGACGGCCGGCGACCGCGCCGCCGGCGTCGGAGAGCACGCCGCGCAGCGCCGTCGACGCCTCCAGCTCGACGCGGGCGCGCGCCAACTGCCCCTCGCAGATGGCGAGCACGCCCAGCTCGTGGTGGAAGTAGGCCTCCTGGGCGACGGCCCCGCTGGCCCTCGCGGCCTCCTGGCCGGTGCGCAGGGCCCGCTCCCAGGCGCCCCAGCGCAGCCCGGCGGCCAGCAGCGGGGCGGTGCGGCGCACCAGCTCCGTGGTCTCGGTGTGCAGGGAGGCCTGCTGGGCCGCGCGCAGCGCGGCGAGCACCACGTCGGCCTGGGCGACGACCTCGTCGGCCGAGGTGCCGGACTCGGCGAGCCACCATGAGTAGTGCCGGGTGAGCGCGGCCGTCCTGGCGGCGCCCTCGGCGGCCAGTTCCGAGCCCTCGAACGCGGCCGTCGCGGCCGGCTCCAGCCTGCGCCGGCGGCCGACCCGGGTGAGCAGCCCGCAGTCGTCCAGCTCGGTGTGGGCGGTGGCGGCCTCGGCGTCGCCGGTGAGCGCGGGCAGCGCCGCCGGGTCGGGCAGCTCGCCGCCGAGCGCCAGGCCGATGCGCAGAAGCTCCCTCGCACCGTCGGATATCGAGGCGGCCAGCGTGGTGACCAGCGCGTCGACCGAGGGCAGCGGCCCACGGCCGTCCAGCGCCCGGTACCGCAGCACGGCGCCGGCCTGCACGAAGTGGCGCGGCAGTCCGCCGCCGGCGCGGCCCAGCTCGTCGGCCCACTCGGCCTCGGCCGCTGTCAGCTCGCGGGCGACCGCGAGGGCCAGCAGCCGGCGGCCGGCCTCCGGGCCGATGCCGGCGACCGGCTCGTCAGCGACGCCGGAACTGGCCCCGGGCGCCGGCGCCTCCGGGCGCTGGGCCAGCAGGAAGGCGCACTCGGGCGTCGCGTTCAGCAGCTCGTCGAGGGCGGCGCCGCCGAACTCCACGTCGTCGAGCACCACCACGGCGCCGACCTCGCGCAGCGCGGAGCTCAACTCGGTCGGGCCCGGCCGGTAGTTGGCCACCTGGTGGACGGCCGCGTACAGCTCGTGCAGCAGGTCGCGCGGGGTGCGTCGGTGGCCGCTGAGGCGCACCACCCCGTCGGGGGCGAGCGTGGCGCAGTCCTCGGCGACGGCGGCCAGCAGCGCGCTGCGTCCCGCGCCTGACGGGCCGGTCAGCCGAACGGAACGGCCGCTGGCCAGCAGCGAACGGAGCCGGGCGCGCTGCTCCTCGCGGTCGAGTAGCGGCGGTCCCGGCTCGGGCTGGCCGGCGCCCGTGGCGGCGGTGCGGCGGGGGGCGGGTGGTCTGCGCCCGGGCGGGCAGGGCACGATCTCGCTGCCGTCCACGGGGTTGATGGTGAGCAGGAAGTCACCCGCGACCAGCCAGGTCGCCCGCTCCGACCCGTCGCCCGCGCCGCTGTGCTGCGCTGGCCGGTCGGCGGGCTGCGAGGGGTGGTTGAGGTCCATGGGTCAGAATCTCTCGGCAGTGAGTGCGGCGACGCCGCCCGATGATGGTGCCCACGCTACCTGTGGGGTGTGACAGAACGAACCTCGGTACCGCTAATTCCGTGAGCGGTGGCTCCCGTTGACCGCGTCGCGTGGGGCGAGGGCGCGGGCCGGTGCGGCGACGGCCGGGGGCCGTCCTTCGGGTTTCCCGACGCCGGAGGGCGGGCGGGTCAGGAGGCGATGGTCAGCACCCGGTGCAACCGTGCTGCGACCAGCACCCGCCACATCCGGGGCGGCACGTCGCGCAGCACCAGCCGCCGGCCGGCGCGTCCGGCCCTGCGGTGGACGCCCATGATGACGCCGAGCCCTGTGGCGTCCCAGGCGTTCAACCCGGCGATGTCCAGCACCAGGTCGCCCTCGCCCGAGTCGACGGCGTGGTGCAGCGCGACCCTGGCGTCGGCCGCGCTGTGCACGTCGAGCCGGCCGCCGACGACCAGCGCGGCGGCGTCGCCGGTGATCCGCAGGCAGGGGCCGTCGGTCGAGGGCGCCGGGGGTTGGGAGAGGGCGGAAAGCAGGGTGCGCGGCCTGGCGCGCCGGCGGTCCTCCTGGCGGCGCCGGCCCTCCGCGGGCGCGCCCGCCGAACTGGCTGTGCTGATGAGTGCGTTGATGGTGGCGATGGCTCTTCCGTCGCTCTTTCGGTGTCGGTGCGTGTGGGGGTGAGGGGACAACGATGTCCCGGGGACGGCGTGGCCGGGGTGCGGCGGCTGCCGTTTCGGCGCCGGGCGGCGGGTGACCGCGCCGGTGCGGGGTGTGGCTGGGCCGGGCGTCGGGTCAGTGGGGGTAGAAGCCCTGGCCGGTCTTGCGGCCGAGACTGCCGGCGTCGACCATCCGCCGCATGATCTCGGGCGGGGCGAACTTGCCGTCGGAGGACTCGCGGTGGATGTTCTCCGTGGCGTGCAGCAGCACGTCGACACCGGTGAGGTCGGCGGTGGCCAACGGGCCCATCGCGTGGCCGAAGCCCAGGCGGCAGGCGGTGTCGATGTCCTCGGCCGTGGCGACGCCGGACTCGTAGAGGCTGACGGCCTCCATGACCAGCGCGGTGATCAGCCGGGTGGTGACGAAGCCGGCGACGTCGCGTTCGACGACGATGACGGTCTTGCCCGTCGACTCGGCGAACTCCTTGGCGAACGCCAGGGTCTGGTCGCTGGTCAGGTGGCCGCGCACCAGCTCGCAGAGCGGCATCAGCGGCACCGGGGAGAAGAAGTGGGTGCCGACCACGCGGTCGGGGCGTTCCGTCGCGGCGGCCAGCTTGGTGATGGGGATGGCCGAGGTGTTGGAGGCCAGCACGGTCTCGTCCTTGACCAGGCCGTCGAGGGTGCGCAGCAGTTCGCGCTTGGTGTCGGCGTCCTCGAAGACGGCCTCGACCACGAGGTCGGCGTCGGCGGCGGCGTCGAGGTCGGTGGTGGTGGTGATCCGGGCCAACGCGGCGTCGGCGTCGGCCTGGGCGACGCGTTCCTTCTCGACGAACTTGGCCAGTGAGGTCTCCACCGCTCGTCGCCCCCTGGCGAGCGCGTCCTCGGTGAGGTCGCGCAACACCACGTCCCAGCCGGCCTGGGCGGCGACCTGGGCGATGCCGGAGCCCATCAGACCGGCACCAACGACGGCGAGCTTCCTGGCCACGAGTGATCTCCCTTGATACACGGCGACTCCGGGGAGACTAGACCCTAGCGGCCACGGGCCGTTCGTGGGGGGAGAAGAGACACGCGTCACGACCGGTGGCCCCCGCCCGCCGTCAGCGGGTGGAGCGGCGGCAGCGGAACTCCTCGTCGTCGGAGGGGGCCGGCCGCGGACGCCCACCCGGCTGGGCACTCTCGTCGAGGGGGCGGCGGGCGAAGTCCCGCACCTCGTCGCTGAGCAGCCGTTCGCTGAGGTCCAACCTCCGCAGCAGGTCCGCCCGCAGCTCCTCCACGTCGTGCCCGGCGCGGTACGCGTGGCGCACGGTCTGGTGCAGGTTGGCGTGCACGGCCATCAGGTGGGCGGCGACCAACTCGGGGAGTGGGTCGCCCGGCTCACTTCCGGTCTCCTGGGCGAGGGTGCGGCCGAGTTGGGCGGTCGTCTGGTACTGCATCCCCATCAGCCGCGCCAGCAGCGAGTGGGAGCCGGTCACCACGGCGACGAACCGGTCGAACCCGTCGACCATGCCCAGGTTGACCGGACGGCGGTCGATGTCCTCCCGCAGCCCGT
Organism: Streptomyces sedi; assembly: GCF_006335015.1. Taxonomy (GTDB): domain Bacteria; phylum Actinomycetota; class Actinomycetes; order Streptomycetales; family Streptomycetaceae; genus Streptomyces; species Streptomyces sedi. Next base: position 19,308 of record NZ_VDGT01000001.1, read on the forward strand.
CGAGGACGGCCTCGGCGGCGGACTGGCCCGGCGCCCGGTCGCGCACCCGGGCCGAGGGGCGGTCGACGGTCTCCTCCTCGCGGTCGAAGAAGAGGTCCTCCTTGGCCGGGAAGTAGTTGTAGACCGTGTTCACCGAGACCTCGGCGGCTTCGGCCACCTCGGCGACGGTGACCGCGTCGAAGCCGCGCTCCATGAACAGCCCGGTGGCCACGTCCGAGATGTGCTGTCTGGTCTGCCGCTTCTTGCGCTCCCTCAATCCGGTCATGCGGGGCATCGTAGCGTTTCTTGACCAACTGAAAACTTGGGGCGATTGCATTTTTGCAGAGCCTCTGATTTTCTGGCGCCCATGACAGCGATCCTCAGCACGCACGACCTGGCGCTGACCTTCCCCACCAAGAAGGGACCGGTCGAGGCCGTCCGCGGCATCGACCTGACCGTGGAGCAGGGCGAGATCCTCGGCTTCCTCGGCCCCAACGGCGCGGGCAAGAGCACCACCCTGCGGATGCTCACCACCCTGCTCCCGCCCACCCGGGGCACGGCCACCGTCGCCGGCCACGACCTGGCCACCGAGCCGCGCGCCGTGCGGCGGAAGATCGGCTACGTCGCCCAGTCCGGCGGGCTCGACCCGCAGGAGCGGGTCCGCTCCGAACTGGTGCTCCAGGGCCGCTTCTACCGGCTCAGCCGCGCCGAGGCCGAGGCCAGGGCCGAGGAACTCGCCGTCGACCTCGACCTCACCGAACTCCTCGACCGCACCTGCGCCGAACTCTCCGGCGGCCAACGGCGCCGGCTGGACATCGCCATGGCCCTGACCCACCGGCCCGCGCTGCTGTTCCTGGACGAACCGACCACGGGGCTCGACCCCGGCAGCCGCGCCGACCTGTGGCAACTGGTGCGCCGCATCCGCGACGAGGGCACCACCGTCTTCCTCACCACCCACTACCTGGACGAGGCGGACGCCCTCGCCGACCGGCTGGTGGTCGTCGACCACGGCGAGATCGTCGCCGAGGGCACCCCGAGGGCCCTCAAGGAGCGCTACGGCGGCTCGCCCGAGGCGACCCTCCAGGACACCTTCATCGCCATCACCGGCCACGGACCGCGCCGCGAGGAGTCCGCGCCCCTCGCCGTGTGACCCCGGAGCCGCCCCCGCGTCCCGCACCGCCCGATCCCAGCCCGCCGAAAGGCCCAGCCCACCATGCGCACCACGCCCACCATGACCGCCGTGTTCGCGGACTCCCTCCTCGTCTTCGAACGCTACGCGCGCCAGACCCTGCGCTCACGGATCAACCTGATCTTCGGACTGATCCAGCCGATGCTCTTCCTCGGCTTCTTCGGCCCCCTCCTCCGGGACGTCCCGCTGGGCCGCGAGGGCGACTCCTGGCAGATCCTCGTACCCGGCCTGCTGGTCCAACTCGCGCTCTTCAGCTCCGCCTTCGCCGGCTTCGGCATCCTCATCGAGAAGCAGCACGGCATCATGGAACGCATGCGGGTCACGCCCGTCAGCCGCACCGCGCTGCTGCTCGGCAGAACGCTGCGCGACGTCGCCCTGCTGGTGGTCCAGTCGCTGATCCTCGTGCTGGCCGGTGTCGCCTTCGGGCTGCGGGCGCCCGTGCTCGGCGTGCTGATCGGCTTCGTCCTCGTCGCCGTGCTGGCCGCCTCGCTCGCCTCGCTCTCCTACGCCTTCGCCATGCGGGTGAACAGCCCCCAGGAGTTCGCCCCCGTGATCAACTCCATCAACCTGCCCGCGATGCTCCTCTCCGGCATCCTGCTGCCGATGGCGCTGGCCCCCACCTGGCTGGACGTGATCTCACACTTCATCCCCTTCCGCTATCTCGTGGACGGTGTCCGCGCCGCCTTCGTCGGCGACTACGGCGACAGCGCGCTGGCCACCGGCGCCCTCGCCGCCCTCCTGCTCTCGGCCGCCTCCCTCACCCTCGGCATCCGGCTCTTCCGCCGGGCCGGCGCCTGACCCCGCCCAGTAGGCTCCCGGCATGGTCAACCTCACCCGGATCTACACCCGTACCGGAGACAGCGGCACCACCGCCCTGGGCGACATGAGCCGGACCGCCAAGACCGACTCGCGGATCTCCGCCTACGCCGACGCCAACGAGGCCAACGCGGCCATCGGCACGGCCCTGGCACTCGGCCACCTCCCCGAGGAGGTCGCCACCGTGCTGGTGCGCGTACAGAACGACCTCTTCGACGTCGGCGCCGACCTGAGCACCCCGGTCGTGGAGAACCCCGAATACCCGCCGCTGCGCGTCGAACAGAGCTACATCGACCGGCTGGAGGCGGACTGCGACCACTTCCTCGCCTCGCTGGAAAAGCTCCGCAGCTTCATCCTCCCCGGCGGCACGCCCGGCGCCGCCCTCCTCCACCTGGCCTGCACGGTGGTCCGCCGCGCGGAACGCTCGACCTGGGCCGCCATGGAGGAGCACGGCGAAACCATGAACCCGCTCACGGCCACCTATCTCAACCGGCTCTCCGACCTGCTCTTCATCCTCGCCAGGTCCGCCAACAAGGAGACCGGCGACGTGCTCTGGGTCCCCGGCGAGAACCGCTGACGCCCCCGCCCCGCCCGGAGGCGCCGGAAGGCCCCGCGGCCGGGAGGCTCACCTCCCGCGCTCCGCGTCGGACCGACGCCACACCCCGGGCGGGGTACCACCGCCGGGAGAGCCGCCGAAGCTCTCGGGCCCGCCGGGGCTCCCCGACCGCCGGCCCGCGTCCGGGGCCCGCCAGACCACCTCCGGCGGCTCGTCACCAGCCGGCGCCGCCCCGGAAGCCGCCTGCTCCTCCCCTTCCTTGGGGCGCTTCGGCCAGAGCGTGTACGACAGGGCGATCAGCCCGTGGATACCGAGCGCCCGCAGCGCCATCCACTGCGCCGCGACCATGCCCTCGTCCGCCTCGGGCCCGGATATGTACCACCGCAGCAGCTGCGCGACGGCCACCGCTATCAGCACCGACACCAGCGTCAGGCCCCACAGCCGCCACTCGTGCCGCGCCCTGGCCGCGCCGTACCTCGGCGGCTTCGCCGGCCTCGGCGCCCCGCCGAAGCGGTGCGCCGCGTGACCGTCCGCCCAACGCACGAGGTAGTGCCCCCAGCCGACCGTGAACCCCAGATAGAGCACGGCCAGGCTGTGCCCCGCGCTCATCTCCCCGCCGTCCCGCAGGTCGATCGCCGTCACCGTCAGCAACAGCACGTCGATCAGCGGAACTCCGAGCAGCAGCGCCCCGCCCAGCCGCCGCCTCCGCAGCAGATAGCGCACCGTGAGGCCACCGGCCAACACCAGCCAGAAGGCCACCTCGGCCGCCAGGATCAGGCCCACCATCATCGCCTCGTACCCCCCTCGGACTCTCCGGTCAGACGTTCCCCTCCAGGGTCGCCCACCCATCCCCCTCGCACGTCACCCTCGGTGACGATTCCCTGACCGGCGCCTGCATCCTTCGATGTAGATCCGACGACGGTCCCGCCGAACCCCCCGCCCGTGCTCGAATGTCTCCATGGCACGACTGTCCCCACCGGCCCGACCACACCGCGACGATCTGTTGATCGCGCTGGTCGGCCTGGTCACGGGCCTGACCGCCATCGCCTTCGATCTGTACGCCTTCCACCCGGAGCAGACCGCCGCCGTCCTGCGTCTGCCGGCCCTGCTGGTGATCTGCGCCGCGGAGGTGCTGCGTCGCGTCATGCCGACGACGGCACTCGTCGGCGCGGTCCTCGCCCTGTTCGGCGACGCCCTCTCCGGCGGCTCGCTGCCGGTGCTGGTCATGTTCTCCGACGTGGTCTACGCGGCGGTGCTCTACGGCCCCGCCCGCTTCGGCCGCTCCTTCGTCTCCGGCACGACGATGTTCAGCGCCGCCGGCACGGTCGCCCTCGTCGTCTGGCTGCGCGAGCCGGAGGCGCTGATCCTCGGCGCCGGCCTGGTGGGGATCCTGACGGCCCCCGCATGGGCGGGGCTGCTACTGCGCGAGCACCGGGACACGGCGGCGGCGGAGCGGCTCCGCGCCGAGCAGACGGCGCTTCTCGCCGAGATGGACAGGACACAGGCCGTCGCGTCCGAACGGGCCAGGATGGCCAGGGAGTTGCACGACATCGTCGCCAACCACCTGTCCGCCATCGCCATCCACTCCACCGCGGCGCTCTCCCTCAACAAGCCGGAGGCCACCGCGCAGGCCCTGACCGTCATCCGGGAGAACAGCACGCAGGGCCTCACCGAGATGCGCCGGCTCATCGGCATCCTGCGCGAGGAGGACTCCGAGCAGCGCCACCCCGAGGCCAACCCCACGCTCGACGGCCTGGACGTGCTGCTGGACCGCGCGGCCAGGGGCGACGCCTCGGGCGAGCTCAGCTTCGTCAGCCGCGACGAACGCGAGGCCGGCCTGTCGCTGCCGGCCCCCGTCGAGCTGGCCGCCTACCGCATCGTCCAGGAGTCCCTGACCAACGCGGTCAAGCACGCCGCCCCCGGCCAGGTCGAGGTCCACCTCGGCCACCGGTCCGAGCGGCTGACGGTCACCGTCACCAGCCCCTACCGCACCGACGCCGCCTCCCGCGCCCCCGGCTCCGGCTCCGGCCTGGTGGGGATGGCCGAGCGGGTCGAGCTGCTGCACGGCAGCTTCGACGCCGGCCCGGTCGCCGAGACCACCGACACCGGCCTCTGGCGGGTCGCCGCCGAGCTTCCCCTCTCCGAAGTCTCCGAACGCGGCGCGGGCACCGAGCGCGGCGCGGGCGCCGAACGTTCCGAACCCCCCGAAGGACGCTCCTCATGACGATCCGGGTGCTGGTCGCCGACGACCAGGCGGCCGTCCGCCAAGGGCTGGTGCTGATCCTGCGCAGCGTCGACGACATCGAGGTCGTCGGTGAGGCGGCGGACGGCGAGGCGGCGGTCGCGCTCGCCGCCGAGCTGCGCCCCGACCTGGTGCTGATGGACATCCAGATGCCCCGGCTCGACGGCGTCTCCGCCACCCGCCTGATCGTCGAGCGCCGGCTCGCCGAGGTGCTGGTGCTGACCACGTTCGACTTCGACGAGTACGTCTTCGGCGCCCTGCGCGCCGGAGCCGGTGGCTTTCTGCTCAAGGACAGCGACACGGACACGTTGATCACCGCCGTCCGCACGGTCGCCGCCGGCGAGGGGCTGATCGCCCCGGCGGTGACGCGCCGGCTGATCGCGGAGTTCGCGAGGAACGCGCCGGGACCGCCGGCGCCCGTCCCCTCCCCCGCCGCCGGTCGGCTGAAGGAGCTGACCCCGCGCGAGCGCCAGGTACTGGCCCAGGTCGGCGCCGGCCTGTCCAACGCGCAGATCGCCGAACGCCTCTCCATGGCCGAGGCCACGGTGAAGACCCATGTCAGCAGGATGCTCGGCAAGTTGGCCCTGACGAACAGGGTGCAGGCCGCGGTCCTCGCCCGGGAGCTGGACCTTCAGGACTCCCCTCACCGGGACACCCACCGCTGACCGCCCTCGGGCCCGCCCCGCGACACCCGCCGCCGCCCCACCGGCCCCAACCCGCCTTTGGTACAGACCTATTGACCCGTGGTCCAGACCACTCTACTCTCACGGGCACACGCCGAGCACGCCCTTGAGAGAACCCCGTCAGTCCGCTGGCGGCCCCACGCCCCCGGAGGTCACTGACCACCGCGTGCTCCCCGTGGAGACGAAGTCACCCCCACCGTCTCTTCTCCGACATCGGGAGTCTCCTTGAGATCATCCAGTACCGTCGAGCACCGCCGGCCGCGCCGGATGCGCCGGCTCATCACCGTTCTTGCCGCCCTCGCGATCCCCGCCGGCGGCCTGGTCGCCCTCACGTCGACCGCCGGGGCCGACGAGCCGGCCTCCCCCGAGATCGTCGCCTCCGAGCCGACCGCGGCCGGCGACGTCCGCCTCGGGTACTTCACCGAGTGGGGCGTCTACGACCGGAACTACCACGTCAAGAACATCGTGGACTCCGGCTCCGCCGACCAGATCACCCACATCAACTACGGCTTCGGCAACGTCGTCGGCGGCGAGTGTACGGTCGGCGACTCCTACGCCGCCTACGACCGCGCCTACACCGCCGAGGAGAGCGTCAGCGGAGAGGCCGACACCTGGGAGGACGGGGCCCTCCGCGGCAACTTCAACCAGCTGCGGCAGCTCAAGGAGCAGTACCCGGACATCAAGGTGCTGTGGTCCTTCGGCGGCTGGACCTGGTCGGACGGCTTCACCGAGGCCATGCAGAACCCCGAGGCGTTCGCCCAGTCCTGCTACGACCTGGTCAACGACCCCCGCTGGGAAGGCGTCTTCGACGGCATCGACCTGGACTGGGAGTACCCCAACGCCTGCGGTCTGACCTGTGACGAGTCCGGGCCCGAGGTCTTCGGCGACATGATGAGCGCGTTCCGCGGCGCCTTCGGCGACCAGCTCGTCACCGCGGCGATCACCGCCGACGCCTCCGACGGCGGCAAGATAGCCGCCGCCGACTACGCCTACGGCGCGGAGCACGCGGACTATCTCGCCGTGATGACCTACGACTTCTTCGGCGCCTTCGACGCGGACGGTCCCACCGCCCCCCACTCGCCGTTGACCAGCTACGACGGCATCCCGCAGGAGGGCTTCACCAGCGAGGACGCCATCGCCGCGCTCCAGGCCCAGGGCGTGCCCTCGGAGAAGCTGCTCCTCGGCGTCGGCTTCTACGGCCGCGGCTGGACCGGGGTCTCGGAGGCCGAGCCGGGCGGCAGCGCCACCGGCCCCGCGCCCGGCAGCTACGAGGACGGCATCGAGGACTACAAGGTGCTCGCCGAGTCCTGCCCCGCCTCCGGCACCGTCGCCGGCACCGCCTACGCCCACTGCGGCGAGAACTGGTGGAGCTACGACACCCCCGAGACCATCACCGAGAAGATGGCCTGGGCCAACGAGCAGGGTCTGGGCGGAGCCTTCTTCTGGGAGTTCTCCGGTGACACCTCCGACGGCGCCCTGCTGGACGCCATCGACAGCGGCCTCGGCGCCGCCTGACCTCCAGCGGTAGACACACCCCGGCGGGGTGGCACCGGCTCAGGCCGGCGCCACCCCGCCGTCGCCGTCTCCACGGGACGCCCCGGCACGGAGCGGGGAACGCAGGGAACGGACAGCGGCGGCGGACGGCGGCGGACGAGCCCCCGGCGGCGAGCGGGGCGCCCCGAAGCGGGAACACCCCTCGGTCAAAAGCCCCCGAACACGAAAAGAGACCCGTCGCGACGGGTCCCGAACCACCGCGCGAGCGGTGACGACGACACACACCAGAGCGGACGGCAACCGCGCGGCAGGGCCGCCGTTCCGTCAGGCCACGTTGACGCGCTGCCCCGGCGGAGCCGCCTCCAGCCACGCCAGGAAGCCGGTCAACGCGTCCTCGCTCATCGCCAGCTCCACGTCGAGTCCGTCCTGCCGACAGCTGAGCACCACCGCCCCCGGCAGCAGCGCCAACTCCTCGTCCCCCGCCGGCAGCCGCCGCTCCCGCACCTCGATGCGCTCCCGATGCAGCGCCTGCCGGGGACGCGGCGCGTAGGAGAAGACGCGGAACCACTCGACCCGGTCCCCGTTGTAGCGGGCGACTCCGTACCGCCAGCCCTTGCCCGGCGAGGTGCCGGACGGCGGCGGGGTGAAGCGGGCGCTACAGTCAAAAGTGCCGCCGGAGCGTTGGATCACCCGGCGGCGCAGCCCGAAGGCGAAGAGTCCGATCACCAACAACAACAGGATCGCGCCCAACACGGTCAAGGCGAGGACCATCTCGACCGACCTCCTCGCCTCGTGCGTCCGTCCCGGCTCTCACCCGGGCGCGATCGCTCCGTCTTCTCTCAGCGCTCCGCCGCCGCGGCCTGCAACCGGACCGAGGCCCGGCGCTCCGCCTCGGCGTCCTCGTCCGCCTTCGCCTGCTCCAGCGAGCGCTCCGCCCGCTGGACGTCGATCTCGTCCGCCAGCTCGGCCACCTCGGCGAGCAGCGACAGCTTACCGTCCGTGTAGGACAGGAAGCCTCCGTGGACGGCGACGACCACCGTGCCCTCCCCGGTCTCGCCGGTGGTGCGGATGGTCACCGGGCCCGAACGCAACACGCCGAGCACCGGCTGGTGGCCCGGCATGATGCCGATGTCGCCCACGGTGGTGCGCGCGATCACCAGGCTGGCCTCGCCGGACCAGACCTTGCGGTCGGCGGCGACCAGCTCGACGTGCAGCTCAGCCACGATGGCTCCTGTTCACCTGGATCTTCACCTGGAATATCCCTGAATGGTCACTGGCTTGGTCTCCGGAGGCCGTCGAGGAGAGTCCCGACGGGCCCCGGTCGAAGAATAGGCTCCGGCCCCGAACGCCCGTGGGACGGGGGTCCGTCCCACGGGCGACCATGTTCGGCCCGGGCGAACGGGCCGCGCCGCGCGGCCGGCGAACCGACGCGCGGCGCGTCACCGTCAGTTGACGCCCAGCTGCTTGGCCTTGGCCTTCAGGTCGTCCAGGCCACCGCACATGAAGAACGCCTGCTCGGGGAAGTGGTCGTAGTCACCGTCCGCGATGGCGTTGAACGCCGCGATGGACTCGTCCAGCGGAACGTCCGAACCGTCCATGCCGGTGAACTGCTTCGCCGCGTGGGTGTTCTGCGACAGGAAGCGCTCGATCCGACGGGCCCGGCTGACGACCAGCTTGTCCTCCTCGCCCAGCTCGTCGATGCCGAGAATGGCGATGATGTCCTGGAGGTCCTTGTACTTCTGGAGGATCCCCTTGACCCGCGAGGCGCACTCGTAGTGGTCCTGCGAGATGTACCGCGGGTCCAGGATGCGGGAGGTGGAGTCCAGCGGGTCGACCGCCGGGTAGATGCCCTTCTCCGAGATGGGCCGGGAGAGCACCGTGGTCGCGTCCAGGTGGGCGAACGTGGTCGCCGGCGCCGGGTCGGTGAGGTCGTCCGCGGGCACGTAGATCGCCTGCATCGAGGTGATCGAGTGGCCACGGGTCGAGGTGATGCGCTCCTGGAGCACACCCATCTCGTCGGCCAGGTTGGGCTGGTAGCCCACCGCGGACGGCATCCGGCCCAGCAGGGTGGAGACCTCGGAACCGGCCTGGGTGAAGCGGAAGATGTTGTCGATGAAGAACAGCACGTCCTGCTTCTGCACATCGCGGAAGTACTCCGCCATGGTCAGACCGGTCAGCGCCACCCGGAGCCGGGTGCCCGGGGGCTCGTCCATCTGGCCGAAGACGAGGGCGGTCTGCGGCAGCACGCCGGACTCCGCCATCTCCTCGATCAGGTCGTTGCCCTCACGGGTGCGCTCACCCACGCCGGCGAAGACGGAGACGCCCTCGTGCAGCTTCGCCACACGCATGATCATCTCCTGGATGAGGACCGTCTTGCCGACGCCCGCACCACCGAACAGACCGATCTTGCCGCCCTTGACGTAGGGGGTCAGCAGGTCGATGACCTTCAGGCCGGTCTCGAACATCTCGGTCTTCGACTCAAGCTGGTCGAAGGCCGGGGCCTTGCGGTGGATCTCCCAGCGCTCGGTGATCTCCGACTCGGCCTCGGGCTCGTTGAGGATGCGGCCCAGGGTGTTGAAGACCCGGCCCTTGGTGACGTCACCGACGGGCACCGAGATGCCGGCGCCGGAGTTGGTCACCACGGCCTGGCGGACCAGGCCGTCGTTGGGCTCCAGGGCGATCGTGCGCACCAGGCCCTCGCCCAGGTGCTGCGCGACCTCCAGGGTCAGCGTCTTGGTCGCGCCGTCGTTGGCCGGGTCCGCGATGTCCACGGTCAGCGCGTTGTAGATGTCGGGCATCGCGTCGACGGGGAACTCCACGTCGACGACCGGGCCGCGAACCTGCGCGACCCGCCCGGTCGGCAGGTCCTGCTTGGGGGCCGCCTCAGCAGCAGTAGTCATGGTTAGCGTTCACTTCCCGCGGTCGCGTCGGCCAAGGCGCTGGAGCCACCGACGATCTCAGAGATTTCCTGGGTGATATCGGCCTGGCGGGCCGCGTTGGCAAGTCGCGTCAGCGACTTGATCAAGTCCTCGGCGTTGTCCGTCGCCGACTTCATCGCCCGCCGGGTCGCGGCGTGCTTGGAGGCGGCCGACTGGAGCAGGGCGTTGTAGACGCGGCTCTCCACGTAACGCGGAAGCAGCGCGTCCAACACATGCTCGGGCGAGGGCTCGAAGTCGTAGAGCGGGTGCGTCCGCTCACCCTGCTGGAAGACCTCGGCCGAGTCCTCGGCGCTCTTCTCCAGCCGCAGCGGCAGCATCCGGCGCTCGACCGGGGTCTGCGTCATCATCGACACGAACTCGGTGAACGCGATGTGCAGCTCGTCCACCCCGCCCTCGTCGGTGTCCTGCCCGATCGCCTCGATCAGCGGGGCGGCCACCTCCTTGGCGTCGGCGTAGGTCGGGTTGTCGGTGAACCCGGTCCAGGACTGCTTCACCGAGCGTTCCCGGAAGGCGTAGTAGGAGACGCCCTTGCGACCCACGATGTAGGTGTCCACCTTCTTCCCCTCAGCGGTCAGCTGACTGGTCAGGTGTTCACCCGCCTTGATGGCGTTGCTGGAGTAGGCGCCCGCGAGACCGCGGTCGCTGGTGATGATCAGGACCGCGGCCCGCCGAGGCCGCTTGGCCTCCGTGGTCAACGGGTGCTTGACGTCGGCGCCCTCGGCCACCGCCGTGACGGCGGAGGTGAGTTCGTCGGCGTAGGGCGTCGAGGCGGCCACCTTCCGCTGGGCCTTGACGATCCGCGAGGCGGCGATCATCTCCATCGCCCGCGTGATCTTCTTGGTCGCGGTGACCGACTTGATGCGCCGCTTGTATACGCGCAGCGAGGCAGCCATGGATCAGTCCTCGCCCAGCAGCTTGCCGTCCGCGGTCTCGAACTGCTGCTTGAACTGGAGAACGGCGTTCCGGATGGCCTCGACGGTGTCGTCGGACATCTTCTGGCCCTCGCGGATGCTGGTCATCAGGTCCTTGCGCTCCCGACCGAGGTGGTCGAGCAGTTCGCGCTCGAAACGGCGGATGTCGCCCACCGGGATGTCGTCCATCAGGCCGTTGGTGCCGGCCCAGATGGAGACGACCTGGTTCTCGGTGGGGAACGGGCTGTACTGCTCCTGCTTGAGCAGCTCGACCATCCGTCGACCGCGCTCCAGCTGGGTCTTGGAGGTGGCGTCCAGGTCGGAACCGAAGGCGGCGAACGCCTCCAGCTCGCGGAACTGGGCCAGGTCCACACGGAGCGAGCCGGTGATCTGCCGGATCGCCTTGTGCTGCGCGGAGCCACCCACCCGGGAGACCGAGATACCCACGTTCAGCGCCGGCCGCTGGCCCGCGTTGAAGAGGTCGGACTCCAGGAAGCACTGACCGTCGGTGATCGAGATCACGTTGGTCGGGATGAACGCGGAGACGTCGTTCGCCTTGGTCTCGACGATCGGCAGGCCGGTCATCGAGCCGGCGCCCATCTCGTCGGAGAGCTTGGCGCAGCGCTCCAGCAGCCGGGAGTGCAGGTAGAAGACGTCGCCCGGGTACGCCTCACGGCCCGGCGGGCGGCGCAGCAGCAGGGAGACGGCGCGGTAGGCGTCGGCCTGCTTCGACAGGTCGTCGAAGATGATCAGCACGTGCTTGCCGTCGTACATCCAGTGCTGGCCGATGGCCGAACCGGTGTACGGCGCGATGTACTTGAAGCCCGCCGGGTCGGAGGCCGGGGCCGCCACGATCGTGGTGTACTCCAGCGCGCCGGCCTCCTCCAGGGCGCCGCGCACGGACGCGATGGTGGAGCCCTTCTGGCCGACCGCGACATAGACGCAGCGGACCTGCTTCTCCGGGTCACCGGAGCGCCAGTTGTCGCGCTGGTTGATGATCGTGTCGATGGCCAGCGCGGTCTTGCCGGTCTGCCGGTCGCCGATGATCAGCTGACGCTGACCGCGGCCGATCGGCGTCATGGTGTCGACCGCCTTGTAGCCGGTCTCCATCGGCTCGTGCACCGACTTGCGCTGCATGACGGAGGGAGCCTGGAGCTCCAGGGCACGCCGCCCCACCGTCTCGATCTCGCCCAGCCCGTCGATGGCGTTCCCCAGCGGGTCGACGACCCGGCCGAGGTAGCCGTCGCCGACCCCGACGGAGAGCACCTCGCCGGTGCGGCGCACCTGCTGGCCCTCCTCGATGCCGCTGAACTCACCGAGGACGACGACGCCGATCTCGCGCTCCTCAAGGTTGAGGGCGAGACCGAGGGTGCCGTCCTCGAACTCCAGCAGCTCGTTCACCATGGCCGAGGGCAGTCCCTCGACCTTCGCGATGCCGTCACCGGCAACGCTGACCGTCCCGACCTCTTCCCGCGAGGCCGCGTCCGGCGTGTACGACTGGACGAAGTTCTCCAGTGCGTCCCGGATCTCATCCGGCCGGATCGTGAGCTCCGCCATCTGGGTTCCCTGCTCTCCTTGTTGGGCCCGTAAGTTCTTCCGCTACGGCCCAACCCGGGCCGCTGGTCCTGCTTGTTGAGTTGGTGTGCGCGGCGCGCGATCAGCCCGCCATGCGGCGGGTGACCTCGTCGAGCCGGTCGCTGATCGTGCCGTGGATGACGTCGTCCCCGATCCGCACCGAGATCCCGCCGAGGACCGAGGGGTCCACGTCGAGGTTCAGCTGGACCTGCCGGCCGTAGATACGGCCGAGGGCGGCGCCCAGACGGTCCCGCTGCGCGTCGCTGAGCGGCACCGCCGAGGTGACCTGGGCGACCGAGCGGTCGCGCCGGGCCGCGGCCAGCACGCTGAGCGCGTCGAGCCCACTGTCCAGGCTACGTCCCCGCGGATATTCCACGAGGCGGACGACCAGGCGGAGCGTGGCCTCCCGCGCCCGGCCGCCCAGCAGCCGGCGAACCAGCTCGGTCTGGGCGGCGACGGCACGCTCACCACGGTCCTTGCCGCTGAGCGCGGCGCGCAGCTCGGGCGAGGTGGCGACGATCCGGCTGAACCGGAAAAGCTCGTCCTCCACCGAGTCCAGGCTGCCGTCCCGCTCGGCGACGATCAGGTCGGCGATGTCGGCCAGCTCCTCGACCGCGTCCACCAGGTCACGCGAAGCGGACCAGCGGGAGCGGACCATGCCTGAGACCAGGTCGACGGCCTCGCCGCCCACCTGCCCCGACAGCAGCCTGCCCACAAGCTCCGCCTTGGCCTCGCCGGCCTGCGCCGGGTCGGTCAGCACCCGGCGCAGCGAGACCTCGCGGTCCAGCAGACCGGTGACGGCGGCCAGTTCGTCGGCCAGCGCGGCGACGTTCACGCCGGTGCTGTCGACCAACGTGTCCAGCCGCTCCCGCGCGGCGTCCAGCGCCTCGCGGCTCGCTCCCATCATCGGGTGGCCTCGGTTCCCGCCTCGGCCTTGGCCTCCAGCTCGTCGAGGAAGCGGTCGATGGTGCGGCTCTGCCGGGCGTGGTCCTCAAGGGACTCCCCGACCAGCCGACCCGCCAGCTCCACGGCCAGCTTGCCGACATCCTGGCGAAGCGTCTCGGCCGCCTGCTTGCGGTCGGCCTCGATCTGGGTGTGGCCGGCGGAGATGATCTCCTCGCGCTGGCGCTGCCCCTCCTCGCGCATCTCGGCGATGAGCGAGGCGCCCTGCTCCTTGGCCTCCTGACGGAGCCTGGCCGCCTCGTGACGGGCCTCGGCGAGCTGCTCCTTGTAGCTTTCGAGCGTCTGCCGCGCCTCGGCCTGGGTCGCCTCGGCCTTCTCCATGCCGCCTTCGATGGCTTCCCGCCGCTCATCAAGCGCCTTGTTGATGGCCGGCACGAGCTTCTTGTAGAAGACGAAGAAGATGATTCCGAAGCAGATCAGCCCGATGACGATCTCAGGCACCACCGGCACCACAGGGCTCTGCGGTTCCTCCGCGGCCAGTTGCATCAGCATGGTGGACCCTTCCTCGGTAGTGGCTTGAGTGCTTGCGTCAGCCGCCGAGGGCGAAGGCGAGCACGAAGCCCATCAGCGCCAGGGCCTCGACGACGGCGAAGCCGAGCAGCATGTTCTGCCGGATGACACCGGTGGCCTCGGGCTGACGGGCGATGGCCTGGACACCGTTACCGAAGATGATGCCGATACCGACACCGGGGCCGATGGCCGCGAGGCCGAAGCCGATGGTGTTGACGCTGCCTTCAACTGCGGCGAGAGCTGCGGACATGTCCGTTGTTTCCTTCTCTGTGGTGACCCGGTGGGGGAATGTCCACCGGAGTGCGTTGCGGATCTTGGGGGCATCGGGCGCCGCTCACGGGTGACCGGCTCGCCCTGGGGCCTCTCTCAGTGCGCCTCTTCGAGGGCCTGGGAGATGTAGGAAGCGGTCAGCACCGTGAAGACGTATGCCTGGAGCGCCTGGATGAACATCTCGAAGACCGTGAGCATCAGCGTCATGATCAGCGAGGTGGCCGAGTAGAACGTACCGACGACGGTACCCAGGGTGTACCAGGTGCCGATGATGAAGACCAGCAGCAGCAGGTGTCCCGCGAACATGTTCGCGAAGAGCCGGACGGTCAGCGTCAGCGGCCGGATGAAGATCGCGGAGACGAACTCGATGGGCGTGAGGATCACGTAGATCCCCTTGGGCAGCCCACTGGGGACGCAGAGGTTGCGAATGCCGCCGACCAGGCCGTTGGTCTTGAACGTCAGGTACATGTAGGTGCACCAGACGATCAGCGCGAGAGCCGCGGGATAGGCGATGATCGAGGTCGCCGGGAACTGGGAGAACGGGATGATCGCCCAGATGTTCATGATCCAGACGAAGAAGAACAGCGAGACCAGCATCGGGACGAAGGGTTCGCCCTTCTTGCCCATGGTCTCCTTGGCGATGCCCCGGCGCACGAAGTCGTAGAGGACCTCGGCGAGCAACTGGAACTTCCCCGGCACGACCTTCGGCTTGGCGAAGGCGGCCCAGAAGAACCCGATGATGATGACGGTGCTCAGGAACACCAGCGCCATCGGCTTGTTGACCTCGAACGAACCGATGGTGAACAGCGGTTCGAAGATGAACGACCACTCGGACGGTGCGGGGAAGCCACAGTCGTCGAAGAGATGGCAGTCGGTCTCGAAGGCGAGCACCTGGTCATTACTCACCGCGAGACTCCCTCGGCGTGACGCATGGATACGGCTACCTCGATGTGTCGGCGTGGCGGCATACCACGGAGCGGCACTGGACTAGGTGTGACGGAGGGAAGGCCGGTCCGCGCTCGCGGAGCTGTCCCCGGCACCGCGTGCGCCACCTGTGGGCCGCCCTCCGGCGACGGACGATAGCAGCACGGAAGGGCGGTGATTATGCAGCCCCCCGGCTCACCGTGGCTGGTCATGCCGGACCGCCCGGCGTGACGGTGGACCGCTCGGCGTCGGCGGCCTCTGGCTTCCGGTCCACCTCGACGTACAGGGTCTTGACCCGGAGGTGGCCGCGGACCTGCCCGGCCAACCAGACGGCGGCGCCCACCAGGACGCCGATCGCGAAGGCCTGCCCGTCGAGGAAGTCCGCGTCCCTCAGCAACAGCAGCAGCACGAGCAAGAGGCCCATCTGCGTGGTGTAGATCAGGAAGGCGGCGCCGAAGAACAGGTCGGGCCAGCGCTGGCCCACGTGGTTGAGCGACAGCAGCCCGATACCGAAGAACGCGGCGGCGACGAACACGCCGAACGCGACACCGCCGGCCCCCCGTCCCCCGGCCACGAACGCGGCGACCGCGGTGGCCAGGACACCTACCGTGGCAGTGGGAAGCGCGGCGCCGCGGATGATCCGGGCGTCGTTGGACTGCATGGAAGTGTTCTCCGACGGGCTTGGGGACTGTCGTCGTTGACGAGCGGTTTCGCACCCGGCCGTTGGGCCTCGATGCCGGGTTTCGTGAACGCTATCACAAACTTTTTGATGAGGTCTTTACTCGAACGTGTGCAGGACCTCACACCGTTGGGAGTATGCCCGGCGCGCCGAAACCCCGTGACGGCGGGGTCCTGCTAAGGCCTGCCGGCGAACGACGGGGACGCGCCACACGGTGAGTTGACGGGGTGCGCCCCGGCGGCGAGGCCGGTCGTCCGGCGTACGGGAGAGGTCAGGAGTGGGTGTCGATCTTGCGGCGGGGCGCGAAGCGCTGACGGCCGCCGACCGCCGTCGCCCCGTGCGGCCCGGAGGAAGCCCGCGGCCCCGCCGCGCCCTCGGCGGCCGGCTCCCCCGCCTCGCCCGCGGCGTCCGGCTTCGCCGGAACGGCGCCGCCGGAGGCCGCCTCGCGCCGCGCCCGGTAGCGGTACCGCGGTGGCACGATCCGCTCCGCCCAGGCCGGCGCCCTCGGAGTGAACCGGGGCAGCAGCAACGCCACCAGCCCCACCCCGGAGAGCACCACGACCAGCGGCACCACCCACGCGTTGGCCCCCACCGAGTAGCCCACGGCGCCGAACGCCACCAGCGCCGACCAGAAGTACATGATCAGCACCGCGCGGCTCTGCGAGTGCCCGATCTCCAGCAGCCGGTGGTGCAGGTGCCCCCGGTCGGCCGCGAACGGCGAGCGGCCGTTCCACGTCCGCCGGACGATCGCCAGCACCAGGTCGAGGAAGGGCAGCACGATGATCGTCAACGGCAGCAGCAGCGGCATGTAGACCGGGACCGTCTCGGTCACCGCGTTCCGCTCCGAGCCGGAGAAGAGGGAGAGCGCGTCCGGGTCCACCTGCCCGGTCACCGAGACCGCGCCGCCCGCCAGGACAAGACCCAGCAGCATCGAACCCGAGTCGCCCATGAAGATCCGCGCCGGATGGACGTTGTGTGGCAGAAAGCCCAGACAGATCCCGACCAGCACCGCGGAGAACAGGGTGGCCGGCGCCGCCGCCTCGATGCCGTAGCCGTACCAGATGCGGTACGTGTACAGGAAGAACGCCAGCGCCGCGACGCACACCATGCCGGCCGCCAGGCCGTCGAGCCCGTCGACGAAGTTGACCGCGTTGATCGTGATCACCACGATCGCCACCGTCAGCAGCGTGCCCTGCATCGGGGTCAGCGCGACCATGCCGACGCCGGGGACCGGCAGCCACAGGATCGTCAGCCCCTGGAGCACCATCACGCCGGCGGCGATCATCTGGAGCCCCAGCTTGATCAGGGCGTCCACGCCGTACTTGTCGTCCAGGACGCCGACCACCCAGATCAGGGCGGCGCCCGAGAGCAGCGCCCTGGGCTCGTCGGAGAGGCGGAACACCTGGCCGACGTTGGTGAGTTGGGAAGCGACCAGCAGCCCGGCGCAGAGCCCCCCGAACATCGCGATGCCGCCCAGTCTCGGGGTCGGCTCGCGGTGCACGTCCCGCGCCCTGATCGGAGGCATGGCGCCCCAGGCGATCGCGAACTTCCGCACCGGCCCGGTCAGCAGGTAGGTGACGGCCGCCGCGACGCAGAGCGTCAAGAGGTATTCGCGCACAAGCTGCCCCAGAGATCTCGCTGGACTACCGCGCAACACCCTCTCATGTCCGCACCGTGGTCAAGCGCCCACCGAGACTACGCCCGACCACGTCAAACCCACGTAAGCACACGGCGAATCGGACCTCCACGCCCAAGCCGCGCCTTTCGCTCGCGCCCTTCGCTCACGCCCTTCACACACACCCTTCGCGCCCCGGGGCGCGCCTCAGCGCGCCCCCACGCGACCGTCCGGCGTCGACACCCCGGTCAACGCGGTGACCACCGGGTCGAGCGCCGTCCTGATCTCCTCGCCCACACTGCGGAAGTACGGCAGCGGAGCGCCGTACGGGTCCTGCACCTCGTCCGCCTCCACGCTCGGCGCCAGCAGCCAGCCGCGCAGCGCCGCCGCCGCCCGCGCCAGCGCCCTGGCGCGCACCACCAGCGACTCGGGCGAGGCCGCGACCGGCAGCGTCGCCAGGTCGATCGCCCGCACCAGCCGGGTGAACTCCTTGAGCGTGAACGTGCGCAGCCCGGCCGAGTGCCCCATCGAGATCACCTGCGCGCGGTGGTCCCGGGTCGCGGTCAGCACCAGGTCGGCCCGTATCACGTGCTCGTCGAGCAGCTCGCGGCCGAAGAAGCCGCCCGGGTCGGCCCCGTACTCCGCGAGCAGCTCGGCGGCGTGCTCCTCCATGGGCGCGCCCTCGTGCCCCCAGGTGCCGGCCGACTCCACCACCACGCTCCTGGCGCCCTCGCCGAGCCTCTCGACCAGCGCCTGCCGGGTGAGACGTTCGGTGATCGGGGAACGGCACACGTTCCCCGTGCTGACGTGCAGGATGCGGAACACCGGCGTCCCCAGGGCCGGTTCGGCGAAGGCGCGTGGCGCGGCTATGCCCGGGTCGGGAGGGCCCTCAGCGGACGCCGTCAATGCGCGGACTCCAGATCGGGTACGACCTTGCGCAGCTCCTCCTCGCTCACCGCCCCGGCGCGCAGCAGCACCGGCACCTCTCCGGTGACATCGACGATGGAGGACGGCACGTTGTCCGGCGTCTCGCCGCCGTCGAGGTAGACAGCCACCGAGTCGGCGAGCATCTCCCTGGCCTCGTCGCAGGTGCTCGGCGCCGGGCGGCCCGTGAGGTTGGCGCTGGAGACGGCCATCGGGCCGACGTCCTTGAGGAGTTCGAGCGCGACCGGGTGCAGCGGCATCCGCACGGCAACGGTGCCGCGGGTCTCCCCCAGGTCCCAGTTGAGCGACGGCTGGTGGCGCGCGACCAGCGTGAGGGCGCCCGGCCAGAACGCGTCGACCAGCTCCCAGGCCAGCTCGGAGAAGTCCGTCACCAGCCCGTGCAGCACCGTCGGAGAGCCGACCAGCACCGGCGAGGGCACACCCCGGCCACGCCCCTTGGCGGCCAGCAGGTCGGCCACCGCGTCGGCGTTGAAGGCGTCGGCGCCCACGCCGTAGACCGTGTCGGTCGGCAGGACCACCAGGTCACCCCGGCGAACGGCCGAGGCCGCCTCGCGCAGCCCGTGCCCGCGGTCGACCTCGTCCGCGCAGTCGTAACGCCGTGCCATCACACTTGCTCCTCTCGCGGTGCGCGACCGCGGGTCATCGGGCCACCCGCCGCGCGGTGGCGAACCGCGGGCGCTTGTTGAGGTCCGGGTGGTCCGCCGCGTCGGCCCAACCACGGTCCTCGGTGAAGATCCACGGGACCTGCCCGCCCTGGGTGTCGGCGTGCTCCACGACGACCATCCCGCCGGGCCGCAGCAGCCGGCGCGCCGCCCGCTCAAGGCCCCGGATGGTGTCCAGCCCGTCCTCGCCGGAGAACAGCGCCAGCTCCGGGTCGTGGTCGCGCGCCTCGGGCGCCACGTGCTCCCACTCGCCGAGCGGGATGTAGGGCGGGTTGGAGATCACCAGGTCGACCTGCCCGGTCAGCTCGGGCAGCGCCTCGCGGGCGTCGCCGTGGTGGAGCACCACCCTGCTGCCCTCGACGTTCCTGCGGGCCCACAGCAGCGCGCGTTCGTCCAACTCGACGGCGTGCACCCGGGAACGCGGCACCTCCTGCGCCAGGGCCAGCGCGATCGCGCCCGAGCCCGTGCAGAGGTCGACGATCAGCGGCTCGGCCACGTCCATCGCGCGGACCGCGTCTATCGCCCAGCCGACCACCGACTCGGTCTCCGGCCTGGGCACGAAGACGCCGGGCCCCACCTGGAGTTCGAGGTAACGGAAGAACGCGCGCCCGGTGATGTGCTGGAGCGGCTCCCGCGCCTCGCGGCGGGCCACCGCCTCCCAGTAGCGGGCGTCGAACTCGGCGTCGGCGACCGAGTGCAGCCGCGACCGCTCCGTGCCGTGCACGTGCGCCGCCAACTCCTCGGCGTCGAACCGGGGCGAGGGCACGCCGGCGTCCGCGAGCCGCTGCGTCGCCCTGGCCACCTCGGCCAGCAGCACCGAACGCCCGCCGGCCGGGGGCTGCGGGCCGCCCGTCGACGCCTGGGTCGACGCCCCGGCCTCGGAAGCCCCGGCCTCGGAACCGGAGGAACCGAAAGAAGCAGTCACATCGCCCACCCTACGTTCACTGCGCGGCGGCCAGCTTGGCCGCCGAGTCGGCGTCCACGCAGGCCTGGATCACCGCGTCCAGCTCGCCGTCGAGCACGCGGTCGAGGTTATACGCCTTGTAACCCACCCGGTGGTCGGAGATCCGGTTCTCCGGGTAGTTGTAGGTGCGCACCCGCTCCGAACGGTCCACGGTCCGCACCTGGCTGCGGCGCGCGTCGGACGCCTCGCGGTCGGCCTCCTCCTGGGCGGCGGCGAGCAGCCGGGCGCGCAGGATGCGCAGCGCCTGCTCCTTGTTCTGGAGCTGGCTCTTCTCGTTCTGGCAGGAGACCACGATGCCGGTCGGCAGGTGGGTGAGGCGGACGGCGGAGTCCGTGGTGTTGACCGACTGCCCGCCGGGCCCCGAGGAGCGGTAGACGTCGACCCGCAGGTCGTTCTGGTTGATCTCCACGTCGACGTCCTCGGCCTCGGGCAGCACCAGCACGCCGGCCGCCGAGGTGTGGATGCGGCCCTGCGACTCGGTCGCCGGCACCCGCTGCACCCGGTGCACCCCGCCCTCGTACTTCAGCCGGGCCCACACGCCCTGCCCCGGCTCGGGGTTGCCCTTCGTCTTCACCGCGACCGAGACGTCCTTGTAGCCGCCCAGGTCGGACTCGTTGCCGTCGATCAACTCGGTCTGCCAGCCGACGCGTTCGGCGTAGCGCAGATACATCCGCAGCAGATCGCCGGCGAACAGCGCGGACTCGTCGCCGCCCTCGCCCGCCTTGATCTCCAGGATGACGTCCTTGTCGTCGCTCGGGTCGCGGGGCACGAGCAGCAGCCGCAACTCGTCGGTCAGCTCCTCCCTGCGAGCCGTGAGGCTCTTCACCTCGGCGGCGAAGTCCGGGTCCTCGGCCGCCAGTTCGCGGGCGGTCTCGATGTCCTCGCCGGTCGCCAGCCACCGCCGGTAGCCGCGGACGATCGGGGTCAGCTCGGCGTAGCGCCGGCCGTAGCGGCGAACGGCCGCCTGGTCCGCGTGGACCGAGGGGTCGGCGAGCCGTCGTTCGAGGTCGGCGTGTTCGCCGATCAGTTCCTCGACCGCCTCGAACATGGTGGGTCGCTCCTGGAGTGTGGGACCGGGTGTGGGGACGCGAAAGGCGCCGGTCCGGCCGCCGTGGTGCAGGAAGCGGCCGGCCGACGCCGACGGGGTCGCTACTTGCGGTTCGACCCGGCGTTCTTGCCGAAGCGCGCCTCGAACCTGGCCACCCGACCACCGGTGTCGAGGATCTTCTGCTTACCGGTGTAGAAGGGGTGGCACTCCGAGCAGATGTCGGCGCGGATGCTGCCGCCGTCGACGGTGCTGCGGGTGGTGAACGACGCGCCGCAGGTGCAGCTGACCTGGGTCTCGACGTACTCCGGGTGAATGTCGCGCTTCAAGGCTTCTCCTAGGGTTCGGGAGGGCCGCCGGGTCGGCGCGCGGAATGCGCGCCGTGAACCGGGACCGACGCTCCAGTCTGCCAGCACTGGCACGTGTCGACCAAAACGGGGTCGGCAACGCGGATATTCCCTGCCGGGAGGGCTCGGGAGCACCCCACCCGCGCGTGATCGACCACGCCAGCCCGCACCAGGGGCGCGGGGAACTGCGCGAGCGACCCGACGCCGGGCTCACGCCGACACCCCACCCCGCCACGAAGCTCCGTAGTCGACCGCGCCCCGCCACCCAGCATTCGCGCCGTTCCCCGCGCCCCCAAGCAGGCCGTCACCTACCGAGCGCGAACCCACGCCTGACCGACCACGCCAGCCCACACCAGGGGCGCGGGGAACTGCGCGAGAAACCCACCACCGGGCTCACGCCGACAACGAAACCGGAACCGCCCCGGCACAGCTGTCGCACCCCCTCAGCTCCGCAGGACCCCGTTTCCGCCGCCCTCCTCCGCCGCCGAGTCGCGGATCGCCGAGCGGGGCACCGGGCGGTCCTCGCGCAGCGCGTCCCAGACCTGGCGGGACTGCTCGGTCAGCGGCGCGACCCGGTTGGGGTCGGCGGGGTCGTAGCCGACGGGCAGCGTCACCATCTGCGTCGCGTCGGGGCCTATGTCCCCCAGGGTGCGGGTGAGGTCGACGAGCTTGCGGACGGAGGCCAGGTCGGAGTCCGTGGTGAGCGACGAGGTCGCCGTGTCGGCGAGGTCGTAGAGCCGCTTCGGGTTGCCCACCAGGTCCACGCCGTCGACCTGGCTCATCAGGGAGCGCAGAAACGACTGCTGGAGCTGGATGCGGCCCAGGTCGCTGCCGTCCCCGACGGCCTTCCTCGTGCGCACCAGCGCCAGCGACTCGCGTCCGCTGAGGGTGTGGGTGCCGGCGGACAGCCGCAGATGGCTGTCGCTGTCCTCGATCGCCTCGTTGGTGGTGACCTCGACCCCGCCCAGCGCGTCGACGAGCCGCTCGAAGCCGGCGAAGTCGACCTCCAGGAAGTGGTCCATCCGCAGCCCGGTCATCGCCTCGACGGTCTTGACCGCGCAGACCGGGCCGCCGACGCCGTACGCCTCGTTGAACATGGTGCGTTCCACCGCGGGCGCCTCGCCGCCGCCGTCGGCCCTTTCGCACGCGGGGCGCGGCACGATGGTGTCCCTGGGGATGGAGACGACGGTGGCCGCGTCGTGGTCCTCGTTGACGTGCAGGATCATCGCCGTGTCGGAGCGGGCCTCGCCGTCCGGGTCGTCGCCGCCGAAGGCGCCGTTCTCGCCGGTCCTGGTGTCGGAGCCGAGGACCAGCACGTCCGTCGAGCCGTTGTCGCTGTCCTCGGGGCGGTCACCGCCGAGGGCCTCCTCGATGTCTATCTGGGAGATGTTCCCGTCGAGCTTGAGGTAGAGCGCGGTGCCGGCGGCGCCCGCCAGGACGGCGAGGACGACGGCGGTGACCAGCGCCGCCCGGACCAGGCGGCGGCGACGGAACGCTGACGGCGGAGGGTCGTGCGGTTCCTCCTGGTCGGAGACCGCGTCGGGCCCTTCGCCCGTTGGAGGGACCATTCAGCCATTGTGCCCCTTTTGACCGGGAACCGCTTCTTCGGCCCGGAACGGCGAGGGCCGGTGCCCCCGCCTCCCGCCGTGTGGCGGGGAGCGGGGGCACCGGCCCGTGTCGACCTGACGCGCGGCCGGTCAGTCCCCGTTGCCCGGGGTCGGCGTCGTCTTCTGGATCTGCATCAGGAACTCGGCGTTGGACTTGGTCTTCTTCATCCGGTCCAGCAGCAGCTCCATGGCCTGCTGCTGGTCGAGCGCGTGCAGCACCCGGCGAAGCTTCCAGACCACGGCCAGCTCCTCGGAGCCCATCAGGATCTCCTCCTTCCGGGTCGCGGAGGCGTCCACGTCCACGGCGGGGAAGATCCGCTTCTCGGCGAGCTTGCGGTCGAGCTTGAGCTCCATGTTGCCGGTGCCCTTGAACTCCTCGAAGATCACCTCGTCCATCCGCGAGCCGGTCTCGACCAGCGCGGTGGCCAGGATGGTCAGCGAGCCGCCGTCCTCGATGTTCCGGGCGGCGCCGAAGAACTTCTTCGGCGGGTAGAGCGCCGCGGAGTCCACACCGCCGGAGAGGATGCGCCCGGAGGCCGGGGCCGCCAGGTTGTAGGCGCGGCCGAGGCGGGTGAGGTTGTCGAGCAGCACCACCACGTCGTGCCCCAGCTCCACCAGCCGCTTCGCCCGCTCGATGGCCAGCTCGGCGATGGTGGTGTGGTCCTCCGACGGCCGGTCGAAGGTCGAGGAGATGACCTCGCCCTTGACCGCGCGCTGCACGTCGGTGACCTCTTCGGGACGCTCGTCGACCAGGACGACCATCAGGTGGCACTCGGGGTTGTTCGTCGTGATGGCGTTGGCGATCGACTGCATGATCGTGGTCTTGCCGGTGCGCGGCGGTGCCACGATCAGGCCGCGCTGGCCCTTGCCGATCGGGGTGATCAGGTCGATGATCCGGGTCAGCAGGGCGCTGGGGTCGGTCTCCAGCCGCAGCCGCTCCTGCGGGTAGAGCGGGGTGAGCTTGTTGAACTCGGGACGGCCGCGGCCGGAGTCGATGCCCATCCCGTTGACCGAGTCCAGCCGCACCAGGGCGTTGAACTTCTCCCGGCGCTCGCCGTCGCGCGGCTGCCGCACCGCGCCGGTCACGTGGTCGCCCTTGCGCAGGCCGTTCTTGCGGACCTGGGCGAGCGAGACGTACACGTCGTTGGGGCCCGGCAGATAGCCGGAGGTGCGCACGAACGCGTAGTTGTCGAGGATGTCGAGGATGCCCGCGACGGGGATCAGCACGTCGTCGTCGTTGATCTGCGGCTCGACGACCTCGTCGCGTCCGCGACGGCCCCTCCGGTCCCGGTAGCGACCGCGGCGACCGCGGCGACCGCCGTCGAAGTCGTCGTCGCGGTTGTCGCGGTTGTTGTCGCGGTTGTCGCGGTCCCTGCCGCCGTCCTTGTCGCGGTTGCGCCCGCCGCCCTGGTTGTTGTTCTGGCCGCCCTGGCGGTCGCCGCCCTGGTTGTTCTGGCCCTGGCGCTCGCCCTTGCCGCGGCGCTCGCGCTTGCCCTGGCGGTCGGAGCCGGCCTCGCCCTTGCCGCCGTCGTTCCGGCCGCCGTCGCCGCCCTTGCCCTCGTGGCTCTTGCCGTCGTGGCTCTTGCCGTCGTTGCCGGGGGCCTCGGACCTGGCGTTCTCGCCCTTGCCCTCGGAGGCGCGGGGCGCGCGGCGCTCCTTCTCGGCCGGCTCGGCGGAGCCCTTCGGCTCGGCGGCCCTGGCGGCCTTCGGCGCCTCGGGCTGGTTCTCGGCGGGCTGGCCGGGGATCTCGATCTGGCCCTCCTCGCCCGTGCGGGCCCGGGAGGTGCTGCGGCGCTTCGGCTTCTCGGCCGGGGCGGACTCGGCGCGCTCCGCGGCCTGGCCGCCGGAGCCGGCGGCCTGCTTCTCCTTGATCACCTCGATCAACTGGCTCTTGCGCATCCGCGCGGTGCCCCTGATCCCGAGCTGGGAGGCGACCTGCTGCAATTCAGCCAGGACCATCCCGTCGAGGCCCGTACCAGAACGCCGGCGTCGGGGAGCGGCGGAGGCGGCGGGAGCGTCCGTGGCGGACGCGGTGGCAGCACCGGAAGTCTTGTCGGCGCTGTCGGCACTCACGCCCATCAGATCGGTGGTGTCGCTCACTAAGGGTCCTTCCCTGGAGCGGACGTCGGCCTGTCTGGCTCGGCGACCGGTCGTGCTGTCCGGCTGCGGCCCCTTCGCTGAGGTCCGGCCGGTGCGGTAAACCCGCCTGTTCGATCACGGCGGAAGATCAATGCGTGGTGGTACGCGGGGATCGACGAGACACGTCGAAGAAACGTTGAACCGTCGAACCGGCGTACCGGTTCCGGAGCGTGCTCGGCGCTACCAGGCAGGCTGCTCAGGCAGATGAGGGAGGCTCCCGGAAGAAGATCGGTCCCACGATACGGAACCCGGATTCCGCACGCATTCTGTGTGACGCCCGACAGAACGGTACGTGCGGACTTGAGATTAACACTACCGGATACTGCCTTCATTCCCCCTCTCCGCGGTTCTTCACGTGCGTTTCCCCGAGCGCGCCGGCGTATGCGCGGACGTGCCCGTCCGCCGCGCGCCGGGCGCCGCACGGGCGCCTCACGCGGCGGCCCCGGCCAGCGGGAGCACCGAGGCGCCCGCGGTGTCCAGGGAAAGTCGGTTGGCCGCCCAGCCCTCGCCGGCCAGCAGCGCGCTCTTGTCGACCTGGGCCTCGTCGGCCAGCGCCAGGACCGTCGGCCCCGCGCCCGAGATGACCGCCGGCACGCCCTCGGCGCGCAGCCGCCCCACCAGCTCCATGCTCTCCGGCATCGCCGGCGCGCGGTAGTCCTGGTGGATCCGGTCGTCCGTGGCGGGAAGCAGCAACTCGGGGCGCCTGGTCAGCGCCTCGACGAGCAGCGCGGCGCGACCCGCGTTGACCGCCGCGTCGGCGTGCGGAACGGCGCGCGGCAGCAGCCCGCGCGCGGTCTCGGTGGCGAGCGGGCGCGCCGGCACGAACACCAGCGGGACCACGGTCGCCGCGGGCTCCATCCGGATGGCGCGCACCGCCCCCGACTCGCCCCAGGCCAGGGTGAATCCGCCGAGCAGACAGGCCGCCACGTTGTCCGGGTGGCCCTCGATCTCGGAGGCCAGCTCCAGCAGCGCCACATCGTCCAACTTGGCCTCGCCGCCGGTCGTCACGGCCCGTGCGGCGACCAGTCCCGCGCAGATCGCCGCCGAGGAGGAGCCGAGGCCGCGCCCGTGCGGGACGCGGTTGGCGCAGACGATCTCAAGTCCCCTCGGCTGCCCGCCGAGCGCGTCGAACGCGGTGCGCAACGTGCGGACCAGCAGGTTGGATTCGTCGCGCGGGACGGAGTCGGCGCCCTCCCCCGCGATGTCCAGGTGCAGCCCGGATTCGGCGACCCGCACCACCACGTCGTCGTAGAGACCGAGCGCCAGGCCCAGGGCGTCGAAGCCGGGGCCGAGGTTGGCGCTGGTGGCGGGCACGCGGACGCGGACCGCGGCGGCGCGGAAGGCGGGATGGGCCATCGCTCGATGACTCTCCTTGGTGAGATGTGCGGCGCGTGTCCCCTGCGGACACGCGGCACACGGGAGCACACGGCGGCGCGTATCGGACGGTGGACCACTCGGGCGCGTACGGCCACGAGTGGCTGACCACTCCGGGACGAATACCAGCCTATCGAAGGAAGGTTCAGACGCGATACAGGGCCGTCAGGTGTCGCGGAACACGGGGCGTGCCGGCGCGTCAGGCCAGGCCAAGCCGCTCGGCGGCGGCGTCGGCGTCCACCGGGACCACGATGGGCCGGGGCGCGCCGGCCACCGCCCAGTCGGGGTCCTTCAGCCCGTTGCCGGTGACCGTGCACACCACGCGCTGCCCGCGCTCCAGGCCGCCGGCCTCGGCCGTCTTCAGCAGCCCGGCGACCGAGGCGGCCGAGGCCGGCTCGACGAAGACGCCCTCGCGGGAGGCCAACAGCCGGTAGGCGGACAGGATCTGACGGTCGGTCACCTCGTCGATGAAGCCGCCGGACGCGTCCCGCGCCGCCTCGGCCTGCGTCCAGGAGGCGGGGTTGCCGATGCGGATCGCGGTGGCGATGGTGGTCGGGTCCTTCACCGGCTCGCCGCGCACGATCGGGGCGGCGCCGCTGGCCTGGAAGCCCCACATCCGGGGGGTGCGGGTGGCCAGCCCGTCGGCCGCGTACTCGCCGTACCCCTTCCAGTAGGCCGTGATGTTGCCCGCGTTGCCCACCGGCAGCACGTGGATGTCGGGGGCGTCGCCGAGGCGGTCGACGACCTCGAAGGCCGCGGTCTTCTGGCCCTCGATGCGGGCGGGGTTGACCGAGTTGACCAGCGCCACCGGGTACTTCTCCGACAGGCCGCGGGCCAGTGTCAGGCAGTCGTCGAAGTTCCCGTCGACCTGGAGGATGCGCGAGCCGTGGACCAGCGCCTGGCCCATCTTGCCCAGCGCGATCTTGCCCTGCGGCACGAGCACCGCGCAGACCATCCCGGCGCGCACCGCGTAGGCGGCGGCCGAGGCGGAGGTGTTGCCCGTGGAGGCGCAGATCACCGCCTGGGCGCCGGCCTCCTTGGCGTGCGAGATGGCCATGGTCATCCCGCGGTCCTTGAAGGAACCGGTCGGGTTGGCGCCCTCCACCTTGAGGTACACCTCGCACCCGGTGCGCTCGGAGAGCGTCTCCGCCGCGACCAGCGGGGTGCCGCCCTCGCCCAGCGTGACGACGGGTGTCCGCCCGGTCACCGGGAGCCGGTCGCGGTACTCCTCGATCACGCCGCGCCACTGCCCGTTGGCGCGGGTGGATGCGTTCATGCCCATCTCATTCCTTCTGCTCGCCCCGGGGAAGGCTTCCCGTGGGGTGGATTGCGCTGTGCACGGTGTCGCCGTTCACTCACCCTCGACGTACATGATGCTGGCCACACCGTGCACCGTGTCCAGCCCACGCAGCGCCTCGACGGTCGCGCCGAGCGCCGCGTCCGGCGCCCGGTGGGTGACGACGACCAGCTCGGCCTCGCCGTCCTTGCCGCTCTGCCGGACCGTGTCGATGGAGACCCCGTGATCGGCGAAGACCTGCGCACACTGGGCCAGGACGCCCGGTTTGTCCATCACGTCGAGGCTGATGTGGTACCGGGTGACCACCTCGCCCATCGGGCGGACCGGCAGCCGCGCGTACGCCGACTCCCCGGGGCCGCGGCCCCCGTTGAGCTTGTTGCGGCAGGCCGCGACCAGGTCGCCCAGGACCGCCGACGCGGTCGGCGCGCCGCCGGCGCCGGGGCCGTAGAACATCAACTGCCCGGCCGAGTCGGCCTCGACGAAGACCGCGTTGTACGCCTCGCGCACCGAGGCCAGCGGATGGCTGAGCGGAATCATCGCCGGGTGCACCCGGGCAGTCACCGAGCGTCCGTCCTGGGACCGTTCGCAGATGGCCAGCAACTTGACCGTGCGGCCCATCGCGCGGGCGCTGGCGATGTCCGAGGCGGTGACCTCGGTGATCCCCTCGCGGTGCACGTCGTCCAGGCTGACCCGCGAGTGGAAGGCGATGCCGGCCAGGATCGCCGCCTTAGCCGCCGCGTCGAAGCCCTCCACGTCGGCCGTCGGGTCGGCCTCCGCGTAGCCGAGCGCCGACGCCTCGGCCAGCGCCTCGCCGTAGCCGGCGCCGGTGGACTCCATCCGGTCCAGGATGAAGTTGGTCGTGCCGTTGACGATGCCCAGCACCCGGTTGACCCGGTCGCCCGCCAGCGACTCGCGCAACGGCCGCAGCAGCGGGATGGCGCCGGCGACCGCCGCCTCGAAGTACAGGTCAGCGCCGTGCCGTTCGGCCTCCGCGTACCGCGCCGGGCCGTCCTGGGCGAGCAGCGCCTTGTTGGCCGTGACCACGCTCGCGCCGTGCGCGAAGGCACTGTCGATGAGCGTCCGGGCCGGCTCGATGCCCCCGATCAGCTCGACCACCACATCGATGTCGCCCGAGGCCACCAGACCGGCCGCGTCCGTGGTGACCAGCTCCGGCGGCACCGTCTCGCGCACCCGGTCCGGGCGACGCACCGCGACCCCCGCCAGCTCGACGGGCGCGCCGACCCGGGCCGCGAGGTCGTCCGCCTGCGTCAGCAACAGCCGGGCCACCTGCGAACCGACCACGCCGCAGCCAAGCAGCGCCACCCTCAACGGGCGCGACGAGCGAGTGCCCACCATTCGACCAGCCTTTCAGCTCACTCGGAACTACCAGTCTCACGCACCGGGGCCACGCCGCCCCGCCACGTTCACCATGCGGACGTGATCAACCGGGGAGTGGTCCGGGAAGTGGTCGCCCGCCGGCGGCGGGCGACCGCCCCGCTCACCCCACGTCCAGCCGCAACAGGTCCTCCTCCGTCTCCCTGCGGATCAGCGGACCCGCCATCCCGCCGGCCACCGCGACCACCGGCGGGCGCGGCGTGTGGTTGTAGTTGCTGGCCATCGACCGGCAGTAGGCGCCGGTGGCCGGCACAGCGACCAGGTCGCCGGGCGCCACGTCGGAGGGCAGATAAGCGTCCCTGACCACGATGTCACCGCTCTCGCAGTGCTTGCCCACCACCCGCACCAGCAGCGGAGGCGCGGCGGAGGCCCGGGAGACCAGCGCCACCGAGTACTCGGCGTCGTAGAGCGCGGTCCTGATGTTGTCCGACATCCCGCCGTCGACGCTCACATAGGTGCGCAG
The DNA here is from genome assembly GCF_006335015.1 of Streptomyces sedi. GTDB lineage: Bacteria > Actinomycetota > Actinomycetes > Streptomycetales > Streptomycetaceae > Streptomyces > Streptomyces sedi. The sequence continues at coordinate 48,891 of NZ_VDGT01000001.1, forward strand.
CCCCTCCAGCGGCTTGACCGTGCCCACCTCGTACAGCGTGAACGCCGTCGGCCCCACCACCGCGCGCCCCGGCTCCACCGACAGACGCGGCAGCGCGAGGCCGGCCGCCTCGCACTCGCGGTGGACGATGTCCCGCAGCGCCTTGGCGATCTGGTGCGGCTCGGCCGGGTCGTCGTCGGGGGTGTAGGCGATGCCGAGGCCGCCACCGAGGTCGATCTCCGGCAGCTCGACGCCGTGCCGGTCCCGCACCTCGCGCAGCAGCCCGACGACCCGGCGGGCCGAGACCTCGAAGCCCGCCATGTCGAAGATCTGCGAACCGATGTGGGAGTGCAGCCCGACCAGTTCGAGGCTGTCGGCGGCCAGCACGCGGCGCACCGCCTCCAGCGCGGAGCCGTCGGCGAGCGCCAGGCCGAACTTCTGGTCCTCGTGCGCGGTCGCGATGAACTCGTGGGTGTGCGCCTCGACGCCGACCGTCACCCGGATCTGCACCCGCTGGCGCACCCCGTGGCGGCGGGCGACCTCGGCCACCCGCTCGACCTCCTGGAACGAGTCCAGCACCACGCGGCCGACGCCGGCCGCCACCGCGCGCTCGATCTCGGCGACGGACTTGTTGTTGCCGTGCAGCGCGATACGCTCCGGCGGCATCCCGCCGGCCAGCGCGGTCGCCAGCTCGCCGCCGGTGCAGACGTCCAGATTCAGCCCCTCCTCGCGCAGCCAACGGACCACGGCGCGCGAGAGGAACGCCTTCCCGGCATAGAACACGTCCGCGTCCGGCGCGAAGGCGTCCCGCCAGGCACGGCAACGGGCGCGGAAGTCGGCCTCGTCGAGCACGAACGCGGGGGTGCCGAACTCCTCGGCCAGCGCGCGGACATCCATCCCGCCGACGGTCACGACGCCGTCGGCGCCACGGTGCACGGTGCGTGCCCAGACCTTCGGGTCCAGGGCGTTGAGGTCGACCGGGGGCGCCGAATAGTGGCCTTCGGGCAGCACGTCGGCATGGCGGGGGCCTGCGGGGTGGGCGGAACGACTCATGGGGTGACTTTCCTCGGATCTTCCTCGGATCTGGCGGGCCGCGCCTCGTTTCGGGGGTGCCCCGGAGGGTTCACAGCCGCTCGGGAGAGCTGATGCCCAGGGCGGTCAGGCCGTCGGCGAGCACCGTCCCGGCGGCCTGGGCGAGGGCCAGCCGGGCGCGGTGGACGGCCCCGGGTTTCTCGTCCCCCGTCGGGAGCGTGGGGCGGGCGGCCTCGACCGTCAGCAGGGCGTCGGCGATCGCGGTCAGCCGGGAGGCCGGGCGACCGCCGTCGCCGAGCGCCGTCAACAGCTCGCGTTCGGCGGGCAGTTCGAACGGGGCGGCGCCGGGGTCGGCGACCACGCCGAGGTCCGCGCCCGCGCGGACCAGGCCCGCGCAGCGGGCGCGGGCGTACCGCACCAGGAACAGCGGGTTCTCCTCGCGCTGGACCAGCAGCCCGCCCGCCGGGTCGCCGCCGGCGACGGCCGCCCAACGGGCGGCGTCCGCGGCGGGGTCGTCGGGAGGGCCGGGGGCCGGCGGGGCGGCGAGAACGGCGCGCAGCAGGGCGGCGTCGGCGTCGGTCGCCAGCGCGATCGTCAGAAAGCCGCCGCCCGTCACGTCGACACCGGCGACGCCCGGCTCCGCGGCCAGCCGCCGCCGCAGCAGCGCGGCGACCTCGGGCGCGGGCAGCCCCGCGGGGCCGGCGAGCCGCAGCGCGATCCCGGTCGACCAGACATGGGCGCCCACGTGCCGGGGCGGGCGGCGCAGCGCGGCCCGTTCGGGCAGCTCGGCGACCCGCAGCTCACCACCGTCCACCGCGTCGCGCACGGAGCGCAGCACGGCGTGGGAGAGCTGGGTCGGCGTCACGGAGCAAGCGTACGAGAGGCGGGGGCGCACTCGGCCAGCGGTTTCACCAACTGGACGACCCGCCGCCTGCCCTCGACGCAGAACCACTTGACCAGACCGACCAGTTCGGCCGGCTCGAACGGCTTGCTCAGCACGGCGTCGATCCCGCCACCCGGCGGCGCGTCCGGGCCTTCCCCGTCGCGTGCGCCGGGGGCGCGCGCCAGCCAGGGCGGCGGCCCCGCACCCGGCGGCCGGGGGTCGACGCTGGCCGACACCAGCAGCAACGGGATGTGCCGCGTCCTGCGGTCCAGCCGCAACCGGTCGACGGTACCGAGACCGTCGAGCCGGGGCATCGCCAGGTCCAGAGTGATCACGTCCGGTCGGAACCGGTGCACCCGCTCCAGGCACTCGGCGCCGTCGCAGGCGGTCATGACCTCGAACCCGTCAAGTTCGAGATTGACCCTGATCAGCTGCCGGATGACCTGGCTGTCGTCCACCACCAGCACCCGGCCGGGAGCGCCTGGCACGAAGCCAGCGTAAGCGCGTACCACCGCCGCCGTCCGGCCTTTCCGGCAACTTCTACCCGGGAGTACTCGCCTCCGCACCCACGTGCGGAAACAACCGGTGCGAGCCACCCCGACCGAGCTGGTAGTGTTCTCTCCGTCGCCAACCAAGGCGCCAAGCGCCCCCGTAGCTCAGGGGATAGAGCAACGGCCTCCGGAGCCGTGTGCGCAGGTTCGAATCCTGCCGGGGGCACCCAGAACGAGGGAACGGTCTACGGTTTCCTGACGAGTTCGGGTGCTGGCGTTTCGCCGCTTTACCTTCTTCCTTCCCTTATCAGGCTCCGCCCTGACGGCACCGGCCATGTCCGCTGCTCATCGGCTTCGAGAGCGCCCGGCGGCAAGGAGGGGACGGGTGAAGGACCACGAGATCATTCCGTCGTTCGCTGGCCAGGAGCACGTCTCGCTCACCGTCGGCCACGCCCCGGCCCGCGTGGTCGCCATCGCGCACGAGTACGGCTACGCCCTTGACGACTACCTCATGACGGTCCGACCCGTGCGGTACCGGATGAGGTTCGTCCGCGACGACAGCGAGGAAGCGCGACGCCGCGCGGCCTGGGCGGACTACCACTACCGCGCGTCCGGCGCCTGGTGGGCTTCCTGCTGGCCGACCCCGCCGCCCGCCTCTGGCGTCTCCCCGGACGATGCCGCCGCTTACCGCATCGCCGTCCACCAGCAACGGCACCACCCGTGGCGGCAGCTGCTCCTGGCCTTCGGCGTCCTGATGTCCCTCACCCTCATCGGGGCCTGGGCCCTCGCCAAGGTGTCGGCCCCCGCCGCGGTGCTCCTGCCCCTGGTGGCGGCGGGGCTCGGCGGCTGGCTCATGACGTGGAGTCGACGCAAGGCGCGGGCCGCGCTCCCCGCACACGTCGCTCGCCTTGAACAGTTCGAACGCCAGCGGGTCCACCCCTCGGATGAGCGGCCCGAAGGACGCTGATCACGCGCGTCCCGGTCGCAGACCAGGACCCGCCTCCGCACCGAGCGGCTGACTGAGCTCTCCCTCCACGCCGTCCTCCCCACATGCGCGCCTCCGGCCCGGCGCAAGCACCCGTGGAAGGCGAATGCGGTCCGTCCGGTATCACCGCCGAGAAACCCCCGCGCAGCCGAGCACGACAGGCCACGACGCCTCGCGGAACCCGAGAAGAGTTGCGGAGCCGACAGTATCGCTGCCGGTACTTTCTCCGTGTCGCGGATGATGTCGCTACGACGGGATCTCCTCTCGACGCCCATGACCTGGCCGCCCCGCACAAGCACAGGGCCGCGCTCACCGACGAACCGATCCCGCTTGTCGCGGCCTCCCGAAACGGCACCGCCTGTTCCGGCCTTCAGGCGGTCTTCGGGCCGGACGAACTTCTCAGGGCATGGCGGCCCCGCTGATCCCCTGATCCTCTGATCCCCGAAGACCCCGTTCACCCCGGCGTCGGCGGGTGCGTCACGCGGATCTTGGACTGACCGTGCGGGAGTGCCTCCCAGTCGTCCATGAAGCGCGCCGTCAGGCCGTGGTGGGCGGCGAGGGTGGTGAGGGTCTCGGTGCGGTAGTAGAAGTCCTCGCGCAGCACGTGGTGTTCCTCGCCCTCCGTGCGGTCGAAGGTGAAGTCGAACCAGCCGCCCGGCGCCAGGAGGCGGCCGACGTGGGCGAGGCACTCCTCGATCACGGACAGCGGCGAGTGGGAGAAGACGCTGTGCGCGTGGACCACGTCGAACGCGCCGTCGGGCAGGAACCCCAGCCTCAGGTCCCGGACGGGCGTCAGGGTCGGCAGCCGTTCCTGGAGGCCCTGTTCCCGGAGGGTGTCCTGGGCGGCGAAGAGGATGTCGGGGGAGATGTCGACGCCGTAGTAGTGGCCCGGCTCCAGGTACTCGATGAACCGCCAGCCGGCGCGCAGGTTGCCGCAGCCGATCTCCAGGAGGCGGTGTTCCGGGCGCAGCCCGTGGCCGACCAGGTAGTCGAACTGCATCTGTCCGAGCGCCAGCCACCGCTCCCGGCTGCGTCCGCCCACGGCCAGGTCCGGGTCGCGGCGCGTGTCCGAACGCATCACCTCGCGGTAGTAGGCCACATGGTCCGCCGAGCGGCGCCACAGCCAGGCGTCGCGGACGGTGCGGCGCAGATGGCGTGGCACCCGGCCGGGGTGGCGCAGCGCGTAGGCCACGCGGTGGCCGAGGGAGGCGCGGTTGGCCCTCAGCTTCTCGATCCTGGGCTTCTGCGGCATGGCTGGCTCGTTCTTCCTCGGGGAACCCTGTCCCCAGGAGTCTCACGACCCGCGCCGCCGCGCACGTCGGACGCCCGGCCGGCCCCTCCTGCCCCGCCGGGCCATGCCGATGTCGGCTGACCGGATGACGCGGGCCCGGGGGCGGGCTTGTATACGTGGGGGCGAGCCCGGACGAACGGGTGAACGGACGGGCGAACGAGCGGGCGCGCGGGCGCGCGGGCGCGCGGGCGCGCAGGGGAGCGAACGGTGGGGACGCGGTGACGGGGAACGGTACGGGGCCCGACCCCGACGCACGCTGGCTGGCCGCCGCCCGGGCCGGCCGCGACCGCGCTACGCCCCGGCCGCCGCGACGCGGCCCGCGCCCGGCAGGCCGGCGGCACGCTGACCGTCGACTCGGCCCCGGGCGCGGGAACGGTGGTCACCCTGTCGTGTCACAGCCCCAGGTTGTCGCGGAGCGTGGTGCCCGTGTACTCGGTGCGCAGGGCGCCGCGTTCCTGGAGGAGGGGGACGACCCGGTCGACGAACTCGTCGAGGCCGGTCGGGGTCAGATGGGAGCCGAGGATGAAGCCGTCCGAGCCGTCGTTCTGGACGAACGCGTCGATGAGGTCGGCCACCTGCCGTGGCGTGCCGACGAAGTCGGTGCGGCCGAAGACGTGGAGGGCCAGCTCGCGCAGCGAGTAGTCGTGCGCCTCGGCCAACGCGCGCCACTCGGCGACGGTCTGGTGGGCGTCCTGGTGGAGGCGGGCCCGCCCCTGGATGACGGGCGGCCCCTCGGGGTCGGGGTCGATGTCGGGCAGCGGCCCGTCGGGGTCGTACCCGGAGAGGTCCCGGTTCCAGACGGCCTCCAGCAGGATCTGCGCGGTCTGTCCCGTGACCTGCTGGCGGGCGATGTGCCGGTGCCGCTCGACCGCGTCCGCCTCGGTGTCGCCGAGGACGAAGGACGCCGACGGCAGGATCTTGACCTCGCCGGGCGCGCGCCCGGCGAGGGCGGCGCGGCGCTGGATGTCCCGGTAGAACTCCTGGGCCTCGTCGAGGTGGCGGTAGGGCGAGAAGATGGCGTCGGAGCGCCGGACCGCGAAGTCCCGGCCGCCGGGCGAGACCCCTGCCTGGAGGATCACCGGCCGGCCCTGCGGCGGGCGCGGGGTGGTGAAGTGACCGGATATGTCGAACTGGTCGCCCTGGAAGGAGAACGCGCCGAGCTCCGTTCCGTCCTCGGGCCGCCTGAGGAAGCGTCCGCTCTCCTTGTCGGCGACGATCGCCTCCTCGCCCCAGGCGTCCCACAGCCGGTGCGTCGCCGCCAGGAACTCGTCGGCCCTGACGTAGCGGTCGTCCCGGTGCAGATAGCCGCCGCGTCGGAAGTTCTGTCCGGTGAAGGCGTCGAAGGAGGTGACGACGTTCCACCCGGCGCGCCCGCCAGAGAGATGGTCCAGGCTGCCCAGCTGGCGGGCCAGCTCGTAGGGTTCGTTGAAGGTCGTGTTGAGGGTGCCGACCAGGCCCAGGTGTTCGGTGACGGCGGCCAGGGCGGCCAGCACCGGGAGGGTGTCGGGGCGGCCGACCACGTCCTGGTCGAAGACCCGCCCCGACCGTTCGCGCAGCGCGAGCCCCTCGGCGAGGAAGAAGAAGTCGAACTTGCCGCGTTCGGCCGTCCTGGCCAGGTGCTCGAACGACGAGAACGCGATCTGGCTGCCGGCCTCGGGGGCCGACCAGACGGTGTGGTGGTTGACGCCGCTGAGGAAGGCGCCCAGGATGATCCGCTTGCGCGGCCGTGCCGACTCGGTCATGGGTGGTCTCCGTCCAGTCCTGGGGTCAACGGGCGGTCGTCGCGTAGCGGTTGGCCGGGCGCGGGAGGCCGAGGCGGGCGCGCAGGCTCTCCGGCGCGTAGGTGCCGCGGAAGACTCCGCGCCGCCGCAGCTCGGGCACCAGCGCGCCGACGACCGCTTCGAGGTCGTCGGGCAGTACGGCGGGGCGCAGCCGGTAGCCGGTCAGCCCGGCGCTCCGCCACTCCAGCAGGGTGTCGGCCAGCTCCGAAGCGGTGCCGACGAAGATCGGCGCGTCGCTGGTGAACGGCTCCCCCGCCCGCTCGGCCAGCCGCGCCGCGCGGGCCTGGGCGGCGGCCCTGGTCTCGCCGAGGAGGACCACGACGTCCCCGAAGACGTGGAGCCGTTCCTCCCCGCGTCCGGCTTCCTCCTGCGCGGCACGGATCTCCGCCACCACGGCGCGCGCCTGGTCCGCGTCGTGCGGGGTGGCGTAGACGATGTCGGCCGAGCGGGCGCCGAGCCGGTAGGGCACGCTGCCGTGGCCCAGCAGCGTCACCAGCGGTTGGCCCTGCGGTGGGCGCGGCACGATGCCGGGGCCACGCACCCGGAACCAGCGGCCGTCGAAGTCGACGGTGTGCAGCCGGGCGCGGTCGATGAAGCGCTCGGTGGCGGCGTCCCTGATCTCGGCGTCGTCCTCCCAGCTGTCCCACAGCCGGCGGGCCACCTCGACGAAGTCGCCGGCCTCGGCGAAGTGTTCCTCGATGAAGGCCCTGGCCTCGGGACTGTCGTCGGTGTACTGGACGTGGCCGACGGGCCGACGGCCGAAGTGCGGGTTCTCCGCGGGGCGTGACGCCTGCACCCGCCAGCCGGCACGGCCGCCGCTGACGTGGTCCAGGGTGGCGATCGCCTTGGCCACGTGGAACGGCTCGGTGTGGGTGGTGGTCGCCGTCGGGACCAGCCCGATGTGGCGGGTCAGCGGGGCGATCCGGGAGGCGACGAGTACCGCGTCGAGCCGGCCGCGCACCCTGTCGGTCCTGCCGTCGGGGCCGTCGAGGCGGGCGGACTGGAGGGAGAACGAGTCCTCGATGGTGACGAAGTCGAGCAGCCCCGACTCGGCGGTGGTCACCAGGTCGGCCCAGTAGCGGGCGGTGAACAACTCGTCGGGCCTGGCCCCGGGTTCGCGCCAGGCGGCCGGGTGCCAGCCGGCGCCGTCCAGGGCGACCGCGAGATGGAGCGGATAGGAGGAGGGGGTCGGGGACGACGGGGCGGAAGGGGGCATGGGAGTGGCCTCACTTGCCTGTCGGGGAACGTGCCGGAACATGCCGGTGCGGAACGCGCGGGCGCGGAACGGCGGCCGGCGGCGCACCCGCCGGTCGGGAGAGAGAGGGAGAGGTCCGCCGCGGAACGCGCCTCGGGCGCACGGGAGAAGCCGCGCGGCGCGGGGGTGGGCGGGGCGAGGGGAACGTTTCGCCAGGTCAGCGGACGCGCCCCGGCCGGGGGCGGGGAACGGAGGGCGTCAGCGACAGAGGGAACTGGCCGAACGGACCAGGTCGATGGGGAGACGCCTGGTCAACCGACGGGACGCGGCGGGCGCGTGGAGCGCGGCCAAGGCGTGACCCCCTTCGGCGGGACGCGCGCACCCCGGGAACGGGGCCCGCGCTCGACGACCGGCCCGACAGCCGGTGGTGGCAGAACGCTAACGCGGCGACTCACGCCCTGTCTACGGACCCCCGGGAGCCGGCGGCGGGCACCGGGGCCACTGCCGCCCCACAGGGCACGGAATCACCTACCGCATATTCCGCCCCACCAATCGTGTTCAACCTCATAACGTCACTCTCGGCCACCCGGGGGTAACTTTCTCCGGTGACTGTCACTCACCTCTCCGCACACGCGCCACAGTTGACCTCGACGACCCCACCGGCCCCGTCGTCCACCCTCAGGGAGCTGCTCTTCGCGACGCGGCGGCCCGTCCACGAACCGCTGCGGGACTTCTTCGGCTCCGCCGTCTTCGACTACCAGGAGGGGCTCACCCACGACGAGCGCATCGCGCTGTCGTACCAGCGGCTGCGCGTCGTGAACGCGGGCCTTCCCGATCCGGAGGCGCTGGTCCGGGACGCCGAGGCGCTGAGCGCGCTGCACGAGTGGGCGGGCGTCGTGGACGCCGGCCTGGCCACGATCCTGAGCATCCACTACAACCTGTTCCTCGGCAGCCTGCTCGATCACGACCACGGTGAACGGGACCTGGGCCCCTATCTCCGGATGGAGAGAGTCGGCACCTTCCTGTGCACGGAGCGGGCCCACGGCAACGACGCCGCCCAGCTCAGGACGACAGCCACGCTGGACCGCGCCACCGGGACGTTACTTCTGGAGACCCCGGACCCGGGCGCCCGCAAATGGATGCCCAACACGTCCACCACCGGCGGCCCCAAGGACGCCCTGGTCGCTGCCCGTCTGGTGATCGACGGCAAGGACGAGGGTGTCTTTCTCTTTCTGACGCCGCTGACCGACGCGCACGGCCGCCATCTGCCGGGCGTCGAGGCGGAGGCGCTGCCGCAGACGGCCAGCAGCCCGGTCGACCACTGCGCCACCACCTTCCGCGGGGTGCGGCTGCCGCTGACCGCGATGCTCCAGGGCGACCACGGCCGGCTGACCCCGGACGGCGCGTTCACCTCCTCGCTGGGCAGCCCCCGGAAGCGGTTCCTGCGCTCCATCGGCAGGGTCACCAGCGGAAAGCTCTGCATGAGCGCCTACAGCCTGGGCACCATGCGGCACGCCCTGGCCGTCGCCGTGCGCCACTCCCACCAGCGGGTCACCTCCGGCATGACCAGCGGCCAGCGGGTGCCGCTCTTCGCACACCGCACCCACCACACCCCGCTGGTCGAGGCGCTGGCGACGACGTACGCGGCCAACTTCCTCCAGCGGGAGGTGACCGACCGCTGGTCGCGCGCCGAGGGCGACGAGGAGCGGGAGGACGCCGAACGGCTGGTGGCCATAGCCAAGGGCTGGATCACCTGGCAGGCCCGGCTGGTCATGACGGAGTGCCGCGAGCGCTGCGGCGCGCAGGGGCTGCTGCTGGCCAACGGCATCGCGGGTCAACTCGCGGCGAACGAGGGCACGATCACCGCCGAGGGCGACAACACCGTCATCTGGGTCAAGGCCGCGGGCGAGATGCTGCTGGGCGGCTTCGCCCCGGAACCGGTCGCGGAAGTGCCGCCCGGCGAACGTTCGTTGCTCGACCCGCACCATCTGCTCGACCTGCTGGCCGACCTGGAGCGGACGCGTCACCAGCGCGCCAGGACCCGGCTGCGCGACCGTCGGGCCGGCTCCCCGCTGGACCGCTGGAACGGCGCGTCCGGCCACGCGCTGTCGCTGGTGGAGGCGCACGCGCACCGTCTCGCCGCCCGCGCGGTGCTGTCGGCGGCCGAACGGGCCGGCGACGATCAGACCCGCGCGTTGCTGACGGACCTTCAGCGTCTCTTCGCGCTGCGGTATGTGGCCGCGCACAGCGGGGAGTTGCTCGCGCACGAGCGGCTCACCGCCGACCAGGTCAGGCAGTTGCCCGAGACGGTCGAGTCGGTCGTCGGCGCGCTGCTGCCGCACGCCCTGACGCTCACGGACGGTTTCCACACCCTCGGGGAACTGACGGACCGTCACCCCATGTTGCACACCGAAACGGTCCCCGCGTGACGCGGGTAGCGCCTCCCGCGGCCCGTTGACCCGGCGGTGGCCGCGGCGGGCACGCGCCCCCCACGTCCACCGCCCCCTCACCGTCGAAGAGGCTCCGATCAGGCACAACGCCACTGCCGGGCGTTCACATTCGTCAGCGTTCCGGCACATCGCCGCCGCTCGTCCGAGCCCTCGAACGGTCTTCGACAGGGGCGCCGGCTGTTAAGATCAATACGCTTTTCAGCGGGCTGACGGTGCGTCACATGCGCCGACGGGGGAACAGCCACAGCAGCCCCATCGTGAAGGAGCGATCGTTGATCCGCCGGTAAAGCCCCACGGCCGCAACGCGGCGGTCGCTTGCCGGGGGCTTCCCCAGCGATCGGTATCCCGACGCGAGGCGACTTGAAGAGAGTCTCATGACGTCATTGTTTGCGGACCCACTTCTGTGGGTCCTGCTTGTGGTGCTCATCGCTGCGGTCCTCGCAGTGACGCGAGCGCGGAGAACCAACGTCCAACTCCGCGCGAGCAACAACACCCTTCAGGGTGAACTCACCACCGCACGCGGTCAGTTGACTGACCTCCGGGCGCGCCACTCCAGTGAGAGCTCCCGGCACGCCTCGGATCTTGAGGAGGTGCGCAAGGACGCGGAGTCCGCGACCAAGGCCACCCTGAAGTCGGCGGTGGGCACCCTGGCCACCCTGGCCGAGGAGCAGTTGGCCCTGCTGGACGAGCTCCAGCAGAAATACGGGGACCACCGCGCGTTCCTCGCCGACCTGATGCTGGTCGACCACACCGGCAGCCAGTTCAGCCGCCGCACCAAGGGCATCTCGGTGCTCTGCGGCGGCTGGCTCGGCCGCAGGGACCGCGACGCCTCGGTGTACGACGTGGCGCGCAGCGCGCAGGGCCGCATCCGCAGCTTCGAGCGGGTGCGCATCCACTCCCAGGCGAACGTCGCCGTCTCCAGCCGGGCCGTCGAACCGGTCGCCATGGTGCTGGCCGAACTGCTCGACAACGCCACCAAGTACAGCGCGCCCGGCTCGCCCGTCGAGATCAACGTGCAGCCCGTGCCGACCGGCATCTGCCTGATCGTGGACGACGCCGGCCTCGGCATGGACCAGGAGACGAAGACGCGCGCCGCGTCCCTGCTCTCCTCCGGCGGCGCCGTCGACATCACCAGCCTGGGCGACCCGCCGAAGTTCGGCTTCGCCCTCTCCGGGAAGCTCGCCGCCCACTACGGGTTCCACGTCTCCGTGGACGCCGTCTCGCCCTACGGCGGCGTGCGCGCCGTCATCCGGGTACCGGAGAGCCTGCTGACGGCGGAGCTGCCCACCCCGGAACCGGTCGCGCTCGACACGTCCCACGAGGACGAGGAAGAGGACAAGCCGACCCCGATCGCCTCCCTGGTCATCGGGCAGACGGCCGGCGGCCTCCCCAAGCGCCGCCGGCGCCGCGGCGGCGCCGTCACGGTGGTGCCGTCGTCCCCGTCGGAGCACGGCGCGGACGACGTCAACGCGGAGACCGCTTCACGCCTCAAGGCGTTCGCGCGGGGCACCGCGCTCGGCCGCGACTCAGACAACACGGAAGGACCTCAGAACCAGTGAGCGCAGATCTGTCCTGGGTGTTGAACGACGTGCTCGAAGTGCGCGGGGCACGCCACGCCATCCTCGTCTCGGCGGACGGCCTGCTCATGCAACGCTCCGACGGCATCGACCGGGACGACGCCGAACGCAACGCCGCGGCGATGAGTTCCCTCCAGTCCCTCTGCCGGAGCGTGGCCTCGTTCCTCGGCGACGGCGGGCACTGGAAGCAGACGCTGATCGAGTTCGACGGCGGCTGGATCTTCCTGATCGCCGGCGGAAGCGGCTCCTACCTCGCCGTCTCGACCACCCTGGACGTGGACATGGAGGCCATGTCGATCCGGATGCAGAAGACCACGGGCGCGCTGGCCAAGGCCATGAGCGCGGCTCCTCGTCTGACCGCGGACTCGGACGCATGAGTTCCCCCCACGAGGAAACCCCGGCGACCAGCGGATTCGTCCGTTCCTATGTCATCACGGGGGGCCGCACCCTGCCCTCCGAAGGCGAACTCGCCCTGCACGCCCTGGTGTGTCTGGCGCCCGGCAGAACGCTGCCGCCCGGCGCCAGCCCCGAGGTGCGGGCCATCTGGGACCTCTGCGCCGGCGGCTATCTGTCGGTCGCCGAGGTCGCCGGCCACCTCGGCCTGCCGGTCGGGGTCACCCGGCTGCTGCTGTCCGACCTGGCCGATCAGGGCCACCTCCTGCGCCGCGCCGAACCGCCCCCGGCGCAGGGCGTTCCCCGACCGATTCTGGAGAAGGTTCTGCATGGACTCGAAGCCCTCAACATCGGCTGACGCCGCGGTGAACGGATCCATCTACGTCTCCGACGACGTGACCGCCGCCGCGAAGATCCTGGTGGTGGGCCATTTCGCGGTGGGAAAGACGACCTTCATCGGGTCGCTTTCCGAGATCGCTCCGCTGCGCACCGAGGAGAAGATGACCCAGGCGTCGGTACACGTCGACGACCTGCGCGGCGTGCCGAACAAGGCGACCACCACCGTGGCGCTCGACTTCGGCCGACTGACCCTCAGCGACGAGCTGGTGCTCTACCTCTTCGGCACCCCCGGGCAGCACCGCTTCATCCAGGTCTGGGAGGACATGGCGCGCGGGGCGCTGGGCGCCCTGCTGCTGGTGGACCCCGCCAGGCTGGAGGAGACCTTCCCCGTCATCGACCTGCTCGACGAGTACGGCCTGGACTACGCCATCGCGGTCAACTCCTTCGCCGACCCCGAGAAGTTCGACGAGGCGGAGATCCGCGAGGCGCTCGACCTGCTCCCGGAGACCCCCGTCGTCTACTGCGACGCGCGCGACCGACGTTCCTCCAACGAGGCCCTGATCGCCCTGGTCCGTCACCTCCTCGACCGCGCGGCCTGACCCCCCTCACCGGGCCCCAAGGGCCCGGGCCCCCAAAGGACACGAAGATGGACGAGCACAACCCCGCCGCCGGTGCGGCGAGATGCCCCATGTACGACCAGGGCTTCGCCGACGCCCCGGAGAAGGTCTACGACTACCTCAGGGCGCACGGCCCGGCCGGCCCCGTCGAACTCGCGCCCGGCGTCGAAGCGACGCTCGTCGTCGAGCACGAGACCGCCCGGCGGGTCCTCCAGAACCCGGGTCTCTTCGCCCGGGACGGGCGGCGCTGGACCGACCTGAACGAGGGCCGCATCCCCCTCGACAGCCCGGTGCTGCCGATGATGGTCTACCGGCCCAACTGCCTGTTCACCGACGGCGCCCAGCACCTCAGGCTCCGCAAGGCCGTCACCGAGAGCCTCGACAAGCTCAACGTGGCGCGGGTGCGGCGCGACGTCGAACCGATCGCCGCCTATCTGATCGACCGGTTCAGCGAGACCGGCCGGGCGGACCTGATCAACGACTACGCCAAGCTGCTGCCGATGCTGCTGATCAACAAGCTGTTCGGCTCGCCCGCCACCATCGGCGACCGGGTCACCACGGCGATGGCCGACATGTTCGACGGCCGCGACGCGCAGGCGGCCAGCGAGGAACTGACCGCCTGCTTCCTGGAGTTGGTCTCCCTCAAGCGCCGCACCCCGGACGAGGACGTCACCTCCTGGCTCGTCCAGCACTCCGCGGGGCTCAGCGACGAGGAGCTCAAGGACCAGCTGGTGATGCTGATCGGCGCCAGCGTGGAGCCGGAACGCAACCTGATCGCCAACTCCCTGCTCCTGCTGCTGGAACGGGGCGGCGCCGAACCGAGTATGCAGGTCGAGGACGCCCTCGACCGGGTGCTGCTCAACAACCCGCCCATCGCCAACTACGCGACCCACTTCCCGTTGCAGGACGTGGACCTCGGCGGGGTCCTGGCGAAGGCCAACACCCCGGTCGTCATCAGCTTCGCCGGCGCCAACAACGACCCGGCGCTCACCGAGGCGGGCCAGGCCCACAGCCGCAGCGCCCACCTCGCCTGGGGCGCGGGCCCCCACGCCTGCCCGGCCAAGAGCCTCGCGCAGGTCGTGGCGGTCGCCGCCATCGAGCAGCTGCTGAACGCGCTGCCCGACATCGCGCTCAGCCAGCCGGCCTCCGAACTGGCCTGGCGGCCCGGCCCGTTCCACCGGGCGCTGGCCACCCTGCCCGTCGAGTTCAGCCCCGCGCCGGCCACCCGCACGGCGTCGGCGTTCCGGACCTCCGGCACCCGCGCCGCCGCCGGCTCCGGCGCCCAGCCGGCGGCCCCCATCCCGGTGCCCCCGGCGGGCTCGGGCAAGACGCCACCGAAGAAGGGCTTCTGGAGCAGCTTCCTGGAGATCTTCCGCGTCTGAACGGCTGACGGTCGACCGCGGTCCCGGGTACCTACCCACCGCGGTCGACCACGGTCCCGGCAGCCGGTTGCTCGCGGCGGACGACCACGGTCCCGGGTGCTTACCCACCGCGGTCGACCACGCCCCGCCAGCTGGTTGCTCGCGCAGTTCCCCGCGCCCCCAAGGTGCACCGTGGCACAGACCCGCGACAAACCCGCAGGTCAGAGAGAACCCCCGCCACGACGCACCCCCAAGGGGCGCGGGGAACTGCGCGGTGCATCCGCACCACCCCGCAGACGACAACGGCGCCCCACCAGCAAGGTGAGTTGTCGACCACACGCCGCCGGCAGGCTACTCCGCGTGGGCCGCCGAGCCGAGCAGTTCCCGCACCCTGCCGGAGACCCGGCGGAACTCCGGGCTCTCCAGCGTCGGTTCGTACTCCCGGTGCCCCGGCAGGTCGATGGGGAACTCCTCGATGATCCGCCCCGGCCGCGGCCCCATCACGATCGAACGCGACGCCAGATAGACCGCCTCCGCCACCGAGTGGGTCACCAGCACCACGGTCATGCCGGTGGCCTCCCAGATCCTGCGCAGCTCGACGTTCATGTTCTCCCTGGTCAACGCGTCCAACGCGCCGAACGGCTCGTCCATGAGCAGCACGTCGGGCTCGTGCAGCAGGGCCCGGCACAGGGAGACCCGCTGCTGCATTCCGCCGGACAGTTCGTAGGGCATCGCGTTCTCGAAGCCGGTCAGCCCCGTCATCTCCATGAGCGCGTCGGCCCGTTCGCGCGCCCACGCCTTGGGCAGTCCGCGCATCTCGGCCTGGAAGAGGATGTTGCCCCGCGCGTTCCGCCAGTCGAGCAGCGCCGCGCGCTGGAAGACGAAGCCCACGTCGCGCCGTGCGCCCTCGACCGGCGTCCCGCGCAGCGTGACCTCGCCGGCCGTCGCCTCGGTCAGCCCGGCGATGACGCGCAGCAGCGTCGACTTGCCGCAGCCCGAGGGGCCGGCGATGGTCAGGAACTCGCCGGGCTCGATGGCCAGGTCGATGCCGCTGAGCGCGTGCACCGTGCGGCCCTTGGAGTGGAAGGTGACGTCCAGCCCCCGGATGTCCACCATCGGCGCCTCGGACGGCGCCCCGGCGCCCCGGGCCGCGCCGTCAACGGTCTCGGCCGCCATCGTCACTCCCCCTCCCCCGCGTCACCCGCGTCACCCGCGTCTCCGGCATCACCGGCATCACCGGCATCACTGTCCGCAGCATCGCCCGAGGTGTCGCCCGCCGCACCGCCGCCCGTGAACGAGGCGTCGAAGTACGCCTCCGTCTCCCTCGCCTCGTCGATCAGCCCGGCCTCGGCCAGCGTCTCGATGGTCTGCCGCCAGTCCGCCTCGTCGGTGGTGCCGGGCGCCTGGCCCTCGGTGTTCTCCGTGGCCAGCAGCGGGATCGTCGCCTCCCACTGGTTGAGCAGCACCTCGGCGCTGGGCATCTGCGGATCGCCGTCGTCCATCGCCGCCACCGCGTCCTCCGGCGACTGCCGCGCCGCCTCGAACGCCTCCGAGGTGGCGGCCACCATCCGTTCCACCAGCTCCGGGTCGTCGGCGAGCGTCGAGCCGTGGGCGATCAGGCCGTTGCTGAAGAAGTTCAGCCCGGCGTCGGTGTAGCGCAGGTAGTTGACCTCCTTGCCGCTCTCGTGGGAGAGCGTCGGGCCCTGGTCGTGGGCGAAGCCGATCAGCCCGTCGACCTGGCCGACCATCATCGCGGCGTTCTTGCCGGCCGAGTCGAGGTTCTGCTGCTCCACGTCGCCCTCGGCCAGCCCGACCGCGTCCAGGTAGAGCGGGAAGGTGAGCGTGACCGCGTCGCCGGCGGAGACCGCGATGGTGCTGCCGCGCAGATCCCCGGGTTCCTCGATGCCGGTGTCGCTGAAGACCTGGACCGCCGAGGGCGTGGACTGGAGGAAGACGGCGACGGACCGGACGTTGACGCCCTGGTCGATGTTGGCCAGCACGGCGGGCGCGTCGGCCCAGCCGAAGTCGAAGTCCCGCTGGCCGACAGCCTGCACGGTCCTGGCCGAGCCCTGGCCCGCCTCGATGGAGAGCGAGATGCCGTGCTCCTCGAAAATCCCCTCCTCCACGCCGTAGTAGAAGGGGGCGTGTTCCCCGTAGGGATACCAGTTCAGTTGGAGCGTGACCTCGTCCGTGCCGTCGGCGGAGCCCGACCCGCCGCCGCCACCGCCGCCACCGCAGGCGGCGAGGGCGAGGGCGCAGGCCCCGGCGAGCAGGGCGGTGCGCCGGGCGCGCGCCGGGCGCGGGCGCGGCTGGCCGGTCGAACGCTTCGGACTGAGGGATGTGCGCAGGGCCATGGGTCATCCTTCGGTCGTGCGGGACGGAGGGAACGGGCGAGAAAGGTGCCGGGTGACGGAGGAGCAGGGTGACGGAGGCGACGCTGATAGGGGTGCCGAGGCGCGGGGAGTAGGGGTGGGGTGGTGCCGGGCGCGGCCCGCGCGAGACGGAGGGCGGCGGCGCGAGCCGGTCGTTCGGCCGCCGTCGCGGCGCGCCGTTCGGCCGCCGTCGCCGCGCGACGTTCAGCCGCGGTTGCGGCGCGACGCGTGCCAGGGGATCAGGAACATCTCGGCGACCTGGATCACCGCGAAGAGCAGCACCCCGAGCAGGGACATGATGATCAGCGCGGCGAAGAGCATGGCGGTGTCGATGTTCCCGTTGGCCTGGAGGATCACGTACCCCAGCCCCGAGTTGGCGCCGACGAACTCGCCGACCACCGCCCCGGTGACCGCCAGCGTGGCGGCGACCTTGAGCCCGGAGAGCAGCTCGGGGAGCGCGGCCGGCAGGCGGACCTTGAGGAAGGTCTTGACCGGGGAGGCGCCCATGGTCGAGGTGAGTTCCAGCAGTTCGGGGTCGACGGAGCGCAGCCCGCTGATGCCGGAGATCACCACGGGGAAGAAGGCCATCAGCACGGCCACCAGGATCTTCGGGCTGGTGCCGAAGCCGAGCCACACCACGAACAGCGGGGCGATGGCGATCTTCGGGATGACCTGGGCGAAGAGGATCAGCGGGTAGAACGTCTTCTCCAGCGTCGAGGAGTAGACCATCAGCACCGCGACCAGCACCCCGACCAGCGCGGCGATCGCGAAGCCGGCGAGGGTCTCCCGCGTGGTGACGAGCGTGTGTTCCCACAGGTAGTCGGGGTAGTCGGTGAACGCCGCCCAGGTGTCGGCCGGCGAGGGGATGATGTAAGGCTCGACCATCTCGGTGGCGGTGGCGAAGAACCAGGCCGCCACCACCAGCGCGAGAAAGACGGCCGGGTAGAGCGCCGCGACCAGCCCACGCGAGGCACGACGCCGCCGGGAGGGCCGCGGCCTCCGAACGAGCCGGGCCGAGGGGAGAGTTGGGGTCTGCCGGGTGAGTTCGGTCATGCGGACCTCGCGTCACGTTTCAAGGGACGATGGGGGAAGTCTCGCCGGGCTGGGAAAGCGCTTACACAACGATTCGCGGAAGCCGGGATAGCGCTTTCCCGTTTCGGGGATGTTAGGTACATGCCAGTTGGAGGGTCAATGCCCTTGCAAGGACCGGGACAGGGGAAGCGCAAGCCGAGGGCCAGGGCGTCCAGCGGCAATCCAACCCTGACCGACGTGGCCGCCCGCGCGGGGGTCTCGCTGGCCACGGCCTCGCGGGTGCTCAACGACAGCGACCGCAAGGTGGGCGCCGAGCACCGCGCGCGGGTGCTGCGCGCGGCGGCGGAGCTGGACTACCGCACGGACCTGTCGGCGCAGGCCATGGCGCGGGGCAGCTCCCCCGTGCTGGCGCTGCTCGTCAGCTCCATCGACGATCCCTACTTCTCGGCGATCGCCGAGGGCGTCGTCAGCTCGGCGCACACCCACGGCGTCATCGTGACCATCGCGATCACCGCACGTGACAGCGCGCGCGAGCTGACCTCGGTGCGCACGATCCGGGGCCAGCGACCGCGCGCGATCCTGGTCGGCGGCAGCCGCATCGCGGGGAACCCGCACACCGACGCGCTCCTCGCCGAGCTGCGGGCGTTCGCCGACAGCGGCGGGCGGGCGGTCTTCCTGAGCCAGCCGGCCGGCGGCCTCGGCGCGGTGCGCCCGGCCAACGCGGCCGGCGCCCGCGACCTCGGCACCGCGATCGCCCGCCACGGCTACCGCAGGGCGGCGGTGGTCACGGGGTCGGAACGGCTGGAGACCGTGACCGAGCGGACCGAGGGGCTGCGGCGGGGGCTTGCGCCGCTGGGCGGCGGGATCGCGGTGGTCGAGAGCGACACCTTCGACCGCTCCGGCGGGTACCGGTCCACGCGGCGGCTGATCGAGTCGGGGCGGATCGGCGGCGCCGACGTGCTCTGCGCGGGCAACGACTTCATGGCGGTCGGCGCGATGACGGCGCTGCGGGACGGCGGGATCGAGCCGGGCCGCGACATCGCCGTCACCGGCTTCAACGACATCGAGACGGCGGCGGACGTCACGCCCCAACTCACCACGGTGCGCTTCCCGCTGGCGGCGATCGGGCGGCGGGCGGCCGACCTCGCGCTGGGCGCGGACGGTCCGCCGAGCCAGGACATCAGCGTGCCGGGCGAGGTGATCATGCGGGCCTCGTGCCCGCCGCGTGACGGCGCGGTCGGGAGCGGTTAAGCGATTCCTGGGGGTTGTCCGGGTTTTGCCCGGGTCATGGATGTGAATCATCCTCAACTCCTGCGCACGTTATTGACACCCGATAGAGGCGACCGTAATTTCCAGCGATAGAAACCGCTTTCTGTCGAGCGAACGAGGGTTGCCTGTGTCTCCATCGTCGCCCTTCCTCCCGCACCTGACGAAGCGCCGCAACCGAGCCGTGTCCGCCACCCCCGCACCCCCCGTTCGCGACACCAGGTAGCGCGAATACCCGCGCGCCGTGGGCGCTTCCGCCCATGGGCGCGGCGAATTCGCGCATGAGTGATGGCCCATCAGGTTCGCGCAGGCCAGCGGCCGTTCCCGGCCGTGCGCAGGCCGAACCCCTGATACACGCCGGCTGAATCCGGCGTGAAATCGAGCACGGCCGACGGGCGTTACCGTCGCGCCGAACGCACGGAGATCATTCCGTCCTGCCCGTTCATTCGCCGTTTCCCCCGCCGCGCGTATCCGGCGCGGGTCACCGGCCGATCAGACCTGCCCTGCGCGCGCATTCCCGCACGCCCTAGACCGCCCCTTCGCCGATTCCGCCGAACGAACCGACGAAGGGGTTCTTCCCGAGTCGCACGAGTCGCATCAAAGGAGTCTGTCCATGCATGTGAGACCACGCGCCAGACGGCGCCGCCTTCCGGCGGCGACCCTGGGCGTCAGCCTGGTCGCCGCGGTGGTCCTGCCGATCGGCGCGGCCCAGGCGGCGCCGGAGGACGAACTGCCGCCGCAGGAGCCGGGAGTCACGCTGCGGGCCTTCGACGTCGGGCTCGAACTGGAGCAGATCTGCCAGTTGACCGAGGGCCAGACCCCCAACATCGACGTGCTGCGGCCGACCGTCGACTGGGAGTCCGACGAGGACTTCGGCGGCATCGGCAACAACTTCGTCGCCCATGTGATCGGGAACATCCACGTCCCGGACGACGGCACCTACGACTTCCGGCTGATCAGTGACGACGGCTCGCGTCTGTACCTGGACGACGAGGAGATCATCGTCAACGACCAGCGGCAGCCGCCGACGGCCGTCGACGGCACGGCGGAGCTGACCGCCGGGGCGCACGCCCTGCGCATCGAGTACTTCCAGGGCGCGTACGACAAGGCCCTGCGCCTGGAGTGGAGCCCGCCGGGGCAGGAGGACTTCGAGCTGGTGCCGGAATCGGCGCTGAGCACGGACGAGGGCGTCACCCGGGTGACCTCGCCCGGCGTGAAGTCCTGCTCCGACGTGGACGCCAGCCCCGGGGACGGCGCGCCGCTGGCGGGCGTGCACCCCAACTACGAGGTGACGGACCTGCGTCCGGAGGGCTACGAGCCGCGGATCACCGGCATGGACTGGTTCGACGACGGGCGCATGGTCATCACCACCTGGGCCGGCCGGGAGAGCTTCGACGGCGCGGTGGAGATCGTGGACGGCACGGTCGGCGAGGACGCGGACCCGGCGGACGTCACCACCGAGGTGGTGGCGACCGACATGAACGAGCCGCAGGGCGTGCTGGTCGAGGACGGCGAGGTCGTCGTCGCCGAGAAGCACCAGCTCAGCCGGTTGATCGACGCGGACGGCGACGGGATCTACGAGGACAAGGAGTCCCTGGCGACCTGGCCGAGCGGCGGCACCTACCACGAGTTCGGCTTCGGGCTGCTGGCCGACGAGGAGTACTACTACCTCAACCTGTCGGTGGCGATCACCCCCGGCGGCAGGACGACGGTCCCCCAGCACGTGGAGAACCGCGGCACCTCGGTGCGGATCGAGAAGGAGACCGGCGAGCTGGAGTACGTCGCCGGCGGCCTGCGCACCCCCAACGGCATCGGCTGGGGTCCCGAGGGCGAGGTCTTCGTGACGGACAACCAGGGTGACTGGCTGCCGTCCTCGAAGCTGCTGGAGATCGAGGAGGGCGCGTTCTACAACCACTACACGACGCCGCCCGGGCCGTTCGACGACCAGCCCGTCACCGAGCCGGTGCTGTGGCTGCCGCACGGCGAGATCTCCAACTCCCCGACCAACCCGATGGTGGTCCAGGAGGGACCGTTCGCGGGTCAGTTGGTCTTCGGTGACGTCACCTACGGCGGCATCCAGCGGGCCTATCTGGAGGAGGTCGACGGCCGGAAGCAGGGCGCCGTCTTCCGGATGACCCAGGGCCTTGAGTCGGGCGTCAGCCGGCTGGCGATCGGTCCCGACGGCTCGTTCTACGTCGGCGGCATCGGCGGGGGCGGCAACTGGGAGCAGCCGGGCAAGTTCCCCTACGGCCTCCAGAAGTTGACGCAGACGTCCGAGGACGCCGCGATGGACATCCTGTCGATGGAGGTCACGGAGTCCGGGTTCGACCTGACGTACACCAAGCCGGTCGCCGAGGACGTGGTGGAGAACGCGGCCGAGCGGTACGAGGTGGAGCAGTGGTCCTACACCCCGACGCAAGCGTACGGCGGGGAGAAGCGCAACGAGGAGGTGCTCGCGGTCACCGGTGCCTCCGTCTCGGACGACGGCCGCACGGTGAGCCTGGAGATCCCGGGGCTGCGTGAGGACCGCGTGGCGCACGTCCGTTCGCCCCGCCCGTTCGAGGCGGCCGACGGCACGGAACTGTGGAGCACCGAGGCCTGGTACACGGTGCACACCATCCCCAACTACGAGGAGCCGCCGAACGAGATCGGCGTCTACGAAGCCGAGGACGGGACGCTGGCCGGCCTGGCGGACATCGACGACGAGCACGGCAACCACACCGGTGGCGGCTATGTCGACGGGTTCGACAACATCGGCTCCCAGCTGACCTGGGACGTGTCCGTCGACGAGGCCGGCACCTACCCGGTGACGTTCCGCTACGCCAACGGCCCCAACCCCTACGTCGGCACCAAGACGATCTCGCTGGACGTCAACGGCGAGGACAAGGGCCAGATCGCGGTCGAGACGACCGAGGTGTGGAACGCGTGGGCGGACCACGTGGAGCAGTTGGAGCTCCAGGAGGGGAGCAACACCATCACGGTCTCGGCCGGCGAGGACGACGACCGCCACGTCAACTGGGACCATCTGCGGATCCAGCGGGAGCCGTGCGCCCCGGCGCAGCCGGACGAGGGCTACCGGATGCTCTTCGACGGCACCGAGGGCTCGCTGGCCGACTGGGACATGGCGGCGCCCGGTGACTTCATCCACCAGGCGGACTGCACGATCCGCTCGGTGGGCGGGCTGGGGCTGCTGACGCACCCCGAGGAGTTCACCGACTACCGGCTGAAGCTGGACTGGAAGATGGGCGGCGACGACAACTCGGGCGTGCACATCGGCGTCCCCGACCCGCAGGGCGACCCCGAGGTGCGCAACCAGGGCTTCGAGGTGCAGATCGACGCGACCGACGAGCCGGAGAAGACCACCGGCGCGATCTACAACTTCCAGGGCGCCGACATCGAGGCGCGCGACGGGGCGCTGAACCCGCCGGGCGAGTGGAACAGCTACGAGATCGTGGTCGAGGGCCTGCGCGTCCAGGTCTATCTGAACGACGTGCTGATCAACGACTTCGACACCGAGGGCGCCGACCCGGAGCGTGATCTCAGCTCGGGCCGCGTCGGGTTGCAGAACCACCACACCGGCTCGGACGTGTGGTTCCGGGACGTGCAGGTGATGCCGCTGGCCTGACCCGGCCGTCCGGGGAGCCGTGGCTCTTCGGAACGAGAAGCGGGAGGGGCGGAGACGGTGTACGCCGTCTCCGCCCCTCCCTTGTTCGGGACCAGCGGGGGTCCGGTCCCGAAGCGGGGGGCCACGCCCGACCAGGCCGGCCTGGTCGGGCGTGGGGTCCGGGGGTGGCTCCGCGTCCGTGCCCTGACGCGGAGCCGGTCACCGTGGTGCGGTGGTGACCCCGTGGGGGTGCTGCTCGGTACTGCCCGGTGGTGCGCGGTGGCGCGGGGTGTGGTCAGTGGTGCTCGGGGGTCCGCCGCTCGGGGGCCGGCGTCGGCTCGCCGCCGCCGTGGTCAACGGAGACCGCGCCCTTCTCCGCCGCGGCGACCCCGCGGAGGGCGAAGGCGGCCAGCAGCGTGGCTCCCAGCAGGAGCACGGCGCCGACGCCCGCGGCCAGGTTGAAGCCGTTGGTGTAGGCCTCGCGGGCGGACTCCAGGACGTCCAGGGCCAACTGCCCGTCCAGCGTGCTGGCGACGTGGGCGGCGCCGGCCATGGTCTCCCCCGCGGCGTCGGCCGCCTCGGCGGGGAGCCCTTCGGGCAGCGTGTCCTCGATGTCGTTGCGGAACACCGCGGTGCCGACGCTGCCCAGGACGGCCATGCCCAGGGCGCCGCCGAATTCGGTGGCGGTCTCGGAGAGCGCCGAGACCGACCCGGCTTGGTGGGTGGGCGAGATGCCCAGTGCGATGTCGACGACCTGGGAGAGGACGCCGACGACGCCGCCGCCGAGGATGCCGGCGCCCGCGATCAGCACCCACAGCGAGTCCGTGCCGACCTGGGTCAGCACCCCGAACCCGGCCGTGGCGACGGCGAACCCGACGACGATGACGGGCCGTCGGCCGAACGCCTGGGCCGCGGCGGCGGCGGCCGGCGCGCTCATCAGGACGGCGACCGAGGGCAGCAGGCTCCAGAGGGCGGCCTCCAGCGCGGACTTGCCGAGCACCGACTGGAGGTACTGGGCGGTGAAGTACGCCGAGCCCATCATGGCGAACATGACCAGCATGTTGAGGACCATGACCGAGCCGAACCCGGAGTTCCGGAAGAGCGCGGGGTCCACCATCGGGCTGTGGTACGTGCGCTGGCGGTAGACGAACAGGGCGGCGAAGCCGAGGCCGACCGCCATGCTCACCACGTAGGTGACGTCGTAGCCCTCGGCGGCGAACTCCTTGAGGGCGTAGACCACCGGCAGCACGGCCGCCATCGACAACGGGACGCTGACCAGGTCGAACTTGCCCGGGTTGGTGTCGCGGAACTCGGGGACCAGCAGCGGCATGGCCACCAGCAGCAGCACCATCGCCGGCAGGTTGATCAGGAAGACCGAGCCCCACCAGAAGTACTCAAGCAGCACGCCGCTGAGCACCGAACCGAGCGCCACACCACCGGCCATCGCGCCGGACCAGATGGCGATCGCGGCCGAACGCTGCTTGTCGTCCCGGAAGATGCGCCGCACCAGGCTGAGCGTGGAGGGCATCAGCGTGGCGCCACCGAGGCCGAGGAGCGCGCGGGCGGCGATCAGCATCTCGGGGCTGGTCGCGTACGCCGCGGCCAGCGAGGCGAGGCCGAACGCCGTGGCGCCGATGAGCAGCAGCTTTCGCGGACCGATGCGGTCACCGAGCGAGCCCATGGTGATCAGGAGGCCCGCGATGATGAACGCGTAGATGTCGAAGATCCACAGCTGCTGGGTGCCGGTCGGCTCCAGGTCGGCGCTGAGGGCCGGGATGGCGAAGTAGAGGACGGACACGTCCATCGACACCAGCAGCAGCGGCAACAGCAGGACGGTGAAGGCCGTCCACTCCCGCCGACCGGCGCGCGGCGGGAGAGAGGACGGGCCCGGGGGCGAGGGCACGGTGGCGTCTGTCATGGCACTCAATGTACACGCGTTTAATACGGCTGTCTAATACGGGCGTCTGAGACGCACGTCTGAGACGGTCGTCTAATAGAGCCGTTTAAAACAACCGTGCAGTACGCTGGCCCCATGGGAGCTCGTGACGATCTACTGGAGGGCGCGAAGCGCTGCCTACTGGACAAGGGGTATCTGCGCACCACCGCGCGCGACATCGCCGCCGCCTCCGGCGCCAACCTGGCCTCCATCGGCTACCACTACGGGTCCAAACAGGCGCTGATGCGCCAGGCCCTGCTCCAGGCCATGGGTGACTGGGCCGAGGACATGCAGCTGGCGCTCAACGCCGAGCTGGCCCCGGACATCGACCCGCTCGTCCGGCAGGAGCGCAGCTGGCAGCGGGCCGTCGAGCTGCTGGAGGAGCACCGGGGCCTGTGGCGCGCGCAGTTCGAGGCGCTGGTGCAGGCGGACGACGACCCGGAGCTGATGACGGTGCTGCGCGCCGCGCAGCCCGAGGCACGCCGGGCGTTGGCCGCCCTCTTCCAGGGCGTGCCCGAGGAGGAGGTGAGCAGCGAGGACGAGAGGGTTCTCGGCTCGTTCTACATGACGCTGGTGACCGGGCTGCTGATGCAGTACGCGGTCGGCCTGGAGGACAGCGCCCCCACGGGCGCGGAGTTCGCCCGGGCGCTGCGCCGCACCACGGGCTTCATCGCCGACGCCAGGGCCGAGGCGTCCGCCCCGCCCGAGGCGGCACCCCACGGCGACAACGGCGCGAGCGGCAGCTCCGGCAACGGCGACAACGGCCACGCCCGCTCCGCCTCGCTCACCGGCGGGCGTTAGGTCGTCTCGTTTGGATCTTCGCCGGTCGGCTTCCGGCGAAGACCCGAAAGACGGGCCCTGACCGGCCGGTTCAAGGGTGCGATAGGGGTTGGCCTCCGCGTCCGCCCCGCCCACCATGGCTTCGCCATGGCAGCGGGAGCGCGGGAGCGGGGATAAGGATGTCGAGAGCCGTAGACAGCGACCTGTGGATCCGCCGGTTCCACCCCGCCCCCGACGCCAAGGCCCGCGTGGTCTGCTTCCCGCACGCCGGCGGCGCCGCCAGCGCGTTCCACGCCGTCTCCGCCTCGCTCCACCCGGAGATCGAGGTGCTCGCCGTGCAGTACCCCGGCCGCCAGGACCGCCGTTCCGAGGAGCCGGTCACCGACCTGCGGACGCTCGCCGACCGGGCGTTCCACGCGCTGCGGCCCTGGCGGGAGGCGCCGCTGGCGCTCTTCGGCCACAGCATGGGCTCGGCCGTCGCGTTCGAGGTCGCGCTCCGCATGGAGGCCGAGGGCCGCCCGCCGAGCGTCCTGGTCGCCTCCGGCCGCCGCGCGCCCGCGCTGACCGGCACGGAGAACGTGCACCTGCGGGACGACGACGGCATCATCGCCGAGCTGCGCACCCTCAGCGGCACCGACAGCAGGCTGCTCGACGACCCCGAGATGCGCGAGGCGCTGCTGCCCTCGATGCGCGGCGACTACCGGGCCATCGAGACCTATGCCGGCGCGCCCGACGCCCGGCTGACCGCGCCCGTCGAGGTCTTCATGGGCGACAGCGACACCCAGGTCTCCCCCGAGATGGCGCGCGCCTGGGCCGCGCACGCCGCGGGCCCCTTCGGTCTGCGGTGGTTCACCGGCGGCCACTTCTATCTGACGGACCGTCACGCCGACTTCGTCGAGCACCTCTCCGAGGTGGTCCGCGCACACGCCTGACCTGCCAGGGAACCGCCCGGGCCGGTAGGGGGCGATAGGGGTATGACCCCCGTCCGCCGAGGTGGTGGAGTGCGCGCATGAGCGAGCCCGAAGACCTCATTCCGAAGTCGGCAGACGACGCGAGGGGCAGCGAGGCCGCCCTCTCCGAGCGCCTCGCCGGACTGCCGGCGACCGCGCGTGAGGACATCCTCGTTGACCTCGTGTGGACCCACACCGAGGCGGTCCTGACGGCCATCGACCAGGACCCGCCCGACGGTTCCGGCGCCGACCTCACCTTCCAGGACCTGGGCTTCGACTCGCTGGCCGCCGTCGACCTGCACGAGCGCCTCGCCGCCGCCTCCGGCGTCGACCTGCCGGTGACGCTCGTCTTCGACCATCCGACGCCCCGCGCCGTCGCGCTCTTCCTGGACGACGCGCTCGTCGGCGAGGACACCCCCGCCGCGCCCCGCGCCACCCTCGCCGAACGGGCGCCCGCCCTCTCGGACGAGCCCATCGCCATCGTCGGCGTCGGCTGCCGCTACCCCGGCGGCGCCACCTCGCCCGACGCCCTGTGGCGACTGGTCGACGACGAGCGGCACGTGCTCTCCCCGCTGCCGGACGACCGCGGCTGGGACATCGACGGCATCTACGACCCGGACCCCGGCAAGGCCGGCAAGAGCTATGTGCGGCACGCCGCGTTCCTGGACTCGGCGGGCGAGTTCGACGCGGACTTCTTCGGCATCAGCCCCCGCGAGGCCACCGCGATGGACCCGCAGCAGCGGCTCGTCCTCGAACTGTGCTGGGAGGCCCTGGAACGCGGCGGGTTCGACCCGCACACCCTGCGCGGCAGCACCACCGGCGTCTTCGTCGGCGCCGAACCGCAGGAGTACGGCGTCCGCCTCCACGAGGCGCCCGACGGCCTCGACGGCTACCTGCTCACCGGCACCGCGCCCAGCGTGGTCTCCGGCCGCGCCGCCTACGCGCTCGGACTTGAGGGCCCCACCCTCACCGTCGACACCGCCTGCTCCGGCTCGCTGGTCGCCCTGCACCTGGCGTGCCAGTCGCTGCGCGCGGGCGAGTCCACCCTGGCGCTCGCCGGCGGCGTCGCCGTCATGGGCAACCCGGGGGTCTTCACCGCGTTCAGCCGCCAGCGCGGGCTCGCCGCCGACGGCCGCGTCAAGCCGTTCGCCGCCGCCGCCGACGGCACCGGCTGGGGCGAGGGCGCCGGCGTGCTGGTGCTGGAACGCCTCTCCGACGCGCGCCGCAACGGGCACCGCGTGTGGGCCGTCGTCCGCGGCTCCGCCATCAACCAGGACGGCGCCTCCAACGGGCTGACCGCCCCCAACGGCCCCTCCCAGCAGCGCGTCATCGAGCAGGCCCTCGCCGCCACCCGGCTCACCCCCGCCGACGTCGACGCCGTCGAGGCGCACGGCACCGGCACCACCCTGGGCGACCCGATCGAGGCCCAGGCGCTGCTGGCCACCTACGGCCAGGAACGGCCGGAGGGCGGCGAGCCGCTGTGGCTGGGCTCCATCAAGTCCAACATCGGTCACACCCAGGCCGCCGCCGGCGTCGCCGGCGTCATCAAGATGGTCATGGCCATGCGGGAACGGCGACTGCCCAGGTCACTGCATGTCGACGCGCCCACCCCGCACGTCGACTGGTCGGCCGGCGCCGTCGAGCTGCTGACCGAGGCCCGCCCCTGGGAGCCGGGCGACCGGCCGCGCCGCGCCGGCGTCTCCTCGTTCGGCATCTCCGGCACCAACGCCCACGTCATCCTGGAGGAGGCGCCCGCCGAGGAGCCCGCGGAGCAGCCCGAGGCCGAACTCCCGGGCCCCGCACTGCCGTTGACCCCACTGGTCGTCTCCGCCCGGACCGGCGACGCGCTGCGCGCCCAGGCGTCCGCGCTCCACGCCCACCTCACCGAGCGGGACACCGACCTCGCCGACGCCGGCCACGCGCTGGCCACCACCCGCGCCGCCCTGGAGCGACGCGCCGTCGTCCTCGCCGAGGACCGCGACCACGCCCTGCGGGCGCTGGCCGCCCTCGCCGCCGGGCAGCGGGAGACCGGCGGCCTGGTCACCGGCGACGAGACCGCGCCGCGCGGCAAGACCGCCTTTCTCTTCTCCGGCCAGGGCAGCCAACGCACCGGCATGGGCCGGGAGTTGTACGAGACGTTCCCCGTCTTCGCCGCCGCGCTCGGCGCCGTCACCGCCCAGTTCGACCCGATGCTGGAACGCCCGCTGCGCGAGGTGATGTGGCGGGAGGACGAACGGGAGACCCTGGAGCGCACCGAGTACACCCAGCCGGCGCTGTTCGCCGTCGAGGTCGCCCTCCACCGGCTGCTGGAGTCGTTCGGGCTGCGCCCCGACTACGTCGCCGGGCACTCCGTCGGCGAGATCGCCGCCGCCCATGTCGCCGGCGTGCTCTCCCTGGAGGACGCCGCCGTCCTGGTCAGCGCCCGCGCCCGACTGATGGGCCAACTCCCGGCCGGCGGGGCCATGTTGGCCGTCGAGGCCACCGAGGACGCCGTGCGCGCGCTGCTCGGCGACCGCGACGACCTCGCGATCGCCGCCGTCAACGGCCCGCGCTCCGTGGTGGTCTCCGGCGCGGAGGAGGCCGTCGCCCGGATCGCGGAGCGGATCGAGGGCCGCACCACCAGGCTGCGCGTCTCGCACGCCTTCCACTCGCCGCTGATGGAGCCGATGCTGGCCGAGTTCCGCCGCGTCGCCTCCGTCCTGGACTACGCGCCCCCGCGCGTCGCGCTGGTCTCGAACGTCACCGGCGCGCTGGCCACCGCCGACGAGGTGTGCGACCCCGAGTACTGGGTGCGGCACGTGCGGGAGGCCGTGCGCTTCGGCGACGGCGTCACGACGCTGGAGAACGCCGGCATCGCGACCTTCGTGGAGGTCGGCCCCGACAGCACCCTCACCGCGCTGGCCCGCGCCTCGCTCACCGGCGACGCCCGCTGCTTCGCCACGCTGCGCCGCGACCGGCCCGAACCGGCCGAGCTGCTGGCCGCGCTGGCCCGGGTCCACACGGCCGGCGGTTCCGTCGACTGGAGCACCGCGTTCGCCCAACGGACCGAGCCCGCCGTCGAGTTGCCCACCTACGCCTTCCAGCGCCGCCACTACTGGCTGCGCGGCACCGAAGCGCCCAGGGACACCACCGGTTTCGGCCAGGCGCCCGCCGGCCACCCGCTGCTCGGCGCCGCCGTCGCCCTGCCCGGCACCGGCGGCATGGTGCTCACCGGCCGGCTCTCCGCCGCCGCCCACCCCTGGCTCGCCGACCACGCGATCCTCGACACGGTGCTGCTGCCCGGCACCGCGCTCGTCGAGCTCGCCGCGCACGCCGGTGAACTCACGGGCAGCCCCACCGTCGAGGAACTGACCCTCCAGGCCCCGCTCGTGCTGCCCGAACACGGCGGGGTCGCCCTCCAGGTGACGGTCGGCGGCGTCGACGAGTCCGGCCGCCGCGCCGTCGAGGTCTACTCGCGCGCCGAGGAGACCGCCGGCGGCGTCCCCGACGACGCCGAGGACGTGCCCTGGACGCTGCACGCCACCGGCGCCCTCGCGCCCGGACGACCGGCCGCCGCGACCGCGCGGGAGACCGGGGCGGCCTGGCCGCCGGCCGGCGCGACCGCCGTCGACGTCGGCGGCCTCTACGCCGGGCTCGCCGCCCGGGGATACGGCTACGGCCCGGTCTTCCAGGGCGTGCGCGCCGCCTGGCTCCTGGAGGGAGCCGTCTACGCCGAGGTCGCGCTGCCCCCCGAAGTCGCCGCCGAGGCCGCCGACTTCGGGCTCCACCCGGCGCTGCTCGACGCGGCGCTGCACTGCGCGGAGCTGCTGGAGCCCGGCTCCTCCGAGAAGGGCGCCGCCTCCGATGCGGGGCGCGCCAGTATCCCGTTCGCCTGGACCGGGGTGCGGCTGCACGCCAGGGGCGCCGCCACCGTGCGGGTCCGCGTCACCCCCGTGGGCGACCAGGCCGGCGGCGAGTCGCTGACCGTCGAACTGACCGACCCCGCCGGCGCCCCCGTCGCCACCGTCGACTCCCTCGTCTCCCGCCCGGTGCCCGCCGAGGCGCTCCGCGCCGACGCCGGCCCCGTCTACGGCCTCACCTGGCAGCGGCACGGCGCCGTTCCCTCGGCCGCGCCGACCACGCCGTGGACCACCGTTGAGACGGCCGCCGACCTGGCGCCCGGCGCCGAGGCCGTGCCGGGCCTCCATCTCGTCAACGGCGTCCTCCCGTCGGAGGGCACCACCCCCGAACGGCTGCGCGCCGCCACCTCGCACGCGCTCGCGCTGCTCCAGGCGTGGACGGCGGTCGAGCGTCATTCCGAGGCCCGGCTCGTACTGGTAACCCGCGGCGCCCTGGCCGCCGTTCCGGGCGACCCGCCCGCCGACCCGGTGGCCGCCGCCGTCCGGGGACTGGTCCGCTCGGCGCAGGCCGAACACCCCGGCGCCTTCGTCCTCGTGGACGACGCGGCCGACAGCCCCACCCGCCCCGAGCGGATCGCCGCCGCCGTGCTCGCCATCGAACAGGCCACCGGCGAGACGGAGTTGGCGCTGCGCGACGACGCCGTCCGACTGCCGCGCGCCATCCGGCTGCCGGCACCGGCGCCGGAGACCCCCTCGCCCTGGACCGAGGGCGGCACCGTCCTGGTCACCGGCGGCACCGGCGGGCTCGGCGGCCTGGTCGCCCGGCACCTCGTCACCGAGCACGGCGTCCGCCGTCTGCTGCTCGCCAGCCGCAGCGGTGAACGGGCCGCCGGCGCGGCCGAACTGGTCGCCGAACTCGCCGAGTCGGGCGCCGAGGTCACCGTCGCCGCCTGCGACGTCGCCGACCGCGAGGCGCTGGCCTCGCTGCTGGCGGCCGTCCCCGCCGAGGCCCCCCTGACCGGGGTCGTCCACACGGCCGGCGTGCTCGACGACGCCCTGCTCGCCGGGCTCACCCCCGAGCGCCTCGACACCGTGCTCCGCGCCAAGGCCGACGCCGCCTGGTACCTGCACGAGTTGACCAGTGAACTTGACCTGTCAGCTTTCGTGTTGTTCTCCTCGGCCGCCGGGCTGCTCGACGCCCCGGGCCAGGGCAACTACGCCGCCGCCAACGCGTTCCTCGACGCCCTCGCCCACCACCGCCACGCCCTCGGCCTCCCGGCCCAGGCGCAGGTGTGGAGCGCCTGGACCGGGGAGCACGGCATGGCCGCCACGCTGAAGGCGGCCGACGTGCAGCGCATCGACCGGCAGGGGCTGGTGGCGCTCTCCCCCGCCGACAGCCTGGCCCTCTTCGACCGGGCGCTGGCCGGCGACGACAACCCCGTGGCGCTGACCGTGCGGATCAACGCCACCGCCGTCCGCGCCCGGCCCGACGGCGTGCCGCCGCTGCTGCGCGGCGTCGTCCGCCCGGCGCCGCGCACCGTCGCCGACGGCGGCGCGGGCCGCGCCGACGCCACCGCCGAGACGCCGACGTCCGGCACCCCGTTCGCCCGTCGGCTCACCGAACTGACCAGTGCCGAACGCGAACGTTACGTGTTGGAACTGGTCCGCTCCCAGGTGGCCACCGTGCTGGGCCACGAGGGCGCCGAGGCCATCGCGCCGTCCCGCGCGTTCCAGGAACTGGGCTTCGACTCGCTGGCCGCCGTCGAACTGCGCAACCTGCTGATCAGGGCGACCGGCCTGCGGCTGCCCCCCACCCTGGTCTTCGACCACCCCAACTCGGCCGCACTCGCCGACCATCTCGTCCGCGAGGCCGTCGGCAGCGCACCCGCCACGTCAACGACCGTTTCCGCGCGGCCGGTTGACGACGAGCCGCTGGCCATCGTCGGGATGAGCTGCCGCTTCCCCGGCGGGGTTACCAGTCCCGAGGAGCTGTGGCGACTGGTCGCCGACGAGCGCGACGGCGTCTCCACGTTCCCCGAGGACCGGGGCTGGAACACCGCGGACCTGTATGACCCGGAGCCGGGCGTACCTGGTAAGAGCCTCACCAGGGAGGGTGGTTTCCTCCACGAGGCCGCCCAGTTCGACGCCGACTTCTTCGGCATCAGCCCGCGCGAGGCGTCCGCGATGGACCCGCAGCAGCGGTTGCTGCTGGAGACCTCCTGGGAGGCGCTGGAGCGCGCCGGCATCGACCCGCTGTCGGCCCGGGGCAGCCAGACCGGCGTCTTCGCCGGCGTCATGTACCACGACTGGGGCAGCACCCGGCTCGGCCAGGTCTCCGAGGAACTCGCCGGCTACCTCGGCAACGGCAGCCTCGCCAGCGTGGTCTCCGGCCGCGTCGCCTACGCCCTCGGCCTGGAGGGGCCGGCGGTCACCGTCGACACGGCCTGCTCCTCCTCGCTGGTCGCCCTCCACTGGGCGATCCAGGCGCTGCGCAACGGCGAGTGCTCGCTCGCCCTGGCGGGCGGCGTCACCGTGATGTCCACGCCCGACACCTTCGTCGACTTCAGCCGCCAGCGCGGCCTCTCCCCCGACGGCCGCTGCAAGGCGTTCTCCGGCGCCGCCGACGGCGTCGGCTGGGGCGAGGGCGTCGGCGTGCTGGTCGTGGAGCGGCTGTCGGACGCGCGGCGCAACGGTCATGAGGTGCTGGCCGTCATACGCGGTTCCGCCGTCAACCAGGACGGCGCCTCCAACGGACTGACCGCCCCCAACGGCCCCTCGCAGCAGCGCGTCATCGAGCAGGCCCTCGCCACGGCCGGCCTCACCGCGGCCGGCGTCGACACCGTCGAGGGGCACGGCACGGGCACCACGCTCGGCGACCCGATCGAGGCCCAGGCGCTGCTGGCCACCTACGGCCAGGAGCGCGCGGAAAGTGGTCAACCGCTGTGGCTGGGCTCGTTGAAGTCCAACATCGGCCACACCCAGGCCGCCGCCGGCGTCGGCGGCATCATCAAAATGGTCATGGCCATGCGCCACGGCCTGCTGCCGCGCACCCTCCATGTTGACCAGCCCTCGCCCCACGTCGACTGGTCAACCGGAGCTGTTGAACTGCTGACCGAGGCCCGCGCCTGGGAGCGCGACGGGCACCCGCGCCGCGCCGGCGTCTCCTCGTTCGGGCTGAGCGGCACCAACGCCCACGTGATCCTGGAGGAGGCCCCGGAGACCGAGCCTGTCGAGGCGGCGCCGCGGGTCGAGCCCGCAGCCGTCCCGTGGCTGGTGGCCGGCAGGACCGCGGAGGCGCTGCGGGCCCAGGCCGGACGGCTGGTGACGTTCGTGCGCGAGCGCCCCGAGCTGACCCCCTCCGAGATCGGCCACGCGCTGGCCACCACCCGCGCGGCGCTGGAGCACCGGGCGGTGGTCGTCGGCGGCGACCGGGACGCGCTGCTGCGGGAGTTGGAGAACCTCGCCAACGGGACCGCGGTCGGCGCCGCGAGGGACGAGGCCGCCGGGCGGACGGCGTTCGTGTTCTCGGGGCAGGGTGCGCAGCGGCGGGGGATGGGCCGGGAACTGTATGGCTCGTTCCCGGTGTTCGCGGCGGCGTGGGACGAGGTTCTGAGTCTTCTCGAACCCGAACTGCCGTTGTCGCTGCGGGACGTGGTCTGGCCGGCCGAGGACACCGAGTCGCCACTTGACCAGACGCTCTACACCCAGACGTCGATCTTCGCGTTCGAGGTGGCGCTGTATCGGTTGCTCGAATCCTTCGGGCTGCGGCCGGACTTCGTCGCCGGTCACTCCATCGGTGAGCTGGCCGCCGCGCACGTGGCCGGTGTGCTCTCGCTCGGCGACGCGGTCACGCTGGTCGGTGCCCGGGCGCGGCTGATGCAGGAGCTGCCGGAGGGTGGCGCGATGGTCGCGCTGGCCACCGACGAGGCGACCGCACGCGAACTGGTCGGCGACCGTGCGGATGTGTCGATCGCCGCCGTCAACGCCGCCCGCTCCGTGGTGATCTCCGGCGCGGAGGACGCGGTCTCCGGGATCGCGGACCGCTTCGAGGGGAAGAAGACGCGTCTTCGGGTCTCGCACGCCTTCCACTCGCCGCTGATGGACCCGATGCTGGAGGAGTTCCAGCGGGTCGCCGCCGGGATCACCTTCCAGGCGCCGACCATCCCCCTGGTCTCCACGGTCACCGGCCAACTGGTCAACCCGGACACCATGAACGACCCCCAGTACTGGACTGGTCAGGTCCGCGGCACCGTCCGCTTCGCCGACAGCGTCAGCACGTTGAACGGCCAGGGCGTGGGCACCATCGTCGAGGTCGGCCCCCAGCCCGCCCTCACCCCACTGGTCGGCGACGCGATCCCGACCCAGCGCAAGGACCACCACGAGACCACCCACCTGCTCCGCGCCCTCGGCACCCTCCACACCCAGGGCCATCCCCTCAACTGGTCAACCGCCTTCCCGGAGGCGCCGAACCGGCGCCTCGGGGACCTGCCGACCTACGCCTTCCAGCACAAGCGGTACTGGATCGACGCCGTCGCCTCCGCGGGCGACCCCACCGGGTTCGGCCAGGCGCCCGCCGGCCACCCCATGCTCGGGGCGGCGGTTGTGCTGCCCGCATCCGGCGGGACGGTGTTCACCGGCCGGCTCGCCGGTGACACGCAGACGTGGATCGGCGACCACGCGGTGCACGGCACGACGATCCTGCCGGGCACCGGCTTCGTCGAACTCGCCCTGCACGCCGGCGACCGCGTCGGCTGCCCCGCGCTCGACGAGTTGACCAGTCATGCGCCGCTCACCCTCGCCGAGGGCGGTGCGGCGGCCGTGCAGGTCGTCGTCGGCGGCGAGGACGGCTCGGGCCGCAGGACCGTGGAGATCTACGCCCGCCCGGAGAGCCGGGACGCCGCCGAGGACCCGGCCGACGGCTGGACCCTGCACGCCTCGGGCACGCTGGCGCCGCAGGGGCGGCCGGCGGACTTCGACCTGACGCAGTGGCCGCCACCGGGCGCGACCCCCATCGACGTGGGTGACGCCTACGCCCGGCTGACCGAGCGCGGCTACGGCTACGGCCCCGCGTTCCAGGGCCTGCGGGCGGCCTGGCGGCGCGGCGACGACATCTTCACCGAGGCGGCGTTCGCGCCCGAGGTCGGGGAGGACGCCTCCCGCTACGCGTTGCACCCGGCGCTGCTGGACGCCGCCATGCACGCGGATCTCCTGGACGACGCGGAGGGGCCGACGCTGCTGCCGTTCTCCTGGAGCGGGGTCAGTTCCTACGCGACCGGCGCCGGCGAGCTGCGGATGTGGATCTCGCGGATCAGGGGGGCCGAGGTGTCCGCGATGCGGATCGCGGACGGCGCCGGCCGCCCGGTCGCCGCCGTGGAATCGCTGGTCTCCCGCCCGGTCGACCGGGAACGCCTGGCACGCGACAGCGCCAGGACCGGTCGCGATCCGCTTTACCAGGTGCGGTGGAACGCGCTGACCACTTCGCCCGGTCAGGCGCCGACCAGCTGGGCCGTACTGGGCGACACGCGCCCGGAGTTGACCGGTGCGAGCGCCCATCACCCTGACCTGACCACGCTGTTGACCAGTCTTGACTCGGGACCGGCGCCCGAGGTGGTGGTCCTGCCGGTGCCGGCGGCGGATGACGGCGACGGCGACGGCCTGCCGGAGCGGACCCTCGCCGTCACCCAGCGGACGTTGGCGCTGCTGCGCGACTGGCTGGCCGAGAGCCGGCTGGCCTCGACCCGGCTGGTGGTGCTGACCGGCAACGCCGTGCGCGTCGAGTCGGCGGACGACGACCGGATCGACCTCACCCAGTCCCCCGTCTGGGGCCTGGTGCGCGCGGCTGCCGAGGAGAACCCGGGACGGTTCGCCGTTCTGGACGTCGACGGCACGGAGGCGTCGGCGCGGGCCGTGCCGGCCGCGGTGGCGTCGAAGGAGCCGGAGGCCGCGGTACGAGCCGGACGCGTTCATCTGCCGCGTCTGGCCCGCGTCAACGAGAGCGGCCCCGCGGGCGAGGAGCGGCTCTGGCGCCGGGACGGCACCGTGCTGGTGACCGGAGGCACGGGCGGCCTCGGCGCGCTGGTCGCGCGCCATCTTGTGACCGCCCACGGGGTGCGGCATCTGGTACTGACCAGTCGTCGCGGCGACCAGGCGCCAGGAGCCGCCGAACTCGTCTCGGAGCTGGTGGAGTTGGGGGCGCGGGTGACGGTCGCCGCGTGCGATGTCGCCGAGCGCCCGGCCGTCGCCGCCGTCCTGGACGCCATCCCCGCCGCCCATCCCCTGACCGGTGTCGTCCACGCCGCCGGGGTCGCGGACAGCGGGATGATCGGCAACCTCACCGAGCGCCAGACCGAGCGGGTGCTGCGCCCCAAGGTGGACGGCGCCTGGCACCTGCACGAGTTGACCAGTCATCTCGAACTGTCGGCGTTCGTGCTGTTCTCGTCCGCCGGCGGCCTCGTGCTCGCCGCCGGGCAGGCCAACTACGCCGCGGCCAACGTCTTCCTCGACGCCCTCGCCCACCACCGCCGGGGGCTCGGCCTGCCGGCCTCCTCCATGGCCTGGGGGCTGTGGAACCAGAACACCGGTCTCGGCGGCGAGTTGGGCGAGGCGGACCTGCGTCGCATGGCGCGGCTCGGGCTGCCCGCGTGGGAGGTGGAGGCCGGCCTCGCCGTCTTCGACCGGGCGCTGACCGCCGGCGGCCCCGCCCCCGTGGCGGTGCGCGTCGACACCGCGGCGCTGCGCGCCCGCGGCGAGCGGGTGCCGGCGCTGCTGCGCGCCCTCGCCGGACCCCGCGGGGCGGCGGCCACACCGGCCGCGGCCTCCCAGGTCGTCGCGTCCCCGCTGGCCGAGCGGCTCGCCGGCCTCACCGAGTCCGAGAGTGACCGGCTGCTGCTCGACCTGGTGCGCGGCCATGTGGCCGCCGTGCTGGGGCACGAAGGCGTGGAGGCGATCGAACCGACGCGCGCCTTCCGCGAGTTGGGTTTCGACTCGCTGGCCGCCGTCGAGCTGCGCAACGCACTGACCAGTTCGACCGGTGTCACCCTGCCGGCCACACTGGTCTTTGACCACCCCAACACCCGCGCCGTGGTCGACCTGTTGAAGCCGCAGCTCACCGGGTCCGCCGAAACCGGCTCCGGGCGCGCGGCGGCCACGGTGTCGAGCGCGCACACCGACGAGCCGATCGCCATCGTCGGCATGAGCTGCCGCTACCCCGGCGGTGTGCGCAGCCCCGAGGACCTCTGGCGGCTGGTGTTCGACGGGACCGACGCGGTCGCGGGCTTCCCGACGGACCGCGGCTGGGACATCGCCGGGCTGTACTCACCGGAGCCCGAGGACGACCGGATCTACACCCGCGAGGGCGGATTCCTGCGCGACGGGACGGAGTTCGACCCCGACTTCTTCGGGATCGGCCCCCGGGAGGCACTCGGCATGGACCCGCAGCAGCGGCTGCTGCTGGAGACCTCCTGGGAGGCGCTGGAGCGCGCCGGCATCGACCCGCGGTCGATCCGCGGCAGCCAGACCGGCGTCTTCGCCGGCGTCATGTACGACGACTACGGCACCCGTCTGGGCGACAGGGTGCCGGCCGACATCGCCGGCTACCTCGGCAACGGCAGCGCGATCAGCATCCTCTCCGGCCGTGTGGCCTACACCTTCGGCTTCGAGGGCCCGACCATGTCGGTGGACACCGCCTGCTCGTCCTCCTCCGTCGCACTGCACCTCGCTGCCCAGTCCCTGCGGGGCGGCGAGTGTTCGCTGGCGCTGGCCGGCGGGGTGACGTTCCTGTCCACCACGGATGTCTTCGTCGACTTCAGCCGTCAGCGCGGCCTCTCCCCCGACGGCCGCTGCAAGGCGTTCTCCGGCGCCGCCGACGGCGTCGGCTGGGGCGAGGGCGTCGGGATGCTGGTACTGGAGAAGTTGTCGGACGCGCGGCGCAACGGTCATGAGGTGCTGGCGGTCATACGCGGTTCGGCCGTGAACCAGGACGGCGCCTCCAACGGACTGACCGCCCCCAACGGCCCGTCCCAACAGCGCGTGATCCGCGCGGCGTTGGCCAACGCGCGGCTCGCCCCCGCCGAGGTCGACCTGGTCGAGGGCCACGGCACGGGCACCACGCTCGGCGACCCGATCGAGGCCCAGGCACTGCTGGCCACCTACGGCCAGGAGCGCGCGGAAAGTGGTCAACCGCTGTGGCTGGGCTCGTTGAAATCCAACATCGGCCACACCCAGGCCGCCGCCGGCGTCGGCGGCATCATCAAGACGGTCATGGCCATGCGCCACGGCGTCATGCCGAAGACCCTCCATGTTGACCAGCCCTCGCCCCACGTCGACTGGTCAAGCGGCGCCGTCGAACTGCTGACCGAGGCCAGGGCGTGGGAACGCGACGGCCATCCGCGCCGCGCCGCCGTCTCCTCGTTCGGGCTGAGCGGTACCAACGCCCACGTGATCCTGGAGGAGGCACCCGACACCTCCCCACCCGCCGACGCCCGTCCGGCGCCGGCCCCCGAGCCCGTCGCGGTCCCGTGGGTCGTCTCCGCACGCTCGGCTCCGGCGCTGCGGGCGCAGGCACAGCGACTGGTGTCGTTCCTCAAGGAACGCCCGGAGCTGACGCCGTCCGAGGTGGGCTACTCGTTGGCCACGACGCGGGCGACGTTCGAGCACCGTGCGGTGGTCGTCGGCGGCGATCTGGAGTCGCTGCGGCGGGAGTTGGAGTCCGTCGTGACCGAGGGCGCGGCCTCGGCCGCCCCGGGCTCGGCTGGTCCGGTGGCGTTCGTGTTCTCGGGGCAGGGCGCGCAGCGGCGTGGGATGGGTCGGGAGTTGTATGACTCGTTCCCGGTGTTCGCGGCGGCGTGGGACGAGGTTCTGAGTCTTCTCGAACCTGAACTGCCGTTGTCGCTGCGGGACGTGGTCTGGCCGGCCGAGGACACCGAGTCGCCACTTGACCAGACGCTCTACACCCAGACGGCGCTCTTCGCCTTCGAGGTGGCCCTCTACCGGCTGCTGGAGTCCTTCGGCCTGCGGCCGGACTTCGTCGCGGGGCACTCGATCGGCGAGCTGGCCGCCGCCCATGTCGCCGGAGTGCTCTCCCTGACGGACGCGACGAAGCTGGTGGCCGCGCGGGCACGGTTGATACAGGCGTTGCCCGAGGGCGGCGCGATGGTCGCCTTGGCGACGGATGAGGCCACCGCGCGGGAGCTGATCGGCGACCGGAACGACGTGACGATCGCCGCCGTCAACGCGGCCCGTTCCGTGGTGATCTCCGGCGCCGAGGACGCGGTCACCGAGATCGCCGCCCGGTTCGAGGGCAAGCAGACCCGCCTGCGGGTCTCCCACGCCTTCCACTCCCCACTCATGGACCCGATGCTGGCCGAGTTCCAACAGGTCGCCGCCAAAGTCACGTTCCAGGCGCCGACCATCCCCCTGGTCTCCACCGTCACCGGCCAACTGGTCAACCCCGAGACCATGAACGATCCCGAGTACTGGACTGGTCAGGTCCGAGGCACCGTCCGCTTCGCCGACAGCGTCAGCACGTTGAACAACCAGGGCGTGCGCACGATCGTCGAGGTCGGCCCCCAACCCGCCCTCACCCCCCTGCTCGACAACGCCATCCCCACCCAACGCAAGGACAACGACGAAACCACCCACCTCCTCCGCGCCCTCGCCACCCTCCACACCCAGGGCCACACCCTCAACTGGTCAACCACGTTCGCCCAACCCCCGCAGCGCGGGGTCCAGTTGCCCACCTACGCCTTCCAGCACAAGAGGTACTGGATCGACGCCGTCGCCTCCGCCGGCGACCCGACCGGACTCGGACAGTTGCCGGCCACTCATCCGCTGCTCGGCGCGGCCGTCGCCCTGCCGGGCATGGACGGCGTGCTACTGACCGGACGGCTCGCGGCGGACTCCCAGTCGTGGCTGGCCGACCACCGGATTCTCGGCGCGACGATCCTGCCGGGCACGGCGCTGGTCGATCTCGCCGTGCACGCCGGTGAACAGGCGGGTTGCCCGGTGATCGACGAGCTGACGCTGGAGGCGCCGCTTCCCGTTCCCGACGAGGACGTGCTGGACGTCCAGGTCACCGTGGGCGCTGCCGAGGGGTCCGGGCTGCGTGGCGTGGAGATCCACTCCCGCCCGGCGGCGGCCGGCCTCGCCCCGGGCGAGGGCTGGACCCGCCACGCCGTCGGCGTGCTGGCACCGGCGTTCGACGACGAGGTGCCGCCGGTGGGGGCGACCTGGCCGCCCGAGGGCGCCGTGCCGGTCGCCACCGACACCATGTACGAGACGCTGGCGGCGGCTGGCTACGACTACGGCCCGCAGTTCCGCGGGGTGCGCGCGATCTGGCGGCACGGCGAGGACGTGTACGGCGAGATCGCCCTGCCGGACGACGCGGTCGGCGCCGGGTCGTTCGGCGTTCACCCGGCGCTGCTGGACGCGGCGCTGCACCTCACCGACTTCCTGCCCGGCGGCGAGGGTGCCGCGGAAGGTGGGGAGGAGGAGACGCGCATCCCGTTCGCGTGGAGCGGGGTCCGCTTCCACGGTGTCGGCCCGCGTGCGCTCCGGGTGCGGATGCGGGCGGCCGGCGCCGGGGGTGGCGCGGTCTCGATGGCCATCGCCGACGACTCCGGCGCGCCGGTGGCCTCCGTCGCCTCGCTCGCCCTGCGGCCGGTGACCCCGGAACAGCTGGGCACCGGGCCGCAGTCGCTGTACCGCTTGGACTGGTCAACCGTTCCGCTGACCGGCGGCGACTCTGTTGAACGAACGCAACTCACCGAGCTGGCCGAGGTGTTCGACATGTCGGGCACGGCCGGTGTCGCCGAACTGGTCGTGTTCCGGGCGCGCGCCGACGAGGCCGAGACCTCGTCGGAGGAGGGCGGGCTGCCGGCGGCGGTCGGCCGGACCGTCGTCGAGGTGCTGGACGCCCTGCGCTCCTGGCTCGCCGACGAACGGTTCCACGGCCGGCTGGTCGTGGTCACGCGCGACGCCGTGCGGGCCGGCGAGTCCGGTGACGGTTCGCTCGACCTGGTCCAGGCCCCGGTCTGGGGGCTGGTCAGGGCCGCGCAGGCGGAGAATCCCGGCCGGTTCACGGTGATCGACGTGGACGGTTCCGAGGAGTCGGAACGGGCACTGGCCGCCGCCGCCGCGACCGGTGAGCCCGAGCTGGCGCTCCGCCGGGGCGTGGCGCTGGCGCCACGACTGGCCAGGTCCGGAGCGACGAGCGAGGGCACCGCGTGGAACGCCGAGGGCACCGTGCTGGTGACCGGCGGCCTCGGCGGCCTCGGCCGCCTGGTGGCGCGCCATCTCGTGACCGAGCACGGGGTGCGGCATCTGCTGTTGACCAGTCGCCGGGGCGACCGGGCCCCGGGGGCGGAGGAACTGGTTGACGAACTGGTCAGCCTGGGCGCGGAGGTCACCGTCGCGGCCTGCGATGTCGCCGACCGCGCGGCCGTCGCGGCCGTCCTCGACGCCGTCCCGGCCGACCGTCCGCTCACCGGCGTCGTCCACGCCGCCGGGGTGATGGACAACGGGGTGCTCGCGGACCAGACCCCGGAGCGTGTGGCCCGGGTGCTGCGGTCGAAGGTGGACGGTGCCTGGCACCTGCACGAGCTGACCAGTGGTCTCGAACTGTCCGCCTTCGTGCTCTTCTCCTCCGTCGGCGGGCTGATCCTCGCCGCCGGGCAGGCCAACTACGCCGCCGCCAACGTCTTCCTCGACGCGCTCGCCCACCGTCGCCGCGCCCAGGGGCTGCCTGCGGCCTCCATGGCGTGGGGGCTGTGGGAGGGCACCGCGGGGGCCGACGAGGGGACCAGGGGGGTCGATGCCGGCCGGATCGGCAGGCTCGGCGTGCGGGAGCTGTCCGCGGAGAAGGGCCTGGCGCTCTTCGACGCGGCGTTGGCCTCCGGTGAGGCAATGCCGGTCCCGGTCTCGCTCGACCTGGCGGCGCTGCGTTCCCGTCCCGACGAACTCCCCGCGGTGCTCCGCGGGTTCGGTCCGGCGACGCGTGCGGCGCGCCCCTCGGCCGAGGAGGCGTCGGCCTCGGGAGCGGCCGACGGCGCCACGGAGGCGGCCGAGGACGACCGTCCGCTGGCCGAGCGGCTGGCGGAGCTGCCCTGGGAAGAGGCGGGCCGCACGCTGGTCCAACTGGTAAGGACCCATGTCGCCGCCGTGCTCGGGCACGAGGGGCCGGAGGCGGTCGCGCCCGAACGCGGCTTCCTGGAGCTGGGGTTGGACTCCCTCGCGGCCCTGGAGCTGCGCAACAGGCTGAGCGGTGCCACCGGCGAGCGGCTGCCCGCCACACTGATCTACGACTACCCGAGCACGGACTCCGTCGCCGACTACCTGCGGCTGGAGATGGTCGGTGAGGAGCCGACGACGAGCGCCGTGTCGGAGATGGAGGAGGAACTGGTCAGGCTGGAGTCGGTGATGCTGGACGCACGTCCCGACGACGCCGAGGCCGCGAGGATCGAGAGTCGGCTGCGGGCACTGGTCTCCAAGTGGTCGGAGACGCACCGTGGCGCGGACGCCGCCGACGAGGAGGAGGACGCACTGGCCGCGGCCACCGCCGACGAGTTGTTCGACATGCTGGATGACGAGTTGAACGACCGCTGATCCCCCACTGACCACCGCCCTGAGACGGCGGGTGTCCGGAGCCTCTTCCCCCTCGGCTTCCGGTCACCCGCCGTCTCGCCTTGTTCGTACCGGCGCTCGGATCCGCCGTACCGCCGAGTGCGGTCATGACCGGTGGGGCGGTGGGGCGGTGGGCAACGAGAAAGGGCGGTCGGTTTCCCCGCGCGGTTGCGCGCGGGGAAACCGACCGCCCGAGGAAGGCCCTCCCGAGGGCGCGGCGGGAGTTGCGCACTCCCGCCGCACCGCGTTCAGTTGTCCAGCGAGGAGAACCAGGAGGCGATGATGTCGGCCGTCTGAGGAGCCTCGGCCTCCACCATGGTCAGGTGGTCACCATCCAGTTCCCTGACCGTGTGCACCGTGTCCCAGGAGGCGCGCCACCGGCCGGACTCGGCGCCCGTGTCCTCGCCTCCGGCCCACCTGGTGGGCCGGACGAACAGCACCGGCGCCGCCACCTCGTCCACGTCCCGGCCCTCCATCAGGTCGCCGTACCAGGCCATGGCGGAGAGGCGCGCACTGGTAAACGGCCCGAACAGTTCCTCGCGCTCGAACATCCCCTCGAACATCTCGGCGACCAGGGCGCTGAGATCCTGCGTCTTCGGGTGGTAGGTGTCCAGTAGAACCACCGCCACCGGCTTCACGCCGGTCTCCTCCAGTCGCCGCGCGACAGCGTGCGCGAAGACCCCGCCGGCGGAGTACCCGGCCAGCGCGAACGGCCGGTCGCCCGCGGCTCGTCGGATCTGCTCGGCGCACCCCTCGACCACCGTCTCGAACGAGTCCGGCAGGCTGGTGTTGTCCGCGAAACCGGGCAGCGGAACGGCCGTCACGTCCATGGACTCACGCAGGCTGGACGCCAGCCGCACGAACTGGTGCGCACCACCCATCGCGCCCGGCGACGGCAGACAGAACAGCTGCGGGCCCGGCGCTCCCTCCGTCAGCCGCACGGGCGCCGGCAACTCGGCGGCCCCCGCCGCGTTCTGAGGCGTCACGGCGAAGGTGGGCCGCAGCGAGGCGACGGCACGCAGCAGGTTCAGCCCTTCGACGAGCTTCCCCCGCCGCAGCCCCTCCTGGAAGAGCGAGTTCAACGACTCCGAAGGCAGCCCACCGCCGCCGGCTCCCCCTGCCCGCTGCCCGCCCGTCTCGGCGGCCGACGAGGCGGCGGTCGGGTGGGCCGAGGCGCCGAAGTGGGCATGGAACTCGACCAGCAACTGTGCGCTGAGCGCCCGCGTCGTCGGGTGGTCGAAGACCACCGTGGCCGGCAGCGGCACGGCGGTCGCGGACTTCAGACGGTTGCGGAGTTCGACGGCGCCGAGCGAGTCCAGGCCCATCTCCAGGAAGGCCCGCTCCGGATCGATCGCCTCCGGGCTGGTGTGCCCGAGCACGGCAGCGAGGTGACCGCGGACCAATTCCACCACGGCTTCGGCCCGTTCGTCCTCGTCGAGCCCGGCCATCCGTTCACCGAAGGAGGGGCCGGCCTCCAGCACCGGTCGAGCACCGGCCGCCGCGGCCCGACGGGCGGGCTCGCGCACCAGACCGCGCAGCTTGTGCGGTGTGCCCGGCCCCCGTCGCTGGATCGATGCGGCGTCCAACCGCGCGGGAAGCAGAGCAGGCACGTCGACCAGTTGGGTGGCGGCGTCGAGGAGGGCGAGTCCCTCGTCGGGCCGCAGTGCGCTCATGCCCCAACGACG
Source organism: Streptomyces sedi (assembly GCF_006335015.1). Taxonomy (GTDB): domain Bacteria; phylum Actinomycetota; class Actinomycetes; order Streptomycetales; family Streptomycetaceae; genus Streptomyces; species Streptomyces sedi. The sequence goes on from NZ_VDGT01000001.1 coordinate 93,347, forward strand.
GATGCGCTCCACATCAGTATCGGAAAGACCCTGGATCATGCCCTCGGCCTCATCCCACAACCCCCACGCCAGCGCCTGAGCCGGCAGCCCGGCCGCGGCACGATGACTGGCCAACCCGTTCAAGAACTGGTTGGCCGCCGCGTAGTTCCCCTGACCAGGACCATCCACGATGCTCGACGAAGAGGAGAACAGAACAAACGCGGACAGGTCATACCCACTGGTCAACTCGTGAAGATGCCACGCCGCATCCACCTTCGGACCAAACACATAGTCCAGACGCTCCGACGTCAGATCACCGAAGAAGGCGTTGTCGGCGACGCCGGCCGCGTGCACCACACCCCGCAGCGGAACGGTCAGCCCATCCAGAACGGCCGCCAGCGCGGCACGGTCGGAGACATCACACGCCTCCACCGAGACCGACGCACCCTGATCCTCCAACTCCTTGACCAGTTCACCAGCGCCTTCCGCAGCCAGACCACTGCGGCTGACCAGCACCAGATGCCGCACACCATGCTCAGCCACCAGATGCCGGGCCACCAGACGACCCAGACCACCCGTACCACCGGTCACCAACACCGCACCCGACACATCCCACACCGGGGACCCCACAACCTCACCAGCAGCCCGAGCAACACGCGGAACAAACCAACGGTCACCACGCACCGCAACCTCAGGCTCCCCCACCGCCAACACCCTCGAAATATCCACCTCGTCATCCGGCCCCGCATCCACCAACACAAACCGACCAGGCACCTCCGCCTGCGCCGACCGCACCAACCCCCACACCGCAGAACCCACCACATCCACCACACCCTCAGAACCACCCACCGCAACAGCCCCACGAGTCACCACCACCAACCGCTCACCCTCACCACACCCCTGCAACGCCCCCAACACCCCACCCGACACCCCACGCACACCAGCAACCACATCGGTCTCGGAGCTGTCCGCGACCGCGTAGTGAACGAGGACGTGAGCGTCGCCGACCTCTCCGGAGTCACCGTCCGGAGATGCCGGCACCCAGGTCACCTCGTACAACGAACGGCGGGCCTCGCCGGCACCGCCACCACCCAACTGCTCGGTCGACACACTGCGGGCGACAAGGGAGTCGACCGACGCCACGGGGGCACCCGCGCCGTCGGCCAGTTCGATGCGCATTCCCGAATCCGCCTCGGAAAGCGTCACGCGCAAAACGGTCGCCCCGGAGGCGAACAGCCGAATCCCCCGCCAGGAAAAGGGAATCGAGGGGCCTGACGCGTCCTCCTCGCCCTCCCGCCGCTCAAGAAGACTGACATGAAGCGCCGAATCCAACAGGGCGGGATGGACGGCGAAGCTCTCCGCGTCCGTCACGGCCTCGTCCGAGAGCGCCACCTCCCCGAAGAGAGTGCCGTCCTTCTCCCACGCCGCCCGGAGGTTCCGGAAAACCGGACCGTACTGGAAGCCACGGGAATCCAGATCCTCGTAGAACGCGTCGAGCGAGAGCGCGGTCGCCCCCTCGGGCGGCCAGACCTCCGTGGTGCTCGGCCCCGTGACCTGCTCGGACTCGGCAGCGAGAACGCCCTCGGCGTGCAGAGTCCACCGGTCGTCGACCGCCGCGTTCTCCTCGGGACGCGAATGCACCCACACCTCGCGCCGGCCGAGCTGGTCGGCCTCCCCGACACCCACCCGAACGGCGACACCACCGCTCGCGGGCAGAAGCAACGGCGCGTGGAGCGTCAGTTCCTCGACCACCGAGCAGCCGACCTCGTCGCCCGCCCGAATCGCCAACTCTACAAAGCCAGTTCCCGGGAACAGCACCGAACCCAGCACCGCGTGATCCGCCAACCACCGCTGGCTCTCCACCGAAAGCCGCCCGGAAAACACCAACCCACCGGAACCCGGCGCCTCGACGACCGCGCGCAGCAGAGGGTGTTCCACCACTCCGAGACCGGCCATCTCGACGTCGGCCATTCCCTCCAACGACTCCAGCCAGTAATGCTGCCGCTGGAACGCGTAGGTCGGCAAATCGACAAGCCGCCGAGCCGAACCGGGAGGAAAGACCGCCGGCCACTTCACCGAGCGCCCTCGGCTGTGAAGAGTCCCGAGGGTGTGGAGAAGGTCCGCGGTCTCGTTGCCTTCCTTGCGCTGGGTCGAGATCGCCTCCCCGACCAGCGGGGTGAGGACCGGCTGGGGGCCAACCTCCACGATCGTGCCCACGCCCTGACCGTTCAACGTGCTGACGCTGTCGGCGAAGCGGACAGTCCCCCGGACCTGACCAGTCCAGTACTCGGGATCGTTCATGGTCTCGGAATTGACCAGTTCACCAGTCACCGTGGAGACCAGCGGAATGGTCGGCGCCTGGAACGTGACTCCGGCGGCGACCTTCTGGAACTCGGCCAGCATCGGGTCCATCAACGGCGAGTGGAACGCGTGCGAGACCCGAAGACGCGTCTGCTTCCCCTCGAACCGGGCAGCCACCTCACCGACCGCGTCCTCCGCACCCGAAACCACCACGGAACGGGCCGCGTTGACGGCCGCGATCGACACATCGGTCCGGTCGCCGATCAACTCCCGCGCGGTGGCCTCATCCGTCGCCAAGGCAACCATCGCGCCACCCTCCGGCAACGCCTGCATCAACCGCGCCCGCGCGGCCACCAGCTTCGCCGCGTCCGCCAGCGACAACACTCCCGCCACATGGGCGGCGGCCAGCTCACCGATCGAATGCCCCGCGACAAAGTCCGGACGCAGACCAAACGACTCCAGCAACCGATACAGCGCCACCTCGAACGCGAAGAGCGCCGTCTGCGTGTAAAGCGTCTGGTCAAGCGGGGACCCGGCACCCTCCTCCGACCAGACCACCTCCCGCAACGACAACGGCAGTTCAGGTTCCAGCAGTCCAACGATCTCGTCCCACGCAGCCGCGAAGACCGGGAACGAGCCATACAACTCCCGCCCCATCCCACGCCGCTGCGCACCCTGCCCCGAGAACACGAACGCCACCGGACCCGCGGCCGACAACCCCGACGCGCCCTCACCGGCCGCCACCGACTCCAACCCCCGCAACAACCCCTCACGGTCACCACCAACCACCACCGCACGGTGGTCAAACGACGCCCGCGTCGTCACCAGCGAGAAGCCCACATCCTCCGGCTCCAGCCCCGGCCGTTCGCGCAGGAACGACACCAGCCGTCCCGCCTGCGCCCGCAGCGCCTCCGCCGAACGGCCAGAGACCACCCACGGCACCGCCACCAACGGACGGCTCTCGACGGGGGGTTCGGCGGACTCGGCCGGCTCGGCCTCCGGCGCCTCCTCGACGATCACGTGCGCGTTGGTCCCGCTCATCCCGAACGAGGAGACCGCGGCGCGACGCGGACGCCCGTCGCGTTCCCACGCCCGGGCCTCCGTCAGCAGCTTCACCGCGCCGGACGACCAGTCGACGTGCGGCGAGGGTTCGTCCACGTGCAGCGTGCGCGGCATCACGCCGTTGCGCATCGCCATGACCAGTTTGATGATGCCGCCGACACCGGCCGCCGCCTGGGTGTGACCGATGTTGGACTTCAGCGACCCCAGCCACAGCGGCTCGCCGTCCTCCGGGCGCTCCTGACCGTAGGTCGCGAGCAGCGCCTGGGCCTCGATCGGGTCGCCCAGCGTCGTCCCCGTGCCGTGGCCCTCGACCAGGTCCACGTCCGCGGGCGCCAGCCGGGCGCTCGCCAGCGCCGCGCGGATGACGCGTTCCTGGGCGGGCCCGTTGGGGGCGGTGAAGCCGTTGGAGGCGCCGTCCTGGTTGACGGCGGAACCGCGTATGACCGCCAGCACCTCATGACCGTTGCGCCGCGCGTCCGACAACTTCTCCAGTACCAGTACGCCCACACCCTCTGACCAGCCGGTGCCGTCGGCCGCGCCCGCGTAGGAACGACAGCGGGCACCGCGCGAGAGCGCGCCCTGGCGGCTGAACTCGCTGAACATCCCGGGCGTCGCCATCACGGTCACGCCGCCGGCCAACGCCAGCGAGCACTCGTCGCGACGCAGCGACTGGACAGCCAGGTGGAGACTTACCAGTGAGGACGAGCACGCGGTGTCGACGACAGCCGACGGCCCCTCAAGGCCGAGCGCGTAGGAAACCCGCCCGGACACCACACTGCCGGAGACCGCGCTGCGCGCGTAGTCGTGGTACATCAGGCCGGCGAAGACGCCGGTCTGGCTGCCCTTCAACGTGCTCGGGACGATCCCGGACCGTTCCAGCGCCTCCCAGGACACTTCGAGCAACAGCCGCTGCTGCGGGTCCATCGTCAGCGCCTCACGCGGGCTGATCCCGAAGAAGACCGGGTCGAACTCGGCCGCGTCGTGCAGAAACCCGCCCTCCCGCACATAGCTCGTGTCGGGGCGCGACAGCTCCGGGTCGTAGAGCCGCTCCACGCCCCAACCACGGTCCCTGGGGAACTCCGTGATCCCGTCCCGCCCCTCGGCAACCAGTCGCCACAGGTCCTCGGGACTGGTCACCCCGCCGGGGTACCGACACGACATCCCGACGACCGCGACGGGTTCCCTGGCCGCGGATGTCAGCTTCCTGACCTGGTCGCGCAGCCTCTCCGTCTCCTTGACCGAGGAGCGGAGCGCCGCGACCAGTTTCTGGTCGTTCGCAGTCACCACGTTGTTCAGGCCTCCTGACCACTGTCAGCGAGATCAGAGTTGTCCAGCGCCATACTGATCAGGCTCTCGGTGTCCATCGCGTCGATGTCGAGCTTCTTGGCCTGTCCGTCCAGGCCGTCGTGGGCGGTGCCGTTCTCCTCGTCCGCGAGTCCGGCGAGTCCCAGCAGGTCGGCCATCAGGCCGGCGTCCCGCAGCCGTTCCAACGGAATCGACTGGAGCGCCAGACGGACCCGCCGCTCCTCCTCCGTGGCCTCGCCCTCCTCGGGCGGGGCCAGCTGCGCGAGCAGCGAGCCGGCGAGCGACTGGGGCGTGGGGTGGTCGAAGGCCGCGGTGGACCGCACGTTGAGGCCCGTCGCGGACTTCAGACGGTTGCGGAGTTCGACGGCGCCGAGCGAGTCCAGGCCCATCTCCAGGAAGGCCCGCTCCGGGTCGACGGCCTCGGAGTCGGCGAGCCCGAGCACGGCGGCGAGGTGCCCTCGCACCACGTCCAGCACCGCGCGCTCCCGCTCCTCCGCGCCGAGCCCGGCCATCCGCTCGCCGAACGCCGCGCCCGCGTCGTCCGACGGTGCGCCGGCGGCTGCGGCCCGGCGGGCGGGCTCACGCACCAGGCCACGGAACTTGTGCGGTATTCCGCCGGCGCGTCGCTGAATGGCGGCGGTGTCGAGGTGCGCCGCCAACAGCGCCGCAGACCCGCTGAGTTGGGTGGCGGCGTCGAGGAGGGCGAGTCCCTCGTCGGGCCGCAGTGCGCTCATGCCCCAACGACGGATGCGCTCCACATCAGTATTGGAAAGACCCTGGATCATGCCCTCGGCCTCGTCCCACAGCCCCCAGGCGAGCGCCTGGGCCGGCAGTCCGGCCGCGGCACGATGACTGGCCAACCCGTTCAAGAACTGGTTGGCCGCCGCGTAGTTCCCCTGACCAGGACCGTCCACGATGCTCGACGAGGAGGAGAAGAGGATGAACGCGGTCAGATCATGGCCACTGGTCAACTCGTGAAGATGCCAGGCCGCATCCACTTTCGGTCCGAACACGTAGTCCAGACGCTCCGACGTCAGATCACCGAAGAAGGCGTTGTCGGCGACGCCGGCCGCATGCACCACCCCACGCAGCGGAACGGTCAAGCCGTCCAGAACGGCCGCCAGCGCGGCACGGTCGGAGACATCACACGCCTCCACCGAGACCGACGCACCCTGATCCTCCAACTCCTTGACCAGTTCACCAGCACCCTCCGCGGCCAGACCGCTGCGACTGACCAACACCAGATGCCGCACACCATGCTCACTGACCAGATGCCGAGCCACCAGACGACCCAAACCACCCGTACCACCGGTCACCAACACCGCACCCGACACATCCCACACCGAAGAACCACCCACACCCTCACCAGCAGCCCGAACGACACGCGGAACAAACCAACGGTCACCACGCACCGCCACCTCAGGCTCCCCCACCGCCAACACCGACCCGACATCCACCTCGTCATCCGGCCCCACATCCACCAACACAAACCGACCAGGCACCTCCGCCTGCGCCGACCGCACCAACCCCCACACCGCCGAACCCACCACATCCACCACACCCTCAGAACCACCCACCGCAACAGCCCCACGCGTCACCACCACCAACCGCTCACCCTCACCACACCCCTGCAACGCCCCCAACACCCCACCCGACACACCACGCACACCAGCAACCACATCAGCCCCAGAGCCAGTCGCATGATGCACCGTCACCGCACCCTCAACAGCGTCCGGTTCAGGCGACGGAGCCGCAACCCACTCCACCTCGAACAGCGAGCGACGGGCCTCACCGGCACCGCCGCCCAACTGATCCGTGGAGACGCTGCGCGAGACCAGTGAGTCCACCGTCGCCACGGGGGCACCGGTGCCGTCTGCGAACGACAGCCGGAGACCGGAGTCGGCCGAGGAGACCGACACGCGCAGCGTGGTCGCCCCGGAGGCGAACAGCCGAACTCCGCGCCAGGCGAAGGGAATCGAGGGGCCGGCCGTCGCGTCCAGGTCGTCGCCTTCGACGAAGAACTTGACGTGCAGCGCCGCGTCCAGCAGGGCGGGATGCACCCCGTAGACGCCGTTGACCTCGGTGTTCTCGGGGAGTGCCACCTCGCAGAACACCTCGTCGCCGCGCCGCCAGGCGGCGCGCATTCCCTGGAACATCGGGCCGTATCGCAGGCCGTAGTCGGCGAGGTTCTCGTAGAACGCGTCGAGCGAGAGCGCGGTCGCCCCCTCGGGCGGCCAGACCTCCGTGGTGCTCGGCCCCGTGACCTGCTCGGACTCGGCGGCGAGAATACCCTCGGCGTGCAGAGTCCACTGGTCGTCGGCCTCCGCGTTCTCCGGGCGGGAGTGGACCCGCACCTCGCGCCGGCCGAGCTCGTCGGCCTCCCCGACACCCACCCGAACGGCGACACCACCACTCGCGGGCAGCACCAGCGGCGCGTGGAGCGTCAGTTCCTCGACGACCGAGCAGCCGACCTCGTCGCCCGCCCGAATCGCCAACTCGACAAAGCCAGTTCCCGGGAACAGCACCGAACCCAGCACCGCGTGATCCGCCAACCACCGCTGGCTCTCCACCGAAAGCCGCCCGGAGAGGACGAGTCCACCGGACCCTGGAACCTCGACGACCGCGCGCAGCAGGGGGTGTTCGACGGCCCCGAGACCGGCCATCTCGACGTCGGCGGCACCTTCCAGCGAGTCCATCCAGTAGTGCTGCCGCTGGAACGCGTAGGTCGGCAGATCGGTGACTCGCTCCGGCCTGCCCGTGAACGTGGCGGCCCACTTCACGTTCCGGCCCCGGGTGTGCAGGACGCCGAGGGCACGGAGGAGGTCGGCCGTCTCGTTGCCGTCCTTGCGCTGGGTCGGGATCGCCTCCCCGACCAGCGGGGTGAGGACCGGCTGGGGGCCGACCTCCACGATGGTCGCCACGCCCTGACCGTTCAACGTGCTGACGCTGTCGGCGAAGCGGACCGTCCCCCGGACCTGACCAGTCCAGTACTCGGGATCGTTCATGGTCTCGGAATTGACCAGTTCACCAGTCACCGTGGAGACCAGCGGAATGGTCGGCGCCTGGAAGGCAACACTCCCGGCAACCTTCTGGAACTCCTCCAGCATCGGGTCCATCAACGGCGAGTGGAAGGCATGCGAGACCCGAAGACGCGTCTGCTTCCCCTCAAACCGGGCAGCCACCTCACCGACGGCATCCTCCGCACCCGAAACCACCACGGAACGCTCAGCGTTGACGGCCGCGATCGACACATCAGTCCGGTCACCGATCAACTCCCGCGCGGTGGCCTCATCCGTCGCCAAGGCGACCATCGCGCCGCCCTCCGGCAACGCCTGCATCAACCGCGCCCGCGCACCCACCAGCTTCGCCGCGTCCGCCAGGGAGAGCACCCCCGCCACATGGGCGGCGGCCAGCTCACCAATCGAATGCCCCGCGACAAAGTCCGGCCGCAGACCAAACGACTCCAGCAACCGATACAGCGCCACCTCGAAGACGAAGAGCGCCGTCTGCGTGTAAAGCGTCTGGTCAAGCGGGGACCCGGCACCCTCCTCCGACCAGACCACCTCCCGCAACGACAAAGGCAGTTCAGGTTCCAGCAGTCCAACGATCTCGTCCCACGCAGCCGCGAAGACCGGGAACGAGCCATACAACTCCCGCCCCATCCCACGCCGCTGCGCACCCTGCCCCGAGAACACGAACGCCGTCCGCCCGGCGGCGCCACCGCCGCCCGCGGTGGTGGCGCCCGCGGCGACCGCCTCCAGTTCGCGCAGCAGCTCCTCACGGTCGGCGCCCACGACCACCGCGCGGTGTTCGAACGAAGCCCGTGAACTGACCAGTGAGAAACCGATGTCGACCGGCTTCGACTCCGGTCGCTCCCGGACGAACGAGGCGAGCCGTCCCGCCTGCGCCCGCAGCGCCTCCGCCGAGCGGCCAGAGACCACCCACGGCACCGCCGCCAGCGGCGAGGACTCCGGGGGTTCGGTCTCCGAGGCGTCCTCGGCCGGTTCGTTCTCCGGCGCCTCCTCGACGATCACATGGGCGTTGGTGCCGCTGAGCCCGAACGAGGAGATGCCCGCGCGGCGCGGCCGTCCGTTGCGCTCCCACGCCCGTTCCTCGGCGAGCAGCTCGACCGCGCCGGACGACCAGTCGACGTGCGGCGAGGGCTCGTCCACGTGCAGCGTGCGCGGCATCACGCCGTTGCGCATCGCCATCACGGTCTTGATGATGCTGCCGACGCCCGCCGATGCCTGTGCGTGGCCGATGTTGGACTTGAGGGAGCCCAGCCAGAGCGGCTCGCCGTTCTCCGGGCGCTCCTGGCCGTAGGTCGCGAGCAGCGCCTGGGCCTCGATCGGGTCGCCGAGGGCGGTGCCGGTGCCGTGGCCCTCGACCATGTCGATGTCCGCGGGGGCGAGACCGGAGCTCGCCAACGCCTGCCGGATCACCCGCTGTTGGGACGGGCCGTTCGGAGAGGTAAAGCCGTTGGACGCACCGTCCTGGTTGACGGCCGAACCACGTATGACCGCCAGCACCTCATGACCGTTGCGCCGCGCGTCCGACAACTTCTCCAGCACCAGCACGCCGACGCCCTCGCCCCAGCTGGTGCCGTTCGCCGCGCCGGAGAACGCCTTGCAGCGCCCGTCCCTGGAGAGGGCGCCCTGCCGACTGAACTCGGTGAACATGTCCGGGGTCGCCATGACGGAGACGCCGCCCGCCAGGGCCAGGGAGCACTCACCGTTGCGCAGCGCCTGGGAGGCCAGGTGCAGCCCGACGAGCGAGGAGGAGCACGCGGTGTCGACGACCGCCGACGGGCCCTCAAGGCCGAGGGTGTAGGAAACGCGCCCGGAAATGACGCTGCCCTGGATCGCACTGGTCACATAGTCGTGGTGCATGAGGCCGGCGAAGACGCCTGTCTGGCTGCCCTTCAACGTGCCGGGGTCGATACCCGCCCGCTCCAGCGCCTCCCAGGACGTCTCCAGCAGCTGACGGAACTGGGGGTCGAGCGAGGCCGCCTCGCGGGGCGCGATGCCGAAGAAGAGCGGGTCGAACTCGGCGGCGTCGTAGAGGAATCCGCCTTCGAGCACATAGGTGGTCTCGGGGCGCGACAGCTCGGGGTCGTAGATGCGTTCGACGTTCCAGCCCCGGTCGGTCGGGGGGTGGGGAGTGATCGCGTCGACCCCGTCGGAGACCAGTCGCCACAGGTCCTCCGGACTGGTAACCCCGCCGGGGTAGCGGCAGGCGATTCCGACGATGGCGATCATGTCGTCGCCGTCGGCCCGTGCCACCGGGAGAGTCGGGGCCGCCACGGCGACCTCGCTGCCCATCGCCTCGGCCAGCAGGAAGTCGGCCAGCACGCGTGGGCGCGGGTAGTCGAAGACCACCGTGGCCGGGACCCGCAGGCCGGTCGCGGTCTGGAGACGGTTGCGCAGTTCGACGGCGGCCAGCGAGTCGAAGCCCATCTCGCGGAAGGCGCCCTCGCTCTCGATGGCGTGCGGCGAGTCGTGGCCGAGCACGGCGGCGACGTGCGCGCGCACCAGGTCGAGTACGAGTTCGGCCCGTTCGCCCTCGGGCGCCGTGGCCAACTGGACGGCGAGCGCCGGCCCTTCGGAGGTGGGTGCACTGCTGGCGACGCGCCGGGGCGCGACGCGGACCAGTCCGCGCAGGATGTGCGGAACGCCCTCGGCCCGCGCGCGGATCGCCGCCGTGTCCAAGGTGGCGGTCAACAGGCCGGGTTCGCCGGCGGCCCGGGTGGCCGCGTCCAGCAGTCCCAGACCCTGGGTCGCGGACAGCGGGACGATGCCCCAGCGGTTGACGCGTTGCACGTCGGCCTCGCTGAGCTGCTGGATCATGCCGTGGTCCTCGTCCCACAGCCCCCAGGCGAGCGCCTGGGCCGGCAGTCCGGCCGCGGCACGATGACTGGCCAACCCGTTGAGGAACTGGTTGGCCGCCGCATAGTTCCCCTGACCAGGACCGTCCACGATGCTCGACGAAGAGGAGAACAGAACAAACGCGGACAGGTCATACCCACTGGTCAACTCGTGCAGATGCCACGCCGCATCCACCTTCGGACCAAACACATGGTCCAGACGCTCTGGCGTCAGGTCCGCTATGACGCCGTTGTCGGCGACGCCCGCGGCGTGAACCACTCCACGCAGCGGAACGGTCAGCCCGTCCAGAACGGCCGCCAGCGCGGCACGGTCGGAGACATCACACGCCTCCACCGAGACCGACGCGCCCTGATCCTCCAACTCCTTGACCAGTTCACCAGCGCCTTCCGCGGCCAGACCACTGCGGCTGACCAGCACCAGATGCCGCACACCATGCTCAGCCACCAGATGGCGGGCCACCAGACGACCCAGACCACCCGTACCACCGGTCACCAACACCGCACCCGACACATCCCACACCGACGAACCACCCACAACCTCACCAGCAGCCCGAGCGACACGCGGAACAAACCAACGGTCACCACGCACCGCAACCTCAGGCTCCCCCACCGCCAACACCCTCGAAATATCCACCTCGTCATCCGGCCCCACATCCACCAACACAAACCGACCAGGCACCTCCGCCTGCGCCGACCGCACCAACCCCCACACCGCAGAACCCACCACATCCACCACACCCTCAGAACCACCCACCGCAACAGCCCCACGCGTCACCACCACCAACCGCTCACCCTCACCACACCCCTGCAACGCCCCCAACACCCCACCCGACACACCACGCACACCAGCAACCACATCAGACCCAGAGCCAGCCGCATGATGCACCGTCACCACACCTTCAACCGCAACCGGTTCAGGCGACGGAGCCGCAATCCACTCCACCTTGTAGAGCGACTCCTGGTCGCCGCCGAACGCGCTCAGTTGTTCGGCGGAAACGGGGCGGGCCAACAGTGACTCCACCGTCACCACGGGCGCACCCGCGCCGTCGGCGACCAGCATGCGCAGCCCCTCGCCGTGCGGCGAGACCTTCACCCGGACCGAGCTGGCACCCGCCGCGTGCAGGGTGACGCGGTTCCAGGAGAACGGGATCGACGTGTCGCCGAGGCCGTCGCCCTCGCCCGCGCCGTCGAGGAAGCGGGTCTGTAGCGCCGCGTCCAGCAGGGCGGGGTGAACGCCGAACGCGGCGGCGTCGTCGCCAGCTTCGGGCGGCAGCACGATGTCGGCGAAGAGGTCGTCTCCCAACCGCCAGGCCGCGCGCAACCCCTGGAACGAGGGGCCGTAGGCGAAGCCCTGCTCGACCAGGCGTTCGTAGAGGCCGTCGACCGGGAGCGAGGTCGCCCCCTGCGGCGGCCAGACCGTGAGGTCGACGGCGGTCAGCGACTCGTCGGGCCTGGCCAGTGCCGGCACCATGACGCCGCTGGCGTGCCGCAGCCAGGGTTGCTGAGCGGCATCCACCGAGTCGTCGGGTCCCGCGTCGCGGGAGTAGATGGCCACGGACCGACCGCCGGAGGCGTCCGGCGCGCCGAGCACCACCTGGAGCATCACGCCGTCGCGCTGGGAGAAGACCAGTGGTGCCTCGATGGTCAGTTCGTCGACAACTGGGCAGCCCACCTCGTCGCCGGCGCGTATGGCCAGCTCGACGAAGCCGGTCCCGGGCAGCAGCACGGTGCCCATCACGGCGTGGTCGGCGATCCAGCCGTGCGAACGTTCGGCCAACCGGCCGGTGAACACGACCCCTTCGGAGTCCGCGAGCGCCACCGTCGCGCTCAGCATCGGATGCCCGGCGGCCCGCAGACCGATCGAGGCGGGGTCGCCGGTGCTCTTGGCGTCCAGCCAGTAGCGCTGGCGTTGAAAGGCGTAGGTGGGCAGTTCGGTGGTAAGCGAGGACGACGTGCGGCCCGGGAACGCGACTGACCAGTCGAGGTCATGGCCCCGGGAATGAGCGGCGCCCAGGGCACGCAGGAGGTCGGCGGTCTCGTTGCCTTCCTTGCGCTGGGTGGGGATGGCGCCCTCGACCAGCGGGGTGAGGACCGGCTGGGGGCCGACCTCCACGATGGTCGCCACGCCCTGACCGTTCAACGTGCTGACGCTGTCGGCAAAACGGACCGTCCCCCGGACCTGACCAGTCCAGTACTCGGGATCGTTCATGGTCTCGGAGTTGACCAGGTGGCCGGTCACCGTGGAAACCAGCGGAATGGTCGGCGCCTGGAACGTGACTCCGGCGGCAACCTTCTGGAACTCGACCAGCATCGGATCCATCAACGGCGAGTGGAAGGCGTGGGAGACCCGAAGACGTGTCTGCTTGCCCTCGAACCCGGCGGCGACCTCGGTGACCGCGTCCTCGGCGCCGGAGATCACCACGGAACGGGCCGCGTTGACGGCGGCGATCGTCACGTCGTTCCGGTCGCCGATCAGCTCCCGCGCGGTGGCCTCATCCGTCGCCAAGGCAACCATCGCGCCGCCCTCGGGCAACGCCTGCATCAACCGCGCCCGCGCGGCCACCAGCTTCGCCGCGTCCGCCAGCGACAACACCCCCGCGACATGGGCGGCGGCCAGCTCACCGATCGAGTGCCCCGCGACGAAGTCCGGCCGCAGGCCGAAGGACTCCAGCAGCCGATAGAGGGCCACCTCGAACGCGAAGAGCGCGGTCTGGGTGTAGAGCGTCTGGTCAAGCGGGGACCCGGCGCCCTCCTCCGACCAGGCCACCCCCTGCAACGACAACGGCAGTTCGGGCGCGAAAAGACTCAGAACCTCGTCCCACGCAGCCGCGAAGACCGGGAACGAGTCATACAACTCCCGCCCCATCCCACGCCGCTGCGCACCCTGCCCCGAGAACACGAACGCCACCGGACCCGCGGCCGACAGCCCCGACGCGCCCTCACCGGCCGCCACCGACTCCAACCCCCGCAACAACCCCTCACGGTCACCACCAACCACCACCGCACGGTGGCCGAACGTGGCCCGCGTGGTCACCAGCGAGAAGCCCACATCCTCCGGCTCCAGACCCGGCCGTTCGCGCAGGAACGACACCAGCCGTCCCGCCTGCGCCCGCAGCGCCTCCGCCGAACGACCAGAGACCACCCACGGCACCGCCGCCAACGGACGGCTACCGACGGGGAGTTCGGCGGACTCGGCCTCCGGCGTCTCGGGGGCTTCGGGCGCCTCCTCCAGGATCACGTGCGCGTTGGTGCCGCTGAGCCCGAACGAGGAGACGCCGGCGCGGCGCGGCTGGCCGTCGCGTCCCCACGCCCGGGCCTCCGTCAGCAGTTCCACTCCGCCGGAGGACCAGTCCACCCGGGAGCTGGGTTCGGAGACATGGAGCGTGCTGGGGAGCACGCCGTGGCGCATGGCCATGACCATTTTGATGACGCCGCCGACGCCGGCGGCGGCCTGGGCGTGGCCGATGTTGGACTTCAGCGAGCCCAGCCAGAGGGGTCCGCGTTCCCGAGGGCGGTCCTGGCCGTAGGTCGCGAGCAGCGCCTGGGCCTCGATCGGGTCGCCCAGCGTCGTCCCCGTGCCGTGGCCCTCGACCGCGTCCACGTCGGCGGGGGTCAGTCGGGCGTTGGCCAGCGCGGCGCGGATGACGCGTTGCTGGGAGGGGCCGTTGGGGGCGGTGAAGCCGTTGGAGGCGCCGTCCTGGTTGACGGCGGAACCGCGTATGACGGCCAGCACTTCATGCCCGTTGCGCCGCGCGTCGGAGAGGCGTTCGAGGAGGATGAGTCCGACGCCTTCGGACCATCCGGTGCCGTCGGCGTTGTCGGAGAAGGGCTTGCAGCGGCCGTCGGTGGCCAGGCCGCTCTGGCGGCTGAAGGCGACGAAGGGGTCCGGCTTTACCAGTAGGGCGACGCCGCCGGCCAGCGCGAGTGAGCACTCCTTGCGGCGGAGTGACTGGGCGGCCAGGTGGAGAGCGACCAGTGAGGAGGAGCAGGCGGTGTCCACCGTCACGGCGGGGCCCTCAAGGCCGAGGGTGTAGGAGACGCGCCCGGAGATGACGGCGCCGCCCGCGCCGGTGCTCATGTGGTCGGCGGCGACCTCGGGTTGGGAGGAGACGACCTCGCCGAAGTCGTGGCTGCCGGCACCGGTGAAGACGCCGACCTGGCCTCCGCGCAGGGTGTGTGGGTCGATGCCGGCGCGCTCGAAGGTCTCCCAGGCGACCTCAAGTACCAGTCGCTGCTGGGGGTCGGTGGTAAGGGCCTCGCGCGGGGAAATGCCGAAGAAGCCGGCGTCGAAGCCGGCGATGTCGGACACGAAGCCGCCTTCGCCGACCTGGGACGAGCCGTGGCGCGCCCGGTCGGCCCCGAGGAGCGCGTGGAGGTTCCAGCCCCGGTCCTCGGGGAAGGGGCCGATGGCGTCGCCCCCCTCGGCGACCAGTTGCCACAGGTCGCCGGCCGAACGCACCTCGCCGGGGTAGCGGCAGCCCATCGAGACGATCGCGATCGGCTCCTGGTCCTGGGATTCGACCTGCCGCAACCGTTGACGCGTCTGGTGCAGTTCGGCGCTGACCTTCTTGAGGTAGTCGAGAATCGTCTTCTCGTCCGCCACCAACATCACCCTACCGAGCAGATACGGAGCGGATTCGGTACCGAGCGGTCTTTACCGGACGGGCACCAGTACCGGACGGGCACGGGCCCGGCCGAATCCGCGAATCATGAGCAAGAGTCCTGAGGGGCCGGCGGGGGCGGCTACCCCTAGCCGCCCCTACTGGACCTGTTTCTCGGGCCGGCGTGTGCCGGCCCGTCTCAGTTGAGTCCGAGTTCCTTGTCGATGAAGGACAGCACGTCAGCGGCGCTGGCCTCTTCCAGTTGGTCGGCGACGTTGGGCCCGTCGCCGGTGCCGTTCGCCGTGCCGTCGGCGCCGGCGTGGTCGCCGGTGCCCTCGGTGAGGCGGGAGACCAGTGCGGTCAGTCGACTGGTCAACCCGGCGCGTTCGATCTGGTCGGCCGGGAGCGCGGTGGAGGCCGCTTCCAGGCGGGCCAGGTCGGCCAGCAGCCGTTCGACCGTTCCCTCGTCCTGGCCGAAGAGCTCGGTCCGCAGATGGCGGGCGAGCGCGGCGGGCGAGGCGTGGTCGAAGACGAGGGTCGCGGGGAGCGAGACGCCCGCGACCTGGCTGACCCGGTTGCGGAACTCGACCGCCGTCACGGAGTCGAACCCGAGGTCCTTGAAGGCTCGTTCGCTCTCGATGGCGGTCTCTCCGTGGTAGCCGAGTACGAGCGCGGCTTGTTCCTTTACCACTTCGACCAGTGCCGGCTCGCGCTCCTCCTCGGGGAGGGCGGCGAGCCGGGTGGCGAGGGCCGCCTCGCCGCCGCCGTCGGTGGCCTGGGCGCCGTTCTCCGGCCCCGCGAGGGCGTCGGCGGCCTCGGGCAGCGCGGCGAGCAGCGGGCGCCGCCTGGCGAGCGCGTAGGCGGAGGCGAACCTGTCCCAGTCGAAGTCGCTGATGACCAGGTAGGTTTCGTGGTCTTCCAGGGCCTGGCCGAGCAGTTCGAGCGCCGGTTCGGGGTCGAGGGTCGAGACGCCGATCCGCCGCAGCTGCGCGTCGGCCTCCGCGTCGACCATGCCGCCCCGCCAGGGGCCCCAGGCGAGGGAGGTCGCCGCCAGCCCGCGTGCCCTGCGCCGGTGGGCGAGTGCGTCGAGGTAGGCGTTGGCGCCGCCGTAGGCGGGCTGCCCGGCGGTGCCCCAGACGGCGGCGCCGGAGGAGAAGAGGACGAACGCCTCCAGCGGGGTGTCGGCGAGCAGTGTGTCCAGGTGGGTGGCTCCGTCGATCTTGGAGCCACCGATCTCGGCGAACTCGCGGACGGACGTCTCGGGCAGCGGCTTCGGTTCGCGCATGACGCCGGCCGCGTGGAAGACCGCCGTCAACGGCTGGTCGTCCGGGATGGCGTCGAGCACCGCGGCGACGGCGTCCCGGTCGGCGACGTCGCAGGCGGCGACGGTGACGCGGGTGCCCAACTCGACGAGTTCGGCGGTCAGTTCGGCCACGCCCGGCGCCCGGTCGCCGCGGCGACTGGTCAGTACCAGGTGGTCAGCTCCGCGGTGGGCCAGCCAGCGTGCCACGTGTGCGCCGAGCGAGCCGGTGCCGCCGGTGACCAGCACGGTTCCGTGCGGGCGCCAGGGGTCGCCGGCCGCGGCGCTCTGGCGTGGCGCGTGGACCATGCGGCGGGCCAGCGTTCCCGAGGTGGTCAGCGCGAGCTGGTCCTCGCCGTCGGTCCGGCCCAGTGCCTGGGCGAGACGGTCGGCGAGTGTGTCGTCGAGCGTTTCGGGGACGTCGACCAGTCCGCCCCAGGTGTCGGGGTGGTCAAGCGACAGCACGGTGCCGACGCCCCACAGGGTGGCGGCCGTCGGGTCGGGGGCCTCGGTGCCGACGGTGACCGCGCCCGAGGTCAGGCACCACAGGGGTGCCTTGACCCCGAGGGTGTCCAGCGCGCCGACCAGTCCGACGGTCGCGGCGACGCCGCGCGAGAGCGTCGGCTCCTCGGCGTGCGGCTCCGCGTCCAGGGCCAGCAGGGAGAGCACTCCCGCCGGGGTCGACTCGCCCACGCGGTCGCGGAGTTGGGAGATGAACGTGTCCCGTTCATGGCCGTCGGCCAGCAGCAGTTCGGCGCGGGCGCCGGCCCGCTCCAGGCCGTCGAGTACCGCCAGGACACGCGAGGTGCCGCCGAGCGCCGCGGGGGCGATGACCAGCCAGCCGCCGGCCAGCCCGGAGGCGTCGGGGTCGGCCTCGACGGGGTGCCAGTCGACGCGGTAACGCAGCCGGTCCAGGGCGGCCTGGGCGTGGCTGCGCCGGTGCCAGGTGGAGAGCGCCGGCAGCACCGCCTCCAGGCTGGCCGGCTCGACGCCGAGGTCGGCGGCGAGCGAGGCGGCGTCGCCGCGCTCCACGGCCCGCCAGAACCCGTCGGCCGCCGGGTGCCGTTCGTCGCCCGGTGCCTGGTCGGCGTGGGCGGCGTCGATCCAGTACCGCTGGTGCTGGAAGGCGTAGGTCGGCAGGTCGATCAGCCGGTCCGGCGCCTCGGGGAAGACCGCCTGCCACCGCACGGCCCGGCCCCGGGTGTGGAGGGTGCCGAGGGCGCGCAGCAGGTTGGCGGTCTCGTCGTCGTCCTTGCGCTGGGTCGGGATGGCGTCCTCGACCAGCGGGGTGAGGGCGGGTTGGGGGCCGACCTCGACGACGGTGGTGGCTCCCCGCGCGAGCAGGGTGGTCACGGCGTCGGCGAAGCGGACGGTGCCCCTGACCTGACCAGTCCAGTAATCGGGATCGTTCATGGTGTCGGGGTTGACCAGTTCGCCCGTCACCGTGGAGACCAGCGGAATGGTCGGCGCCCGGAAGGTGATCCCCGAGGCGATGTCGCGGAACTCCTCCAGCATCGGGTCCATGGAAGGCGAGTGGAAGGCGTGCGAGACCCGCAGCCGGGTCTTCTTGCCGTCGAACCGCTCGGCGACCTCTGTCACCGCGTCGTCGGCGCCCGAGATCACGACCGAGCGGGCCGCGTTGACGGCGGCGATCGTCACGTCGGCGCGGTCGCCGAGCAGCGCACGCACCGTCGCCTCGTCCGCGTCGAACGCGACCATCGCGCCGCCCTCCGGCAGCGCCTGCATCAACCGGGCCCGCGCGCCGACGAGCACGACCGCCTCCTCCAGGGAGAGCACGCCCGCGACATGGGCGGCGGCCAGTTCGCCGATCGAGTGCCCGGCGACGAAGTCCGGCCGCTGACCGAAGGATTCGAGCAGCCGGTAGAGGGCCACCTCGAAGGCGAAGAGCGCGGTCTGGGTGTAGAGCGTCTGGTCAAGCGCGGACTCCGCGTCCTCCTCGGGCCAGACCACCTCGCGCAGCGGCCGTTCCACCTGTCCGTCCAGCAGCCTGACCACCTCGTCCCAGGCAGCCGCGAAGACCGGGAAGGAACGGTACAGCTCCCGTCCCATGCCGCTCCGTTGGGCGCCCTGACCGGAGAAGACAAACGCCGTCCTCCCGGCGCCGCCCGCCGCCCGCACGAGAGCCGTTCCGTCGGTCAGGGACTCCAACTCCCGCAGCAGCGACTCACGGTCACCGCCGACGACCACCGCGCGGTGGTCGAACGTCGCACGGGTGGTGGCCAGCGCGTAGCCGACCTCGGCCGGCGCCAGCTCCGGCCGTCCCAGCAGATGGGAGGCGAGCCGCCCGGCCTGCGCCCGCAGCGCCTCCGCCGACTTCGCGGAGACCACCCACGGCACGGCGGTCAACTCGACTCCGGCGGCGGGCGGTTCCGCGGTCTCAACGTCCGGCACCTCGGCCTGGGGCGCCTCCTCGACGATGACGTGCGCGTTGGTGCCGCTGAAGCCGAACGACGAGACACCGGCGCGGCGCGGGCGCCCGTTGCGCTCCCATGGCCGTTCCTCGGTCAGCAGCTCGACGGCGCCGCTTGACCAGTCGACGTGCGGCGTGGGCGCGTCGACATGCAACGTCCTGGGCATGACGCCGTGGCGCATGGCCATGACCATCTTGATGATGCCGCCGACACCGGCGGCGGCCTGGGCGTGGCCGATGTTGGACTTCAACGAGCCCAGCCACAGCGGCTCGCCGTTCTCCGGCCGGTCCTGACCGTAGGTGGTCAACAACGCCTGGGCCTCGATCGGATCGCCGAGCGTGGTGCCCGTGCCGTGGCCCTCGACCAGGTCGACCTCGGCGGGGGCGAGCCGCGCGTTGGCCAACGCCGCGCGGATCACGCGCTGTTGGGACGGGCCGTTGGGGGCGGTCAGTCCGTTGGAGGCGCCGTCCTGGTTCACGGCCGAACCGCGTATGACCGCCAGCACCTCATGACCGTTGCGCCGCGCGTCCGACAACTTCTCCAGCACCAGCATCCCGACGCCCTCCGACCAGCCGGTGCCGTCGGCCGCGCCCGCGTAGGAACGGCAGCGGCCGTCGCGGGAGAGGCCGCGCTGACGGCTGAACTCGACGAAGCTGTCCGGGGTAGCCATCACGGTGACGCCGCCGGCCAACGCCAGCGAGCACTCGCCGCCGCGCAGCGCCTGGGCGGCCAGGTGGAGGCTTACCAGTGAGGACGAGCAGGCTGTGTCGACAGCCATCGCCGGGCCCTCAAGGCCGAGCGTGTAGGAGATCCGGCCGGCGACGACGCTGCCGGAGCTGCGGCCCGTCAGATAGTCGTGGTACATCAGGCCGGCGAAGACGCCGGTTCGGCTGCCCTTCAACGCGTTCGGGACGATCCCGGACCGTTCCAGCGCCTCCCAGGACACTTCGAGCAACAAGCGCTGCTGCGGGTCCATCGTCAGCGCCTCGCGCGGGCTGATCCCGAAGAAGACCGGGTCGAACTCGGCCGCGTCGTGCAGAAACCCACCCTCGCGGGTGTAGCTGGTGTCCGGGCGGGTCGACTCCGGGTCGTAGAGCCGCTCCACGCCCCAACCACGGTCCCTGGGGAACTCCGTGATCCCGTCCCGCCCCTCGGCGACCAGTCGCCACAGGTCCTCAGGACTGGTCACCCCACCGGGGAACCGGCAGGACATTCCCACCACCGCGATCGGTTCATCGGCGTCCGCACTGGTAAACACGGGGGTCGCCTCGACGGCCGCCTCAGCCTCCACGCCCCGGACCTCGGAGAGCAGGTATGCGGCGAGCGCGCGAGGGCTGGGGTGGTCGAAGACGACGGTGGTGGGCAGCGGCACACCGCTGACGATCTTCAGCCGGTTGCGCAGCTCCAGCGCGGTCAGGGAGTCGTAACCCAGCTCCAGGAACGGGCGCTCCGGGTCGATCGGGTCGGCGGAGTCGTGCCCGAGAACCCAGGCGGTGTGGCTGCGCACCAGGTCGAGCGTGGTGTTCCGCGCTTCCTCCTCGGTCAGCCCGGCGAGCCGTTCGGCGAGCCCGGTGCCGGAGCCGGCCGCGGCGGCCGTGCTGGTCCTGGTGTCGGCCTTGGCGCGGGTGAGGGGGCGCAGCAGGGGCGGCAGTTCGGTGCCGCCGCCGATCCAGGAGCCGCGCCTGCGGGTGTGTAGGATCGCGGAGTTGAGGATCAGCGGCGCCAGCAGCGGGTGCTCGGTGGTCAGCGCCTTGTCGAACAGGTCGAGCGCCGGGCCGTGTCCCAGCGCTGGTACGCCGAGCGAACGGATGCGGTTGAGGTCCACCTCGGTGAGCTGCGCGGTCAGGCCGACCGGCGGGTCCCAGGTGGCGTAGGCCAGGGAGGTGGCGGCCATGCCCCGGGCCCTGCGGTGCTGGGCGAGCGCGTCGAGGAAGACGTTGGCCGCGGCGTAGTCGCCCTGCCCGGCCGCCAGGATGAGACCGCCGGAGGAGGAGAAGAGGACGAACGCGGACAGGTCGAGATGACTGGTCAACTCGTGCAGGTGCCAGGCCGCGTCCATCTTGGGGCGCAGGACACGGTCCAGCGAGTCAGGGGTGAGGGTGGTGACCAGGCCGCCCTCGGCGATGCCGGCGGCGTGGACGACACCGGTCAGCGGGTGTTCGGCGGGGACGGCTTCCAGGACGGCGGCCAGCGCCTCGCGGTCGGAGACATCGCAGGCGACGACGTCCACATGGGCCGAGTGGTCGGCCAGTTCCCTGACCAGTTCGTCGACGCCGGGCGCGTCCGGGCCGCCGCGACTGGTCAACAGCAGCCGGCGCACCCCGTGCCGGGTGACCAGGTGCTTGGCCACCAGACCACCGAGGCCGCCGGTGCCGCCGGTGATCAGCACGGTCCCGGTCTCGTCCCAGGGGTTCGCCGACGGGGTGCCGGCGGCGGGAGGTGGGGCCGGTGTCGCGGTCAGCCTGGGCACCAGCACCCGGCCGGCGCGCAGCGCCATCTCGCCCTCGCCGCTGCCGAGCGCCTCGGCCAGCAGGGCGGGCTCCGGCGCGGCGAGGGCGTCCGCGGGGTCGGTGTCCAGCAGCCCGAAGCGGCCGGGGGTCTCCTCGGATCCGGCGCGCACCAGGCCCCACAGGGGCGACAGCCGCAGGTCGGTCACGTCCTCGGGGGCGCCGTCCGCCTCCGGGCGGGCGCCGACGGCGCCGGTGGTGACCACGACCAGCCGGGAGCCGGTCAGGCAGTCGTGGGACAACCACTCCTGGAGCTCCGCGAGTACGGGCGCGAGGGCGTCGCGCACGCCGTCGGGCACGCCGCGCGCGCCGGCGGCCGGGCCGTGGGCGCCCAGCGCGCGGGCGTCGAGCAGCACATGGCGGGGCGCTTCGCCTCCCGCCTCGATGTCGGCGACGAGCGAGGCGACATCGCGGTGGAGCGACGCGCCGTCGGCGCCGGCCAGTTCGGTGTCCGCGCCCAGGACCGCCCACGAGTCCAGGGGCGTGCCGGGCCCCGGCGCCTGCTGCCAGACGACCCGGTACAGCTCGGGGCGCTCGGCGTCCCCGCCCAACTGCTCGGGCGAGACCGGGCGCGCGACGATGTTGGCGATCTCGGCGACCGGCTCGCCCTCGGTGTCCGCGACGGAGACGGACCGGCCGTCCGACGAGATCCGCACCCGCAGTACGGCCGCGCCGGCGGCGTGCAGGGAGACCCCGTTCCAGGCGAACGGGATGCCGGGGCCCTCGTCGGCGCCCTGCTCGTCGAGGATGCTGACGTGCAGCGCGGCGTCCAGCAGCGCCGGGTGGAGGCCGAACGAGGCGGCGTCTCCGATGGCCTCGTCCGGCAGCGCGACCTCGGCGAAGAGCTCGCCTTCACGCCTCCAGGCCGCGCGCAGCCCGCGGAAGACCGGACCGTAGCCGAAGCCGCGGTCGGCGAGCTGGTCGTAGAAGCCGGTGACGTTCATACGGGAGGCGCCCTTCGGGGGCCAGACCCGCAGATCGGTGTGGGTGACGGGGGCGGACGGCGCGAGCACGCCGCTGACATGCCGGACCCACGGCTCGTCGGCGGCGGCGAAGTCGGCGCGGGAGTGGATCACCACGCGCCGGCGGCCGGCGTCGTCCGGCCCGTCGACGACGACCTGAAGGGCGATGCCGCCCGCGTCGGGGACGACCAACGGGGCCTCGATGGCCAGTTCCTCGACCACCGGGCAGTCGACCTTGCCACCGGCGTACACGGCGAGCTCCACGAAACCGGTGCCCGGCAGGATCACCGTGTCCAGCACCGCGTGGTCCGCGAGCCACGGGTGGGTGGCCAACGACAGCCGGCCGGTCAGCAGCAGGCCATCGGTCTCCGGCAGCGCCACCACGGCGCCGAGCATGGGATGGTCGGCGGGCCGCTGTCCGAGCCCGGTGGGGTCACCGGACGGGGTACTGCCGTCCAGCCAGTAGCGCTGGTGTTGAAAGGCGTAGGTGGGAAGGTCGACCAGCCGGTTGGGCCCTTCGGGGAAGGCGGTTGACCAGTTGAGGGTGTGGCCCTGGGTGTGGAGGGTGGCGAGGGCGCGGAGGAGGTGGGTGGTTTCGTCGTTGTCCTTGCGTTGGGTGGGGATGGCGTTGTCGAGCAGGGGGGTGAGGGCGGGTTGGGGGCCGACCTCGACGAGGGTGCCCACGCCCTGGCCGTTCAACGTGCTGACGCTGTCGGCGAAGCGGACGGTGCCGCGGACCTGACCAGTCCAGTACTCGGGATCGTTCATGGTCTCGGGGTTGACCAGTTGGCCGGTGACCGTGGAGACCAGGGGGATGGTCGGCGCCTGGAAGGTGATCCCGGCGGCGACCTGTTGGAACTCCTCCAGCATCGGGTCCATGAGTGGGGAGTGGAAGGCGTGGGAGACCCGCAGGCGGGTCTGCTTGCCCTCGAACCGGGCGGCGATCTCGGTGACCGCGTCCTCGGCGCCGGAGATCACCACGGAACGGGCCGCGTTGACGGCGGCGATCGTCACGTCGTTCCGGTCGCCGATCAGCTCCCGCGCGGTGGCCTCATCCGTCGCCAAGGCAACCATCGCGCCGCCCTCCGGCAACGCCTGCATCAACCGCGCCCGCGCGGCCACCAGCTTCGCCGCGTCCGCCAGGGAGAGCACCCCCGCCACATGGGCAGCGGCCAGCTCACCGATCGAATGCCCCGCGACAAAGTCCGGCCGCAGGCCGAAGGACTCCAGCAACCGGTAGAGCGCCACCTCGAAGGCGAAGAGCGCCGTCTGCGTGTAAAGCGTCTGGTCAAGCGGGGACCCGGCACCCTCCTCCGACCAGGCCACCTCCCGCAACGACAACGGCAGTTCAAGTTCCAGCAGTCCAACGATCTCGTCCCACGCAGCCGCGAAGACCGGGAACGAGCCATACAGTTCCCGGCCCATCCCACGGCGCTGCGCACCCTGCCCCGAGAACACAAACGCCACCGGACCCGCCGAGCCCGGGGCGGCCGAGGCCGCGCCCTCGGTCACGACGGACTCCAACTCCCGCCGCAGCGACTCCAGATCGCCGCCGACGACCACCGCACGGTGCTCGAACGTCGCCCGCGTCGTGGCCAACGAGAACCCGACGTGCGCCGGGTCCAGCCCGGGGCGCTCCCGCACGAACGAGACCAGCTGCTCGGCCTGCGCCCGCAGTGCCTCCGCCGTGCGGCCCGACAGCACCCACGGCACGGCGGTGGGGGTCGAGCGGCCCGGGGCCCCGGCCTCCGGCGCCTCCTCGGTCGGCTCGGCCTCCGGCGCCTCCTCGACGATGACATGGGCGTTGGTGCCGCTGAGTCCGAACGAGGAGACCGCGGCGCGGCGCGGGCGTCCGTTGCGTTCCCACGCCCGGGCCTCGGTCAGCAGTTCAACAGCTCCGGCTGACCAGTCGATGTGGGGCGAGGGCTGGTCAACGTGGAGGGTCTTGGGCATGACGCCGTGGCGCATGGCCATGACCATCTTGATGATGCCGCCGACGCCGGCGGCGGCCTGGGCGTGGCCGATGTTGGACTTCAACGAGCCCAGCCACAGCGGCTCGCCGTTCTCCGGCCGGTCCTGGCCGTAGGTGGCCAGCAGCGCCTGGGCCTCGATCGGGTCGCCGAGCGTGGTGCCGGTGCCGTGGCCCTCGACGACGTCCACGTCCGCCGTCGACAGCCGCGCGCTCTCCAAGGCGGCCCGGATCACGCGCTGTTGGGACGGGCCGTTGGGGGCCGTGAAGCCGCTTGAGGCGCCGTCCTGGTTCACGGCCGAACCGCGTATGACCGCGAGCACCTCGTGACCGTTGCGCCGCGCGTCCGACAACTTCTCCAGTACCAGTACGCCCACGCCCTCGGCCCAGCCGGTGCCGTCGGCCGTTCCCGAGTACGCCTTGCAGCGACCGTCGGGCGAGAGGGCGCGCTGGCGGCTGTACTCGACGAACATGTTGGGGGTGGACATCACGGTGACGCCGCCGGCCAGCGCCAGCGAGCACTCGTCGCGGCGCAGCGACTGGACAGCCAGGTGGAGGCTTACCAGTGAGGACGAGCAGGCCGTGTCGACGGAGAGCGCGGGGCCCTCAAGTCCGAAGAGGTAGGAGACGCGGCCGGAGACGATGCTGGAGACGCTGCCGGCCGCGAGATAGCCCTCGATGTCGTCGGGGATGGTGGCCAGCGCGGCGCCGTAGTCGCAGTACATGACGCCGCCGAAGACGCCGGTGCGGGTGGAGCGGAGCTTGCGGGGGTCGAGGCCGGCGCGCTCCAGGGCCTCCCAGGAGGTTTCCAGCAGCAGCCGCTGCTGCGGGTCCATGGCCAGGGCCTCGCGGGGGCCGATGCCGAAGAAGCCGGCGTCGAAGCCGGAGACGCCTTCGAGGAAGCCTCCCTCGGTGACATAGCTGTGGCCGTTGCGGTCGGGGTCGGCGTCGTAGATGCCGTCGACGTCCCAGCCCCGGTCGGTGGGGAACGGGCCGACGCCGTCCCGGCCCTCGGCGACCAGTCGCCACAGGTCCTCGGGGCTGCGCACGCCGCCGGGGTAGCGGCAGCTCATGCCGACGATGGCGACCGGCTCGTGGTCCCGTTCCTCGGCCTCGCGCAGGCTGCGCTTGGCCTCGCGGAGGTCGGCGGTCGTCCGCTTGAGGTAATCCAGGAGTTTCTGTTCGTTGGACTGGCTCGCCTCGTTCGCCTTTTTGGGCTCGTTCGCCTTTTTGGGCTCGTTCGGCTTGTTCGGCTTGTTCGACTTGCTGGCCTTGTTCGACATCTCTCCGACCCCACCTGCTTTTCTGCGTCAAGAGGTGGGCGTCGCGAGGCCAGCGGAATTCACCGGCTATCGATTCAGCAGCACCCGGCCCTCGTGTTCTTTTATTCCGCTCTTCCGGCCACTGGTGAATTCACCGGGTCGACGCCCGTCGGGTCAACCCCTGTCCAGCCGGCCCCTGTTCGGTCAACCCTTGTTCGGTCAACCCCTGTTCTGGACGGCCCAGCGGACGATGTCGCAGACGCCCGCGATATCCGTCGCGTCGACGGCCGAGCCGGTCGGCAGCGACAGGACGCGTTCGGACAGCGCCTCCGCGTGGGGAAGCGGTAGCGGCGCGTGGGTCCCGGGGCTCGAACGGTAGGGCTCGACCTGGTGGCACGACGGGTGGAAGTAGCGGCGGGAGAGCACGTTGCGCTCCGAGAGGACCGCGTGGACCCGGTCGCGGTGGACCCCGGCGACGGCCTCGTCGATCTCGATGACGACGTACTGGTGGTTCGCGCGCTCTCCGGGCTCCTGGCGGCGCACGGTGACGCCGGGCAGGTCGCCCAGACCGTCCTCGTAGGCACGCTGGTTGGCCAGGTTGTGGGCCATCAGGTCGTCCATGCTCTCCAGTGAGGTGAGGCCCATCGCGGCGCTGGCCTCGCTCAGCTTGGCGTTGGTGCCGGCCGTTCCGACCTGGCCGTCGTCCTGGATGCCGAAGTTGCGCATGGCGCGGGCGCGGGCGGCGGTCTCGGGGTCGTCGGTGACGACGGCGCCGCCCTCGAAGCTGTTGATGAACTTCGTGGCATGGAAGCTGAACACCTCGGCCGCGCCGAATCCGCCGACGGGCCGGCCGCGGTAGGTGCTGCCGAGGCCGTGGGCGGCGTCGAAGAACAGCGGGACGCCGCGGTGTTCGGCGAGTGCGGTCAGCTCGTCGACGGGGCAGGGCCGGCCGAAGACGTGCACGCCGAGGATGCCGCCGGTCGCCGGGCCGATGAGCTTTTCGGCGTGCGCCGGGTCGATGTTGCCCGTCTCCTCGTCCACGTCGCAGAAGACCGGTGTGATGCCGATCCAGCCGAGCGCGTGCGGGGTGGCGACCCAGGTGAACGCGGGGACGATGACCTCGGCGCCCGGCTCGATGCCGACGGCGCGGGCGGCGAGTTGGAGTCCGATGGTCGCGTTGCAGGTGGCCACGGCGTGCCGGGTGCCGGCCAGCGCGGCGACCCGCTCCTCCAGCTCACGGACGAGCGGGCCGCTGCTGAGCCAGCGCCGGTCGAGCGCGGCGTCGATTCTCTCCCGCAGCCGGTCGCGGTCGCCTATATTGGGGCGACCGACGTGCAGCGGCTCGCGGAATGCAGGAAGTTGAGGCACGCGGTGAAGAGTAAATAGCGCCCGCCTTCCGGCTAACCCCTACCAGCCGTCGGCCGCCCCCCTACCGTGGCGGTCGGGGGCGCGACAGGTCCCCTAGCGGGCCTCTTTTACCCCTATTTCCCTCGGGGACTCCTCCCTGATTGCGGTAACTGACGGAGCATGGCCACCGAAGCGTCATTCCCACGTCACCAGTCGATATTTAGACTGCGTCGCGCCACGCATTCAGGAGCCGTGCACGGCAAGAGAGGTTTTCCATGGCGGAGGATTTTCCCACGACATCGAGTGCGACGCGGCCCTCGGGCCGGCCGGCCGACGCCGACGCCGACGCCGTGGGGCGGATAGCCGAGTCGTCGCTGGCGCGCGAGGGGGTCGTGAGCACGGCGGAGTTCCGCGAGTGGTACGCGGAGCGTCAGCGGGTGGATGTCGCGGACGTGCGGAAGGTTCCGCTGGAAGCGTTGGCAGGTTGGAAGGTCGAGTCCGGCACGGGGAACATCGCGCATGAATCGGGTCGGTTCTTCTCCGTGGAGGGCGTGGACGTCCGGCTGTCGGACGGGCCGTGGCAGTCGTGGAGCCAGCCGATGATCTTCCAGCAGGAGATCGGGACGCTCGGGCTGATCATGAAGCGGTTCGGTGGCACCCCGCACTTCCTGATGCAGGCGAAGAACGAGCCCGGCAACCACAACGGCGTCCAGCTGTCGCCGACGGTGCAGGCGACGCGGAGCAACTACACGCGGGTGCACCGGGGTTCGGCCGTGCCGTATGTGGAGTACTTCCAGGAGGCCCACCGGCACCGGCTGTTGACGGACGTCCTCCAGTCGGAGCAGGGCTCGTGGTTCTACCGCAAGCGCAACCGCAACATGGTGGTGGAGGTCGAGGAGGACGTCGAACAGCTGGAGAACTTCTGCTGGCTGACGCTGGGTCAGATCAGTCGGCTGCTGGCCGAGGACGACGTGATCAACATGGACTCCCGGACGGTGCTCGGCTGTCTGCCGTTCGCCGGTGAGGGCGCGGTGCCGCCCGGGTTCGAGCTGGGGGACGACCTGCGCTCGGCGCTGGCGCGCTCCTGTCACGGCGGCTTCGGCGCGCTGCACCCCATGGCGGCGATCCGCCGCTGGCTCAACGACCAGCGGGTGGTCACCGAGCTGCGGACCCGGCAGGTCCCGTTGAACGAGGTGGTCGGCTGGGAGCGTTCGGAGGAGGTCGTCGAGCATGAGGACCGGCGGTTCTTCCGGGTGGTCGGGGTGGATGTGCGCAGCGGCAGCCGAGAGGTCAAGCAGTGGACGCAGCCGATGATCCAGCCGTGTGGTCAGGGCGTGATCGCGTTCCTGGTCGCCCGGTTCGACGGCGTGTTGCACGCACTGGTCAACGCCAGGCCGCAGCCCGGCTTCCTGGACGGGGTGGAGCTGGCGCCGACGGTCCAGTGCACCCCTTCGAACTATTTGCCGGGGCCCCGCCCGCCGCATCTGCGGTATCTGGACCAGGTGCTGGAGGCGCCGGCCGACCGGATCGTCTTCGACAGCGTCCACTCGGAGGAGGGCGGGCGCTTCTACCACGCGAGGAACCGGTATCTGGTCGTCGAGCTCGACGACGGGGCCGGGGTGGTGGACTCGGGCGGGGACGACGCGTTCCGTTGGATGACCCTGAACCAGTTGTCCGCGCTGACGCGGCACAGCTACTACGTGAACATCGAGGCGCGCAGTCTGACCGCCTGCCTCTACAGCCTGTTCGGCGCGACCGAGGAGCTATCCACGCGATGACCACAGCAGAGACCGACATGCCGTACTCGACGCTGGGCCGCACCGCGCTGCGGGTGTCCCGACTGTGTCTGGGGACGCTGAACCTGGGGGTGCGCACCTCGAAGGAGGAGGCGTTCGCCCTGCTGGACGAGGCCCTGGAGCGGGGCGTCAACTTCGTCGACACCGCCGACCAGTACGGCTGGCAGGTGCACCGGGGCTTCACCGAGGAGCTGCTGGGCGAGTGGTTCGCGCGGGGCGGAGGGCGGCGCGAGCAGGTCGTACTGGGCACCAAGGTGTTCAACCCGATGAGCGACAGGCCCAACGACCAGGGTCTTTCCGCGCGGCACATCATCGCGGGGTGCGAGGACTCGCTGCGGCGGCTGAAGACCGACTGGATCGACCTTTACCAGATGCACCACGTGGACAGGTCGGCCTCCTGGGAGGAGGTCTGGCAGGCGATGGAGATGCTGGTCGCCCAGGGGAAGATCCGCTACGTGGGCTCGTCGAACTTCGCGGGCTGGCACGTGGCGGCGGCGCAGGAGGCGGCCAACAGGCGGCACTTCCTGGGGCTGGTCTCCGAGCAGTGCGTCTACAACCTGGTGACCCGGCACGTGGAGATGGAGCTGATTCCCGCGGCCCAGTCCTACGGCGTGGGGATTCTTCCCTGGTCGCCGCTGCACGGCGGGCTGCTGAGCGGCGCGCTGCGGAAGCTGGAGGCAGGCACCGCGGTGAAGTCGGCGCAGGGCCGGGCGCAGGTGGCGCTGGAGCGGCACAGGGACGCGATCGGCCAGTACGAGAAGCTGTGCGCCGACGCGGGGCTCGACCCGGCCGAGGTGGCGATGGCGTGGGTGCTTGGCCGCCCCGGGGTGACCTCGGTGGTGACCGGGCCGCGCACCATCGACCATCTGGCGGGCGCCTTCCGGGCGTTGGAGCTGCGGCTGGACGACGCTTTCCTGGCCGAGCTGGAGCGGCTCTTCCCGCCGTTGGGCAACGGTGGGCCGGGTCCGGAGGCGTGGGCGTGGTGAGGCGGGTTCTGGTCGCCGGCGGGGCCGGGTTCATCGGTTCGCACTATGTGCGGACGCTGCTGACCGGCGGCTACCCGGCGTGGGCCGATGTCTCGGTGACGGTGCTCGACAAGCTGACGTACTCGGGGAACCTGGCGTCGTTGGCGCCGGTGGAGGGCCGCTTCGCGTTCGTGCGGGGCGACATCTGCGACACCGAGCTGCTGTCGAGGGTGGTTCCCGGTCACGACGTGGTGGTCAACTTCGCGGCGGAGACGCATGTGGACCGCTCCATCACGGGACCCGACGTGTTCGCCCAGACCAACGTGCTGGGGACGCACCGGCTGGTGCGGGCCGCCTCCGAGGCGGGCGTCGGGGTCTTCGTGCAGGTGTCGACGGACGAGGTGTACGGCTCGATCGCCGAGGGTTCGTGGGCCGAGGACGCGCCGGTGTCGCCCAACTCGCCCTATTCGGCGGCCAAGGCGGGTGGTGACCACCTGGCGTTGGCGTATGCGCGGACCCACGGGATGGACGTGCGGCTGACGCGCTGCGGCAACAACTACGGGCCTTACCAGTACCCGGAGAAGATCATCCCGCTCTTTGTGACCCGTCTGCTGGAGGGCCGCAAGGTCCCGCTGTACGGCGACGGGCTGAACGAGCGGGAGTGGATCCACGTCGACGACCACTGCCGGGGTATCCAGCTGGTCGCCGAGCGCGGGCGGGCCGGCGAGGTGTACCACGTCTCGGGGTCGACGCCGTTGACCAATCTGGAGCTGACGGAACGGCTGTTGCGCGCGCTGGACCTGGGTTCGGACCGGATCGAGTGGGTGGAGGACCGCAAGGGCCACGACCAGCGGTACGCGTTGGACGACAGCAAGCTGCGGGCCCTGGGCTTCCGCCCCGGCACCGGCTTCGACGAGGGGCTGGCGGACACGGTCCGCTGGTATGTGGAACGCCCCGACTGGTGGAAACCACTGCTGGCCGCGGGTTGACCTGACCTGACCAGTTCGCGGGGTCAGCGCACACGTAAGGGCGCGGGTGGCGGATCTTCCGGTCCGCCACCCGCGCCCTTCCCGCTGGCCGAGGGGGAGGCGGTCAGCCGTCGAGCAGTGCGGAGGCGCGCGCCCGCAGGGCGGCGCGGTCGGTCTTGCGGTTGGGGTTCAGCGGCAGCTCCGGCAGGTGCGCGAAGCGGCGGGGGATCATCCGTTCCGGCAGGGCGCCGCGCAGGGCACGCGCCAGGGCGGCGGCCGGCTGGGCCTCACCCGTGTAGAAGCCGACGAGCGCGGTGTCGCCGTCCGGGGCCGGCACCGCCACGGTGACGGCCTCGGCGACGCCCCCGCAGGCGCGCAGCGCCTGGTCGATCTCGGCGGGCTCGATGCGCAGCCCCTGTACCTGCACCTGCGCGTCGAGGCGGTCGACGTAGACCAGCACGCCGTCGGCGACCTCGCGGACCCGGTCGCCCGTGCGGTACCAGGTGCGCCCCTCGCGGACGACGAACCGGCCCTCGCCGTCCGCCCGGTCCAGGTAGCCGTTGGTCAACTGCGGTCCCGCGATGAGCAGTTCGCCCTCCGCGCCGCTGCCGGAGACGGTCCGGCCCTCCGGGTCGAGCAGCAGCCGCCGGTGGCCCTCGTGGACCTCGCCGATGGGAACGATGCCGTGCACGGCGAGGCCGGGGGTGTCCTGGGTTGACCAGCGGTAGGCACAGATGGTGATGGTCAGCTCGGTGGGCCCGTACAGGTTCTCCACGGTGGAGGCGGGCGCGGCGCGCTGCCACTCGTCGGCGTCGACGCAGCGAAGGGCCTCGCCGGCGAAGAGGCTCCAGCGCAGCCCGGGGAGCGTGCCCGGGCCGAGGTCGCCCATGCGGCGCAGCAGCGAGATGGCGCTGGGCGTGGAGAACCAGACGGTCAGCCCGTGTTCGGCGGCGAACGCCGGCAGGTCGCGGTAGGCGGTGCCGGGGATCAGCTGCACGGTGCCGCCGGCGCCCCAGGCACTGAACAGGTCGAACATGGCGCAGTCGAAGTTCAGGTCGAACGTCTGGGAGAAGACGTCGTCCGGGGTGAAGTCGTAGCGCTTGTCGAGGAGTTCGAAGTAGTGGGCGGTGCCGGCGCGCGGGATGCGGACCCCCTTGGGACGCCCGGTGGAGCCCGAGGTGAACAGCACGTAGTCGGTGCCCTCGGGGTCCGCCGGGAGGGGCGCGGTCAGGGCACGGTCGGCGGGCGGCTCGTCCTCGTCGAGGGCGAGCACCCGCGGGCCGGGGGCGCCCGGCGGGGCCTGGGCGAGGAGCGCACGGCCGCGCGCGTCCGCGAGGACGGCGCCGAC
Source organism: Streptomyces sedi (assembly GCF_006335015.1). Classification (GTDB taxonomy): domain Bacteria; phylum Actinomycetota; class Actinomycetes; order Streptomycetales; family Streptomycetaceae; genus Streptomyces; species Streptomyces sedi. Next base: position 125,335 of record NZ_VDGT01000001.1, read on the forward strand.
GCCGGCGGCCTCGATCATGGCGGCGGTCCGCCCGGCGGGGAAGTCCGGGTTGAGGGGCACGACGGTGGCGCCGGCGTAGAGCCCGGCGAGTATCCCGACATACGCCTCGGGCCCCTTGCCGGCGAGCACCCCGACGGCGGCGGGCGGCGGGCCGTCGCCGGCCCGCGACAGCGCGCCGGCCCAGGCCAGCGCCCGCCGGTGCAGCTCCTCGTAGCTGAGTGACCAGCCGGGTGAACGCACGGCCGCGCCACGGGGGTTGAGGGAGAGGCCGCGCAGAAAGCGGCCGGCGAGGCCGCGGGGGCCGAGGGCCTCGGCGGCGGGCGACGCGTCGGACGCGGGGGGCATCGACATCACGTGTCCTTCTCGGTGCGGTCTTCGCTGGCGCGGTGCGGTGTTTCTCGACGCCCGGGCGGCGCCCGGGCCGGCGCCTCGCCAGGCGCTCGGCTCAGGCGCCCTGGCTCAGGCGCCCTGGCTCAGGCGCCCTGGCTCAGGCGCTCGGCTCAGGCGCGGTCCGCCGCCCCGCGTGGGCGCAGGGCCATGCGGGGAGTGAGCCGGACGACGTCGAAGTGGGCGGTGGTGCGGCGGACGCGTCCGAAGAGGTTGTCCGGGCCGGCGACATGGACCGTGCCGACGCCGTTCTCCCGCAGCGCGTCGACCACCAGCGGCCAGCGCAGGGGGCGGACGATGCCGTCCAGCAGCAGGGTCCGCACCTCGTCGCCGGTGCGCAGCACGGTGCCGTCGTGGTCGGAGACCACGGGTGTCCGGGGGTCGGCGAAGGTGAGCCCGGCGAAGACCTCGTCCTCGGCCCGCCGGCGCAGCGGACCGAACGCGCCGGAGTGCAGCGGGGGGCGCATGGTGTAGAGGGAGAGGCCGCCGGCGTTCCTGATCCGTTCCTTGAACCAGTCGAGGGCGTGTTCGCGCACGGAGACCATGTGCATGTCGTCGTCGACGTAGCAGGCCATGTCGTGCCACCAGCCGCGCGCGTCCATCTCGGCGAGGATCTCCGTCAGCCGTTCCGTGGGGGTGCGGACGAAGGAGTGGGTGACGACGTCCTTGTGCTCCTCGGAGAAGTACTCGTCCTGGAGGCGGGCCAGCCGGGCCGTCATCCGGACGGTGTCCTCGACGGAGAGGCAGCCGGTGTGGGCGGCGGTGGCCTTGCCGCCGAAGCTGGGGCCCGCGCACAGCAGCGGGTCGAGGCCGAGCTGGTCCTCGGCCCAGCGGGCGAGGGCGAGGCAGTTGACCAGGAAGGCGACCTGCGCGGCCTCGGAGTAGTCCTGTTCCGCCTCGCGGAAGCGGTCGACCACCGAGTAACCGACCACCTCGTCGGCAGTGGTCAACAGGTCACGCGCCTGTGGGTTGACCACCATGAACTTGCCCACGTCATCGAACGGCATGGCCCCCATGCCGGGGAACACCACCGCCGCACCGGACCGGTCTTCGCTCACCATCGCCACTCCCACCTCCGGGTACGCGGTTCTCGCGCGTGCCGGTTCACTATGGGTGGCCGCCCGGGCGGGGATGAACCCCTACCCACCCGCACACCGCTAGGGGGCGCACCGCCGAGATGGGCGGCGCCGGGGTGAAGTCAGGGGCGCGCGGGGCGCGTTCGAGGCCCGTTCGGGGCGTGCGGGGCGGGGTGGCTAGGGGTTGGCCGGGTGGTGCGCCACTCCTAGCGTGAGCCCGCATGTGAGCGAACCCCGTTGTGCGCTCCCCGAGACCGGAGACGGACCAGCGGGCCGGCAGAGCCGGTCCCGTCCGCACCGCGGCCTTCCGTCGGACTGGAGACTGAGCCATGCGTGTCCTCATCACCACCCTCGCCCTCGATTCGCATTTCTTCAACACCGTTCCGATCGCCTGGGCACTGCGCACCGCGGGGCACGAGGTGCGGGTGGCGAGCCAGCCCGACCTCATGGAGTCGATCACCCGCGCGGGGTTGACGGCCGTTCCGGTCGGCCCCGACCTGAACCTGATGGAGCAGAACCGGGAGGCCGACGGCGGCGACCAGCCGGGCTACGGCTTCGGCTACAACATCGCCGAGACCGACCCGGAGAAGCTGACCTGGGAGTACGTGCGGGACACCCTCAAGACGTACGCGCACATAGCCGAGTTGGCCGCCAACCAGCAGACGCTGGAGGACCTGGCGCGGCTCACCGACAGCTGGCGTCCCGACCTGGTGATCTGGGACGCCATGACGTACACGGGCCCGATCGCGGCCAAGGCCAGCGGCGCGGCGCAGGCGCGGCTGGTCTTCGGCACCGACCACTGGGCGCGGATGCGTTCGCTGTTCCTGAGGCTGCGCGAGGAGCAGGCGCCGGGCGACCGGGAGGACGGTCTCGGCGACTGGATGCGCGGACGGCTGGAGGGGCTGGGGCTCGACCCGGCGAAGGCGTTCGGCGAGGAACTGGTCTACGGGCAGCGGACCATCGACCCGATGCCGGAGTTCCTGCGGGTGCCGGGCGAGCCGACGAACCGCATCCCGGTGCGTCCGGTCTCCTACAACGGCCGTTCCGTGGTGCCCGACTGGGTGCACGAGACGCCGAAGCGCCCCCGGGTCTTCCTGACGCTGGGGCTGACGCTGCCGGAGGCCAACCACCAGGGTTTCCCTGTTTACAACCTGTTGAAAGCCGCTGCCGACCTGGACGTGGAGCTGATCACCACCGTCGGCGCCGGCGCGGACCCCAGCGAGGTCCCCGGACTGGACAAGCTGCCGGAGAACGTGCGGCTGGTCGACTTCGTGCCGTTGAACGAGGTGCTGCCGAGCTGCTCGGCGATCATCCACCACGGCGGTGGCGGGACGCTCCAGAACTCGCTGCGCCACGGCACGCCGCAGATCATCGTTCCCGGCTGGCTGTGGGACGAGAAGGCGACGGCCCAGGCCCTGGCCGGCGAGGGCGCGGGGCTGTGCATCGACCCGACGGAGTTCACGGCCGACTCGCTGAGCGAGAGCCTGGGCCGGGTGCTGGACGAGCCCGGGTTCCGGGAGCAGGCCGGCCGGCTGCGGGACGAGCTGCTGGCGCGGCCGACCCCGCACGACATCGTTCCCGAGCTGGAGGCGCTGGCCGCCGAGGGCGGTTCCCCGGCGTGAGGGGCATCGTTCTCGCCGGTGGGCACGGTACCCGGCTCCACCCGTTGACGCTCTCGGTGTCCAAACAGCTGCTTCCGGTCAACGACAAGCCGCTGATCTACTATCCGCTGTCGGTGCTGATGCTGGCCGGCATCCGCGACATCACGGTGATCTCGACGCCGACGGACCTGCCGCAGCTGCGGCGGCTGCTCGGCAACGGCGCCCATCTGGGGCTGAACATCGACTACGTGAGCCAGTCCCACCCCGGCGGGCTCGCGGAGGCGTTCATCCTGGCCTCGGACCAGATCGGCGACGGGCCGGTGGCGCTGGTGCTGGGCGACAACGTCTTCCACGGCCACAACTTCTACGAGATCCTCCAGAGCCACGCGCGCGACGACATCGACGGCTGTGTGCTGTTCGGCTACCCGGTGGAGGACCCGCACCGGTACGGCGTGGGCGAGACGGACGACGAGGGCCGGCTCGTGTCGTTGGAGGAGAAGCCGGCGAACCCGAGGTCGAACCGGGCGATCGTCGGGCTCTACTTCTACGACAACGACGTGGTGGACATCGCGAAGAACCTGCGGCCCTCGCCGCGCGGGGAGCTGGAGATCACCGACGTCAACCTGGAGTACGTGCGCCGGGGCAAGGCACGGCTGGTGGATCTCGGCCGCGGCTTCGCGTGGCTGGACGCCGGCACGCCGTCGTCGCTGCTGGCCGCCGGGCAGTACGTGCAGGTGCTGGAGGAACGGCAGGGCGTGCGGATCGCGTGTGTGGAGGAGGTGGCGCTGCGGATGGGGTTCATCGACTCCGAGACGTGCTACCGGCTCGGCGCGCGGCAGTCCTCGTCGGCGTACGGGGCGTATGTCCGCACGATCGCCCAGGAGTTGGCCGACACCCCGGTGTCGGCCCGCTGACGCCTTGCCGGCGGGGGCGCAGACGACAACCCGCCTTGCCGGCGCGGCACCGTGGTCGTCTCACCCCCGCCACGAATGCACCGCGCAGTTCCCCGCGCCCCCAAACAGGCCGCCACCCGCACCCGACCGACCACGCCAACCCACACCAGGGGCGCGGGGAACTGCGCGAGCAACCACACACCGAGCCGCAGACGACAACCCACCCAGACCGGCAAGGTCAGTAGTCGACTGCGACCCGCCACACATGCACCGTGCGAGCAACGCAGCGCCGGGGCGGGGTCTATGGGCCCGGGGGCAGGGCCGGCAGGGCCGGCAAGGCCACCGCGGCGAGGATGTCGTCCGCCGGTCCCTCGTCCGCGTCGTACGCGTACCGCACATGGTGCAGGTCCGCGTGGAGCGCCGCCGAGGTGACGGTCCGCGCCCGGCCGGCGAGGCCACCCCCGTCCCCGCCTCGGCCGAACGGCAGGTCGCCGCTGTCGGCCCAGCGCAGCCGCCCCTCCTCGTCGATGTAGCTGCGGGTGCGGCCCTGGTTGTCGGGGTGGAGGCAGTAGGGGATGTCGAGATAGCCCTTGGTGAACGCCTCGGCGAGCGCCGTGCCCAGGTCGGGGTGGAGGTCGCGGACGGCGTCGACGAGGGCCGCGGCCTCCCGGTAGACCTCGTTGTCGGCGTCGACCTCCGCGACCTCTCCCCCGGTCCAGCCGCGCACGGTGTCGGCGGCGGCTGCAGCGAACTCCAGGGCGGCGACGTTCTCCTCGACGGTCGGGATGCGCATCGACTCGGCGACGGTCTTCACGATGAGCCGCTCGGCGCCGGAGCGGACGGCGAGTTCCGCCGCCGACGCCAGCATCCGGTAGGCGCCGCGCGGGGTGACCGGGTAGAGGCCCATGTAGGCGTAGATGACGACGTGCCAGCTGGGTTCCGGCAGCAGTTCGGCGCAGAGTCGGCGGAGCGCGGCGACGGCCTCGCGGTCCTGGGTGGCGTTGGTCTGCTGCGCGTAGCTGACGGAGACGCTGCGGACGCCGTGCTGGTGGAAGAAGAGCGCCTCCAGCACGGACACCGCGACCAGCAGGCTCGGCGGGCACAGCTGCCCGAGGAGGCAGCCGCCGAACGACTCCAGGTGTGGCTGGGCGCCGCGTTCCCGCAGGGTGGCGAAGAGCCGGGTGCTGTCGGCCCAGTTCCGCACGGACTGCGCCAGGGGGGTGCGGCCGTAGGGCAGGCAGTAGGAGATCGGGCCGCCCTCGCTGGCGCTGAGGCCGAGCCCGATCATCGACTCGAAGATGTGCCGGGGCACGGCCGAGCCGTGCCGGACCTGGACGGGGAAGTCGGGGCCGCGCAGCCCGGCCAGCATGCGGGCGGTGACCTCGGGCGGATGCGTGGTCAACGGGTAGCCGTTGAGTGGCCTGCCCTCGGCGAGCGCGGTGGCGAGGGCGGCCTCGTCCCGCAGCCGGGTGTAGCTGTCGAGGGTGAGGGTGCCGACGGTGGTGGCGTCGGCGGCCCTGGTGGCGGCGAGTCCCGCGCGCATCGCCTCGGGGTCCATGAACCCCATGCGCGGCTGCACCACCAGGGCGCCGGCGCTGGCGCGGCGGCGGACGAACGCGTCGAAGTCCACCGCCCCGACGGCGGGGAGCGGGGCCTCGGTCACGACGCGCTCGACGCTCCCGCCAACTCGCCCCGGGCGTACTCCTCTTCGAGGGCCGGCGCCGCGGCGGCCTCGCCCGGCCGTTCGCCGGAGAGGAGGTAGCGGCGCAGGTCGGCGGCGGCGGCGTCGAAGAAGACGGCGTCGAAGCCGGCCTCCAGCAGCGCCCGGGAGCCGCGTTCGCGGTCGGCCGCCTCGCCGCCGACGCCCAGCTTGCCGCCGATGATCATGGAGAGTTCGGCGAGTTCGGGCCTGGCCCGGACGCGGGGCGCCAGCCGGAGGCCGTCGGCGTAGCCGTGGCCGTTGATGCTGCTGATGACGACGAGTTCGGGCCGGTGCCGCAGGCACTCCTCGACGAGCAGCTCCTCGGGGACGCAGGGACCGAGGTTGACCACCTCGAACCCGCATTCCTCCAGCAGGAGTTGGAGGAGCACCAGGTTCCAGGTGTGAGAGTCGGAGGGCACGGTACCCAGGACGACGGTGCCGCCGGGGGTGGCCGGTGCCCCGCCGCCGGGCGCGCCGGGTCCGGAGGGGGTCGGCTCGTGCGCATCGCGTCGCGCGGGGGCGGTCATCGGGCGGCCCCGTCCGGCTCCAGATAGGCGCGGCGGTAGTCGAGGCGGGAGGCGGAGACGACCTCGCCGCCGCGGACCGTGACCTCGACGGGCGCGGGTCGGCCGAGGAACGCCAGCAGGCTGGCGCTGACGCCGTAGGCGCCGGCGTTGGGCACGGTCAGCACGTCGCCCGGCGCGAGGTCGGCGACCTCCACGTCCCGGCCGAGCACGTCGCCCGGGGTGCACAGCGGCCCGGCCAGCGTCGCGGTGCCGGTGGCGGGGCCGCCCTCGGGGAGGACGCTGGCGGGCAGCAGCCGCCCGAGCCCGGACATGCCGCCGAAGATGTTGATCCCGCCGTCCAGGATGGCGAACGTGCGGCCCCTGCCGACCTTCACGTTGGTGACGCCGAGCAGCAGCGTCCCGGCGCAGGCGACCAGGAAGCGGCCGGACTCGAACGCGATGCGGGGCGAGCCGTCGCGCCAGGACGGCAGGTGGGTGTCGAGGGCGGTGGTGAGTTCGCTCCGCAGCTTGGGGTAGCTGGCCCGGCCGCCGGGGACGCCGTAGGGCGCGGAGAACCCGCCGCCCAGGTCGAGCAGGGAGAGCGGGATCTCCAACTCCTCGGCGAGCGCGGTGGCCTGTTCCAGGGTGTTCTGGAACTCGGCGACCAGGCCCTCCTCGTCGGCCGCGTTGCTCAGCGGGAAGTAGTGCATCCCGGCCAGCCGCGCGCCTCGGGTGCCGGCCAGCTCGCGCACGGCTTCGGGCAGGTTCTCGACGTCGAAGCCGAACTGGGAGGGGCGGCCGGTCATGCGCACGCCGGTGCCGGCGGCGGCCGAGGCGCTGTTGACGCGCAGCAGGCAGTCGGCGACCAGGCCGCGGTCGGCGGCGGCCGAGCCGACGCGCCGCACGTCGGTGACGGAGTCGGTGGAGAAGGTCCGCACGCCCAGTTCGAGGGCGTGGCTCAGCTCCCCGGTGGTCTTGCCGGGGCCGGTGTAGAGGCACTCGGCGGGGTCGAAGCCGGCTTCGAGGGCGGCGGCCAGTTCGCCGCTGGAGGAGATCTCCGCGCGGCAGCCCTCCTCGCCGTCGGCGGTCTCGCGCAGCGCGCGGGCGACGTCGGGGTGCGGGTTGGCCTTGAGGGCGTAGTAGAGGGCGCTGCCCTCGGGGAGGGTGGCGCGCAGCTCGTCGCGGGCGGCTGCCACCTCGTCGAGGTCGAAGACGTACAGGGGCGTTCCGAAGCGTTCGGCCAGCTCGGCGTGACGGTTGTCGACGGTCACAGGTTCTCCTCCTTGAGCAGCGCGGCGATCTCCCGGTGCGCGATCTTGCCGTGGGCGGTCAGCGGGAGCCGCGGGACGACGCGGCACAGCGCCGGCACCTTCGCCGGCTCCAGGCGGGTGGCCAACTCGCGCAGCACCGCGTGCGACTCCACCTCGCCCTCCACCACGATCGCCAGGTCCGTGCCGTCGGCGGGGGGAACGACGCAGGCGGCCTCCACCCCCGGCACGTCGGTCGCGGCGGCCTCGATCTCGACGGTGCTCATGCGGATGCCGCGGCGCTTGAACATGTCGTCGCGCCGGCCCTGGAAGTAGAGGTAGCCGTCCTCGTCCAGCCATCCGTAGTCGCCGGTGTGCAGGCGGGGTTCGCCGGTGTCGGGGTCGGCCCTGAAGACGCGCGCGGTCTGCTCGGGCGCGCGCCAGTAGCCGGGCATGACGTGGGGTCCGGCGGCGACGATCTCGCCGACCTCGCCCGTGGGGACCTCCTTGCCCTCGCCGTCGAGGATGAGGACCCGGGTGCCGGGGAGGGGGACGCCGACGGAGTCGGGGCGTTCGGCGTCCTCCTCGGGGGGCATGACGGTGACGCGCTTGCACTCGGTCTGCCCGTACTGGCGGACCACCCGCACGCCGGGGAAGAGTTCGCGCAGCGAACGGATGGTGGCGGCCGGCAGGGCGGCGCCGGTGTTGGTGAAGAGCCGCACGGCGGGCAGCCCGTCGCGTGCGCGGGCGCCGAGGGCGACGATCATCTGCGCCAGGGACGGCACGATGGGCACCACGGTGGCGCCGGTCTCGCCCATTCTGCGCAGCAGCGTCAGGTCGGACTCCTCGTCGGCGAGGACCAGTTCGGAACGGCCGAGGCAGGCGAGCAGCACCTTGTAGAGGCCGTAGTCCCAGGAGATGGGGAAGCGGCAGAAGACGACGTCGTCGGGCCGGTACCGCAGCACGGCGGCGATGGCGCGCGCGGCGAAGGCCATGTGGGAGTGGTGGGACATGACGGCTTTGGGGGCCGCGGTGGAGCCCGAGGTGTAGACGAGGACGGCGAGGTCGTCGGGGGTGACCTCGGCGGGGGGCGGGCCCGCGGGTGAGGACTTCGCCAGCTCGTCGGCCTCCCGCCACACGTCGTCCTGGTCGCGCACGGGTGCCTCGGTGACCTCGGTGAGGCGCGCGACGCCGGCGCCGGCGCCGATGACCAGCTTGGGTTCGGCGTTGGCCAGCACGGACCTGAGGTGGAACGGTTTCATGCCGGGGTTGAGCGGAACGAAGACGACGCCCCGGGCGAGGGTGCCGTAGAGCATCGCGACGAGTTCGCGGCGGCTGGGTGCCTGGACGACCAGCCGGTCGCCGCGCCGCACGCCCTGCGCGTCGAGCCAGGCGCCGAACTCCCGGCTCCGTTCGGCCAGCTGCCGGTAGGTCCAGCCGCCGGAGGCGTCCCGCACCGCGGGTGCGTCCACCGCCGTCAGCAGGGCCTCGTCGAGGAAGTCGTGCACGCGCTCGGTGCCGGGGGCCAGCACCTGGGGGGCGTCGTCCGACTTCGCGAGTCCCTCCATGATCTGCCTCGCCTCTCCACCGGTGGCTCGAATCCCCGGTGATCTCGTGGGAGTTGTCCTGCGGAGTTGTCCTGCGGAGCTGTCGAGCGGAGTCGTCGTGCGGGGTTCCGCTGCTCGGGCACCCTAGGGACGGCGTCAGTGACTGCCACACCCCTAGCCACCCCTAGGCGGGCGCCGCCGGTCCCGCGGGTTCCGGGCCGCCGGGGGCGTGTGGGCGGGAGCTGCCAGCGGGTTAGGGGCCGCTAAGGGTTTCCCGGGATCGCCGGTGCGGTTGCCATGGGGGTGCGGGGTTTCCCGCGGGTTCCCGGCGGCCGGCCCGATGACCGCTCGACGGGTTCGGCCGACGGTTCGACGCACAGGGAGTACACATGTGGGATGAGCAGTTCGAGGCGATCGTGCGCAAGCACCTGCCCTTTCTCGGCGGCGACGAGGAGCTCGCCGGCGGGGCGTCGCTGCGCGACCTCGGTCTCGACTCGCTGGGCACGGTGGAGCTGTTGAGCGCCCTGGAGAACGAGTACGAGCTGCGGTTCGTCGACGACGCCCTGACGTTGGAGACGTTCGCCACCCCCGACCGGCTGTGGTCGACGCTCAGCGAGCTGCGCGGGGCCAGCGCCTGACGGGCGTGCCGGCGCGGAGCGCGTGGGGCCGCCCGTCGACGTGGGACGCACGTCGGCGGGCGGCTCTCTCGCGGGCTTGGGGGCGGCGGTTCCGGGTCAACGGCGCCCGTGGGTGGTCGGTGCGCCTATCCGGCGATCTCCTTGAGGAAGCCGCCGAGCACCTCGCGGAACCGTTCGGGCTGTTCCAGGTGCGGCACGTGGCTGGCGTCGTCGACGATCTCCCAGCGCACGTCCGGGATGTGGTCGTGGAACGGCCGCATGGTGGCGGGGGTCGCCTCGTCGTGCTCGCCGGCCAGCAGCAGGGTGGGGGCGGCGATGTCGGGGCAGGACTCGATCACTCCCCAGTCCTTGAGGGTGCCGATGACGTGGAACTCGTTGGGCCCGTTCATCGCGTAGTAGACGCTGGGGTTGTTGTAGATCTCGTAGAACGACGCCATGAAGTCGCGGGGCCAGGGGTTCACCCGGCAGACGTGGCGGTCGTAGAACGGCCGCATGGCGTTGGTGTACTCGTCGCTGTCGGTGGTGCCGGCCGCCTCGTGGCGGAGCAGCGTCTCGTTGACGCCGTCGGGCAGCCGCTCGCGCAGCTTGCCGACCTCCTCCAGCCACAGCGGGTAGGAGGCCGGCGAGCTGACGATGGCGAGGCCGCGCAGCCCGGCGGGGCGGGACGCGGCGTGCCGCGCGATGAGCAGTCCGCCCCAGGAGTGGCCCAGCAGCGTGTAGTTGTCGGCGATGCCGAGCTTGGTGAGCAGGTTGTCCAGTTCGTCGAGGAAGAGCTGGACGGTCCAGAACTCCGCGTCGCGGTCCGGGAGATGGGTGGAGCCGCCGTTGCCCAGCTGGTCGTAGTGGACGACGGGCCAGCCGTCCTCGGCCAGCTCGGCGACGGCGAGCATGTAGTCGTGGGTGGAGCCCGGCCCGCCGTGGACGACGACCAGCGGGGGGCGTCCCGAGTCGAGGTCACCGGTGATGCGGTACCAGGTGCGCCACTCGCGGAACTCCACCGTTCCACGGGCGCTCGGAGGGGGAGCCATCGTGCCGGGTCACCTCGGTCTCTTCCGGTTCGGGCGTGGTCTGCTGGCTTGGCGGTCTGGTGGTCTGGTGGTCTGGTGGTCTGGTGACCAGTTGACGGTGGTCAGCGGACCGCTGGTCAACTGAAGGGCGGGGCGTCCAACTCGACGACGGTTCCCTCCTCGGGGACCCGCAGGTCGAGCAGGTAGTCGGAGACGAGCGCGTCGCCGGCCTCGGAGAGGCCGGTGAAGCAGTGGCCGAAGCCGTCGACCGTCACCAGCCGCGCCGCGCCGAGCTGCTCGACCACGCGCTCGGAGAACGCGTAGGGCGTCGCCGGATCGTGCACGCCGCCCAGGACCAGCACCGGGATCTCGGTGCTCAGCTCCCAGGGGCCGGTGTACGGGTCGGGGGACGCCGCGGGCCACAGCGGGCACAGCGCCGCCTCGCCGAAGAGCTGGAAGCGGCTGAAGGTGGGCATCTCCGCCTCCCACTCCTCGACGAGCGCCGGCACGTCGCCCTGCGCGTGGTCGAACGGCTTGTCCGAGCAGTTGAACGCGAAGTGCGGGTCGGAGAAGAGATGTGGGCTCGGCTCCGCGTCCGGGCCGGCCGCCCCGAGCGGGGCCTCGGCCGTCAGCAGGGCGCGCGGGTCGGCCGCGCCCTCGGTGGTCGCCCCGGTCATCGCGTCGTGGGCGCCCTGGAGCTGGGCGGCCAACTGGCCGAGCCCGGCCTGGGAGAACAGCCCGTAGGCGACCCCGGTGATCAGCCCGTCGGCCGTCAGCGGGGCGCCGCCCGGCACGTCGATCGGGCCCTGGTGGAGCCGTTCGCGCAGCGCGTCCCACTTGGCGTGCGGGTCGCCCGAGCCGAAGGCGCACGCGTCACCGGCCTCCGCGCACGCGGTCAGGAAGGCGTCCAGCGCCTCCTCGTGCGCCCCGGCGCGCTGCCTGTCCTGCTCAAGCCCGTCGTTGGTGCGCAGGTCGGGGTCGACGGACGCGTCGAAGACCATGGCCCGCACCCGTTCCGGGTAGAGGTTGGCGTAGGTCGCGCCGATCAACGTGCCGTAGGACTGGCCGACATAGGTGATCCGCTCCTCGCCGACGGCGGCGCGCAGCGCGTCGAGGTCGTGCGCGACGTCCCGGGTCGACATGTGCTCGATCAGCGGGCCCGCGTTGGCCGCGCAGTGCTCGGCGTAGCTCCGGTAGCCGGCCAGCGAACCGCTGACCTCCTCCTCGTTCACCGGCGTGCGGATCAGCCGGCCGAAGACGCCGGCCGCCTCCTCGTCGCTGGTGAAGCAGCTGAACGGGGTGGAGGCGCCGGTGCCCCTGGGGTCGAAGCCGACGATGTCGAAGGAGTCCAGCACCTCCTCGTCGAGGTGGTTGGCGGCGTTGACGGCGAGGACGCGGCCGGCGTTGCCGGGGCCGCCCGGGTTGACGAAGGCGGAGCCGATCCTGGCGTCCGGGTCGTCGGCGGCGCGGCGGAGCAGGGCGATGCTGATCCGCTCCCCCTCCGGGTCGGCGTGGTCCAGCGGCACCTCGTGGTCGGCGCAGCTGTAGCGGTCGCGTTCGCCGTCGGGAACGGTGGCGAGGATGTCGTCGTCGCAGGCGCCCCAGTCGACGCGGGGGTCGGGCGCGGTGGCGCCCGCCGGCGTGGCGGCGGCCAGCAGCGGGGCGGCGAGGGCGAAGGAACAGGCCGCGGCGAGCGCGGCACGGCGTCGGGGTCGTGCGTGTGCGGGCATCGGCTTCCTCCGGTCTGATCACGACGGGCCACGAGTACCCGAGGGGTCTCGCAGACTGCCGCCGTCCGCCCGGCGGACGCACCCCCTAACTCCCCCCTATCCGCCCTTCACATGGGCAAAGCCGCCGCGGCTCGAAGGTGGCGGGACGGCCGTGGGGGCGTCACGTCGGCGGGACGCCCCCGCGGCCCTTCGTCAGGCCGTCCCGGCCGTTCGCGTCGCGACGTAGACGCCGCGGTCGCCCCGGCCCACGGGCAGCAGCCGGGGCGTCAGGCCGGCGGCGGTGAACGCCTCCTCGTACGCGTCGCCGGAGAAGAGCGCCAGGTCCTCGCGGTCGACGAAGTGCCGCACGCCCTCGCCGCCCGGCTCGGAGACCAGGTAGTGCATGTCGACGGCCGACCGGTCGCCCTCGGTGCGCCACTGGCCCATCCGGGAGATGGTCACGCCGTCCCGCTCCACGGAGGCGTGGGCGAGCTGCCCGCCCCGCCAGCGTTCGCGGAGGATCCACGGTTCGACGATCAGCACCCCGGCGGGCGTGAGGTGGCGGGCCATGGTGGCGACGGCGTCGCGCAGGTCGGGAACGCCGCCGAGGTAGCCGACGGCGCTGTACATGGAGCAGATCACGTCGTACGAGCGGCCGAGGTCGAACTTCCGCATGTCGGCCTGGTGCAGCGGGACGTCCGCCGGCAGCTTCTCGCGCGCCCTGGCCAGCATCGGCTCGGACAGGTCGAGCCCCGTCACCGCGAACTCGCCGCGCAGATGGCGCAGATGCTCGCCGGTGCCGCAGCCGACGTCCAGCAGGGTGGCGGCTTCGGGGGCGTGTTCCCTGGCGAGGTCGGCGATCAGACGGGCGTGGGCTGCGTAGTCGTACAGGGTGCAGTAGACGCGGTCATACACTTCGGCGAACTGGGTGTCGTACACGAAGGGACGCCCTTCTGGCGGTCAGGACGGGGTGGTGTGGGCGGTTCCGGCGAGGAGGGGGTCAGCCGGTGGCCGCCCGGACGGTGCCGTTGCCCGCGTGGATGCGTTGCAGGTCGGCGCGGCCGGAGAGCTGGAGCTTGCGGTAGACGCGGGTCAGGTGCTGCTCGACGGTGCTGATCGTGATGAAGAGCTTCCGGGAGATCTCCCGGTTGGTGTCGCCGGCCGCCGCCAGTTGGGCGACCCGCTGCTCGGCCTCGCTGAGCTGCGCCGCCTCCCAGCCGGACCAGGCGGGCAGCGTCGCCGGCTCGGGGGCGCCGACGGTGCTGGACTCGGGCAGCAGGGTGCGGGCGACCCGCTCGGCGCCGCAGCGGACGGCGCCGCGCCACGCCAACTCGCCGACGGCGCGGGCGCTTTGGGAGTCACCCATGTCCTGGTGGGCGAGGCTGAGGTCGACGAGCACGAGGAACCGCTGGTGCAGGTCCTGCCCCTCGGAGAGCACCTCGGCGGCCTCCGTCAGCACCCCGAGCCTGCGGTGGCGGTCCACCACCCGCGCGTAGACCCGCAGCGCGGCGCCCCGCACCCGCGGATGCTGGCCCCGTGGGTGGCGCAGCTGCTTCTCCAGCAGCCGCCTGGCCTCGGCCCGGTCGCCCTGCGCGAGCGACACCTCGGCGAGGCCGAGCCGCCAGGGCGCGAGCGCGGGGATGTCCATCTCCCAGCGCGTCAGCAGCTCGCCGCAGCGCAGGAAGTCCCGGTGGGCGGCCTGGTACTGCCCGCCGGCCAGCCGGTAGCGGGCGCGGGCGTGCAGATAGGCGACGCCGTGCAGCGTCTCGAACATGTTCTGCGGCACGATCCAGGAGAGGTACTCCTCAGCCTGGTCCAGGTCGCCGCGCGCGGTGTGCGCGGCGACCAGCACGCTCAGCGGCAGGCCGAGCGCGACGCCCCAGGCGCGGGGCGCCAGGTGCTTCAGGGCGGTCGTCGCGTACCGCTCGGCGGTGATCAGATCGCCCCTGCGCCGCATGGTCTCGGCGCGGATGGCCTGCGGGACGCCGCGCAGCGAGTCGATGCCGGCGCCTCCCGACTCGGTGACGACGCGCGTAGCGCACCGTTCGGCGCGGTCGAGTTCGTCGACGCACACCAGCGCCTGGAGCACGGTGGCGACGGCGTCGCCCCTGGTGACCCCGTCGGTGCCGATGCTCTCGCTGAGCGCGGCCACGTCGCTGGGGCCCTGCTCGCTGAACGCGCCGCGCAGCGCCCGCAGATGGCGCAGCAGGGCGGGGTCGTCGACCTCGGCGAGCCGGTCGAGGAGCGCGGGGTCGGCCTCGTCCAGCCGGTGCCGCAGCGCCGGGTAGCTGATCAGCGCCCAGCCGAGGAACGCGCGTAGCTCGGCCCTGCGCTCGGATGTCGTCGCGCGCATCGCCACGTCGACCAGCATGGCCGCGGCCTGGTCGGTCCGGCCGTGCCACAGGAAGATCGTCAGCAGCGTGACGGTGTCCTCGTCGGGGACCATCCCCGCCCGTTGGAGCGCGTGGCACTGGTCGAGGTAGCGGATGACGCGCGCCGGGTTGAGCCGCCACTGGGCCCAGATCAGCTTGGTGATGACGCGGCCCTTCTCCGCGTCGTCGAGTGGGCCGCGCATCGCCAGCGCGAGGCACCGGACGGCGAACGACCAGTCGCCCTGGCCGACGGCCTCCATCGCGGAGTCCCGCAGCACGGAGGTGGTCCACGCCGCGGAGGTGGCGTCGGAGGCGACCAGGTGCCTGGCGACCAGGGAGCTGCTGTAGCCCTCGGACTCCAGGATGGCGGCTACCTGGTAGTGCTGGGTGGGGAGCTCGGTGAACTCCGGGTCCTCCAGGAGGGTTTCGGCGGCCCGGGGGTGGCGGAACCGCACGTCCTGGACGCCGACGTCGTCCGGGTGGTCCGAGTCGTGCAGGATGCCCGCGTCCGTCAGGGAGCGGAGCTGCTCGGTGACCAGTTCGGGGTCGGTCTTCAGCAGCTGCGCCAGCAGGTCGACGTTGGCCTCGGCGCCGAGCAACGCGATGCCGCGCGCCACGGCCAGTATCTCGGGGCCGCTGCGGTGCAGGGAGGCGAAGACGGCCAACGCGGAGACGCGGCCGGCCTCCAGGCGCGGCGCCTCGGTCGGGGTCGCTTCGCCGCGACCGCGGGGGGAGTTGGCGCGCCACTCCTCGATGAGGGTGCGCAGGACCAGGGGGTTGCCGCCGCTGGTGCGGTAGCAGTCGTCGGTCATCCACTCGGCGGCCTCGGGGCCCAGGTCGCGGCCGACGACCTCCCGCACGCCGTCCCGGGTCAACGGCCCGAGGCGGAGCTGCGAGTAGTGCGGCTCGCGCATCAACTCGGCGCAGAACAGGGGGATGATGAGGTGGGAGCGGTCGGGGACCACCAGCACCACCACGACGGGACTGGTGCGGGCGAGGCGGACCAGGTGAAGGATACCGGTGAGCGACTCGGGGTCGCTGTGGTGCAGGTCGTCGACGACGGCGAGCACGGGAGTCCGCCGGGACATGCGCGCGATGTCCTCGGCGA
Source organism: Streptomyces sedi (assembly GCF_006335015.1). Lineage (GTDB taxonomy): Bacteria > Actinomycetota > Actinomycetes > Streptomycetales > Streptomycetaceae > Streptomyces > Streptomyces sedi. Next base: position 141,128 of record NZ_VDGT01000001.1, read on the forward strand.
TCTGCTTGCCGTCGTTCTCCAGATCGGGCCACGGGGCGATGGGCCAGGAAGCTGTCGGCCTGCCCTCAACTCCCTCGTATTCCTTAGCCAGTTGAGTTAACATATCCATGGGTCGTCGCTTTCCCATGCGGGTGGCGTGCGCACGGAGCACGACCAGCTCGGACTCCCCTTCGAGGGATTCGATCAGGGAGTGCGTCAGCTCGGTTTTACCGACTGCGACAGGGCCGGCGACAACCGCGACGCTTCCACGCCCTTTTCGGGCGGCCTGGACAAGCTCCTGGAGTTCGGAAAGCGCACGCGAACGTTCGCTCAGAATCACGTCTTCCCCCTAATTATGGTGGCCAGAACCCGGGGAAGCACTTCTGCGGTCACACAGAATCCCCGTTGGTCGCCAGGGTCAAACTCGGTATTCCTCACTCTCCCGGGATGGCGTTTCGCGGTCCCGAGGGCGCCCTCGGCGATCGAGGACAGGAACCCCCGCATGGACGAAGCGAAACCGCGCAGCGAGGCGCGGTCTCCGTGTCGGTCCTAGCTTCGTGCACACGCCTGGTCCTTGCTCCGTGTACACGCGTCTACTATAGACACGCCACCTCAACTTGACCACCCCTTTAAAGCACCTTTGCGTTGCACCATTCTCACAACGATGCGCCACTACACGGCGAGAGGCGCGGATACGTCGCACTGTGGGGCGGCCACGGGGAGATGGGACCGAGGCGCGCACAATGTCCGACTCGCCGTTTTTACCCGCCCGGGCGCGCTCCGCCCTCGCCAGGGATTCGACCTGCGTACACGGCTCCGACGGCGGCCACACGCGCCCGCGCGCCCGCCGTCGGCACCACCCGGGGCAACGGGGCGCGGAGGGGCGAGTTCGCCCGCGCAACGAGAAGGGCGTCGGCTACGGAACGGCGTTCCGAGGCCATTCCAACGGCTTCCGGAACACACCTGATGATCGGAAAGCGCTTTACCAAGCGGGACTGCGAACTCTTGGGATTGGGAGGTGAATGCCGCGCCGGCCGACGCGGCACTCCTCTCCGCACAGAACCGGAATTCTTCCCTCCGCTACGGGTTCCCCCGCCCGCCGACCGCCCCCGGAAAGCGCCGCCCGAGGCGCGGTTTACACCGCCTCGCGGCGAACGCCGCCACGACGTACCACCGGAGAAGGTACGAATCCTCCACCGCCACCGAAGGCGGCACGCAATCCGAGTGAACGGTGAAGATCCGTCCACACGGGACGTCTTCGACGTTCATCCCCCGGGCGGCACCACCCGGTTCGGGGAGAGATAAACGCGCCGTCGCCCACAGTTTCTCGACCGTTTCTCGCGCGTTTCTCCGGTATGGCCGGCTCCCTGAACGTCGCCTGACCGGTCTTCCCCGTGCCGGCCGGCGCGTTCAGGGGAGCAGCACGACCTTTCCCGTCTCCTTCCGCTGAAAGCGCTCGTACGCGTCGGGTGCTTCGCTCAGCGGGCGGTGTTCCGCGGCGAAGTCGTCCACGCCCAACGGGTCGTCGTCACCGAGCAGCGGCAGGATCTCCGGCACCCAGCGCCGCACGTTGGCCTGCCCCATGCGGAGTTCGATCTGCCGGTCGAAGAGTTTCAACATCGGCATCGGGTCGGCCATGCCCCCGTAGACGCCGCTCAGCGAGATGGTGCCGCCGCGCCGCACCATGTCGATCGCCGGATAGAGAGCCGCCAGCCGGTCGACCCCCGCCTTCGCGGCGGCCCGTTCGGCGAGGTGCCCCGGGAGGAAGCCGACCATGCTCTGGAGCAGCGAGGCCACCACCCCGCCGTGCGCCTCCATTCCCACGGCCTCGATCACCGAGTCGGGGCCGCGCCCGGCCGTCGCGTCGCGGACGGCGCCCACCACGTCGTCAAGCTGGTTGAGGTCCAGCACCTGCACGCCCCTGGCGGCGGCCCGCTCCAGCCGCTCCGGCACCAGGTCGATGCCGATCACCTGGCCTGCGCCGCGGTGCAGGGCCACCCGGCAGGCCATCTCCCCGACGGGTCCGAGCCCGAGCACCGCCACGCTGCCGCCCGGCGGGATGCCCGCGTACTCGACGGCCTGCCACGCCGTCGGCAGCACGTCCGAGAGATACAGGTAACGGTCGTCCGGCCCCTCGTGCGGCACCCGGACCGGGCCGTACTGCGCCTGCGGCACCCGCAGGTACTCGGCCTGGGCGCCCGGAACCGAGCCGTAGAGCTTGGTGTAGCCGAACAGCGCGGCGCCGCTGCCCTGTTGACGCACCTGCGTGGTCTCGCACTGGGTCTGGAGCCCCCGCCGGCACATGAAGCACTCACCGCAGGCGATCTGGAAGGGCACCACCACCCGGTCGCCCGGCGCGAGATCGGTGACGGCCGAACCGGTCTCCTCCACGATGCCCATCGGCTCGTGCCCCAGCACGTCGCCGGGCGTCATGAACGGCGCCAGCACCTCGTACAGATGGAGGTCGGAGCCGCACAGCCCGGTGGACGTGACGCGCACGACGGCGTCGGTCGGCTGCTGGATGACCGGGTCGGGCACCTCCTCCACCCGGACGTCGCGCTTGCCGTGCCAGACATTGGCCTTCATCTCGAAACACCTCCGTGGATGCGGGGGACAGGAGCCGGACGCCGCTTCGTTCAGGGCAACGGTGCGCCGCCCGTGGCGTTGACCACCTCAGCCGTGATGAACGCGGCGTCCTGGGAAGCCAGATAGACATAGGCGGGCGCCAACTCGGCGGGCTGCGCGGGCCGTCCGAACGCCGACTTGGCGCCGAACTCCGTGGTGTCCGGCATCGTCGACGGGATCAGCGGCGTCCAGACCGGGCCTGGCGCCACCGCGTTGACCCGGATGCCGCGCTCGGCGAGATGGGTGGCCAGTCCCTTGGTGAAGGTGACGATGGCGCCCTTGGTCATCGCGTAGTCCAGCAGGTGCGGCGACGGCTGGTAGGCCTGCACCGAGGTGGTGTTGATGACACTGCCGCCCTCGGTCAGGTGCGGCAGACACATCTTGGTCAGCCAGAACATGCCGTAGAGATTGGTTTTGACCACCCGGTCGAACTGGTCGGTCTCGATCTCGTCCAGACTGCCGGGCCTGGCCATCTGGTAAGCCGCGTTGTTGACCAGCACGTCGACGCCGCCGAACTCCGCCACCGCGCGGTCCACCACCCGTCGGCACTGCTCCTCCTCGCGGATGTCGCACTCCACGGGCACGGCGCGCCGGCCGGCCTCGGTGATCAGCCGGGTGGTCTCACGGGCGTCGTCGGCCTCCTCGGGGAGATGGGTGAAGAGCACGTCGGCGCCCTCCCGCGCGAAGGCGAGGGCCACGGCCCGTCCGATCCCCGAGTCGCCGCCGGTGATCAGCGCGCGGCGTTCGCCGAGCCGCCCGCAGCCCCGGTAGGAGTCCTCGCCGTGGTCGGGGCGCGGCGCCATCTCGTCGGTGTGGCCGGGTAGCCGCTGGGACTGGTCGGGAAACTCCGGGCTGGGCTGTCGCTCGGCCGGGTGGGCCGCGCCGCCGTCGGGGGTGTCGTCCGGGCCCCGCTGGTTCATGTCCGTTCCTCCTCCGTGTTCCTTCCGTCCGCCCGCCGCCGTGTGCGGCGCGGCCTCGCCTGGCCCCGCGTGCGGCGGAGCTCCCGGGTGCCCGGTGCGACGGGGGAATATGCGGGCGCCCGCCGCCGGGTCGACGACGGTGCCGGGTGGGCGGGGCGCGGTCGCACCGGTGAGTGGCCGCTCGCGCGGTTTCCCGCGTCCCTCCCTCACGCCGCCGCCCGGGACCCGCCGGCGGGCGCCGGGCGCGCCGCCTCCCCGCGGGGCGGTTGAGACGCGTCCCGCCGGGCAACCCGGTGTGCTCGCCCGGTGGCGGGACCGGGCGACGGCCGGAGAGAGGGGAGGCGGACAGATGCGCGGGGGAGCGTCACGGCTCCGGTGGTCAGCGCGGCGGTCCTGGGAGGCCGTGCGGCGCGCGGCCCACGGTCCCGGGCGGGAGCGCGACCTGGCGGCGCAGTCGGCGAAGAGCGCGCTGGCGGCGCTGCTGGCCTGGCTGGTGGCCTCCTGGCTGTTCACCGACAGCCTGAGCCTGATGGCGCCGTGGGTCGCCGTGGTGCTGGTGCAGTCGACCGTCTACCGCTCGCTGGCGGACGGGCTGCGGCAGACGGTGGCGATCGTGCTGGGCACGGCCCTGGCGACGGGGACGGCGCTGGTGCTGGGCGACCAGTTGCTCACGCTGGTGGTGGTGCTGCCCGTCGCGCTGCTGGTGGGGAACCTGGACAGGTTCGGCGAGCAGGGGGTCACCGTGGCCACGTCGACGATCTTCGCGCTCGCGGGCGGCCCGGTGACCCCGCTGGTCAGCGCGGAACGGGTGGGCGCCGCCGCCGTGGGAGCGGCGCTGGGGATCGGGGTGAACGCCCTGGTGCGGCCACCGCGCTATCTGCGGGACGCGGGTGCGGCGGTGCGCGACGCCACGGACGAGGTGGCAGGCGTGTTGGCGGAGCTGGCCGCGGTGTTCGACGAGGCCGACTGGGGCGATGCCCCGCGGGTCGCCGATCGGGCCCGGCGCCTGCCGCGGTGGGCGAGGGCGACACGCGCGGCCTGGGAGTGGGACCGGGAGAGCCTGCGGCTGAACGTGCGCCGCCGGGCGACGGAGAGCGTGCTGCCCTCCGACTACACCACGGAGGACGTGGTGCACACCGTGCGGCAGCTGGTGGACAACGCGGAGGGACTGGCCCGCGTCGTGGAGGAGGCCGCCGCGCGGACCGCGGACGAGCCGGCCCTGCCCGGCTGGCTGAGGCCCACCTACGCCCGCTGTCTGCGTGACACCGGGGCCGCCGTCGACGCCTACGGCCGGTATGTGACGGGCGCGGGCGCGGAGGAGCGGCGGGAGCTGACCGACGCGGTGGCCCGCGCCTCGGCGTCGCTGGAGCGGCTGACGGTCAGGGTCGTGCCGTCGGAGCTGCCGGATGTCGGCGCGATGGAGGTGGTCGGGCCGCTGCTGTCGGACGCCCGGCGGATGGTCCGCGCGTTGGACGCCTCCTGAACGGGCCCCGCCCGGCCGCATCCCGCCCGAGACCACGGCGGCCCGCAGCGCGTCGGCCACCATCTCGCGCAAGCCGCCCACGGCCGTGCAGGGGCGCGGGGAACTGCGCGAGCAACCCACCACCGGGCTCACGCCGACCACCCACCTTGCCGGTACCGCACCGTGGTCGACTGACCCCCGCCACACATGCACCGCGCAGTTCCCCGCGCCCCCAAGCAGGCCGCCACCTGCCGCAGGTGAACCCGCACCCGCACGACGGCGCCAGCCCACACCAGGGGCGCGGGGAACTGCGCGAGCAACCCACCACCGGGCTCACGCCGACAACCCACCCAGACCGGCAAGGTCAATAGTCGACCAACCCCCGCCACCCAGCATGCGCGCAGTTCCCCGCGCCCCCAAACAGCCGCTCCCGCCTGCTCAGCGGCCCCAATCCCGCGACGGGCGCCGTCTCCCTCTTCCCCTCCGGACCCTTCACCTTCGCCCGCCTCCCCTTGCCCCCGGCCCCGTCCCGCACGCCGCCGCGCGGGACCGTGCCGCCGCCCCGCTCACAGCACGAAGCCGCGGGGGAACGGGTCGCGCGGGTCGAGCAGGTACTGGGCGGTGCCCGTGATCCAGGCGCGGCCCCTGATCGTCGGCACCACCGCGGGGCGCCCGGCGACCTCCGTCGACTCCACCAGGCGGCCGGTGAAACTGGTGCCGAGGAACGACTCGTTGACGAAGTCGGTCCCCAGCGGCAGCAGCCCCCTGGCGTGCAGCTGCGCCATCCGCGCGCTGGTGCCGGTGCCGCACGGGGAGCGGTCGAACCAGCCGGGGTGGATGGCCATGGCGTGCCGCGAGTGGCGCGCGGTGGATCCCGGCGCCTCCAGATAGACGTGGTGGCAGCCGACGGTGTCGGGACGTTCGGGGTGGACGGGCGGCCCCTCGTCGTTGATGGCGCCCATGATCGCCAGCGCGGCCTCCAGCATCCGCCCGCCGGCGGCCCGTTCGAAGGGGATCGCCAGGTCCTCCAGGCGGACGACGGCGTAGAAGTTGCCGCCGTACGCCAGGTCGTACGGAACGTCGCCGAGCCCGGGGACCGCCGCGACGCGGTCCAGGGCGACGGCGTACGAGGGCACGTTGCGCAGGGTCACGGAGAGGGCGGCGCCGTCGGCGACCTCGACCTCGGCGACGACCAGGCCGGCCGGGGTGTCGAGCCGCACGGTGGTGACCGGCTCGGTGACGGGCACCGCTCCGGTCTCCACCAGCACGGTCGCCACACCGATGGTGCCGTGCCCGCACATCGGCAGCACGCCGCTGACCTCGATGAACAGCACGCCCATGTCGGCGTCGGGCCGGGTGGGCGGCTGGAGGATCGCGCCGCTCATCGCGCTGTGCCCGCGCGGCTCGTTGACCAGGAACTGCCGCAGCTCGTCGGCGTGTTCGACGAACCAGAGGCGCCGCTCCGCCATGGTGGCCCCGGGGAAGACCCCGACGCCACCGGTCACCACGCGCGTCGGCATCCCCTCCGTGTGGGAGTCGACGGCGTGCACGACGCGCCCGCTCCTCACCGGTGCCCCCGCGCCAGCACGGCCTCCGTCTCGGCCACGACGCGGGCGGCGGCCTCGGGGGGCAGCGGGGAACGCGGCGGGCGGCAGGGCCCGCCGCGCAGCCCGGCCACGTCCATGGAGAGCTTGATGGCCTGCACGAACTCCGTCCTGGAGTCCCAGCGCAGCAGCGGGTGCAGCTCCCGGTAGAGGGGCAGCGCGCGGGCGATGTCGGCCGGGTCGCCGGAGGTCGCCAGCCGGTAGAGCTCGACGGTGGCCTTCGGCAGGGCGTTGGGGTAGCCGGCGATCCAGCCGACCGCGCCGGCCAGGCCCAGCTCCAGCAGCACGTCGTCGGCACCCACCAGCAGGTCCAACCCCGGTGCCAGCTCGGCGATCTGGTAGGCGCGGCGCACGTCGCCGGTGAACTCCTTGACGCCGACGATCAGTCGCTCGTCGGCGAGCCTGGCGAGCAGCGCGGGGGTGAGGTCGACCTTCGTGTCGACGGGGTTGTTGTAGGCGACGACGGGCAGGCCGACGGCCGCCGCCTCGCGGTAGTGCTCGACGACGGCGGCCTCGTCGGCGCGGTAGGTGTTTGGCGGCAGCAGCAGCACGGAGCTGGCGCCGGCCCGCGCGGCCTGTTCGGTCCAGCGGGCGGCCTCCCGCGCGCCGTAGGCGGCGACGCCCGGCATCACGCCGAACCCGTCGGGCGCGGCGGCGACGGCGGTCTCCACCACGGCGGCGCGCTCGGCCTCGGTGAGGGTCTGGTACTCGCCGAGGGAGCCGTTGGGGCAGACGCCGTCGCAGCCGTTGTCGGCGAGGAAGCCGACGTGGGCGGCGAAGGCGTCGAGGTCGACCTCGCGGTCGTCGGTGAACGGCAGGGCGGTGGCGACGTGCACACCGTGCCATGCCGGCCGGGGAGCGGTGGTACTCATCGTTCTCCGATCGGTGGGTGGAGCGCGGAGTCGCCTCCCCGCGGGGCCGGGGAAGGAGGCGCCGCGGGGAGGTTCACCGTTCGCCGCCCCGGTCCCTGACCAGTTCGCGCGGACTGGTCAGGGACCGGCCGCCGCCGGGGCCGTCGTGCGCGAGGTCGTGGGTCGGGGGCCGCGATGTGGTGGGTGACATTGCACCGGCGTCGGCCCTCGTGGCGCAAGGGGTCCGCGCGGGCCCCGGGGAACGGGCGAACGCCCGCCGGCGGGGCCGACGGGCGTTCCCACCGCCCCGGAGAGGCGGCGTTCCGACATCAACTCAACGCGTCAACTCAACGCGCAGGCGCCCTCGTTGAGGGTGAAGGCGACCGGTCCCGTGGCGTCGCCCTGGTGGCGGGCGACCAGGCCGAGGCTCACGCTTCCGCCGGCCGGGATGGTGGCGTTGTGCGCGTCACCGCGGGCGACGACGGTGTTCCCCTCCGCCGTGAAGACCGCGCCCCAGCCGGAGACGAACCGCTGGCCGTCGGCGAGCGCGAACGTCAGCTCCCAGCCCTCGACCGGTTCCTCGCCGGTGTTGGTGAGGGTCAGCGAGGCGTTGTAGCCGTTGTTCCACGACTCGACGTCGACGGCGACCTCGCAGGTGGTGGCCGGCGCTGTCTCCTCGAAGGTGATCCGGTGCAGGCCGCCCGGCAGGTCGTTGACGGCGTAGAACTCGCCGTCGACGGTGGTGCCGATGGCGGTGATCTGGGTGCTGTTCTGGCTCACGTTGCCGATCTCGGCGGTGTCGTAGCCGCCGCCCTCGGCCGGGCGGATGCCGAAGATCTTCGACGAGCAGTAGTCGACGGTCACATAGGTGCCGCCGGCCAGGTCGGCGAACTCCTGGCCCCGGTAGACGTGTCCGCCGATCACGGCGCAGTTGCCGCCGGTCAGCGGGTAGGTGAAGATCGGCTCGGTCAGCTCGGCCGAGGGGTCGCACTGCTCGGGGTCGAACTCGGCGTCGCCCTCGCGGCAGGACCAGCCGAAGTTGGCGCCGCCCTCGCCGGCCGGCAGGTGGTTGATCTCCTCCATCGTTCCCTGCCCGACGTCGCCGATCCACAGCGAGCCGTCCTCGGGGTCGAACGAGAACCGCCACGGGTTGCGCAGCCCGAAGGACCAGATCTCCCCGCGGGCGTCGGGGTCGTCGGCGAACGGGTTGTCCTCGGGCACGCAGTAGGCGAGTTCGCCGCAGGACTGGCTCACGTCGAGGCGGAGGATCTTGCCCAGCAGGGTGTCGACGCGCTGCCCGGTGTCGAACGGGTCGCCCGAGCCGCCGCCGTCGCCGATCGACAGGTACAGATAGCCGTCGGGGCCGAACGCCAGCTGGCCGCCGTTGTGGTTGTCGTACTCGGCGTGCTCCTGGCTGAGCAGCACCTCCAGGCTGTCGTCGTCCAGCCCGTAGCGGGCCAGCGTCACCGCGCCGTCGGCGGCGGCGGTGTACGCGAGATACAGCTCCTGGCTCTCACTGAAGTCGGGCGCGGGCGCGATGCCGAGCAGGCCGCGTTCGTTGGCCGAGGAGTCCACCTCGTCGATCACGTCGAGCAGCGGCTCCGTCTCCAGGCCCGAGTCCGGGTGGTAGGCGCGGACGGTGCCGGGCTTCTCGGTGATGAACAGCCGGCCGGTGCCGTCGTCGGGCGCGACCACGGCGGTCGGGCGGCGCAGCCCGGAGGCGACCTGGGTGGTGTCCGCCGTCAGGTTCTCCAGCGGGACGGCGGTGGTCCCGACGTCGCCGGGCGCGGACTCGGCCGCCGTGTCCTCGGCCCCCGAGGCCGTGGCGGTCGTGGTGAGGGCGAGCGGGGTCAGCAGGGAGAGGGAGGCGGCGACCAGCAGGGGCGTTTTCCATCGGCGTCGTGGCATAACGGCTCCAACGGCGTGAGGGGGTGGGACCCGGATCGACCGGGGGCGGCCGGGCGCGCGGGGGTAACGGCCGCGACCAGGCCGCACGCGGGGTGGGATGTGCGCGACGCTAGCCGTTCACCAGGCGCCACACCAGGGCGCCCACGCCAGTTCCCGGTAGTAAACGTTGTCCCCAACTCGGCTTGTTTGGCGGGTGGTTGGGAATCCCGTCCGAAGCGCGTGGAAGTTGACAGGCGACAGACCTTTGACCAGCGCATCACGCCCTGCCTAGGGTTCTCTGTGGGAAAGAGTTTGTCCGTGATCGTTCCTGATGCCCATCCGGTGTCCCTTCGGAACCCCCAGTGAGGATTCGCTCCATGCCCCTTCCCAGGCGCCCCAGGCCCTCCGGCCCCTTCTCCATCGGCATCGTCGGCGCCGGCCAGTTCGCCGGCTCGTTCAGCAAGCTGTTCCATCTGCACCCCGGTGTCGGCTCCGTGTACGTCACCGACCTGATCCCCGAGCGGGCCGACTCGCTCGTCGCCGACCAGGGCCTCGCCGGCACGCTGCCGTCGTTCGAGGCGATGCTGGAGGACGACCGGATCGACGCCGTCGCGCTCTTCACCCAGCGCTGGACCCACGGGCCGCTGGCCGTGGCCGCGCTGCGGGCGGGCAAGCACGTCTACTCGGCCGTGCCGATGGCGGTCTCGGCCGAGGAGATCGCGGCCATCGTCGAGGCCGTCCAGGAGACCGGCCTCACCTACATGATGGGCGAGACCAGCCACTACAACCCGGCCACCGTCTACGCCAGGAACCGCGTCGGGGAGAACGCCTTCGGCCGGCTCTTCTACGCCGAGGGCGACTACGTCCACGACATGGACCTCGGCTTCTACTCCGCCTACCAGTACAGCGGCGGCGAGAACTGGAAGGCCACGGCCAGCTACCCGCCGCTGCTCTACCCGACCCACTCGGTCGGCGGGGTCCTCGGCGCCTGGGGCACCCACGCGGTCAGCGTCTCCGCCGTCGGGGTCCGCGACGAACGCGGGGACGGCGTCTTCGACAAGGAGATCAGCCAGTTCGACAACGACCTCTCCAACGCGACCGCGCTCTTCGAGGTCGCCGGCGGCGGGTCGTTCCGCATCAACGAGTTCCGCCGGGTGGGCTACCCCTCCCACATCCGGGAGTCCAGGTTCCGCTTCTTCGGCACCGAGGGCAGCTTCGAGCAGCTGGCCACGTTCAGCGTATGGCAGGACAAGGAGGGCGTCCACGACATCAGCGAACTCCTGACGCCCAAGCGGACGTTGGCCGCCGACGACCCCTCACTGGAGCACGTCGACCCGGCGCTGCGCGACGCGTTCGTCTCCGGCACCGCGCCGGTCCACGACATCTCGCGACTCCCGAGCCAGTACGCCCACGTCCCCAACGGGCACGAGGGCAGCCACCACTTCCTCGCCGACGACTTCGTCAACGCCGTCAACCAGGGCACGCTCCCCTCGGTCAACGCCTGGGTCGCCGCCCGCTACACCCTCCCCGGCGTGGCCGCCCACGCCTCCGCGCTCCGCGGCGGCGAACGCGTCCCCGTCCCCGACCACGGGGACGCGCCCGAGATCGGCTGAACGAACCGACGCCGCCGGGCCGTTGCTCCCCACCCCCAGCCCGGCGGCGTCGTGGCGCGGCGCACCCGTGTCACGGCTCAAGGAACTCGGGGGCGACCCTCGGGGGCCAGGAATTCCTGACGAGGGCTCCCGACGCATAGGCGCGGGACACGAGCGCCGTCCTGTTGGGAACCCCGAACTCACGCAGGAGACCCGTCATGTGGTACTCCACGCCCTGGCGGCTCAGGTTGACGAGAACGGCCAGGGACGAAGTCGACCTGCCCTCCGCGACCCCCTCCAGAATCCTGGCGTTGATGGCCGTCAGAGTCCGCGTCTCCCGAGGATCCGGCGGCGGCCGTACGTCGTCGCGCGCGCCCGGCGCCTCTCCCCGCATGACGAGCGTCATGGCGGAGACCTTCCGGGCCTCGCCGTAGACCGCCACGGCGGTCAGGGCCACGGGCCGCGCGGTTCCGCCCAGCGACGTGACCACCGCCCGCATGAAGAAGTGGTCCTGTCGCCCGTCGAGCAGCGCGAACAGCCTGCTGCGGAGGCGCCTCTGGACTCCGGGATGCACGAGGTCCATGATGCCGCGCCCGAAGACGCCCCTTCCCTCGCCGTCGAAGACACTCACGAAGGCGGCGTTCGCGTGCCGCACCCTCAGCGCCGTGTCCAGGTGCACGACATACGTCTCCGCTTCGGCGGGCCGCGACGAGGGCTGCTCTGCCGAGCGCTCGAAGGAACCGGCGTGTGAATCGTTGTGCCTCATGCCCGTCAGTGCGGCGGGACCGCCGGAACGTTACAGCCGGCGCGCCAGCCCGGAGGGCCGCACTGGGGAGTCCCCCAGTGATGCGCGGAGAACCCCGCGTCGCGCGCGTCTGCGGAGGAACGGCCGGGGAGCATCTCCCCACCGGTCTCCACCGGACTCCACCGGTCTCCACCGGTCTCCACCGGTCTGTCGAAACCCGAGCAGAAGGAGGGGCATCGATGCCACGCCCACGGGGGTCGCGCACGGGTGCCGTGCGCGCGGGTGGCGCGTACACGGGTGCCGTGCACCGAAGTCGTCACCACGGCCTTCGGCATGGCCGGCCCTCCGGCGAACGCCCGAGCCCGGTGACCTTCCCGTTCCACCCCGGGCACCACTCCCACGACGCCCACGACGCCCACGACGCCCACGACGCCCACGACGCCCACGACGCCCACGGGACGGAATCCCCGGCGCGCCCTACGCTGTTCCCGCAACTGACGGCCGTCGAGGGGAAGACAGTGGCGGATGCGCGCGAACTGCCGCCGGACGGGGAAGTGGTCCAGCGCTTACGGGACGGCGACGAGGAGATGTTCGCCCTGGTGCTGGACACCTGGTCGAGCGGGATGCTCCGGCTGGCCACGTCGTTCGTGTCGACCAGGGCCTCGGCGGAGGAGGTCGTCCAGGAGACGTGGCTGGCGGTCATCAGGGGCCTCGGCGACTTCGAGGGGCGTTCGTCCCTGAGAACCTGGGTGTACCGGATCCTGGTCCGCACCGCGAAGGCCCGCGGCACGAAGGAGAGCACCACCATCCCCTTCGCCAGTTTGCGACCGCGGGAGGAAGGACCAACGGTGGACCCCTCGCGCTTCCGGGACGCGGGTCACCCCGAGGCCGGGCACTGGGTCACCGGCCGGGAGCCCCGCTTCTGGCACGTACCCGAGGACCACGTGCTGCGTGGCGAGGTCCGCACGGTGATAGCCGAGGCCATCGACGCGCTGCCCTCCCGGCTCCGCACGGTACTCAGCCTTCGCGACGTCGAAGGGTACAGCTCGGAGGAGGTCTGCTCGCTGCTGGACATCTCCCCGGGGAACCAACGCGTTATTCTCCACCGCGCCAGGGCCGTGGTACGCCGCAGGCTGGAGAAATACCTGTCGAACTCCCAAGGCGCCACGGCCGGAGAGGACCATCGTGGACTGCGTTGCATTCGTTGAACTGGTGACGGACTTCCTTGAGGGCGCGCTCCCCGAGGACGACGAGCGACGCTTCGTCGAACACCTGGCGGAATGCCCTGGTTGCGAGCGCTATCTCGACCAGTTCCGGCAGACGATCGCCATGACGGGCGAACTGACAACGGAACACATCGCTGCGGACGCCAGGCAGCGGCTGCTCACCTCTTTCAGGGACTGGCCGCGGCAGCAGGCGTAGGGCGCGCCATCTTCTGTGGTGCGTGGTGGTGCCGTTGCATTCTTCTGTGGTGCCGTGGTTGCGGTGTGCGGCAGCGGTGGGCGGTCTACGTGGCGGGTCGGGTGCCGGCTTTCCCTCTCGTGCGAATGACCGCCGAGGGCGGCTACGAGGGGGAGGGGTGGGGGTACGCGTGTCCCGGCTGCCGACCGGTGAACGGTGGTGGCGGGCCGCGCCAACCGGGCGCCATGACCGCGCCGTTGTCACGGGCCGACCCGTGCCCGGGGGCACAGGTGGCGCGCACCCGGCTCCGCCGGGCCACCCACGGCGCCTCCTCCCCACGCCCCTTTCCCTCTCCCCGGGCTGAACGCCCACGAACCGCCGAACGGGGCGGGGCTTCGTGCCCGGCAAATCCCGGCGACATCCCCGACCAGCCCCGGGATACTCGGCGCCCATGGATGAGGTCAAAGTCGTCGTCGCCCATTCCGAGCGCGCGACCCTGCGCGTCGGCGACGTGTTTCTGAAGGTGGACGCCGATCAGGCGCGCATCGATGTCGAGGTCGAGGCGTTGGCCCTCGTGCCGGTCCCGACTCCCCGGGTGCTGTGGCGCGAGCCGCCCGTGCTCGCGATCACCGCGGTCCCGGGAACGGCCCTCGGCCGTCTCGGCGCGCCGTCGCCCGCGTCGCCGGCGGCGTGGGCCGCCGCGGGCGCCGCCGTCCGGCGGCTGCACGAGGCGCCGTTGCCGCCGTGGACCGGCCGACGCCGCCGGGGGCCCGAGGAGTTGGCGGCGGAACTCGACGGTGAGTGCGAGTCGCTCGTGGCGAACGGCATCCTGCCCGCCGACCTCGTCACCCGCAACCGCCAGGTCGCGGAGGCCGCGATCCGGCCGTGGACACCGGCGTTCACGCACGGCGACCTTCAGCTGGACCACGTGTTCGTCGACGGCGACGAGGTCACGGGCATCATCGACTGGTCCGAGGCGGGCCCGGGCGACGCCCTGTTCGACCTCGCCACCCTGACGCTCGGACACGAGGAGCACCTCGACGACGTCCTCGCCGGTTACGGCACCGACGTCGACGTCGACGTGATCCGCGCGTGGTGGTCGTTGCGGAGCCTGCTGGGCGTCCGCTGGCTGTTCGAGCACGGCTTCGACCCGTCCGCGCCGGGCTGTGAGGTCGACGTGCTGAGAGCCCGGATGTAGAGAAGGACCCGTCATGAGTGCGGGACCCTACGAACCGACCGAGGAGATCAAGCGTCTCCTGCGTCCGCGTTCGACTCACCCGGTGACGAACCGGCGCGGTTCCTCCGTCTGGCGCGTCACCGGCGAAGACCGCCGCCGGCACGCCGTGAAACTCGGGTATGTCTCCTCCCCCACACACACCTTCACGGCGCTCGCACCGGCGAGGGAAGCGGTGATCCTGCGCCAACTGGACCGCACGGGAGTGCACTGGGGCGAGTGGGAGCACGGCACGTGGAGCGTCCAGCCCTGGCGGAAGGGCGAGAGTCTCTGGGAGCTTTGGGAGGGCTACCGAAACGGCAGCCGCGACACGGACGCGCAAACGGCCGACGCCCTCGCGTGCGCGAGGGAACTCGCCCGTCTCCACGACGCCGGTTGGGTGCACGGTGACGTGCAACCGCATCACTTCATCATCGGCGATCAACGTACCGATCTCATCGACCTCGGCCTGGCGCGCGGGGGCGACATTCCCGAAGTCCTCGACTTCCCGTTCCGCGGTTGCCTGGTCATCTACGAGAGCCCCGAGATCTCGCGCAGCGTCCTTGAGTACGGCCATGCCGTCCCGACCACGGAAAGCGACGTCTTCGGGCTGGGTGCGAGTCTCTTCATCAGCGCGACGGGGCTGCGGGCCGTGGAGTTCCCGCCCGACGCGGAACGGGAGGAGCAGCGCCGGGTGATCGCGAAGGGGCACCACCGGAAGGTCACCGTTCCGGGGCCCCTGGGGGCGGCCATCGAAGCGATGCTCAGCCCCGTTCCGGCCGACCGGCCGACACTCGCCGAGATCTGCGACGCGTGGGAGTGAGCGACCTGGCGTGGTCGCCGATCGGACGGAAAGCTCAGCGCTTGACCCGCGCGAGGAAGGCGGCCCAACTCCCAGCGGGGAACGCCACGGTGGGCCCGTCGACATCCTTGCTGTCACGCACCGGCACCATCCCCGACACCCCGTCCGCGACCTCCAGGCATTCGCCGCCGTTGGGGCCGCTGTAGCTGCTGCGACGCCACGTGGGCTCGGAGTATTCGTAGCGAGTCATGAAGCAAAGTCCTTGAGTGCGGAGCCCAGCAGGCTCACCGAGTCGTCGGGCGAGAGCGCGACCGCCTTACTGTAAGACCGTGTCCTACGTGGTGAGTCGGCGGAGGCGTTCGCAGCAGGTGAGGGTGGCGGCGAGGCCGAGAAGGGCCAGGTAGTCACGGGGATGGCGTTCGTAGCGGGGTGAGAGGCGCCGGTAGCCGGATAACCAGGACCTCGTGCGTTCGATCACCCACCGGTGCCGGCCGAGCGTCTGGCTGGACTCAACTCCCTTACGGGCGGTCCTGCACGCGATGCGCTTGCCTCTCATCCATCTGCGCAGGCCGGGCTGGTCGTATGCCTTGTCGGCATGAACCTCGCCCGGGCGGTAGTGCCGGCCGCGTTCGGGGTCGTCTCTCGATCGCGACATCCCTCGCGGGCGCCGCCACCGGATCAGCGGGGTGCGGAGTCGGAGGCGACCGTGGGACCGGTCGCTGCGGGGGCAGCCGCGGCCTTGGCGGCCTGCTTCTTCCGGCTGGGCAGGATGATCAGGGCGAACAGGCCGCCGACGAGCGTGCCGATCGCGGCGGTGGTGAAGCCGATCCGTAGGCCCTCGGTGAAGACCGGGCCGACCGCGTCCATCACCGGTCCCTGCAGCCGGGCAGGCAGTTGTTCGATGACGCTCAGATCGCCGTGTGAGAGCGCGCTCACGGTCTCCTGCCGCGCGTCGGGGGCCATGGCGATCCCGCCCACCGCGTCCGGGACGGCGCCACCCAGGTGACGGAGGAGCAAGGTGCCGCAGAGGGCCACGCCGAAGACGCTGCCGACCTGCCGGAAGGTGTTGGAGACGCCGGAGGCGGTGCCCGCTTGCTCAGGGCGTACCGAGGAGAGCAGGGCGACGGTGGCGGGCGCGCCGACCAGGGAGACGCCGGCGCCGAGCAGGGCCATCGACCACCAGTACTCGCCGAAGCCGCTTCCCGGGTCCAGCAGGCCGAGCTCGAAGAGACCCACGGCGCTGGCCACGGAGCCGATGAGAATCGGCACCTTGGGGCCGAACTTGGCGGCGACCACACTGGCGACGTACGAGAACACCATGATCGAGACGTTCAGGGCGAGGAAGCGTACGCCGGTCTCGGTGGTGGACAGCCCGTTCACCTGCTGGAGGTAGAAGGTGAGCAGGAAGATGCTGCCGTAGAGGCCGAACAGGCCGAGGAAGTTGACCGCGCCGGCGACCACGAGCACGGGGCTGTGGAAGAGGCTCATCGGCAGCATCGGCTGCTCCTGGCGCAGCTCCCAGCCGATGAAGGCGGCCATCGCGACGGTGGCGAGGGCGAAGGCGGCGACGATCACCGAGTCGCTCCAGCCCCTGGCGCTCGCCTCGATCAGCGCGTACGCCAGGGCGGCGATGGAGACCACGAACAGGATCTGGCCGACAACGTCGGCACGCCGGCGGCCGGGGGCCTTGCTCTCGGGGAGCCTGGCGTTCAGTACGGCGAGCGCGATCAGCCCGAAGGGCAGGTTGACCCAGAAGATCGACTGCCAGCCGAAGGCGTCGACCAGCACGCCGCCGAGGACGGGGCCGGCGGCGAGGGCGAGGCCGCCGATGCCGGCCCAGATGCCGATGGCGCGGGCGCGGGCGGCGGGCTCGGGGAAGGTGGTGGACACCAGGGCCAGCGAGACCGGGATCATGACGGATCCCGCGGCACCCTGGAGCACCCTGGCGATCAGCAGGAACTCGTAGCTGGGCGACACGGCGCACAGCATGGAGGCGACGAGAAAGCCGACCAGGCCGCTGAGGAAGATGCGCTTGCGGCCGAAGATGTCGCCGAGCGTGCCCGCCGTGAGCAGCAGACAGGCGACGACGAGAGCGTAGGCGTCGATGATCCACTGCAGCTGGGTCAAGTTCGTGGACAGGTCGTGCTGGATCTCGGGGAGTGCCACGTTCACGATCGTGGAGTCGAGATAGACCATGAAGATCCCGATGCAGATGAAGGTCAGCAGGAGACCTTTGCCTCGGGTGGCAGCTGGACTGGAGCTTGGCATGTCATCCTCAGGTTCGCGCGGGAGCGGAAGGGGGATCGCAGCTGGCCAGGGCGACGACGCGGCAGGCCCTGCCGGGACTGCGGCACCACCGAACGCTAAGGGACTGACCGTCAGTCAGTCAATCGACCGACGGTCGGTCATGTACTCTGGGGAACGAATGAGCCATGGAAGGAAGGCGTGCGGAATGCCCCAGAGCTCGGCCCCGGCCAAGCGCAAGCGCGTCCACAAGAGTCCGGAGGCCCGCAGGGCGGACATCCTGCGGGCCGGGCGCGAGGTGTTCAGCACCATCGGGTTCTCCGAGGCCACCATCCAGGACATCACCACCGCTGCCGGCATGGGCAAGGGCAGCTTCTACATGCACTTCGAGACCAAGGACCACGTACTCGGGGCCATGTGGGAGGAGTACATCAACGCCTTCTACGACACCACCGAGGCGATCCTGGCGGAGGGCGAGGCCTGGTGGCCGACGCTGGACGAACTGCTGACCCAGCTGATCCAGCACGCGGTCAACCACGCCGAACTGCACCGCCTGGTCTACGGGTCGGCGAACGCGAAGGCTCTGGACCTGTGCAAGGAGTCCAACGCGCGGGTGGTGAACCGCATTTGTGAGTTCGTCGTGCGCGGAGAGCGCGCCGGGGCGTTCCGCAGCCGCAATGCCGACTGGGCCTTCCGCATGATCTATTACGCGGCCGACGGACTGCTGGACGAGCTCATCGCGCAGGGCGGGACCCTCGACACCGAGGAGATCACACGCAGCGTTCTGGAACTCGCGCACCGGACTCTGGGCGCACCGGCCACCGGGTGAGCGCCGTCCGCGCGAACGGAGAGCCAGGTCGCCCTCGGGAAAGCAGACTCCGTCTCGGCGGACCGAAATGCCCCTGAGGGGCGTTGCCGAGATGGAGAGGGCCATCCGTCGGCATGGCATCGTCCTGACCGAGAAACTGATCGCCGTCCTCGACGCGGCGCCGCCCTTGACCGGCGGTGCCGATGAGACCGCCCGTGCCCGCCGAGGAGCCGCCTCCTCCTGATCAATCCGCACGACGACGAGACGCACCTGCTCTATGAAGCGGGGCTCGCCGGGACCCACCAGATCAAGGTGTTGAGCACCGGCCTGGAGACAGGCTTCCTGGAGAAACTCGGAAGTGTCACCGCGAAGGCTGATTGAGCCGGAGCGCGGGGACGGACTTCCCCTTCTGAACAAGCCACCCCCTACCGATCGCTTTCCCGGTAGGGGGAATTCCCCTCTGCCCGGACAGAGGAAGTTATTCCGGCGTTCAGCCCGGCGAGAGGGGAAGGGGCGTGGGGAGGAGGCGCCGTGGGTGGCCCGGCGGAGCCGGGTGCGCGCCACCTGTGCCCCCGGGCACGGGTCGGCCCGTGACAACGGCGCGGTCATGGCGCCCGGTTGGCACGGCCCGCCACCACCGACCACCGGTCGGCAGCCGGGACACGCGTACCCCCACCCCTCCCCCTCGTAGCCGCCCTTGGCGGTCATTCGCACGAGAGGGAAAGCCGGCACCCGACCCGCCACGTAGACCGCCCACCGCTGCCGCACACCAAAACGGGCGCCGCACGCGCCCGCTGCCGAACCCACCACAGCGGGAGCGCGCCTCAGCGGGAGCGCGCCACAGTGGGAGCGCGCCTCAACGGGCGCACGCCTGAACGGAAGCACGCCATGACCATCGGGACTGGTCAGGCGAACTGGTCAGATGAACTGGTCAGGCGAAGCTGGTCAGACAGGGTTGTCAGGGCTGGTCAGGGCTGGTCAGGAGCCAGCACGGGCGCGAGTGCGGGGCCGCCGGCCGGTGCCGGGAGCTGGGAGGCCGGCACCGGTGGCAGCCGTGGCGGCGCCTCGGGGGCCTGCGCCTCGGCGCCGGTGAGGAGGACCGTCCCGGAGAGCAGCACGCCGGCGCCGACGCCGACGGCGGTGCGCCGGGCGACCCGGACGGCGAGCGGGGCGGGGGCCGAGAAGTCGGCGAGGTCCTGGAGCTCGTCCACGGTCGGTGGCCCGACGCGGGACGCGCGAACGTTCTCCCGCGGCCCGGCGGGACGCAGCCGCTCCAGAGCGGATAACACGCGTGGAACTGTCATGCTCCCGCAGAGTAGGCCCGGCGCGGCGCGCTGTCGAACTCGCCGCCCGCGCACGGGCGTTCACGCGGAGCGGTCTCCGCAGCGCACCCCCGCAAGGGGGCGGGGGCGCGGGGCACGGCCCGAGCGACCACCAGCCGCAGCGGGCGGCGGACGGCGGACGGCGAACGGCGGACGGCGGACGGCGGACGGCGGACGGCGACTCATCCACACCACCCGGGTGAGTCGCCGCCCCCGCCCCGCCGGCAAGGCGCTACGCGCTACGCGCTACGTGCTACGCCGCTCCGAAGCCCTGGAGGATGCCGTCATAGGCCGGCTTCGGCTGGTAGTTCTCGTCCCAGGGCAGCGCCGCTCCCTGGCCGGGGAACGTGCCCGGGACCCAGGAGTCCGCGTCCCCGAAGCCCCAGATGGTCACGCCGGCGCAGCCGTTCACCGCGACGCAGACGCCGACCACGTCGGCGTACTGCGTGGCCTGGGCGGCCAGCTTGCCGTCGTCGGACGGCATGTCCATCCGGATGTCCAGCTCCGTGATGACCACCTCGACGCCGAGGTCGGCGAAGCGTTGGAGGTTGGACTGGATGTCGGAGGCCGAGTACTGGTCGAGGATGAGGTGCATCTGGAAGCCGACGCAGTCGACCGGCACCCCCTGGTCGAGCATCCCGGAGACCAGGTCGTACAGGGCGTCGCTCTTGGCGTTGGTGTGCTCGGTGCTGTAGTCGTTGATGCACAGCTTGGCCGAGGGGTCGGCGGCCTCCGCGTAGCGGAACGCGTCGGCGATGTAGCCGTCGCCCAGGGTGTTGAGGAAGACCGACTGACGCAGCGAGCCGTCGTCCTCGAAGACCTCGTTCACCACGTCCCAGTAGGCGATCTCGCCGGCGTACTCGCCGACCACCGTGGAGATGTGGTCCTGGATGATGCCGTCCAACTCGTCGGCTCCGAAGCCTCCGTTGCTCACCCAGCCGGGCAGCTGGCTGTGCCAGACCAGGGTGTGGCCCCAGACCTGCTGGGCGTTGGCGGCGGCGAAGTCCATCAGCCGGTTGGCGGGCTCCAGGTTGAACTGGCCGCGCTGGGGCTGGATGGCGTCCCACTTCATGACGTTCTCGGCGGTGACGCTGGAGAACTCGCTGCTCGCGATGCCGGTGTACGTCGAGTCGCCGAGGCGGCCGTCCGCGATGGCGGTGCCCATGAAGCGGCCGGTGGCCTCGGCCGCCTCCTTGAGGCTCTCGGCGTTGGGCTCCACCTCGGTGGTTCGGGTATCCGGGGCGGTGCCCGGGCTTTCGTTGGCCTGTGCGTTGACGAGGGCCGCTCCGGAGAGCAAGGCTCCGACGGAGACGGCGATCGCGGCTCTGCGCACCAGGGGAGACATAGCGATGCCCCTTTCGGTTGTCATGCCCCCGCAGGCTGACTGGACCGTTTCTAAGGGGCACTTGGGGACGCGTCAACCCTTCCGGAATAATGTTGAAAATCTTCCGGAGCAGCGAGAACCAACGAAGAGGTACCACCATGGCAGCGGAACGCAAGGTCACCATCACGGCCATCGCCCGGGAGGCGGGCGTCTCCGTGCCGACGGTATCGCGCGTGGTCAACGGGCGTTCCGACGTCGCGCCCGAGACCCGCGCCCGGGTCGAGGAGCTGCTGCGCCAGTACGGCTACCGGCGGCGCACCCATGCCCCGGGAGACCGGGCCGCGCTGATCGATCTGGTCTTCAACGACCTCGACAGCCCCTGGGCCGTGGAGATCATCAGGGGCGTGGAGGAGGTGGCGGGCGCAGCCGGCGTCGGGACCGTGGTCTCGGCGATCCACGACCGGGCGGGCGCGGCGCGGCAGTGGATGACCAATCTGCGGGCGCGCGCGTCGGACGGCGTGATCATGGTGACCAGCGTGCTGGAGCCGTTGCTGCACAAGGAGTTGCACCGGCTGGGCGTGCCGCTGGTGGTGGTGGACCCGGCCGGCGCGCCGCCGTTGGACGCGCCGACCGTGGGCGCGACCAACTGGGCCGGCGGGCTGGCCGCGACCGAGCATCTGCTGTCGCTGGGGCACCGGCGGATCGGCTTTGTCGCGGGGCCGCCGCGGCTGCTGTGCAGCCGGGCCCGGCTGGACGGGTACCGGGCGGCGCTTGAGGGCGCGGGGGTGCCGGTGGCCGAGGAGCTGATGGTGCCCGGCGACTTCTACCACGAGTCCGGTTTCACCGGCTGCGATCGGCTGATGGAGCTTGCCGACCCGCCGACGGCGCTGTTCGCGGCGAGCGACCAGATGGCGATGGGCGCGATGGAGGCGCTGAGGCGGCGTGGGCTGCGTGTGCCGCAGGAGGTGAGCGTCGTGGGTTTCGACGATCTTCCGGAAATGCGCTGGTCCGCGCCGCCGTTGACCACGGTCCGCCAGCCGCTCGCCGAGATGGGCAAGGTTGCCGCGCGCACGGTGTTGCGGCAGACCAGGGGCGAGGAGATCGACACGCCGAGGCTTGAGTTGGCAACGGAGTTGGTGGTGCGCGCCTCGACCGCGCCGCCGCCGCCGGCCGGCTGAAAACTGACGTCCCCTCAGGGGCGGACACGCGCCAGTTCGGTCAACACCGTTGACGGGGCGCCGCCGCGCCCGTAATTTGCCACACCCATCCACCGATAATTATCGGCGTCCTTCCGGAAGGTGTGCGATGCGAAGCCCCAACCTGAGACCGCGACTTCGGTTCCTGGCCGTGTCGGCCGCGTGTACGGTGGCGGCGACCACCCTCGCCGCCTGCGGCAGCGACGGCCCGGGCGGCAGCTCGGACAGCCTGGAGGTCTGGGTCTACCAGGACGGATCGACCACGATCCAGCAGGACTTCGTCGACCAGTTCAACGAGAACTCCGACATCAAGGTCAACCTGACGGAGATACCGGGCGACAACTACCAGGACCGGATGCGCACGGCGATGGGCAGTCCCAACGCGCCGGACATCTTCTTCAACTGGGGCGGCGGCAGCATCTCCGACTTCGTCGAGGAGGACATGCTGATCGACCTCACCGACACCCTCGCCGAGGACCCGGAGTTCGGCGACGCGTTCCTGCCCACCATCCTGGACTCCGGCGCCATCGACGGCCGCCACTACGGGGTGCCGATGCGGGGCGTGCAGCCGGTGATCCTCTTCTACAACCAGACGCTCTTCGACGAGGCCGGCGTCACGCCGCCCACCACCCTGGACGAACTCCTGACGCTGGTCGACACGTTCGCCGACCGGGACGTCACCCCCGCGGTGCTGGCCGGCGGCGACCCGTGGACCGAGCTGATGTGGCTGGAGTACCTGCTGGACCGGCAGGGCGGCTCCGAGATCTTCGAACGGATCAGGAACGGCGACTCCTCGGCCTGGGGCGAGCCCGCCGTGCTCGCCGCCGCCGAGCACGCCGCCCACCTGGTCGACGCGGGCGCCTTCGGCAACAACTTCCGTTCCGTCAGCTACACCACGGACGGCGCCTCGACGTTCTTCGCGCAGGGCGAGGCCGCGATGCACCTCATGGGCAGCTGGGAGTTCCCCAACCAGCTCTCCAACCAGCCGGATTTCGCCGAGAACGACCTGGCCTGGGCCACCTTCCCCTCCATCGAGGGCGGCACCGGAGACCCGGCCGCGCTGGTCGGCAACCCGACCAACTACTGGTCGGTCAACTCCAACGTCGAGGGCGAGAAGTGGGACGCCGCCGTGGAGTTCCTGAAGCTCCACGCCAGCGACGAGTACGCCGCCGCCCTGATCAGCAACGGCGACATCCCGACCACAGCCGACGCCGAGTCGCTGCTGGACGACGCGCCCACGCCGGACTACGCGCGCTTCCAGTACGAGCTGGTGCGCGACGCCCCCAGCTTCACCCTCTCCTGGGACCAGGCGCTCACCGCCGACCAGGCCACGCCCATGCTCGACAACATCGAGAAGCTCTTCAGCGGCCAGCTCGACGCCGAGCAGTTCGTCGAAGCGATGCAGAACCTCTAGGACTTCCGTGAAGCGCGAGACGACCCACACCCCGCGCGCCGGGCGCCCAGGCATCGCCTGGGCGCTCCCGGCCGTGCTCTTCTTCTTCCTGTTCGCCGCCGCCCCCATGGGGATCGTCGGCTACCTGTCCTTCACCGACTGGGACGGCCTGAGCGACCCGAGCTGGACCGGGATGGACAACTGGTCCCGCCTCTGGAACGACGACGGGATGCGCAACGCCATCTGGCTCAGCCTGCTGCTGACCGCCCTGACCTGGCTGACGCAGACGCCCATCGTGCTGCTGCTCGGCGTGTGGGCGGCCGGCCGGCAGCGGAACCGGGCCGTGCTGTCGGCGATCTTCTTCCTGCCGCTGCTGGCCTCCTCCGTGGCGCTGGCGCTGCTGTGGCGGACGATCTTCGACCCCAACCTGGGGCTGTCCGCCGACGTCGCCGACTGGTTCGACCTCGACAACGCCGACCTGCTGGGGTCCCCCACCGGCGCGTTCGCCGCGATCCTCTTCGTCACCGGCTGGCAGTTCGTGCCGTTCCACACCCTGATCTACCAGGGCGGCGCGCGGCAGATCCCGCAGTCGCTCTACGACGCGGCGGCCATCGACGGCGCGGGCACCGTGCGGCAGTTCTTCCACATCACCCTGCCGCAGCTGCGGAACACCATCGTCACCTCCACGGTGCTGATGGTGGTGGGCGCGCTGACGTACTTCGACACCGTGCTCATCCTCACCAGAGGCGGCCCGGGCGACTCCACGTCGATCGTGCCGTACCTGATGTACGAGACCGGCTTCAAGGCGTTCGACCTCGGCTATGCCAGCGCCGTCGCCGCCGCGCTGGTGATCGTCGCGACGGGCACCTCGCTGCTGCTGGTGCGGCTGACCGGGTTCAACAGGATGCGCAGCACCCGGGAGGGCATGTGAGCACCGACACCGCGCCTCGCCCGGCGCCGCCGCGCGAGGAGAACGCGCCGCGGAAGCCGCGCACCCGACGCGCCCGCCGCGCCAACTACCCAGCCGGAGTGGGGGCGTTCATCTGGCTGGTCATCGTCGTGGTGCCGCTGTACATCCTGGTGGCCTCGACGCTCCAGAGCCGCAGCGAGTACCTGGAGAACGGGCCGCTGTCGCTGCCCACCAGCCTCTCCTTCGGCAGCTACCAGCAGGTGCTGGAGGGCGACTTCCCGCGTTACCTCCTCAACACCGTGATCGTCACGGTCTCCTGCGCCGCGCTGGTACTGGCCCTCTCGGTCACCGTCAGCTACAGCATCGTGCGCACCCGCTCGCGGCTGAGCCAGAAGACCTTCCAGCTCTTCCTGCTGGGGCTGGCGATCCCCTCCCAGGCGGTGATCATCCCGATCTATCTGATCATCACCGAACTCTCCCTCTACGACTCGCTGTTGGCGATCATCCTGCCCACCGCCGCGTTCTCGCTGCCGGTGAGCGTGCTGATCATGGTGGGCACGATGCGGGACATCTCGGAGGAGCTGTACGAGTCGATGGCGCTGGACGGCGCGCGCTCCGTGCGGGTCCTCTTCCAGCTGGTCATCCCGATGTCCAGGGCGGGGATCTCCACGGCGGGCATCTTCTCGGCGCTCAGCGCCTGGAACGGCTTCCTCTTCCCGCTGATCCTCACCCAGTCCCGCGAGACACGGGTGCTGACGCTCGGCCTCTACGACTTCGTGGGCGAGTTCCGCGTGGACATCCCCGCGCTGCTGGCCGCCGTGGTGCTGTCGATCGTGCCGATCTTCACGGCCTACCTGTTCGCACGGCGTCAGCTGATCAACGGGCTGATGGGGGTGGGCGGCAAGTGAGCCGTCCCGCGCCCCGGACGCCCGCACCGAAACGAGGAGTTCGATGAACCACCCCTGGCACGACGCCACCCGCGGCCCCCTCGACCGGGCGCGGGCGCTGCTGAGCGAGCTGACGCTGGAGGAGAAGCTGGCCCAGCTGGTCGGCCTCTGGCCCGGCTCGGACGTCGGCAACGCGGACGAGGCCGACGTCGCCCCGCTCCAGCACGAGATCAACGCCGGCCAGCCCGACCTCGCGGAGCTGCTGCCGCACGGCCTCGGCCAACTCACGCGCCCGTTCGGCACGTTGCCCGTCGACCCGACCGAGAAGGCCAAGCTGCTCGCCGAGGACCAGCGGCGGATCGTGTCCGCCGGGCGGTTCGGCATCCCGGCGCTGGCACACGAGGAGTGCCTGACCGGGTTCACCGCCTGGCAGGCCACCATCCTGCCGACGCCGCTCGCCTGGGGGGCGACGTTCCACCCCGAACTGGTCGAGCACGCGGCGGAGTTGATCGGCGAGTCGCTGCGTTCGGTCGGCATCCACCAGGGCCTGTCCCCGGTGCTCGACGTCAGCAGGGACCCGCGCTGGGGCCGCACCGAGGAGACCATCGGCGAGGACCCCTATCTGGTGTCGACCGTCGCCACCGGCTATGTGCGGGGCCTGGAGTCCGCCGGGATCGTCGCCACCCTCAAGCACTTCGTCGGCTACTCGGCCTCCCGCGCCGCCCGCAACCACGCCCCCGTCTCGATGGGGCCGCGAGAGATCGCCGACGTGCTGCTGCCACCGTTCGAGATGGCGCTGCGCGAGGGCGGCGCCCGCTCCGTGATGGCCGCCTACAACGACATCGACGGGGTGCCGGCCTCCGCCGACGAGGCGTTGCTGGTCGGGCTGCTGCGCGACGAGTGGGGCTTCGAGGGGACGGTCGTCTCCGACTACTTCGGGATCTCCTTCCTTGAGGTCAACCACGGCGTGGCCGGCTCCCCCGCCGAGGCGGCGGCCCTGGCGCTGGCCGCGGGCGTGGACGTCGAACTTCCGGCGCAGCGCTGCTACGGGCCGCCGCTGGCCGAGCTGGTGCGCGCGGGCCGGGTACCGGAGGAGCTGGTGGACCGCTCGGTGCTGCGGGTGCTCGCCCAGAAGGCCGAACTCGGCCTGCTGGACGCCGACTACCGCCCCGACCCCGCCGCGCTCGACGACGGCGCGCGGGTCGACCTCGACCCGCCGGCGCTGCGTGCCGCCGCCCGGTCGCTGGCCGAGGAGTCCGTGGTGCTGCTGGCCAACGACGGCGGCGCGCTCCCCCTCGCGGGCGAGGCGCGGATCGCGGTGGCCGGGCCGCTGGCGGACGACGTGGCGCCGCTACTCGGCTGCTACACCTTCCCGCGCCATGTCGGCGTCAGCCACCCGGAGTTGCCGCTGGGTGTCGAGGTGCCGACGCTGTTCGCCGCGCTGAGGGCCGAACTGCCCGACGCCCGGCTGACCAGGGCGGCGACGGCCGCCGACGTGGCGGGCGCCGACGTGTGCGTCGCCGTGGTCGGGGACCGCTCCGGGCTCTTCGGGCGCGGCACCTCGGGCGAGGGCTGCGACGCCGCCGACCTCGAACTCCCCGACGGTCAGGGCGCGTTGCTCGACGAGCTGGTGGCCGGCGACGTTCCGGTCGTGGTGGTCGCGCTCACCGGCCGGCCCTACGCGCTGGGCCGGTGGGCGGACCGGCTGGCCGGCATCGTGCAGGCGTTCCAGCCGGGGCAGGAGGGCGCCGGCGCCGTCGCCGGGGTGCTCTCCGGGCGGGTCAACCCCGCCGGCCGGCTGCCGGTGGGCGTCCCCCGCGACGCGGGCGGCCAGCCGGCCGGCTATCTCGCGCCGCCCCTGGGGCAGGCGGGGGAGGCCAGCGCCGTCGACCCGACCGCGCTGTTCCCGTTCGGCCACGGGCTGAGCTACACCTCGTTCGTGTGGAACGACCCGGCGCTCACCACGGCGACCGTGCCGACCGACGGCGAGACCACCGTCTCGGTCACCGTCACCAACACCGGGGAACGGGAAGGCACCGAGGTCGTCCAGCTCTATCTGCACGACCCGGTCGCCCGCACCGCCCGCCCCGTCAACCGGCTGGTCGGCTACGCGCGGGTCCCGCTGGCGGCCGGCGCCTCGGCCCGCGTCGACCTCGCCTTCCACGCCGACCTCGCCGGCTACACCGCGGCGCCCGGCCGGCGGATCGTGGAGCCCGGCGCGCTGGAGCTGCGGCTCGGCGCCTCCGTCGGCGACCTGCGGCACGCACTGCCGCTGACGGTCACCGGCCCCGAGCGCCGGATCGGCCACGACCGGCGGTTGCGCTGCCCCGCGACCGTCACCCCGCTGCCCGCGCCGCCACCCGCGACGTGAACGCCGCCACCGACGCGCCGAGGTGACGGTCAGTCACCTGGCCGTCGGCCACCGGGGCGCGGCCTACCCTGGGTCCATGCGATGGACCGCACGGGACATCCCCGACCTCAAGGGCCGCACCTCGGTGGTCACCGGCGCCAACGGCGGCCTCGGCTACGTCACCGCGCGTGAGCTGGCCAGGCGCGGCGCCCGGGTGGTGCTCGCCTGCCGCAGCCAGCGGCGCGGCGAGTCCGCGCTCTCCCGGCTCTTCGACGAGGTTCCGGAGGCCCGCGCCGAGCTGCGCCTGCTCGACCTGGGCGACCTCGCCTCGGTGCGCGCCTTCGCCGGCACCTGGGCCGACGCCCCGCTCCACCTGCTGGTCAACAACGCGGGAGTGATGGCCGTCCCCCGCTCCACCACCGCCGACGGCTTCGAGAGCCAGTTCGGCGTCAACCACCTGGGGCACTTCGCCCTCACCGGCCTGCTGTACGGGGCACTGCGCAACGCGCCCGGCGCCCGCGTCGTCACCGTCTCCAGCGTGCTCCACCTGCTGGGGAACATCGACATCAACGACCTCAACACCGAACGCCCCTACCGCCGTTGGCTGGCCTACGGCCGTTCCAAGACCGCCAACCTGCTCTTCACCCGCGAGCTGGCGCGCCGCACGACCGACGTGGACCTGCTGGCCGCGACCGTGCACCCCGGCTACGCCGACACCGACCTCACGCTCCAGTCCGCCCGGGCGCGGCGCAAGCCGGCCGGGGAGCGCGCCGCACGACTGGTCAACCGGACGTTGGCCAGTTCCGCGGAGGCCGGCGCCATGCCCACCCTCTACGCGGCGACCGCGCCGGACGTCGCCCCCGACTCGTTCACCGGCCCCGCCACCGTGCGCGGCCGGCGCACCCCCACCCTCCGCGCGCCCTGGACGCTCAACGACGCGGTCGCCCGCCGCCTGTGGCAGGTCTCCGAGGAGCTGACCGGCGTCCGCTACCCCGCCTCACGCGGCTGACGCGCCCCGGGACCGCCGTCGGCCGGCAGCAGCGTCCTGCCGACCGGCGTCACCGTGTGCAGCACCTCGTTGCCGCGGCGCGTCGAGTACAGCAGCCCCGACTCACGTAACACGCGGGCATGTTGGGACACCGAGCCCAACGAGACCCCCACGCTTCTGGCCAACTCCCCGGTCGTCGCGCCCCCTTCGGCCGCACACACCAGCACCCGCGCCCGCGTCGTCCCCAACAGCCGCCCCAGCGCCGCCGGATCGGCCGTGGTCACCGGGGCGTGAGCCACCGGATAGACCAGCACCGGCGGCAGCCCCGGGTCGGCCAGCATCACCGGCGTCCGCCAGCAGAAGAACGACGGCACCAGCAGCAGCCCGCGCCCCGCCAGCCGCAGCTCCCGGTCCACCGGATAGTCCACCTCCAGCACCGGCGGATCCCACCGCATCGCCGGCCGCAGCCCGGCCAGCAGCGCCTCCACCCCGCCCGACGCCAACCTCCGTGCCCGCACCGCCAGATCGGCGTCCACCGCGGCCCGCACCGTCGACCACACCGGATGCCCACCCACCGCGACCCGGTGGTAACGGTCCAGGTCGTCGACGAGCCGCCGCAACGCGCCCGGCCGCCCCTGGGCCAACTCCCGTAACCACACCGGGTACTCGGGGCTCCTCGCCAGCCGCGCCAGCTCGGAGGCCAGCCGCCGCCTCGGCGTCGCCCGCACCGCGTCCAGCGCCGCGCCCCAACCCGCCGCCGACTCCTCCGGGTTGAGGAAGTCGGGGAAGTAGCCGTGCCCCGGTATCAGCACCCGCAGGGTCTCCGGCACCTGCGCCGCGCGCAGCGAACGCCGCCACGCCCCGTACACGTGCGGCGCGTGCCCGTCCCGCAGCCGGTGCACGCTCAGCACCGTCTCCCACATCGGGTCGGCCCCCGCGGCCAGCCTGACCCGCCCCAGATCCTCCCCCGTGAACCGCACCCTGAGCGCCATCGGCCCAAGCCTCCCCTGAGCCAGGCCGAACCCCGGGGAACGGGAAGGTGTCCACCGGCCCCCGGTAGTGCGGCTGTTCGCGACTACCCGGCGGTTTTAGCCTACGTCGAAGCCGCTGGCCCCACATTGCCCCAGGGGCCACCCTTGGCCATCCGGCCCCGCTCGGGTCGGGGGAAAGAAACGGTGCCTGACCAGCGCCGGCGACCAGTCGTTGGCCGCGCCGGGCGGAAGACCCCTTCCTGGTGTCCCGGCGCACCGACGACTCCCCCGAGCGGAGGCCGCCCCCACGGGGATCCGTGCCGGCGCCGGCCCGAATGTCATCACCGGGACACAGTCCCGCACCGCCCCGGGAAACCGGCTGGTTCTCGTGCCATACTCTGCGCCGAACGGCCCCGGTGGAGCCTCGCTTGCGCACATCCGCGCGCATCGGGGCGCATCCGGGGGAATCCCGGTGGTTGCCGGGGAAATGCTCAACGGGGGAAGAACGTCATGGGGTTGGTACTGGCCTTCGTCGGACTGGTCGCGCTCGCGGCCGTCGTCGTCACCTTCGTGCTGCGCGCCCGCGCCAAGCCGCGGGCCACCGCGCCGCGCGCGCCGCGCGACCCGTTCGCGCCGGACGCCGAGACCGGCGGCGACCCGAGAACGCTGAAGGCCGGCGACATGGTCGAGTACCTCGGTCAACGCCTGTTCGTACGCGGCTCGTTGCGGCTCACGGAGGGCGGCTTCACCTGGTCGGAACACTTCCTCGACCCGATGGACGCCGACGTCGGCGAGGACGGCCGCCGCTGGATCTCCGTCGAGGAGGACCCCGACCTGGAGGTCATGCTCTGGACCGAGTACCGGGGCGAGGGCGAACTGCTGCCGTCCGCGAAGACGTTGACCGTCGAGGGCGTCACCTATGTCCGCGCCGAGCACGGCACCGCCGCCTACCGTTCCGAGGGCACCACGGGCCTGGGCGCCGACGGCCGCGTCGAGTACGCCGACTACGAGGCGCCGGGCGGCCGGGGCCTCGCCTTCGAGCGGTTCCCCGGCGCCGGCGGCCCCGGCCGCTGGGAGGTCTCCCTGGGCGAGCGGGTGCCGCGCGGCACCCTGACCATCTACCCGGGCGGCGACGCGTGAGCGGCGGCATACGCCTGGCCACGCCCTACCGCGACACCAGCGCCGACCAGCTCCGTTTCACCCTGACCGGGCCCCGCCGGCCGGCGCTCGCCGTCACCGACGCCGAACTCGACGGCGTCACCGTCCAGTTGCGTCTACTCGGCGCCTCACACCAGGTGCTGGCAGGACCCGTCAGCGAAACCCTCGCCTGCCTCCCCGCGGAGCCGGGCCAGGGCCCGCCGCACACCGTGCGCCGCGACATCGACGGCTGGCGCTACGCGTTCGACTCCACCGTGACGCGGCTGGAGTCCGACCAACTCAGCGCACGCGCGGCGGAGTTGCGCGAGGACCTCGCCCACCGACCGGCCGCGCTGCACGGCGTCTTCCCCGGTTCGCCCGACGCCCTCACCGGTCTGCTCACCTGGCGCGCGGGCCGAGTGGTCAACTGGCGCACCTGGCATGTCTATCCGCAGGCCGGCCAGGTCGTGACGACCGAGACCCGTCTGGAGATGCCGTGACCCACCGTCAACCGAGGCGCGTCGGCGTCGCCCTGGCCACGACCGTCGGACTCCTGCTGGTCGGCTGCTCCGGCGGCGGCTCCGCCGACGCCCCGCGCCGCTGGATCGCCGAGAACTACCAGCGCGACACCACCGCCACGTTCACCTATCTCGACACCAGCGACGCGCCGCGCGAGGTGGCCGACGAGATCCGCGGCAAGGCCAAGCCGGAGGACCAGATCACGGACTCGACCAGCGGCCAGATCTTCCTCCGCTACGACGACGACATCGTGGCCGTCAGCCCCCACCGGCCGAGCGGCAGCCGGATCGAGATCGAGGGGTACCGCAAGGGTGTCCAACGCTGGCACTCACACGTCGGGCACCGCTGGTCCTCCTCCCAGCACGACAACTTCCGCGGCGGCGGCCCCGGGACCGGCAAGTGACCCCCGCGCCCCGCACCCGCCCGCGCCCCGTTGCCCGCTGGCTGCCCCCGCTGACCGCACCGGTCCCCTCGGCCTTACCAGTCGGTTCGCCGGACGCTTACCAGTCGCGTTCCACTTACCAGTCCGTCGACCTGACCAGTCGGTTGACCTCACCAGTCCGTTGACCTGACCAGACGGTTGACCTCACCAGTCCGTCGACCTCACCAGTCCGTCGAATCAACAGAGCAGAAGTGCACCGCACAGAAGGCAGGTAGACCATGGGGGACATCTTCGAGTCCGCCGGCGAGACTCTCCTCTATGGCCTCGTCGGCTTCGCCGTGATGGCCGTCGCGTTCGTCGCCCTCGACCTCGTCACCCCCGGCCGGCTGGACCGCGTCGTCTGGCGGGACCGCAACCGGGGCGGCGCCATCGTCCTCGGCAGCCAGATGCTCGGCGTCGGCTGGGTCGTGATGCGCGCCGTCGGCAGCAGCGAGTCCGAGGACGGCCTCGGCTGGGGCCTGGTCTCCACCGGCGTCTACGGCCTGGTCGGCGTCGTGCTGATGATCCTCGTCTTCGTCGTCATCGGCTGGCTCGCGCCGGGCCGCATGGGCGCCGTCGCGTTCGAGGACCGGGACGGCCAGGCCCACCCGGCGGCCTGGGTGCACGGCGCCACCTACCTCGGCACGGCACTGATGGTCGGCGCGGCCCTCTCGTGATCCCGCGCCCTCGGCTGGCGCGGTTCCTGCTGCTCCTCACGGTCTTCCTCTGCGCCGCCTGCGGGCTGGTCTACGAGCTGGCCCTCGTCGCCCTCGGCGGCTATCTGATCGGCAACACCGTCTTCCAGACGTCGCTCGTCCTGTCCGTGATGGTCTTCGCCATGGGCGTGGGCTCGCTGGCCGCCAAGCCGCTGCGGTCCCGCGCCGTCGGCGCGTTCGCCCTGGTCGAGGGGCTGCTGGCGCTCGTCGGCGGCTTCTCCGTGCTGCTGCTGTACGTCCTCTTCGCCTGGGTCGGCATCTACACCGAGGCGATGGTGGTCGTCGCGTTCGTCGTCGGCATGCTGATCGGCGCGGAGATCCCGCTGCTGATGACGATGCTCCAACGCATCAAACGCCAGGAGGCCGGCGGCGCCGTCGCCGACATGTTCGCCGTCGACTACCTGGGCGCCCTGGTCGGCGGACTGTGCTTCCCGCTGATGCTGCTGCCGACGTTCGGGCAGCTCAAAGGCGCGCTGGTGGTCGGCGCCGTCAACGCGGCGGTCGGCATGGCGGTCGTGCTGTGGATCTTCCGCCGCCAGACGCGGCGCTTCGTGCGCGCCTCGCTGCTCACCACCATGGCGGTCATCCTCGCCCTGCTCGGCGGCGCCTACGCGTTCGCCGAGGACATCGAGGTCACCGCGCGGCAGCGCCTCTACCGCGACCCGATCCTGCTGGCCGAACGCACCCCGTACCAGGAGATCGTCGTCACACGGTCGTTCGCCTTCACCGGCGGCCGGGACCTGCGGCTCTTCCTCAACGGCGACCTCCAGTTCTCCTCCGTCGACGAGTACCGCTACCACGAGGCCCTCACCCACCCGGCGCTCGCCGGGACCCGCGGGCGGGTGCTGGTGCTGGGCGGCGGCGACGGGCTCGCGCTGCGCGAGATCCTGCGCTACCCGGACGTCGAGGAGGTCACCCTCGTCGAGATGGACCCGGCGATGACCGACCTCGGCAACGGCTTCGGGCCGTTGCGCGACCTCAACGAGCGCTCGTTCGAGGACGAACGGGTGAACGTCGTCCACGACGACGCGTTCAACTGGCTCCGCGACGCGCGCGGCCCCTGGGACGCGGTGCTGATCGACTTCCCCGACCCGGAGGACACGGCGACGGCGAAGCTGTACTCGGTCGAGTTCTACTCGATGCTCACCCGCGTCCTCGCGCCGGACGCCCGGGTGGTCGTCCAGAGCGGTTCGCCGTTCTTCGCCCCCAACAGCTACTGGTCCATCGAGGCCAGCCTCCGTGAGGCCGGCCTGTCGACCACGCCTTACCACGTGGACGTGCCCAGTTTCGGCAACTGGGGCTTCGTCCTCGCCGCCCAGTCCTCCGACCCCCCCGACCTCGCGCTCTCCCCCGACGCCCCGCCCCAGCGCTACCTCTCCCGCGAGGTCCTCGCCGCGTCCAGCGTCTTCCCCCCGGACCGCCAACGCCCGCCCGGTATCCGCCCGAACACCCTGATGGAGCCGGTGATCATCGAGTACAGCAAGGACGAGTGGCAGTACAACTAGGTCGGGTGGACGGCGCGTTCCACCCTCGCGTCCGCGGCGTTTCGGTACGGCAGGGCACGGGACGGCGGGGCACAGAACGGCTCGGCACGGCGCGGCCACCGCTGGCCGGCCCCCGGCCCTCCGACTCACGGACTCACGGACTCCGCTGACGCGACGGCACCACCCGCACCGCCTCCTCCATGATCCGGGCGTCCGAGACGCGGTGGGACCGCAGTTCGACGCTGTCCGGGTGTGGGATGGCGACGATGACGAGATGCCTGCCGGTGCGCTCCTCGTCCAGAAAGGCGACATCGAGCTTCGACAGATAGGCCCCCGGCTCGGGACGCGAATGGTAGACGACGACGAGGTCCTCGCCGTTCCGCTCCATGCGCTGATACGCCCTGACCGCCTCCAGGCCGTCGAACTCCCACATCTTCTCGGGCGAGTGCGCGACGTTGGTGATCCGGATCAGATGATCGGGGCGGTCCGAGCCGGCGGGACCCACCACCACGCCGCAGGCCAGCCGGGGGTACTCCTCCCTGGCATGGGCGACGATCTGGTCGCAGACCTCCTGGCTGAGGGTCAGCACCGCACGCGCGCCCCCGCCCCCGAGCGCCGGCGCGGCGCGCGGCGGCTGGTGCAGCACGACGTCCGGCGGCGCCCAGGCGCGGTTGCGGCCAAGCGCCAGCTGCCTGGCGGTGTTGCGGAACGCCCCCTGCGGCACCGGCCGCCCCTTCGCCCGCAGGGCGCGTTCCATGGTGCCGAAAACGGTCTCCAGATCGAGCAGTTCCGGGCCTCCGGGGATGCCCCGCGAGAGCAGCCCGACCAGCTCCCCGGTGAACGCGGTGTGCGGCTCGTCCGGCGGCGCGGCGGCCACCCGGTTCTCGTGGGCGGCGGCGAGCACGGCGGTGCCCTCCGCCGCGGCGACGGCCGCGATGCCGTCGTCGGCCATGCTGTTCAACGCCCGCCCGCTGAAGCAGCAGTCGAGCACGACCAGGCGTCGTTCCGGTCCTCGCGGCAGGCTGCGGCGGACCCATTCGTACGGGGTCGCCGTCGCGTGCACCCGGGCCGGGTCCGTGCGGTGCGCGGCGAGGTGCAGCGTCCCGTCGTACTCGTCGACCAGGCCGTGCCCGGCGTAGTAGACGATCAGGGTGTCGGTCGCCTCGGCCGCCGCCGAGGCGACCGCCCGGTCCATCTCGTCCGGAGACACCGGGCCGTCCAGCACCGTGCAGTGGTCGGCCGGCAGGCCCAGCAGATCCGGCGCCGTGAACAACGCGCGCAGCGCGGACAGGTTGTTGACGACACCGGGGAGGCCCGGCAGCGACTCGTACTCACCGACACCGATCAGCACGGCGCGGGTGCCGGCCGGGTCCGGGAGCCCGGCCATCAGTCGGCTCCCCTCGGCGCCCCGTCGCCGTCCCGGCTCTCCCGCTCCGCGGCCAGCACGTTCTCGATCAGGGCGGGAGCGTCCCGCACCCGCCGCGCGGTGACCGACACGCGCCTGCCGTCGCTCGCCGTGATCTCCACCCGCACGTCCGAACGGCGCTGCCGCAGCCACCCGGACAACGAGCCCGCCAGCACCGTGACCACGCCGCCGGCCCCCACCGCCACCGTCAGCGTGTCCGCCAACGCGCCCATCTCCCCGGCACCGACCGGGCGCCGCTCGACATCGACGGCGCCCCGCAGCCCGGCCTCGGCCTCCAGCCAACGCCGCAACGACGCCAGCTCCCGCGCCCCGTCCTCCCCCGCCGCAACGCGAATCCGTACCCGCACGCCCACCCCCAGGTGTCCGAACTCCGGTCCCCCCGCTTCGTCTTGATGGTGCCACGGCCGGGGCGTCGCAGCGTGCCGCTCACTCCTGCTCCGCGAGCGAGCACGCCGTGACGGTGAGCGTGGCCGCGTCCGTCTTCCTTCCCACCACGGCGATCGAACGCTACGGCGGGCCCGAGCAGATCGCCGCGGGCGACCTCTTCCTCGCCAGCCTCAGGCGTCCCACGCCACCAGCCCGGATGCGCTGGCCGCGCGGCGCGGCGCGGCGCGGGGTGGGGCGGGGTGGCGGGGCGCCGCCCGCCCGCCGCAGGGCGGGCGGCCACGCGACTAAGCTGGCGGCGGCGGCCGTTGGCTAAGCGACAGAGTGGGAGGAAGCCGTGACGCCTCGGAACAGCGGTGAGCGCGGCCGAGTTGGACCTGAAGGTAAAGTAAGTAAAATCCACCACCCCCACCGATAAACCGGCAGGTCACGAACCCTGCTCCCCGCACGCGCGGGGATGGTCCTACGGTCCTTCGTCCACGGCTGCACCGTGCGGGCTGCTCCCCGCACGCGCGGGGATGGTCCCGGCTGGTGTCCCGCTCACGGCGGCGGGCCTCCCTGCTCCCCGCACGCGCGGGGATGGTCCTGTCCCGGGCCACGTACTCGCCCGCACCCTCCGACTGCTCCCCGCACGCGCGGGGATGGTCCCGGGGAGCTGCGCCTGCTCCTCACCCGCCCGCTCTGCTCCCCGCACGCGCGGGGATGGTCCAGGTCCGCTGGTCAACCCGAGTCGATTGGTACGCTGCTCCCCGCACGCGCGGGGATGGTCCCTCGATGCTCACTCCGTGCCTCCGGGCAAGCAGCTGCTCCCCGCACGCGCGGGGATGGTCCCTGGGCCATGGGCCGTGTACCTGACCAACGACCCTGCTCCCCGCACGCGCGGGGATGATCCGCCGCAGTGGGTATACGACTGGCAGGACGCGTTCTACTCCCCGCGTTGCGGGGGTGCCCCCGGCCCGGGCCGGCGCCTGGGGCGCCCCGACCGTCGGTCAGATGAAGGCGGATTCGGGGCGGTCGGTGTTGATGAGGAGGGGGAGGCGGCGGCGTTGGCCGGTGGCGATGATGGCGTACTGGTAAAGGGCCGGGGGCTCGTACAGCTCCCGCATCGGGACCCAACTCGCCCCCTCCTTCGGGTCCCTGGACGGCACGTCCGGGAGGACGCCGCCGTCCAGGACGTACGTCAGCCCGTTGAGCGTGCCTTCGTCGTCCGTCGTCGGAGTCACCGCCACCACCTCCGACAACGCCCGTTCGCAACCCGTCGCCTCAAGGAACGCCTCGCGGGCGGTCAGGATGATGCAACGGCCGGGCGGCACCTGGCCGTTGGGCAGGATCCACCCCTCCTGGCCGTCCTCCCGCAGACCGCGCACCATCAGCATGTGGTTGCTCTGCGTCGTGGCCAGCACATGGAATGTGATCGGGATCGGGGAGTGGTTGATAGTGGTCAACATGACTGGTTTCTCCTTGCGTTAACTGGTCAAGGCAGGCAGAAGGCCCGACAGGGCCGTGAGCAGGCACATCAAGCCGACGAACGCCGGCCCCAGGAAGTCAGAACCCGAAGAGGCGGCCGGTGGTGGGTCGTCCGGGCGCGGGACCACCCGCCAGTGGCATTCCGTCCGGGCCAGGAAGAGCGTGTGGTCGGGCCGGTCCTGGGAGTGTTGGAGCGCCCAGACCGCGACCGGGAGCGAGTCGTCGTCGAAGAGCGGGGAGACCGCCTCGCAACTCATGCACTCCGCCCCGTAGATGCCCTCCGGCACCCCGGGCCCCCGCTCCTGGATCAACACCCGATCCGCGCCGCGCACGATGTCGTTCACGACGGACACGCCCCCGTCCAGAAGCGGGTCCCGAACGTCGTGCGGGCCCGAGGCTGCCAGCGGCCCCGCCGGCGCCGGGACGTCCAGGCGTCGCCGGGCGGCCGGTAGGGTTCCAACGCCCGTCCGTCGGGCGCGCGGGGCGCGGCCCGTTCGGCGTCGGTGAAGTCCCATGCCATCGCGGCCAGTTGGCGTAGGCAGGCGTCGCAGGCGTAGAGCGGGGCGGTGGCGCCCTCCGAGGTGAGGCACCCGATCCACACCACCGGCGAGACGCGATACCCGCACCAGAACCAGCAGGGCCCCAGAGCCCGTTGCTCCGCACCGACGATCCCCGGCACCGGTATCTGGAACTCCCACTCCGAAGGCTCCGTGTCCGAACGCACACCGTGCGCCCGCGCATTCACCCGATGCTCCGTTCCGGGACGACGCCCCTGCACGAGAACCAAACACTCTTACCCATGCGCAGCACGGTTCCTCGGCGAGCGACCCGCTGGGCGTAGGGCCTGGGCATGTAGCCGAAGTCGTCGACCATTTCGCGCAGCATCCACAGGCCCCGCCCGGACTCCGCGTCCCAGTCGGGCACTTTCCCAACCAACGGCGGTCGGTCGGAACGGTCGACGACCTCGACCAGCACATCGCCACACGCACGAGTGACGTTGAGACGGCAACGTTGATCCTCGACATGGCGGCTGACGTTCGCCAGCAACTCGGAGACACCGAGCCGAACGACCTCGGTCGCGGCCGTGGAGGCACCCCAGTCGGCCATAAGCCGACCGACGGCCTGGCGCCAGAACTCGATCTCGGCAGGGCGCACTTGTAAGGCCCAGCCACGTTTCGCTCGTACGGCCACACCGTGGCCGTCAACGGGTCGCAACGGATTCGTCATGGCACCTCCCGGACACGCCAACGCTCGATGAGGGCGCGCGAGGGCAACGGCTAGTCACTCGCCAGGCGCGCAGCGTCAGCGCCTTCAGAGTGACCCAACGGTCAGCGCTTCGCAAGCCGCTCAGCGCAGATTTGCGATTCGTCCAAGCGTTCTGATATCCCAACAGGTGCGGGATGCGGCAGACTTGTGCGCCATTCACCGAAGTCACGGGAGGTAGACATGGGACGACCGGTCAGCACTGTTCGTCGGATCAGGCTCGGCCTGGAGCTGCGTCGACTGCGCGAGCAGGTCGGCAAGTCGCAACAGGACGCGGCCGAGGCCCTGGACACCAGCGACACCAAGGTCAGTCGCCTCGAAGGCGGCAAGACCGGGCTCAGCCGCCTCGAACTGGTCGCGCTCCTGGACCTCTACGAGGTGTCCGACCGCCGCCTACGTGACGGGCTCCTCGAACTCAACCGCAACAGCAAGCAACGCGGTTGGTGGCAGCAGCGCCAGGATGTGATGACTCCCAAGCTCGTCGAACTGATCGAGCTGGAGTCCACCGCGAGCACCATTTTCCAGTACGAAGCGCTGGTGGTCCCGGGGCTGCTCCAGACCGAGGCCTACGCCCGCGCCATCATCAGCGGCTTTCCAACTCCGCACAGCCCATCCGTCGACCACGCCGTCCAGGTGCGCATGGAACGCCAGCAGTTGCTCACCCAAGACGAGAAGCCACGCCTGCTCTGCCTGTTGGACGAGGCGATCCTCCGCCGCCAGGTCGGAAGTCCCGAGGTCATGGCCGAGCAGCTCCGCAAGCTGGTCGCGGTCAACAACCCACCGCATCTGGCCATCCAGGTCATCCCGTTCGCCCGTGGAGCGCACGCGGGTCTGGACGGGAGCTTCCTCCACTTCACCTTCAGTGGAGCCGCGGACATGGACATCGTCTTCCTGGAGCAGAAGGGCAGCCGGGTCTTCGTCGAGGAGGAAGCCAGCGTGGAACCCTACCGAATCGCGGCTGAACACCTCCGCACCCAGGCGCTATCCTCGCCAGAGTCAATGACCTTGATCTCCGCTATCGCTGCGGAGTTCGACGGCAAGTGAAGGACACGACGATGCGATACGACCTGCCGGCCTCCAGGTGGCGCAAGTCGACCTACTCCAACGGCGGCAGCGGCAGCTGCCTCGAAACTCAACGCACCAACGACGGCCTCGTGGCCGTCGGCGACAGCAAGGACCGCGCCCTCGGCGCGTTCACCTTCCCCACCCCGGCATGGAACGCCTTCGTGACCGCCGCGAAGCGTTCCACCTTCGCCGACTGACCGCACGACCTTCTACGGCATGTACCCGATCGACCTCTCCACCGACCGGCTCTCGCTGCGCGAGTTGACGACGGACGACGTGGACGCCGTCCACGCCCTCTACGGGAACGCGGAGGCGACCCGGCACCTCTCGTTCGAGCCGCGCACCCGGGACCAGGTCGGTGGGATCGTCGCCCGTTCGATGGTCTCCGCCGTTGCGCAGCCGCGCGACGAGTACGCCCTCGCGGTGTGCGCGGCGGACGGCAAACTGATCGGGTACGCCCGCCTCGCACTCGAAGGACAACGCGCCGCCCAGATCGGATTCGCCCTGCACCCGTCGGTATGGGGACGCGGCCTGGGCACCGAACTGGTCACCCTGCTCCTCACGTTGGCCTTCGACCGCCTCACCCTCCACCGCGTCTGGGCCGCCCGCGCCCCGCGCAACGACGCGTCCGCCGCGCTGCTGCACCGCGTCGGCATGACCGAGGAAGGCACCATCCGCGACCACGTCCACGTCGCCGGAACCTGGCGCGACTCCGTGGTCCACTCCATCCTGGAACAGGAGTGGAAGGCGGGCGCGGTGCTCACCGCGGCGAGAGACGACGGACGCGCAGCGGCCTACGACCGATGAGTTCGTGTTCTGGCTGATGGGGGAACCGTGAAAGCCAACAGCGAGTGAGCAGAATGCCTCCCTCGAATAAACCCGCGGCTCACGAACCTCGCGCCCCGCGCCTGCGGGGGTGTTCCGCACTTGTCCCACGCGCATCACGAAGGTTCGAGAGCGATCTGCTCCCCGCGTGTGCGGGGATGTTCCAGCCCGGTGGCGCGGGCGGCGTCGACAGTCGGGAAAGCACGTCTTCGACTCCGCGCCAGCTGCTGGGTAAGCCAAGTGCCCTCCAGCGGCTACGACCAGAAGGGGCCGACTCGTGGTTCAAGGCCCACTCCCCCATACACCCCGGCACGAGTTTCCGCCCGACCTACGGCGCCAGCTCACCCTTGGGCATATCCGGGAATGCGGGATCGGACGGGTCGCGGAGTCTCCGGTCCCCTACCGGAGGTGGGGTGGCGCCGGACTGTCGATCGGGGTCACCCTCGGAGTGTTCCTGGCCCTGGGGATCGCGGCGGCGGTCGGTGTGTCGAACAGTGATGACGCCGATGTCCCGGTCGCCGTACCGGTGTTGGCCTCGATGGGCGCCTGGGCGGTGCTCTACGGGCTGCCGGTCCTGCTGCCTCACGCCCTCCGGGCCCGCCGCCTCAGGCGCCGGCTCACCGCCGCAGCGAACGCCTCCCCCGCATACGCTCAGACGCTGCCGGGATTCGCCGAAGAGGCGGCGGGCCGGGTCAGCTACGGCGATGGCCGACTGCGGCTGCTCACCGCCGAGGGGACGGCGTGGGAGGTGCCGTTCGCCTCCATCCACGTGGTCGAGGAGCTGCCGCCCAAGGGGCTGTTCGGCCTGCCAGGGATCGATGTGCTGACCCATGGCGGCACTTGGACGGAGATCCGCGCCGTCAGCAACCAGGAGCTGCTCAGCACCCTGGAACAGGCCGGCACCCCGGTGCTGCGGGCCGTCAACCGCATGTGAAAGTCGGCTGTGCTCCTGCCTGCGCCTTCGTGGACGCCGCCAAGCGCTCCCCCCCCCCTCGCCGACTGACTCCCCACTCCCCACGCGCGCCGACGAGGCCGCTTCGCACCGAGACCGAGGTGCGGAGCGGCCTCGTCGCTGTTCTGCGCCATGTCGGTCGGAAACCGACCGGACCCGACCGGACCGCGGACTCGACCACTCCAAGGGGCTATCGAATAATGATAGAGTTCTATCGTTAATCGATAGAACATGGAGTCCGGATGACACACCTCCTCCCACGCGCCCTGCGCGCCGCCCTTGTCGCGGTGTTCGCCCTCGGCCTGGGCATCCAAGCGCTGACCGCGTACCTCGCGCACACCGAGGGCGGCCGGAACGGCGACCTC
The DNA here is from genome assembly GCF_006335015.1 of Streptomyces sedi. GTDB lineage: Bacteria > Actinomycetota > Actinomycetes > Streptomycetales > Streptomycetaceae > Streptomyces > Streptomyces sedi. Next base: position 182,626 of record NZ_VDGT01000001.1, read on the forward strand.
ACCGTGTCACCCGACGGGACCGTCACGGTGGGCGGCGACCTGGTGTCCTCCGTCATGCGGGCGCACGGCACCGAGGTGGCGCTCTACACCGTCGCCGCCCTCGTGCTGGTTCAGGTCGTCGTGGTCTGCGTCTGGCGACTGGCGACTCTCGCCCAGAACGGCGAGGCCCTCAGCTCCGCCTCGCTGCCCTACCTCACCGTCACCATCCGCGCGTTGGCCGGCGCGACGGTCCTGCTGACCCTTCTCGCGCTACGCATCGGCGACGCCGTGCCGCTCAGCTTCACGCTCTACCCCTGGGGGGCCGTTCTGGCCGCCGGCACCGGGACGCTGGTCATGGTGCTGCTGCGCACCCTGCTGCACCAGGCCATCGAGCGCGACGTCGAAGCCACTCGTATGCACGATGAACTCAAAGGGCTGGTCTGATGCCGATCGTCGTCGACATCGACGTGATGATGGCCAAGCGCAAACTCACCACGGGCCGGCTCGCCGACTACGTCGGCATCTCCCCCGCCAACCTCGCCGTGTTGAAGAACGGCCGCGCCAAAGCCGTCCGCTTCAGCACCCTTGAGGCCCTGTGCGAGGTGCTCGACTGCCAGCCGGGCGATCTCCTGCGCTACGTCCCCGCCACTGACGACGCCGAGCCTGCCGAGCCTGCCGAAGCGGACGGCCCGCCCGAGTGAACGAAGCTCCGTCCGGTCCCCGTCCGCGCCCTACCAGCGGTACCAGCGGCCCCGCTGGCCGCCCGCTCCGGCGGGGCGGATGAAGAAACCGAGGAGCCAGATGATCAGAATGATCACGGCGATCCACCACAGAGCCTCCACCGCGAACCCGAGGCCGAAGAAAATCAGAGCGAGAAGCAGTACGAGAAGTATCGGACCCACGAATCAAACCTCCAGCGCTTCGCGTTTCCCGCTCAGCGCGGGACGCCCGTGAAATGTCTCTCTCACGTTGCGCCCAGGGCCCGAGTACGGCGACCCGGGTGAGGCATTCGTGTTCAGACCTCACCGCACACGTTCATTCGGTCACGCGAAAAACGTTCCCGCTGTCGAATAGTGGGCGCTGCCGGCCCGGTGTGTCACCGGCACCGGGCCGGCAGCGGGTCTGGGAATTCCCCGGCGGCGTGCGCTCGGGGCAGAGGAGATAGGTCCGCTACCAGCGGTACCAGCGGCCCCGGCTTCCGCCCGTTCCCGCGGGGCGCACCACAAAGCCGACGACCCACACGACCAGCACCACCACGGCGAGCAGCCAGAGAACCTTGAACGCGAATCCCAGGCCGAACAGCAGCAGTGCGAGAAGCAGAACGAGCAACAGCATGCCCATGGTTACCAACCTCCTGACTTCGCTGCTGCCCGACCGTCCCGAGAACATTCCCCGTTTCGCCGGGAAATGACGAGAGAGACGACGGGTCCCCGGGATCGGACGACCCCGGGGACCCGTGCCGCAAGGGCCTCAGCCCTTGACGCAGACGACCTGCCGCAGCTCCGCCGTCACCTCGACCAGGTCGCCCTGACGTGCGATGACCTGCTCGATCGGCTTGTAGGCCGAGGGGATCTCGTCGACGACCCCCGCGTCCTTGCGGCATTCGACGCCGCGCGTCTGGTCCGCCAGATCCCGTTCGGTGAACCGCCGCTTCGCCGCCGTCCGGCTCATCCGCCGGCCAGCGCCGTGCGAGGCGGACTGGAAGGAACGGGGATTGCCCAGCCCCCGCACGATGTAGGAACGCGTCCCCATCGACCCCGGCACGATTCCGTACTCGCCCGCGCCTGCCCTGATCGCGCCCTTGCGGGTGACAAGCAGGTCCATTCCCTCGTAGCGTTCCTCGGCCACGTAGTTGTGGTGGCAGGAGATCTCCTGCTCGAAACGGGGCTTCGCCTTTCCGAACTCCTTACGGATCACGTCCTTCAGCAGCGCCATCATCACGCCACGGTTGTAACGCGCGTATTCCTGCGCCCAGAAGAGGTCGTTCCGGTACGCCGCCATCTGCGGCGTGTCGGCCACGAAGACCGCGAGGTCCCGGTCGATCAGGCCCTGGTTGTGCGGGAGGCCCTGGGCGACGCCGATGTGGTGGTCGGCCAGCTCCTTGCCGATGTTCCGCGAGCCGGAGTGCAGCATCAGCCAGACCCGGCCCTCGGTGTCGAGGCAGATCTCCACGAAGTGGTTGCCCGAGCCCAGCGACCCCATCTGCTTGGTCGCCCGTTCGCGCCGGAACGACACGGCGTCCGCCACCCCGTCGAACCGCGACCAGAAGTCGCCCCAGCGCGCGCCCGTTCCGGAGCCGTAGTCGAACAGCCGCGTCGGGTCGACCGGCTCGTCGTGCATACCGCGCCCGACCGGGATGGCCCGCTCGACGCGCGAACGCAGCCGCGACAGGTCACCCGGCAGGTCCTCGGCGGTCAGCGAGGTGCGGACGGCGGACATGCCGCAGCCGATGTCGACCCCGACGGCGGCCGGGCAGACGGCGCCCTCCATGGCGATCACCGAGCCGACGGTGGCCCCCTTGCCGTAGTGCACGTCCGGCATCACGGCGAGCCCGCGCACCCACGGCAGCGTGGTGACGTTGCGCAGCTGGCGCATCGCGCTGTCCTCCACCTGCGTGGGGTCGGCCCACATCCGGATCGGTACCCGGTCCCCCGGCAGCTCGGTGAATCCCATGTCTCCCCCTCGGTCGTCCGCGGTCACGCACACCGCAGCCGCCCCCAACCGCCTTGCGGCGGCCGGGCGTTGTCAGCGCGCGGTGCCTCCATGGTCGCGCGCGGGGGTGGGTCCCGCACAACGGGTTTTCGCCCCGCGCCCCGGCCACGCCGTTGGTCAACCCGGCCGGCGCGCTTCGCTCAAAGGGGCTAACTTCGGACGAACGCCGGTGGGACAGCCTCACGCCCCGGCGCTTTCCTGCGCGGGATTCCCCGTGTCAACTGGCCGAGCGCCACCTTGTGACACCGGGAAGGCGCTCCCTACGCTGTGGAGAATTCTCACGAACGGGGTGGAAGCAGCGGAGAGAAGCGGAGTGCGGGCCATGACACGTCCCTGGGAGGCCGACCCCTCGGCCTCGTTCCACCGCAGGCTGGGCCGTTCGGCGCAGGAGACCGACGACTCGGACGGGCGGGACGCGTGTCCGGACATCTGGCAACTGAGCAACGGCGATGTCGCGGTGATCGGCCGTGACCTCACGGGGACTTACGCGGCTCGCCTGCCCTCCGGGGTCAGCGTCGCCGCGGACGAGCGTCTCGTCGTCATCCCGGGGAACATGCTCAGCGCCGCGAAGAGCGACATTCCCGATGCCTGAACTCAGCATCCCCCCACTCGACCCCGCGCGCGGCCTCCTTCTCGACAGCGACGCGTACCGGGAGGACTTCCGGGCGACGGACGCGCGGGTGCACGGGCACGACTCGTGGAAGTTGGAGCGGGCGCAGCACTTCGAGGAGGCCGGACGGCCGGCGCGGGAGGCACTACGGCAGGGTGACTGGGCACGTTCGCTGAGCCTGCTGGAGGAGAACCGCGAGTCGCTGGCCCGGTTCGCGGAGGAGGACCGCCGCAAGGAATCGTTCTTCCACCGGGTGCGGATTGTGGAGGAACCGCTGACGCCCTATCTCCAGTGGGAGTTGCACTCCCTGCGGCTGGCCGCCGAGTACGGCGAGCGGGTGCGGGTGGTGCCGGTGGATCTGGTGCGCCGTTGGGAGGCAGCCGGGCCGCTGCCGGAGCTGGTGGTGCTCGGCGGTCTCGCGGTCTACCAGGTGCGCTACACCCCGGAGGGGGTGCCCGACGGGGGGGTGCGGTTCGACGATCCGGCGCTGGTGGCGTCGTGGGAGGGGTTCCTCGCCGGCCTGTACGGGCAGGGTGAGGAGTTGGGCGCCTACTTCACGCGCGCGGTCGCCCCGCTGCCGCCGCCCGTGCTCGGAGGCTCGGGCCATCAGCCGTCCTGAGGACGCCGAGTCGGGCGGGACACACTCCGAACTCTCCGGCATCTCGCGCGACGTAGTGCAGGCGGGAGCCGTCAGCGGCGGGGTGCACTTCCACTCCGCACCGGGGCCGACCGGGACCGGTGGTGGCCCGGTACCACGTCAACTCCCCGGCGGCATACCGCACTTCGTCAACCGGGACCGGGAGCTGGCACGGCTGGACGCGATGCTGGTAGAGGAGGGCGGTCCGCCGTTCGCCGTCCCCGTCTGTCTGATCACCGGCACGGCCGGCGGCGGCAAGACCTCCCTGGCGCTGCGGTGGGCGCGGCAGGTGCGGGAGCGCTTCCCCGACGGGCAGTTGCACATCAATCTGCGCGGCTACGACCCGGGCGAGCCGGTGTCCGCCGCCGAGGCGCTGCACCGCTTTCTGGGCGCGCTCGGGGTGCGGCCGGAGAACGTGCCGGCCGCCCCGGACGCCGCCGCCGCGCTCTACCGTTCGTTGCTCGCCGGCCGGCGGATGCTGGTGCTGCTGGACAACGCGGCGACGGCCGCGCAGGTGCGCCCGCTGCTGCCCGGAACAGCGAGCTGTCTGACGTTGGTCACCAGCCGGAGCCGGCTGCCAGGGTTGGCGATCCGGGACGGCGCCCGGCGGATCACGCTCGGCACGTTGCCGGAGGCCGAGGCGGTCACGCTGCTGCGGTCGGTGACGGCCGAGACGCGAACGGGGGACGCGCCGGAGGAGTGGGCGGAGTTGGCGCGGCTGTGCGCGGGATTGCCGTTGGCGCTGCGGATCGCCGCCGAACGCGCGGCGGGGCGCCCGCATCTGGCGCTGGGGGAGCTGATCGACGAACTCCGCGACGAGTCGGCGCTGTGGGACGCGTTGAGCACCGGGGAGGACGAGGAGGCGGAGGCGGTGCGGACCGTCTTCGCCTGGTCCTTCCGCGCGCTGCCCGCGGAGGCGGCCCGGATGTTCCGGCTGCTGGGCCTGCATCCGGGCCCCGACTTCGCGCCGGGCGCCGCCGCCGCGCTGGCCGGTGTGGGGCGGGCACGCGCCAGGCAGCTGCTCGATGTGCTGGTGGGCGCGCACCTGTTGGAGCAGTCGGCGCCCGACCGGTACGCGTTCCACGACCTGTTGCGGGCCTACGCCTTCGACCAGGCGCGGCGCGACGAGCCGGAGGAGGGGCGGCGCGCGGCGCTGCGCCGTCTGCTGGAGTGGTATCTGGGAATGGCGGTGGCCGCCGCCGCGTGGCTGAGCCCCACCGAGGAGTGGTCGGTACCGGAGGCAGGGGATCCAGGGGTGGCGGCGGCTCTGGTCGAGGCGCGCTTTCCGGGGTTCGACGCGGCGATGGACTTCGCGGAGCGCGAGTTCGCGAACCTGGTGGCCGCGGTACCGCTGGCGGCCCGGCTGGCACTGCCGAAGCTGGGGTGGCGGTTGGCCGCCGTGCTGTGGGATGCCCAACCGCCTTCGACCGGAGCGTTGTTGTGGCCGCCCGCCGGACGTGTCGGGCGGGAGATGGCGGAGGCGGCCGGCGACGCGGTGGGGCAGGCAGTCCTGCTGACCAGTCTGGGGATGGCACTGGTCCGGGCCAACGAGCTGACGGACGCGGTCCTCCACTACCGGAACGCGCTGGACCAGTGGCGGGGCGTGGGTGACCGGGCCGGGGTGGCGGATGTGCTCAGCCTGCTGGGGCTGGTGCATATGCGTCGGCGAGAGCTGGGGCAGGCGGTGGCGTGCTTCGACGAGGCGCATGCCACGTTCCGCGCTGTGGGCCCGCCGCACCGGGCGGCGACGGTGCTCGCCAACCTGGCGACGGCACGGCTGCGCGCCGGTGAGTCGGCGGCGGCGGGCGCGGGTGCGGAACGTGCACTGGCCGAGCACCGGGAGTTGGGCGACCGACGCGGTGAGGGGAACGCCTGGAGCCTGATGAGTGAGGTGCTGCGGGAGCGCGGGGAGTTCGAGGCGGCGCGGGACGCCGCGCGGCGGGCGGTGGGCATCGCGTGGGAGCTGCGCAACCGGCGGTTGGAGGGCTACTGGCTACTGGCTCTGGGCGCCGCCCAGTTGGCTCTGGACGACCCTGCCGAGGCACTGGTCTCTTACCAGCGTGCCGCTGCCCTCCAACGGCGGCACGCGGATCGGGGCAGGGAGGCGTTGGCCTGGCAAGGGGCCGGGGTGGCCTATCGGCGGCTCGGCCGGGCGGCGGAGGGCGTGGACTTTCTGCGGCGGGCCGTCGCCGCGCAGCGCGCGGTGGGCGATGACTGGCACGCGGCGCTCGCGCTGGCCGACCTGGCAGACGCGCTGGCCGACGACGATGCGCCGACGGCGGCCGGGCATCGGGCGGCGGCCGTGCGTCTGCTGGGCGGCGCCGACGATCCGCGGGCCGTGGCCGTGCGGGAGCGGCTGCGGGGGGCGGAGGCCCGGAGTGACCGGGGTGGCCGGAGCGGCGGGCCATAACGGTGGTTTTACGTGTCGTGGGTCAGGGTTCGGCCCCATGGAGCCGCGTGTCATAGCCGAGGGGGTCGCCGGTGAGGTGGCCCGGGTGCTCATCGTCGAGGATGAGCCGAACATTCTGGAACTGCTCACCGCCTCGCTGGAGTTGAGTGGGTTCGACACCCGGGGGGCGCCGGACGCGCGGGGTGCGGTGGTCGCGGTGGGGGCGTTCGCGCCGGACATCGCCGTGGTGGACGTGACGCTGCCGGACCGCAGTGGGCTGGAGCTGGTGGGGGATCTGCGGGGGGTGCGGCCGGGGCTGCCGGTGTTGTTCCTGACGGCGAGGGACACGGTGGACGACCGGCTGGCCGGGTTCCGGGCGGGGGCGGACGACTACGTGACGAAGCCATTTAGCCTGGAGGAGGTCGTCTTCCGGCTGCGCGCGATCCTGCGGCGTTCGGGCGGCGACGGGGAGGAGGACGCCGGGGGCGCGGAGCCGTTGCGTTACGCGGATCTGGAGCTGGACGAGGACGCGCACGCGGTGCGCCGGGGCGGGCGGGCGGTGCGGTTGTCGCCGACCGAGTTCTCGTTGCTGCGTTACCTGTTGCTGAACTCCGGCCGGGTGGTCAGCAAGTCCCAGATCCTGGAGCGGGTCTGGGGCGGGCAGACCTGCGACACCCGGGTGGTGGAGACCTACGTCAGCTATCTGCGGCGCAAGGTGCACGCCGCGTCGCCGGGGCCGGCGTTGATCGAGACGGTGCGGGGGGTCGGCTACAGTCTGCGGCTCGCGGAGGAGGAACGGCGGTGAAGGCGGCCGGTGCGCGGCGGTGGCGGCTGTGGCCGCGGAGCCTGGGCGGGCGGCTGACGGCGGCGCTGCTCTGTCTGACGGCGGTCGGTCTCGTCGCGTTCGGCGCGGCGGGGACCACGCTGTTGCGGCACTCGATGATCGACGAAGTGGACAAGCGGCTGGTCAGCCTGCGTCCCGCGGACAGCCACCCCGTCGAACTGCCCGCCCCGACCGATCCGTTGCACCCGGGAGACCAGTTGGAACCGGGAGACCTGTCGGATTCGTCAGGTGACCAGTCGGACCACTCGGACGACCAGCCGGACCCCTCGGGTGACCAGTCGGAGCACCCGGACTACCAGCCGGCCCCTTCGGGTGACCAGTCAGCACCTTCGGGTGACCAGTCGGTGCCTTCGGGTGACCAGTGGGATCTGGGTGATCCGTCGCGTCCGGCCGCGCCGGGTGCGGTGCCGGAGGGGCGGGGGGTGCCGCCGTTCCCGACGGATTTGCGGAGCCTGGAGGTGGACGCCTCGGGCAAGGTGCGGAGCGTCGTCGGGATCACCAGGGACGACCAGACGTTGCCGGATCTCTCGGGCTGGAACGTGGAGGAGCTGCTCGCCGAGCGGGACAAGCCGTTCACCGTGCCCAGCACGGGAGGCGACGGCTCGTGGCGGGTGCTGTCGTTGCCACGGGAGGAGGGGGGCGTGCGGATCACCGCCCAGTCGCTGGACGAGGTGGACGACACCCTCGGCCGGCTGGTGATCATCGAGACGGTGGTGGGGTTGGCGCTGCTGGTGGTGCTGGGCGCGGGGGCGGTGGCGACCGTGCGGCTCCAGCTGCGGCCGTTGCGGGAGATCGAGAGGACGGCGGCGGCCATCGCCGGCGGGGATCTCGACCGCCGGGTGCCGGCCCAGGACCCGGCGACCGAGCCGGGTCGGCTGGGCGCGGCGCTCAACACGATGCTCGGCGAGCTGGCGAAGGCCATGCGGGAGCGCGACCGCTCCGCCGAGACGACGAAGCGGTTCGTGGCGGACGCCTCCCACGAGCTGCGCACGCCGCTCTCCTCGATCGTCGGGTTCGCGGCGCTCTACCGGCAGGGGCGCGACCAGGGCGTGGTCGCGGACGATCCACGCACGGAGCGCTGGATGTCGCGCATCGAGGAGGAGGCCCAACGGATGGGGGCCATGGTGGACAACCTGCTGGTTCTCTCCCGCTTCGATGAGACGCCCCATCTCCAGCCGGCCGACGTGGAGTTGGGGGGCATCGCGGAACGGGTGACGCAGGCGGCGCGGGTGCGGGCGCCGAAGACGCCGATCGCGCTCGACGTGCCGGAGCCGGTGTTGGCGGTGGCCGACGGGGAACGGGTGCGCCAGGTGCTGGAGAACCTGGTGGGCAACGCGCTGCACCACCCCCCGCCCGGCACCCCGGTGTCGGTCGCCGTGCGGCGCGCGCCCCGGGCGCCGGCGCCGGGGGCGGCGGCGGTGGGCGCGCTGCCGGCCGGGGTCAGCGAGGTGGCGCTGCTCACCGTCCGGGACGAGGGGCCGGGCATCGCGGCGGAGGAACTGCCCCGGCTCTTTGACCGGTTCTACCGCGCCCCTGGCGCGCCGGGCGGTCGCGGCGGCGCCGGTCTCGGGCTGGCCATCAGCGCGGCGTTCGTCGCGGCGCACGAGGGGCGGCTGTCGGTGACCTCGGCCGAGGGGCGCGGCACCGAGTTCACGGTGGTGCTGCCCCTCGGCTGAGGCCGGGGCTGAGGCCGGGGCCAGGGCCGAGGCCAGGGCCAGGGCTGAGGCCGAGGCGACCGGGATCGGCCCAGCGACGGGACGGCTCCCGGCCGGACCGTCTCACTCCGGCGGGGCCGCTCCCTCGGGGAGGCCGCCGGTCTCCTCCGGCGGGGCCGGGCCCCGGCCGCCGCCCGAGCCGAGCGGGGTGTCGTCCGGGTCCTCCGGCGTCTGGGCCAGCAGTCCGGTCAACTCGTCCGCCGCGCGGGCGGCTTCGTCATCCCCCGCGCGTTCGGCGCGGGCGGCAAGGGAGTCGAGGAGATCCCGCACGGAGTCGACGCCGCCTGCGTCGCCCACATAGCGCTCGCGCAGCTCCGCGTAGGCGTTCTCGTACAGTTCGTCGAACGCGTCGTCGGCGAGGAAACGGTTCACCAGCGCCCCGCTGCCGACGCCTTCCATCCGCATCATCCCGCCGGCCCCGTCGTCCTCCTCGTCGGTCTCGGCTGGCGAGCGCGCTCCGTCCGGGAGTTGGCCCTCGTCGGTGAACGCGCCCCCGTCCGGGAGGCCGCCGCCGTCCGGGGAACCGCCGCCGTCCGGGAGCGGGCCGTCGCCCGGGGGACCGCCGCCTTCGGGGAGCGTGCCGTCGCCCGGAAGTTCGGCCTCCCCGGGAAGTTCGATGCCCTCGGTGACCCGGCCGTCTCCCATGCCCGCGAAGGCGAGGTTGAGGTCCCAGGAGAGCACGGTGAACCGTTCCTCCTCGATGTCGTACCAGAGGTAGTAGTTGTTCCCCGGACCGTTCATACCGTCGAAGTTGGCGAACAGCGCCTGGGTCGCGAGATAGCGGGCGAACGAGTCGATGTCCACGAACTCGCCCAGCCGCTCGGCGAACTCCTCGTCGTCCGCCTCGTCGACAAAGCGCAGCAGCCGCATGACCGGTGTCAGGTCATGGCTGCCGAGGCCGTTGATCTGGCGGAAGGACTCCTCGTAGTCGGTGGGGTCGTCGCCGAGGTAGTCGAACGAACCGCCGGCGCGCGCCTTGTAGAGCACGCCGTCCCCCGGCGCGCCCTCGCCGAGCCCGCCCTCGCCCAACTCCGTCGCCCACGGGCCGTCCGGGGACTCCAGCAGCAGCCGGGGCGCGGAGTCGCCGCCGTTGACCGAGACGGAGGCGAAGGTGAAGCGCTGCGTGGGCTGGCCGTCGTCCGCCGTCAGCGAGAGCGCCAGCGCCTCGTTGAGCGCCGTCCCCGAGGTCATGGTGCCGGGGCGCAGGGCGATCTCCGTGCGCCCCTGGTAGGCGCGGCCCGCCTGGAACTCGTCGAAGCTGATCAGCCAGGGCAACGTCTCGGGGTGGTCCTCCGACAGCGCGGCGTCCCTCTCCGGTTCCTCCGCGCCCGCCAACTCGCCACGCTGGGCGGGACGGGCGCCGTCCGGAAGCCCGCCGTCCGGAAGCTCGCCGTCGTCCTCGACCGGCACCCCGGGTTCGCCGCCGAAGCCGTCGCCGCGCAGTTCCATCAGCGTGGAGTTGCCCTTGAGCCGCAGCGCCACGTCGTTGATCGTCGTGCCGTCGATGACGATGTCCGCCCTGATGTACTGCTTCTCGCCCTCCTCGCGGAAGACGCGCAACATGTCGGCATACTCGTCCTCGTTGAACGTGACCTGGATGTCGTGTTCCCCGTCGTCGAAGAGGTCGCCCTCGCCCTCGATGTCGTGGATGACGGTCTCCTCGGCGACCAGCTCCGAGCTGACGTAGGGGCGCACCCGTTCCGCGCCGACCAGCAGCGACAGGACCAGCACCGTGGCGCAGAGCGCGCCGAGCGTCGGCCAGTGGCGGCGCAGCCGCACCGGCAGCCGGTGCCGCAGCCGACGGCGGGGGCGGGCGCTGGGACCTGGACCGGGAGCGGAACCGGGGTGCTTAACGGCCTTCGCGGGCACGGTCACAGGTCCGTCTGGTCGTAACCGGTCAACACGGCGGCCTTCTGGCCGGCCGTCGACTCCCGCAGGGAGCTGACCAGTTGACCAGGGGTAACGTCCTTCTTCAACCGCGCGGTATAGGCCAGTTCCAGCAGCGCGCCGCCGCGCACGGACTCCGTGCTGATCAGCTCGTGTTCGTCGGTCAGGCGCAGCAGCACGTCCTCCACGGTCGGGCCGTGGTCCTCGCCGTCGGCCGGGACCTGCACCTTGACCAGTTGACGCTTGACCTCCAGAGCAAACCAGTTGAACCGGTGCATCAACAGGATGACCAGGCAGATCAGCAGCGTCGCGATAGCGGCCAGCGCGTAGAAACGGGTGCCGCAGGCCATGCCGACGGCCATCACCAGGAAGATGAAACCGACGTCCCTGGTCTCCTTGATCGCGTTGCGGAACCTGACCACCGAGAGCGCTCCGACGAGCGCGAAGGCGCGGGCGATGTTGGAGCCGACCACCAGCATGATCAACGCGATCAGCATCCCCAGGATGATCAGCGTGTGCACATAGCTCTGGCTGTAGGAGATGTTGCGGTGGGTGGCGCGGTAGGTCCAGGCGACGACCACGCTGGCCACGAAGGCGAGGGAGAGCGCGAGCGTCACGTCCAGCACGCTGAACGTGCCGGACAGGTCGGTGAGACCGAAGTCGAGATCCATGGGGCTCCTCGATCGAAGAAACGGCTTGCGGGGTTCAGGCGGGCTGCCGCTCGACGGCGGTGCCGGGGCCGCCCGGAGCGGCGAGGGGCGTGTCCTCGGTCTCCGGCACGTGGAAGACGGAACGCGGCGCGCGGCCGAACGCCTCGACGCTCTGGCAGTACTTGGAGATGCGCCGCACCTGGAGCCCGTGGCGGGCGGCGAGGTCGGTGATCCAGTAGGGCGCCCGCTCGTTGGCCTTGACCTCCATCACCACCAGGTGCGGGCTGATGATCGAACGGTTCTGCGCCTCGGCACACAGGTCCAGGTCGTGGTCACGCCCACGGACCCGGTGGTCGAAGGTGACGCGCAGCCCCAGGTCCGAGTCGACCCCCACGTAGGGCTCGCGCCGGTAGCCGGTGATGGCGGTGGGCCGCAGGTCGAGCCGGGTGACCAGTTCGAGCACCTCGTCAACGAACGCCCGGTCCGCGTCGGCGCGGCCGGAGTCGGCACGGCCGGAGTCGGCACGGTCCGCGCCGGCACGGTCGGCGTCGGGCGGGACGATCGGCCGTCGACCGTCGCAGAGTTCCCTGGCCGCCGCGTAGGGGAGCAGCACGCGGCGCTTCTGGGTGACGCGGTTCACCCGTTGCTTGATCTCCAACGAGACCGGCAGGTCGTCCGGTGCCGCACCCGGCTCGCCGTAGCGGCGGATGCGGAGCTTGCGCCGGAAGCGCAGCCCCTCGATCTTCTCCCAGTAGAAGCGGAGCCCGGTCGTGTCGTAGTAGAGGCTCCACACCCCGTAACCGTTGGGCCCTGCGTTGCCGTCCTGGCGCATCCTCGCGGCCACCTCGCGACGGATCTCCGCCACCCCGGCGGCCGGCACCAGGTACTTCAGCTCGTAGCGATTGAAGGCGTGCGGCGCGTGGGCGGGTGCCGTCGTTGCCATGAACGCTCCTCTCTCCGTGGCGACAGGGAGTAGAGAACGCCATGGAGATGGGAGAACCCGCAGAGTTACCTGAGAGAACCCTGGGAGCCCCCGAACGCGCCACCCTCAGCGGTCAGTTGCCGACCCTGAGTGGGGGTGGGGGGTGTGGGGGTGTGAGGGGTGGCACAGGTCGTTGGTCCTCTACGAGGGGTGTTCGTGGGTGGGTGGGGGTGGTTTCGGGGTGGGGTGCGGGGGGTGTGGGCGGGGTCGAAAGCCCCCCACGGTGGGGGTGTTTTCGCAGGTCAGGGCCTTGCGTGGGGGGTGGAGCGGCGTGCATGTTGGGGGTCGTCGCGCAGTCGGAAGCGGCGCTCGCACCGCACCATCTCCCCTCTTGCTTGGAGGCAGCTTCATGACCGCCAGCACCCACGGCACCCACCGGACCATGACCCGTCCGGTCGTGATCGCCGGCCTCGTGACCGTCGGCGCCACGGCCCTGACGCTCCCCTTCGCCGCCACCGCCCACGCCGAGGACACCCACGCGGGCGTGGTCGCCACCGCCGAGCAGACCACCTCCCCCACCGCCTACACCCCCACCACCGGCACTCTCGCCCCCGACAACGGCACCCCGGACAGCGGGGCCCCGGAGGGCGACGCCCCGGCCAAGGAGCCCCAGGCCCCCGAGGAGCCCCAGGCGCCTGAGGCGGGTGTGACGGACGGGCGTGCGGACGGCTTCACCGCCGACACCGGCCGGGGCGAGGAGTACGGGGACGACGGCTCGCTGGTCGTGATCGACAAGGCCGAGCAGCCCAAGCCCGAACCCGCCACCGACGAGGACATCGAGGGCTGGATCAACGAGGCCCTGGAGATCATGGACGAGGAAGGCATCCCCGGCACCTACGAGGGCATCCACCGCAACCTGATGCGGGAGTCCGCCGGTGACCCCCTGACCATCAACCTCTGGGACACCAACGCCGAACAGGACATCCCCTCCAAGGGCCTGCTCCAGGTCATCGACCCCACCTTCGACCAGTACCACGTCGACGGCACCAGCAAGAACATCTACGACCCCGTCGCCAACATCACCGCCGCCGCCAACTACGCCGCCGACCGCTACGGCTCCATGGACAACGTCGACAGCGCCTACTGACACAGGCGGCCGGTGAGGTCCGAGCGTCCCAGCCCGCCGCCGCTGAGGGTTGAGAGGTGGCGGCGGGCCACGACGTTCCCTGCGACCCGGAAGGGCCGCGGGGAGGGTGTCTGCCCTGACAGCGGGAGGCTACCCCGGATTTTGCTCATCTGAGCATTTCTGTGATCAGACGTGGCGGGCGTCACGGTGTTCCGCCGGGGGCGGGGGCGGGAGCGACCACCCACCTTGCCGGTGCGGCGTCGTTGTCGACTGCGTCCCGCCACGGATGCGGGCCGGCGGACGACCACCCACCCGGACAGTGCGGCAGCGTCGTCGACTGCAGCCCGCCACCCAGCATTCGCGCAGTTCCCCGCGCCCCCAAGCCGCCCACCGGCGGTGAAGGGGCGCGGGGAACTGCGCGAGCAACCCACCACCGGGCCGCACCCGACAACCCCTAGAACCCGCAGCGCGAGCAAGCCACCACCGGGCCGCACCCGACAACCCACCCGACCACGAAGCTCCGTAGTCGACCAACCCCCGCCACCCACCGCCGCCCGTTCGGCGTTCAGGGCATGTCCGCCAGGCGGCGGTCCGCGCGGTCGGGGGCGTAGAGGGATTCGACGACCATCGCCGCCGCGCCGGTCAGGCCGGCGCGTTCGCCGAGGCGGGACGTGACGACCTGGAGATACGCGGTCGTTCTGGGCATCGCCCGCTGGTACAGCGACTCCCGCACGCCGGTGAGGAACGGCGGGCCGGCCAGGTCGCCGGCGATGACGAGGACGCCGGGGTTGAGCAGCGTGACCACGGTCGCCAGCACCCCGCCGACCAGCCGCCCCGCGTCGCGCGCCAGGCGCAGCGCGTCCGGCTGGCCGACGGTGAGTTGCTCGCGCACGCCGGAACCGGAGGCGGTGGGGACGCCGGCCGCCGTGAGCTGTTCCGCGAGGGCGCGCCCGCTGGCCACGGCGGCGAGGCAGCCGTAGGAGCCGCAGCGGCAGAGCGCGTCGGGATGGTCGCCCAGCCGGATGTGGCCGATGTCACCGGCGGCGCCGTCGAAGCCCCGGTACATCTCGCCGTCGACGACCATCCCGGCGCCGATGCCGGTGGAGACCTTGAGCAACAGAAACGCCGAGCAGTCGGGGTAGCCCTCGCGCTGCTCGGCGTACGCCATGAGGTTGGCGTCGTTCTCCACCAGCACGGGTATCTCGGCGGCGCGCGCGCCGACCTGGGCGGTGAACGCGCGGCGCATGGTCTCGACGATCGGGTGGCGGTCCCAGCCCGGCATCATGGGCGGCTGCACCACCTGCCCCAGCCGCGCGTCCACGGGGCCCGGAACGGCGAGGCCGATGCCGCAGACCGCGTCGAGGGGGACGTCCGCCTTCTCCAGGAGCAACGCGAACCACTGGGCGAGCCGTTCGATGACCTCGTCGGGGCCCTGGTTGATCAGCAGCGCGCCCGAGTACTCGGCGAGCACGGTGCCGCCGAGGTCGAGCAGGGCGGCGCGGGCGTGGCGGGTCTCCAGGTCGGCGCAGAGGACGACGGCGTGCTGGGTGTCGAACCGGAGCCGTACGGCGGGCCGTCCGCCGGTGGGGGCCTCCACGGGGTCGCCGGCGCTCTCCCGGACCCAGCCGGCGCGGAAGAGCTGGTCGAGGCGTCCGCCGACGGTCGATCGGGAGAGCCCGGTGACGCGTTGCAGCTCTCCCCGCGTGGTCGCGCGGCCGGTACGGATCAGCCGCAGAAGGTGACCCGCGCTCGACTGGTTCATGCCCGCTGCCTTCCCCTGGGGCGGATCTCTCACCCCCGGAAGCTTGTGAAGTAGATATTACAGCGGTACTTTTGCGTGTTAAGTAGACGTAACTCTACGGTACCTTCGACATAACACCGTGTGCCGTCGCGCCCCGGTCGCCGGCGCCACCGTCCATCGGAGATCACGTGGATCGCGCTGACCAGTCCACCAGCCCGCACACAACCGCATACAACGGAGCGCGCCGCGTACTCACGGGGAACTGGGTCGGCGCCTCCACCGTTCCCTCGCGTTCCCTCTATCCGCACCAGTGGAGTTGGGACTCCGCGTTCATCGCGATCGGGCTGCGGCACCTGTGGCCGCTGCGCGCGCAGCGGGAGTTGGAGACGCTGCTGGCGGCCCAGTGGGACGACGGGCGGGTGCCGCACATCGTCTTCAACCCCTCGGTGCCGCTGGCCGCGTACTTCCCGAGCCCCGACTTCTGGCGCTCCTCGTCGGCCGGCACCGCGTGCGGCGCGCCGCGCGCCACCGAGACCTCGGGGCTGGTGCAGCCGCCGGTGCACGCGCTGGCCGCGTGGCTGGTGCACCGGGCGGACCCGGTGTCCTCGCGGCAGCGGGGCTTTCTGCGGCGGATGTATCCGCGGCTGGTCGCCTGGCAGCGCTATCTGACGGGCGCGCGCGACCTGGGGGGCCACGGGCTGGCGTCGATCGTGCACCCGTGGGAGTCGGGGATGGACAACAGCCCGTGCTGGGACCCGCCGTTGTCGCGGATCGAGCCGGTCGGCAGCGACACGTTCCACCGCGCCGACCTGGACCACGGCCGGGCCGACGACCGGCCGACCGACCTGGACTACGGCCGTTACGTGCGGCTCGCGGAGAACTACCGGGACCACGGCTACCGGGACCACGACTGCGGGCATCCGTTCGCCGTCGAGGACCCGGGGGTCAACGCGCTGCTGGTGCTCTCGGAGTACGCGCTGGCCGAGATCGCGGGGGCGCTGGGGCGCGACCCGGCCGATCACCTGGTGCGCGTCGAGGAGTTGACCAACGCGCTGGTGAAGCGGCTGTGGGACGAGGAGTCCGGGCTCTTTCTGCCGTTCGACGTGATCGCGGGCGAGACGGTGCGGGAGCACAGCGCGGCGGGGTTGATCCCGCTGGTGCTGCCGGGTCTGCCGGAGCGCACGGCGCGCGCGCTGGTGCGCACGGCGCGCGGGCCGCGCTTCGGTCTTGGCGACACGACCCGGATGGTGCCGAGCTACGACCTGACCGGCCACGCGCACGACCCGTCGCGCTACTGGCGCGGCCCCGCCTGGTTCAACGTGAACTGGCTGGTGGAGCGCGGCCTGCGCCGCCACGGGGAGTTGTCGCTGGCCAACGGGCTGCGCGCCGAGCTGATCCACCTGGCGGCGCGCTCCCGCTACGCCGAGTACGTCGACCCGGTGTCGGGCGAGGCGCGCGGCACCCGGGACTTCAGCTGGACGGCGGCCGTCACCATCGACCTGCTGACCGGCGGCCCCTCGGCCGCCGCGCTGCCGGCCGAGGGGCGAAGGATCGCCGTCGCCGTGGACTGACCCGCCGCTCGCGGGGCAGGCCGTTCTCATGGGTGCCCACCAACGCCCGCCCCTCCCGTCAACGCACTTGATGACCTCAAGGACCAAAGGAGTCGCGGTGATCCCGACGCACCACTGCCTGCTCGTCCGGGACGGCACGTTCGCAGCCGTGGGCGAGGGGGGTGACATCACCGGTGAGCGCGGGGTCGCCCCCGACGGTCTCTTCGCGCGCGACGCCCGGCACCTCAGCCGCTGGCAGCTGACCATCGACGGCGTGGCGCCGACGGTGCTGGTGGCGACGCCGACCGGGCCGACCGGTGAGACGCCGGCGCGGGCGAGCGCCGTGCTCACCCAGCCGGCCGGCCGCTCGGACGTCCCCGGCATCACGCTCTTCCGGGAGCAGACCGTGGCGCAGGGCGAGCTGGTCGACGAGATCCGGGTCGAGGGGAACGGCGCGCGGCCGGTCTCCGTGCTGCTGGCGCTCACCGTGGACGCCGACTTCGCCGACCAGTTCGAGCTGCGCGACGACCACCGCTGGTACCAGAAGCCGCACGCGGTGCGCACCAGGAAGCGACGGCCGGACGGCGTCGAGTTCGGCTATCTGCGGCAGCAGTGGCACTCCCGTACGGTCGTCGCGGCCGACCCGGCGCCCGACGCCGTCGAGGAGACCGGCAGCGGCGCGCGCCGGCTGTGCTGGCGGATCGAGCTGCCGCCGCACGGCGGCACCACGCTGCGGCTGACGGTGACCGCGTTCCCGCACGGCGTGCCGGTGCCGCTGACGGCGCCGCCGCCCGTGCCGGCGGCGCCGGAGCCGGCCGCGTACGGCGGCGGCGAGTTGGGGCGCGCCTGCGCGCAGGGCGCGGCCGACCTGGAGGCGCTGCGGATGCCGGCGCTCGGCCCCGACGCGGAGCAGCTGCGGGTGCCGGCGGCGGGGGTGCCGTGGTTTCTGACGCTGCTGGGGCGGCACGCGTTGCTCACCTCGCTGCTGACCCTGGACAGCCACCCCGACATGGGCCGCGACACGCTGCTGGCGCTGGCGGCGACGCAGGCGGTGGACGCGGAGCCGGAGCGCATCGCGCAGCCGGGGAAGATCGTGCACGAGGTGCGGAACGGCGAGTTGGCGTACTTCCGGCAGGTGCCCTACGGCCGCTACTACGGCTCGGTGGACGCCACCCCCCTCT
The DNA here is from genome assembly GCF_006335015.1 of Streptomyces sedi. Lineage (GTDB taxonomy): Bacteria > Actinomycetota > Actinomycetes > Streptomycetales > Streptomycetaceae > Streptomyces > Streptomyces sedi. The sequence goes on from NZ_VDGT01000001.1 coordinate 200,569, forward strand.
TCCTGCTGCTGCTCGGCGCGCACGCGGAGCGGACCGGGGACGACAAGCTGGCGCACCGCCTGGAGCGCGCGGCGCGCGCGGCGGTCTCCTGGATGTTCGACCACGCGGGCCTGGGCGACCACGGCTATCTGCGCTACCGGGCCGACGAGGGCGGGCTGGCCAACCAGAGCTGGAAGGACTCCCCCGACGCGATCTGCTTCCCCGACGGCGAGCCGGCGCGCGGCACGATCGTGGCGGCTGCCCCGCAGGGATACGCCTACGCGGCGCTGGTCCGCACCGCCGAACTGGCCCGCGACGTCTGGGCCGACGCGGCGTGGGCCACGCGCCTGTCGGAGGCGGCGGAGGCGCTGCGGGAACGTTTCCTGCGCGACTTCTGGCTGCCCGAGGAGCGCTTCCCCGCGCTGGCCCTGGACGGCGAGGGCCGCCAGGTCGGAACGCTCGGCTCGGACGCGGGCCATCTGCTGTGGACGGGCGTGCTGGAGGGCGAACGGGCCGACGCGGTCGCCGAACGGCTGCTGTCCCCCGCGTTCTTCTCCGGCTGGGGCATCCGCACGGTGGCCGCCGGGCAGGACGCCTACCACCCGCTCGCCTACCACCGCGGCGCGGTCTGGCCGCACGACAGCGCGATCGCCGCGCTGGGCCTGGCCCGCGCCGGCCACCACGAGCGGGCCGCGACGCTGACCGACGGGCTGCTGGCGCTGGCCGCCGCGCACGGCTACCGGATGCCGGAGGTGATCACCGGCTACGGCCGCGAGGACCACCCGGTGCCGGTGCCCTACCCGCACGCCTGCTCGCCCCAGTCGTGGGCGGCTGCCGCCCCGTTGGCCCTCAGACGCTGCCGCTCGGCCCGGCCGGACGCGACGGCAGAAGGTGACTGACGTCGGCCTCCGCGACCGGATAGGGGCGCTCGGGCGGCAGCAGCGCGGTGGCCCGGTCGAGTGCGCCGGCGCGCACGAGGGCGTGGATCTCGTGGGCGAGCGGGGTGACGTCGCGGATCGAGACGATCCACTCGTCGGCGTAGCGGCGCACCGCCTCGCCTGACAGGCCGAGTTGGAGCGAACGGTGACCCAACGGGCGCAGACGCAGGTCGCGTTCGGGGTCCCACTGCACGCGGGTGGGGGCGGCGCGGAGGGCTGCACGCCAGGTCTCGCGGTCGGGGTGGACGGCCGCGTCGTGGTGGGAGAGCGCGGCGTTCCGCAACGCCCAGCCCAGTCCCTCTCGGCTGATCTCGACGGCGAGCACCGTCTCCTGCCCCGGCTTCTCGCCCCAGCCGCAGCGGTACATCATCCAGCGGAACGAGGGCTTGACCCAGGTCATCCGCTCCCGCTTCCACGCGGCGGGGAACCTGCCGTCGCGGGCGGCCGGCAGGCCGATGTGCGGCCCGTACGCCTGGTAGACCGTGACGGTCTCGTCCGTGTACACCGCGCGGATCTCCCGCGCGGGAACGTTGTGCGCCATCCGGCGATGCTCCCCGCGGCGGCCTGCGGCCGGCAACCGGGTTTGTCCCCACCGGCGGTGGAGGGAGCGCCGGGAACCACGCACCGGGCTCACGCCGACAACCCGCCTTGCCGGCGCGGCACCGTCGTCGTCTCACCCCCGCCACACATGCACCGCGCCGCCAAGCAGGCCGCCACCTACCGCACGTGAACCCGCACCCGACCGACCACGCCCGCCCCCACCAGGGGCGCGGGGAACTGCGCGAACAACCCACCACCGGGCCGCAGACGACAACCCACCCAGCCACCAAGCTCCATAGTCGACCAACCCCCGCCGCCCATGCACCGCGCCCCCAAGCAGGCCGCCACCTACCGAACGCGAACCCGCACCCAACCCACCACGCCAACCCACCCCAGGGGCGCGGGGAACTGCGCGAGCAACCCACCACCGGGCCGCACCCGACAACCCACCCAGCCACCAAGCTCCGTAGTCGACCAACCCCCGCCACACAGCATTCGCGCAGTTCCCCGCGCCCCCAAACAGGCCGCCACCTACCGAAGCTGAACCCGCACCCGACAACCCACCCCGACCGGCAAGGTCGGTAGTCGCTCCCGTTACTACCCCCCGGACGTGGACAGCTCCGCGTCCGCCGCGACCGCGGCATCCGCGTGGGGGTCGTCGAGCCAGCCGTCGGGGAGGGTGACGCGGTTGCGGCCTGAGGTGCGGCCCCGGGGGCCGTCCGCGCCGGCGGGCCACGGCTGGTCGAGGTCCAACTGGTCCAGCAGCGACGCGAGTTCGTCGAGCGAGCCGGCGACGGCCAACGCGCGCCGCAGGTCGGAGCCGACCGTGAAGCCCTTGGTGTACCACGCGACATGCTTGCGGAAGTCGATCACCCCGCGCGCCTCGTCCTCCTGCCACTCCCCCAACAGCCGCGCGTGCCGCAGCATCACGTCCGCCACCTCACGCAACGCCGGCCGCGCGTAAACCGGTTCACCGCCGGAGGCAAAGGCCGAGACCAGGTCCGCGAAGAGCCAGGGCCGGCCCAGGCAGCCGCGGCCGACCACGACGCCGTCGCAGCCGGTCTCCCGCACCATCCGCGCGGCGTCGGCCGCCGACCAGATGTCGCCGTTGCCCAGCACGGGGATCTCCGGCACGGCCTCCTTCAGCCGGGCGATCGCCGACCAGTCGGCCTCGCCGCCGTAGTGCTGGGCGGCGGTGCGGCCGTGCAGCGCGACGGCGGTGACGCCCTCGTCGACCGCGATGCGGCCGGCGTCGAGATACGTCAGGTGGTCGTCGTCGATGCCCTTGCGCATCTTGATGGTGACCGGCAGCCCGCCCGCGTTGCCGACGGCCGCGCGCAGGATCGCGCGCAGCAGCGGTCGCTTGTAGGGCAGCGCGGAGCCGCCGCCCTTGCGGGTCACCTTGGGAACGGGGCAGCCGAAGTTGAGGTCGATGTGGTCGGCCAGGTCCTCGTCGGCGATCATGCGCACGGCGCGGCCGACGGTCTCCGGGTCGACGCCGTAGAGCTGGAGGGAACGCGGCTTCTCCGCCGCGTCGAAGTGCACCAGCCGCATGGTCTTGGCGTTCCGCTCCACCAGCGCCCTGGTGGTGATCATCTCGCTGACGAAGAGCCCGCGCCCGCCGGAGAACTCGCGGCACAGGGTGCGGAACGGCGCGTTGGTGATCCCCGCCATGGGCGCCAGCACCACGGGCGGGTCCACCGTGTGCGGGCCGATCTGCAACGGCTGGGACATCGGGCGTTCCTCACGTTCCTCACTGCGGCGAAGGGGGCGGCGGCCTCGGGCCGTCTCCCATTGTGCGGCCCCCCGCGTCGAACGGCCGACGGCCGGGCCCCTGGGGAAGGGTCCCGGCCGTCGGCCTCGGGCATGCGCGGCGCGGGGTCAGCAGCCGATCAGGCGGGCGCCGAGGTAGCTCTCCACCTGGTCGAGCGAGACCCGCTCCTGCTTCATGGTGTCCCGCTCGCGGACGGTCACCGCGTTGTCCTCCAGGGTGTCGAAGTCGATGGTCACGCAGAACGGCGTGCCGATCTCGTCCTGGCGGCGGTAGCGGCGGCCGATGGCGCCGGCGTCGTCGAACTCGATGTTCCAGTGGCGGCGCAGGGCCGTCGCCAGCTCCTTGGCCTTCGGCGACAGCTGCGGGTTGCGGGAGAGCGGCAGCACCGCGACCTTGACCGGGGCCAGCCTGGGGTCGAAGCGCATGACCACGCGCTTCTCCATCTTGCCCTTGGCGTTGGGCGCCTCGTCCTCCCAGTAGGAGTCGAGCATGAAGGCCAGCATGGTGCGGCCCACGCCCGCCGCCGGCTCGATCACGTAGGGGATCCAGCGCTCGCCGGCTTCCTGGTCGAAGTAGCTGAGGTCCTGGCCCGAGGCCTTGCCGTGGGCGCCGAGGTCGTAGTCGGTGCGGTTGGCCACGCCCTCCAGCTCACCCCACTCGGAGCCGCCGAACCGGAAGCGGTACTCGATGTCGGCGGTGCGCTTGGAGTAGTGGGACAGCTTCTCCTTGGGGTGCTCGAACCACCGCATGTTCTCCTCGGAGAGGCCGAGGTCGCGGTACCAGTTCCAGCGCTGCTCCATCCAGTAGACGTGCCACTCCTCGTCCTCGCCCGGCTTGACGAAGAACTCCATCTCCATCTGCTCGAACTCGCGGGTGCGGAAGATGAAGTTGCCCGGGGTGATCTCGTTCCGGAACGACTTGCCCATCTGCGCGATGCCGAACGGCGGCTTGCGGCGGGAGGTCTGCTGCACGGCGGCGAAGTTGGTGAAGATGCCCTGCGCGGTCTCCGGCCTGAGGTAGGCGACGGAGGCCGAGTCCTGGGCGGGGCCGAGGTGGGTGGACAGCAGCCCGGAGAACTGCTTGGGGTCGGTGAAGGCGCCCTTGTTCCCGCAGTTGGGGCAGTTCACGTCGGCGAGGCCCTGCGCCGGCGGGTGCCCGTGCTTGGCCTCGTATGCCTCCTCCAGGTGGTCGGCCCGGAAACGCTTGTGGCAGGAGGTGCACTCGGTGAGCGGGTCGGTGAAGGTGGCCACGTGGCCGGAGGCCTCCCAGACCTCCGTCGCCAGGATGACCGAGGAGTCGATCCCCACCACCTCGTCGCGCGAGGTCACCATGGCCCGCCACCACTGGCGCTTGATGTTCTCCTTCAACTCGACGCCCAGCGGGCCGTAGTCCCAGGCGGCGCGCTGTCCGCCGTAGATCTCACTGCTGGGGTAGACGAAGCCACGGCGCTTGCTGAGGCTGACGATAGTGTCGATCTTGTCGGCGGCCACGGTGCTCTCTTCAGGACGAGGGGAGACAGGGAATTGCCTCAGGTTACCGGCGTCTCCCAGGGCGTCGGCAAATCGGTTGGCGGGTATCGGCCCACGGGGTGCGTTACCGGTGGAAACAGGGCCGTGACCGGGAGTTCCCGTTCGCCACAAGATCTGTTTCGTTCACCCACTTGACCCATTTGACAATCGTTTCCACCTAACTTGAAAATGGCTGTCATGACCGGACGACGCCGCCCCCGCAGCCGAATAGCCATCGCCGCCCTCGCCGCCTCCAGCCTGATCGGGCTGACCGGCTGCGGCCTCTACGACGACGAGGGCGGCGGCGGGGGTGGGTCGTCCGACGGCACGCTCGACGTGGTCGCGTCGTTCTACCCGATGGCCTATCTCGCCGAGCGGATCGGCGGGGAGCACGTCTCGGTCAACACCCTCACCGGTCCCGGGGTCGAGCCCCACGACCTGGACATCAGCCCGCGCCAGACCGCGGCCGTCGCCGACGCCGACCTGGTCGTCTACCTGAAGGGCCTCCAGCCGGCCGTCGACGAGACAGTGGAGCAGTCGGCCACCGGCGAGGTCGCCGAGGCGACCGGCTTCACCTCCCTGGAGAGCCACGACACCGAGGAGGAGGACGGGCACGACCACGAGGGCGAGTCCCCCGAGGAGCACGCGGAGCACGCCGACGAGGGCCACGACCACGGGGACGAGGGCCACGCGGAGGACGAGGGCCACGCCGAGGAAGAGCACGACCACGGCGAGGAGGAGCACGACCACGGCGAGGACGGGCACGGCCACGACCACAGCCACGACATCGACGGCATGGACCCGCACATCTGGCTCGACCCGTCGAAGTACGCGCAGGTCGCCCAGGGCGTGGGCGCCTCGCTCGTCAACGCCGACCCGGACCACATGGCCGACTACGAGCGGAACACCGCCGAGCTGGTCGAGGAACTGACCGCGCTGGACGAGGAGTTCACCGAGGGCCTCGCCGAGGTCGAGGGCGGCACGTTCATCACCACCCACTCCGCGTTCGGCTACCTGGCCGCACGCTACGGGCTGCACGAGGAGTCGATCACCGGTCTCGACCCGGAGGCCGAGCCCAGCGGGGCGCGGATACGGGAGCTGCGGGAGGTCGCCGAGGCCGACGACGTGACCACGGTCTTCTTCGAGACACTGGTCAGCGACGAGACGGCACGCACCCTCGCCGACGACCTGGGCCTGGAGACGGCGGTGCTCGACCCGCTGGAGGGAATCACCGAGGACTCCCCCGGCGCTGACTACCCCGAGGTCATGCGGGCCAACCTGGAGGCGCTGCGGCAGGCCCTCGGCGCCGCCTGACCCGGCACGCCGCGGGGTCGCCGAGGCCGAGGACGGCCCCCATCGTGGGAAGACGACCCCCATCGTGAGAAGCAGAGAAAGCGGGAAGCCGGGAGGCGGACCGCCAGGACGGCACCAGGAAAGCGGAGGCGAGCCATGGAGCGCGAGGCCGAGCCCGTCATAGGGGCCGAGCCCGTCATAGGGCTGGACGAGGTGTCCGCCGAGCTGGGCGGGCGCCCCGTGCTGCGCGGCGTCAGCCTCACCGTCGGGCGCGGCGAGGTGGTGGCGCTGCTCGGCGCCAACGGTTCGGGCAAGTCGACCGCCGTCCGGGCCGTCGTCGGGCAGGTGCCCGTCACCGGGGGCCGGCTGACGCTCTTCGGCACGCCCGTGCGCCGCTTCTCCGACTGGTCGCGGGTCGGCTACGTTCCGCAGCGCTCCACGGCCGCGGGCGGGGTGCCGGCCACCGTGCGGGAGGTCGTGGCCGCCGGGCGGCTCGCGCGGCGCCGGCTGCGCCCCATGCGGCGGGCCGACCGGGAGGCGATCGACCTGGCCATCGAACGGGTCGGGCTCGCCGACCGCGCCGGGGAGCCGGTCGACGCCCTCTCCGGCGGCCAGCACCAGCGGGTGCTGATCGCCAGGGCGCTGACCGTGGAACCGGAGCTGCTGGTGATGGACGAGCCGCTGGCAGGCGTCGACCTCGACAGCCAGCGGGTGTTGGCCGAAACGCTTCGCTCCCAGGTGGAGGGCGGGGCCTCCGTGCTGCTGGTGCTGCACGAGCTGGGCCCGTTGGCGCCGCTGATCGACCGGGCCGTGGTGCTGGGGCACGGGCAGGTCGAGCGGACCGTCGACAGCCCCTCGCGGCTGCCGGAGGGCAGCCACCCCTGCCATCCGGCCGACGCGCTGGAGCCCTCGGCCGAACCGACCCTCCAGACCGGAATCCTCTGATGACCACCACGCTCGCCGGCTCCGGCGTCCTCGAACTCCTCGACTACCCGTTCATGCAGCGGGCGCTGCTCTCGGCCGTGCTGATCGGGCTGGCGGCGCCGGCCGTCGGGATCTACCTGGTGCAGCGCCGACAGGCGCTGATGGGCGACGGCATCGGCCATGTGGCGCTGACCGGCGTGGCGCTCGGCTTCCTGCTCAACACCAGCCCGGTGTGGATGGCGGTCGCGGTCTCGGCGGTGGGCGCCGTCGCGATGGAGCTGCTGCGCGCCTCGGGCCGGGCGAGGGGCGACGTGGCGCTCGCGATGCTCTTCTACGGCGGCATGGCCGGCGGCGTGATGATCGTGAACCTGGCGCCGGGCGGCTCGACGGCCAACCTCACGTCCTATCTGTGGGGGTCGGTCACCACCGTCTCGCCCTCCGACATCACCGCGATCATGGTGCTCTCGGCGCTGGTGCTGCTGGTCACGCTGGGGCTGCGGCGGCAGCTGTTCGCGGTCTGCCAGGACGAGGAGTTCGCCCGCGTCACCGGGCTGCCGGTGCGGGCGCTGAACCTGCTGCTGGCGGTCACGGCGGCGGCGACCGTCACGGTGGCGATGCGGGTGGTCGGGCTGCTGCTGGTCAGCGCGCTGATGGTGATCCCGGTGGTGGCGGCGCAGCAGCTCACACGCGGCTTCGCGGCGACGCTGGCACTGGCCGTGGGCTTCGGCGTGACGGTCTCGGTGGCCGGCACGACCACGTCGTACTACGCGGACGTCCCGCCGGGCGCGACGATCGTGCTGCTGGCGATCGGGGTGTTCGCGCTGGTCTCCCTGCTGGCGCTCCCACTGGCCCGCCGCAGGGCGCCTGCCGGCGGGGCGGAAGCGACGACCCACCTGGCCGGCGCGGCACCGTAGTCGACTGCGGCCCGCCACGGATGCACCGCGCAGTTCCCCGCGCCCCCAGGCAGGCCGCCACCTACCGCACGCGACCCGTACGAGAACGACCACGCCAGCCCACCCCAGGGGCGCGGGGAACTGCGCGAGCAACCCACCACCGGGGCGAGGACGACAACCCACCCAGACACGAAGCTCCGTAGTCGACTGCGGCCCGCCACGGATGCACCGCGCAGTTCCCCGCGCCCCCAAGCAGGCCGCCGCCTACCGCACGTGACCGACCACGCCAGCCCACCCCAGGGGCGCGGGGAACTGCGCGAGCAACCCACCACCGGGGCGAGGACGACAACCCACCCAGCCACGAAGCTCCGTAGTCGACCGCGGCCCGCCACGGATGCACCGCGCCGGGGCGAGGGCGGCGACCGGCCCCGGCCGGCAAGGTCAGCGTGAGGCCGTCAAGGGGCTACCCTGGGCCGGCAGGGGATGCGAAGCACATGGCAGGAGGTACCCCGTGGGGACGGCAGAACCGCCGGTTCGCGGACGTTCGACCAGGCAGCGCGCGGCCGTGGCCGCCGCGCTGGCCGACGTCGACGAGTTCCGCAGCGCGCAGGAGCTGCACGACATGCTCAAGCACCGGGGGGACTCCGTCGGGCTGACCACGGTCTACCGCACCCTCCAGTCTCTCGCCGACGCCGGCGAGGTCGACGTGCTGCGCACCAACGACGGCGAGGCCGTGTACCGCAGGTGCAGCACCGGGGACCATCACCACCACCTGGTCTGCCGCTCCTGCGGCAAGGCGGTCGAGGTGGAGGGCCCGGCCGTGGAGCGCTGGGCCGACACGATCGCCGAGGAGCACGGCTTCGTGGACATCGACCACACCGTGGAGGTCTTCGGCACCTGCGGCGACTGCGCGCGAAGCGCGGGCCGCGCCGACCGCTCCTGAGAGCCGACCGCGACTGAGAACCGGCCGCGCCCGAGAACCGGCCGGCGCTGAAAGCGCACCGGCCGGCACCGTTCAGCGAACGGACGGCTCGCCGCCCTCCATCTCACGCGCGATCTCGTTGGGGATGGCCCCGCCGAAGCGGCGGTCCCTGGAGGCGTACTCCAGGCAGGCCTTCCACAGGTCGCGGCGGTCGAAGTCCGGCCACAGCACGTCCTGGTAGACCATCTCCGCGTAGGCGCTCTGCCAGATCAGGTAGTTGGAGATCCGCTGCTCGCCCGAGGGGCGCAGGAAGAGGTCCACGTCGGGCATGTCCGCGTGGTACATGTAGCGCGCTATCGTCTTCTCGTTGATCCGCTCGGGGCTCAGCCGCCCCTCCCGCACGTCGCGCGCGAGCCGCGTCGTCGCGTCCACGATCTCCGCCCGGCCGCCGTAGTTGACGCACATGTAGAGCGTCATGGCGTCGTTGTCGCGCGTGACGTCCTCGGCGTGCTTGAGCTGGTTGATCACGGACTTCCACAGCTTGGGCTCGCGGCCGGCCCAACGGACCCGCACGCCCAGCTCGTTGAGCTGCACGGTGCGCCGGGCGATCACGTCCCGGTTGAACTCCATCAAAAAGCGCACCTCGTCGGGCGAACGCTTCCAGTTCTCGGTCGAGAACGCGTAGAGCGACAGGTTCTTCACGCCGAGTTCCAGGCAGCCGGCGACCACGTCGAGCACCACGCTCTCGCCGATCTTGTGCCCCTCGGTGCGCGGCAGCCCGCGCTCCTTGGCCCAGCGGCCGTTGCCGTCCATCACGATGGCCACGTGCTGGGGGACCAGATCGGACGGCAGCCGCGGCGGGCGGGCCCCGCTCGGGTGGGGGTCGGGGGCGCGATAGTCGCGACGCTGCCGGGACAGTATTCCGCGGCGGCTCATGGGGCACTCCAGTGGTCGGACGGTCCTGCCGCGAGCGTATCCCCTCCGCGCCGCGCGGCCGAACCGGACGAACGTTCCTGCCCAGGCGGCCCGTTGCGCGCCCGCGTCACACCACCGCACCGAACGGCCCCCTCCCGAACGGTCACCCCTTCTGGACGAAGCGCAGCGACCGCAGGCCGCGCTCCAGGTGCCAGTGCAGATAGGCGGAGACCAGCCCGCTGCCCTCCCTGACGTGGCGCCGCTCGGCCGCGTCCGCCGTCGGCCAGTCGCCGGTGAGCAGCGCGCCGAGCAGCAGCAGCGCCTCCGGCGAGGGCACCACGCTGCCCGGCACCCGGCAGTCCACGCATATCGAGCCGCCGGCGGCCACCGAGAAGAAGCGGTTGGGCCCCGGCAGCCCGCACCGCGCGCAGTCCGCGAAGCTCGGCGCGTACCCGCCGACCGCCAGCGAGCGCAGCAGGAACGCGTCCAGCACCAGGCTCGGCGCGTGCTCCCCGGCCGCCAGCGTCCGCAGCCCGCCGACCAGCAGCAGATACTGCTGGACGTTGACCTCGCCCTCGTGGTCGGTGAACCGTTCCGCCGTCTCCAGCATCGCGGTGCCCGCCGTGTAGCGGTCGTAGTCGGAGACGATCGAGCGGCCGTACGGCGCGATCGACTCGGTCTGGGTGCACAGCGGCAGGCCGCGCCCCACGAGGGTGCTGCCCCGCGAGAAGAACTGCACGTCGACATGGCTGAACGGCTCCAGCCTCGCGCCGAACTTCGACTTGGTCCTGCGCACCCCGCGCGCGACCGCCCGAATCCGCCCGTTGCCGCGGGTGAGCAGGGTGATGATCCGGTCTGCCTCGCCCAGCTTCTGGGTGCGCAGCACGATGCCGTCGTCGCGGAACAGGCTCATGCCGCCCATTGTCGCCCGGCCCGGCGGCCGGCCGGTCCCCGGCTTCATCCGCCGCCGCGCGCCCCCGCGACGACGGTCCTCTTTCAGCGGAGCGCGCCCGCGCGCCCCGCGCGCTCCTGCGGGATGGTGAGAGGGTGAGCCCTCTCCTCCTGCCGCGCCGGCGCAACGAGCGGGAGACGCCGTCCGACGTTCCCGCGCTGGACCCGCCGATCACGGTGGGGCGCTGGGACGTGTCCTGGACGCTGCCGGCGGCGCTGCTGCTGCTGATCGTGGTGGCGGACTGGCGGGCGCCGGAGCACATGCGGATCGTCACCTGGGTGGGTCTGGTGCCGGCGTTCGCCGCCGGGATGTGCGGGGTGTGGACGACGGCCGCGTTCGCCGTGGTGTGTCTGGGGACGGTGATCGGGCTCGAACAGTCGCTTGACCACCAATACCCGATGGGCGTCAGCGAGTTTCTGCTGGTCGTGACGGCCTGCGTGCTCTCGGTCCTGGCCTCGGCGCTGCGGCTGCGCGCCAACCGCCAGGTGCGGCGGCTGGAGGACGCGGCGCAGGCGACCCGGCTGGCGGTGCTGCGGCCCATCCCGCCGCGGATCGGCGGGGTGCGGACGGCCAACGTCTATCTGGCGGCGGAGCGCGCGGCGAAGGTCGGCGGGGACTTCTTCGACGTGCAGCCGACGCCGTTCGGGCCGCGGGTGCTCCTCGGCGACGTGCAGGGCAAGGGAACGAGCGCGGTGGACGCGGCGGCGGCGCTGCTGAGCGCGTTCCGCGAGACGGCGTACTACGAGGCCGACCTGGCGGTGGTGGCGGAACGGCTCGAACACCGGATCCGGCGGCAGAACCAGTATGTGTCGCTGCTCGGGGAGAGCGGCGAACGGTTCGCCACGGCCGTGCTGGTCGGGCTGCCCCCCGAGGACAGCGGCTGGCTGGAGATGGTCAACTTCGGTCACGAGGCGCCGTACGCGATCACGGGCGAGCGGGTGTGGGCGCTCCCCGAGGGGGAGGGCACCCCGCTGGGCCTGACCGAGCTGACGGGGCGGCTGCCGCCGGTGCGGAGGGTGGCGTTCCCCGGGGAGGCGACGCTGCTGCTGTACACGGACGGCGTCAGCGAGGCGCGGGACCGGAACGGGACGTTCCTGCCGCTCGCCGAGGAGCTGGCGGGCGCCTCGGACACCTCGCCGCGCGGAGTGGTGGAACTGGTGGAGCACGCGGTGCTGCGCCACACCAGGGGCCGGCTCACCGACGACACCGCCGTGCTGGCCGTGCGCCGCGACCCGGACCCGCCGGCGGACGGGCTCACGCTGGACTGACCCGTCCCGCTCCGGGAGAGACCCCGCCGTGGCGGGGAAACTACCCGGGGTGAGGGAACGGGGGACGGTCCGGCTACTCTCCTGCCCATGTCAGCTGTGGGAGACCGCGCGAGCGGTCCGAGACCCGGACGCCGCGCCGCCACGGCGCTCACGCTCGCGCTCGCGCTGGTGGGGACCGCCGGCTGCACGCTCACCGAACGGGCGGGGCCCGGCGGCGACGTGCTGGCCGCGCTGGAGGAGGTGCGCTACGAGTCGCCGCCGCCGACCGGCCTCACCTATGTGGACGCGACCAGGGCCAACGAGCTGCGTACCGAGGACGCCGAACGGTTCGCGTTCGTCGCCGGCCTCGGCACCCCGCTGCTCAACCTCAGGGACCTGCCGGCCGAACGCTACGGTCTTGTCCCCGGGGACGCCGAGACCACGGTGACCGTCGACTTCGGCGCGCCGTTCGGGCACTGGGACGGCTCCTTCGACGCGGCGGCGATCGTCGACGACCTGGCGGCCGACGGCTTCACCGAACGGGAGACCGACGCGGGCACCGTCTGGATCAGCCACGACCGCGGGCTGGGCCTGATGGTCACGGACGACCGCATCCACTGGGGCGACGAACAGCTGAACCCGGCGCGAACCGAGTCCTCGGGCGAGCCGCTCGCGGCGCGGGACGCCTACCGCGACCTCGCGGACTGCCTGGGCGACGTCTACCGCGCGGACTTCGTACAGGCCCGCGAGGGCGCGGCCGTCCCCGTCCACGCCGTCGGCCACCGGGCCGAGGCGGCGGACGAGACGTCGACGGTGCTGTGCGCGGTGACGGAGGACGAGGCGACGGCGGACGCGGCGCTGGAACGGCTGCGGGAGGAGGTCGAACGGGCGACGACGCGGTACGCGGGCGCGGAGGTGTCCGCGCTGGACGCGGGGGGCTCCGTCGGCGTCCGGGTCACCGTCCCCGACCGCCCCGAACAGCGCCCCGGCCGCCTCCTCGCCGGCGACACGGACCTGACGGACGCGCTACGCGAACTGTGACCTGGCGGCCGGCCGCCCCCGCAGGGGCGCCGACAACCCGCCTTGCCGGCGCGGCACCGTCGTCGTCTCCATGCACCGCGCCCCAAGCCGCCCACCGGCCGAGAAGGGGCGCGGGGAACTGCGCGAGCAACCACGCACCGGGCCGAGGACGACAACCCACCCACCCACGAAGCTCCGTAGTCGACCAACCCCCGCCACACATGCACCGCGCAGTTCCCCGCGCCCCCAAACAGGCCGCCACCTACCGCACGTGAACCCGCACCTGACCGACCACGCCCACCACAACCAGGGGCGCGGGGAACTGCGCGAGCAACCACCCACCGGGCTCACGCCGACAACCCACCCACCCACGAAGCTCCGTAGTCGACCAACCCCCGCCACAGATGCACCGCGCAGTTCCCCGCGCCCCCAAGCCGCCCACCGGCCGAGAAGGGGCGCGGGGAACTGCGCGAGCAACCACCCACCGGGCGCACGCCGACAACCCGCCCCGACCGGCAAGGTCAGTGGTCAGTCGGCGTGATGAGCCCCGACTCGTACGCCGCGATGACCAGTTGCGCGCGGTCACGCGCGCCCAGTTTGCCCATCACGTGGCTGACATGCGTCTTCGCCGTCAGCGGCGACATCCGCAACGACGCCGCGATCTCCGCGTTGTTCTGGCCCCGCCCGACCAGGACGAGCACCTGGCGTTCGCGGTCCGTGAGCCGTGCCAGCGCCGCCGTCGGCGGCGCCGGCGCGTCCGGCACGCGGAGGGCGCGGGCGATGAGGCGCGCCGTCGGGCCGGGCGACAGCAGCGCCTCCCCTCCCGCCACGGTGCGGATCGCCGCGAGCAGGTCCGCCGGCCGCGTGTCCTTGACCAGGAACCCGGACGCCCCGGCGCGCAGCGCCGCCAGCACGTGGTCGTCCGTGTCGTAGGTGGTCAGCACCAACACCCGCAGCCCGGCGAGCCGTTCGTCCCCGGCGATCCGCCGCGTCGCCTCGATGCCGTCGAGGTCGGGCATCCGGATGTCCATCACGACCACGTCGGCCGGGGTGGAAAGGGCGAGGGCGACGGCGTCGCGCCCGGTCCCGGCCTCGCCGACCACCGCCATGCCGGGCGTCGCGGAGACCAGCATCGCGAACGCCGACCGCACCAGGAGCTGGTCGTCGGCCAGAATGACCCGCGTCTCGGGCGTGCCGTCCGTCGTGCCGTCCGTCGTGCCGTCCGTCGTCACGACAGGTCTCCCTTCAGGGGCAGTTCGGCGGTGACCTCGAAGCCGAGGGCACCGTGGGCACGTGGCCCGGCGCGCAGCGTCCCGCCGGCGGCCCGGGCGCGTTCCCGCATCCCGGTCAGCCCCAACCCGGGTTCCGAGGACGCCGGTTCGGGCCGGGCCGTCCCCGGGGACGGCCCGCCGTCGGCCACGTTCACCCGCAGGGTGTCCCCGTCCCGCCGCACCGCGACGGCGACCCGCGTTCCCGGCCCGGCGTGCCGGACCGCGTTGGTGAGGGCCTCCTGGACGACACGGTAGGCGGCGGCGCCCACCAGTCCCGGGACCGCTCCGAGGTCGGGCGCCACGGTCGCCTCGACGACCGCGCCCGCCTCCTCGGCGATCCTCACCAGGTCGGGGAGGGCGTCGATCCCGGGCGGCGGCCCGTCCGGCTCCGGCTCGTCGCCGCGCAACCCGCGCAGTGTGTGGCGGAGTTCGGCGCGGGCGTCGCGGCAGACGTCGGCGATGGATTCCAACGTGCCGGTGACGGCCGGCAGGTCGGCCCTGGCCGGTTCCACGGTGAGCAGATGGGCGGCGACCGAGGCGCGGACCCCGATGACGGTGACGCTGTGCGCCAGCAGGTCGTGCAGGTCGCGCGCGATCCGCAGCCGTTCCTCGGCGACCCGGCGCGCGGCCTCCTCCTCGCGGGTGCGTTCGGCGCGCTCCGCCCGTTCCCTCGCTGCGGCGAGCAGCCGGCGGTGCAGCCGCGCGGCCTCCCCCACGGCCAGCACGCACAGCAGCCAGCCGGAGATCCGCAGCAGTTTGAGCGCCGAGCCGCCGCCGTTGCCCTGCCAGACGACCAGCACCGCCAGCAGCACCCCGCCCGCCAGCACCAGGGTCCGCCACCGGGGGCCGGCGGCGGCTGCCGTGTAGGCGCCGACGGCGGTGGCGGCGAACGGGGCGGCGTGCTGGTAGTCCAGCCGGTGGTAGACGGCGGCGAAGGCCAGCGACAGCAGCAGCGTGCCGAGCGGCGCGCGCCGCCGCCACGCCAGGGGCGCGACGACGGCGCCCAGCAGCGCCAGCGCGGGGCCGTCCGTCGCCCGCCCGTCGTGCGGCAGCAGCACGGCGATCGCGCCGCAGGCCACGGCCAGGGCGGCGGCGAGCAGGGCGTCGACCCGGAACTCCCCGAGCCGCGCGGGGAGTTCCGAGAGTCGCCGGACGGCCGACACGGAGGTCACGCGGCCATCATCCGGCATCGCCGCGCGGCCCCGCCCCGGCGGGCACCGCGTCCACCGCCGCCCGCTGGCCCGGCGCCGCGGGCCGCCGGCCCAGCGGCCCCGGCCACCACACCCGCCGGCCCAGCAGCCAACTGGCCGAGGTGACCAGGTAGGTGCGGACGAGGAACGTGTCCAGCAGCACCCCGACCGCGACCACGAAGCCCATCTCCGCCATGACCACCATCGGCATCCCGGCCAGCACGCAGAACGTGGCCGCCAGCACCACGCCGGCCGAGGCGATCACCCCGCCCGTGGTGCGCAGCGCGTCGAGCGCCGCCGTCCTGGTGTCCGCGCCGTTCAGCGCCTCCTCGCGCATCCGGTGCATCAGGAAGATGCCGTAGTCCACGCCGAGCGCCACGCAGAAGACGAACGACAGCAGCGGCACCTGCGCGTCCAGCCCCTCGAAGCCGAGGACCGGGCCGAAGACCAGCCCGCCCAGGCCCATCGCCGCGCCCCAGGAGGCGACCACGGCCGCCAGCAGCAGCAGCGGCGCGACCAACGCCCGCAGCAGCACCGCGAGCACCAGCAGCACCACCGTCAACACCAGCGGGATGACGAGGCGTTGGTCGTGTGAGGCGGTGTCCGCCAGGTCCATGGTCTGGGCCGTGGGCCCGCCCACCAGCGCCTTCGCCTCCGGCAGTTCGGCCAGCCGTTCGCGCAGCGCGTCGACCGTGGCCTGCTCGCCCTCCGACTCCGGCGGGTCGGTCGCGAAGACCTGGATCTCCCGCCAGCCGCCGCCCTCCCGGCCGGCCTCGGCCTCCGCGACGCCGTCGGTGGCCAGCGCCGCCTCCCGCACCTCCTGGGCGTGGTCCGCGTCGGCCAGCACGGCGATCGGCTGCCCGCTGCGTTCCGGGAACGCGTCCGCGACCAGTTCCATCGCGCGCACCGAGGCGGGCGTCTCGGTGAAGTTGTCCTGCTCGGCCAGCGGCCCCGGCAGCCGGAACGTTCCCAGCGCCAACGCGCCCAGCAGCAGCGTTCCGCCCACGAGCACGGTGACCGGGCGGCGGCTGATCGACGAGCCGAGCCGCGCGAAGAACGTGTCGCGTCCCGTCGCGCGGGACTCCCCGTGGCGCGGAACCAGCGGCCAGAACACCCGACGTCCCAGCAGCACCAGCAGCGCCGGCAGCAGCGTGACCATCACGGCCAGCGCGCAGAGCACGCCGACGGCACCCACAGGGCCCAGGCCGCTGCTGCTGTTGAGGTCGGCGAAGGTGAGGCAGAGCAGGCCGAGCGAGACCGTTCCCGAGGAGGCCAGCAGCGCCGGGCCGCAGCCGCGCAGCGCCGCCGCCATCGCCTCGCCCGCGCCGGGCAGCCGGCGCAGCTCCTCCCGGTAGCGGGCGACCAGCAGCAGGGCGTAGTCCGTTCCGGCGCCGAAGATCAACACCGTCATGATCGAGCTGGACATGGTGGTGACGGTGAGGTCGAACCACGACACCAGCCCGTTGACCAGCGCCATCGCCGCGACCGCGGCCACCCCGACGGCGAACAGCGGCAGCAGCCACAGCAGCGGGCTGCGGTAGGTCAGCACCAGCAGCACGGCGACGATGCCGGCGGTGGCGAGCATCAGCGTGACGTCGATCGACTCGAAGACCGCCTCCGCGTCCACGCCGAGGGCGCCCGGGCCGCCCAGCGCGAGGGTCAGCCCCTGGGGCGGGTCGGCGATCAGCTCCCTGATCTCGCCGACCGCCTGGCCCTGCTCCTCCTCGCCCAGCTCCCCCAGCGAGAACGGGTGCAGCGCGGTGCCCCCGTCGCCCGAGACGACCCCGGCGGCGGCCGGGTCGCCGGCCGCCACGTCGAAGAGCGCGTCGATCCGTTCCAGTCGCCGCTCGACGAGCGCCCGGTCCTCGGCGGTCAGCCCGCCGGGCCGCTGGGCGACCAGCAGCAGGTCGGTGGTGTCGCCGCCGGGCAGCAGCTCCGTGAGCCGCGCGACCTCGGTGGACTCGGCGCTGGCGGGGAGGTAGTCGACACCCTCGTCCTCGGTCGACTCGCCCAGCTGGCCGGCGAGGGGCAGCGCGAGGACGACGACCAGCAGCCACAGCCCCAGCACCCCCCAGGCCAGCGGGGAGGAACGGGAAGGGCGCACGTCTGATCGACCCATGGCGGGGCTCCTGGGAGAGGAAGGGGAACGCGGCGAAGCGCCGCGACCGTTCCAGACTCCCGCCCCGTTCCGCCGTCCTCGTCCCCCCGCGGACCGGTCTTCGCCCGCACCCCCGGCAGGCCTCCGCCCTCCCCCTACTCCCCCGGGAGTAGACCCGCCGGCAGGGAGGCGGGTCATCTCGCATCGTGGGACGTGGGGGAACGGCGCACACGGGCCGGTTAGGCTGGTCGTCGCGATGCGAATCTGGACGCTCCTCCTTAGCCGCCGCGGCGAGGGTCCCTAGGCCAGGACCGACCCCCTCCCCGCGGAGTTCGGCGCTGCCTGTCGGTCATACCGTCCCTGCCTCACGCCCGACCGCGCCCCAAGGAGTCCCTCGCCCATGAGCACGCCGCCCCTGAAGAAGCCCACGCCGCAGACCAACGCCACCGGCACCCAGCGGCCCTCCGGGATGCCGATCCACCGCTACCGTCCGTTCGAGGCGGTGGACATCCCCGACCGCACCTGGCCGGGCAACCGCGTGACCCAGGCCCCGCGTTGGCTCTCCACCGACCTGCGCGACGGCAACCAGGCGCTGATCGACCCGATGTCGCCGGTCAGGAAGCGGGCGATGTTCGACCTGCTGGTGCGGATGGGCTACAAGGAGATCGAGGTCGGCTTCCCCTCCTCGGGTCAGACGGACTTCGACTTCGTGCGCTCCATCATCGAGGAGGACGCGATCCCGGAGGACGTCACCATCTCGGTGCTGACGCAGGCCAGGGAGGAGCTGATCGAGCGGACCGTCGAGTCCCTGGTCGGCGCCCGCCGCGCGACCGTCCACCTCTACAACGCGACCGCGCCCACGTTCCGCCGGGTGGTCTTCCGCGGCGGCAGGGACCAGGTGCGGGCGATCGCGGTGGACGGCACCCGGATGGTGCTGGAGTACGCGGAGAAGCTGCTGGACGACCGCACGACGTTCGGCTACCAGTACAGCCCCGAGATCTTCACGGACACCGAGCTGGACTTCGCGCTGGAGATCTGCGAGAGCGTGATGGACGTCTGGCAGCCGGCCGAGGGGCGGGAGATCATCCTCAACCTGCCGGCCACGGTGGAACGTTCGACGCCCTCCACGCACGCCGACCGCTTCGAGTGGATGGGGCGGCACCTGAGCCGCCGCGAGTTCGTCTGCCTGTCCGTACACCCGCACAACGACCGGGGCACCGCCGTGGCCGCCGCCGAGCTGGCGCTGATGGCGGGCGCCGACCGGGTCGAGGGCTGCCTCTTCGGGCAGGGCGAGCGCACCGGCAACGTGGACCTGGTGACGCTGGGCATGAACCTCTTCTCGCAGGGCGTCGACCCGCAGATCGACTTCTCGCAGATCGACGAGATCCGCCGCACCTGGGAGTACTGCAACCAGATGGAGGTCTCCCCGCGCCACCCGTACGTGGGGGACCTGGTCTACACGGCCTTCTCCGGCTCGCACCAGGACGCCATCAAGAAGGGCTTCGACGCGATGGCGGCCGAGGCCGAGGCGGCGGGCCGCTCCGTCGACGAGCTGGCCTGGGACGTGCCGTACCTGCCGATCGACCCCAAGGACGTGGGCCGCAGCTACGAGGCCGTGATCCGGGTCAACTCGCAGTCCGGCAAGGGCGGCGTGGCGTACGTGCTGAAGTCGGAGCACGCGCTGGACCTGCCGCGCCGGATGCAGGTGGAGTTCTCCCGCACCATCCAGGAGAAGACCGACGCCCAGGGCGGGGAGCTGACGCCGGCCGCGATCTGGGAGATCTTCTCCGACGAGTACCTGCCCGGCGGGCCCGGGGTGCCCGGCTGGGGCCGGATCGCGCTGCGCGACGTGCGGACCACCAGCACCGGGGACGGCGAGGACGCCCTCACCGTGGACGCGGTGCTGGACGGCGCCGAGACCACGCTGACCGGCGCGGGCAACGGGCCGATCGCCGCGTTCTTCGACGCGCTGGCCGGCACCGGGGTGATCGGGGACGACATCCGGCTGCTGGACTACGTCGAGCACACGATGAGCGAGGGCGCCGGCTCCCAGGCCGCCGCCTACATCGAGTGCGCCGTGGGCGACCGGGTGCTGTGGGGCGTCGGCATCGACGCGAACATCGTGCGCGCCTCGCTCAAGGCCGTGGTCTCCGCCGTCAACCGCGCGGCGCGCTGACGTCAACACCGCTTGACGGCGGGCGCGTTGTCCGCACCGGGTCGGGGTGAACGTTTCTCGTCCGCCCCGACCTGCGCTTTCCCGGCCAGGGAACGGTCGGCCCCGGTCACTTCGTTACGCACTACTGACGGCACCCGCCGACTGTGGTTAACATCACGGACGCGGCGATGGAGCCAGCGGGTAACGGAGGTACAGCGTGGTGCACTCCCGGTTGGCCGGGGTCAGGACTGTCTGGCGGGTCACTGACGACGGGGATTTCTTCTGCGTCGACTGCGGCGGCGACCGTCGTTACCAACGCCTGGAGGGCAGGCGGCGGTTGACGGTGCTGGCCGTGCCCGTGCTGCGCCGGGGCGCCGCCGAGCCGGTGGTGGAGTGCGTCTCCTGCCGCGCCCGGTTCCCCGAGCGGGCACTCGCGCAGCCCACGACGACCCGGCTGGCCACCCTGCTGCGCGAGGCGGTGCACTCGGTGGCGCTCGGCGTGCTCGCCGCCGGCGGCACGGAGTCCGAGCCGGCGCGGCGGCTCGCGCTGGACGCGGTGCGGGACGCGGGCTTCCCCGACTGTTCGGAGGAGCGCCTGCTGACGCTCCAGGCGACGCTGGCGGCGCGCAGCCTGTCGCTGGTCGCGACGGAGATCGGCGAGACGGTCTCCGTGCTCACGCCGCACCTGTCGACGCCAGGCCGGGAGAGCCTGCTGCTGCGCGGCGCGCGGATCGCCCTGGCCGACGGCCCCTACCGGGAGGCCGAGCGACGGATGCTGACCGCCCTGGGCGAGGCCCTGTGGCTGCCGAGCGCCGACACCGAACGCCTGCTGGAGGCCGCGGCCACGGCCAGCAGCTGAACCGGTCCCCGCGGGGCTCCCCGGTGACGGCTCAGAAGCCCAGGCGGCGCAGCTGCTTGGGGTCGCGCTGCCAGTCCTTGGCGACCTTCACGTGCAGGTCGAGGAAGACCGGCGTGCCCAGCAGCGCCTCGATCTGCCGCCTGGCCTTGGTGCCGACGTCCTTCAGCCGCTGGCCCTTGGGTCCGATCACGATGCCCTTCTGGCTGGGGCGCTCGATGTAGAGAAACGCGTGCACGTCCAGCAGCGGCCGGTCGGCCGGGCGGTCCTCGCGCGGCAGCATCTCCTCGACAACCACGGCGATCGAGTGCGGCAGCTCGTCCCGCACGCCCTCCAGCGCGGCCTCCCTGATCAGCTCGGCGATCATGACCTGCTCGGGCTCGTCGGTGAGGTCGCCCTCCGGGTAGAGCGGCGGGCCCTGCGGCAGCAGCGGCACCAGCAGGTCCGCCACGAGCCCGACCTGCTGGCCCGACACGGCGGAGACCGGCACGATCTCCGCCCACTCGATGCCGGCCTCGCGCCCCAGCTGGTCGACGGCGATGAGCTGCTGGGTCAGCGTCTCGCGGTCGGCCAGGTCGGTCTTGGTCACCACGGCGACCTTCGGTGTGCGCTTGACCTGCGCCAGCTCCTTGGCGATGAAGCGGTCCCCGGGGCCGACCTTCTGGTCGGCCGGCAGGCAGAAGCCGATGACGTCGACCTCGGCCCAGGTGGTGCGGACCACGTCGTTGAGCCGCTGCCCGAGAAGCGTGCGCGGCTTGTGCAGCCCCGGGGTGTCGACCAGCACCAGCTGCGCGTCGTCGCGGTGCACGATGCCGCGCACCGAGTGGCGCGTGGTCTGCGGCCGGTTCGACGTGATGGCGACCTTCGTGCCGACCAGAGCGTTGGTCAGCGTGGACTTGCCGGCGTTGGGGCGGCCGACGAAGCAGGCGAAGCCGGAGCGGTGCGGGGCGGCGGCCTGGCCGGCCGTGGGATCAGGGGAGTTCATCAGGCCGCGATGGTCCCACGAAGCGTGCCGTCCGGGCCAGCCAGCAGCAACGGCGTTCCGGCGCCCCCCAGGTCCCGCACCGCCGCCAGGTCCGTCTCCGGCAGCGTCTCAGCGGCGGTGACCACGGCCGCCGCCTCCAGCGAACCGGCGCCGCTGGCCACCGCCATGGCGACGGCGGTGCGCAGCGCGCTCAGCCGCAGCGAGTCCAGGGCGACGGTGCTGGCCACATAGGTGCGGCCCATCTCGTCGCGCACGGCGGCGCCCTCGGGGGCGCCGTTGCGGGCGCGGGCGCTGCGCGCCAGCGTGAGGATCTTGCGGTCTTCGGGGCCGGGCTCCTCGGGGCCCGCCGCCGGGGAGGCAACGCCATCGGTCATACCGGTGAGCTTATGCGGTGGCCCGCGCGCCATCGCCACCGGTCAGCCCCTCACAGCCGGGTGGTGCCCGGCTGGTCGGGGCTGGGCGCGGGGGTGCCGCCGCCGGCGACCTCGGCGAGCTTGGCGACGGCGCGCTCGGCCATGGGCGCCAGCTCGCCCTCCTCGGCCGCGTCGCCCGCGTCGCGGCCGGCCTGCGCGACCCGCACCAGGTGCGGCCCGACGCGGGCGACCACCACCTCCAGCCGCACCGGGGTGCCGGCGCCCTCGCCGTCCAGGGAACGCCGATAGCTCAGCGCGGTCGACTCGTCGCCGAGCCCGCCCGGCGTCTCACCGGGCTGCGCCTCGTAGGCGACGGTGACGGCGTTGCCGGCCGGGCCCTCGTCGGCGTGGAACGTCTCGCAGCGGCCGGCCGCCGCCCGGAACTCGGCGAGCGCCGCCCGCGCCTCCCCCGTCGAGCCGTGGTCGGTGGCGGTGGTGGTGACGAACGGGCCCGTCTCGGTCTTGGCGAAGCCGGCGCTCTGGCTGCCGTCGACGGAACTGTCGAACAGCTCGCGGCAGCGGCGTTCGCTTGGCTCGGGAACACCGAAGCCGCGCCGCTCTGCGGCCTCCTCGCTGTCGCTCGCCCACCCCTCGGGGAAGTCCACCGCGTCCAGCAGCGCCTCCCGCAGCCGGGCCTCGCCCAGCGAGTCGTCGGCGGCGGGCTGGCCGGGGGCCAGCGCGAGGCTGAGGGTGGCGAACCCCGCGACGGTGACCGTCCTCAGATGCGCGTTCATCCCCCCATGGCGCCACCCGAACGGCCCCCCTGCCACCCCACTGACCCGTTCGGGTGAACGGGGATGTCGACGACCGGGGTGTCGCTGAGTCCCGTCGCAGGACGAACGGCTTGGCGAGCGCCGGCATTTCCGCGAGAGTGGAGCGCCGGGCCTTCAGGAACGGTCTCGACGTCCTGCTCGGCGCCCCGTCCGCTGCGGGGTTCCCCCGCCGCGCCCCTCAGCGGCGGAACGAGAAGAAGGGGTCTGATCGTGCCGGAACACGAGATCGTCGCGCGCTTCGACGGCTCGCCTCGGGTGGAGTTCCCCGTGCGGCTCAACCAGGGATTCGTCGTCTCGATAGCGCACGAATTCGGCTACGCGGTGGACGAGGTCAAGACCACCAGCCAGCACATCGCCCACCGCCTGGTGTTCCGGAGGGACGACAGCGAGGCGGCACGTCAACGCGCCGCGTGGGCACAGCACATGTACCGCACCACCGGCGCCTGGTGGGCCGTCTGCTGGCCGCCCCATCTGCACGACAAGCCGGAGACGGTGCACCCCACCAAGGCCGGTGAGGTGCGCCTGGCCCTGCACAGACTCGAATACGACGGCCAGGTCCGGCTCGTCGCCGTCATGCTGATCGTCGCGGCCTTCACGCTCATCATGGCGTGGCTGAACCGGGCCACCGTGGGGCTCGCCATCCCGCTGGGCGCCCTTTCTGCCGGCCTGCTGGCGGGAACGCTGCTGACCGGTCGCCTGTCGCGGTGGACGCGAGCGCGCCATCGAGCGCTTCTCGCACGTTTCGAGGCGCAGCGCTACTACCCCTCCCCCGACGACGGCTTCGAGAACCAGGGAGCCTCGTGAACGAGCATGAGCTGATCACCCGCCTCGACGGCTCCGAGCACGTCTCGATCAACATCAACTCCGACGGTCGCCTGCTCGTCGCGATCAGTCACGAGTTCGGCTACCGATTGGCGGAGATACGGGGCCACGGAGTCAGCATCACGCTGGTCTTCCAGCGGGACGACAGCGAGGAGGCGCGGCATCGAGCCGCCTGGGCGACCCACCTCTACCGCACCACCGGCGCCTGGTGGAACCCGTGCTGGCCGCCCCATCTCCAGAACCAGCCGGACACGGTCACCCCGGCCCAGGCCGGAGCGGCCAGGATCGCGATCCACCGCTTCGAGCGCGGCGGCGGCACCGCACCCCCGCGTGCCGTGCTGCTGATCGGCGCGGTCGCGGCCCTGATCGGAGCCGGCTTCGCCCTCGACACCCCGTGGCTGGCGCTGTCCCTGGCGGCCCTCGGCGTCCTTCTGCTCGCCCTCGTCCCCGTGGCGGGGCGGTGGGTCCTCAACGGACACCAACGCCAGCTCGCACGCGTCGAACGGTTCGAAGCGCAGCGCTACTACCCCTCGCCCGACGACGCGAGGGGGGCCTGACGCGCGTCGCGCCCGGCGTATCCGGACCGGCACCCCCGCCAGGGGCTACTCGTCGCTCCCCGCCTCCTCCGGCAGGTCGCTGACCACCGGCTCGACCAGCACCCGTTCGATCCGGTTGCGGCGGCCCGACGGGGACTCCGCCGTCAGCCGCAGCGCGGCCACCGGCGGGCCGGCCGCGTCCAGCGGCTGCTCGTCGGAGACGTCGACCACGGCCCGCGCCCCCGCGATCGGCACCCGTCCCAACGCCTTCGCCAGCAGCCCGCCGACGGTTTCGACGTCCTCGTCGTCGAGCCGCAGGTGGTACAGCTCGCCGAGCGCGCCCAGGTCGAGGCGGGCGGTGACCCGGTAGCTGCCGGCGCCCAGCTCCTCGACCGGGGGCAGCTCGATGTCGTACTCGTCGGTGATCTCGCCGACGATCTCCTCCAGGATGTCCTCGATGGTGACGAGCCCCGCGGTCCCGCCGTACTCGTCGATCACCACCGCCACGTGGATGTGGTCGCGCTGCATCTCGCGCAGCAGGTCGCCCGCGTTCTTCGTGTCGGGGACGAACGTCGCCGGCCGCATCACGGACTCCACGGACTCGCTCTCCGACTCCCGTCGGACATGGGTCTGCCGGGCCAGGTCCTTGAGGTAGACGATGCCGACGATGTCGTCGTCGCTCTCGCCGGTGACCGGTATCCGCGAGAAGCCGGAGCGCAGCGCCAGGCTGAGGGCCTGGTGGAGTGTCTTGCCCCGGTCGATGGAGACCAGGTCGGTGCGGGGCACCATCACCTCGCGCACCAGGGTGTCGCCCAGCTCGAAGATCGAGTGCACCATCCGGCGCTCCTCGTCCTCGATCAGCGACTCCCGTTCGGCGAGGTCCACCATGGCGCGCAGCTCCGCCTCCGAGGCGAAGGGCCCCTTGCGGAAGCCGCGGCCCGGGGTGACCGCGTTGCCCAGGATGATCAGGGCCTGGGTCAGCGGGTTGAGCACCCGCACGAGCGGGACCAGCACGAACGAGGCGGCGATGGTGGTGGTCAGCGGGTGCTGGCGCCCGATGGTGCGGGGCGAGACGCCGACCGCGACGAAGGAGAGCAGCACCATGATCCCGAACGCCACCGACAGCGCCGGCAGCAGACCGTCGAAGAGCTCCAGGCAGGCGTAGGCGACGAGCACGGCCGCCGCCATCTCGCTCGCCACGCGCAGCAGCAGCGCCAGGTTGAGGTAGCGGGTGGGGTCCTTGGCGACCTCGGCGAGCCGGTCGGCGCCGCGCCGACCGGCGCGCGCGGCCTCCTCGGCGCGGTAGCTGGTGATCACCGCGAGGCCGGCCTCGGCGCAGGAGGAGAGCCAGCCGACGGCGAGCAGCCCCACGACGGCGACCAGCAGGGTGCCGGTCATGTCAGCGTGGGGGCCGGGGAGGGCCCGGAAAGGCCGCGCTCGGCGCGCCAGCCGTCGACGATGGCCTGCTGGAGTCCGAACATCTCGGCGCGCTCCCCCGGCTCCTCGTGGTCGTAGCCCAGCAGGTGCAACACCCCGTGCACCGTGAGCAGTTGCAGCTCGGTGTCCATGGAGTGCCGGGTGGGTGCGGCCCGGCCCTGCTCGGTGGCGACCTCGGGGCAGAGGACGATGTCACCGAGCAGGCCCTGCACGGGCTCCTCGTCCTCCTTGGCCGGCGGACGCAGCTCGTCCATCGGGAAGGACATCACGTCTGTGGGGCCCGGCAGGTCCATCCACTGGAGATGGAGCCGCTCCATCGCCGCCGCGTCGACCGCGATGACGGACAGCTCGGAGAGCGGGTGGATCCGCATCCGGGCCAGCGCGTAGCGGGCGATGTCGAGCAGCGCGTGCTCGTCGAGCGGCTGGCCGGACTCGTTGTTGACCTCGATCGCCATGGTGTGCGGCGGCTACTTTCCGGTCCGGTGGTCATAACGGTCGTACGCGTCCACGATGCGCCCGACCAGCTTGTGGCGCACCACGTCCTGGCTGGTGAGCCGCGAGAAGTGCACGTCGTCCACGCCGTCCAGGATCTCCTGCACCTGGCGCAGACCGCTCTGGGTGCCGCCCGGCAGGTCGACCTGGGTGACGTCGCCCGTGATCACGATCTTCGACTCGAACCCGAGCCGGGTGAGGAACATCTTCATCTGCTCGGTGCTGGTGTTCTGCGCCTCGTCGAGGATGATGAACGCGTCGTTGAGCGTCCGTCCGCGCATGTACGCCAGTGGGGCGACCTCGATGGTGCCGGCGCTCAGCAGCCGGGGGATCGAGTCCGGGTCCAGCATGTCGTGCAGCGCGTCGTAGAGCGGGCGCAGATAGGGGTCGATCTTCTCGTAGAGCGTGCCCGGCAGAAAGCCGAGCCGCTCGCCGGCCTCGACGGCAGGGCGGGTCAGGATGATGCGGTTGACCTGCTTGGACTGGAGCGCCTGGACGGCCTTGGCCATCGCCAGATACGTCTTGCCGGTACCGGCGGGGCCGATGCCGAAGACGACCGTGTGCTGGTCGATCGCGTCCACGTAGCGCTTCTGGTTGAGCGTCTTGGGCCGGATCGTCTTGCCCCGGTTGGACAGGATGTTCTGGGTGAGCACCTGCGCCGGGCTGGCGTCCTCGCCGCCGGTGCCGCGCAGCATGGCGATGGAGCGCTCGACGGCGTCCTCGGTGAGCGGCTGGCCGGTGCGGAGCACCAGCATCATCTCGTCGAAGAGGCGCTGCACGAGGCGGACTTCGGCCTCGTCTCCGGTGGCTCGGATCTCGTTGCCCCGCACATGGATGTCGGTGGCGGGGAAGGCCCGCTCGATCACGCGCAGCAGCGTGTCGCCCGAGCCCAGCACGGTGACCATCGGGTGCTTGGCCGGAACGGTGAACCGCGCGGTCGCCTCGTCGGTGGGGCTCGGCTGGTGTGTGGGTGTCTGCGTCATGGGCGGCCCGGAAGGACCTGCTCATCCCTCTCTGCGCTGGGGTGCCTTGGGTCCCAGAGTACGACGGGAAGCGGTCGTTCCCCCAGGACATTACGGAGCGCGATCCGCCTGCCGCGCTGCGGTGTTGACCACCCGGCCGGCCTCACACGGAGCCGCCACTGAGCGACGATTCGATCACTCCGAGTCATCGTTCAGCCCCGGAATCCGAGGGTGGGAACGGCTCTGCGGCGCGGACCCGCGGCCGTGGCGGCCGGCAGCAGGCCGGCCAGGAACGCGTACCGCTCGACCAGCGGGTGGCCCTCGGGCTCCGGTCCGGCCGGGGTGAGGGCCTGGGCGTTGCGCCACCATGTCTCGATCTCGGTCCAGCCGGGGGCGGAAAGCGAACCGCCGAACTCCCGCACCGAGAGTGAGGCCGTCAGCCCGGCCAGGGCCAGCCGGTCGGCGAGCGGCCAGCCCGCCAGCGAGCCGGTGACGAAGCCGGCCATGAAGACGTCCCCGGCGCCCGTGGTGTCGAGCGCGTCCACGACGATGGCGGGCACGTGCGCGCTCTCCCCCGTGCGGCCGTCCACGCCGTAGGCGCCGTCGGCGCCCATGGTGACCACGGCCAGCGGCACCCGCTCGGCCAGCGCGTGGGCGGCGGCCCTCGGGTCGTCGGTGCGGGTGTAGCGCAGCGCCTCGGCCGCGTTGGGCAGGAACGCCTCGCAGTGCGCGAGGTCGGGCAGCGCCGCCAGGTCCCAACGGCCGCTCTCGTCCCAGCCGGTGTCGGCGAAGAGCAGCACCCCGTCGCCGGCCGCCTCCGCGATCCACTCCTGCGGGCGGCCCGGCGCCAGCGAGGCGACGGCCGACCGCGCCTCCGGCACGTTCCCCGCCGTCGGCTCGGCGGCCGGCGGCGGCGCCTCGTGGCCGTGGGAGACCATGGTGCGCTCGCCCTCGTAGGCCATGGAGACGGTGACCGGCGAGTGCCACCCGGCGGGCGTCCGGGAGCGGGAGAGGTCGATGCCCTCGCCGCGCTCCAGCGTCTCCCAGCAGTACTCGCCGTACTTGTCGTCGCCGAAGGCGGCGGCGAGGCTGGTGCGCAGGCCGAGCCGGGCGAGGGCGGTCGCCATGTTCGCCACGCCGCCGGGGCTGGAACCCATGCCCCTGGCCCAGGACTCGGTGCCGCGCACGGGCGCCGAGTCGAGCCCGGTGAAGACGATGTCCAGGAAGACCGTGCCGGTGAGGAAGACGTCGCAGGCCGGGTCGGCGGGCCCGCGCACGGCGGCGAGCGGGTCGATCGGGCAGCGCTGCGGGGGCTCGTTCTCGGGGGTCACCTGTGGCTCCGGGCTGGGTCGTGGACATTTCTACGGTACGTTCCGGCCCATGAGGCTCACGATCATCGGCGGCGGTGGGTTCCGTGTCCCCCTGGTATACCGGGCGCTACTGACAACGGCGGGTGACGGTTCATCCGTTCGCTGTAGCGAGGTCAGACTCCATGACACGGACCCGGTGCGCGTGCGGGTGGTGGCGCGGGTCTGCGAGGCGCTGGCCGAGGGCGTGCCGGGGGCGCCGGCGGTGCGGATCGCGGAGACGCTCGACGAGGCGGTGCGGGACGCGGACTTCGTCTTCCACGCGATCCGGGTCGGCGGCACCGGGGGCCGGGTGCGGGACGAGCGGGCGGCCCTGGACGAGGGGTTGTTGGGGCAGGAGACGGTCGGCGCCTCCGGGGTGCTCTACGGGCTGCGCACGGTGCCGGTGGCGCTGCGGGTCGCGGAGCGGGTCGCCGAGCTGGCGCCGCGCGCCTGGCTGATCAACTTCACCAACCCGGCGGGCATGGTGACCGAGGCGATGGCGAGCCGGCTCGGCCACCGGGTGATCGGCATCTGCGACTCTCCCGTCGGGCTGGTGCGCCGCGCCGCGTGGGCGGCGGGGGTCGACCCGGCGGAGGTCAACTACGGCTATGTGGGCCTCAACCACCTGGGCTGGCTGAACTCCCTCAGCCACCGGGGCGTCGACCTGCTCGCCGGGCTGCTGGCCGACGACGCGGCGCTGGCCGGCTTCGAGGAGGGCCGGCTCTTCGGCGGCGAACTGCTGCGCGCGCTCGGCACGTTGCCCAACGAGTACCTGCACTACTACTACCTGGCGCGGGAGACCAGGCGGGCGGTGGCGGAGGCGGAGCAGACGCGGGGCGCGTTCCTCGCCGCCCAGCAGGGCGCGTTCTTCGACGAGGCGGCGCGCGCGTTGGAGGACGCGCCGGCGCTCTGGGAGCGCACGCGCCTGGAGCGCGAGCGCACCTACGGCGCCGAGCAGCGGACGGCCAGCGGGGGCGGCGAGCGCGACAGCCGCGACCTGGAGGGCGGCGGCTACGACGGCGTCGCCCTGGCCCTGATGCGCGCCATCGCCGACGACCGCCGCACCCGGCAGATCCTCAACGTGCGCAACGCGGGCACCGTCCCCGGGCTGCCGGACGACGCGATCGTGGAAACCGTCTGCGAGGTCGACTCCCAGGGCGCGCACCCCGTCCCCACCCTCTCCCCCGGCCTCGCGGAGCTGGGGCTGATGCTCCAGGTCAAGGCCGTGGAACGGGCGACCATCCAGGCGGCGTCGACCCGTTCGCCCGCGCTGGCCCGGCACGCGCTGGCGCTCCACCCGCTGGTCGACTCCGCCCGGGTCGCGGAGCGCGTCCTGGCCCGCGCCGGCTGGCCGGAAACGGTCTGAGCGGCCCCCGGCAGAAGCACCCGGATCAGGCCAGGTTGACGCCGGTCAGCCGGCCCTCGCCGGTACCGGCACCCGGCTGAGGTCCTCCGCCACGGTCAGCTCGCCGGTGAAGCCGGCCGCCCGCGCCTCCTCGGCGAACGCGGCCGGGTCGCGGTAGCGCTGCGAGAAGTGCGTCAGCACCAGGTGCCGCACCCCGCACTCGGCCGCGACCCGCGCCGCCTGCCCCGCCGTCAGATGGCCGTACTCCTCGGCCAGCGCCTCGTCGGCCGCCAGAAAGGTGGACTCGATGACCAACAGGTCGCAGCCGTCGGCGAGTTCCCCCACCGCGTCGCACAGCCGGGTGTCCATCACGAACGCGAACCGCTGCCCCGGACGTTCCTCGCTGACCTGGTCCAGGGTCACCCCTCCAAGCCGCCCCGCGCGCCGCAGCCGCCCCACGTCGGGGCCGCTGACGCCGAGCGCCGCCAGCCGCTCCGGCAGCATCCGACGCCCGGCCGGCTCCTCCAGCCGGTACCCGAAGGACTCCACCGGGTGGGAGAGGCGCCGCGCGCTCAACGTGAACGCGTCCGTCCGTTCCAGCACGCCGTCCTCGGCGACCGGCGCGGGGCGCAGCTCGGCCGTCTCCTGGTAGGCGGTGGCGTAGCGCAGCCGCTCGAAGTAACGCTGCCCGCTCGCCGGGTAGTGCACGGGCACCGGGTGCGGCACCCGGTCCAGGTTGATCCGCTGGATCACGCCGGCCAGCCCCAGCGAGTGGTCGCCGTGGAAGTGGCTGACGCAGATCCGGTTCAGCGAGTGGGCGCTGACCCCGGCGAGGGTCAGCTGCCGCTGGATGCCCTCGCCCGGGTCGAAGAGGATGCCCTCCCCGTCCCAGCGCAGCACGTACCCGTTGTGGTTGCGCCGGCGCGTGGGCACCTGGCTGGCGGTGCCGAGCACCACCAGTTCACGACCGGCCATCGAACGGCGCCCCTCAGCCGGGCGGCCAGTTGAGGCCGCGCCCGCCCAGCACGTGGGCGTGCGCGTGGAAGACGGTCTGCCCCGCGCCGGCGCCGGTGTTGAGGACGACGCGGTAGCCGTTGCCCGCGACCTTCTCCTGCTCGGCGACCGCGCCCGCCTCACGCAGCACGTCGGCGGCGACCTCGGGCGCGCCTGCGGCGAGCGAGGCGGCGTCCGGGTAGTGCGCCTTGGGAATCACCAGCACATGGCTGGGCGCCTGCGGGTTGATGTCCTGGAACGCGACGGTGGTCTCCGTCTCCCTGACCACCGTCGCCGGCACGTCGCCCGCCACGATCTTGCAGAACAGGCAGTCAGCCTGCGGCTCTCCGGCCATCCCCCGGGACCTCCCGTGCCTTGACGCTGGGCAGTGACCGAAGGATGGTATCGCCTCGGCGCCGGCCACGGACTTCCCCGCCCTTGACGGCGCGGGGATCGCGGCCCGTGAGTCCGTTCCGAGGGAAGTGGCCGACTGGTAGCGTGCAGCGGTCATTCGTTCCACCATCAATGCGAGCAAAGCGAGCAGTCGCCCGAGGAGACCTCCAGAACCATGTCGACCAAGGCCGCACAGCCGCAGCGCGAGCAGTGGGGAAGCCGGCTGGGCTTCCTCATGGCCGCCATCGGATCAGCCATCGGGCTGGGGAACATCTGGCGCTTCCCCGCCGTGACCTACGAGCACGGCGGCGGCGCGTTCCTGATCCCGTACCTCGCCGCGCTGCTGACCGCCGGCATCCCGCTGCTGATCCTGGAGTACACGATCGGGCGGAAGTACCGCTCCTCGCCGCCCGGCGCGCTGAGAAAGCTGGCGAAACCGGCCGAGGCCATCGGCTGGTGGCAGGTGGCGATCTGCTTCGTGGTGGCCACCTACTACGCGGCGATCCTGGCCTGGGCGGTCCGCTACACCGGCTTCTCGTTCGACCAGGCGTGGGGCGACGACCCCGAGGGCTTCCTCAACAACGACTTCCTGAAGCTGAACGAGACGCCCGGCGAGGTCTCCACCTTCGTGCCGGGCGTCGCCTGGCCGCTGGTGGCGGTCTGGGTGCTGACCCTGGTCGTCCTCGCGTTCGGCGTCCGCCGGGGCATCGAGCGGGCCAACATCGTCTTCATCCCGCTGCTCGTCGGCTTCTTCCTGGTGCTGGTGGTCAGGGCGCTCACCCTGGACGGCGCCGCGGAGGGCCTGAACGCGCTCTTCACTCCCGACTGGGGCGCGCTGAGCGAGGGCAGCGTGTGGGTGGCGGCCTACGGCCAGATCTTCTTCTCGCTCTCCGTCGGCTTCGGCATCATGATCACCTACGCCTCCTATCTGCACCGCAAGTCGGACCTGAGCGGTTCGGCGATGGTCGCCGCGTTCGCCAACAGCTCGTTCGAGATCCTGGCGGGCGTCGCGGTCTTCGCGACGCTGGGCTTCATGGCGCAGGCAGCGGGCGTCGGCGTCGCGGACGTCACGTCCAGCGGCGTGGGGCTGGCCTTCGTGGCGTTCCCGCAGATCATCTCCGAGATGCCGATGGGCGCGCTCTTCGGCGTGCTCTTCTTCGTCTCCCTGGTGATCGCGGGCCTCACCTCGCTGATCAGCATCGTGCAGGTCATCGTCGCCGCCGTGCAGGACCGCACCGGTCTGGCCCGGGTGCCGGCCGTGCTGGGCGTGGGCGGCGCCGTCGCCCTGGTCTCGCTGCTGCTCTTCGCCAACGACAGCGGCCTCTACTTCCTGGACACAGCCGACCACTTCATCAACCAGTACGGCATCGCGCTCGCCGGCCTGGTGCTGCTGATCACGGTCAGCTGGGGTCTGCGCAAACTCCCCGCGCTGCAACGGAACGCCGACGCGACCTCGTCCGTCGGCCTCGGCAGGTGGTGGCGGATCTGCCTCGGGGTGATCACGCCCCTCGTGCTGACCTGGATGATGGTGGACAGCCTCCGCCACGAGCTGGACGAGAACTACGGCGGCTACTCGACGGACTTCCTGCTCTGGGCCGGCTGGGGCGTCGCCGGCGGCGCGCTGCTGGTCGGCGTGGTGCTCGCCCTGCTCTTCCGCCGCAGGCCGGCCGCCGACCATCCCGAATCCGCCGACCGGCCAGAATCCGCCGACTCGCCGGAGAGGAGCGCCTGATGTCCACCTCGGCCATCGTGATGATGATCGTCGCCATGCTGGTGGTGTGGGGCGGCCTGATCGCCGCCATCCTCAACCTCCGCGGCCACCCCGACGCCGAGGAGCCGGACCCGGAGGACGTTCCGCACCCGCTCTGACCCACGAACGACCGGCGGGCCGCCCCCACATCGCCAACGGGGGCGGCCCGCCGTCCGTCACGCGGCAGCGGCCGGCGGACTCAGTCGACCGACTTGACCACCCGGGCGGGCGTCCCCGCGACCAGGGTGCCGGCGGGAACGTCGCGGCTGACGACCGCCCCCGCGGCCACCACCGCCCCGGCGCCGATGGTGACTCCCTGGAGGATCACGGCCGTCGCCCCGATCCACACGTCGTCCTCGACGACGATCGGCGCGAGGGACAGATACGCGCGACGCTCGGCCAGCGGCAACGGATGCCCCCCGGTGATCAGGCTCACCCTCGGACCGATCATGACACCGTTCCCGATGCTGATCCCGCCCTTGTCCATGAACGTGCAGCCCTGGTTGACGAAGACGTTCTCCCCGAACGTCGTGTGCAGCCCGCACTCGGTGAAGAACGGCGGGTAGAGCGTCACCGACTCCGGGAGCGCCCCGCCGAACACAACGGCGAGTAGTGCGGCGCGACCCTCCCTGTCGCCGAAGGGCAACACGTTCAGCCGGGACGTCGCGTCGGTCACCTCCTCGATGCGCGCCGCATGACGTGCGAACTCGGCTGTTCTGACATACATGACCTGCTCGGTACGGGTGGACATGCGGCGATCACACCAGCACGAGAAGCCGGCGATCAAACAACCACCCAACCCCCCGGACACAACCAATAGTTGTGCGGTTAGCCTGACGGCGTGGACGTGGAAGCCCTGCGCACGCTCGTGTGCGTCGCCGAGACCGGCCAGTTCCAGGCGGGCGCGGACGAACTCGGCATCAGCCAGCAGGCGGCCTCCAAGCGGGTCGCCACCCTGGAGAGACAGCTCGGGGTCACCCTCCTGACGCGCACCCCGCGAGGCTCCCGACTCAGCCTGGACGGCCAGGTCTTCCTCCCCCACGCCCGGCGCATCCTCGCGGCCGTCGACCAGGCCGAACGCTCCATACGCCCCGGCAGCCGTCCCCTCCGCGTCGACGTACTCCACCGACGCATCGCGCCGGCCCAGGCCGTGTACCGCTTCTACCGCGCCCACCAGGAGAAACCACACCTCGACGCGGTGACCCTCGGCGACGAGAACGCGGCTCAGGCCGCCCAGGCGGTGCGGGAGGGAACGGTCGACGCGTCCTTCCGAGCCCTGCCGAACGACCGGGTCCCGGCCGGGATCAGGGCCGAACGGCTGCTCGACGCGCCCCTGGAACTCCTGGTCGGGCCCGGCCACCCGCTGGCCGGCGCGTCACGGGTCCGGCCAACGGACCTGGCCGGCCACCGCATCTGGGTCCCCGGGATCAGGCCCGGCACGGAGTGGGGGGCGTTCTACCAGGCGCTCTCCGAGACCTTCGGCCTCAGCATCGACGCGCTCGGCCCCCACTTCGGGGACGAGGCCCTGATGGACGCACTCGCCGAGTCGCCCTCCCTGGCCACCCTCGTCGGCGGCGGCGACCGTTATCTCTGGCCCGAGACCCACGACCTGCGGCGCATCCCGCTGCACCAACCGACCCCGGTCTACCCGCACATGCTGCTGACCCGCACCGACGACCGCCACCCCGTCCTGACCGCGCTCCGCGACCACCTCCGCGCGACGGGCCCACGGCTCCCCGACGACGCGTGGGTGCCAGCGGCTTGGGCGGAACGGATCTAACGCGCGACGTGCCGTACGAACGCGCTCCAGGCGCCCGCCCCGAACGTCACGACATCCCGCTTGTCCTTGCTGTCCCGAACCGGCACCGCACCCGGCACCCCGTCCCGGATCTCCACACAGGCTCCGCCGTTACCACTGCTGTTGCTCGACGTGCGCCACCGCTGCTCACTCACGGATTACCTCCTCGGTATGGCCAACGACCAACGGCGGGCCGCCCGTTCAGGACAACCCGCCGCATGGATGCAACGCGCAACGGATCTAACGCGCGACGTGCCGCACGAACGCGCTCCAGGCATCCGCCCCGAACGTCACCACGTCGCCCCTGACCTTGCTGTCCCGAACCGGCACCGCACCCGGCACCCCGTCCCGGACCTCCACGCAGGCTCCGCCGTTACTACTGGTATAAGTCGACGTACGCCACCGCTGCTCACTCATGGAATTCCTCAGCCAGTTGGTTCAGAAGAGCGACTGAGTGTCGTGGGGCCAACGCATCAGCCTTCAGCCGCTCGATCCTCCGGGCCGCATCGCTCAGACGAGCCTCGTCATTGCTGAGCTGGCCGCCCATCACTGTATCGGAGTACAGGCATTCCAGGCCGTCTGATTGTCGGAGCATGATCATCGGGTCGGCTGACGGAGGGGCACCCAACTCGATCGGCAGCACCTGGAGCGTCACCTGCGGCAGCGCCGCCATCGTCACCAGATGAGCGAGCTGCGCCCGCATGACGCCTCGGCCACCAACCGGGATACGCAGGCAGCACTCGTGCAGGATCGCCCAGAACACCGCAGGTGTCTCACCCGCGAGTACCTGCTGGCGCTCCAGCCGGGCCTTCACCTGTGCTTCGATCTCGTCGGCCGTGGCCTCCGGCGCGTACGCCTCGAAGGATGCCCGCGCGTAGTCCCCCGTCTGAAGCAGACCAGGCACGAGTGTCAACGAATACTCCGTGATCCACCGCGCCTTCCGCTCCTGCTGGACGAACGGCTGGAACCACGCCGGGAGGCCGGTGTTGACCACCCGGGCCCGCAGCCGCGCGTACAACCCGTCCGTCCCCAGCGCGAGATCGCAGCCCTCCACGAATCGCTGCGACGGAACGATCAGCCCGGACTCCACCTTGGACACGTAACTCAGGCTGTAACCCGTGGCCTTGGCCAGATGCTCCTGAGTGAGACTGCGCCCCAGACGGCCGGCTTTGATCTCGGAACCGAGAAACACGAGATCGTTCAAACCACTGCCGAGCTTCCCCGCCTCGTCCCCGTTGACCTGCTTCTTTGCCACAACTTCCCCCCATAACCCACCGGTTGGACTTGAATTTCGGCCAATGTACCCACTGCTCACGGCTTTGTATGTGCTCTGCTGAGGAAGTTCCCCCGCAAGAGCGACTCCGGACCGCCCGCAGGCCGGCCCGGGTTATTCCCAAACAAAGTGGAGGCCCAGCCGTGATCTTCCAGTCCCACGCCGACTACCTCGCCCCGCACCTCGGACTCCCCGAAGGCCCCCTGCCCACCGACCCCATGGGCAGGGCGGCGCTGCCCGAACCCGAACCCGTCGAGGGATGCGCAGAGTGCCTGCGCCTCTCCCACGGCAGGGACCGCGCCAAGTACCTGCGCGACTGGTCCTACGTCACCGACTTCAACATCTTCCTGCGCCAACACCCCGACCACCGGCCGATCTGAGGCCGCCGGAGGCGGTCCGGGCCCAACGGCGCGAGGAGTCGCGCAGTCGCCTGAGACACTGATCGGCATGGTGACACTTGACGGAAGGCCGGTATCCACCGCCGAGCTGCTCCCGCTGGCGCTGACCAACCTGGGGCACTTCACCACGATGCGCGTCGACGCCGACGGCACCGTCAGAGGGTTGTCACTGCACATGGAGCGTCTCGCCCGGGACTGCGCGACCGTCTTCGGGGCCGAGCTGGACACCGCGCGCGTCCGCGCGTTCGTCCGCCGCAGCCTGACGGGGCATGAGTCGCCCTGCGTCGTGCGCGTCACGATCTATGACCCCAGCACCGACCTGGGGCACCTGGCGGAGGCCGACGACCCGCACGTCCTGGTGACCGTACGCGCGGCGGCCACGGGGCCGCTCCCGCCGCTACGCGTCCGGAGTGTCAGGTACGAACGCGACCTCCCGCCGGTCAAACACGTCGGCCTCCTCGGCGCTCTGCACGCCCGCCGCACGGCGCAGTTCGCCGGATACGACGACGCGCTCTTCATTGACCGCGACGGTCACGTGACCGAGGGGAGCAGCTGGAACGTGGGCTTCGTCGACCAGGGCGGCGCCGTCGTGTGGCCGCTGGGAGACGTGCTGCCCGGCGTCACCATGGCGCTACTCCAAGAGAGCGCAACACACCGGGTCGCCGTCGTCACCCCGGAGCAGGCCGGAAACATGGCCGCCGCGTTCGCGACGAACACGAGCTTCGGCGTCCGCCCCATCGCCTCCCTGGACGGGATCGAACTCGCCGTGGAGCACCCGACGTTGGAGCGTCTGAGCGCGACGTACCTGGGGCTCCACGGCGCGCGCCCGTAGCTTGGGCAGGGCCGCCTCCGCTCGACCCCGAACACTTACCGGTGGCCCCTGCGGCCGGATTCGTTTAACGTAACACCGACAGTCGACACGCTCGGCCGCAGCAGCGAGGCCCCCCGAGGGGGGCCTCGCGCAGGCACCCCCTGGCAGGGGGCGCGTGTCACTACGGCGCGCTCCGCAAGTACGCGCACCGCGACGCTCGACCACCCCCGAACACCCCTCCCAGGCGGAAGCTTTACGTTTTATCACAGTCGAGATAGGGTCTGGTCTCATCACCGATCCGACGCGGGCTTGGGGAATCCCGTTGAGGCGCGCACAGCCGTGCGCAAGGCCAGTTGAGGTTTCACCGCAGTGTCGCCACACACGTGGTTAAGGGGGTGCGTGAGGATGAAGTCCATCCCGCAGAAACGTGAAATCAGCATGTACAGACCAGAAGTGGCCGCGTCCTCGATAGAGCGACTCCGTATGGTTCTGGAATCTGGCTGGATCGGCCTTGGACCGGCCACTAAGAAGTTCGAGGAACAGTTGGCTAAGTCGGAACTGATCGGCAAGCATCCGGTTGCCGTCAATTCCGGTACTGCGGCGCTTCATCTTGCTCTGGTGGTGGCAGACGTCCCCCGGGGCAGCGCCGTGATCGTGCCAGCCAACACCTTTGTCTCAACCGCTGCGGTGGCGCTCCAACACGGGTGTCGCGTCGTTCTCGCCGACATCGAACGCACGACGGGCAACCTCGATCTGGATTCCGTACGGGAGATCCTCCGCACGGAGCCGGACGTCAGCGCCGTCATCGCCGTTCACTACGCCGGCATACCTTGCGACATAGCCGGCCTGAACGAGATATCGGCCCGCCACGGCGTGACCGTGGTGGAGGACTGCGCCCACGCCATCGGCTCGACATGGCGAGGGCGCCCGATGAGCGAGTCCCCGAACATCCAGGCGTATTCCTTCCACGCGACCAAGGCCCTCGCCATCGGCGAAGGAGGTTGCGTCACCTTTCCTGACGCCGCGTCCGCCGAGCGCGCCAGCAAGCTGCGCCGACTCGGGATTGACATGGGCGCCCGGTCCTGGTCGAACCCCTACGACATTCCCGAATTGGGTTTCAAGTACAACATGGGCGATGTCGCGGCCGCGATCGGCCTCGCCCAACTGGAAACGTTGCCGGAGAAGCTGCGTCAGCGCAGGTCGATCGCCCGTCGCTACCGGGAACAGCTGGCCGACTCCCCGGTGGAACTTGTCCACGAGCGCCACGAGTCCGACCGGTCGGGGGGCTTCGCCGTCCCGGTCCTGGTCCCCGAACGGGACCGCGTCCGCAAGGAGCTCAGCGCCGCGGGAATCCAGTCCGAGATCTATTTTCGACCGCTGGGGGAATTCCCTCTTGGCGCGACCCGTTCCACGCCGGTGGCCGAGCGGTTCGCCCGGGACGTCATCTGTCTACCTATCCATCCGCTCCTCGACGTCGACGATGTCGACCGTGTCTGCGACCGACTTCTCGGGTGCGTGGCATGAGTACGCGCACAAGGGGAGGCACACACGTTGTCGACGGACCCTGCACACAAGTGATCGACAGCGTGGGGGAATTGCGCTCGGAGTGCCTGCGTCGGCGTCATTCCCTGACCGCGCGCGTTCTTCCGCTGCCGCTGGCCGACCTCCGCCGCTGGTCTCTGACCGAGGAAGGGGCCCTGGCCCACGAGACGGGAAGGTTCTTCCGGATCGTCGGCGCGCGAGACACCTCAGACCCGCTTCACCCTCTCGAACAACCCCTCATCGAGCAACACGAAGTCGGAATGTTGTGCCTGTTCGTCACACTTTTCGACGGCGAGTTCCACGGCTTGATCACCTTCAAGTTCGAGCCGGGAACCCCCGACGGCGTCGAGGTCGCGCCAACCGTGCAGGCCACCCGCAGCAACTACGAGGCCGCACATGGTGGAACACGTGTGCCGGCCGCCGAGATCGCGCTCTCCAACGACGTACGCACGTTCGCCGACGCGGTCCAGCGTGAACAGGAGTCCTGGTTTCTCGGGAAGGTGAACCGGAACCGAGTCGTCCGCCTCGCCCCCTCCGAGGCAGTCGAAGTCGCGCGGTCCCTCCCAGAAAGTCGATGGGTTCCTATACGAGTCCTGTTGGCAGCGGCTTTGGAAAGTCGACTGCTCAATATGGACCTGCGCTCCGTCCTGTCCATGTGGCCGCTGGAAGCCCTTTCACCCGTCGTTCCCCACCTCGCCGAGGAGCCCCCAACCCGCGGGCTGGAACCGCCGGTAGGGCGCTCGTCCCCCGCGCTGGTGCCGCTGCGCCGATTGTCGGAGTGGTACATGGCCGACAACATCGAGCACCGACAGCGCCGCTTCTTCTCCGTCGTCGGCTGTCGCGTCGAGGGCCAGGGCCGCGAGGTCGCCTCCTGGGATCAGCCGCTGCTCGCGCCGGCGGGCATGGGCCAGTGCACGCTGCTGATGCAGCGGAGCGTGCGTGGACTTGAGTTGCTTGTGGCCGACCGGGTACGGATCGGCTCTGTGCGCGGCGCCAGCCTGGAGGCACGGTTCCAGCGCGGCGACATCGCCGACCACGCCACGGGCGCGCGGCGCCTGTCGATGAGCGAGGAGGCGTCGGGGCTGGCCCGCTGTGCGACGGTCCACGCGGTGGTGCACGCCGAGGAAGGCGGCAGGTTCCGCGGCGCCCTCACCACCTACCAACTGGGACTGCTGTCCGACGCCGCGGGCGAACGGCCGGCCGGCCGCTGGATGACGCTGCGCGAGGTGGAGGCGCTGGGCCAGCGCGGTGACCGGCTCGGCGTCGAACTGCGCACCTGTCTGGTGATGGTAAAGGGACTGCTCGCGACCGGGGTCCTGACAACATGATCGCGGCAATGGGCAACTCCGAGTACCTGAGCCGCAGGACCGCACCGCTTCTCCAGGAGTTCAACGCACCCGACTCGCGTCTCCTCGTGGGCACGGACCACACCCCGGGGTCGGGCGCCGACGCGCGGGCCGAGGGGATCGAGTACGCCGACCGCGACGCGGTGCTGTCCGACCGGGACGTCGAGACCGTCTACGTGTCGAGCGCTACCGGCCGTCACTTCGACGACTGCCGCCGGGCGTTGGCGGCGGGAAAGCACGTGCTGGTCGAGAAGCCGGTCTGTCTGACGGCCGAGGAGGCCGGGGAGTTGGACGGCATGGCGCGCGCGTGCGGCCGCACGATCTTCGAGTGCCTGTCCTACCCGTACCACCCGGCCTGGGCGGACTTCTCGGCCCGGGTGCGCCGCCAGCGCTGGACGGGGCCGGTATCCGTCTCCGCCGTCTTCCGTATCCCGGGGCGGGTGCCGACGGACTTCCGCCTGCATCCCCGCCACGGAGGAGCCGCCGCCGACCTGGGGACGTACTGCGTCGACGCGCTGCTGCGGCTGGGCGCCGTCGCCGAGGACTTGGGCATCGGCACGGTGATGTTCGGCGGCGCGGAGACCGACGGCGGCACGGCACTCACCAGTCGCCTGGTCGACGGGCGCCTCTCCACCTACACCGGCTCGTGGGCCATCGGCGATTCCTACGCCAACAGCGTCGTCGTCGCGGACAGCCGGCGGCGGCTGGAGCTGCTGCGCGCGTTCTCACCGCCAGTGGACTCCCCTGTCCGGGTGGTCGAGAGACGCCCGGGCGCGCCCGGGTCGGCGGTCGTCGCGACCTCCGCGCCGGCCAACGCGACCCGCGCCTGTCTGAGCGCGGGTGCCAGACACGTGCGGGACACCGGGACGGCGGGACTCGTCGACCATCGCGGAATTCTGCGCCGCATCGCCGTCCTGGAAAAGGCGACGGCACCTCTTCCCGCTTGACCCACTCCCGACCACGGATCGACCACGGCCCCACTGCGGGTCAGAAGGCGGTAGGCAATGGGGGAACTGAACCCTGTCAGTGAACGAGTCGCCGGAATCGTGCTGGTGGGAGGCACCGGATCACGGTTGTTTCCCACCACCCGCGCGGTGAAC
This sequence comes from Streptomyces sedi, assembly GCF_006335015.1. GTDB lineage: Bacteria > Actinomycetota > Actinomycetes > Streptomycetales > Streptomycetaceae > Streptomyces > Streptomyces sedi. Next base: position 241,562 of record NZ_VDGT01000001.1, read on the forward strand.
AAGCATCTCCTCCCGGTGTACGACAAACCTGCGGTGGCCTTCTCCATGGAGGTCATGGCGGAGTGCGGCGTCGACACCCTCGTTCTCGTCTGCAACGCGGAGGACGAACCGACGTACCGCAGCATCCCGTCGTGGCTCGGCTACGCGGAGAGCGAGATCCGTACGGTCGTCCAGCGGGAGGCGAACGGCATCGCCGGCGCCATCTCCTGTGCCCGGGAGCATCTTGAGCCCGAGGGCTACGAGCGGGTCGTCGTCGCACTCGGAGACACGCTCTACGTGCACGACTCGGCCTGGGCCGGCGGCATCCTCGGGGCATTCGAGACCACCGGGTGCGGCGCCGCCGTCGCGGTCATCGAGCATCCGGACCCGAGGGACTTCGGGATCGTCGAGAGCGACGAGAACGGGACGGTCGTCCGTGTCCGGGAGAAGGCCGACGTGCGCTACGGAGGCCAAGTGTGCACGGGCCTCTACTCGTTCGACGGCTCGCTCTGGAAGCGGCTGGAGTCGGTCGTCCCGTCCGCCCGGGGCGAGTTGGAGATCACGTCCCTCCTGGAGTCGTACATCGACGACGGAGGCCTAGCCACCGTGACCGTCCCGGAGGAGGCCGGCTGGTTCGACGTGGGCACGCCCGACCGGCTGGTCGACGCCGCCGTCGCCCGCCGTCGCCTGCTCGCCTGATCCGTCCGGCCACCGGACACGCCTTAACCTCACGCAAGTCTCGGGGAGTTGCCTTGACCACTCAGCAGAAGAACAACGAGAAGCCGTCCGGCGAGAGCGACGAGATCGTCATCAGGGACGCGACCGAGGCGGATCGCGCGGTCATCCGGGCGCTTTTGCACGGCTCCCTCCGGCGGAACTACGACGGCGACCACGTTGCCCAGGCGGACCGCATCATCGACGCGCACCTGGGCGGCGGACGCGACCCGGTGGGCCACTTCTCGAAGACCCAGCACGTGTATGTCGCCGAGGCCGACGGCGAGGTCGTCGGCGTGATGAACATCGCTGAGAAGCGCCAGGGCACGATGAAGATCAGCCCGCTCATCGTCAATCCGGACTTCCGCGGCTCCAACGGCGCCGGCTCCGCACTGCTCGCGAAATCCGTCGAGGTGGCGAAAGCCCGCGGCGTGCGGCAGCTCTACGGCACGGTCGCCGAACCCAGCTCCTGGATCGAGACCTTCTATCTCAACCGGGGCTGGACATGCGGCTCGCAGTCCAACAGCCAGTACCGCCCTGGCGTCGTCGAGCACGCGATCTACTACGACGTCGAGGACGACGACCCAGCCCCGGCGCCCGAGCCACTGAAGTTCGAGGAGTACTCCCCGTCGAGGTACGAGGAGCTGGAACACTTCCTGATATCGCGTATGGACGTCTTCGTCGACGGGATCGACGAGGAGTTCGTGCGCGCCCTGGTCGCAGGGCACGAACGGCGGAGTTCCGGTGCGGTCGAGGCCAAGTACAAGGAGGTTTACCTCGGCTACGAGTCCGATGTCCTCAGCTCGGTCGTGGCGTTCGGCCCGAAGAAGGGCGGCTCGGTCAAGCTGATGCCGCTCAGTGCGACCTCACGGCGGGCGCTGCGGGAGACCCTGAGGTTCGCGCAGGGCTGGGCCGAGGGGAGGACACACAAGCTCTACACGCACCAGCACGTGGACCCCGAGGTGGTAGCGGCGTTCCAGAGTGAGATGTGGACGCTCGAAGGACTGCTCCCGCAGGCCTACTCTGCGGAGAAGGTCGCCGCCCAGTGGGGTTGGCTGCCTGGCGAGACCACCCACCTGGGGCGTGACTCCGATCGGCTGAAGGCCTACACCGAGCGCTTCCTCACGTTCGTCCGCGACCGCGGCTGGGACGAGTTGGAGGAGGCGCGCAGCCTGGCGATGGCGGTCGGCGGGGAGGCCGGCGAGCTGCTCGCCGAGCTCCAGTGGCTCAGCGAGGCCGACATCGTCGAACTGCTCGGCTCGGAGCGTGGGTTCAGGGCCAAGCTCTCCTTCGAGGCGGCGGACATTCTCAACTACCTCATCCGGTTCGCCCGTTACTGCGACTTCGACCTGATCGAGGCGGCGGACAAGAAGCTGGCCGTCAACATCGACCGGTTCCCCGTGGAGGAAGTGCGTGGATCGAAGGGAAAGCGGTACAAGTCCGACCGCTGATCCCCGGTCGCCGGCCGGCGACGAGTCGAGGCAGGAACCGGATCGAGGATTGCGGAACCAGTGAACATTCTCTTCGTGTGCAGCGTGTACCACCCGGTGACCGGTGGCGCGCAGGACCCCATAGACCAGCTCGGGGCCGAGCTGGTCACCCGCGGGCACCGGGTGGACGTGCTCACCCGGCACGTGCCGCCCACCACTCCGACGCGCGAGGTCCGCAACGGCGTTCGCGTGCACCGCGTGCCCAACACCGTGCTGCCCTCGGATTTCCGGGCGCTGTCGGACGAGCTGCGGGAGTTCGTCCGCGAGGTCCACAGGCCGGACGTCATCCATGTCGTCGGCCTGCGCCGGCCGCTGCCGCTGGTCGCCGAGTTGCTTGCCCGACTGTGGGGGGTGCCGGTCATCCAGACGGTCGGCGGCTACGACATCCCAGACGTGGTCGACCCCGATCCGCGACTCGTCTGGCTGACCGGCCGGGACCTGGTTCTGCCGGCCATGCGGCGGGCCGACCTGCTGAACGCGGCGTCGGACGACCTCGCCCGGCAGACCGAGTTGCTGCTCGGTGACCGTGCGCCGGTGCCCACCCTCTACGTGGGGATCGACCACGGCCTCTTCGCGGACGCCGAGCCCCACCGCGACGCGTCGGCCTGGGGGCCCTATGTGCTGTCACTGCGGCGTCTGGAACCTGCCAAGTCCGTGGACAGGACGATCGAGGCGCTCGACCACCTGAGGGACGAGATTCCCGAGCTGTGCCTGGTCGTGGCGGGTGACGGCAGCGAGCGGGCCGCCCTGGAGGAGTACACCGAGAGGCTCGGCCTGTCCTCCCGCGTCCACTTCGTCGGGGAGGTGCCGTTGGAGGAGGCGGCCTCCCTGCTGAGGAGCGCGTTCGCCACCGTCGTGGCGTCCAAGTCGGAGGGCGGCGGTCTGGTCAACATCGAGGCGCAGGCAGCGGGTTGTCCGGTGATCGCGACCCGGGCCGGGGGCATCGGCGAGTATCTGGGCGGCGAGTCCGGCGCGATGTACGTGGACGCACCGGACGGCGCCCTGATCGCCGACGCGCTGCGCGCCCTGTGGAACGGCCCCGAGGCGCGGGCCCGGCTCGTCGAGGACGCGCGCCTGCTGTCCGAGCGGCTGTCGACCCGCACTCTGGCCGTCGAGTACGCGGAGCTGTACGCGGAGCTGGCCGCGGGCCACCGTGCGCGGGAGTTCGTTCCCTGGGAGGCGATCGGCGCGGCCCTGTGGGAGGACCTCGCCCTCCCTGAGGGGCGCGCTCCGACACTGGACGCGCCCTGGCGTGCTCCGCTCGCCGTCGAGGAACTGGTGCTGTCAACGGCGGACAAGGAGTTCCGCGCGCTCGGGCCCGGGGCGGAACGCTTCTACTACCTGGCCTGGTCAAGCGGCGTGTCGACCGAACGGTTGGGCGAGGTCTGCGCTTACGTGCTGCGGGCCACGCGGGAGCTGCCCGGGGAAACCGTCGCCGCCGGCCTGGAGCACGCCGCGGACTGGGGGCGCTTCGACATCGAGAGCTGCCTCAGCTATGTCCGGGACTAGGAGAGCCATGTCGAAGAGTTCTACACCGCCGACCTCCTCGGTGACGTCGAAGCGGTTCTACGACGCCTACGCCCACGGCTACGACTCCTACATGACTCGCCACGAGGGCTACTTCGAGGCGGTGGAGGGTGAGGTCGCCGCAGCGGTCGGACAGCCGGGGCTCGCGTTGCTCGACGTGGGCACCGGAACCGGCGAACGACTGAGCCGAGTCGTGGCCCGAGTCCGCCCCGGTCATGTCGCCGCCATCGACGAAAGCCCAGAGATGGCCGCGCTCGCCCGGAGGAACTGTCCCGAGGCGCGAGTCCTGGCGAAGCCGCTCGGGGCACCGGAGCTGCCGGACGCCCTCGCCAAGCGTTTCGACCTGGTGACCTGCCTGTCGAACGTGCTGGGCCATGTCCCGAGCGCCCAACTGGTGCCAGGACTACGGCAGATCAGGGAGCTGCTGACGCCGGGCGGCGTCCTGGTGTTCGACGTCAACAACCGCTACAACGCCGTGGCCTACGGCCGGCTCAGCGCGCTGCGCAACGTGGCGCGAGACCGGCTCCGATCCGGCAGCGGCGACTTCACGGCGTCCTACCGGAACGGCGACAGAGTCCTGCACACCTCAGTTCATTTGTTCAGCCCCTCCGAAGTGGCCCGGCTGCTACGGGAGTCCGGTTTCCGGGTGGCGCGTATGGCGTTCCGGGACTACTCCACGGGACAGGCACGCGGCCGGTTCGGCGGAAGCATCGTGGTAAAGGCGGTCAGCGCATGAGAGTGTCCCCGGTCCCGACGCCGAAGGTGTTCCTCGCGGCACCCTTCGGGAACCTCGTCCGCGACGGGGTGTTCCTGCCGGAGCGGAAGGCGGAGATCCTCGCCTACCACACGCGTCTCTCCGAGCTGGGAGCCTCGGTCTTCAGCTCGCACCTGAACGAGAAGTGGGGGGCGGCGGGGCTGCCTCCGGAAGAGTGCATGCGGGACGACCTCCGTGCCCTGCACGTCTCGGACAGCCTGTGCGCGCTGGTCGGTGACGAGCCGTCCTCCGGGGTGGCCTTCGAACTCGGCTACGCGGCCTCGGTTCGCCGGCCGACAGTCCTGGTCACCTCGTCGTTCGCGTCGCTCTCCTCCATGATCCGCGGCATGGGCACCCTCCTCGAACTGGAGGTGGTCGAGGGCGATCCGGCCAACCCGTCCGTGGTCGAGAAGGCGTGCTCCCTCGCCTACGACCTCGGAACGAGGTTTCGCGCCACGGATCGCCTCTGGGAGAGCGCGGAGGTCGCACAGGCCCTGAAGTTCCGCTCGCGGGAAGAGGCACGGTGACCGCGCGGGACCGGGCCGGTAGCGGGCTCCGGGTCGGTGTCCTCGGCGTCAACTTCGGCTGGGGGCCACATGCCGCGCTGGAGACCGTGATCGGCGAGATCCGACGGATGGCGCCGGACGACTGCCGGATCGTCGCCTTCGGCAGCGAGTACGGGCGCTCCCTCATGGAGGACGTCGTCGACGAGTGGTGCACGTTCGACGGCGCGGACTACGACGCGCTGACCCGGGCCGCCGCCGCGAAGGAACTCGACGTGGCACTGGTGACGTTGGAGGGGTTCGCCGCCCGCGCCTTTGAGGCGGCCGGGGTGCGCACCGTCTTCCTCGACCTCATGCCGTTCCTGTGGCACGGCGCGGACCTCGCCGTCCCCCCGCTGGAGGTCAGCCGTTATCTCGCCCTCCGACTGCCCGGGCTGTCCGACGAGACCCTCGGCTGGATGCGGGACATCCGCGCGCTGCGGTGGATCGGCGCGGTGGTCCCGTGGCAGGCGGGGCGGGCGGCCCGGCACTCGTTCGGCCACGCCGACGGCAACCGGCAGGCGATCGTCACGCTCGGCGGGATGCTCGGCCTGACCTCGCGGGACACGACGACCTATCCATCGCTGGTGCTCCCGGGGGTCGTCGAGGCCCTGGTCGAGGCGGGCTTCGACCGGGTGCTGGTCGCCGGCAACACGCCGGTGGCCGCGTTGGAGGCCGTCGTCGAGCCGTATCGGGGGCGGGCAAAGTTCCGCTGCGGTCCCCTGCCCCGCGCCGAATACCGGGCGCGAATCGCGGAAAGCGCACTCTGCCTGAGCCAGCCGGGGCTGATGAGCCTACTGGAGGCGAGTGCGTGCGGGACCCCGCTGATCCGGCTCCCACCGCAGAACGTCTCCGGATTCCAGCAGGCGGAGATCCACCGGATCGCCACCGGGTCCGGAACGGGGGCTCGCTGGCCCGCCGAGGTCGTCGACGAGGCAGTCGTCGCGCGGGAGGCTGCCAGGACCGAGGCGGCGGGAAACGAGTACGTCTACGGGGCCATCGCCGACGGGCTGGCGCTGCGCTCCGAGCTGACACGCCGGTCTTTGAAGGCCCAGGTCGAGCGGCTGATCCCGGAGGCCCTGACGCTCCCGGCCGACACCTGGACAGGCATGGTCGACAAGATCGGGACCGACGGCGCGAAGGTGGCCGCGGAGGTCGTGCTCGACACGGCCCGTGCGGCCACCGGGAACTGACGGGGCAGCGGGATGACAGGCACCGTGGTCGTTTTCGGCGCCGGGGGGTTCCTCGGGGGGCACGTGGCCGAGGCGCTCGCCGCCGACGGTTGGAACTGCACCGGCGTGGACCGGCGCGGACGAGCGACGGACGGCGGGCACGTCACCGGCCCCTACTACTCGGGGCACGACTGGTCGTCCGCCGCCCTGTCCCGCTTCCTGAGGGCGCGCGGCCCCGCCGTGATCGTCAACGCGGTCGGCGCTCCCTGGGCCATCGACCCATCGGTGGTGCGTCGGGACAACGTGGTGTGGCCGTGCCGTCTGGCGGAGGCGTGCGAACTCTCCGGGACGGCGAAGTCGCTGGTGCACCTGGGGTCGTCACACGAGTACGGCGACACGGTCCCCGGTATCCCGGTGAGCGAATCGACCGCGCTGGCGCCCACGACGGAGTACGGGAAGTCCAAGGTGAGCGGCGCCTCCTATCTGGTGCGGGCTGCCTACCGGACGCGCCAGCCGCTGACCCTGGTCCGTGCCTTCAACGTGATCGGCCCCGGGCACGGCCGCCACGGTCTGTGGGCGGCGGCCGCCGGACTGTACCGGGCGGCCACGGCAGCGGGCCACGACCGGGTGGTGGCCAACGTGCCCCGACCGGAGACGGTGCGGGACCTCGTCGACGTCCGGGACGTGGCACGGTTGGTAGCCCTGGCGGCCCGTCGCCCCGGCCCTCCGGTGGCCGTCTACAACGCGGCGTCGGGGACCGGGACCAGCATCGAGCAGCTCTTCGAGGCGTTCGCCAAGCAGACGGGCGTGCCCTGCCGGTTCGTCCCGGGCCCCGGTGGACTGCGCACCGGCTCGACCTGGCAGCACGCCGACATCTCGCGGGCGACGACGCGGCTGGGCTGGACACGGCGGTACACACTCGCCGACTCGATCGGCGCGGCCCTCGGGCGCGCCCCAGCGGTCGCACCCGGCTGACCGCGACCTTCCGACGGCATATCCACGAAACGGGGGAGATCCATGGAAAGCGACACACTTCTTCTCGCCACCCACCTCGCGGACCGCGGCGGCTGGGGCGACACGGCTGCGGTAGTGGACGAGCGGACGGGCGACGTCCTGCGGCATCGGGACGTGCACGCACGTGCCCAGGAACTCGCCGGGACGTTCGTTGACCACGGGATCAGGTCCGGGGACCACGTCGGGCTGCTGATAGGTGACCGGCCCGACTGGATGCCCGCGTTCCTCGGACTGCACTCTGTCGGTGCGGTGCCGTTGGTGGTCAACCCCGATCTCGACTCACGCGTGCGGGTGCGGATGCTGGGCGTACTGCCCACCAGATTCGTGGTCTCGCACCGGGAGTGCGGCCCGCACATCGAACGCGTCGCCACGCGACCGCCGCACGGCGAGGAAAGTCGCCGGTCCCTCGACGGCGCGGCCTCCTCGCGCTACTACCTGTACAGCTCGGGCACGACGAGCGTCCCGAAAGCCGTGGCGCACACCGTCGCCGACCTGCCGTACTTCCACGCGGCGGTCGGTGGCGCCGACGGGCTGGACCTGCGGGCGGACGACACCCTGGTCTCCCTGTCGCAGTACTACTTCACCTACGGCTTCAACAACCAGTTCGTCTACCCGCTGTTCAGCGGGGCCTCGGTCGTGGTGAGTCCGCGGCGCAGAAGCCCGGAGGGCTTCGCCGACACCCTGCACCGGTACGGCGCCACCGTGGCGTTCTCCGTCCCGTCGGCGCTCGCCAGGCTCGCCGACCATGTCGAGGCCACGGCCATGGAACGCCCGGAGGGGCTGCGGGCGCTCGTCTCCGCCGGCGAGCCGCTCCCCCACTCCGTCGCCGCGCGGCTGGAGGACCGCTGGCAGGTTCCGGTGCTGAACCAGATCGGCTCGACGGAGGTCGGCAACGCCTTCTGCGCGAACGGCGTGGCCCGTCGGGCGGAGGGCACGACGGGTCCGGTCTGCCCAAACTACCGGGTCGAACTCCGCGAGGCGGCCGATCTTCCGCCGTCGGTGGGGCCCGACGGGCGCAAGATCGGGGAGGTCTGGGTGTCGGGGCCGACGCTGCCCCGCACCGCGGTGACCGTGGACGGCCCTCTCGAACTGTTGGCAGACGGCTGGTGGGAGACCAAGGACTACGGCTACTGGGCCGACAACGGGGGGCTCGTGGTCGTCGGCCGCACCGATGACTTCCTGCACGTCGGCGGCATCTCCCTGTCGGCGGTCGAGATCGAGACGGCTCTTCGCAGCCGGCCGGAGGTGGTGGACTGCGCCGTGCTCGCGCCCCTGGTCGATGGCGTCACCACCCTCAGCGCGCTGGTGGTCCTCGCCCCGTCGGTCGAGGATCCGGAGGAGCGCTTCGCCGAGCTCCGGGCGGAACTACGCCGGCATTTGGACCCCTTTCGCGTCCCGAAACGGTGGACGCCGGTCGCGGAGATCCCGCGCACCGGCAGCGGAAAGATCATGAGGCACCAGCTGGGCCACGCGCTCGGCGCCGGAGAACCTGGAATGGATCGATGACCCGAATCCTTATCGTCGACAACTACGACTCCTTCACCTACAACCTCTGGATGTATCTGAGCGAGCTTCCGGACGTCACGTGCGTGGTCGTCAGGAACGACGGCCCGTTGGCGTCGGTCTCCCTGGACGAGTTCGACGGCGTGGTGATCTCGCCGGGTCCCGGAAGTCCCGACGTGTCGGCGGACGTCGGAATATCCCGCGCGCTCGTGACCTCGGTGGATCTGCCGCTCCTCGGGGTCTGCCTGGGGCACCAGCTCATCGGTGACGTACACGGGGCGAAGGTCGGGACGGCGCCGCGGATCATGCACGGCAGGACCTCGCGCGTCCGGCACCGCGGCGACCGGCTGTTCCACGGGATGCCCGAGGAGTTCACCGCGGTGCGGTACCACTCCCTGGCGTTGTCAGACGTCGGGGAGCCGCTGCGGGTCGTCGCCGAGGACGAGGACGGTGTCCCCATGGCGATCCGTCACGTCGAGCGGCCTCTGTGGGGAGTCCAGTTCCACCCGGAGTCGGTCCTCAGCGACGACGGAAGGGTTCTGCTGCGGAATTTCGTCGAGATTGTGGAGGAGTACCGGAGGCAGCCGCGTACCGGCCTCCCCGCCGACGACGCGGTCGAGTGCACGTGGACACGCGTGGACGGCGAGGTCGACTCCGCAGCGCTGTACGAGGCATTCTGCGGGGCGTCGCGGGAGAGCTTCTGGCTCGACAGCTCCGCCACCGGTCACGGGCGGTTCTCCATCATTGGTGGAATGCCGGACGCCCGTTCCACAACGGTGAGTTATCGGGTGGTCGAGGGACGCACCACCGTGACCCGCCCGGACGGCTCGGCGTGGAGCGTCGACGAGGACATCTTCACGTTCCTCAACAGCCAGCAGCGGGCTGTGCGTGTGACCGGGGACACGGCGCTCCCCTTCCAGTTCCGCCCGGGCTTCGTCGGCTACTTCGGGTACGAGTTGCGGGCCGACACGGAGAACATGACCGTCACCCGGCACTCCCCGCTGCCTGACGCCCGCTTTCTGCTCACCGACCGCTACGTTGTCGTCGATCACGCCGAGCACTCGGTCTATCTGCTGTTCGCCTCGGGGCGAGGCCTCGGTGAACGCGCCGAGGGACGAGCCTGGTTGGAGACCGCGGCCCGCACGGTGGCCCGGGTGCGGGCGGCTCCACCGCACGCCCCGGAGCCCGGACCGCGCGCCGAGTCGGGCGAGATCGTCTTCCGAGACGGCAAAGACGCGTACCTGGCGAAGATCCAGCGCTGCCAGGATTATCTGAGCAGCGGCGAGTCGTACGAACTCTGCCTGACTAACACCGCCACCGTACGCGGCGAGTTCGACGCTTGCGAGACCTACACCCGGCTGCGCGCCGCCAGCCCGGTGCCCTACGGCGCGCTGCTGCGGAACGCCGAGTTCTCCGTGCTGTCCGCCTCGCCCGAGCGGTTCATGGGCATCGACGGAGACCGGCGGGTGCGGGTGAGCCCCATCAAGGGCACCCGCCGACGCGGCGTCAGCGCGCGTGAGGATGCGGCGTTGAAGCGGGAACTCGCCAGCGACGAGAAGGAGATCGCCGAGAACCTGATGATCGTGGACCTGATGCGCAACGACCTCAGCCGCGTCTCGGAGATCGGCTCCGTCCGCCCCGTCGAGCTGTTCGGGGTACACACGTTCGCCTCGGTCCACCAGCTGGTGAGCACGGTGGAGTCGCGCCTGCGCCGTGACGTCACGGCGGTCGACTGCGTGCGCGAGGCTTTCCCGCCCGGCTCGATGACCGGCGCACCCAAGCTGCGCAGCATGGAGATCCTGGCCACCCTGGAGGAGGAGCCGAGGGGAGTCTATTCCGGGGTGCTCGGCTGGATCTCGCTCGACGGGCGCGCCGACCTGAGTGTGGTGATCAGGACCCTTGTACTGCGGCGGGACTCTGCGTCGTTCGGGGTCGGCGGCGCCATCACCCTGCTGTCGGATCCGGAGGCGGAGTACGCGGAGACGCTGGTGAAGGCAGCCGCCCCGCAATCCGCCTTCGGAAACCTCGACTGAGCAGGACGCGGAAGACAGCACAGGACGAATCTCAGGAGGCATGTGTGTCCACCGGCGGCGAGAAGGACGAGATCCTTCGACTCACCCGCAGCTACCACCAGGCGAGTGCGGAGGGGGAGTTCGTTCCCGGCGTCACCCCCATCTGGCCCTCCGGCGCCGCGCTCGACGAGAACGACCGGGTGGCGCTGGTCGCCGCGGCGCTGGACATGCGCATCGCCGCGGGAACCAGTGCCCGGAACTTCGAGCGCCGCCTGGCGCGGCACCTCGGGCTGCGGAAGGCCCACCTGACGAACTCGGGGTCGTCGGCCAACCTGCTCGCCGTGTCGGCGCTGGCCTCACGCCAGTTGGGCGAGGAGCGACTGCGCCCCGGGGACGAGGTGATCACCGTGGCGGCGGGATTCCCCACCACGGTGAGCCCGCTCATCCAGAACGGCCTGATCCCCGTGTTCGTCGACGTTGAACTTGGCACGTACAACGCCACGGTCGAGCGGGTGGCCGAGGCGATCTCCCCACGCACCAAGGCGATCGCGATGGCGCACACGCTGGGCAACCCGTACCGGGCGGCGGAGATGGCCGCTCTCGCCGAGGAGCACGGCCTCTACCTGGTGGAGGACAACTGCGACGCCCTCGGCTCGACATACCGGGGTCAACTCACCGGTACGTTCGGCCACTTCTCCACGGTCAGCTTCTACCCCGCGCACCACATCACCACGGGAGAGGGCGGCTGTGTCCTCACCAACGACCTGCGGTTGGCGCGGCTGGTGGAGCAACTGCGCGACTGGGGCCGGGACTGCTGGTGCGAGCCGGGGCAGGACAACACGTGTTTCAAACGGTTCGACTACCAACTCGGGACGCTCCCGCACGGCTACGACCACAAGTACATCTTCTCGGAGATCGGTTACAACCTGAAGGCCACCGACCTCCAGGCTTCGCTCGGTATCAGCCAACTCGAAAGGTTGCGGGAGTTCGGCGAGATCCGGCGGCGGAACTGGAACCATCTCCGGAAGGCGCTGGACGGGCTCCCGGGGCTGGTGCTTCCGGAGCCGACGCCGGAGAGCGACCCCAGCTGGTTCGGTTTCGTGCTCACGGTGCTGCCGGAGGCACCGTTCAGCAGGCAGAAGCTGGTGGCGTTCCTGGAGGAGCGGCGCATCGGAACCCGACGGCTGTTCGGCGGGAATCTCACCCGTCATCCCGCCTATGTCGGGCGTGATTACCGGGTCTCCGGGGAGCTGATCCACACCGATCTCATCACGGAGCACACCTTCTGGGTGGGGGTCTATCCCGGTCTGAGCATCGAGAAGATCGACTATGTGGCGCAGAGCATCACCGAGTTCGTGAAGGCGCGTGGCGGCCCCGGGGCGTGACACCGAACTCGACCCCGTCTATCACACCCGTGATAAGATCGCGGCCGTGGGATACATCGACGTCAACACTGTTTCGTACGGGCTGCCGGACGGCCGGATGCTGCTGGACGAGGTCTCGTTGCGGGTCGGCGAGGGCGCGAAGACCGCGCTGATCGGGGCCAACGGGTCGGGGAAGACGACGCTGCTGCGGATGATCTCCGGCGACCTCGCGCCGCACTCCGGTGCCGTGACGCGGGGCGGAAGCCTCGGTGTGATGCGGCAGTTCACCGCCCGCGAGGGCGACCAGGTGCGGGACCTGCTGCTGTCGGTCGCCGACCCGCGCGTCCGCCGCGCGGCGGCCTCCGTCGACCGGGCGGAGGCGGCCATGGAGGCCGGCGGCGACACCGCGGCGCAGATGGCGTATGCGAACGCGCTGGCCGAGTGGGGCGACGCCGGCGGTTACGACGCCGAGGTGCTGTGGGACGTCTGCACCACGGAGGCGCTCGGGATGACCTTCGACCAGTGCCAACGACGCCCCGTGGACACGCTGTCGGGCGGCGAGCAGAAGCGGCTGGTGCTGGAGGCGCTGCTGCGCGGCACCGACCAGGTGCTGCTGCTGGACGAGCCGGACAACTTCCTCGACGTTCCCGGCAAGCGCTGGCTGGAGAACCGCCTGCGCGAAACCCCGAAGACCGTGCTGTTCATCAGCCACGACCGCGAGTTGCTGGCCCGCACGGCCCAGAGCATCGTCACGGTCGAGCTGGGCGCGGCGGGCAACACCGCCTGGGTGCACCCGAGCGGCTTCGACAGCTACCACCGGGCCCGCGTCGAGCGGTTCGAGCGCTTCGACGAGATGCGCAACCGCTGGGACGAGGAGCGCGCCAAGCTCAAGGCCCTGGTGCTGATGTACAAGCAGAAGGCCTCGTACAACTCGGACATGGCCTCCCGCTACCGCTCCGCGCAGACCCGGCTCGAACGCTTCGAGAAGGCCGGTCCGCCGCCCGCGCAGCCGCGCGAACAGCAGCTGGCGATGCGGCTGCGCGGCGGGCGCACCGGCAAGCGGGCGGTGGTCTGCGAGGGGCTGGAACTGACCGGCCTGATGAAGCCGTTCGACCTGGAGGTGTGGTTCGGCGACCGGGTCGCCGTGCTGGGGTCCAACGGCTCGGGCAAGTCGCACTTCCTGCGGCTGCTCGCCGCCGGCGGCAGCGCCCCCGAGCCGGAGCACGAGCCGGTGGGCGACCTCCCGGTGGATCCTGTGGCGCACACCGGGGTGGCGCGGCTGGGGGCGCGGGTGCGCCCGGGGTGGTTCGCGCAGGTGCACGGGCGGCCCGACCTCGCCGGCCGCACGCTGGTCTCGGTGCTGCACCGGGGCGACGAGCGCCGGTCGGGGCTGCCGCGCGAGGAGGCGTCGCGGGCGTTGGCGCGTTACGAGTTGGCGGGCGCGGCGGAGCAGACGTTCGACTCGTTGTCCGGCGGGCAGCAGGCGCGGTTCCAGATTTTGCTGCTCGAACTCGGCGGCACGACGCTGCTGTTGCTCGACGAGCCGACGGACAACCTGGACCTGGTCTCCGCCGAGGCGCTCCAACACGCGCTGCGCGCCTTCGAGGGAACGGTGCTCGCCGTCACCCACGACCGGTGGTTCGCGCGGGACTACGACCGTTTCCTGGTCTTCGGTTCCGACGGCGCCGTGTACGAGTCGCCCGAACCGGTCTGGGACGAGAAGCGGGTGGTCAGGCGCCGAGGTTGAGCCCGCGCGTCGGACAACCCCCTCTTTTTGTCACACCTGTGATACCATTCGGCAATGCCAGCTCGGATTGACCTTGAACAGCGCCGCAGGGATGTCATCGAGGCGGCTTTCCGCCTCCTGGTCTCCGAGGGCTTCAGCGGCGTCTCTCTCAGGAAGGTCGCCGCGGAGTCGGACTTGAACATCGGTTCCGTACGCCACTACTTCGACGACCACAGAAGCCTTCTCGTCGCCGCCGTGACCGAGGTCGGCGACCGCATGGGCGCGCGACTCACCCGCTATCCGACCGACGCGCTGGCCGGCCTCACTGGGGAAGCAGCCGTGGAAGCGCTCCAGCGACGACTGGAGGAGCTGTTGCCGATCGACGAGGAACGTCGCGTCGAGTCGATCGTGCTGACGGAGTTCATCGTCGCCGCCCGGGTGAACCCGACGTTCCGCCCGGTGACGGAACAGATGGCCGCGGACATGCGCCTGGTCATCACGGACGCGCTGCGCGTCCTCGAAGTGGGCGACCCGGCCGAGGAGGCCGAACGGATCATCGCCGTCCTGGGCGGCCTGATCCTGGACTCGGTGACACCGCACGGGTCGCTCGGCGTGGAGCGCGTCCGCACGACACTGCGCGCGCACCTGAGGTCGACCCTGAGGACCACCCCCGCACCGATCGACGACTGATTCGGCTTCCGCGCCCCAGGCGCGAACGACGACTCACGAAGGAGACCAGTAGTGCCCGCGTGGCTGTTCGCGCTACTCGCTGCGGCTTTTGTCCTGTATACCGATGATTACGTCATCGCGGGAGTCCTGCCCGAGATCGCCCGGGACCTGGATGTCAGCGAGGCACAGGCCGGTCAACTGGTGACCGTTTTCTCCCTCACCGTCGCCCTGGCGGCGCCGATCGCCGGAGTCGCCCTGGCACGAGTGTCCCGGCGTCTTCTGTTCAGCGCCGCGTTCACACTCTTCGTCGCGGCGAACCTGATGGCTGCCGCCACCCACAGTTTCGAACTTCTTGTGGCCCTGCGGATCGTGGCAGCACTCGCGGCAGCGGCCTCGACCCCGGCGGTGTTCGCCTTCGCCGCAGAACACGCCCCGGAAGGCCACATCGGGCGGTACGTCGCCGTCGTGGCCCTCGGCGTGACGGGCTCGATCGCCGCTGGGGTCCCGATCGGCACCTGGATCGGTGGCCACCACGGCTGGCGGACAACCTTCGTCGCCATGGCCGTAGGCGGGGTGCTGGCGCTGCTCCTTCTGCTCACGGCGTTGCCGCGGGAGGGCGACACGGCGGACGATGTGCCCCCGGTGCGGGACCAGCTGCGGACGCTCGCCAGCGCGCCGATCTCCCTCGGGCTCCTGGCGAACTGCGCGCTCATGACCGGTTCGATGATGATGCTGACCTACATGGCGCCCTATCTCGCGGCGGTGAGCGACGCCAGCGTGAACCAGCGCGCCCTCGCGTTCAGCCTGTCGGGGTTCGCCGGCATCGTCTGCATCTGGGCCGGGGGGAAGGCGACCGACCGGTGGGGACCGGACCGCTCGCTGGTCGCCGGCATCGGCATCTTCACCGGGATCATGGTCCTCCTAGGGCTGGCCTGGTTCGTACGCCCGGTGCCCTTCACCGTGCTCGTCGTGGTGGGCACGATCTGGGGCGGCATGGCCTTCTGGAACTCCCCCGCCATTCAGGCGCGCCTGTATCTCCTCGCCGGGCCGGTCGCCGCCCAAGCTCTGGCGCTCAACACGTCGAGCACCTACCTGGGGGTCTCCCTGGGCGGGGCCATCGGCGGCCTGACCCTCACCAGCGCCGGCGCCGGGTTGTTGCCCGTCGTCGCGGCCGTACTCGGTGTCAGTGCCCTCGGGTTGCTGACGCTGGCCATCAACGCGGCGAAACATTCGCCGATCGCCGCGGGGGCCGTGGCGAAGCCCTGAGTCGGAGCCAAGGAGTCCGGCGGGCGCGATCGTTCCCCATACAGCGAAGGACGGGGTTGCCATGACGAAGTGCATATTGTTCGGACCTGCCGACGCCTCGGTGGACTTCCGCGGATACGAACCGGTGTTGCGAAGTTCTGCGGTCGCGCGGTCGGTCTATCGCGAGTTCGCCGACGTGGTCGGCATACCAGTGGACCAACTTGTCGACGGCGAGGTGCCGCACATCCATCCGGTGCTGCTGCGCTGGGTCCGGCAGCTTGCCGCCATGCTCAGCGCGGCGCGCGTCCTGGAGCAGCGGCACGGCGCGGCCTCTGTGTACGGTGGCGTCTCCCTGGGCGAACTCGCCGCCCTGCGGGCCGCCGGCTCGGCCTCCACGGAGACGGTGGTGCGCTTCCTCAGCGAGCGGCACCTACAGGACACTGATCGGGACGAGGCGATCGGCTTCGCGTTCGTCCCGGCCTCGGTCGACTGGCGCTACTACGAGCAGCCGACGCACATGACCGTCTCCTGCGACTTCGGCCCGGTCCTCGGCGGCGCCGGCCGCATGATCATGGTCTCCGGCCTCCGTCCGGTTCTCGAAGCCGCGCGCGCCGACGGCCCAGCGGAACTACAGGTCGTCGAGCGCTCCCTCGCACACCAGGCGTACCACTCCCCGTTGCGCGAGCCCAGCCGTCGACGGCTGGAGGCGCTGCTGCGCTCACGCCCGCTCGCCCATCCGCGCGTGCCCGTCGTCACGGCCGTGCCTGGCATGTACACCGTGACGTCCGCCGAGGAAGCGGCCGGTGCCCTCGTCGCGAGCGAGACCCGGAGCCTCGACTTCCCGGGCCTGGTGGCGGCGTTGAGGCAGGTCCCCATCGACAGGGTTTTCGTGGTCAGTTCCTTCCTGCGTCAGCTGGAGATCGATTTCGGCGTGACGACCAAGCACGTCGACGACGACTGGGTGAAGCGGAACTTCGGTTAGGTCGTCCCGTTTGGACCTTCATGGATCAGGGCGCGACGCCCTAGGGCCGGACCGGCGCGCCACGCGCCAGCAGCCCCCGCAACGGATTCCGAGACCTCTTCGACGACCAGCGGCATGCGATCACCTGTAAGGAATCTCCTGTGCTCGAACCTGGGCGGATAGCCGCCCCTACGACCCGTTCCCTCTCCGCGCTGGGCTGGGACACGCTGACGAGAGCAGACCCGGACCTCGGGACGCTCCTCGACGCCGAGGCGCGTTACCAGGCCGACAGCCTGTCGATGGTCGCCTCCGCCAGCGCGGCCCCGCCCTCGGTGCTCTGCGCGCACGGCACGGTCCTGTCTAACGTCACCGCCGAGGGCTATCCCGGGGCGCGCTACCACCCGGGCGCCGCGCAGTTCGACGCGATCGAGAGGCTGGCGGTCAGCCGCGCCCGGCGCGTCTTTGGCGCCCGCTACGCCAACGTCCAGCCGCACTCCTGCTCCTCGGCCAACCTCGCCGTGCTGGGGGCGCTGCTGCCACGCGGCGGCCGAGTCCTGGCGCTGGGCCTCGATGCGGGAGGACATCTGACGCACGGCGCCACGGCCTCGGTGAGCGGCAAGTACTACGATGTGGCCCACTACGGCGTGGCGCCCGACGGAACCCTTGACTACGGCGCGGTCCTGGACCGCGCTCTCGCCCACCGTCCGCACGTCGTCATCGCGGGGGCCAGCGCCTACCCCCGGAGGTTGGACTTCGCCCGCTTCCGGGCCGTAGCCGACCGCGTGGGCGCCTGTCTGATCGCCGACATCTCGCACATCGCCGGGCTGGTCGCCGCAGGGCTGCACCCGAGCCCCATCGATCACGCCCACATCACCACGACCAGCACGTACAAGCAGCTCGCCGGGCCCAGGGGCGGCCTGATCCTACTCGGCGAGGACCACCGCCGCACGGCGCCGGACAACCGGACCGAACTTCGAAAGCTGATGCAAAGCGCCGTCTTCCCCGGGTTCCAGGGGACGCCGGACGCCTCCGCGATCGCGGCCAAGGCGCGCGCCCTGGCCATTGCGTCGACCGAGTCCTTCCGCGCCACGATGGGGCGCGTCGTGGCGAACGCGAGGACGCTGGCGGACGAACTCGCCACCCTCGGCTACAAGGTGCTGACGGGCGGCACGGACAACCACATGGTGCTGGTCGACATCCGGCCCGCAGGGCTCACCGGCGTCGTCGCGGAGCGCGCGCTGGAGGAGTGCGGAATCCTGGTCAACAGGAACAAGATCCCGGGAGACGCGCTGCCCCCGTCGGTGAGCGGCGGCCTGCGCTTCGGCACCAACATCCTCGCGCAGCGCGGCATGAGCCCCTCCCAGGTCCGCGCCTGCGCTGGCGTCGTGCACGACGTGCTGCGCGGAGTCACAGCTCTGGGCACCACTCGTTACGCGCTGGACCCGGCCACGCGCGACGCGGCGCGCGCCCGGGTGGACGCCCTCTGCGCGCGCTTCCCGCTGCGCTCCGACGACGCGTAGACGCCCCGGCACGATCGGAAGGAACGCACTGGTCATGACACTCGACGCCCCCTCGCCCCGACCGGCCCCACCCGCCTTCCCCCCGTGGTTGGGACCGCGCGCGTCAACAATGCCGCCCGGCGGGCGTCTGGAACGCGCCCTGGACCTCGTGCCGCTGCCAGAGGACGGCAAGCTGCCCACCGCCCCGGTCCTCGCGGTGGCCATGGCCCTGCTCACGCACCGGTACACCGGCTTCGACCGGGTCGACGTCGACGTGCTCGACGGCCCGGAGACCCTGTCCGTCGCGCTCACCGAGGAGGCGACCACCGCCGACCTCGTGGCGGGTCTCGCCGACGCGCCCCGCGCAGGTCGCCAACCGGCGCCACTGGCCCTCTCGTTCGCCGTTGGCCCGGACGACGCGGCGTACGCCGGGCGTGAACTGGTCCTGCGCGTCGACACGGAGACGTCGAGGGGGACTCTCAGCTTCGATGCCACGGTATTCGACGCGCCCTACGCGGACCAGGCCGCCGGACACTACCGCGCGCTGCTGAAACGGATGACGAGCTCCCCGCACACGCCCGTCGCCCTGCTGGACATCCTGACGCCCGACGAGGCCGACACCATGCTGCGCGCCTGGAACGCGACGGACGCGCATCTCACCGAGGACGTCTGCCTGCACCAGGTGTTCGAGGAAAGGGCGGCACTGGAGCCTGCGGCGGTCGCCGTCGTGTGCGGCACAGACGCCTGGACCTTCGACACGGTGAACCGGCGGGCCAACGCACTGGCCCACCGGCTGATCGCGCTCGGGGTCGGGCCTGACGTCACAGTGGGCATCCGGCTGGAAAAGAGCCCCGAGCTGCTGACGGCGATCCTGGGCGTGCTGAAGGCCGGAGGAGCGTATGTGCCGCTGGATCCGGGCTATCCGGAGGACCGGTTGGAGGCGATGCTCCTCGGCACCGGCTGCGCCGTGCTGATCGGCGGCCCGGAAGGGGACCTCTCCGCACAGGTGCGCCACCACCTGTCCGTGAAGGATCTGGAGGCCCCGTGTGGCGCGCACGAAACGGAGAACCCTGCCACCGCGGTGCGCCCGGACAACCTTTGTTACGTCATTCACACCTCGGGCTCCACCGGGGCGCCCAAGCCGATCGCCCTGTGCCACCGAGGGGTGCTCAACAACCTCGCCGATCTCAACGCACGTCACGGGGTCGGGTCAGATGACGCGGTGCTCGCGCTGTCCTCGCCGGGATTCGACATGTCGGTCTACGAGTTCCTCGGCATCACCCTCGCCGGCGGAACAGTCGTCATCCCCGAGACAACGGCCGGATACCACCCGGCGTCGTGGTGGGAACTGATCCACCGGCACCGCGTCACGGTGTGGAACACGGCACCGCCGCTGATCGAGCTGTTCCTGGACTTCGCCGAGGCCGCTGGTAGCGCCCGCCCACTGCCCTTGAGGCTTTGCATGACCGGCGGTGACTGGGTTCCGGCGACGATGCCAGAACGCTTCCGGGCGATCGCCCCCAACCTCAGGTTCGTCGCGTTGGGCGGCGCGACGGAGGCCTCCATCCACTCGACGGCTCACGAGTGGCGTCCGGGGGGCTGGAACGGCGGCCACCTTCCCTACGGCCGTCCGCTGGCCAACCAGCGGACGTACATCCTCGACGAGTCGATGATGCCGGTACCTGTCGGCGTACCCGGGGAGCTGTACCTCGCTGGCGTCGGCCTGGCCCGTGGGTACCTCGACCGCCCCGAGCAGACGGACGAGCGCTTCGTCCAGTGGTCCCACGACGGGCACCGGCCCGAACGTCTGTACCGCACAGGCGACATGGCGCGCTTCTGGCCAGGAGGGCTTATCGAGATCCTCGGTCGGCGCGACTTCCAGGTGAAGATCAACGGAATCAGGGTGGAGTTGGGGGAGATCGAGTCCACACTGGCCGCGTATCCGGGGGTGCGCCGCGCGGTGGTGGTCTCCCGGCCGGCCCCGGACGGGCGACCGGCAATGGTCGCCTGGGTGACCGCGGAACGTGGCCGACGGCTGGAGCAAGCACCGCTGTTCGACGCGCTGCGCGCACGACTCCCCCGGCACATGGTCCCCGGCGCGATCGAGATCGTGAGCGCCCTGCCGCTGAATCCGAACGGCAAGGTCGACCGGCGCGCGCTCGGTGCCATGGAGCCGGGGCGTACGCCCTCACCGCCGCCTACCCCCACGCCGGGACCGGAGGGCGCCGGGGGGTGGTACGGGCTGGTGCTCGACGCATGGCGTGATGTCCTGGGCGTCCCCCTGAGAGGACACGACGACTTCTTCGAGAACGGCGGGGACTCCATGAAGGCCATCAGAAGCATGGTGCGCATCGATCGTCGGCTGCGCGTCTCTGACATCTACCGCCACCCCACAGC
Source organism: Streptomyces sedi (assembly GCF_006335015.1). GTDB lineage: Bacteria > Actinomycetota > Actinomycetes > Streptomycetales > Streptomycetaceae > Streptomyces > Streptomyces sedi. The sequence goes on from NZ_VDGT01000001.1 coordinate 262,130, forward strand.
CGCCGCGCTGACGGATCACCTGACCAACCGTTACGGCACGCGACCGGACGCCTCATGCCCCGAGTCGCCCGATCTCAGGAGCTGACCATGCCCGTCTATCTCGTGACCGGCGCCGCGGGTTTCATCGGCGCGAACTACGTGCGGCACCTGCTGGAGTGGGAGGCAGACGCCGAGGTGGTCGCTGTGGACTACCTGGGCTTCGCCGGTAACCGGTCAAACCTGGACGGCGTCTCCGACCGGGTCGTCTTCGAGCAAGCCGACATCGCCGATCTCGACACCATGCGGGCCCTCTACCGCCGTTACCGGCCGGACCATGTGGTCAACTTCGCCGCGGAGTCCCACAACGACCGCGCGATTCTCGACCCCAGCCTGTTCATGCGATCCAACGCGCTCGGGGCGCAGGTCATGGCCGAGTGCAGCCGGCTGGTGCCTGTCCGGTCCCACGTCCATGTGTCGACGATCGAGGTGTACGGAGAACTACCCTCCCGGAGCGCGTGCTTCACCGAACGCTCCCCGTTGAACGCGAAGACGCCGTACAGCGCCGCCAAGGCGGCCGGAGACCAGATCGTGCGCGCCTACATGCAGACTTACCCGGAGCTGAACATCCGGATGACCCACTGCGCCAACAACTACGGTCCGTTCCAGATGCCGGAGAAGCTGGTGCCGCTGGCGGTGACGAACCTGCTGCGCGGGCGGAAAGTGCCGGTCTACGGCGACGGGCTGCAGCGCCGCGACTGGCTGCACGTGACGGACCACTGCGCCGCGGTGCACCGAGTTCTCCATGCCGACCTGCAGCCGCCCCCTCCGGAGGCGGCCACCGCGCCGGAACTGTTGCCTATCTTCGATGTCTCCGCCCGCCACGAGGTGACCAATGTGGAGATCGCGCGTCGAGTCGTCACCGCCCTCGGGATGGACCCGTCGGAGTGGATCGAACACATCCCGGACCGGCCGAACCACGACCGACGTTACCTGATCGACCCGAGCAAGATCGAAACACAGCTGGGCTGGCGCCCCGTACACGAGTTCGACGCGGGTCTCGTAGGAACGGTCGACTGGTACGTCGAGCAACGTCCCTGGTGGGAACGGATCCTGGAGACAAAGGGAGAACTCGGCTTCGACTGGGGTGCGGTGCGCCCCGGCCACGTCCCCTCCCGGTAGCCACGCCACCGGCACCGGCCCGGTAGCGGATCAGCTCCAGCGGCCGGTGCGGGTCAGCAGCAGGGCCGTGGCGGCGGGGCCGGCCGTCGAGGTGCGCAGGACGGTGGGGCCCAGCCGGTAGGGGGTGGCTCCGGCGTCGGCGAAGGCCGTCAACTCGGCCTCGGTGATGCCCCCTTCGGGGCCGACCACCAGCAGCAGCGGGCCGCCGGCGGGCAGCGGGGCCGTGGCCAGCGGCAGCGTGGCGCTCTCGTGCAGCACGGCGGCGAACGAGGCGCCGGCGACCAGTTTGGCCACGCCCGCCGAGTCCAGCGGCTCCGCGACCTCCGGCACCCGCAGCCGGCGGGCCTGCTTCGCCGCCTCGCGGGCCGCGGCCCGCCAGCGTGTCAGCGACTTCGCGCCGCGCTCGCCCTTCCACTGGGTGACGCAACGGGCCGCCGCCCAGGGCACGACGGCGTCCACCCCGGTCTCGGTCATGGTGCTGACCGCCAACTCGCCGCGGTCGCCCTTGGGCAGCGCCTGCACCACGGTGATCCGGGGCGTCGGCTCCGGCTCGTCGCGGCGCTCCAGGACCGTCACCTCAAGCCGGTCCCGGCCGTCGACCTCGGCGACCCGGCCCAGCACCCCGGCGCCCTCGCCGTCGCTGAGCACCAACTCCTCACCGACGCGCAGCCTTCGGACCGCCACCGCGTGCCGCCCCTCGGCGCCGTCGAGGACCCACGGCGCCCCGGGCTCGGCGCCGGCCAGCGACCCGACGAGAAACACCGGCGCGCTGCTCATCGGACGCCGCTCGTCGAACGGCCGCCCGCCGAAGGGCCGTTCATCGACCGCCGCTCCTCGAACCGCTTCATCGAAACCGCTTCATCGGCCGTTGAACGCGTCCTTCAACCGCGAGAACAAGCCCTGCTGACCCGGCTGGAACTGGCCTGTCGGCCGCTCCTCACCGCGCAGCTTGGCCAGCCGCCGCAGCAGCTCCTCCTGCTCGGGGTCGAGCTTGCCCGGCGTCATCACCTCGACATGGACGATCAGATCGCCCCTGCCGTTCCCGCGCAGATGCGTCACGCCGCGGCCGTGCAACGGGATGGACTGCCCCGACTGCGTGCCCGGGCGGATGTCCACCTCCTCGCGGCCGTCGAGCGTGTCCAACGGCACCTGGGTGCCGAGGGACGCCGCCGTCATCGGGATGGTGACCGTGCAGTGCAGGTCGTCGCCGCGACGCTGGAACGTCGAGTGCGGCTTCTCCTGGATCTCCACGTACAGGTCGCCGGGCGGGCCGCCACCGGGGCCGACCTCGCCCTCGCCGGCCAGCTGGATGCGGGTGCCGTTGTCCACGCCCGCGGGGATCTTCACGTTCAACGGGCGGCGGGTGCGCACCCGGCCGTCGCCCGCGCAGTCCGGGCAGGGGTTGGGCACCACGGTGCCGAAGCCCTGGCACTGCGGGCACGGACGCGAGGTCATCACCTGGCCGAGGAACGAACGCGTCACCTGCGAGACCTCGCCGCGACCGCGGCACATGTCGCAGGTCTGCGCCGAGGTGCCGGGGGCGGCGCCCTCGCCGTTGCACGAGTTGCACACCGTGGCGGTGTCCACCTGGATCTCCCGGGTGGTGCCGAAGGCGGCCTCGTTGAGGTCGATGGACAACCGGATCATCGCGTCCTGGCCGCGCCTGGTGCGCGACTTGGGCCCGCGCTGGGACGCCGTGCCGAAGAACGCGTCCATGATGTCCGAGAAGTTCCCGAAGCCCGCGCCGAATCCGGCACCGGCGCCGCCACCGCCCGCGCCCCCGAGCGGATCCCCGCCCAGGTCGTACATCTGCTTCTTCTGCGGGTCGGAGAGCACCTCGTAGGCGGTGTTGATCTCCTTGAACCGCTCCTGCGTCTTGGGGTCCGGGTTCACATCCGGGTGCAGCTCCCGGGCCAGCCGGCGGAAAGCCTTCTTGATCTCGTCCTGCGAGGCGTCACGCTGCACGCCGAGGACCGCGTAGTAGTCCGTCGCCACCTAGTTCTCCGCGAGGATTTGTCCGACGTACCGTGCCACCGCGCGTACCGCTCCCATCGTTCCGGGGTAGTCCATCCGGGTCGGTCCGACGACTCCGAGCTTCGCGACCGCTTCGTCCCCAGAACCGTAGCCGACCGACACAACCGATGTGGAGGTCAGGCCCTCGTGAGCGTTCTCATGGCCGATGCTCACCGTCATCTCCGAGCCCCTGGCCTCGCCCAGCAGGCGCAACATGACCACCTGCTCCTCCAACGCCTCCAACACCGGGCGGATGGTGAGCGGGAAGTCGGTCGGGAACCGGGTCAGATTGGCCGTGCCGCCGATGACCAGGCGTTCCTCTGTCTCCTCGACCAGGGTCTCCAGCAGGGAGGAGAGCACGGTCGAGACCGCGCCCCGCTCCTCGGAGACGAACGCCTCGGGCAGCTCGGCGACCAGCCGGGGCACCTCGGAGAAACGTTGACCCACGATCCGGCTGTTCAGCCGGGCGCGAAGATCGGCCAACGAGGTCTCGCCCAGCGGCGCCGGGCAGTCGATCATCCGCTGCTCGACCCGGCCGGTGTCCGTGATCAACACCAGCATCACGCGCGCCGGGGCGAGCGCCAGCAACTCGACGTGCCGCACCGTCGAGCGGCTGAGCGAGGGGTACTGCACCACCGCGACCTGCCGCGTCAGCTGCGCCAACAGCCGCACGGTGCGCGCGATCACGTCGTCGAGGTCGACCGCGCCGTCGAGGAAGTGCTGGATCGCGCGCCGCTCGGGCGACGACAGCGGCTTGACGCCGGCGAGCCGGTCCACGAAGAGGCGGTAGCCCTTGTCCGTGGGCACGCGCCCGGCGCTGGTGTGCGGCTGCGCGATGTAGCCGTCCTCCTCCAGCGCCGCCATGTCGTTGCGCACCGTGGCGGGTGAGACCTGGAGGTTGTGTCGCTCGGTCAACGCCTTGGAGCCGACCGGCTCCTCGGTGCCCACGTAGTCCTGGACGATGGCCCGCAGCACTTCCAGCCTGCGCTCGTTGAGCACGCCGCACACCTCCCGTCCGGCTCGTCGGTCCCTCGTCGCTCTCCTGGCACTCAGCGGCGCAGAGTGCCAACACTGCTCCAGTGTACGGCGGAGTAGCCCGCCCGGGGAACGAGCGACCGAAGAGAACCACGCCGGAATCCACGGGCAAAGCGGGACACTCGGCGCTACCGGGGCACTACGGGAAGTCGACCGGAACCCCGCCGAAGAACGGCCGGAAACGGACGGCCTCCGCGACCGGCGGAGGGAGAGCGGAGGGAGAGCGGAGGGAAAGGAGCCGCCCAGCGGCACGGGAGGGGCGCGGGAAACCGCGCGAGCGATCACACACCGGGCTCACGCGTACACCCCACCCAAGGCGCTGACGTGAGTGGTCGACCTCCGCCGCTACGCTCACCCCGTGGCAACGGGAAACGACCAGCCCCCATGGGAGCAGCTCGCCGCAGGGGTGGCGCGCCGGCGCCTCCCCGGCTGGGACGAGACGGTCGGCGCGGTGGCCGGCCCGGAGGGCGTGCTGGTCGTGGACGCGGGGCCCTCGCTGGCCGCGGGCGCCGCCCTCCACGCCGAGATCACGGAACTCGCTGGCCCACCGCGTTGGTTGGCCGTGACCCACCCGCACTTCGACCATGCGCTGGGCGCCGGCGGCTTCCCCGGCGTCGAGGTGCTGGCCGGCGGCCCGCTGCCGGCGGCCGGGCTGGCGGCGGACGCCGTCGCCCACGGCCTGGACCGCGCTGAGGCGGAACGTTCGGCCGCCGCGCTGCCCACCCCGGCCCGCCTGGTGACCGAACCGCTGACGCTGGGGCTGGGCGGCGGCCGGCGCGCCGTGCTCACCCCGCTCGGGCCGGCGCACGCCCCGCACGATCTGGTGGTCGCGGTGTACGACGGGGCGGCCGAACCCTCGGTGGTCTTCTGCGGCGACCTGGTCGAGGAGTCGGGCGAGCCTCAGGCGGGGCCCGACGCGGAGCCGGCGCGCTGGCCGGCCGCGCTGGACCGGCTGCTGGCGCTGGGCGGCGGGGACGCCGCGTATGTGCCGGGGCACGGCGCGGTCGTGGACGCCGCGTTCGTCCGCGCCCAACGGGCGGCGCTCGCACGGCGCTTCGGGGTGGCGGACGGGGCGGGCTGACCGCCGACGGGAACGGTCGCGTGGTCGAATGGGGCCATGCGCGCGCGTTCCTATGACCCGGACCTGACCCCGCCGTGGAAGCGCCCGGCGGCGGTGCCCGAGGTGGAGGCCGAGCCGGGGCTGGTGGTGGAGGAGGTCGCCACGGGCTTCTGCGGGGCCGTGATCCGCTGGGAGAAGACGGCGGAGGGGCCGACGGTCACCCTGGAGGACCGGTTCGGGGCGCACCGGGTCTTTCCGATGGTGGCGCGCGGCTTTCTGCTGGAGGGGCGCGAAGTCACCCTCGTGCGCCCCAAGCCGGCCGCCGGGGCGCGCCCACCCGCCCGCACCGCCTCCGGCTCGGTCGCCGCGCCCCGGGCGCGGGCGCGGGTGGCGCGCGCCGGGCGGATCTTCGTCGAGGGGCGGCACGACGCCGAGCTGGTGGAGCGGGTCTGGGGCGACGACCTGCGGGCCGAGGGCGTGGTGGTGGAGTTCCTGGCGGGCGTGGACGATCTGGCGGCGGTGGTCGAGGAGTTCGGGCCGACGCCGGAAGCAAGGCTCGGGGTGCTGGTGGACCATCTGGTGCCGGGTTCCAAGGAGTCCCGCATCGCCGACGAGGTGCGCGCGGTGCACGGCGAGGACGTGGTGCTGGTGGTCGGGCACCCGTTCGTGGACATCTGGGCGGCGGTGCGCCCGGCGGCGGTCGGCATCCCGGCCTGGCCCGAGGTGCCGCGCGGCCAGGACTGGAAGACGGGGGTGTGCCGCGCCCTGGGCTGGCCGGAGAACACGGGTGCGGCGTGGCAGCGGGTGCTGCGGAGCGTGCGGGACTACCGCGACCTGGACCCGGGGCTGCTGGGCCCCGTCGAGCACCTGATCGACCACGTGACGGTCGGCTCGCCGGCCGGTCCCGTGGGTCCCTGACCCGGGCGCCCGTCGAGAGCCCGCGCGCCGGCGGCGCGCGGAGCGGAAGAACCTCGGACCGGAAGACGTTCAGAGCCGAGGACGTTCAGAGCTGAAGACGTTCCGACCCGAGGACGTTCAGACCCGAACACGCTCAGACCCGAACACGCTCAGACCCGAAGACGTTCCGCCTCGAACACGCTCAGCCGCGAAGACGCTCAGACCAGGAACAGGTCCTCGTCGAAGACGGTCACCACCACGACCACCATCAGCCCCTGACCGATCAGGTACTCGATCAGGATGCCGGGCGCGACCTGCGCCTTGCGGTTGTCCTCGTGGGTGCCGACCGGGGCGCTCGCCTTGTGGTACGGGTCCTGGGCGAGCTTGGCGAGGCCCCGTTCCAGCAGCTTCTTGCGGTGCGGCGCCATCCGCTCGGCGGACTCGGCGGCCTCGGTCGTGAAGGAGATCCGCAGGTCGAACACGGTGCCTCCTCCCCGCCTCGCGGCCGTTCCCCGTCGATGCCGGACAATGGCGAGTATGCCCTCCGCCCTGCCCGAAGGCGACCCCGCGCCGCGTGACGGCTCCCTGCCGCCCGCCGCGCTGGCCAGCGCCGCCGAACGCCCGCTCGCGTTCTATCTGCACGTGCCGTACTGCGCGACCCGCTGCGGCTACTGCGACTTCAACACCTACACGGCGAGCGAGCTGCGCGGCTCCGGCGGGGCGCTGGCCTCGCGGGAGAACTACGCCTCGGTGCTGGCCGAGGAGATCCGGCTGGCCAGGAAGGTGCTGGGGGACGATCCACGCCGCGTCGCCACCGTCTTCGTCGGCGGTGGCACCCCGACGCTGCTGCCGCCGGCCGACCTGGCGGCGATGCTGGACACGGTGCGCCAGGAGTTCGGGCTGGCCGAGGACGCCGAGGTCACGACGGAGGCCAACCCCGACTCGGTGGACCGCGCCGGGCTCGCCGCGCTGCGGGAGGCCGGCTTCACCCGTGTCTCGTTCGGGATGCAGAGCGCCAGCCCGCACGTGCTGCGCCTGCTGGAGCGCACCCACACCCCCGGGCGCCCGGAGCGCGCCGTCGCCGACGCGCGCGCCGCCGGGTTCGCGCACGTCAACCTGGACCTGATCTACGGCACCCCGGGCGAAAGCGAGGCGGACTGGCAGTCCTCGCTGGAGGCGGCGATCGCCGCCGGGCCGGACCATGTCTCGGCGTACTCGCTGATCGTGGAGGAGGGCACCAGGCTCGGGCAGCGGGTGCGGCGCGGCGAGATGCCGATGACCGACGACGACGTGCACGCCGACCGCTATCTCCAGACCGAGCGGGTGCTGGGCGCGGCCGGGTTCGCCTGGTACGAGGTCTCCAACTGGGCCACCGCTCCGGCCGGGCGCTGCCGTCACAACGAGCTGTACTGGACCGGCGCCGACTGGTGGGGCGCGGGCCCGGGGGCGCACAGCCACGTGGGCGGGGTGCGCTGGTGGAACGTGAAGCACCCCGGCGCGTACGCCCAGGCGCTCGCGGAGGGCCGTTCGCCGGCCGCCGGGCGCGAGGTGCTGGACCCGGACGACCGGCGGGTGGAGCGCGTGATGCTGGAGCTGCGGCTGGTGGACGGTTGCCCGTTGGCGCTGCTGCGGCCGGCGGGGCTGGCCGCGGCGCGGCGGGCGCTGGCCGACGGGCTGCTGGTGGAGGAGGCGTTCGCTGACGGCCGCGCGGCGTTGACGCTGCGCGGCCGTCTGCTGGCGGATGCCCTGGTCAGAGACCTGGTGGACTGAGCCGCCGCCCTGCGGGCCGGGGCCGGGCCGACGGGCAGGGGGCAGCGGTCAGGGCCGGGGTCAGGTCGTCGGGTACATCTCGTCGATCAGGTGCTGGTACTCGCCCTCGACGACGGGGCGCTTGAGCTTGAGGCTCGGGGTCAGCTCGCCGTGCTCGATGTCCAGTTCGCGGGGCAGCAGCCGGAAGGACTTCACCGACTGCCAGCGCTGGAGGCTCGCGTTGAGCTGCTCGATGTAGCCGTCGACCATCGCGACGGTCCGCTTGTCGGCGATCACCTCGGCGTAGTCGCCGGGGACGTCGTTCTCCTTGGCCCAGGCCATGAGCGCCGGCTCGTCGAGGGCGATCAGCGCGGAACAGAACTTGCGGCCGGCGCCGATCACCAGCATCGAGGAGGCCAACGGGCAGATGACCTTGAAGCGGCCCTCGATCTCGGTGGGCGCGACGTACTTGCCGACCGAGGTCTTGAAGAGGTCCTTCTTGCGGTCGGTGATGGTCAGATAGCCGTCGTCGGACAGTTCGCCGATGTCCCCGGTGTGGAACCAGCCGTCCTCGGTCAGCACCTCGGCGGTCAGGTCCTCCCTGCCGTGGTAGCCGTCCATGATGCCGGGGCCGCGCAGCAGCACCTCGCCGTCCTCGGCGATCCGCACCTCCAGGCCGGGCAGGGCCTTGCCGACGGTGCCGACGCGGTTGGCGTCGCGGCGGTTGACGAAGCTGGCGGCGGCGGACTCGGTGAGCCCGTAGCCCTCCAGGATGGGGACGCCGGCGCCGGTGAAGAAGTAGCCCAGCTCGGGGGTGAGCGCGGCGGAGCCCGAGACGCAGCCGATCATGTTGTCGCCGAAGGCGGCCCTGATCTTCGCGTAGACCAGCTTGTCGGCGATCCGGTGCTTGGTCGCGAGGGCCGGCGGCACGCTGGCCCGCCCGGTGCGGCGCCGGGTGTCCTGGGAGACCTTGGCGTACTCCTTGGCGACGTCGGCGGCCCACGTGAAGATCCGGTGCTTCACCGCGCCGCCCGCCTTGGCCTTGGCGGCGACACCGTTGTAGACGCGTTCGAAGATGCGCGGAACGCCACACATGATGGTCGGGCTGACGACCGGAAGGTTCTCGATGATCTTGTCGACCCGACCGTCCACGGCCAGGACGTGACCGACCTTGATGTGGCCGGCGAGCAGCACCTTGCCGAAGACGTGGGCCAGCGGCAGCCAGAGGTACTGGGTGTCCTCCGGCAGCATCATGTCGATCTGCTCGATGCCGCACCCCATGTACGACCAGGTGTCCTGCCGCAGCCGGACCCCCTTCGGGCGGCCGGTGGTGCCCGAGGTGTAGATCAGCGTGGCCAGCTGGTCGGGGCGGAGCGCGGAGACCGTGTCGCGGACCGCGTCCGGCTTCTCCTCCAGAAAGCGGGCGCCGCGCTCGGCCAGCTCGGCGAGCGAGAGCACCCAGCCCTCGGGGTCGCCCTCGGCCGCGACCGCGTCGTCGCCCTCGATCACCACGACGTGCTTCAGCTCGGGCAGCTCGGCGCGGCGCTCCCTGACCTTGGCCAGCTGCTCCGCGTTCTCGGCGACCAGCACGCGGCTGCCGGAGTCGGCCAGGATGAACGCGGTCTCGTCCTCGTTGGTCTGCGGGTAGACCGTGGTGGTCGCGGCGCCGGCGCACATGATGCCGAGGTCGGTCAGGACCCAGTCGACGCGGGTAGAGGAAGCGATCGCGACCCGTTCCTCGGGACGGACGCCCAGGTCCATCAGCCCGGCGGCGATGGCGAAGACCCGGGTGCCGGCCTCGGCCCAGGTGTAGGAACGCCAGTCGTCGGGGCCCTCGCCCGCGCTGGGCACCGGGTAGCCGTAGGCCTTCCGGTCCGGGGTGGCCTCGACCCGCTCCAGGAACAGGTGCGCCACGGACGGTGGCCGGTTCGCCATGGCCTGCTCACTCTCGCTCACGAATTCCTCCGGGTGCCGCGCTGCAACGGGGGTGACCTGCGGGTAACTTTCCGCCGGGGCGAACAGACTAAGCGGCGCGGCCCTCTCTGTTAAGGGGGATGTCAAGGGGGGATGGTCACTCGTGCCGTCGTGGGCGGGCGGGCCCCGGGCGCCGGGGCCCGCGCACGCTACTTCTTGCTCTTCGCCTCGCCGCCGCCGTCGGAGTCCGAGGAGAGAGCCGCGATGAACGCCTCCTGCGGCACCTCGACCCGGCCGACCATCTTCATCCGCTTCTTCCCCTCCTTCTGCTTTTCCAGCAGCTTGCGCTTCCGGGAGATGTCACCGCCGTAGCACTTGGAGAGCACGTCCTTGCGGATGGCGCGCACGGTCTCGCGCGCGATCACCCGCGAACCGATCGCGGCCTGGATCGGCACCTCGAACTGCTGCCTGGGGATCAACTCCCGCAACTTCCCGGCCATCTTCACGCCGTAGGCGTACGCCTTGTCCTTGTGGACGATCGCGGAGAAGGCGTCGACCTTGTCGCCGTGGAGCAGGATGTCGACCTTGACCAGCGCGGCGGTCTGCTCGCCCGTGGGCTCGTAGTCCAGCGAGGCGTAGCCCCTGGTCTTGGACTTCAGCGCGTCGAAGAAGTCGAAGACGATCTCCGCGAGGGGCAGCGTGTAGCGCAGCTCGACGCGCTCCTCGGAGAGGTAGTCCATGCCCTGGAGCGAACCCCTTCGGGTCTGGCACAGCTCCATGATCGCGCCGATGAACTCGCTGGGGGCGATCAGCGTCGCCCGCACCACCGGCTCGCGGACCTCGTCGATCTTGCCGGTGGGGAACTCGCTCGGGTTGGTCACGATGTGCTCGGTGCCGTCCTCCATGGTCACGCCGTAGACCACGTTCGGAGCGGTGGCGATCAGGTCCAGACCGAACTCGCGCTCCAGGCGTTCACGGATGACCTCCAGGTGGAGCAGGCCGAGAAAGCCGACCCGGAAGCCGAAGCCGAGAGCCGCGGAGGTCTCCGGCTCGTAGACCAGCGCCGCGTCGTTGAGCTGGAGCTTCTCCAGGGCGTCGCGGAGCGCCGGGTAGTCGGAGCCGTCGATCGGGTACAGCCCGGAGAAGACCATGGGCTTGGGGTCCTTGTAGCCGCCGAGCGGCTCCGTGGCGCCGTGGCGCTGGAAGGTGACCGTGTCGCCGACCTTGGACTGGCGGACGTCCTTCACCCCGGTGATCAGATAGCCCACCTCGCCGACGGCCAGACCGTCGGCGGGGGCCATCTCGGGGGAGTTGACCCCGATCTCCAGCAGCTCGTGGGTGGCGCCCGTCGACATCATCTGGATGCGCTCGCGCTTGCTCAGCCGGCCGTCGACCATCTTCACGTAGGTCACCACGCCCCGGTAGGAGTCGTAGACCGAGTCGAAGATCATCGCGCGCGCCGGGGCCTCGCCCTCGCCGACGGGTGCCGGCACCTGGCGGACCACCTCGTCGAGCAGCTCGGCGACGCCCTCGCCGGTCTTGGCCGAGACGCGCAGCACGTCGCCGGGGTCGCAGCCGATCAGGTGCGCCAGCTCGGCGGCGAACTTCTCCGGCTGGGCGGCCGGGAGATCGATCTTGTTGAGCACGGGGATGATCGTGAGGTCGTTCTCCATGGCCAGATAGAGGTTGGCCAGGGTCTGGGCCTCGATGCCCTGCGCGGCGTCGACCAGCAGGATGCAGCCCTCGCAGGCCGCCAGCGAACGGGACACCTCGTAGGTGAAGTCCACGTGGCCCGGGGTGTCGATCATGTTGAGCACATGGGCCGTGCCGTCCTCGGCGCCCCAGGGCATCCGGACCGCCTGGGACTTGATGGTGATGCCGCGCTCGCGCTCGATGTCCATCCGGTCGAGGTACTGGGCGCGCATCTGCCGCTGCTCGACCACCCCGGTCAACTGGAGCATCCGGTCGGCGAGGGTGGACTTGCCGTGGTCGATGTGCGCGATGATGCAGAAGTTGCGGATGATGGCCGGGGCGGTACGGCTGGGCTCCGGCGCGTTCGAAGGGATCGCGGGCACGCGGGGTCCTGTCGGTGATGGCGGTGGGTCGCTTGGTCGCTCCCATGGTCCCATGCGCGGGAAGCCGGCTCCGATTGGGAAGGGCTCGGGGGGCGCTGGTACGCTGGCACACTGCCTCCGGTATGGGACGGACCGCCGGGGGCGGAACCACGCTTCACCCGCTTCACCGCCGTCCCGTGCACGACCGAACATCCGAAACGTTCGGGCGCCCCGTCGGGGCTTCCGATACTTCTCGAACCTGCAAAGGCTCTCTTTCGTGGCGAACATCAAGTCCCAGATCAAGCGGATCAAGACCAACGAGAAGGCCCGGCTGCGCAACCAGTCGGTCAAGTCCGAGGTCAAGACCGCGATCCGTCGCGCCCGCGAGGCCGCGGCCAGCGGTGACTACGAGTCGGCCGAGGCCGCTCGCCGAGTCGCCGCCCGCAAGCTGGACCAGGCCGTCAGCAAGGGTGTGCTGCACCCGAACAACGCGGCCAACAAGAAGTCCGCGCTGGCCGCCCGGGTCAACGAGCTCCAGGGCTGACCGACTCCGCGCCCGGGGCTGAACGAGCCCCGAGCCCGGGCGGACGACGACGCCGGTCAGGCTTTCGCGGCCCCTCTCTCCGCGCCGACCGACGCTCACCGGCACCGCGCTGATCCCAAGTTCGCCACGCGGGTGCGGTGCTCACCGCCCGGCCGCCAACCGGCGGAGCCGGCAGGACCGGACGACACACACAGCAGGGCCGCTCACGCGGCACCCGAGGGGCCCCGACCGCCACCCCAGGCGGCCGGGGCCCCTCGACGTGTGCGGTCCGGCATGTGGGGATCCGGCATGTGGGGATCCGACGTGTGCGGGCCGACGTGTGCGGGGACGGAGCGCTCAGCGGCGGGCGTGGGCGATGGTGATCACGGCGTGCTCCAGGGCGTACGCCGGGTCGTAACCGCCGCCCTTGACCGCGGCGTCCGCGTCCGCGACGGCGCGCAGCGCGACGGCGACGCCGTCGGCCGACCAGCCTCGGGCCTGCTGCCGAACGCGGTCCACCTTCCACGGCGGCATCCCCAGCTCCCGCGCCAGATCGCCGGGACGCATCCCGCCCGGCGCCGAGGCCAACTTCCCAATGGCCCGCACCCCCTGGGCCAGCGCGCTCGTCACCAGCACCGGGGCCACGCCGGTGGCCAGGGCCCAGCGCAACGCCTCCAGGGCCTCAGCCGTGCGGCCCTCGACCGCGCGGTCGGCGACCGTGAAGCTGGACGCCTCGGCGCGGCCCGTGTAGTAACGGCCCACCACCGCCTCGTCGATGGCACCCTCGATGTCGGCGGCCAGCTGGGCGCAGGCCGAGGCCAGCTCCCGCAGGTCGGCGCCGATCGCGTCGACCAGCGCCTGGCAGGCGCCCGGGGTGGCCGAGCGGCCCAGCGCGCGGAACTCGCCCCTGGTGAACGCCACCCGGTCCGCCGGCTTGGTCATCTTCGGGCAGGCGACCTCGGCGGCACCGGCCTTGCGGGCCGCGTCCAGCAGCCCCTTGCCCTTGGCGCCGCCGGCGTGCACCAGCACCAGGCTGATCTCCTCGGCGGGCGCCGCCAGATAGTCCTTGACGTCCTTGACCGTGTCGGCCGCGAGGTCCTGGGCCGCCCTGACCACCACGACCTTGCGCTCGGCGAAGAGCGAGGGGCTGGTCAGCTCGGCGAGCGTCCCGGGGCGCAGCTCGGGGGCGGCCAACTCCCGCACGTCGGTGTCCGGATCGGTCGCCTTCGCCGCGTCGACCACCTCGCGCACCGCGCGGTCCAGCAGCAGCTCCTCCTGGCCCACGGCCAGCGTCACCGCCGCCGGCTGCCCCGTACTTCCGCTACCCCTGCCAGCCATGCCGCCCAGCATCGCACGCGCCACTGACAGCGGAGACCAGGTCCGCTTCGGCCGGAGCGTGGAGGGCGGGAGAATGGCGGCGTGACTGACGCGCGACTCATCCTGGTGCTGCCGGACCGCGAGGCCGCCGAGGAGGTGGCGGAACGGGTGGCAGAGCTGCTGGGGCTCCCGGAGGAGCCCGAGCCGCTGCGGGACGCGCTGGCCGGCGAGGACGACGCCGAGGACGCCCAGTGGCTGATCGTCCTGGAGGGGCCGGTGGCCGATCCCGCGCCGCTGACCGCCCTCGCCGAGGAGCACGACGGCTGGCTGGAACGGGAGTAGGGCTCCCGGCCGAGCCCGGTCCCCATGCCCTCGGGCCTGCGCCCTCGGACATGCGGCCTCGGGCGGGAGCCCGAGGGCGTGCGGCCGATGTGGCCGAGCCCGGACGGGGGTTAGCGTCCACGCCATGGTCGACAACCCGAACACGCCCCGCACCGGCGCCCAACGGCGACGAGACCTCCTGGCCCGCCTGGAGCGGGAGCCGGACTGCTGGGTGGCGACGGCGGGTGCCAACAGCCCCGACGGCGGCGCGGTGCCGTGCATGGTGCCGCTCTCCTTCCTGTGGTGGGACGGAACCGTGCTGTGCAACACCCGCGAGACCAACCCGACCGCCCGCAACGTGGCAGCGAACGGGCACGCGGTGATCAGCCTCGGGCACACCAGGGACGTGGTGCTGATAGAGACGGCGGGCGAGCTGCTGCCGGATGAGGCGCTGCCGCCGGCCGTGGGCCAGGCGTTCGTCACCAAGTCCGGCTGGGACCCGAGGGGGAAGGCACCCTGGCGGTTCCTGCGCTTCCGTCCACGCCGTATCCGCGCCTGGCACGAGGAGCACGAGATCGAGGGCTGGGAACTGATGCACGAGGGGCGCTGGCTGGTCTGAACCCGGCCGTCGCGGACCACGCCGCCGGGACGGCCGGGGGCGGACTCGACCACGGCCAGCGCGCCTTCGGTGTCGGTGCGCAGCACCACGGCACCGGCCTCGGTGAGGGCCGTGACCGTGTCGGGCGCCGGATGACCGTAGGCGTTGTCCGCGCCGGCCGAGATCAGCGCCAGCCGGGGCCTCGACGCCCGCAGCAGCGGCGGATGCTGGTGGCCAGAGCCGTGGTGGGGAACCTTCAGCACGTCGACCGGGCCGAGGTCGGGGTGGGCGTCCAACAGCCCGCGCTGGCCCGACGGTTCGAGGTCGCCGGGGAGCAGCAGCGTCAGCCCGCCGGCGCGCAGCAGCAAGGTGACGCTGGCGTCGTTGTCCCCCAGCCCGGTCGCGTCCGCCGGCGGCCACAACACCCGCCAGCTCAACTCGGGACCGGCCCGACGCCGTTCACCCGGCTCCGCGCGGCGCAACGGCACCCCGGCCTCGGCGGCGGAGCGCGCCACCCGCGCGGCCTCGGCCGAGGACTCCCCCGCCGGCCCCGTCTGAATCGCCGCCACCTCTCTACCGCGCAACACGCCATCCAGACCGGCCACATGGTCGCTGTGGAAATGGGTGAGCACCAACAGCGGCACCCGACGCACCCCGAGACCGGTCAGGCAACGGTCCACGGAGGCCGGATCGGGCCCGGCGTCCACCACCAGCGCCGTCCCGGGGCCCGCCGCCACCACCAGGGCGTCTCCCTGACCGACGTCGCACGCGACCAGCCGCCAGCCGTCCGGGGGCCAGCCGGTAAGCACCCGGGTGAGGGGCGCGGGACGCAACACGGCCACCAGCAGCGCCAACACGGCGAGCAGCGCCCACACACGTCGCCACGGGGAGCGGCGGGCCAGCAGCACAGCCAGCGCGACACTGACCGCGGCCAGCAACGCCGCGCCCCACCAACCGGCCGGCCAGGCCAGCTCGGGGCCGGGCAGCGCGGCGCCGCCCCGCGCGACGGCCGCGATCCACCGCGCGGGCCAACTCACCAGCCAGGCCAGCACCTCCCCGGCCGCCGGCCACCACGGGGCCAGCGACAACAGCGCCCAGCCCAGCACCAGTACGGGCGCCACGGCCGGCTCGGCCAGCAGGTTGCACGGGATGGCGACCAGACTGACCTGGCCCGCGAAGACCGTGACGACCGGGGCACAGACCAGATGCGCTGCCGCCGCCACCGCGAGGGCGTCGGCCAGCCGCACCGGGACACCACGCGCGCACAGCGCCCTGCTCCAGCCGGGGGCGAGCAGCAGCAGGGCGCCCGTCGCCAACACGGACAGCAGAAAGCCGAACGAGCGCGCCAGGGACGGATCGTGCAGCACCAGCAGCAGCGAGGCAGCTGCCAGCGCCGGCAGCAGCGCGCGATGGCGGCCGGTGACCACGGCCAGCAGCGCGATCCCGCCGCAGAGCGCGGCCCGCAGCACGCTGGGCTCCGGGCGGCAGATGAGCAGAAACCCCAGCAGCAACAGCCCGCCGCACAGCGCCGTGGTGCGCAGCGGCAGCCCCAACCGGGCGGCGAGGCCGCCGCGTTCGCCCCGGGAGACGCTGCCCGGGGTGCCGATCAGCAGGGCGAAGAGCACCGCGAGATGCCCTCCGCTGACCACGATCAGATGGCTCAGCCCCGTCGCCACCACCGCGTCGTGCAGCTCCTCGGGGACGCCGGAACCGTCCCCGACGATCAGGGCGGGCAACAGCGCCTCCGCGTCCGGCGGCAGCCCCGCGACCGCCTCGCGCAGCGAGGAGCGGAGCATCCCCGCGAACCGCTGGAGCGCGTCGGGCGCGCCGGTGACCTGGGGCGCGCTCGCGCCGTCGGCGCGCAGCACCGCGCTCCACTCGCCGTCCCGGTGCGGCATCGGCTCGCCGACCCGGACGGTCAACTCAAGCCGGGTGGAGGGCAGTAACGCCAGCCAGGGCGCCGGTTCCTCGGCCTCCACCACCAGCAGCACCGGCCCCGCCGACGACCAGACCTCGCCGGGCCCCGCGGTCAGCCGACGCACCTCGGCCGTGAGCAGCACGGAGCGGGTCGGACGCTCCGGCCTGGCGGCTGCCAGGCGCGGGTCATCGGTCAGCCGGGCCTCGACCGTCACCTGTCTGCCGGTCAGCTCGGTCCAGGGGCCCGAACGGATTGTCGCCACATGGCTGGTGGCGGCCACCGCGCCGGCCGCCGCGCAGAGCAGCGCCAGGCTGAGCGCCGTCACCACCGGCCGTGGGCGGCGTCGAAGGGCCAGCGCCAGGAGGGCCAGTCCCGCCAGGCAGCAGACGGCGGCGGAGAGGACCCCGGCCCGCACCGGCAGATCCCAGGCGACGGCGGCAGCTCCCCAGGCCGCCGCGGCGCCGGGCACCAGCCGCAGGTCCAGCGGGCCGCGCTCGGCGGGCGGCAGGGCCGACCGCCGTCCGCCCCGGGCGTCGGACGGGCTGTCGGGGGGCGCCGCCCGCGGCTCGTCGGCGACCGGGCGGAGGCGGCGGGCAGCCGACCGGTGGCCGTCGGCCGGGCGGAGGCCGTCAGAGGGTGACACGGTCGCGCAACTCCGCCAGTCGGCGTTCGCCGATGCCCGAAACCTCGCCCAGTTGCTCGACAGCGGTGAAGCCGCCCCGCTCCTGACGGTGGGCCACGATCTCCTGGGCCAGTACCGGGCCGATGCCCGGAAGCGCCTCAAGCTGCTGGGTCGTCGCCGAGTTGAGGCTGACCGGTCCCGCCGGTGGTCCGCCGCCCGGTCCGCCGCCGCCTTCGGGTGGTGGTGCGGCGGCGGGGACCGGCGCTTCCTCGCCGACCAGCAGTTGCTCGCCGTCGATCAACAGCCGTGCCTGGTTGAGCCCTTCGGCGTCGTCCGAGGCGACCGGGCCGCCGGCCGCCTCCAGCGCGTCCGCGACCCGGGACCCGGTCGGCAGCCGGTAGAGCCCGGGCTCCCGCACCTCGCCCGCCACGTCGACCACCACCACGCTCCCCCCGCCCCGCTCACCGGCCGATGCGCCGGCGGCCTCGGCCGAGGCGGGGTCTCCCGAGGTGAACTCCCCCTCGGCAGCCACCTCGGCCGTGGGGTCGTCGTCCCCCGTGGTGGCCGGCTCGGTGACCGGGACGGCGCGCGCTCGCCCCGACCAGAAGTGGTGGACGGCGAAGCCGGAAGCGACGACCAGCACCAGCAGCAGGGCCAGCCAGGAGCGTGGTTCGAGACCGCAGCGCCCCCGCAGCCAGGCCGGCATCCGCTCGGACAGCGCCAACCGCGTCCGCTGCCGCCAGGGCAGCGCGGCCGGCGGCGGCTCCGGAAGCTCCGGATCCTCCCCGCCGGCGTCGTCCGCGTCGCGCGAGCCGACGAAACCCCCCGACGCATCCGACGCATCCAACGCCTCCCCCGAGCCCGAGGTGGCGAACTCGGCATAACCACCGCGTGCCCCGAACCCGCCCGGCACGCCGGACCGCCGCTCCGTGCCCTGCCGTGGCTCCGCGTCCGCTCCGCCGGCCAACGGGCGGGGCCACGGCTCGGGCGGCGGGTCGAGGCGGGCCGTCGTCGCCACCGGTGTCGGCGGTGTCTCCCTGTCGCTCGGGAAGAGGTCCGCCGCGCGGCGCTCCACGCCGCCCGGCGGTGGCGCACCGGGCCGGCGCGGGCGCGGCCGGCGCCGCACCGCGTGCCGCGGCCCGGCGCCACGCGCCGGTCCGCGACCGCTCTTCCGCCCGTCGCCCGGCCCTCGGCGCGAAGCGCCCCCATGGCGCCCCTGGCGCCCGTCGAACTGCTGAGTCTCCATGACCCAGGAAACTAGCCCGATTTCACACTCCGTGACCGAACGGGCCGAAATCTGTGGACAACCCGCCCCCTGTGGATAACCTCGTCACCCTCCGGAGTGAAACCGCCGAAAGCCCGGCGCGACGGGAACCACCACCGACGCCGCCCCCGTTCAACGAGGCGACACCACCGCACCCAGCAGCCCGGGCCCCGTGTGGGCCCCCAACACCGCGCCCACCTCGCTCACATGGAGGTCCACCAGTCCGGAAAGCCTTCCCCGCAGCCGGTCCGCGAGCTGGCCCGCGCGTTCCTCGGCCGCCAGATGGTGTACCGCCACGTCCACGGGCCCCGACCCGGCGTGCTCCACCGCCAGTTCCTCAAGGCGGGCGATGGCCCGGGACGCGGTACGCACCTTCTCCAGCGGTTCGATGCGCCCGTCCGTCAGTTCGAGCAGCGGCTTCACCGCCAACGCCGACCCCAACAGCGCCTGGGCCGTGCCGATGCGGCCACCCCGCCTGAGATGCTCCAGCGTGTCGACGTAGAACACCGCCCGGGTCGCCTCGGCCCGCTTCACGGCGGCGGCGACGGCCTCGTCGAGGGAGCCGCCGGCGTCGACGACGTCGGCGGCGGCGAGGACGCTGAAGCCGAGCGCCATGGCGATCATGCCGCTGTCCACCACCCGCACGGGCACGGGGGCCTCCCGAGCCGCCAGCACCGCGGCGTCGTAGGTGCCGGAGATCTCGGACGACAGATGAAGGGAGACGATGCCCGTAGCGCCCTCCTCAGCGGCACGACGGTAGGTCTCGCCGAACTCGGCGGGGCTGGGGCGGGACGTGGTCACCGGCTGCTTCTGCCCGAGCGCCTGCGCCAGCCGGCGGGCGGCGTGCTCCGTGCCGTCTTCCAGCGCCTCGTCGCCGAGCACCACGGTCAACGGGACGACGCGCACCCCCCGTCGCTCGACCGTCGGTCGCGGCAGGTAGGCCGTGGAATCGGTGACGAGGGCGACGGGCATAGACCGGAGACTAGCCGAGCGAACGCTTCCGCCTCGCCTCGGACTCCCGGCCACCGCGCGCCGGCCCCGAGGGCCCCAAGCGGCGGGCCTGGGAGCACGTCCCCGTGGAGTCGCTGGAGGAGATACGCCCGGGGAGCGGGTACGCGCCGCACACGGACGGCGCCCGTGCCACGGGCAGCGGCGCCCGGTCCGGAGCCGGGTGACCGCGCCCGCCGGCCGAGGACGAGCGTCAGGCGGTGACGATGTCCGCCTTGAGTGGAAGCAGGACCTCGGCGATCGTGCCGATGGTCGCCTCGTCCACCCCTGACTCCATGAGCGCGCCGGCCAGGTGGTCGACGACCTTGCCGAAGGCGTCGTCCGTGATGGCCAGGTTCTCGTGGGCCCTGCGCATGGAACGGCCGGAGTAGGGACGGGTGGCGCCGAGGGCCTGGCTGAGGAAGCGCCGCTGGTGCAGCTTGAGACGGTCGAGGTCCACCCCGGTGAAGTACGGCTGGAGGTCGGGGTCGGCGAGGACCTTGCCATAGAAGATGTCGACAACGGACCCTATGGCGTCCTCTCCTCCGAGCTGCTCGAAGAGAGTCGGGGAAGGGTCCCCGGATGGCTTGCCGGAGATTGTCTCGGTCATGGTGTCAGCGTCGTGCCGCCGTCTTGCCGGTACGTGAGGAGACGGTTTCCTGGCTGTCAGAAGACCCTCCGGCCCGCCCGGGACGGCGGTGAACTCTTCGCAACCGGCTCCTCACACGCCGAGTGGACGCCGGTAACACGGCATCAGTTGCTCCGGTACGCCTTCAGGACACGCTCAGCCGCGCCGCTCCCCCGGCTCGTCCCCCTGCGCGACGCCGGGGTGCTTCTCGCTCCGCGCGACGCCCGGGCGTTCCTCGCTGGGCGCCGGAACCTCGGCGGACCCGCCGTGGACCGGCCTGCCCTCCGTCGACCTGCCCTCGGTCGGCCTGCCCTCGGCCGGCGACCAGTGCCGCAGCGCCGTCGCCTCCAGCTCGATCTGCCGCTGAAGGGAGTCGAGGTCCGACCCCTCGTCGTGCTGGGCGCGGTCCCTGGCCGCCTCCCGCAGGGAGTCGGCCGAGGAACGGATGGCCTCCGCCCGCTTCTTCAGCTCGGGGAGCCGGGCGTTGATCCGGGCCCGGTCCCGCTCGCCGCCGGCGACCAGCGCGTTCAGCTCGCCGTCCAACCGTTCGGCGTGCCCCGAGAGCTGCTCGCAGAGCGCGAGCGCCTCCCTCAGCGACTCGTCCTGGGCCGCACCGGCCAGCAGGACGGCCCTGGTGTTCTCCACGCTGGCGCGCAACTCCCTGCGCACCCGCGCCACTTCGCCGACGGCGCCGGGCTGCGCCGCGCGCGCGGTCAGCGAGGCGTTGGCGGCGCGCCGACGCAGCTCCTGGTTGGCCTGACCCAGGCGCGCACGCAGCTCACGCACGACACGTCGCACCACGACGACCGCCGCCGCGACGCTCATCGCGAAGAGCACGAAAAGGACGAGGACCCACTCCATGCCTCCAGAGTAGGCCCTCGCCCGCAGTAACCCTTCCGGTCAGGTCCGGTCAGCACCGTTCAGGCCCGGTCAGCGACACCGACCGGCGTCCGCCCCAAGTCCGACCACCGTCCGACCGGGCTCCGGCCGAGTCCGCACGAAGTCCGACCGGGCTCCGGCCGAGTCCGACCAATGTCCGACCGACCCGGCTCACGCCGGAACGATGTTGACCAGCTTCGGCGCCCGCACGATCACCTTGCGGATCTCGGCGCCGCCCAGGGCCGCGACCACCGCCGGCTCCGCCAGCGCCAGCCGCTCCAACTCGGCCTCGCCGATCCCCGGCACGACCTCCAGCCGCGCCCTGACCTTGCCGCGCACCTGGACCACGCACGTCACCGTCTGGTCCGCGACATACGCCGGATTGGCCACCGGGAAGCGCGCGTGCGCCACGCTCGGCTCGTGCCCCAACCGCCGCCACAGCTCCTCGGCGACGTGCGGCGCCAGCGAGGCGATCAGCAGCACCAGCGTCTCCGCCGTGCTCCTGGGGACCTCGCGCAGCTTGGTCACATGGTTGTTCAGCGCCGTGATCTTCGCGATCGCGGTGTTGAAACGCAGCTGGTCCAGGTCCTGGCCGACGCCGTGGATCGTCTTGTGGGTGATCCGCAGCGTCTCGTCGTCCGGCTCCGCCTCGACGACGGAGACCTCGCCGGTCTCCTCGTCCAGCACGTTCCGCCAGATCCGTTGCAGCAACCGGAACTGGCCGACGACCGCGCGGGTCTCCCACGGCCGGGAGACGTCCAGCGGGCCCATCGCCATCTCGTACAGCCGCAGCGTGTCGGCGCCGTAGGCGGTGAAGATCTCGTCCGGGGAGACCACGTTCTTCAGGGACTTGCCGATCTTCCCGATCTCCCTGTCGACCCGCTCGCCCTCGTGGAAGAAGGCGCCGTCGCGCTCCTCCACCTCGGCGGCCGGCACCGGGAAGCCCCGGGCGTCCCGGTAGACGTACGCCTGGATCATGCCCTGGTTGAACAGCTTGTGGTACGGCTCGGGCGAGGAGACATGCCCCAGGTCGAAGAGCACCTTCTGCCAGAAGCGCGCGTACAGCAGGTGCAGCACCGCGTGCTCGGACCCGCCGATGTACAGATCGACGCCGCCGGAGGCCATGCCCTCGCGGGGCGCCATCCAGTACGCGTCGATCTCCGGGTCGACCAGCTTCTCCGCGTTGCGCGGGTCCAGGTAGCGCAGGTGGTACCAGCACGAACCCGCCCAGTTGGGCATCGTGTTGGTCTCCCTGCGGTACCGCTTCGGTCCTTCGCCCAGGTCCAGGGTGACCTCGGTCCACTCGGCGTTCCGCGACAGCGGGGTCTCCGGCCGGGTGTCGGAGTCCTCGGGGTCGAAGGTGCGCGGCGAGTAGTCGTCGACCTCCGGCAGCTCCAGCGGCAGCATCGAGTCGGGCAGCGCGTGGGCCACTCCGTCCTCGTCGTAGACGATGGGGAACGGCTCGCCCCAGTACCGCTGCCGGCTGAACAGCCAGTCGCGCAGCCGGTAGGTGACGGTGCCCTCGCCCAGCCCCGTGGACTCCAGCCAGGCCGAGGCGCGGGCCTTGGCCTCGGGGACGCTCAGCTCGTTCAGCGACAGCGAGTCGTTGGCCGAGTTGACCAGCGTCGCCTCGTAGGAGGTGTAGGAGTCGTCCCAGGTGTCCGGGTCCGTGCCCCGGCCGTCCGTCGGGCGGACGACGCAGCGCATCGGCAGCCGGAAGGCGCGCGCGAACGCGAAGTCCCGGGAGTCGTGCGCCGGGACGGCCATGATCGCGCCGGTGCCGTAGCCGACCAGCACGTAGTCGGCGACGAAGACGGGTACCCGTTCGCCGTTGGCCGGGTTGGTGGCGTAGGCGCCGGTGAAGACGCCGGTCTTCTCCCGGGCGTCGGACTGCCGTTCCACGTCGGACTTGGCGCCGGCCTGCCGCCGGTAGGCGGTGACCGCCTCGGCCGGCGTCGCGTGACCGCCGGTCCACTCCTCGCGGGTGCCCTCGGGCCACGCGGCCGGCACCACGTCGTCGACCAGCTCGTGTTCGGGGGCCAGCACCAGATAGGTGGCGCCGAAGACCGTGTCCTGGCGGGTGGTGAAGACGGTGACCGTGCGCCCCTTCTCCGCTTCCCCAATACCGAACGCGATCCGCGCGCCCTCCGAGCGCCCGATCCAGTTGCGCTGCTGGATCTTGATGGCCTCCGGCCACTCCACCGTGTCCAGGCCGCTCAGCAGCCGCTCGGCGTAGGCGGTGATCCGCATGTTCCACTGGCGCAGCTTGGACTTGAAGACCGGGAAGTTGCCGCGCTCGGAGCGGCCGTCGGCCGTGACCTCCTCGTTGGCCAGCACGGTACCCAGGCCCGGACACCAGTTGACCGGGGCGTCGGAGGCGTACGCCAGCCGGTACTCGCCCAGCAGCTCGGCGCGCTCGGCGGCGGACAGCTCACTCCAGGGGCGCCCGTCGGGCGTCTTGCGCTCCCCCGAGGCGAAGGCGGCGACCAGCTCGTCGATCGGCCGGGCGCGCCCCTCCTCGGTGTCGTACCAGGAGTCGAAGATCCGCGAGAAGATCCACTGCGTCCAGCGGTAGTACTCGGGGTCGATCGTGGCGAACGAGCGCCGCTCGTCGTAGCCCAGGCCCAGGCGCCGCACCTGGCGGCGGTAGGTCTCGATGTTGGCCTCGGTGGAGACCCGCGGGTGGGTGCCGGTCTGCACGGCGTACTGCTCAGCGGGCAGCCCGAACGCGTCGTAACCCAGCGCGTGCAGAACGTTGTGGCCGGTCATCCGCTGGTAACGGGCATAGACGTCCGTCGCGATGTACCCCAGCGGGTGGCCGACGTGCAGCCCCGCGCCCGACGGGTAGGGGAACATGTCCATCACGAACTTCTTCGGCCGTGCGGCCAGCTCGGCGTCGTCCGCGAGATCGCCGGTGGGGTTGGGCGCCTCGAAGGTGCCGTGCTCCGCCCAGTAGTCCTGCCAGCGGGCCTCGATCTCGGTCGCCAGCGCCGCGTCGTACCTGTGTGTCTCGCTCATCGTCCTCGAAGTCCCCAAAAGCGTCGTCGATCCTGCTGGCCCGGCGGCGCCAGCCGACGAACCGGCCGCGCCCGCCCACGAAAAAGCCCCTCGCACAGGAGGGGCTGGCCGCGCCGGCGTCGTCTCTATGTCGCTCAGCGCGGCCGGAGAAGAAGGAGGCGTGCGGCACGCATGGCAGACAGGGTAGCGCACCGGGGAAACCGCCCGCCCCGCCGATCGGCCGCGAACCGCCCGGTCCGAGCCAGTGCACGGCGCGCGAATCCGCTTGCCCCCGCCATAACCGCGCGCCACCGCGCGACCCGGCGCGCCCCTCCCCCGCACTCCCCGGCCCACACGGAATCCACACACAACCGGCCGGTATACGTACCAGTAATCCGCCCTACGCAACAGTAATCAGCAGCAGTAACGAGCGACGGCCACTTCCCGCCGCGTTTCGCTGAGTCCGTTACGGCTTCCGATCTCCGCCTCCCACGCGACTCCCGGACCCACGAAGGCAAGAGAGAAGATGAATCCGGGGAACCCCGATGGCAGGCTGTCGAGGCGACGACGGATCACTCCGCCTTGGGAATCGTCAATTCCACGAGACAGGGAGTCACATGCCGACCGTGACGGGAAAACTACGCCGGCGGCTTCTGGTGCCGGACGACTCGGAGGTCACATTCGACAGACGAGGATTCCACAGCGGGGACCCGATGAGGCAGAAGCATCTGGAGAAAACCGCCAGACAATTCCTCACCGGGCTCCGACACGGCGTCGAGAACAGGTCCATCCAGGAGATGCGCTCCCGACTCGAAGAGGTGGAGCGCCCCTACCGGGGCTTCGCCTACGAGGGCGCCGGCATGGGGGTGGCCGTCTCCGACGCGCTGGCGCCCTGGCGGCGCTCGCGCACCCGTGAGCTGCTCGACGGCCCCGGCGCCCCCCATGTCTACATGGTCTACGTGGGCGTCGGCTGGGCGATGGCCCGGCTGCCGCGACCGCTGTGGCGCGGACTGGCCCTGCCGGACCCGCTGCTGCGCTGGCTCGCCCTCGACGGCTACGGGTTCCACGAGGCGTACTTCGCGACCACCCGCCATGTCGCCCGGCACACGCCGCCCCGGGTGCGTGTCCCGTGGGCCGACTCCTCCGGCTACGCCTCCCGGGGCGTCGACCAGGGCATCGGGCGAGCACTGTGGTTCGTCTGCGGCGCCGACGTGCGGCGTCTCGCCGACGTGGTCGGCGACTTCCCGCCCGCCAGGCACGCGGACCTGTGGAGCGGCGCCGGGCTGGCCGCCACCTACGCCGGGGGCGTCGGGGACGAGGACCTGGCGCTGCTGGTCAAGCTGGCCGACCGGCACGGCCCCTCGCTGGCGCAGGGGGCGGCGTTCGCCGCCAAGGCGCGGGTGCGAGCCGACCTGGTGGCACCGCACACGGAGGCGGCCACCCGGGTGCTGTGCGGACGCACCGCGGCAGAGGCGGCAGCGGTGACGGACGAGGCGCTGGAGGGGCTGCCGCCGGACGGCGCGCTGCCCGCGTTCGAGACGTGGCGGGAGCGCATTCGAAAGGCCCTGGAGCGGACCTAGCGCGCGGAGCGGACAGGGGCGCCGGAGTTCCGGCGCCCCTGTCCGCCGTGCCCAAAAGTCGTTCCGGATTCGGCGGGTAACGGGCGGCGGGAGCCATCGGCCGCACCCCGGACCGCATTTCTGGAGATGCGCCCCTCCGAATATCCACACCACACTTGCGGTACATCGAACAGAACTCCGAGCGCCCCGGGTTGCGCGGGGCGCTGCCATTGCGTCAGGCCGCCGATATCCGCACTCACTTCAAGCGTTTCCGTGGACCGAGGAACGGTCTCAGAATCCGACAGCTGGGGAGAAGAAATTGACCGGCTTTCCCACACGACTACGCCTGCTGGTTCCCGGCGTGGTCGCCCTGACCTTCATGACGTCTCTTTTCTTTCTCGCCAGACTTCCGGAGGTGTCTGCCGCCACGCAGCGCGAGATGGCGGAGCGCTACGAGTTCACCGAGATGGAGATCGCCATGCCGCCCGGCTACCAGGCGGACCAGACCGTGCGGGAAGTCAATCCCGCGTTTCACCACATCAGGTCGTGGATATCGTCCGTCGGCGCCTCCGTGGCGCTCAACGACCTCCAGGGCACGGGCAACCCCGATGACCTGTGCATCGTGGACCCCAGGAGCGACGAGATCGTGGTCACCTACGCCCCGACCGCGCCGGAGGAGGGGCGGTTCACGCCGTTCCTCCTCGACCAGGGCGAGTTGCCGATGGACGACTCCATGGCGCCGATGGGCTGTACCCCTGGCGACTTCAACGGCGACGGCCGGATGGACCTGCTGACGACGTACTGGGGCCGCACCCCGGTGGTCTTCGTGGCACGGTCGGACGCCGAGGAGCTGAGCAACGACGCCTACCGGCCGGTCGAGCTGATCCCGCAGGAGTCCTTCGACGGCGGCTACCACGGGGCGCGTTGGAACACCAACGCCGTCAACGTGGCCGACTACGACGGCGACGGGCACCCGGACATCCTGATCGCCAACTACTTCCCCGACTCGGACGTCCTCGACTCCGACGGAGTGGACAACGTGGAGATGAACAACTCACTCTCCAACGCCAAGAACGGCGGCGGCGCGCACCTGCTGCGGTTCCACGACGCGACCTCGGGCCCCGACCCGACGTTGGAGTACGTCGAGGTGCCGGGCGCGATCCCGCAGGAGGACGCGACGGGGTGGACGCTGGCGATCTCCAGCGCCGACCTCACCGGCGACGGCCTGCCGGAGATGTACATCGCCAACGACTTCGGCAAGGACCACCTGCTGCACAACGTCTCCGACGCGGACGGCATCAGGTTCGAGACCGCGCTCGGGGAACGCTCCTGGTCGGACCCCAAGTCGTTCGTCCTGGGCTACAGCTCGTTCAAGGGCATGGGGATCGACTTCGGCGATCTCGACAACAACGGCAGCTTCGACATGATGGTCAGCAACATCACCAGCGCCTGGGGGCTTGAGGAGAGCAACTTCGCCTTCGTCAACCAGGCGGACAGCGAGGCCGAGATGGCGGACAGCCTCGCGGGCGGCACCGCGCCCTTCACCCAGGACGCCTACGACCTGGGGCTCGCGTTCACCGGCTGGGGCTGGGACGTCAAGATGGGCGACTTCCTCAACAGCGGCAACCTGGAGATCGTGCAGACCGAGGGCTTCGTGAAGGGGGAGATCAACCGCTGGCCGTGGCTTCAGGAGATGGCCATGACCAACGACAACCTCTTCACCGATCCGGCCATGTGGCCGAAGATGCAGCCGGGCGACGACCTGGCCGGCGGCGATCCGATGGCCTTCTACGCCCGCGAGTCCGAGGGGGAGCGGTTCGCCAACCTCAACGGCGAGCTGGGACTCGACGAGGCGATCCCCTCGCGCGGGGTCGCGATGGCGGACACCCGAGGGAACGGCGCCCTCGACTTCGCGGTCGCCCGCCAGTGGGGCGCGCCGGTGTTCTTCGCCAACAACGCTCCCGAGCTGGGCAATGTCCTCGACCTCGACCTCTACCGGCCGCACGCCGAGGGCGCCGCGGACGGCGGGATGCGGTTGGCGGGCCAGCCCGCCTACGAGGCGACGGTCCGGATCGAGACGCCGGACGGCCACACCCAGGTCAACCGGCTGGACGGCGGCGGCGGCCACAGCGGCAAACGCAGCTTCGAGGTGCGGTTCGGCCTCGGCGAGTACGACGGGCCGGTCTCGGCCCAGCTGCGCTGGCGTGACGTCTCCGGCGAGTACCGCGAGGAGACGCTGGAACTGACGCCCGGCAGCCACAGCCTGCTCCTGCACGAGACGGCCGAGGAGGTCACCGGCTCATGACCACCATCACCCGATCGAACGCCCCCTCAGAGGTGCCGCCCGCCACGCCACGTCCGCCGGAGGACAAACCGCGGGACGTGCGCTATCTGGCGCTGCGCAACTTCGCCCTCTCCCTCACGGTCTTCAACATCCTCGGCTACACCGTGCTCGGTTTCGAGCAGGCTCCGCTGTGGCCCTTCCTGGCCCTGGCGACCGGCTACGCGACGGAGATCGTTCTGGAGATGGTCAGCGCCTGGTCGGAGCGGCGCGCGCCGCGCTTCCTCGGGCGCGGGCCGCGCGGCGTGATGGAGTTCCTGCTGCCGGCGCACATCACCGCCCTCGCCGTCAACATGCTGCTGTACGCCAACGGGTCGTGGTGGCCCGTCATGTTCGGTGTCGTGGTGGCCGTGGGGCAGAAGCACGTGCTGAAGGCGCCGATCAACGGACGGTGGCGGCACTTCATGAACCCGTCCAACTTCGGGATCGCGTTAACCCTGCTGTGTTTCGGCAGCTGGGTCAGCATCGCGCCGCCCTACCAGTTCACCGAGTACGCCAACACGGTATTCCGCATTCTCATCCCGCTGATCATCGTGACGGCGGGAACAGTCATCAACGCGATGCTGACCCGCAGGGTGATGCTGATAGTCGGTTGGCTCGGCGGATTCGTGATCCAGGCGTTGATCCGGTATTGGTTCTGGGACGTGGCGCTTTTCACCGCACTGGGCGTGATGAGCGGCGTTGCCTTCGTTCTGTTCACCAACTACATGGTCACCGACCCGGGAACCTCCCCGTCCAAACCGCGGCCGCAGTTCATGTTCGGCGCGGGGCTGGCGATGATCTACGGCGTCCTCATGCTGTTCAACGTGGTCTACACGCTGTTCTTCGCGACCGCGATCATCTGTGCGCTGCGTGGCGGTTACTGGTACGTCGTCTGGGCGCGCGAGCGTATCCAGCGGCGTCGGGAGGCGTCTCTGGAAGAGCCGGCCACCGACGTGGTGGCCGCGCCGCAGGCCCAACCCGTGCGGGCCTGACCTCCCCGTACCCCCGCACGGACCCCGAACGAGACGCCCGGCTGGACCACCAGCCGGGCGTCTCGCCCGTATGGGGTCGCCGCGCCGCAGCGCCGCCTGGGGCGATTCCACCGAAGCAACCGGGAAAAGCGGGTCATCGCCCCGGCATAACGCCTCTACATAACGGCGACACATAACGTCGTGATGCCAAAAACGCAGGTCAGGGCGGCGCATTAGCATACTGAAAGAAGACACCCTCCTTTTCCGTGGTGCAGAGTGGGAAGCGATCGCGATCCCCATCTCCGAAAGCAACGCGGACAAGAGGAAGAAGGCCATACCAGCATGGACAGGATCGCCGTTGTAGGCATGGCTTGCCGCTATCCGGACGCCACTTCCCCGAACGAACTCTGGGAGAACGCCCTGGCCGGCCGCCGGGCGTTCCGCCGGCTGCCGGACGAGCGGATGAACCTGGCGGACTACTGGGACCGGGACCCGTCCGTTCCCGACCGCTTCTACGCGAGGAACGCGGCCGTCATCGAGGGCTACGAGTTCGACCGGGCGGCGCACCGCATCGCGGGCAGCACCTACCGTTCCACCGACCTCACCCACTGGCTGGCCCTCGACATCGCCGGCCGGGCTCTGGCGGACGCCGGCTTCCCCGAGGCGGAAGGCCTGCCGAGGAAACGCGCGGGGGTCGTCGTGGGCAACACCCTCACCGGCGAGTTCGCCAGGGCCAACCTGATGCGGTTGCGCTGGCCTTACGTCCGTCGGGTGGTCGGCGGCTCCCTGCGAGAGCAGGGCTGGTCGGACGAGCGGCTGGACACCTTCCTCACAGAGCTGGAGCGCTCCTACAAGAGCCCCTTCCCCGCCCCGGACGAGGACACCCTCGCCGGCGGGCTGTCGAACACCATCGCCGGCCGGATCTGCAACCACTTCGACCTCAACGGCGGCGGCTACACCGTGGACGGCGCCTGCTCCTCCTCGCTGCTCTCGGTCGCCACCGCCTGCCGGGGGCTGCGGGACGGCGAGTGGGACGTCGCCGTCGCCGGCGGCGTCGACCTGTCGATCGACCCCTTCGAGATCGTCGGCTTCGCCAAGACTGGCGCCCTCGCCAGGGGCGAGATGCGGGTCTACGACCGGGGCTCCAACGGCTTCTGGCCGGGCGAGGGCTGCGGCATGGTCGTGCTGATGCGGGAGCGCGACGCTGTCGCCTCCGGCCACCGCGTCTACGCCACGCTCAGCGGCTGGGGCGTCTCATCCGACGGCCGCGGCGGCATCACCCGGCCGGAGGCCAGCGGCTACCGGCTCGCGCTGGGCCGCGCCTACGAGATGGCCGGCTTCGACGTCGGTTCGGTGACGCTCTTCGAGGGGCACGGCACCGGCACCGAGGTGGGGGACGCGACCGAACTCTCCGCGCTGGCCGCCGCCAGGGCCGAGGCCGGCACCGCACGCGGCCCGGCGGCGATCGGCTCGATCAAGGGCATGATCGGGCACACCAAGGCTGCGGCTGGGGTGGCCGCGTTGATCAAGACCGCGCTGGCGGTGCACCACGGGGTGCTGCCGCCCAGCGTCGGCTCGTTCGAGCCGCACCAGGTGTTGGAGGAGAACCCGGATCTGCTGCGGGTCCTACGGCAGGCCGAGCCCTGGCCGACAGACGCCCCTCTGCGGGCCGGCGTAACCGCCATGGGGTTCGGCGGCATCAACACCCACGTGGCCGTCGAGGGCGTAGAACGGCGCCGGCGCCCCGCCCTCAACGCCCGCGCGCGGGACCTGGCGACCACCGCCCAGGACGCCGAACTGCTCCTGCTCGACGCCGCCTCGCCGACCGAACTACGCTCCTCTGTGGCCGAGTTGACCGCGTTCGTCCCGCGGCTCTCGTACGCCGACCTCGCCGACCTCGCGGCCGAGACACAGCGCGGCCTGCGCGAGCTGCCGTACCGGGCGGCGCTGGTGGTGGCCTCACCGGACGACGCGGAGCTGCGGCTGCGGCGGATGCTGGACCACCTCGACGCGGGCGAGGAGAGCTGGGGCTCCACCGACGGCCAGGACCTGTACGGGCGAGCGGGCGCCGGCCGGATCGGCTTCCTCTTCCCCGGACAGGGGTCGGGCCACGGGGTCAGCGGTGGCGCGCTGCGCCGTCGGTTCCCCGAGGCGGCCGAGGCGTACACGCGGGCCGCGCTGCCCTCGGGGGCCGACGCCGTCGCGACCGAAGTGGCCCAACCGCGCATCGTGACCGGCTCGTTGGCCGGGCTCCGTGCGCTGGCCTCGCTCGGCGTAGAGGCCGAGGTCGCCGTCGGCCACAGCCTGGGCGAGATCTCGGCACTGCACTGGGCGGGCGCGCTCGGCGAGTCGGCGCTGCTGCGGGTGGCCGCCACCCGGGGCGAGACCATGGCCCGGCACAGCTCCACCGGCACGATGGCCGGGGTGGAGGCGGCGCCGGACGTGGTGCGTTCCCTGATCGGCGCGCTGCCGCTGGTCGTCGCCGGCTTCAACGGTCCCGAGCAGACCGTGGTCGCCGGGCCGCCGGAGGCCGTTGACGCTTTCGGTGAGCAGGCGTCCGCCGCGGGCGTGCGCGCGACCCGGCTGCGGGTGTCGCACGCCTTCCACTCGCCGCTCGTGGCACCGGCCGCCGACGCGTTCGCCGACCGCCTCGCCGACGAGGAGTTCGGGCCGGTGATGGGGCGGGTAGTCTCCACCGTCACGGGCGAGCCGTTGGTGCCGGAGACGGACGTGCGGGCGCTGCTGCGCCGCCAGATCGTCGAGCCGGTGCGCTTCGCGCAGGCGGTCGCGGCGGCCTCCGACGAGGTGGACCTGTGGATCGAGGTGGGCCCCGGCCGGGTGCTGGCCGGGCTGGCCGGATCCGTCTCCCCCACCCCCGCGGTCGCCCTGGACACGGACGACGAGTCCCTCACCGGGCTGCTGCGGGTCGTCGGCACCGCGTATGTGGCCGGCGCCCCGGTGGACCACGGTGCTCTCTTCCGGGGGCGGCCGGCGCGCCCGTTGCCGATCGGGCGGAGCTTCACGTTCCTGACCAGCCCGTGCGAGGAAGTCCCCACCCTGACGCCGGGGCAGGCCCCCGGCGGGGCACCGGCTCCCAAGGGACCGGCCGAGGAGCCGTCGCCGTTGGCCGCCTCGGGCTCCAGCCTGGAGATACTGCGCCGACTCGTCGCTGAGCGCGTGGAGTTGCCCGGAGACCTGGTGAGCGACGACAGCCGGCTCCTGGAGGATCTGCACCTCAGCTCGATCACCGGCGGCCAGCTGTTCAACCAGGCGGCCGGCTATCTCGGGGTCTCCCTCGTGCAGCCGCCGACCAACTTCGCGACCGCCACTCTCGCCGAACTCGCCGAAGCTCTGGACTCGTTGGCCCAGAACGCGCCGGAGGCCCGGCGCGCGCCGGCCGCCGAGGGCGCCACCGCGTGGGCCAGGGCCTGGTCGGTCGCCCTGGACGAGGTGCCGCTGCCGGCGGGCGCCGGCGCCAGCGCCCCCGGGCACTGGGACGTGCACGCCGTCGAGGGCGACCCGCTGGCCGCCCCGCTGGCCGAGGCCCTGACGGACGCGGCGCTCGGCGGGGGGCAGCTGGTGTGCCTTCCGGAGCACGAGCCGGAGCGGCACCTGTCATTGGCGCTCGCCGGCGCCAGGGCGGCGCTCACCGGGCCGTCGGACGGGCGTCTCGTGCTGCTGCAACCGGGCGGCGGCGCGGCCGGGTTGGCGAAGTCGCTGCATCTGGAGGCGCCCGGGCTGCGAGTGACGGTGGTGCGCGCGCCCGCCGTGCCGGAGGCCGTCGCGTGGACCGTCCAGGAGGCCGCGGCGACCGTGGGGTTCGCGGAGGCGCACTACGACGCGGAGGGGGTGCGCCGGGTGCCCACGCTCCGCGCCATGCCGGTCCGCGCCCCTGAGTCGAAGACCCCGCTCGGCCCCCAGGACGTGCTGCTGGTCACCGGCGGGGGCAAGGGCATCACCGCCGAGTGCGCGCTCGCGCTGGCCGGGGACAGTGGTGCCGCGCTGGCGCTGCTGGGCCGCTCCTCGCCGGACGAGGACGCGGAACTCGCCGCCAACCTACGGCGGATGGCGGACGCCGGCGTCACCGTCGGCTACGCCAGGGCCGACGTCACGGACCGCCAGCAGGTGCGGGACGCGGTCGCCGAACTGGCGGAGCGGCTCGGCGCGGTCACCGCCGTACTGCACGGCGCGGGGCGGAACGCGCCGACCGGACTCGCTACCCTGACCGAGACCGAGCTCTCGGACACGATGGCGCCCAAGACCGAGGGGCTGCGCGCCGTGCTGGAGGCGGTGGACACCGAACGTCTGCGGCTCCTGGTGACTTTCGGCAGCGTCATCGGCCGGGTCGGTCTGCGGGGTGAGGCGCACTACGCGACGGCCAACGAGTGGCTGGCCACGCTCACCGAGGAGTTCGCCGCCACCCACCCCGACTGCCGGACGATGTGCGTGGAGTGGTCGGTCTGGTCCGGCGTGGGCATGGGGGAACGGCTCTCCGTCGTCGAGTCCCTGGCCCACGACGGCATCACGCCCCTCACCCCCGACCAGGGCGTGGAGATCATGCGCCGGCTGGTCGCCGACGCCGGCGCGCCACCCGTGGTGGTGGTCAGCGGGCGCACCGGGGCGATCGACACCGTGCGGCTCCACGCGCCCGAGCTGCCGCTGCTGCGCTTCGTCGGCGAGCCGCTGGTGCGCTACCACGGTGTGGAGCTGGTGAGCGAGGTCGAGCTGAGCGCGGGCACCGACCTGTATCTGGCGGACCATCTGCTGGACGACAACCTGCTCTTCCCCGCCGTGCTCGGCCTGGAGGCGATGGCCCAGGCCGCCGCCGCGGCGGTGGGCGAACGGCGGGCGCCGGCCTTCGAGGACGTCGAGTTCCCCCGTCCCGTGATCGTCCCGCCGAACGGCACCACCACCATCCGGGTCGCCGCCACCGTGGTGGACGACGGACTGCTACGGGTGGTGCTGCGCAGCGAGGAGACGGGCTTCGCGGCGGACCACTTCCGGGCGCTGCTGCGGTTCGGTGAGGCGCCGCCGCCGGCGGGCCCGCCGGAGCGGGTGCCGGCCGGGCTGCCGCCGGTGCCGCTCGACCCCACGCGCGACCTCTACGGCTCGGTGCTCTTCCAGGGGCGGCGCTTCCAGCGGCTGACCACGTTTCACCGGGCCGCCGCCCGGGCGGTCGACGTGGAGACCGTGCCGGGCCCGACCGACTGGTTCGCCGACTTCCTGCCGGGCGAGCTGCTACTGGGCGACCCGGGTGTCCGGGACACGTTGATGCACGGCAACCAGGTGTGCGTGCCGGACGCCACCCTGCTGCCCGTGCGGATCGAACGGCTGCGGACCTCGGGACCGCGCCCCACGGCGGAGCCCCTGCGGTTCAGCGCCACCGAGCGCCACCAGGACGGCGACACGTACGTGTACGACATCGCCGTACGCACCCCGGACGGCGAGGTCGTCGAACGCTGGGACGGGCTGTGGCTGCGCGCGGTACGCCGCCTGGACGGCACGGGGCCGTGGGTCGCCCCGCTGCTCGGCTCCTACCTGGAGCGGACGCTTGAGGAGGTGACCGGGGCCCGGGTCGCGGTCGCGGTCGAACCCGACGGCCCGGAGCCGGCGGAGCGTGGCGAGCGCACCGCGCTCGCCGCCGGGCGCGCCCTGGGCCGCCCGGCGACCGTCGACTACCGGCCGGACGGCCGCCCCGAGGTGGCCGGCACCGGGGTCTCGGCTTCCCACGGCGCCGGCGTCACCCTCTGCGTCGCGGGGTCTGGCGCCCTCGGTTGCGACGTGGAGGCTGTGGCGCCCCGCACGGCGGAGGAGTGGGCGGGGCTCCTGGGCGCCTATCTACCGGTGGCCGATCTCCTCGCCAAGGAGAGCGGGGAGTCCACCGACTCCGCCCGCACCCGCGTCTGGTCGGCGGTCGAGTGCCTGCGCAAGGCCGGACTGCCGTTGGGTGACGCGCCGTTGACGCTCGCCGCGCGGGAGCGCACCGGCTGGTCGGTGCTGGTCTCCGGCACGGCGCGGATCGCGACCTTCGCGACGGCGCTGCGGAACGTCAACGAACAGGTCGTGTTCGCGATTCTCTCCGAAGGGCGGTCCCTGACCGATGCCTGAGTACTTCGAACTCCGCCACACCGTTGGTTTCGAGGAGACCAACCTGGTGGGCAACGTCTACTACGTCCACTACGTCCGTTGGCAGGGCCGCTGCCGGGAGATGTTCCTCAAGCGTCTGGCACCCGAGGTGCTGGAAGACCTGCGCGACGACCTGAAGCTCTTCACCCTCAGGGTGGAGTGCGAGTTCTTCGCCGAGATCACCGCGTTCGACGAGCTGTCCATCCGGATGCGGCTGATCGATCTGGGGCAGACCCAGCTGGAGTTCGGCTTCGACTACGTGCGGCTGGACCCCGAGGGCACCGGCGTGGAGACACTGGTGGCCCGCGGGCGGCAGCGGGTCGCCTGTATGCGCGGGCCCAACACCAGGACCGTGCCGAGCCGGGTGCCCGACGCGCTGCTGCGCGCGTTGGAGCCCTATCGGCCGCGGGTTCCGGCCGCGGCGCGGAGGGCCGCCTGATGGCGCCGGAACGGCTCTCCGGCCGGGCGCTGGAACCGGGGACGCTGCGCAGGTCGTTGGGGGCGTTCGCCACGGGGGTCACCCTGGTGACGGTCGGCGGGCGGACGCCGCACGGCATGACCGCCAACTCCTTCACCTCCGTCTCCCTCGACCCGCCGCTGGTGCTGGTGTGCGTCGACCGGGGCGCGCTGATGCACGCCAGTCTGGAGTCCCACGCCCACTTCGGACTCTCCGTCCTCTCCTCCCGGCAGGAGCCGGTGGCCCGGCACTTCGCCGACCGGCGGCGCCCGTTGGGCGCGGCCCAGTTCGACACCGTCGACTGGTTCCCCGGGCGCGCCACCGGGGTGCCGCTGATCCGGGACGCGTTGGTGACCCTTGAGTGCGCGGTGTGGCGCGGCTACGCGGGCGGCGACCACACCATCTACGTCGGCCGGCTGCTTACGCTGACCGACGGGCCGGAGGCGGAGGCGCTGCTCTTCCACGCGGGCCGGTTCCGCCAGCTCAGCCACACCGATTCCAGCGGGGTGGCGACATGAGGGGAATCGCGCGGACGACGGCGCCGACGCCGCCGGGACCGCCCAGGAGAGCGAGTCTGCGGCTGCTCGGCGAGCTCGCCAGGGACCGGCTCGGCGTGATGCGCGCCGCCGCCGACCGCTACGGCGACGCGGTGCGGCTGCCGATGGGACCGACCCATCTGCACTTCTTCAACCACCCCGACCACGCCAAGCACGTGCTCGCCGACAACCACGCCAACTACCACAAGGGGATCGGCCTCACCCACGCCAAACGCGCGCTGGGCGACGGGCTGTTGACGAGCGAGGGCGAACGCTGGCGGGCGCAGCGCAGGACCGTTCAGCCGGTCTTCCAGAGCCGGCGGATAGCCGGGCAGGCCGGGGCGGTCGCCGAGGAGGCGGCGGCCCTGGTGGCCCGGCTGCGGAGCCGGCTGGGGCAAGGACCGGTGGACGTGCGGCAGGAGATGACGGGGCTGACCCTCGGCGTGCTGGGGCGCACGCTGCTGGACGCCGACCTCGGCCCGTACGCGACCATGGGCGGGTCTTTCGAGACGGTCCAGGACCAGGCGATGTTCGAGATGATCTCGCTCAACATGGTGCCCGCCTGGCTGCCCATCCCCCACCAGCTGCGGTTCCGCCGGGCCAGGGCCGACCTGGACCGGGTGGTGGCTTCGCTCACCGGGAGCCGCGGCCGGGAGGGCCTGGCCGGCCGGGACGACGCGCTCTCCCGGCTGCTGCTCTCCGTCGCGGCCGAGCCCGATCCGCGGGTGGCCGAACGGCGGCTGCGCGACGAGTTGGTCACCTTGCTGCTCGCCGGCCACGAGACCACGGCGTCGACGCTGAGTTGGGCGTTCCACCTGATCAGCCACCACCCCGAGGTCGAGGAACGGCTGCGCGACGAATCCACCAAGGTACTGGGGTCGCGGCTACCGACTTACGAGGACCTGCGGGAGCTGACCTACACGAGCCAGGTGGTAGAGGAGGTGATGCGGCTCTATCCACCGGTCTGGATTCTGACCCGCAGGGCGCTGGCCCAGGACGACGTCGGCGGCTACCGGGTGCCGGCCGGCGGCCAGGTGCTGGTCTCGCCGTACACACTGCACCGGCACCCGCGCTACTGGCGGCGGCCCGACGCCTTCGAACCGGACCGCTTCGGCCCGGGCGCCGCCGAGGACCGCCCGCGCTACGCCTACATCCCGTTCGGCGCGGGGCCGCGGTTCTGCGTGGGCAACCACCTGGGGATGATGGAGGCGGTCTTTGTCATCGCCCAGTTGAGCCGGGAGTTGCGGTTGGCCGCGGTGCCGGGCCACCGGGTGCGGCCGGAGGCGATGCTGTCGCTGCGGGTGCGGGACGGCCTGCCGATGACCGTCAGGCCCGCGCGGAGCACGAGCTGAGGAACGAGCCGAACGCCTTCGGGCCCGCGCGCTGGCGCGGGCCCGAAGGCGTTTTCTCACGTCGTGGCGGTGGCGCCGCCGCTACGAGGCCACGGGGATGACCCGTTCGGCTTCGGCGACCGGCGCGAGTGCCACCAGCACGGGCGGGTCGAACGACTCCGCCCTGCGTAAGAGCATGTCGGCGCTGGCCCGGCCGAGCCCCGGCCCGACCGCCAACGGTCCGCTGCCGCCCACCAGTCGGAGCGGCGGCGCGGCCTCGTCTTCGGGACCGTCCGGCTCCCCGGCGGGCACGGCGGAGCAGGCCAGGACGTGCCAGACGCCGTTCGGCACGTCCTCCAGCAGATAGTTGCCCGGGCCGCGCAGCTCGGCGCACCTGACGGGCGCGCCCTGCGGGACGACGTCGGGGAACAGCCCGACGAAGACGGGCGCGTTCCAGGCGGGAACGGGGAACGAGATGTGCCCGCTGACGGTGGAGGAGCCCCGGCCCTGGCCGCCGGGGGACTGGACCGCGCGCCAGGCGG
Source organism: Streptomyces sedi (assembly GCF_006335015.1). GTDB lineage: Bacteria > Actinomycetota > Actinomycetes > Streptomycetales > Streptomycetaceae > Streptomyces > Streptomyces sedi. Next base: position 299,909 of record NZ_VDGT01000001.1, read on the forward strand.
TGTGCCCCCCGGTCGCCCGGTAGACGGTGGGCGCGACGCCCACCGCCGCCTTGAAGCGGGTGGAGAACGTCCCGACGCTGGAGTAGCCGACCCGGTTGCTGATGTCGGCGACGCTGAGCGCGGTCGACAGCAGCAGCCGCTTGGCGGCCTCCAGGCGCAGCGCGGACAGGAAGCGACCGGGAGACATGCCCGTTTCGGCCCGGAAAGTGCGAGAGAAGTGAAATTTGCTGAACATTGCTATGCGGGCCATGTCGTCGATGGTGAGCTGTTCGCCTAGGTTCTTGTGCATCGCGTCGATGACTCGCTCAACGGAGCATTTCATACTGCTTTCCATGGGTCGTTCTCCCGTGTTTCTGAGTGGCATCTGGTCAGGCATGCCGGCCAGGCGAGGGAGGGAGTCTCCAACAGATTTCACGGAGCCGGATGGTCACTCCAGGATTGGCTCGACCGTCGCCCCCGTAACGCCCATTCAGAATCGGACGCACGCCTCGCCCAATTAACGTGAACAGGCGCAGCATAACCCGGAAGAAGTCGATCAGCAAGGGGCAAATAGGCGTCGAGTTCAAGCCAGTTCGAGCCCGGCCTCCGCATCACCTCGATTGGCACCCGGTTCACCCCATGGTGATCGACGCCGTGAAAGCAACGTGGAAGAAGACAACGGCACCCGGTTGCCGTGATGCTGGGGGAACCGAAATGCCCACGGGCGCCACACGTCGGCGACCGGCGGAAAGGAGACCCCCGTGCTCGTCGCGGTTACCGGCGGCACCGGCTTTGTCGGCGCCCACTCGACTGCCGGAATCCTCGCCGCCGGCCACCGCGTTCGCCTGCTGGTGCGCGACCCCGCCCTGGTGAACAGGGCGTTGCGCCCATGGGGCGAACACCGGGCGCGAGTGTCCGTCGTGACCTGCGACGTCACCGACGAGGACGGCGTCGCCACCGCGCTGGCCGGCGCGGACGCCGTGCTCCACGCGGCCTCGGTCTACTCGTTCGACAGCAGGAAAACGGCCGAACTGCGCCGGGTAAATACACGGGGAACCTGGAACGTCCTCACCACCGCGCACGCGCTCGACATGAATCCGATCGTGCACGTTTCCAGCGTCGGCGCGCTCTTCCCTGCGCCACGCAGCCCACTCGACGGAAATTCACCGGCGGGTCGACCGCGCGAACCCTATCTGGCGAGCAAGGCCGCAGCCGAACGAATCGCCCGACAATTACAGGAAAACGGCGCTCCCGTTCTCATCACCTACCCACCGGCACTTCTCGGCCCACACGATCCCCATCTCGGGGACCAGACGACCCGTTTACACAACACGCTCAGAGGAATGATGCCGATCTGGCCCACCGGCGGATTCCCGCTCGGCGACGTCAGGGACACCGCCGCTCTGCACGCGCGACTGTTCTCCGCGCCACCGCGGGGAAAGAACCGGTTCTTCGGGCCGAACCACCAGGTGTCGACCGCACGTTTCCTGGCCACCCTCAGGGCGGTCACGGGGCGTGCGCTGCCCGCCGTCCGGCTGCCGGCGCGCGCCCTGGTCCCGGTGGGGCTCGCGGCCGACGCCTTCAGGAGGGTGTGGCCCTGGCCCGTTCCAGCCGAGTACGGCGCGATCTACACCTGCCTGTGCGACACCCGGGTCGCGGAGCACGCCGAGGGCCTCGGATGCAGGCCGCGACCGCTGGGCGAGACCGTGCGGGACACCGTCGCCTGGCTGCACCAAAGCGGCCGGCTCAGCGACCGGCAGGCAGGGCTGGCCGCCATGTCCCGCCGCGCCGGCGTCCGTTGAGTCACCGACACCGTGCGGGCACCGAAGGCGAGGGAGAACGGAAGCACATGGAGAGCGAGCGACGAGCGACCGACGCGCCCGGCACCGGGTGGTGGACCCCCGCGCCCCGGCACGTCGCGTACGCGCACACCAGGCGGAGCCTCACCCGCCTGCTGGAGCGGCGCCAGAACGCCGGCGGGACTCCGGTGCCGGCCTGCCCCGGATGGAACGTGACCGACCTGGTGCGGCACCTGGTCGGCATCTGCCTGGCCGTGCGGACCAGGATCGTGCGGGGCGAGGACGCGGAGGTGCCGGCGCTGGCCACGGCGACCGGGCCGGACAGCGGGGACCTCCGCCGGCTGCTGGAGCTGTGGGCCCAGCTGGGGGCAGAGCTGGACGCCCGAGTCGGCGGCGGCACGGCCGAGTTGAGCGAACCGCTGATCATGGACGCCTTCACCCACGAACTCGACATCAGGCGCGCCCTGGACGAGCCGCCGCCCGTCGGCCATCCGGCGTTCGCCGGCTCGCTCGACCTGGTCGCCAGGGGCTTCTGCCACGCCGTGCGCACGGCCGAACTCCCGCCGCTGCGCGTGGTGTCGGTGGGTGGCCCCAGTTGGCCATCGGGCCCGGGGGAGCCGGTGGCAACGCTGCGCGCCGCGCCCTGGGACCTGCTGCGCTCGCTGACCGGCCGGCGTTCGCCCGCCCAGTTGGCCGCGCTCGACTGGCGGGGCGCCGACCCGGCCCACTGGCTGCCCGCGTTCACCTGGGGCCCCTTCACCCCGCCCGCCACCGCCCACGAACGGCCCGCGCTGGCCCGCTGACCTTGGCGCGAGCCGCGCGGCCCGTGTCGGGGCCTCTCTTTCGGATCCTCGCGGGCTCGCGGGGTCGGTGAGGATCCGAAAGAGAGGCCCTCTAGGCACTGTCCGCCGCGTCCCACCCGTCCGCCAGCGGGAACGGCTCGCGGGCGCGTGACGCGTCGACCGAGCGGACGGCGGCCCTCACCTCGTCGCCGGCACTGGTCATCAGGCCCACCAACTGAGCCTCGAAGGTGCGCTCCGCGTCGTACGGCGCCACCAGGTACTGCCCCAGTTCGAGGGTCACCAGGCCGTGCGTCGCGATCCACATGCGCTGCGCCACCAGCTCGGCGTCGTCCGTGCGGAACCTCCCGCACGCGATGCAGCGCCGAGCGCAGGCGATGACCGGCGTCAGGGTGTACCGGCCGTGGGTGCGGTCGTCGTCCGAGAGCGAGAAGCCGGCGAGCGAGGCCCCACCGAACATCACCGCGTACAGATGCGGACGGACACGCGCGTTGTGGCGGTAGACCCGGCCCAGCAGCGCCATGTCGGCCACCGGGTCGTCGGACTCCGCCACCTCGCTGAACCCGTCCTGGAGCCGGGCGAATCCCTCGTGCACGATCTCCCGCACCAGCCCGGCCATCCCGCCGAAGTGCGTGTAGACCGGCATGGTGGAGCTGCCGGCCTCCTCCGCGATCCGCCGTGCGGAGAAGGCGGCGGGCCCCTCCTCGGCGAGCAGCCGGGCGGCGATGTCGATCATGGCGGTGCGGAGCTGCGGGTTGACCTTGCGCGGGCTCATCCGGGAGCGCCCCCCTTCCTGACGTTTTGGACGTTCCTGATGACGCGGATGTCTCCGCCGGCGCGGACGTCGCTGGCCCCCCGGGGGAGAGCCGCTACGCCGCCTCGGGGGCCGACCAGGCCACCACGGTCCTGGCGGCGGCCATGGCGGCCCAGGAGACGAGCTCGACCAGCGCGCGTTCGTCCCGCGCCGGCTCCGGGAGCGCCGCCAGGTCGTCGTCAGTGACCTGGTAGGAGGCGAGTGCGACCAGGAGCGCCACCCGGCCGGCGGGGCGCTCCCCCGGCGTGAGTGGCGCGACCGCGTCGTCGACCCAGGCGCGACTCGGCCCCCTCGGCCGGCCGTCCCAGTCGGCGAGTTGCCCGGCGAGCAGCTCCCGCACCGCGAGCGGTGCCGCCCGCGCCCCGGCCGCCTCAGCCGCAAGAGCGGCCTCAGCGACCGCCCTGGCCACCGACCCGTTGCCGGCCGCCCAGCGCAGATCGGGCGGCGGGGCCGCGCCCGCCGCCGGGGCCCGGCCCGGCGGGCCGACGCGCCGGCCGGCCGAGCGGATCACCCAGGCGAGCACCGGCGAGACGGCGCCCATGGTGCGGGCCGGCGCCCACGGTGGCAACGGGAGTTCGCCGAGGAACACGTTGACCACGCGGTTGAGGTAATGCAACAGCAGTGCCACGCCCATGAGTTCGGGCGCGGCGGCGGGGAAAGGGGGCGGCCCGGCCGAATCCCGGCGGGCTCCGGCCGCCGCCCACCCCGCCACGGCGCGCGTTCCCCCCTCGGGGATCGCCTCGAACGCACCGCGCTCGACGGCGCGCGCCACCGGGCCGGCGGCCAGGCCGCGCAGCGCACCGGCGTGCATGGTGACGCAGTACGGGCAGACGTTCCCGACCGAGACGGCAGCGGCGACCGCCTCCTTGGCCTCCCGGCTCGCCGCCCCCGGCACGAGCAGCGTTTCCCGCAGCAGCGCCCAGCAGGCCGCCAGGGTGGCCGGCGCCGCGGCGTGCGCCGCCAACGGCGGGGCCAGCACCCCGAACTCCCGCTCCACGGCCCGGTACACGCGCCGTACCCCGGGCGGCGCCGCGCGCGCCCGCACCGGCGTCACGTGGCGTAGCTGCGCCAGCGACAGGCCGCGCAGCGCGCGACCGACGAGTCGCGCCGTCATGGTGCCTCCCTCATCTCTCTCCTCATGGCGCGCCGGGGCCCGCCCTGTCCTGGCGGCGGGTGGACCCCTGGCACACGGAACGGCGGCCCCTCAGTCGCCCACCAGATGCGCGACGCTGTCGCGCGTGGCGCGCCGCCCACTGGTCGAACCGTCGGGCGAGGGAGCGCCGTAACGCACCGCCACCCCCCGCTCCCTCGCGGCCCGCACGATGCCGGGCACCGCGCGCTCGGCGAGCGCGGCGATGGTCAGCGCCGGGTTGACGGTGAGGCCGCCGGGCACCGCCGAGCCGTCGGTGACGAAGATGCCCTCGTGGCCGCGGAGTTGGTGGCCGTCGTCCAGCGCGGAGGTCGCCGGGTCGTCGCCGATACGGCAAGAGGAGAGCGGATGCACCGTGTAGGCGCCCACGACGTCGTTGGTCCAGGGCATCACCCGGGCCAGGCCGTCGCGTTCCAGGATCTCCCTGACGGCGGCGTCCGACAGCTCCCAGCCGCGCAGCGTGTTCGCCGTCGGGTGGTAGCTGAGGGGGCCGAAGCCGAGCATCTGCTGGGAGAGCCGGTCCGCGTTGCCCCGCTCGGGCGGCGGGCCGAAGACCCCCTCGTTGTCGTCCTCCGACATGGTGAAGACCGTCAGCCAGGACTGCCAGTCCCGCAGCATCTCCTTCTTCTCCGCGCCGAACCAGGTGGGGCCCTGGGCGTCCGGCACCTGGGCGAGGATGGTGCCCAACCCGGGCGGGAAGTACAGCTGTTCCAGCGAGAACCGCTCGAACTCCGGGAGGGCGCCGTCCAGCCGGTCCCAGGTCGCCACGGTCGGCCCCTTGCCGATCTGCGCGGCCCGAAACGCCACCCCCTCCTCGCGGGAGAGACCGAGCAGTTCGCCGACCCGCTCCTCGTTCAGCACGGCCGTGTTGAGCCGCTCCCCGTTGCCGGAGAAGTAGCGGCCCACCGCGCGTGGCAGCGCGCCGAGACGGGGTTCCGAGCGGCGCAGGATGACCGGGGTGGCGCCGGCCCCCGCCGCGACGATGACGATCTTCGCCCGGATGCGGCCCTGCCCGGTCCGCACCCGGTAGTCGACCTCGTCGAGCACGTCGTAGTGCACCAGGAAGCCGCCGTCGTCATTCCTCGCGATGTGCTGCACCTCGTGGAGCGGGCTGACCTCGGCCCCGTGGGCGACGGCCGCCGGCAGGTAGTTCAGCAGCAGCGAGCGCTTCGCGTCGAAACGGCAACCCGACATCATCCAGTTGCAGTTGACGCACAGCGCGTTGTCGATCGCGGCCGGCACCGGGTTGGCGGTGTGGCCGGCCCGGGCGCAGGCGGCGCCGAAGACGCCGCCCGCGTAGGTGGCGGTGTTCCAGTCGGACATCGTCACGGGCAGCGCCTCGACGACCCGGTCGTACCAGGGGTCGAGCGAGTCGCGGGTGACGGCGGCCGGCCACATCCGCCGGCCGATGCTGCCCTGCCGCTCGAAGACGAACCGGGGCGCGCGCGGCATCGCGGCGAAGTACACAACGCTGCCACCTCCGACGCAGTTGCCGCTGAGCACGCTCATCCCGTCGCCCACGACGAAGTCGAAGATCCGGGTGGTGGAGGACCCGAACCGGAAATCGTGGTCGAACTCGGTCCCGCTCAGCCACGGCCCGCGCTCCAGGACCCGCACCCGCGCGCCGCCGGCGGCGAGATGGTACGCGGGGATGGCTCCGCCGAAGCCGCTGCCGATGACGAGGACGTCTGTCTCTTCCGGTGTCTCTTCCGAAGTGGTCATGCCGGACTCCCTGTCGGGGTGGTGTCGGGGTGCGGCGAGGCCAACCGCTCGCGGTAGGAGAAGTCGGGGAAGCGCCACAGCCCGTCGCTGTCTGGCGCGGCGAAGCCGAGGGTGACCAGGCCCGGGTGGCCCTCCCGCAGGGCGTCCACGGTGTGCGAGTGCGCACCGGTGTCGAAGGCCATGTTGCAGAAGAGGGCCAGCCCGGTCCACAACTCCTTCTCCGGATGCCCTGGCGTCGTCAACTCGACGACCAGCGCGACCCGTTGCTCGGCGCTCAGCGCGACGAACGGGGGCACCGAGCCGTCCTCGGCGAGCGCGTGCCGCTCGCGGTACTCGTCGGCGTGCGCGTTGAGCGCCTCGGCCAGATCGTCGAGGGCGTTCTCCATGCCGCCCTCCGGCATCTCCAGCAGCATGAGGGCGCCCGCGGCGACGGCGCCACCGCCCTCGGAGATGCCGGCGACCGCCCGGTCCCCCGGCCACCTTTTCTCGCCGGGAATGATCGTGTCGGCGAACGCCTCCAGCGTCATCGTCCTTGTCTGCCTGTCGTCCGGGGCGTTCGCCACCGCGGTGCCTCCTGTCGTCGACCGCGTGCCGGGGAATTCCGGGCAGTTTCCCGGAATTCCCCGTTCGGCGGTCCGGAGAAGAAAAGGGTGAAGGGGGGTGGGTAAGAGACGGAAAAGGCGCGCGGAAGGAAGTCGCGCCGACCCGCGCCAGGGGTGCCGCCGGGGGAGCGCGGTCGAGGGGCCGCGCTCCCCTGGCGGCTCCCGACCGTCAGGACGGCGTGTTGACGGGCGTGTTCTGGTAAGCCGCGACGTGCCAGTCGCCGTCCCGGCGGACGCAGACCCAGGTCGCGCGGATCGCCCGCGCGGCGGCGACCTCCGTCTCCCCCGGCACCAGCACGCCCCCGTAGGTCACCATCACGCAGGCGTCCTCGCTCAGGAAGGTGACGGTCCTGGGGTCGCCGGTGACCCGGGTTCCCCGGTAGGGGCCAGCGTAGGCGGCGGTCATGTAGGTGCGGATCTCCGCGCGTCCCCGCAGGAAGACGTCACCCGGCAGGATGACGGTGGCGTCCTCGGTGAAGACGTCGGCGAAGGCGGTTCCGTCGTTCTCGGCCCACGCGCCGGCGATGCGGCCCGAGAGCGCGCGGACGCCGGCGGCGTCCACCGCCTCGTCGGCGCTGGAAGCCTGGGTACTGGCCTGGGACATGTGCTCCGCCCTTCGTGGTGGTCGGTCAGCGTGCCGCCATGGCCGTCGGCGCGGCCATGCCACGGGAAATACTTCTGCCGGCCGCCGGGGCGCGCATCTTCGTGGTTGCCCTCCGGGATCTGCGGTGCCGTCGACCGCTTTCCGCGTGCCCGCCGAGACAGCACGCAGCGAGAAGACAGCACCCGTCTGACTGGTGATACTCGGAGTCACGAACCAAGGGGCCCGGTATTCCGATTACCGGGATACCGGGCCCGCTTCCACATTCGTCGATTCCGGAAAATCCGACCCGCTCTGCCGGGAAAAGAGGAGAAGGCGTGAGGGAACAACAGGACGTGTACGCCGCGCTGACCGCCGAGAGTGAGGAGATCGACGCCCTGGTGGCGGAGTTGGACGAGCACCAGTGGGCGCTGCCGACGCCGGCCGCCGGCTGGACGATCGCCGACCAGATCGCCCATCTCGCCTTCATCGCCAGGATCGCCGCCGCTGCCGCCACCGACGTGGAGCGGTTCGAGGCGCTGGCCGCACCGGCGCGGGTGGACTTCCAGAGTGCCATCGACGCGGCGCTCGCCGAGCACCGCCGCGACACCCCGGCCGCCAACCTCGCCTGCTGGCGCGCGGAGCGCGAGGTCGCCACCCGGGGGCTGGCGGCCAAGCCCGCCGACTCCGTGGTGCCGTGGCTGGTCAACCCGCTGCCGCCGGCCGTGCTGGCCAGCGCCGGAATGATGGAGGTGTTCGCGCACGGCCAGGACATCGCCGACGCCCTCGCCATCCGGCGCGCCCCCACCGACCGGATCGCCCCCCTGGTGGCCTTCGGCGTCAGGACCAGGGACTTCGCCTATCTGGCCCAGGGCATCAAGCCCCCGGCCGAGGAGTTCCGCTTCGAGCTGACAGCGCCTTCGGGGCAGTTGTGGGCGTTCGGCCCCGAGGACGCCGAGCAGCGGGTCACCGGCACCGCGCACGACTTCTGCCTGCTGGTGGCGCGCCGCCGGCACGCCACCGACCTCTCTCTCGAAGCGAACGGGGTGGCCGCCACGGCGTGGTTGGAGATCGCCCAGGCCTACCGCGGCCCGGCCGGCGACGGCCGGCGCCCCGGCCAGTTCGCGCCCGTCCCCGGCTGAGCCGGCCCCCGGCCGCCGGCCGTCGACCCGTTGTCAGAGAGGTTGCCATGACAGCGACGCTGCTCGGTTCCTTGCGTAAGCGCCTGACCACCCCGGACACCTCCGAGATCCGCTTCACCACGCGCGGGTTCGACACCGCGAGCGCGCCCGCCCGCGCGAAGCTGGAGCACAGCGCGCTCCAGTTCCTGCTGGGATACGAGTTCGGCATCGAGCAGCGGGGACACGAGGCGCTGGTCACCCGGCTGGAAGGACTGGAGCGCGAGTACCAGGGCTTCGCCTACGAGGGCGCGGCCATGGCCCTGACCATCCGCGACGTGCTCCGGCCGACAGGCGGCAACCGGCTGGTGGAGACCTTCCTCGCCGGACCCGACTTCACCTCCGGCCCCGGCTCGCGGCACATCTTCATGGCCTACATCGGCGTGGGCTTCGCGCTGGCACGACTGCCTCGCGCGCTCTGGCGCCGCGCGCTCCCCGACGCGCGGGCCCTCGCCGACCACCCGGCCCTCAACTGGCTGATCATGGACGGCTACGGCTTCCACATGGCGTTCTTCGACCACCGCACCTGGGTGGAGGGGCAGCACGTCGGCGGCCCCTACCCCTGGCCGGGGCCGGCCGACTACACCCGCCGGGTGGTCGACCAGGGCGTCGGGCGCGGCATGTGGTTCACCCACGGCGGGGACGTGGAACGGCTGCTGACCACCATCGAGGGCTTTCCCCCGGAGCGCCGCGCCGACCTGGTGTCGGGGGCGGCCCTGGCCGTGACCTACGCGGGCGGCGTCGAGGCCGACCAACTGGAGGCGTTCGCCAAGGGCACCTCCGCCTACCGCGCCGAGGTCGGCCAGGGCGCGGTGTTCGCGCTGCGCGCCCGTGCCGTGGCCGACCTGGTCACACCGCACCACGAGGCAGCGGCGCGGCTCTTCTGCCGCAGGGACGCGCACGCCGCGGCCGAACTGGCCGCCGCCGGCGTGGTCGACCTGCGTGACGAGGGACGGACCCCCGCCTACGAGGTCTTCCGACAGCGCGTGATGCGGCACTTCGCCTGAGCGCGGCACGGCGGGCACAGCGCACACGGCACGCACACGCCACCCGGCGACCGCCCCGGTCCCCCGGGTGTCTCCCCAGCGACAACGAGAGGTGGTCCGCATGGCCGACGCGTCGAGACGCGTGCGCTACGTCGCGACCGTGCCGCCCGAGCGGGCGACCGGGGCGGTGGCGGCGGTGTACGGGCAAGCCAGAAGCGAACTGGGCCGGCTCGTCGAGGCGGTGACCATGTTCTCAGCGGCTCCTGAGCTGCTCGTCGCGAACTGGGTCGCCTTCCGCGAGACGTTGCTCGCCACAGGCCACGCCCCCCGGCTGGCGAAGGAGGCACTGGCCGCGACCGTCTCCCGGCTCAACGAGTGCCCCTACTGCGTGGACGCCCACACGGTGATGCTCTACGGCGGCGGGGCCAGCGCCTTCGCCACCGGGCTGCTGGACGGCGTCGCGGTGGACGACCTCGACCCGGCCTACCGCGAGCTGAGCAGGTGGGCCGGGTCCGGGATGACCGAGGCGGGCGCGTCGCCGACGCCGTTCAGTGCCGCGCAGACGCCGGAGTTCGTCGGCGTCTGGCAGTACTTCCACTTCCTGAACCGGGCGATCAACGTACTGGTCGAGGGGTCCTTCCTGCCGGGCGCCGGCCGCACGCTGCGGGTCGCCCGGCGGGTCGGCGGGCGCGCCATGGCCAGCCGGGTGGCCGCGACCAACCCGCCCGGGCTTGCCGCCGGGCTGGTCCGCGCGCCACGGCCGCTCCCGTCGGAGCTGGGCTGGGCGCGCTCCAACCCACCGGTCGCCGACGCCTTCGCCCAACTGCACGGCGCCGTCGAGGCGTCGGCCACCGCGGCGACGACGGATGCGATCCGCCGCCTGGTCGGCGACGTGGTCGGCGACTGGCGTGGCGACCCGCTCGGACTCTCGGGCGCATGGGTCGACTCCCTGGTGGAGCCGCTCCCCTCGGACGAGAGACCGGCGGCGCGGCTGGCGCTGCTGACCGCGCTCGCGCCCTACCGGGTGACCGGGGCCGAGGTGCGGGAATTCCGGGCGACCCACCCGGCGGACGACGCGCTGCTGGGGCTGGTCGCCTGGTCGGCGCTGCTTGCGGCGCGGCGGATCACCGGCTGGACCGTCGGTGCGGCGCGGGTGCCCGAGACACGGGGCGGGGCGGAGCGATGAGTCCTGGCGCCCCGCGGGGTCTCTACTCCGAGCCACCGCCAACGTCGTAGTCAGGGAGTGGACATGAGCAGCGAGGCGACGGAAGCCAGGCCCGAGACGGCGGTCCGCCCCGGGCCGGCCGGTCCCAGCGGCGAACCCGCCCCGGACCGGGCGGACTTCGTGCGGCTCACCGACCCGTTCCGCAAGGAGCTGCTGGCGCACTGCTACCGGATGGTGGGGTCGGTGCACGACGCGGAGGACCTGGTGCAGGAGACCTATCTTCGCGCCTGGCGCTCGTTCGACGGCTTCGAGGGCCGTTCCTCGTTGCGCTTCTGGCTCTACCGGGTGGCGACCAACGCGTGCCTCGCCTCGCTCGAACACCGCAGCAGGCGGCTGCTGCCCTCCGGGCTCGGCGCACCGAGCGAGGACCCGGAGCAGCGGCTGGTCGTCGCCGGGCGCGACGTCAGCTGGGTGCAGCCGCTGCCGGACACCGTCCTCAGCACGATGGCCGCCGACCCGGCCGCGGTCGTCGCCTCGCGCGGCAGCTTCCGGCTGGCGCTCATCGCGGCCCTCCAGTACCTGCCGGCCCGCCAGCGGGTGGTGCTGCTGATGCGGGAGGTGCTGGGTTGGCCGGCGGCCGAGGTCGCCGAGCTGCTCGGCACCAGCACGGCCGCGGTCAACAGTGCCCTGCAACGCGCACGCGCCCAGTTGGAGCGCGTCGGGCCGATCGAGGACGAGGTGGAGGAGCCCGACGAACCGCGCCGCCGCGCCCTGTTGGAGCAGTATGTCGCCGCGTTCGAGCGGGCAGACATCCCCGCGCTGCTGCGGCTGCTACGTGCGGACGTGACGCTGGAGATGCCACCGAACGTCACCTGGTTCGCCGGCCGCGACGCGGTGCTGCGCTTCATGTCGACGCGCATCCTGACCGCGCCTGGCGCGCACCGGCTGCTGGGCACCACGGCCAACGGTCAGCCGGCGCTCGCCGCTTACCGCCGCGGTCCCGACGGCTGGCACCACGCGCACGCGCTCCAGCTGCTGACGTTCTCCGGCGATCGGATCGGCGGCATCCTCGCCTTCCTGGACGGCGAGTTGTTCGACACCTTCGGCCTGCCGCCCCGACTGGCCCCTGCACGAACGCGCGCCCTCCGGTGACCGGGTCGGCCTCCGGCCTCGACCTGCTCACGCGGGCCGTCAGCTTCGGGAGGGACAGCGTCGACGCGGTGGCCCCGCACCATCTCGACCGCCCGACACCCTGCGCCGAGTGGAACGTGCGGGCGCTGCTCGGCCATCTCAACGAGTCGATGGCGCTGCTCCAGAAGGGCGCGGACTCCGGTTGCCTGACCGTGCCGCCCTCGACAGGCCCCGGCGGGGCGGAGTCCTCGGCCGAGTTGATCGCCGAGTTCCACCGGCGCAGCGGGGAACTGCTGCGCGGCTGGCCCGCTTCGGCCGGCTCAAGAGACCTGATGGAGGTCGGCGGGCTGCCGCTGGCGACCGACATCGTCGCGGTCGTCGGCGCGATCGAGATCGCGGTGCACGGCTGGGACCTGGGCATCGCCTGTGGCGCGCCCCGACCAATATCGGCCGAACTGGCCTCCGACATGCTGACCGTACTGCCCGTGGTGCTGGGGGGCGCCCCGCACGAGGCGCTGTTCGCCGCGCCCGTCGTGGTGGCCCCCACGGCCGGCCCCGGCGACCGGCTGGTGGCGCTGCTCGGCAGGTCGCCCACGCGCTGACCGCGCCGACCGCGAGGGCCACCGCGCCGTCCGGCGAATTCCCGGGGGACGGCGCGCCGAGCACGATGAGTTTGCCGCGCCCCTCGGATCTCTATAGGTGGAGCCCGGAGGGACGCAACGTCACTTCTCCCCCTCCCTCCGGGCTCCGCCGAGGAATCGCCCCCGGAAGTCCGTATTCAGCCGTCATCCGGGCGAATCCGTGACCGGGCCGCCGACTTCCGGGGGCTCCCCCGCGTATTCGCCCGCATGTTCCCTCCCGCGTACGAGACGACGCATTGAACGGAGAAACCACCATGTCCGAACTCACGCCCGGGACGCGCCGAAAGGCCGCGGCACGGAGCGCGCCGCTCCCGGTTCAGACCGAGGGGAGCCACTGATGGCGAACGTCACGAAGCAGGGGGGCGGGGCACGCACCACATGGACGCTGATCCTGGCCTCGATCGGCACTTTCGTCGCCGCGTTGGACGTCGTGGTGGTGTCGACCGCGCTGCCCACTCTCCAGGAGGATCTGAACGCCAGCCTTTCCGACCTGGAATGGACGATCAACGCCTATAACCTGGCTTTCGGCGCACTGATGTTGACCGGAGCCGCGCTCGGCGACCGGTTCGGCCGGCGCCGCATGTACATCGTCGGACTCGGGGTGTTCACCGCCGCCTCGGCGGCGTGCGCCCTTGCCACCACCTCGGACGGACTGATCGCCGCCCGGGTGGTGCAGGGCGTCGGGGCCGCCGTGGTGCTGCCGTTGACCCTGACCCTGATCAGCGACGCTTTCCCCACCGAGAAACGCGGCATGGCCATCGGTATCTGGGGCGGGATCACCGGGCTGGGCGTCGGCACCGGCCCGGTGGTGGGCGGCGCGATTGTCGAGGGCATCGCATGGCAGTGGATCTTCTGGATCAACGTGCCGGTTGGCGTCGTCGCCATGGTCCTCTCCGGCCTCCTGTTGCGCGAGAGCCGCGGCCCCCGGCCGCAGTTGGACCTGGTGGGCCTGCCCCTGGTGATCGCCGGGCTCTTCGCGTTGACCTGGGCACCGGTGCGTGCCCCGAGCGAGGGTTGGGACAGCGTCGAGGTGATCGGCTCGCTGGTGGTCGGCGCCGCGCTCCTCTCGGCCTTCCTCGGCTGGGAACGCCGGGCCCACCATCCGATGCTGCCGCTGGAGTACTTCCGCAGGCGCGGCTTCTCGACGGCGAACGGCGTGATCTTCTGCCAGTTCATCTCGCTGATCGGCTCGCTCTTCATGATCTCGCAGTTCTTCCAGATCGGCATGGGCTACCAGCCCTTCGAGGCCGGGCTGCGCATCCTCGTGTGGACGGGGATGCCGCTGCTGTTCGCGCCGGTCGCCGGGGCGCTCGCCGACCGCTTCGGGAACCGGCCGTTCATGATCAGCGGACTGCTGCTCCAGGGCATCGGGCTGGGGTGGCTCGCCGCCGTCAGCGAACTCGGCGTGGGCTTCGGCACCCTGGTCGCGCCGCTGGTCATCGCCGGCATCGGCATCGCGTTCTGCTTCCCGACCGTCGCGAACGCGGTCGTGGCCGCGGTCCCCGTCAACGACTCGGGCGTCGCGGCCGGCACCAACAACGCGCTGCGCGAGGTGGGCGGGGTCTTCGGCGTCGCCATCCTCGCCGCCGTGTTCACCGCCAACGGCAGCTATGCCTCGCCCGAAGCGTTCATCGACGGGTTCAAGGCAGCCGAGTGGGTGGCCGCCGGGGTCGCGCTGCTGGGCCTGGTAGCCGCGTTCCTCGCCCCGTCCAAGGCCGAGGAGTCGCTGCCGCACCCGGGTGACCCCACCCCCAGGGCCGACACGGCCAAGCCAGTGGCTGCCTGACCGGTCCGCCGGCCGTTCGACGCGCCGGCACACAGCGGGGCCCCGGCGAGTGCGCTCTCGCCGGGGCCCGTCTCTTCCCCGGCCGACTCGGCCGGACGGTCGTGAAATCAGGCCATGGCCCTGAGGCCGGCGGGGGTGAGCAGGCAGGCCAGCCCGTGGTCGGGATCGGACAGCACGTCGATGACGGCCTTGCCGACCTGTTCGACGGTGAGCGCCGGTCCCATCGCTTCGAGAAACGTCGGCACGTCCACGCCCTGTTGGGCGGCGTAGGCGGCCACGCCCCCGGCGCCCAGCTCCGTCTCCGGGGTCAGCTTGGGCAGAAGCGAGACGAACCTGGTGTCGAGCCCGAGCCGCTCAGCCTCCGCCGCCGCGTAGGCGGTGACGAAACGCACGGTCGCCTTGGCTCCGGCGTAGCCGCCACTGAGCGGCGAGCCGTTGACAGCGGCTCCGCTGGAGAGGGCGATCACGGTACTGCCCGGGTCGAGCGGCCGGAGCAGCACCTCGCGACACCAGTGGAACGCCTGCTGGACGTCCACCTGCCACGGCCGGCTGAACGACTCCCAGGTCTGCTGGTGCAGCGGTCGGGTCAGGGGGTTGGCGCCGGCGTTGAGCACCAGGGTGCGGGGCCGGTGGGTGTCAAGCAGCCGGCCGGCGGTGACCGGGTCGGCCGCGTCGGCGACCACCGGCACGAAACCGTCCCCGAGCCGTTCGCGCAACTCGGCCAGCGCCTCACCGTCCCGCGCGACCCCCACCACCCTGGCCCCCGCTTCGGCCAGGGCGGTGGCGATGCCCCGGCCGAAACCCCGGCTCGCGCCCGTGACCAGGGCCGTGGTGCCGGCGATGTCCTGTGGGTTCATGTCTCACTCCTCGAAGTGCGCTGCCTTCCCTGGCCGCCGAGCTGACGGCACATCAGTAGAGATCGCACGGGGCGTGCGAACTCATCGCGCCACGGTGTCCGCGTGGCCGGGGTCATCTCCGATCCGCTTCGGCCTGCGGAATGCGGCCGGCGATCCGGCGGCGCCAACCCTCGTAGGACAGGCCCGCCTCCGCACGACCGCCGGACTCCTCGGCCCGGTCGGCGAGCGCGACGGCCTCCGGCACCGACATGCCGGCGAGGAGAGCGGAGGCCGGCTCGGTGTGCTTCGGTACGAAGCCGGCGTGCACCCGCGCCTTGACGGCCAGCACGGTGCCCAACCCGACCTCGGCCCAGTGCTCTCCGGAGAGCCGGCGCAGCGCGGAGAAGTCCTCCGACTCGCAGCCGCCGGCGAAGGTGGCGGCGAGGCCGACCCCGCTCCACAGGTCCGCGCGCCGGTGCTCGGGGAACCGCAGCACGGCGTCGGTGACCGCGGCGACCCCCGCGCCGTGGATGAACCACAGCGCCCGGCCGATCCCCTGGTCGACGGCGCGCAGGAAGTAGTCACCCGAGCCGGCCCAGGGGTAGGCGTGCGGCACCTTCTGAGCGGACACCCACCGGTCGGTATGGAAGTACGCGCGGTCGAAGCCGTACCCGTCCACGGCCAACCAGGTCACCCGCGGGTAGTACCGCGAACCCGTGAGGTCGGGCACTACCTTCCGCCACAGCCGCCTCGGCAGCCGGGACAGGGCGAAGCCCACCCCGATATAGCTGAGGAACAAGTGCGGTTGGGCCGGCCCCAGCAGCAACTCCCTGGTGCGCTTGCCATGGATCGCGTCGCGAATGGTGTAGGCCATGGTGGCGCCCTCGTAGGCGTAGCCGCGCAATTCGGGTTCCACCATCAGGAGCCTTCGTTCCACCTCCCACAGACCACGCGCCTCAATCGCCCATTCGAATCCGCAGATCACCGACTGGGGTATCACCTCCAAGCGCTCGGTGCGCGACGTCGCCTTTACGGGAAACCCACGCCGATTGAAAGTGACGTCGCGGAGCGAAGGGGTGAGTGCGAGCCTGCGCAGCGACCCCAACAGTGTTGGCATAGAACGTCCTTTCCTACGCTGCGGCCATTTGCGTGGCCCATGATGGTCGGCATCTCAGCGGCCCGCATCTTCCTGATTGTTTTCGTGCGCGCGGAACTTGCGGAAAACTGAGCAACTTCGAGGATGGGGCGCACCCGACGGGCGACTACCGTGAATCGAAGTCCTCAACGGCACACGGTCCGCAGTCGGTAGCGGGAGGCGAAATGACGCACGACCACGCATCTTTCCTGGACGTTCTCGGGGCGGTATTACTCGTGCTCTGGGCGGTCGCCATGTGGGCGGCCGTCGGGGTGCTGGCCTACGCGAACCGTCGCTCGGTGCACCCGATGCTCTTCCAGGCGTCGGCCTGTCTGATCCTGGTCGGCATCGTCGGCCAGCTCGCCCACGTACAGGAACACTTCGCGCAGGCCGCCTACTGGATCGGGCACAACAACGACGAGGCGTGGATGACCCCCTGGGGGGACAGCCTCGCCAGAGGGCTCGGGCAGGTGGACTCCTCGACCCCCGAACTCGGCATGGAGATCCTGCACCTGGTGGGCAACTTCGTCTTCCTCGCCGGCCTCGTCGGGGTACTGCTGATCACCCGGCGGGCGCTGCACACCAAAGCCCGCAAGTGGGGGCGGATGGGCGTCTGGATGCAGGGCATCCACGGCGTGGAGCACCTGGTGCTCACCGTCTCGATCGCCCTGGGCGCCAGCCAGGCGATCGGGCTGTCCACGTGGTTCGGGGTGATGGAACCGGGCCCCGGTCTGTGGACCTACCGGGTCTGGTGGCACTTCGTCGCCAACGTCATGGGCTCGGTGATCTTCATGCTGGCCCTGCGCCACCTGTGGTTGGAGCGCCGGGAAATCGAGGCCACCTACCGGGCGAACGCGGGCTCACCGGGCGCGGCCCCAGTCGCGCGCGCCACCCGGCCCAGGCTGGCACCCGCCGACGCCCCCGTGGCCGAGGAACCGGCCGCTTCGCCGGCGCGAGAGCACGCCACCACGCCCTCCAGGGGCGCCCCCGACACCCCGCCGCGTTGACGCTCCCGACCTCCTGACGCTCCAACGGAGGGCCCGGCCGGCCGAACGCGGTTCGCCGTCGTGAAGCAGGACCCGAGGAGGGGGCAAAACAGCCCAGGCCACCGCAAGGCGCTCGGGGCCTGTGCGGTCTTCGCCCGAGCGACGTTGACTCTTTACAGGAAGCGCCCATACGCTTTTGGACGTAGTCGCCAGGCTTGTTTCACGGGGGAAGTGAGTGGCCTGACAGCGCGCCTGACCAGCCGGCCCTCGGGGCGACCTCGCCCGCGGCGGCAGTCGGGCCCTCGCGCTCTCCCATGTCCTGTCAGGCATGCCCCCGCGGACGTGCCCGCGCGCGTCCCTCCTGGAACGGCGATGCCCTGACACGAACGGGGAATCGTGTTTGTCCTGGGCAGCACCCACGCGGAACGCGCACCACAGCCGGCTCGGCCCCCCGACCTTCCGGGCGTCGAACGCCGCCCGCCGGGGGCGGCGGCCTCGGCCGGCACCGCCCGCCGGCACCGGCCGGCCGCCCGGTCCGCCGTCCGTCACCTCGACGGCACCCGACTGCCGGCGACGGCGCGGCGGCTGCTCGACCGGGCTGACCACTTCGCGGTGGTCACCACCAGTGGGAGGCCGGAGTTGACCACCTTGCTCGCCGGCGGGCTGCGCGCGTTGGAGACGGCGAGGGCGCGCGGTGTACCGGCGCGCGTGCTGTTGACGCCGCGCGCCGTGCGCGCCTCCCGTGCGCGCCTGCTGGCGCTCGCCGCCGGCGGCTGCGAGATCCGCGTGGACGCGGGCCAGCCGCGGGAGATTCTGCTGGTCGACGGCGAGCTGGCGTTGATCGTTCCTCCGCGGGCGGCCAACGGGCAGCGGCCGGCCCTGGTGCGCGACCCGGCGATGGTCGCCGTCACCTGTCAACTGCTGCGGGGCGCCTGGCAGGCGGCCAGGCCGCTGAGCGACTTCCACGGCGCGGTCGCCAGGCTGCGGACCGAGCCCGCGCAGAACGTGCTGCGGTGCCTGCGCGGCGGCCTCACCGACGAGGCAGCCGCCCGCCGGATGGCCGTCTCGCCGCGCACCTACCGGCGGACGGTCGCCCAGATCATGCGCGACCTGGGCATCACCTCGCGCTTCCAGGCCGGCGCGCGCGCCGCCGAGTTGGGTGTGCTGCCCACCGCCGGCCCGCCGAACGCGTCCTAGCGGAGGAGACGCCGGGCGAACGACCGGGCGGGACCGGAAGGAGTAGCCGGTCCGTGCGCGGGCCCGGTGGTGAGGAAGAACGGGCGACAACGCGGCGATGACACTGGGGGAATTGCCATGCCCACCGACCATCCACCCGTCGAGAACGGGCAAGAGAACGAGAAAGGGCCCCCCGCGCCACCGGAGGTGGCCGGGCTGCTCGACCTCCTCAGCCGCCATCGGGCGCCGGGCTCGGGCCGGGGGCCGATCACCCCGCTCCGTCAGGAGGGCGGGGCACTGCACGACCGGGTCGCGCGGTTGTGCGCGACGGCCGAGGAGCGCGTCGACGCCGTGCTCGCGCCGGCGCGCGAGCCGGCTCGGGAGCGGGGAACGCGACCGGACCCCGACCAGGGGCTCGACGACGCGTTGCACGAGGCCCTGGCACGGTATGGGGGACCGGCGCGCGTCAGGGGGCTGACCACTGGTAGCGACCACCTCGCACCGGGGCTGCCGGGCCACTGGCGCACCGCGCCGCTGCCGCCGATGGGCTTGCTGCTGATCGACGGGACCACCGCACTGGTCCTGGTCGACTCGGCGCTCGGCAGGTGCGCGGCGCAGGTCGACGACGCCACGCTCGTGGGCACGCTGCTGTCGCTCTTCGAGGGGCTGTGGCGGCGTTCGGCGCCGCCGGGCCTCCCCGGGTGGGACGGCCGGGGAGGCGCCCCGCTGACGCGTGCGGTGCTCAGGGCGCTGAGCGAGGGGGTGACCGACGAGACGGCCGCCCGCGAGCTGGGGATGTCGGTGCGGACCTACCGCCGCCATGTCGCGGAGATCATGAGCCGGTTGGGCGCCCGTTCCCGCTTCCAGGCCGGCGCCCTCGCCGCCGACCTGGGGCTTCTCGACGACTGAACCTCCGGGGGGCGCGGACGCCCCCCCGGTCGCCCACAATCGACCCCGACCGTTCAGCCGTTCAGCCGTCCAGCCGTTCAGCCGTTCAGCCGTTCAGCCAAGCAACGCCGCGACCTCGTCCCGCAGTTGCGGCAGCATGTCGTGGAAGATGCCCGGGCACTGCGTGTTGCCGAAGTCCATGTGCCCGTAGATCTCCTGCGGGTCGATCGTGTACTGCGAGGCCGCGTGCGCGCACAGCTGCACCAGCGCGTCCCACTGCGCGGCGGGCGGCGTGGCGCCGTCGTGGTAGGCGCCCTCGTTGGCTATGCCGATGCCGACGTCGTTCTGACCCGACGTGTGGGCGCCGAACACGAAGCTGCTGCCCCCGCGGAGCGTGGCGAGGCTGCGGTGGCGGCCCTCGGTGATGAACCCGCCCCTGCTGACCAGGAAGTTGTAGCCGGTGTCCACCCAGCCGTTGCCGTCCATGTGCAGATCCTGAACCCACTTGCTGTGCGCGTGGGCCTGGGCGCGGGAGAAGTCGTTGGAGTTCTCGCTCACCGTGTGGTGCACGATGATCATGCTGGGCGTGTAGTTGAGCGTCGATATCTCCCCCGACGGCGTCCGCGCGGCCCAGGCGTCCGTGGCGTCGATGGGCGGCTCGGCCACCCGCGCGCGGGACGACGAACGCCCGGCGGCTCGGGCGACGCCGGGAACGGCGGCTGCGGCGGTGACGCCGGCGGCGGCGGCGAAGAAGGTCCGGCGTCCGAGGGAGAGGTCACGTGCCATGGGGAACTCCTTGGGCTCTGCGGGGTCGCCGGACGTCAGGGAGCGCCCGGCGGGGTGTGGGGGAGGCTGCGCGGCCGTGCGGAAGAAAGCGGTGGCGTGCGCGAGAAACGGAACGAACGAGCGGTGCGGAGCGAGCGGAACGAATGAGCGGTGGGCCGGCGCCGGCGCCGGCCCACCGCGGGGAGCGAGCCAACAACCGTGTCAGGCGGTGTTGTTGGCGAGCGCCAGCAGCCGCTCCCTGGTCCCGTTGAACTTGTTGCGGTCGACGCCGCCGGAGACGCCGCTCACCGAACCGCGGTCGGTGTACTGCCAGGCCGTCCAGGTCGGGAAGCCGGCCGGGATGGTCGGGCTGCCGGTGGTCCAGTGGGCCACCCACAGCGGGGCCTTCGTGGACATGCCCGACCAGTTGCCGGTGCAGGTGTTCCACCAGCTGGCGGTCGTGTAGATCACCACGTCACGGGTGGTCCGGGACTTGTAGGTGTTGTAGAAGTCGTTGATCCAGGTGCGCATCTGAGTCTGCGACAGGCCGTAGCACTGGGAGCCGTACGGGTTGGACTCGATGTCGAGCACGCCGGGCAGCGTGAGGTTGTCACGCGACCAGGCGCCACCGTTGGAGGCGAAGAAGGTGGCCTGCGTGGCGCCGTTCGACACGTCGGGGCGGGCGAAGTGGTACGCGCCCCTGATCACACCGGCGCCGTGCGAGGCCGGGTAGTTGGTGTTGAAGCTGGAGTCGCGGAAGCTGGTGCCCTCGGTGGCCTTCATCCAGGCGAACTGGATGCCCGCGCCGCGCACGGAGGTCCAGTTGATGGACCCCTGCCAGTGCGAGACGTCGATCCCCTGAACACCGGAGGTGTCCATCGGGTCGATGGTGCCACCATCCCTGGCGTCCAGTTCACGCCCCTCGTGGATGGCGGTCCCCGCGCCCATGAACGCCTCGCCCTCGGCGAGCGTACCGACGGCGGCGGGCACCTCGCTCGGCCCGGCGGCCGGCTCGGAGGCGTCGGCGGCGGCCGACGGAGTGGTGAGCAGCAGCCCGAACACGGCGGTGAAGACACCACCCACGGTTGCCATGCGCAACCGCGCACGGCGGGTGAGGGAACGGGAGAAGAGCATGACTGACTCCTGAAGCATCGAGGGGGACGGTACGGATCAGCTGCACTTGACGAGAGCACGTCACGTCAGAGCCAGTTTACGCACGTAGACCCGCCCCTCCGGAAGGGCTTTCCACGCACCCCACCGGTCTAGCCCAGTGAAGAACTCGCCCAACTGCACCGACACGACCCCGTATCGACGAACTTTCACCGCTTCGCCACCGAGCGCCACCGGGTGGCCACCTCGCGCCCCTCAACGCGCCTACCGAACACGGCACGTGACAGACCCTCACCCATCCGGCGCCCAACCCGTCCCAGAACTCGCGCTTATTCCACGCCCCAGACGCGCGGGCGGCTCACCCACCAGCGCGAAAGAGCCAACGGGGCGCGGAACACCGTCTCCGACACGCCATCACGCCATCACGCCAACAAGAACGGAGCCAACCGCTCCAGGTCGTCCACCGCCGACGGAAGGTCAGCCGTCAGCGGATGCAGCAGCACGTGGTCGGCCCCCGCCTCCAGGTGCTCCCGTGCGCGTGTCACCACCGACAGCGGCTCACCATGCGCTAGAAGCGCGTCCACCAGCGCGTCGCTGCCACCGTCCACCAGATCGGCATCCCCGAAGCCAAGGCGCCGATAGCTGCGGTCATAGGCGTTTCCCCCATCCCCCCCACTCATCTCGTTCTCCCCGCCCTCCCCCGGCACGGGCCCGGAGCCGCTGGCCCTGCGCACGGCCCGAATAGCCTCCCGCGCCAGCGCGGGCTCCGGCTCCAGACTCACCGCCAAGTGCGGCACGACCAGCGGCCCCTCCCCCACCACCCGTCTGGCGAACGCCGTATGCGCCACCGGCTGGAGGAACGGGTGTACACCGTCGACCCGTTCACGCGCCAACCGCAACGCCTTCGGCCCGAGCGCCGCCAGCACCCGGGGATACCGGGCGCCAGGCAACGCGCGCGCCGCCACAGCGTCCAACGCGTCAAGGTACTCCCGCAGCGCGCTCAAAGGCCGGGGCCCACCCGCTCCGCCGAGCCCCAGCACTAGCCGGTCCGGGTACGCCTCGGCCAGCGTGGCCGCCGCGGTGTGTGTCGCTGACGGCACCCGCGCCGCCACGTTCGCGATCCCCGCCCCCAGCACCAATCGGTCGGTGGCCGCAAGCGCCACCGCGAGCTGGCTGAACACCTCGCGCCCCGCCGCTGGTGCACCCGCCGGCGGCTCCCCCGTCCAGAACGACCCGTAACCCACCCCCTCCAGCCTGCGCAGCTGCGCGCGGATGACGGCCACCGGCGTGGCGAGCAGGGTAGCCGGCGCGACCCACACCCCGAAGGGGCCGAGCCGCGCCCTGGCCCGTTCCGCCGTCCACCAGCGGTCGGCCACCCCGTCGAATCCCGCGCTCTTCATGATCGTTCGCCCCTCTCACCCGCCGGCCGCTGGAAACCCGCCATCCGAAGACCCAAACGGAGCCTACCTCCGTTTCCGGGGATCTACCATACGGAGGCGGCCCTCTGCGGCCCAGAGGGAAGACGGAATGGGGAAGTGGAACAGTGCACGAGGCCAAGGGCCCGCCACGCCGCGCCGATGCCAGGAGAAACCGCGAGCGGTTGCTCGCCGAGGCGCAGGCGACCTTCGCCGAGCACGGGACACGTGCCTCGTTGGAACAGATCGCCACCCGAGCCGGCGTCGGGATCGGCACCCTCTACCGCCACTTCCCCACACGCCAGGACCTGTTGGAGGCACTGCTCGGGGCCCGCTTCGACACCCTGACAGCCACCGGCCGCACGCTACTGGCCACCCGTCCGCCAGGCCCGGCCCTCACCGAGTGGACCCACTCCTTCGTCGCCGCGACCACCACCTTCCGCGGTCTGACCGCCGAGGTCGCCCAGCCCCTGGACGACGAGACCACCCGGCTGCACGCCTCCTGCGCCGCGATGCGCGAAGTCGGCACCGAACTCCTGCGCCGAGCCCAGGAGTCGGGAACGGTCCGGACCGACGTCACCCCCACCGAATTCTTCGTCCTGGTCGCCGGCGTCGCCTGGGCCCACGAGCAGGGCCTGCCGGACTCGCCGGCGCGCGTCGCCCGGCTACTCGACCTGCTCTTCGACGGGCTGCACCGTTAGCGGGGCACCGAAAACGTGAGGCGCCGGCAGCAGCCGGGGCGCGCGGGCGCGGGAAGTCGGTTGTCCGCCCCCGCGCGCGCCCCTAGCCTCCGACGGTGTGAACACCGTGGACGCCCCGCACGAACCGCTCTTCTCACGCGCCCTGTCGGCGCTGCTGACCGCCGTCGCCGAGACTCCCGACGAGGACTTCGCGCTGCCCTCCGGCTGCGCCGGCTGGCTGGTGCGCGACCTGGTCTGCCATCTGGTGATCGACGCCCAGGACGTGCTGATCACCCTGGCCACCCCGGCCGAGACGGAGCCGACGGCGGACGCCGACAGCTACTGGCGTCTCCTCGTCGAGGCCCCGACCGGCGACGCCCCGCTCGACGCGCTGATCCCCCGCCTCGCCGCCGCCTACGGCGACCCGGCGCTGCTCAGGTTCCACCTGGACGACGTCGGCTCCGCCGCCGGCCGCGCCGCCCGGCTCGCGGACCCGGCCGCCCGCGTCGGCACCCAGGAGATGGTGCTGACCGTGGAGGACTTCCTCTCCTCCTACGTGCTGGAGTGGACCCTCCACCACCTCGACCTGGTCGCCCACCGCCCGACGGCTCCGGGGCCCGCCGCCGCGTCACTCGCCGCCGCGCGCGCCGCCCTGGAACGCCTCGCGGGCGCGGCGTTCCCCGCCGCGCTCCCCGACGCCGACGCGCTCACCGTCGCCACCGGCCGCCGCCCACCGACCGAGGCCGAACGGGAGGCTTTCGGCGACCTCGCGACCAGGCTCCCGCTCGTCCTGGGGTGAGCCGGCGCCCTCCGAGGAAACGTCCGCGCCCCGTGCACGTGCCTCCCCGGGGGAAGCGTTCCGCCGGCCGTAGACCTCCAGGCCTACGCCGAAGTCAACCGCGGGTGTGACGCCTTCGCCCACTCCCGGAACCTAGCGTGACCCGCGTGAAGAGGTCAGCGATCAACAAGGTGTGGAAGAGCAGGCGGTTCGCCGCGACCGCAGCCGCTTTCACCGTGCTCGGTGCCGGAGCCGCCGTCGGCGTCGAGCGGAACGGACGGACGGACGATCCGGCCCACGACACGGCGCGCCACCCCTGCGCCGAGGCGACCGAACAGTGCGACGGCACGCTCGACGTGCCGCTGAACTGGGCGGAGCCGGAAGGGCGGACGATCGAGGCGGGCTTCGCCTGGGTGCCGCGCGCGGGCCGGTCGAGCCCGGCGACAGGTACGGTTCTGGTCCACCCCGGCGGGTTCGGTGCCTATACCGGGGGCACGGAGGTCTTCCGCGAACTGCTCGGCCCGGCGCTCGACCATCTGAACCTGCTGGTCGTCGACATGCGTGGCACCGGAACGTCCAGCCCGCTGCGCTGCCCGGGGCTCGACGTGCGCGACCCGGCGACGATTGCGTCGTGCGCCGAACAACTGGGCCCCGACCGGGACTTCTACGCGACCGATCAGGCCGTCGCCGACATCGACGCGATCAGGGACGCGCTCGGCGTGGAGCGGCTCAGCTTCTACGGCAGCTCGTACGGCACCGTGTACGCCCAGGCCTACGCCACCCGGTTCCCCGACCGCACCGCGGCCGTTCTCCTGGACAGCCCCGACCTGATGCGCCCCGAGGGGTACGGCCGCGCGCTCGCCGTGGACTCCTTCGGGCGCGGCCTCGCCGACCTGGACATGGTGTGCGAACGTTCCGTCGCCTACCGGGAGCTTCCGGGCAGCGCGGACGACAGGCTCGCCTCCCTCGTGGAGCTGCTGCGTGAGAGGCCAGACGAGCGGGTGCCGCTGGAGGCCCTCGCGCAGGTCGTCCAGAAGAAGGGCGGGGACGCGGTGATCGGCCGGGAGATCAACGCGGCGGTCGCCGCCTATCTCGACGGCGACCCGGCGCCGCTGCACCGGCTGGCGCTGCCGGTGCTCGACATCGTGCAGCAGCCGGGGGTGCCGATCAACGAGGACGACACCGCCGCTCTTCCCTACAGCTGCGGCGACTTCACCTACCCGTTCGACCGCGAAGCCCCCGCGGCTGAGCGTCAGCGGCAACTCGACGAGAACTACGCGAACGAGCGGCCCGTCGCCCCCTTCACCGTCGAGGAGGTCTTCGGTTTCACCGGCGGCTCCTACCCACAGTGGTGCGTGCCCTGGCCGGCCGGACGCGAGTCGCCGCCGATCCCTCCCGGCGCCGCGTATCCGGATGTCCCCGCCCTGGTCATCGGCGGCGAACTCGACGGCGGAATGGGAGCGGACGAGGCCGAGCTGGTCGCGGACCGCTTCCCGAACGGGCAGGCGCTCACCGTGCCGTTCGGCGGCCATGTCGACGCGCTCGACGGCGCTGACCCCCACGGCGCCTGCCTGCGCGAGGTGGTGCGCTCCTTCCTCGCCACCCCGGAGCAACCGGTCGGCGAGCCGGGCTGCGACGCTGAGAACTACCGCGCGCTGGGCACGTTTCCGCGCGTCCTGGCCCAGGTCCCGCCCCCGGTCGGCCCGTCCGACGGGCTCGACCCGGCGGACGGGCGGCTGCTCGCCGCCGCCTTCGGCACGGTCGACGACGCGCTCTCCCGCACCCTGCCGGAAGCCGGCCTGGTCGGGCAGGAGGCAGAGCAGCCAGGGCTCCGCGACGGACGGATCACCCTCGACCGCGAGTCCGGCACCGTCGTCCTCGACGGAGCCAGCTGGGTCGAGGACGTGGCCGTCACCGGCGAGGCGCACGTTTCGGAGGGCGACACGGCCGGCGCCGACGTGCGGGTGGAGGCGGACGGCGACGTGGCGGACGTGCGGTTCGACTGGACCACGCGCACGGCCGAGGACGCGGTACGGGTGACCGGCACGCTCGACGGCACGCCGTTCGCCGTCACCGTGCCGGCGCCGTAGGCGCGCGCGACGTGGAAGTCCGGCCCCTGGCCGGTGAGCCGAGGTCCGCCGGCCGGGGGCCGCCCGCGCGCTGGGCGTCGGCGCTTTCGTCGAGGCCGCGCGGGCGGGCGGCGTCCGCGACCCGCGGTCGCTCCCCGCTGTTCGTCCGGACGCTCCTCCCCGCGACCGCGGTCGTGGCCGCCGTGGGCATCGGCGCGCCCCGCGCGGCCGGGAGCTGGCGCGGGCCCGGGGCCGTCACCTTCGCCTCAAGAGGCCGGCCTGGTCACGCCCGGCAGGGTCACTCGCTGATGCTCCACGGCATGACGATGCCGTACTTCCACAGGTAGACCGCGAGCAGCGCCCCGCAGATCACGAGGCCGACGGTCGTCAGGATGATGTTCCGCCGCCGCACCCTGGGGTCGAGCGCCCGCTGCGCGTACTCGGTGACCTTGCGCTTGGTCCAGCGCAGCACCAGCTGCGCCCAGACGAACTCGGTCGCCCAGATCGCCATCCCCGCGAAGATCACCAGCCAACCGGGGCCCGGCAGGGGCAGCATGATGATGCCGACCACCACGACCACGAGCCCGACGATGAAGACCCCGACCTGCCAACACGCGTGCAGCGGGCGCGAGTTGCGCACGAACGACGGCGCGCGCGTACCGAGCGGCTTCTCGTCTGCCGGAACCGGGACGGGCACGGGTTCGGTGACCGTCCCCACCCCGCCGGGCGCGGCCGTGAGGCCTCCTTCGTCGCTCTGCGTATCGGTATGGGTCATCGCGTCGGGCAACTCCTCGTCAGCAACCGGCACCGTCCGCCCGACCCTGTCACCAGGACACCACCCGAGCAAACCCGGGACGTCCGCCCCGGGCGCCCCGCATCTTTCCAGACGCCCAACCCCCCACGGAAGGTTGCGGACCACGGACGGTCATTCCCGCGGCTGGCGCCTGTACCTATTGGTATGTACAGTCGTGCCATGGAGACTCGAAAGCGCCTCCTCGCCGCAACCCGGGAGTTGCTGTGGGAGCGGGGCTACGCGGCGACCAGCCCGAAGGTCATTCAGGCGGCGGCCTCGGCCGGGCAGGGCAGCATGTACCACCACTTCCACGGCAAGGAGGACCTGGCGGTCGCGGCACTTGAGGAGAGCGCGGAAGCGCTGCGGCACGACGCCCAGGCGGTGCTGTCCGGCCCGGGGACCGCGTTGGAAAGGTTGGAAGGTTACCTCCGTCGCCAGCGGGAGAGTCTCCGCGGCTGCCGGATGGGGCGGATGACCTATGACGCCGACGTGCTCGCCTCGCCGGCGTTGATGGCGCCCGTGACGAGGACGATGGACTGGCTGGTGGAAACCCTCGCCGGTGTCGTGCGTCAGGGCGTCGAGAACGGTGAGCTGCGCGAGGACATCGATCCCGAAGCGCTGGCCTGCACCGTCGCCGCGGTCGTGCAGGGCGGCTACGTGCTCGCGAGGGCGCACGGCGACACCTCGCCGTTCGACGCCGCGGTGGACGGCGCCGTCGCCCTGCTGGAACGGGCCGCGGCGTGACCCTCCCCGAACACCCGACATTCACCGGCCGGGTCAGCGCGAGGGCACTGCGCGTCGCGGACGGCGATTCCAGGCTGGTGGCCTACGAGGTCACCTTCGCCGCCGAGGCACGTACGCACTGGCACACGCATCCCCACGGACAGCTGCTCCTCGTGACCGCGGGGGTCGCCCGCGTCCAACTCGAAGGAGCGCCCGTCGCGGAGCTCGGCCCCGGAGACTCCCTGTGGATCCCACCCGCCGCCCGGCACTGGCACGGAGCCGCACCGGCCGGGCCCATGACGCACATCGCCATGCAGGAAGCCGCGGCCGACGGCGCCACCGTGACCTGGAGCGAACCCGTCTCGGACACCACCTACCACCACGACGAGCGATCAACGCCTTCGAAGGGAAGTCCCTGATGTACGCCATGCGGTACTCCGTCCCGCTGCCCGCCGACTACGACATGCGGATCATCCGCGAGCGCGTCGCCCGCACCGGCCATCTCCTCGACGGATTCCCCGGCCTGAACTTCAAGGCCTATCTGATCCGCGAGAAGGCGAACGGTGCCACGGAGAACGAGTACGCCCCGTTCTACGTCTGGAACGACATCGACGGGATGCGGGCGTTCTGCTGGGGCGAGCCCGGCTACTCGGCGATCGTCCGCGACTTCGGCCGACGCCCCATCCAGGACTGGACCCTCATCGACCTCCGCGAGGGGCCCCGCGCTCTCGACCAGGCCCGCGGGATGTCGGTCCAGACCCGACCGCTACCCGCCGGCGTCGCCCCCGTCGACGTGATCGACGACCTCACCAGGGACTTCCTCGCCTCCGGCGGCCCGTCGACCGTACGCAGGGTGGCCGCGGTCGACGTCACGACCTGGACCCTGCTGCTGGCCGAACTCACCGCCGACCAGCCGACGACGGACCACGGGGCCACCGGCTACGAGGTCCTGCACGTCTCACCGGGGCCCCGCGGCTGAGCCGAACACGGCTCCGTCGGGTCGGTGGACCGCGGATCAGTGGAAGGGGAACGGTCCGAAGCGCCCCCAGGCCACGAAGACCATCGCGGCGAGGAAGACCAGGTCCCCGAGCAGCTCCCTGTACTCGGCCCGCCTCATCCGCTCGGTGACGGCCCCGGCCATGTACAGGGCCAGCCCCGAGGCGGCCACCGGCACCAGAACGGGCGCGATGTCGAAGACGCCGGGGAGGACCAGGCCGAGCCCGCCGAGAAGCTCGGCGACGCCCATGAACTTCACGTTGCCGGGCGTGAAGTCCCGCGGCCAGTGCAGCTTCGCGGCGTATCTCTCGTAGGGCCAGGTCAGCTTGAGGACGCCACCGGCGACAAAGCCGAAGGCGAAGAGGCTGGCGACCGCCCAGAGTGCGATGTTCATGGTTCTGCTCCCGCTCGCGATGACGCTTCCGAAGCCGAGACGAGACGGCGCCCGCCGGTGTGACACCGCTTCGGGTTCGGCCGGCCGTGTCACAGCGCGGGGCGCCGCGTCGTCTCCTCTGGGGAAGCCCATGACAGGAGGGGAGCAGCGGTGGCACGAGAGAGCGCGGGCACCGGCGAACGGTCGGCCGACTTCGAGGAGTTGCGTCCGACCCTCTTCGCCGTGGCCTACCAGATCCTCGGCAGCGTCGCCGAGGCGGAGGACGCGGTGCAGGAGACATGGCTGCGCTACGCGACGGCGAGGGTCGAGCCGGACTCGCTCCGTGCCTACCTGTGCACCATCGTCACGCGCCTCTCCATCGACGTGCTCCGCTCGGCGCGGGTGCGCCGGGAGACGTATGTGGGGCCGTGGTTCCCGGAGCCGCTCCCGACCGGGACCGGCGGCAGCGGACCGTGGAACGGGAACGGGACCGCCGATCCGATGCGGGCCGTGGAGCTCGCCGACTCGGTGTCGATGGCGGTGCTGGTGCTGCTCGAACGGCTCAGCCCGCTGGAGCGGGCGGTGTTCGTACTGCACGACGTCTTCGGTTTCGACTACGCGCGGATCTCGGGGATCGTGGGCCGCACCGAGGGCGCGTGCCGTCAACTCAGGTCACGCGCGCGGCGCCACGTCGACGCCGGGCGCCCGCGCTTCGAGGCCGACCGCCGCAAGCGGTCCCAGCTGGCCGACCGTTTCCTCTCCGCGCTCCGGGACGGCGACGTCGAGGCGCTGGAGACCTTTCTGGCCGCCGACGTCGCCGCGCTCAACGACGGCGGCGGCATCGCCGGCGGCACCGGGGGCACGTACGGCGCTCGGCGCACCGCACGGTTGCTGGCGAACGCCGTCTCTCCGCTGCTCGCCCTCGGGGCGGGGCTCCGACGGCGCGAGCTCAACGGGCAGCCCGGCGCGCTCGTTCTGGACCGAGACGGCGGCGTCCTCGCCGCGTGGGTGCTGGAGATCCACGACGGCCAGATCCAGACGCTCCGCTCCGTGACGAACCCGGAGAAGCTGGCGCACCTCGGGCCCGTCGGCGACCTCCGCGCGACCACACGCGAACGCAACCGGGCCCGCCGGGACGCTCGGCGCGACACGGACTGAGCGGCGCGACGGCCGCCTCTCACCCGCCGAGGGCCGCCCGGACGATCTTCCGCACCTCCGCGTGCGGCGGAGGGGCGCACTCCCGTTCCGTGCAGAGCAGATGGACCGCGCCGGTGAGCAGCGGGGCGATGGTGCCCACGTCCGCCTCGCCGGCCAGATGTCCTCGTCGCCGCGCGGCGGCCAGACAGGCGCGGATCGTCTCCGTGCCCTCTCCCAGAAGCGGGATGCGAGCCGTTCCCGCCTCGCGCAGCCGGTCCCGCAGGGCGGGGCGAGCGATGATCAGCCCGACGATGGAGACCGTCACCGGTGAGAACAACCGCACCAGCGCTTCGGTGAGATGCTCGACGACATCGTCCTGTCCTGCGGATGCCGACAACGCGCTCGCCTGCCGCTCCCATCGGGCCGTGCGGTCGAGCACGAGACCGGCGAGGAACGCGTCGAAGTCCGCGAAGTGCCGGTGCACCAGCCCTTTCGCGACGCCGGCTTCGGCGGCGACCGCCCGACTGGTCAACGCGCTCGGCCCGTCGCGGAGCAGGACGCGCTCGGCGGCGGCGAACAACTGCTGCTCCGCGTCCCGTATCGGCACTCCGGTGGGCACGCGGCTCTCCTTCCTTCGCGCGAACGCGCGTGTGCCGCCTGGTGGGCACCCGGCCACTCTACGTCGGGGACCATCCGCCGGTCACCGGAACCGTGAACCGTCGCTGGCTTTGTGGGCGTGCGCCCACTCATAATGGGCGCACGCCCATTCCATCCATCGGACGACAGGGAGCTCTCCCATGACGGACTCAACCCCCACCGACGTCCTGATCGTCGGTGCCGGGCCAGTGGGGCTCACGCTGGCGTGCGATCTCGCCCGCCGCGGCGTCGATGCGCGCGTCGTCGAGCGTGCCGGCGCCCACCCGGTCGGGACGCGGGCGCGCGGGGTGCGCGCCCGCACCCAGGAGGTGCTGGAGGATCTCGGCGTGCTCGGCGACGTGACCAGGCACGCCGAGACGCCGCTCCCGACGCGCTTCTACGACACCGAGGGGCGGCTGGTGCGCGAGGCGACGCTCTACGAGGCACCACCTGTTCCGGGCGCCCCGTACCCGGGCAGCCTCATCGTGGGGCAGCAGTTCACCGAGGCCGCGCTGCGCGCGAGGCTGGCATCACTCGGCCGGCACGTCGAACTCGGCGCGGAACTGACCGATGTCGCGCAGGACCACGAGGGGGTCACGGCGTCGATCCGTGCCGGCGGAGAGCCGCGGGCGGTACGGGCGCGCTATCTCGTCGGCTGCGACGGCGCCGGCAGCACCGTGCGCAAGCTGGCCGGGATCAGCTTTCTCGGGGAGACCTGGGACCGGCAGCGCATGTTGTTCGGCAATCTCGACGTCGACGGCCTGGACCCCGCGGTGGCGCACATGTGGGCCACCGGCACCGGCGGCATGGTGACCCTGTACCCGATGCCGAGGAGCCGCACCTGGTTCTTCACCGCGCCGCTGCCGCCGAAGGACGGCCGGGACGACGCGCCCGTCACCCTGGAGACCGTCACCGCGGCGTTCGACCGGCACGTCGGACTGCCCGGGGTGAGCTTCCGCGACGCCGTCTATCTCTCCGTGTATCAGGTCAACATCCGCGTGGTCGACCGGTTCCGCCGGGGGCGCGTCTTCCTGGCCGGCGACGCCGCTCATGTGCACACTCCCGCGGGCGGCCAGGGCATGAACACCGGCATCCAGGACGCCTACAACCTCGGCTGGAAGCTCGCGGAAGCCCTCCGCGGCGCCCCGGCCTCGCTGCTCGACACCTACGAGGAGGAGCGGAAGCCCGTCGCCGAACGCGTGCTGGCCTCGACGACCGCCCGCGGGAAGTCCTGGGCCGGCTCCGACACCGCGCGGGTCTCGGGGCGCATCGTCGACGCCTTCCGGGGCCGCGACCCGTTCGCCGACACCAGCCAGCTCGCCCTCACCTACCGGGGTGGCAGCCTCGCCGTCGACTCGGCCTCCCAGATCGGGATCCGCGCGGGTGACCGCGCTCCGGACGCGCGCTGCACCAGCCCGGCGAACGGCGAACGCGTCAGGCTGTTCGACCTGTTCCGCGGCACGCACGTCACGCTGCTCGTCTTCGGCCGCACCCCCTTCCCACGCCTTCCGGCGGCGACGCGAAGCGCCGTGCGCGCCCACCGCGTCCTCGCCGCCGGCTCCCCGCCCGATCCCTCGGAACCGGCCCTCGTCGACAGCGCCGGTGAGGCGCACGACCTCTACGGCATCGCGGACAGCGGCCTCGTGCTGGTTCGTCCCGACGGCCATGTGGGAATGACGGCGGAGGGTCCGGATGCCGCCGCCGTGGCCGCGTACCTGCGAAGGATCACCGCCGCCGACCCGTCACACCCGGCCCCGTCCCGCGCGGAACGGTGCGCGACGCCGGTGCGCGCGCGGACGAATCCCCGTGAGGGGTCCGACCACTTCAGGCTCTGAGACACCGCGGGGACGGTCAAGCAACCGTGCCCAGCGACACCAAGAGGCCGCCTCCCTCGCGGGAGACGGCCTCTGAGCTGTGGAGCTAAGGAGAATTGAACTCCTGACCTCTTGCATGCCATGCAAGCGCTCTACCAACTGAGCTATAGCCCCTTGCCTGGTCCGCCCGAGGTTTCCCTTTCGGGTTCCCCCTGGCGGCGATGCCTACTTTACACACTCCCCCGGGCCCTTTGCCAATCCGTTGGGGGCGGGCCCCGGACAGGCGGAACGGGGGTCGGTCAGACGCTCGCGAACGAGTAGAACCGCTTGAGGGCGCAGTGCTCGTCCAGGAGACGACCGTAGATCGGCTCGCCCTCCAGCTCGCGGTAGACCTCGATCGGGTCGCCCTTGATGATCAGGGCGCGGGCGCACTCCACGCACCAGTACTGGTAGGCGACGTTGACCGGCTGGAGGTCGCGCACAATGGGCGTGCCAGCGCCGCACCAGTCGCACTTCCTGCTGTGTGCACCCATACGGTCAGCTCCACCCTCGGTTGTGGGCCGTGCACACGAGGCATACCCCTCCGTCGCCGCCGGGTCACTCGCCGGAGCGCCCGCTGCCCGGCGTGTCCACGATTCTGCCATGTCACGGGCTTTCCGATAAGCCGCTTGATCCCGCCTCCCCGACAAGGAGACGGGATCGAGACCAGCGAACCCCCCGCTTCGCCCGCCGTTGGGCGGGATGTCGCCGGCGCTTCAACGCCCGCGCGAGCGGCGCGGAACCGTCTCGGCGAGCCCGGGGGAGGTCGCCGTTCGGCTCGCCCCTCGGCTCACCCGTCGGCGGTCAGTTCCTCCAGCACCGGCACCAGTTGTTCGAGGGCGTGCGGGATGGAGAGCGGGGTGTTGGCGGCGAACGGCTCGCCGACCTCGCGCTCCATCACGGTCGCGCGGCCGTCCTCGACGGCCGGCAGTGAGCGGTACAGCGGGTCGTCCTCGATCATGGAGGCGTCCACGCCGATGACGGTCATCAACATCACGTCGGCGTCCAGGAGTTCGAGCCGCTCGTGGGAGATCGAGACGGAGAACGCGTCGGTGGCCTGCTCCTGGATCTCCGCGTTGTTCTCGAAGCCCAGCGCCTCGACGAACTCCACGCGCCCGCCGCCCCGCACGTAGGCGCCCCAGCCGCCGCTGTAGAGGCTGCCGACGGTGATCTCCTTGCCGGCGAACTCGGGGTGTGCCTCGGCCTGCTCGGAGAACTGGCCCTCCAGGTCGGCGATCAGCTCCTCGCCCCGCTCCTCGCGGCCGAGCGCGGTGGCGACCAGCCGCGTCTGCTCCTGCCAGGAGATCTTGTACTCGCCGGCGTCCGCGTCCGGCACGCCGACGGTCGGCGCGATCCGCGACAGCTGCTCGTAACGCTCCTCGTCGCCGCTGGACTTGGTGTCGAGGATGAGGTCCGGGTTCAGCTCGCTGATGCGGTCGTACTCCGGCTCCAGCGTGCCGATGATCTCCGGTGACTCGTCGTAGAGCCCCTCCGCCCACGGGCCGACGCCGTCGCCGCCGAACGCGAGCCAGTCGCTGGCGCCGACCGGCTGGACGCCGAGCGCCAGCGCGGTCTCGGCGTCGCCCCAGCCGAGGGCGAGCACCCGCTGCGGCTCCTCGGCGACGGTGACCTCGCCGAACTTGGTCGGGACGTCGACGGGGAACGCGCCCGAGTCGCCGGACTCCCCGGACTCCCCGGACTCCGGGGACGACTGGTCGTCCCCCTCGTCCTCTCCGGACCAGGCGCAGGCGGTGGACAGGGCCAGGAGCAACGCCGACAGGCCCACTCCGGTGCGGGTGAGCCGGGAGCGCCGGCCGTGGCGGGAGACACGTGCGTACATGCCGGTTAGGTTAGCCTAACCTCAGCCGCTTTCGGCGGGGAGGTGCCGGTCGTCACAGTGGTGCCGCCCCACGGGCACCACCATCGGTGTTCCGGAGAGCGGGTCGGTCAGCAGCAGGCACCCCATGCCGAAGACCTCGGCCACCACGTCCTCGGTCAGCACCTCGGCCGGCGCGCCCTGGGCGACGATTCGCCCGTCGCGCATCGCCACCAGGTGGTCGGCGTAGCGGCAGGCCAGGTTGAGGTCGTGGAGCACGGTCACCACCGTGGTGCCCTCGGCCCGGTTGAGGTCGGTCAGCAGGTCGAGGACCTCCACCTGGTGCGGCAGATCCAGGTACGTGGTCGGCTCGTCCAGCAGCAGCAGGTCCGTGTGCTGCGCCAACGCCATCGCGATCCACACCCGTTGGCGCTGCCCGCCGGACAGCTCGTCGACCGGGCGGGCCGCCAGCTCCGCCACGTCGGTGGCGACCAGCGCCTCCGCCACCGCCGTCTCGTCCTCGGCCGTCCACCGCCGGAACCAGCCCTGGTGCGGGTAGCGCCCCCGGCTGACCAGGTCCGTCACCGTGATGCCCTCCGGGGCCAGCGGGCTCTGCGGCAGCATCCCGAGCCGGGCGGCCACCTCCCTGGTGGACAGCTCGTGGATCGCGCGCCCGTCCAGCAGCACCGCGCCGGAGGCGGGCGCGAGCAGCCGCGCCATGCCGCGCAGCAGCGTCGACTTGCCGCAGGCGTTGGGCCCGACGACGGCCGTGAACCGGCCGGGCGGCACCTCGAACGACAGCTCCCGGACGACCTCGCGCCCGTCGTAGGCCAGCACCAGCCGTTCGGTGCTCAGCGTGTGCCTGTCCGTCATCGCCCTCTCCCCGCGTCGTGCGTCCGCTCCGTTCCGTCCGTCCCGTCCGTTCCGGATCATCCGCCGCGCCCCTTCCGGTTGGCCCGGGTGAGCAGCCACAGCAGATAGGGGGCACCGATGATGCTGGTGACCATGCCGACCGGGAACTGGTTGGAGCCCAGGGCGTGTTGGGCGACCTGGTCGGAGACCAGCACGATCAGCGCGCCGATCAGCGCGGACGGCAGCAGCGCCGGCGCCTCGCGCCCCAGCAGCCGCCGCGCGATCGGCCCGGAGACGAAGGCGACAAAGCCCACCGGCCCGGCCGCCGCCGTCGCCGCCCCGGTCAGCGCGACCGCGCAGCCGATCAGCGCCACCCGCGAGCGCTCCACCCGGGTGCCGAGCGCGCTGGCCGCCTCGTCGCCCAGTTGCAGCGTGCCGAGCGAACGGGCCGCCGCCACCGTCAGCGGGAAGAGCAGCACGACGGCGGCCAGCAGCGGGCCGACGTGCTCCCACGTCCTGCCGTTGAGGCTGCCGGCCAGCCAGATCCGCGCCTCCTGCGCGACCACGGCCGAGGAGCGCGTCATCATGTGCGAGACGACGCTGGTCAACGCGGCGGCCACGCCGATGCCGACGAGCACCAGGCGCTGCCCCGACACCCCGTTCCGCCAGGCCAGCAGGTAGATCAACGTGGCGGCCAGCAGCGCCCCGCCCAGCGCGGAGAGCGACATGGCGGCGCCGCTCAGCCCGAAGGCCACGCTGGCGACCACGGCCGCCGCGCTGGCGCCGGCGCTGATGCCGATCACGTCCGGGCTGGCCAGCGGGTTGCGCAGCAGCGTCTGGAAGAGCGCGCCGGCCAGCCCGAAGCAGAGCCCGACCAGCAGCCCGGTCAGCGCGCGCGGCAGCCGCAACTCGACGACCAGGTAGTACGTGGCGCGGGTGCCGCCCCCGCCGAGCGCCTCGACGACCTCGCCGAGCGAGACGGTCCGCGTGCCGTAGAGCACGCTGCCGACGAACGCCGCGGCGACCAGCACCACCAGCACCGCGGAGACCACGACCTCGCGCCGCTGCCGCGTCCGGCGGGTGCCGCGCACCGAGGCGCGGGCCGCCGCCACCCGTTCGGTGACCACCGCGCTCACAGCTCGGCCGTCTTCCAGCGCCGCACCAGCAGGATGAACGGAACGGAGCCCAGCAGCGCCGTCACGATCCCGACCTGGATCTCCGAAGGCCGGGCGACCAGCCGCCCGATCACGTCGGCGGTCAGCAGCAGCGCCGGCGCCACGACGGCCGCGTAGGGCAGCACCCAGCGGTAGTCGGAGCCGGTCAGGGCGCGCACCATGTGCGGCACCACCAGCCCGACGAAGACGATCGGCCCGCACAGCGCCGTGGCCGAGCCGCAGAGCAGCACGACGGACAGCGCGCCCATCGCCCGGACGAGACCGACGCGCTGCCCCAGGGTGCGGGCCATGTCCTCGCCCAGCGCGAGCGTGTTGAGGAAGCGCCCGCTCAGCAGCGCGCCGACGGCGCCGACAAGGATGAACGGCGCGGCCTGGCCGACGATGTCCGCGGTCCGGGAGAGCGTCCCGACCTGCCAGAACCGGTACTGGTCGAAGGTGTCGGTGTCGCTGAGCACCAGCGCCCCGGTGATCGAGCCGAGCGCGGCCGTGGTGGTGGCGCCGGCCAGCGCGAGCTTGACGGGCGTCGCGCCCTCGCGGCCCACCGCGCTCACCCCGTAGACCAGCAGCGCCGCCAGCAGCGCGCCGACAAAGCCGCACCAGACGTAGCCGGAGAACGAGGAGAGCCCCAGCCAGCCGATCCCGATCACGACGAAGAGCGCGGCGCCCGCGTTGATCCCCAGCATCCCCGGGTCGGCCAGCGGGTTGCGCGCCACACCCTGC
Source organism: Streptomyces sedi (assembly GCF_006335015.1). Taxonomy (GTDB): domain Bacteria; phylum Actinomycetota; class Actinomycetes; order Streptomycetales; family Streptomycetaceae; genus Streptomyces; species Streptomyces sedi. Next base: position 337,154 of record NZ_VDGT01000001.1, read on the forward strand.
ATCACCGTGCCGGCGAGGCCGAGCGCGGCGCCGACCAGCAGCCCGGAGAGGGTGCGCGGCAGCCGCAGATGGCGCACGACCAACTGGTCGCGGTCGGTGGGGTCGTAGTCCGTGAGCGCGGTGACGACCTTCCCCGGCGGCACGCTCTCGGCGCCGAACGCGAGGCTCGCCGCGCAGGCCAGCAGCAGGAAGAGCAGCCCGACCAGCAGCCCGGCGACCAGCCTCGGCCGCCCGGTGACACGACGGCGCCCGGTGTCCTCGGCGTCCCGGGGCGGCGCGATCACCATCCCGGCGCCCCGGTGACGGGCATGACGACCGCTGTGCTCCCTGCCGACATGCCGTTTCCCCGCCGCTCGCCCGTGCCTCTACTTAGGCAAGGCTAGCCTATGTGTCGACGACGATCGGAGGGGGCGTGGGAGCGGTGGCCGGCCAGGTCTCGGGCTTCCACAGGCCGCCCTTGGTGAGCGAACGCGAGCAGTGCCGGTAGACCTCGCGGGTGCGGATGACCAGCGCCATCTTCGGCGGCACCCCGTTGAGGGCGAGCTGGTCGAAGAACGGCGCGTCCCGCACCAGCCGGGCGGTGCCGTTGATGCGCAGCGTCTCGCCATGGCCCGGCAGGAAGAAGATCGTGCCGACCTGCCCGTTGCTCAGCACGTTCCGCCAGCTGTCGGCCCGGCGGTTCCCCGGGCGGTCGGGGATGACCAGGGTGTTCGAGTCCAGCACCTTGGCGAAGCCCGGCGGGTCGCCCTTGGGCGTCACGTCGCAGCTGCCGTCCGCGCCCGAGGTGGCGATCAGACAGAACGGGGAGAGCGCCAGCCACTGGCGCTCGAAGTCACCCAGGTCGGAACGGACCTTGGCGATCACGATCGGGTGCGGGGGGCCCAGCAGCTCGGCGAACTCGTCCTCCGAGGTGACGGGCACGCTCCCCGCCAACGGGTCGTCCACCACTGTCGTCGCCCGGTCCGGCTCCATGGCCGACCTCCCCTCCTCGATCGGCGACAGGTCACACACCCGCCCGAATCGTGCCGGACGCGCTGACACCACCCTGGCACGGGCATTCGACGGACGAACACGCAGGTGTCCGCAACGGGGTCGAACGACCGCCCGGGCACCGCTGTCGACCGCTCCCCCAGCCTCTCGGGGCAATACGCCTAGACGTCGTCGCCGATGACCGGCTCGGGGAGGGATCCCGCGTTGTGCTCCAGCAGACGCCAGCCGCGCACGCCCTCGCCGAGGACGGACCAGCAGCAGTTGGAGACGCTGCCCAGCGCCTCCCAGCTCTCCGGCGCCAGACCCAGCAGCCGCCCGATGGTCGTGCGGATGGTCCCGCCGTGGCTGGCCACCACCAGCAGCCCGCCGGGCGGAAGCTTCTCCACCGCGCGCTCCACCACGGGCGCCGCCCGGTCCGCGACCTCGGTCTCCAGCTCGCCGCCCCCGCGCCGCACCGGCTCACCGCGCTTCCACGCCGCGTACTGCTCGCCGAAGCGCTCCTCGATCTCCGCGTGGGTCAGGCCCTGCCAGTCCCCCGCGAACGACTCGCGCAGCGCCGCCTCGTACGACACCGGAAGGCCGGTGACGGCGACCAGCTCGGCGGCCGTGGCCCTCGCGCGCCGCAGGTCGGAGGAGACCACCGCGTCCGGCCCCAGCCGCGCCAGCAGCCCGGCGGCCCGCCTGGCCTGCGCGACACCCACCTCGGTCAGCTCGATGTCGGTGGTGCCCTGGAAGCGGCTCTCCAGATTCCATGCCGTCTGGCCGTGCCGCCACAGCACGATCCGCCGGCCGCCCGGGGCGCTCAGGAGGGCTCACCGCCCGCCGTGTCGTCCGCCCCGGCCTCGGACTCGGCACCCCGGCCCCTGGTCGCCACGGCGTCCTCGGGGAGCGCGATCTCCGGGCAGTCCTTCCACAGGCGCTCCAGGGCGTAGAAGACGCGCTCCTCCGAGTGCTGCACGTGGACGACGATGTCGACGTAGTCCAGCAGCACCCAGCGGCCGTCCCGCTCGCCCTCGCGCCGCACCGGCTTGGCGTCCAGCTCGCGCAGCGCCTCCTCCACGCCGTCCACGATCGCCCTGACCTGCCGGTCGTTGGGCGCGGACGCCAGCAGGAAGGCGTCGGTGATGGCCAGCACGTCGCTGACGTCGTACGCGATGATGTCGTGCGCCAGCTTGTCGGCGGCGGCCTGGGCGGCGGCCCTGACCAGCTCGGTGGCGCGGTCCGTGGCGGTCACAGCTGCGGCAGTCTCCTCGGTGATCAGAGGTCGGTGCGCTCCGCTGTCACGGGCGTCGGCGGTCCCGTGACCCGACCCTGGAACCCCAGGGTCTCATGTCCCACTGACGGTCACGGCTCATAGTCCTGCCCCAGCACCACCGTCACGTCCGCCGTCCCCGGGCCGTCGCCCTCGGTGACCACTTCCTCCGGCAGGCCCAGGGTCCGCGCCGCGTTGAGGGCGGTCTCACGGTGCTCCGCGACCTCGTAGAGGATGCTCGACTCGGCGGCCGTGTCATCGACCACCCGGTTGTCGACCACCGTCAGACCGGCTCCGACCAGGGCGATCCTCGCCATCTCGCCGAGCGCGCCGGTGCCGGACGCGTCCCTGACCCCGAAGCGGACCACACCGCCGGACTGCGCGTTGCTGACCGAGCCGCCCAGCACGTCGTGGACCAGGCCGTCGGCCGTCTCGTCACTGATCGTGCCGTCGTCCTCGACGGGGAGCGGCGCGGTGGTGTACTCGCCGGACTGCGCGTAGCCGGCGAGCGTGGCCAGGCTCACGCCCAACTCCTGCTCGGAGAGCGAGGGGTCGTGGATCTGGCGAAGGTTCTCCATCGCGGTGACGGCCTGCGAGTCGGTGGCCGGCAGCTTGTCCAGCACCGCCTCCATCACCTGCCCGAAGCGGGCCAGCTGCGCCGACTGCGGCTCCTCCTCGGCGCGGTAGGTCGCGTAGGCGACGGCCTCCTGGCCGGCCAGCCGCACCTCGTCGCCCGCCTCGACCAGCGGGCCCTCGTCGTCCTCCCCGCCCGGCACCTCGGTGTCGGTGGCAACGGTGATGCCGCTGACGAGGTCGACCAGGTTCGCCAACGAGGGGGTGTTCAGCCGCCAGGTGCCCTTGATCTCCGCGCCCAGCAGCGCGCCGACCGCGTCCCGCACCGAACCGGCGCTCTCGTCGGACACGGCCTGGCCGAGGGTGGTGGCGCCGCCGTCGGGGGTGACCGCCAGCTCGTTGGGCAGCAGCAGCGTCGTGCCGCTGCCGCTCGTCTCGTTGGCGACCAGCAGCGCGGTGGAGGTCTCCTGCGAGTCCACCGGCCACAGATGGACCACGATCACGTCCCGCGCCTCGGCGCCGCCCCCGGTGGCGCCCTCCTCGGCGTCGCCGCCCAGAAACGGCAGCCGGTCGGTCGACCACAGGAAGCCGACGCCGCCGAGCAGCGCCAGCACCAGCGCGATCACCAGCAGCCGCTTGCGGCTGCGCCCGCGCCGCTTGGCCTCCTCGCGGCGCTCGGTGCGGCTCTCGCTGAACTTCAGCCAGTCGATGACGTCCTCGGACTCCTCGGTCTGCTCGTCGACGAAGGAGAACTGCTCGGTCTCGTACGACTCGTCGGGCGACGGCCGGCGCTGCTCGGGAACGGTCGCCCGGCGCGGCTCGGCGTCCGCCGGCGGCACCGGCGCCTGCTGCCCGGTGTCCTCGACGGGCGCCTGGCGACCGGTGTCCCACCCGTCCGCGACGGGGGCCTGCCGCCCCGTATCCCAGCCCTGGTCCGTCACCGGAGCCTGCCGCCCCGTATCCCACCCCTGGTCCGTCACCGGAGCCTGCCGCCCCGTATCCCACCCCTGGTCCGTCACCGGAGCCTGCCGACCCGTGTCCCACTCGCCCGTCACCGGCGGCTGCGGGCCGGTGTCCTGGCTGGTGCCCTGCGGGTAGCCGTAGCCGGGCTGCTGGTAGCCGTAGTCGGGAGCCGACGGAGGCACCGGGCGCTGGGCGCCGGTGTCGGAGGCGTAGGGGTCCCACTGGTCGTGGCCGGGCCGCGTTCCGCCGTAGCCCTCCTGGCCCTGGTAGCCCTGGTAGCCCTGCGACTGCTGACCGGGGTCCTGGTACCCCTGTCCGCCGCCGCCACGGTAGTCGTGCTCCTGGTAGCCGTAGCCGCCGCCGTAGCCGTCCTGGTAACCCGAGTGGTCCGCGGTCCCCCGGTCGCCGGCCTGGTCCTGCGGGGGCTGGTGGTACAGCGGGCGCCCGTACGCGTCATAGCCGTAGATCTGCCCGTACGGCTGCTGTCGGTCGTTCACCAGTGCCGCCCTTCGGTCCGTTCAGCGGGTGGGTTGCGACGGGTCCCGGTAGAGGGCGCGCTTGTTGATGTAGCGCACCACGCCGTCGGGCACCAGATACCAGACGGGATCGCCACGGGCCACCCGGGCCCGGCAGTCGGTGGAGGAGATGGCCAGCGCCGGCACCTCGATCAGCGAGACGCCGCCCTGCGGCAACCCGGGGTCGGCCAGCACATGACCCGGCCGCGTCACCCCGATGAAGTGCGCCAACGAGAACAGCTCGCCGGCGTCCCGCCACCCCAGGATCTGCGCCAGCGCGTCGGCGCCCGTGATGAAGAACAGGTCCGCGTCCGCGTACTCGGCACGCAACTCCCGCAGCGTGTCGATGGTGTACGTCTTGCCGCCCCGGTCGATGTCGATCCTGCTGACCGAGAACTGGGGGTTGGAGGCCGTCGCGATGACGGTCATCAGATAGCGGTCCTCGGCGGGCGAGACCGACCGGTGCCCCTTCTGCCAGGGCTGCCCGGTCGGCACGAAGACGACCTCGTCCAGGTCGAACCGCGCGGCCACCTCACTGGCCGCGACGAGGTGCCCGTGGTGGATGGGGTCGAACGTGCCGCCCATCACCCCGAGCCGCCGCTTGCCGTCGGCTATCCGGTCTCGCATGGGGCAGACCCTAGCGGTCGCGGTTGAGCCGGGTGGTGATCCAGAGCAGCAACAACAGGCCAGCCAGCGCGCCGCCGCCGATGGCGTAGGCGTTCAGACTGTCGTGCGCACCCCCCTCGGAGGCGAGCGGAAGCAGTGCCTCGGTGACGGAACTGTCGGCGGTCAGGGCGTTGATCTGGGTCATGCGACGGCCTATCCGGGAACGGGACGCTGGGACGTAGGGTCATGGTATGCGGAGGCGGAGGCGGCAGCCTCTTGCCCCCACCCGTCCGTGCGGTTCAGGGTGGGCTGACGGCCGCATCACGGACGGAGGGGGCGGACATGACGGACAACACGGGGCAGGGGAACGACGCGGACGGCCCGGACGGCCCGGGCGGCGACCACGGGGAGGGCGCCGGGGGCGCCGCGCACCCGGGCGACGAGGTGGCGGGCCGGTCGGAGACGGGGGTCGAGTCGACGGTGAGCCGACCCGACGACGGGCGGCGGCGCTTCCCCGGGATCTCCTCGCGCGCGTATGAACACCCGGCTGATCGTTCGGCGTTGGTCGCCCTTCGAAAGTTGACCGGTTTTGACACCGTGTTCAAGGCGCTGAGCGGGATGGTGCCGGAGCGCAGCCTGCGGCTGCTGTTCCTCTCCGACTCGGTGCGGGTCGACGAGCGGCAGTTCGCGCACCTCCACGAGATGCTGCTGGACGCCTGCGCGATCCTGGACCTGGACCGCGTTCCGCCGCTCTACGTCTCGCAGGACCCGAAGCCCAACGCGATGTGCATCGGGCTCGACCAGCCGGTGATCGTGCTCACCACCGGCCTGGTCGAACTCCTCGACGACGAGCACGAGATGCGGGCCGTCATCGGTCACGAGGTGGGCCACGCACTCTCCGGCCACGCGGTCTACCGCACGCTGCTGCTCTTCCTGACCAACCTCGCGGTCCGGGTCGCGTGGATCCCGCTGGGGAACGTGGCGATCATGGCGATCGTCACGGCGCTGCGTGAGTGGTTCCGCAAGTCCGAACTCTCCGCCGACCGCGCCGGCCTGCTCGTCGGCCAGGACCCCGAGGCGTCGATGCGCGGCCTGATGAAGCTGGCAGGCGGCAACCACCTGCACCAGATGAACGTCGACGCGTTCCTCGAACAGGCCAGGGAGTACGAGTCCGGCGGCGACCTGCGCGACTCGGTGCTGAAGATCCTCAACGTGCTGCCGCGCACCCACCCGTTCGCCGCCGTCCGGGCCGCCGAGCTGCACGACTGGGCGAGGACGCGGGACTACCAGCGGCTGATGGACGGGCACTACCCGCGCCGCGACGAGGACGGCGACGCGTCCGTCAGCGACTCGGTCCGCGAGTCGGCCGGCCACTACGCGCGAACGGTCCGCACCAGCAAGGACCCGTTGATGCGGCTGGTCAACGACGTGGCGGGCGGCGCGAGCGATCTCGGCGGAAAGCTGCGGGACTTCGCGACGGGCCGTCGCCCCGGGGGCGAGACACCGCCCGACCAGTGACCGGCGGCCGACCACCCGCCTTGCCGGCGCGGCACCGTAGTCGCCTGGCCCCCGCCACCCAGCATTCACGCAGTTCCCACCGGCGTGCCAGGGGCGCGGGGAACTGCGCGAGCAACCACCCACCGGGCCGAGGACGACAACCCACCCAGACCGGCAAGGTCCGTAGTCGACCAACCCCCGCCACCCATGCACCGCGCAGTTCCCCGCGCCCCCAAGACCGCCACCGGCCTGACAGGGGCGCGGGGAACTGCGCGAGCAACCACCCACCGGGCCGAGGACGACAACCCACCCAGCCACGAAGCTCCGTAGTCGACCAACCCCCGCCACCCATGCACCGCGCAGTTCCCCGCGCCCCCAAACAGGCCGCCACCAACCCAGGCCGGCAAGGCCGGTAGTCGCCCCCCTGCTACGTCACGTTCAGCTGACCGGGCGTGAGGGTCGCGCAGAGCACGGGGCGGTCCTGTTCGGCGGTCAACGGGTCGATGCCGCCGGCCAGTCGCTGGGATGTCGTCTCCCCGGCCAGCAGCGGCGCGAACGCGTCGGCCGGGTCGGCCTCGCAGGCCATCGGCCCGGCCAGGGTGTCCACCTGCCGCAGCACCACGTTGCGGTCCCGCAGCTCCTCCTTGCCGAACTGGAAGCGCACCTCGCGCCGCACCCCGAAGAGCGAGGCCGGCGCCCCCATCGACTCGGGGGAGCGCAGGGCGTAGACGAAGACGTGGTGCCCGGCTATCTCCAGCATGTCGTCGGTCGCCTCGGTGAAGGTGAAGACGCCGTCGACCCGCACATGGGGGTCGGCCATCTCCACGCGCTCCCGGTCGAAGCGCACCAGCCAGTCCGTGGCCCAGGAAGGGCCGCCTTCGCCGTCCATCGCCACGTCGAACTGGTCCTGCTGCTCGACCCCGAGCAGCTCGCGCACCTCGCTGAGGGAACCGCCGACGAGAACGTCCGGGTTGAGCGCGCTGGCCGTCAGGTACTCCTTGGCGAGGGTCAGCGCGGTCAGCACCTGCTCCCGGGAGAAGTGCGTGGTCGACTTCGGGTCGGGGAGTTCGAGGCCGCCGGGGCCGACTCCGAACTCGCGGACCGGGCCGGTCCCGTAGAGCAGCTCCACGTCGATCTCGCCCGGCACCTCGCCGTCCGGCACCAGCGCCACCGTGCTCCCGGCGGGGCGGCCGGCTGCCAGCGAACGCGGGGACTGATAGGGGTTGTTGGCGCCCAGATAGATCGCCGCGGCGAACGCCAACAGGATGATCATCGCCAGGGCCAGCCCCTGCTTGGGCACCGTGCGGACGATGCCCAGCGGCTGCTCGGGCGCCCGGTCGCGCACGGCGACCGTGTGGTCCACCAGCCGCTGCTCGGCCGAGTACTCCTGGAGGCGCGCGGAACTGACGAACGAGTCGTCGAAGACGATCGATCGGTACTCCTCGTCCCCCGCTCCCGAGGAGCCACCGGGGCCTCCTTCGGGAGGGTCAGGTCTCCCGGCCACCGCTCCAGCCTAGGACTCCTCCGGAGGTGCCAAAAGCCCCCTCGGGCGGGGATTTTGCCCGATCGGCGCTCGGCCAGCAGCCGAACCCGGGGAATCGGGGCGCGCGGACGGCGCTCACGGGCCCCCCTCGACCAGCTCCGCGCCCCCCGCGAAGGTCTCGCCGGCCGGCGTCCCCGTGGCCTGCGGCGCGCTCTGCCCGGGGCGAACGGTCGGCGGCGGCGCCGGCCGTTGCTCGCGGCCGGAGCTGGCGCGTTGGATCGCTATCAGGGTCAGCGCGATCACGCTGAGGCTCATCACCATCGCCAGCACGCAGGCCACCGGCCGTTGCCAGCGCATCGGCCGCCGCGCCCGGCCCGCGGGCGCCGGGGCCCGGCGCGCGGGCAGCGCGGAACCCGGCTCCGCGCGCTCGTGCGGGTCATCGGAGTCGGCGGGGTCGGGAAGGTAACGGGTGTAGTCGGAGCGGTCGAAACGGCCCTCGTTCTCCGGGGAGTCCGGGTCGTCCAGCTCCGCGAGAGCGTCCAGCTCGTCGAGGCCGTCCGAGCCGTCGGGGTCGTCCCGGCCGTCCCGCACGGCCGGCTCCTCGGCGTCCGTCCGCCCCTCGGCGCGCTCCCACGCCTCCGTGCCCTCGAACCGGCCGAACGACCGGCCGCCCCCGGGGTCGAGGTCGGGGTCGCGGTAGAAGCCCGGCCCCTCGGGGTCGGCCCGGCCGGCGGCGGCAGCGCGGGACCGCTCCTCCGCGCTGGGCTCGTGGACGCGGGCGGCGGTCACGAACTCCTCGTCGAACACCACGGCGGCAAGGGCCTCGTCGGCCGCCCCCGCTTCCTGGCTGTCGGGCCCCTCGCCGTCCGGGAACGGCGGGCCCCCCACGTCGTCCGGCACCCTTCCAGCGTAGGGCGAAGAAGGCGGCTTAGGGAGGCCCGAGGGGAATTCACCCCCGGGTGTGACCCTCTCCGGTCACCACATAGGTCGTCGAGGTCAGCTCGGGCAGCCCCATCGGGCCACGGGCGTGGAGCTTCTGCGTGGAGATGCCGATCTCGGCGCCGAAGCCGAACTGGCCGCCGTCGGTGAAGCGCGTCGAGGCGTTCACCATCACGGCCGCCGAGTCCATCCGGGAGACGAAGCGCCGCGCGGCGGCCGTGTCGCCGGTGACGATCGCCTCCGTGTGGCCGGAGGTCCAGCGGCGGATGTGCGCCACCGCAGCGTCCAGGTCGGGCACCACGCCCGCGGCGATGTCGTAGCTCAGGTACTCCACCGCCCAGTCCTCGTCCGTGACGGCGGCCACCTCGATGCCCGCCTCCGCGCCCGCCCGACGCCACGGCTCGTCGCCGTGCACCGTCACGCCGGCCGAGGTCAGCGCGGCCAGCGCCATCGGCAGGAACCGGTCCGCGACCGCCTCGTGCACCAGCACGGTCTCCGCCGAGTTGCACACGCTGGGGCGGTCCGCCTTGGAGTCGACCAGGATCCGCACGGCGCGCTCCAGGTCGGCCGCCGCGTCCACGTAGACATGGCAGTTGCCCGTGCCGGTCTCGATCACCGGGACCGTGGACTCGGTGACCACCGTCTCGATCAGCGAGGCGCCGCCGCGCGGGATCAGCACGTCCACCAGGCCGCGCGCCGTCATCAGCTCGTGCACCGAGTCCCGGCTCTCGCCGGGGACCAGCTGCACCGCGTCCGCCGGCAGCCCGACGGAGACCACGGCGTCCCGCAGGACCGCCACCAGCGCCGTGTTGGAGGCGTGGGCGGAGGAGGAACCGCGCAGCAGCACCGCGTTGCCCGACTTCAGGCAGAGGGCGGCGGCGTCCACCGTGACGTTGGGCCTGGCCTCGTAGATGATGCCGACGACGCCGAGCGGCACCCGGACCTGACGCAGCTCAAGGCCGTTGGGCAGGGTCGAGCCGCGCACCACCTCGCCGACCGGGTCGGGCAGCGCGATCACGTCCCGCACGTCGGCGGCGATCGCGGCGATCCGCTCCTCGGTGAGGGTCAGCCGGTCCACGATGCCGGCGGAGGTGCCGTTGGCCCTGGCCCGCTCGACGTCGCTCCCGTTGGCCTCGACGACCTCGGCGGCCCTGGCGACCAGCGCGTCGGCGACGGCCGCCAGCGCGGCGTCCCGCGCGGTGCGCGGCAGCGGCGCGAGGTCGGCGGCGGCCACCCTGGCGCGGCGCGCGGTGGCGAGGACGGCGGAGTCGGAGAAGGCGGTCGCCGAGGGCGCTGTGCTGCTCATGCCGTTACCCTAACGGCCGGCACCGACAACGGGCGTGCCGATCACGTCAGTACGGATGGACCCCGACCGGATGCGCCGGCGGTGGCCCGTACCCCTCGGAGATCCGCTGCTGGTAGGTGTCCCGGCCGATGACCTCCAGGCCGACGATCTCCCAGGCCGGCAGCTTGGCGGTGCGCCGGTGCTCCCCCCAGAGCCGCAGCGCCAGCGCCGCGGCGTCGTGCAGGTCCCTGGCTTCCTCCCAGTACCTGATCTCCGCGTGGTCCTCGGCGTAGCGGCTGGTGAGCAGGAACGGATGGTCGTCCGCCAGCCGCTCCAGTGCCCGCCGCACGTCGGCCAGCGGAACGGACCGCCCCGCGACGCTCAACGTGATGTGCCACAGCCGCGACGGCTGCTCCTCGGTGCTCCCCCGTGCTCGCTCCGCGTGGGCGGGATCGTCCCGCTCGCGGGCCGGCCGGCCTCCTTCGACGCTGGCCAGTCGTCTCACCGACAGCCTCCTGACATGGTGCGAAGTCCTGCTGCGTGTGCGGTCGGGTGCCGGTCGGGCACCACGCACGAGTGGACCAGCTCACCCGCCCCGCCGGGTGCTTTTCCACGAACCTTCGGTGGAAAGGCTGGTCTTTCACAGATCCGGCGCCGGCCCGGCGAGCCTCCCGTGTACGGCCCCCTCGGGATGACTTATGCCCGCAACAGCACCAGGTCATCGCGATGGATCACTTCTCTTTCGTAGTCGGGCCCTAGCTCGCGCGCCAGTTCCCTGGTGGAACGGCCGAGCAGCCGCGGCAGCTCCCTGGCGTCGAAGTTGACCAGCCCGCGGGCGATGGCACGGCCCGACTCGTCGCGCAGTTCGATCGGTTCGCCGGCGACGAACTCGCCGACCACGTCCGTGATCCCGGCCGGCAGCAGCGAGCCGCCACGCTCGGTCACGGCCCGCACCGCGCCGGCGTCCAGGACCACCGCGCCGCGCGGTACCGAGGCATGGGCGAGCCACAGCAGCCGGCCCGTGGCGCGGCGCCCGGTCGGCCGGAAGTAGGTGCCGGTCGGCGCGCCGGACAGCGCGTCGGCGACCTGGCTGGCCGCCGTCAACACCACGGGGATCCCCGCCTCGTTGGCGATCCCGGCCGCCTCCACCTTGGTGACCATCCCGCCCGTGCCGACGCCCGCCTTGCCGGCGCGGCCCAGCTCGATGCCGGCCAGGTCGTCGGGGCCCTCGACCCGCGTGACACGGCTGCTGGTCGGGAGGGCCGGGTCGCCGTCGTAGAGGCCGTCGACGTCGGAGAGCAGCACCAGCAGGTCGGCCTTGACCAGGTGGGCCACCAGCGCCGCCAGCCGGTCGTTGTCGCCGAACCTGATCTCGTCGGTCGCCACCGTGTCGTTCTCGTTGACCACGGGAACGGCACCCATGGCGAAGAGCTGGTCCAACGTCCGGTAGGCGTTGCGGTAGTGCGCGCGACGGCTGGTGTCGGTCGTGGTCAGCAGCACCTGCCCGACGCGGCGGCCGTAACGGGCGAACGAGGCGGTGTAGCGCGCCAGCAGCAGCCCCTGGCCGACGCTGGCCGCGGCCTGCTGGCGGGCGAGGTCCCGCGGTCGCCCGGTGAGGCCCAGCGGCGCCAGTCCCGCGGCGATCGCACCGGACGAAACCAGTACGATCTGCCTCCCGTCCTGTTTCACCAGCACATCGACCAGCGCGTCCACCCGGTCGGCGTCCAGCCCGCCGGCCGCCGTGGTCAGCGAGGATGAGCCGATCTTGACCACGATCCTGCGGGCGTCGGAGACGTCCTGCCGTGCCGCTGTCATGGCACCTTCCTGTTCACGTTCGCTCTCCGGCCCGGCCGCGCGCCGCGCGATATCCGCGGTCCGCCGCCCCCGCGTCTAGGGCGCCGGCGGAGCGCGGGTCCGAACCATCCGGGCACCGCGACTCCCCCACGACCTGGGACCTCCCGGGGCACGCCCGACACCGGGCCGGTCTGCCGACCGTAATGTATGCCACCCCGCTCGTCGGACGCTCTGCCGTTTCATCGGAGGCCCCCGCGCGCGGCCACCCACAAGGGTGAATTTCCCCGTTCCCGGGATGACTCAGGCCCTTTCGCACGGTAGATGGCTTGCCCACGGGTTCCGTGGGTTCCGCGCCCCTCCCCGCCGCCCGCCCCGGGCGGTCTCCCCGCCCCACGTTCGATGAGCGCGCCCGCGTTCCCTCGAACGCCTCACACCGGAGCTGAACTTCCTGTGGCCGCTGGACCGTCCCCGCGCCGCGCCGCCCAAGGGCTCGCCCTGGGTGTGCTGCTGATCCTGCTCTGCGCCCAGTTGGTGGGCGCCCAACTCCCCCACGCCGCGCTGCTGTGCGTCGCCGGCGCCGCGGGGCTCGCCCTCGACCTCGCGCTGCGCCGCTGGTGGCCGGCGGCCCTGGCGCCGTTGGGCCGGGTCCGCTGCGACGAGACGGTGCGCCAACTGCTGCGCGACCTGCTGGTGGTGCTCGGCCTCGCGCATCTGGCCGAGGTCTCGCCGGCCGTCAGGATGCTGGTGGTCGCCGGCCTGCTGGCCTGCTACGGCGCGCACTTCCTGACCCGGGGGCTGGCGGTGCTGGTGCGCCGCTCGCGGACCCTGCCGGTGCTCACGCGCAACATCGACACCTCCGAGCTGCGGCTGAGCCCGGCCCCGCCCCGGGTGCTGACCTCGGCGCACCGGCGGATGCCGCTGTTCTCCGTGCCGGCGACGGCGGGGATGCTGGGCACGGTGGCCAGCGGCGAGGCGGCGTGGAGCCTGCTGGGCATCGGCTGCTCGCTGCTGCTCTTCGCCGGCGCCGCGCTCTGGTTGGCCGGCCGGCTGCTGCCCGGCAGACGGCCGCCGGCGACCGAGGAGGTGATCGCCTGGTTCCAGCGCTGGCTGGAGTCCTACCGCCCCGACGTGGGCCTCTACTTCTCCGGCGGCGGCGGCACCGCCTACCAGGTCAACATGTGGCTGGGACCGGTCGCGGCGCTGGAGGGCAACGGCCTGGTGGTGCTGCGGGAACGCGCCCTGGTGCCGCAACTGGCGCCGACCGAGCTGCCGGTGGTCTGCGTGCCGAAGGTCGTGCACCTGATGCTGCTGGAGCACTCCACGCTCAAGGTGCTGATCCACCCGGCCAACGCCCCCAAGACGTCCCAGGTGTTGCGCATCCCCACCATCAAGCACGCCTTCGTCAACCACGGCGAGAGCGACAAGCTCTCCAGCTGCAACCCGTACGCCAAGGTCTACGACGAGGTGTGGGTCGCCGGCCCGGCGGCGCGGGAGCGGTACGCGCTGGCCGACGTCGGGGTGGACGACCGGGACGTGGTGGAGATCGGCCGACCGCAGCTCGCGCCGATCCACGCGTACACCGGGCCGCCGCCGGCCGACGGGCCGATCACCGTGCTCTACGCGCCGACCTGGGAGGGGTGGACGGACGACCCGGGCAACACCTCGGTGCTGCTCGCCGGCGAACAGCTGGTCACCTCGCTGCTGTCCGACCCCCGCGTGCGGCTGCTCTACAAGCCGCACCCGATGACCGGTTCGGTCGATCCGCGCTTCGGCGAGGCCGACCGGCGCATCAGGGCGCTCGTCGAGGCGGCCGAGACGCGCCGCGCGGCGCGCACCGGCTCCTCCGCGCCGGCGCTCGCCAACCGCCGCGCGCTGCTGCGGCGTTCGACCGGCGTGCTGGCCGAACGCGGCGCGCTCACCGCCACCCGCGCGCCGGCGGACGACGAGACCGCCGCCGAACTGACCCGGCGCACCGCCCGGTTGGAGACCCTCACCACGGCCTGCGCACGGCCCGGCGCGGACGACGCGGAACGGATGCTGCGCGAGTCGGCCCCGGACGAGGGCCGCGCGGAGGCCGTGGCCGCCGCGACCCGCGCCTGGCGCGCGGCGTTCTGGGCGGCGCAGGACCCCGAGGGCCATCTGGTGCTGACCGGGCCGCGCCCCGACCTCTACAGCTGCTTCAACCAGGCCGACCTGCTCGTCTCCGACGTCTCCAGCGTGGTCGCCGACTATCTGGCCGGGGTGAAGCCCTACGCGGTGGTCAACACCAGCGGCCTCGACGAGGCCGCCTTCCGCGCCGCCAACCCGACGGTCAGGGCCGCGACCGTGCTCGGCCCCGACGCGGCGGAGCTCCCCGCCCTGCTGGCCTCGGTCGTCGACCCGCGCCGCGACCGGCTCGCCCAGGCGCGACACGACCTGCGCGAGTTCCTCCTCGGACCGAGCACGCCCCCGTCCCAGACCCGCTTCCAACACGCGGTCACCGCCCTGTGCGCGGCGGCGGACGCCCGCAGGGCGCGCGAGACCCTCCGGGGGTGAGCGGGGTGCGCGGGCGGAGCGACCTCACCCGGTGAGCCGCCGAGCGCCCCCGGCGGCTGGGGGACCGCGCGGCTCCCCAGAGGAGTGCGGGGAGCGCGGCGCCGTCGCCTAACGCACCGCCGCCAGCCAGTCGGCGACCGCGTCCGTCAGCATCGTCAGCGCGGCCTCCTGCCCCAGCGCCGCCCGCTTCGGGACGGCGAAGGAGTGGTCCGCCTCCGGCACCTCGACCGGCCGCACCTCCTCGGGGAACTCCGCCGGCCTGCCGAACGGGTCGCGCCCACCCTGCACCACCAGCAACGGCAGCTTGCCCAGCCGGAGTTCGTCCGCCCGGGAGCGCTCGGGGCGGCCCGGCGGATGGAGCGGGAACGCCAGCGCCAGCACCCCGCGCGCGCCCGTTTCGAGCGCCGTGCGGCAGGCCACCCGCGCGCCGGCGCTGCGCCCGCCGACCACCAGCGGCAGCCCCGGCTCGGCCAGCGCGGGCGCCACCGCGCGCCAGGCGGTGTCCAACGTGCGCGGCGCCGGCGCCAGCTTCCGTCCCGCCACCCGCCACGGCTGCTCGACCAGCGCCACGCTCACCCCGTGCGCCGGCAGCACGGCGGCCAGCGCCGCCAGGTCACGCGCCTCGATCCCGCCGCCCGCGCCGTGCCCCAGCGCCAGCACGCACCCGGCGTCCGACGCGTCCCACCAGCTGATCCGCGCCTCGCCCGCCGGCGTCTCCACCGACTGCCGCCTGCCCGCGCCGTCCACCGCGTTCTTCCTCGCTTCCATGGCGGCCAGTCTGCCCCGCCCGCCCGGTCGGGGCCGTGCGGACACCTGCGGGACACCGCCGGGTCACCGACACGCCCACTGCCGTTAGGGTTCGTGAGTGATGAGCGTTACCCCTCCCCACACCCGCAGCGACGAGCCTCAGGGGGCGTCATGACCGGATCGCCGCAGTCCCCACCCGAGCGGTCCGCCGAGCAGACGATGGCACTGCGCCTGCCGAAGCAGCCCAAGGCGCCCAAGCAGCGCGACGCGTTCTTCGACAACGCCAAGTACCTGGCGATCGTGCTGGTCGCCATGGGCCACGCCTGGGAGCCGCTGCGCGCCGACTCGCGCGCGGTCACCGCGCTGTACATGTTCGTGTACGCGTTCCACATGCCGGCGTTCATCCTGGTCGCCGGCTACTTCTCACGTAACTGGGACGGCCGCCCCGACCGGGTGCGGCGGCTGATCACCGGCGTGCTGGTGCCGTACGTCCTCTTCCAGATCGCCTACACCTACTTCCTGCGCCGTCTCGACGACAACGACGACAACTACCTGCCGCTCTTCGAGCCGCGCTGGCTGCTGTGGTTCCTGGTGGCGCTCTTCATATGGCGGCTGACCGTGCCGCTGTGGAGGACGGTGCGCTGGCCGGTGCCGCTGGCGCTCGCGCTGGCCGCCGTGGCCACCGCGTCGCCGACGATGGGCGGGGACCTCCAGCTCCAGCGCGTGGTGCAGTTCCTGCCGTTCTTCGTGCTGGGCATGACGGTGCGCGCCGAGCACTTCCAGATGCTGCGCCGCCGGGCCGCCCGGCTGCTGGCGCTGCCGATCGGCGCCGCCGCCGCCGTCTTCGCCTACTGGGCCGAGCCTCGGATGGACTACGCCTGGTTCTACCACCGGGGCAGCGCCCAGGAGCTGGGCGAGCCCTGGTGGGCCGGGGTGCTGATGACCCTGGCGATCTTCGGCTGCTCGGTGCTACTGACCTGCTGCTTCCTCGCCCTGGTACCCGGCCGCCACGGCTGGTTCACCGCGCTGGGCGCCGGCACGCTCTACGGCTATCTGCTGCACGGCTTCCTGATCCGCGGCTCCGTGGAGTGGGGCTGGTACGACGGCGAGCTGATGGAGAACACCCCGACCGCGCTGCTGATCAGCTCGGTGGTGGCGGCCGTCGGCATCTCACTGCTCTGCTCGACGCCCGTGCAACGGCTGCTGCGCCCGGTGGTCGAGCCCAACATGCGCTGGTTCTTCCGCCCGGACGAGCCGAAGGACGGCTCGAACGGGAAGGGCGACCCCCAGGTGAAGACCCCCGCGACAGCCCACCCGGCCAGCACCGCACCGTAGTCACACCACGCGGTTCCCCGCGCCCCCAAGCCGCCCACCGGCCTGAAGGGGCGCGGGGAACTGCGCGAGCAACCACACACCACGCCGCAGACGACAACCCGCCTTGCCGGCGCCGCACCGGGGTCGACCAACCCCCGCCACCCAGCATTCGCGCAGTTCCCCGCGCCCCCAAGCCGCCCACCGGCCTGAAGGGGCGCGGGGAACTGCGCGAGCAACCACACACCACACCGCGGACGACAACCCACCCAAACCACGCACGTGGGTAGTCGCCCGCCCCCCGCGGCAGCGGCTACGCGCGTTCCCTGCCGATCTCCAGCATCCGGTCCACCACGCGGCTGGTCGCCAGCCCGTCCGACGGCTCGCAGAAGTCCTTCACGAACCTGGCGTACTTGCCCAGGTAGTCCCGCTCCACCTGGTCGATGTCGCGGATCGACCTGACCAGCTCCTCCGAGGTCTTGATCAGCGGCCCCGGCGCCTTCTCCGTGAAGTCGAAGTAGAAGCCGCGCAGCGTGTCCCGGTAGTGCTCCAGGTCGTACGTGAAGAACAGCATCGGCCGGCCCGAGTGCGCGAAGTCGAAGAGCACCGACGAGTAGTCGGTGATCAGCACGTCGGTGATCAGGTACAGCTCGGCGATGTCCGGGTACGCGGAGACGTCCCACACGAAGCCCTGCCCGGCGCCGGGGATGGCGTCCAGGATCTTGGGGTGCTTGCGGAAGAGGAAGACGTGGTCGTCGCTGAGCGCCCGCTCGGCGGCCGTCAGGTCGACCTGGAGGTCCAGCTTGAACTTCGAGGCCGTGTGCCGCTGGTCGTCCCGCCAGGTCGGCGCGTAGAGCACGACCTTCTTGCCCTCGGGGATGCCGAGCGTGGCGCGCACACGCTGCGCGATCTTCTCCCGGTCCGGCCGGTGGAAGATGTCGTTGCGCGGGTAGCCCGCCTCCAGCACCTCTCCCTCGCAGCGGAACGCGTTCCGCATGATCGGGGTGGTGAACGCGTTCGGCGAGACCACGATGTCGAACTGGCGGAACCGGTGCGGCAGGCTCGCGATGTAGGCCAGGTTGGCCTTCGGCGTGCCCAGCAGGTCGGCGCCGATCTTCTTCAGCGGGGTGCCGTGCCAGGTCTGCACCACGCACTGCCCCTCGCGCCGCTCGTACCAGTCGCCGAGGCCGACGTTGCTGACCACGTAGCGGCTGCGGGCCAGCGCCTCGTACCACTCGGTGCTGTGCCACTCCACCGGGCGGACGCCCGGCGGCAGCGCGACCTGCTCGTCGGCGACCGACCACAGGTGCTCCACCTCGATGCCGCGCCGCTCGAACTCCTCGAAGATCGCGCGCGGCGAGTCGGAGAACTGCTTGCCGCCGAAGCTGTTGTAGAAGACCGCCTCGCGCAGCGGCTCCTTCTTGAACCGGGGCGTGTGGACCTGTCGTAGCTCCCGCTGCCGCCACGCGCCGCGCTCCTCGGCCTTGAGCACCGGGCCCGAGCCGAGGAAGAGCCGGTCGTAGTAGCGGCGGTTGACGGTGTAGGTGCGGCCGGCGACGCGCTTGCGCAGCGGCAGCGTCTCGTCGATCAGGTCGGCGCGCAGCTTGACCGGGGTGTCGGCGCCGTTGCCCCACGCGTCCCTGTCGCGCAGCCACATGTACCAGCGGCCGGCGCGCAGCGGGAGCGTCGCGTCGTAGACCGCCATCTGGTCCGGGACGATCCGCACGCGGAAGCGGCCGTCGGCCCACTCCAGCGGCAGCACGTGCTCCTCGAAGCGCTCGCCGTGGCGCAGGATGAAGCGCTTGGTGTCGCCGGGCCCCTCGTAGTCGCCCTCGGCGACCAGCTCGCCGCCCTCCCAGCGCAACGAGTCGACGACCGCCTGCCGCGCCCGGTCGTGCAGCTTCAGCAGGCCGGGGCCGTCCGTGGTCACCGCGATCTCGCGGTTCGACGGGCGGGCGTAGCGGCCAGGCACGAAGCCCTCGCGCACGGTGGCACGGCGGTCGCTGCCGTCGACGAAGTCGATGTGGGTGACGAAGTCCTGGGTCTTCTGGTCGGCGCTGGTCGCGACCGCCAGGTTCTTCAGCGGGATGTCGACGGTGTACCGGGCGAAGCCGACCTCCCCCTCGCCCTGCTCCAGGGCGTAGGCGTCGCCCGACTGCTGGCCCTTGCGGGCGATCCGCAGCTTCGTCGGCCGCTTGCCGCCGGCCGGGGCGCGCAGCCCCAGCCGCAGCGTCTCGCCCTCGACGAGCTCCTGGTCGGTGATCTCGGCCTCGGGGATCTCGACGGCCACCTGGAAGCGGCCCTCGACGAAGCTGGCCACCAGCCGGGCGCCGTCCCCCAGGTCACGCGACTGCGAGTGGCCGGCCGAGCCGATGTCGACGCGGTCGACATGGCCGGGCACATAGCCGCCGGGCCGCGGCAGCGCCAGCGTCAGGCCCCAGGTGCCGGCCTTCCAGCGGCCCCTGGACTTCAGCTTGGCCGGGTCGATGACCAGCTCGAAGCCGGCGTTGTCGTAGTTGTGCAGCGCCTGCTTGGAGTCCCTGGTCGCACGCGTCGCCTCCTCGGTGCGCAGCTTGACCGGCACCCGCCGGCCGCCCTTGGCGCGCAGCCACGCGAGCCTGGGCAGCGGCGCGTGCGCGCCGTCCGGGAGGTTGAGCACGTAGCCGAAGCCGCGCACGACGAGCTTGCCGTCCTGCCACAGCACCTCGGTGGCCTTCGCCCGCACCGGCATCTCGCGCAGCCGCAGCCGGCTGACGGAGGCCGGCAGCCGCGCGGCGTCGGCGCCCGGTATCGCGACGGCCGGCCGCAGCCGGCCCCGCACCGGGAACGCCGACGGGTTCTCCCGCTCGAACGCCAGCACGGCCAGCAGCTCGTCGACGCGGCGCTCCTTGGCCAGATGCCACTTGATGCGGGCCACCGGCGGGAACTTCCGCAGCTTGTTCGCGTCGGCTTCCGCCAGGAAGGCGGTGACCTCCTCGAAGAACTCCTCGCGCTCCGCCCCGGTGGCCTCCGGGAGGAACCGCATCCGTCGCCGGAGTTCCTCCGGGATCATCTCTTCAGGCTTCGCGACCACGGACTCGTGCCTCTTCCTCTTACTACGAACGACGGGCGGCGGGACGGGCCCGCCGCACCGGATACAGCTCGGACGGTCAATTCAGGACGGGCACGACTAGGACGTGCCCACCACCGCCGCCGTTCCCGCCTCGCCGAGGGCCTGGTTGCGCGCCTCGGCCCGTGCGGCCAGCCCGTTGACCGCCGCGTTGAACCGCTCCAGCGAGGTGGGCTCGTCGGGGCCCAGCAGGTAGTGCTTCAGCTCGACGCGGTCCTGGGCGAGCGGGTCGGCGCCCGGCGAGGTGACGGCGTCCAGCAGCTCGTCGAGCTGGGCCGCGTCGTTGGACAGGATCACGGCGGCCCGCACGGCGGTGTTCTGCCGGCGGAACTCGTCGGAGCCCAGCCCGGCCGAGTCGGAGACCGCGTACGGCTTGCCGCTGGCGATCCAGTCGGAGACCACGCTGGAGATGTCGGAGACGAGCGCGTCCGACTCGTTGAAGCAGTCGAACAGGCGCGGCTGCGAGCCGGTGATCACCCGGTGCTCCCACCAGCCGAACGAGCGCCAGAACGCCTCGTTCCACTCGGCGAAGGCACGTTCCTCCACCGCGGCCTGGTCGGCCGGGGTCTGGGCGTCGCGGGAGACGGAGGCGTCGTCCCAGACGGTGGCCAGCACGGCGGAACGCCCGCCGCCCGCCTCCTCGACGGCACGCAGCGTCGCCTGCGCCGTCGCCCGGTCGGCGGCCGTGCGCTCGGCCTCGGCGGCCCAGCGCGGGTCGGCGGCGCGCGCGGTGGCGGCCTCCTCGATCAGCGCGACGATCCGCTGGTGGGCGGCGCCGGCCGCCGGGTCGCGGGTGCCGGTGAACGGGTGCGGCTTGTAGATCACCCGCACCGGCCGTTCGGCGGTGAGCAGCTTGCGGACGATGTTCTCGCCGGCCAGCAGGAGCGAGGTGTTGCCCGGGTCGTCGGTCCAGCCCTCCCAGGTGGGGGCGTAGAGCACGGTCGGGACGCGCCCCTCGGGCCTGGCGCTCGCCGGCAGGATCGACGCCAGCTGGGGGCGCCCGACCTCGACGATGTCGTCGTCGCGCACCCCGACGTCGGCGAGCGCGTAGCGGTCGCGGCCGGCGCGGCCGGCGGACCACACCTCGTCGTACGCCTTGGCGTACGGGTTGATGCTGGCGATCTTGTCGCTGTCGCCGTGCCCGATGAAGACGTGCTTCATGGTGGGCACGCGCAGCAGGTGCAGGTTCTTGCCGACGTTGGCCGGGTAGAGCCCGACGCGCAGCGAGGAGAGGTCCATGTTCATCAGGTGGACCGCGCTCGGCACGCAGACCACCGGCACGGTGGTGGTGGCCAGCCGGTTGAGGATGGCCCGCTCCCGCAGGATCACCAGCGGCTTGCTGTCCAGCCGCTCCATGGTCTCCAGCCACATGTCGGCCTGGTAGACGGACTCCTTGGAGCCGGAGAAGTAGAGCGCGGTCTCCGGCCGGTGCTCGCGCAGCCAGCCGTCGAACCACTCCAGCGCGCCCTCGGGGGCGGGCGGCAGCTTCGCGGCGCGCAGATAGGGCAGCAGCGCCAGCAGGTACAGCAGCACCAGCGTCGGCGCGGCCACTATCCCGACGTAGCCGGGGAGCGTCTCCTCGGTGATCACCATCGCCAGCAGCCCCGCGAACATCGGGACCTCGGCGTGCAGCACCTTCTCGACCGCCCGGTGCGTCAGCCAGCGCGGCGCGCCGTCGGGCACCGGCATCGTCGACAGGTCGATGTTGCGGGTGGCGAACGGCAGCCGCCGCTTGCGCCGCAACACGGTGACCAGCGCGGTGTGCGGGACCTGGAGCGCGTAGAACGCCAGCAGCGCGACGACGGCGGCCTGCGCCACCGTCTCGTCCGTCCAGCCGGTGCGGGCCAGCAGCAGCACGAGCAGCAGCTGGCGGACGAGGAAGCGGACCGTGAGGCCGACGCGCGCCTTGCCCATCCGCACCAGCAGATAGCTGCCGCTGCGGTGCAGATAGTGGTCGCCCAGGTAGCTGAGGGCCGCCGCGACGACGAACGCGCCGGTGGCCGGCAGCAGTGCGGTGAGCAGCATCAGGGGGTAGCTGACCACCACGACCAGCGCCGCGAGCAGCTCGGCGCCGGACGTCACGCCGACAAGGCGGCGCAGCAGACCTGCCGTCATGCCACCCCCCCGTCGGCCTCGGAGCTGAGGGCGGCGGCCAGGGCGCGCTCGAACGAGCCGGCCTGCGTCGCGTCGGCGGTCGGGTCCTGCTGCCGGACGTCGATGACGTGTCCGGTCATGGAGGACAGCAGCACGTCGAGCGAGGTGCGGGCGACGGCCTCCGAGGAGAGCAGCGTGCCGGCCGGCTCCTGCCCGAACGCCTTGGTGCGCATGGGGGTGGCGGTCCGCTCGGGGTTGACGCAGTTGACGCGGATGCCGTCACCGGCCCACTCGTCGGCGAGCGCCTGGGTCAGGTTGACCATGGCGGCCTTGGTCGACGAGTAGAGGCTGTACTCGGCACGGCCCCTGGTGTAGCTGCTGGAGGTGTAGAGCAGCAGCTGGCCGCCGCTCTCCGCGAGATAGCGGTGGGCGGCCCTGGCGATCCGCACCGGCGCCAGGTAGTTGACCTTCAGCGCCTCCTCGATGGTGGCGTCGTCGGTCTCGTCGAGCCGGCCGATGCGCAGCACGCCCGCCGTGTTCACCACGTAGTCGATCCGGCCGGTGTCCGCGTGCGCCTTGGCGAGGGCCGCGGCCACGTCCTCCGGGTTCTCCACGTGGGTGCCGGTGGTCGAGCGGCCCAGCGGGTAGACGCTCGCGCCGTAGCCCGCGGCCAGGTCGGAGATGTCCTTGCCGATGCCGTAGGAGCCGCCGAAGACGACCACGGTCTTGCCGGCCAGGCGCTCCCGGTAGGCGGCCTCGTCGGACTGCGCGGGGGCGGCGGTGGAGGCCAGCTGGAAGAGCTTGTCCGTGAGGAACACGTCGACCGGCTGGGTCACCTTCATGTTGAACTCGTCGCCGGGCACGACGTGGATCGGCACGTCCGGCAGGTACTTCAGGACCACGGAGCAGTCGTCGGTGGCCTGGAAGTTCGGGTCTTCGGCCGCGACCTCGTAGGCCCGGCGGATCGTGGAGAGCCGGAACGCCTGGGGCGTCTGGCCGCGCCGCAGCCGGGACCGGTCGGGGACGTCGGTGATGAACTCGCCGTCCTCGCCGTGCGTGCGGGTGACGATGATCGTGTCCGCGGACGGTATGGCGACGTCCACCGCCTGGTAGCGCTCCAACGCGCGCACGCAGTCGCTGATCACCCGCTGGGAGAGCAGCGGCCGGACGGCGTCGTGGAAGAGGACGTTCCGGTCCTCGCCCTCGGCGAGGCCCTCCCCCAGGGCGTCGATGGCGCGCTGGGTGGTCTCGTTCCGCGTGCTGCCGCCCTCCAGGACGCGGCTGACCTTGGTCAGCCCGCTCTTGGCGACGATGCGCTCCACGTCGGGCGCGTACCCGGGGGCCATCAGCACGATGACGTCGTCGATGTCATCGGCCTCCTCGAAGATGGCCAGCGTGTGCTCGATGACGGCCTTACCGGCGACCTTGATCAGCTGCTTCGGTATGGAAAGCCCCACACGCTGGCCCGTGCCACCGGCGAGAACGACCGCTGTGGTGTGCGGGGACGGCCCTTTGGGTTGCATGGTCAAGGAAGCTCCTGCCGGTATCAAGAAGTGTCGCCTACGCGAGGAGAAGGTTAACCCCCGTGGAAGCTTGACCCCTAAGCCGGACTAACCGTTGCCGACCGTTATCGCTTTGAGACAGCGTACCGTTACCCTGCGGGGCCCCCAAACGACGATCCCCGCAAGGGTTTTCCGAACACTCCGTGACGTTCGGCCGAAACGTGCAAATCAGTCAAAGGGTCGGAATTCCTCGAACTCCCGCTGGGCGGCGTCCTTCCGCCTGGCCTCCCGGTCCCTGCGGCGCGCCGCCGCCGGTCGCAGCGGGTTCATCCGGTGATCCTCGCCACGCCTGCCCAGCATCTCGGCGCCGGCGGTGACGGACGGCTCCCAGTCGAATACCACCGCGTTGTCCTCGGGACCGATGGCGACGCCGTCGCCCTCCCTGGCGCCCAGGCGCAGCAGTTCGTCCTCCACGCCGAGCCGGTTGAAGCGGTCGGCGAGATATCCGACGGCCTCCTCGTTGCTGAAGTCGGTCTGGAGCACCCAACGTTCCGGCTTCTCCCCCCGAACCCGAAAGAAACCTTCACCTTCCGGGGCAACGGTGAAGCCCGCCTCGTTAACGGCCTTCGGCCGGATCACGACGCGCGTCGCCTCCTCGCGCGGTTTCGCCGCCCGAGCGCTGGTCACCAGTTCACCGAGAGCGAAGGAGAGTTCCCGGAGGCCCTTTCGGGAAACGGCGGAGACCTCGAAAACGCGCAGGCCGCGCGCCTCCAGTTCGGGGCGGACGATGTCCGCGAGATCCTGCCCCTCGGGAATGTCGGTCTTGTTCAGCACCACCAGCCGCGGCCTCTCGTCCAACCCGCCGTACTGGGCCAGCTCCTCCTCGATCACGCGGAAGTCGGTGAGCGGGTCGCGTTCGCTCTCCAGCGTCGCGCAGTCCAGCACGTGCACCAGCACCTCGCAGCGCTCCACGTGCCGCAGGAACTCAAGCCCCAGCCCGCGCCCCTCGCTGGCACCGGGGATCAGCCCCGGCACGTCGGCGACCGTGTAGACGCTCTCGCCCGCGGTGACCACTCCGAGGTTGGGCACCAGGGTGGTGAACGGGTAGTCCGCGATCTTCGGCCGGGCCGCGGAGAGCACCGAGATCAACGACGACTTGCCGGCGCTCGGGTAGCCGACCAGCGCCACGTCGGCGATGGTCTTCAGCTCCAGCACCAGGTCGCGGCTCTCGCCCGGCTCGCCCAGCAGAGCGAACCCCGGCGCCTTGCGGCGCGGCGAGGCCAGCGCCGCGTTGCCGAGCCCGCCCCGGCCGCCCTGCCCCGCGACGAACGAGGTCCCCGGGCCGACCAGGTCGGCCAGCACCTCGCCCGAGGGGCTGAGCACCACGGTGCCGTCCGGCACCGGCAGCACCAGGTCCTTGCCGAGCGCGCCCGTCCGGTTCCCGCCGGCGCCGGGCTTGCCGTTCGTCGCCTTGCGGTGCGGCCGGTGGTGGTACTCCAGCAGCGTGGTCACCTCGGGGTCGACGACCAGGGTCACGTCGCCACCGCGCCCGCCGTCGCCGCCGTCGGGGCCGCCCAGCGGCTTGAACTTCTCCCGGTGCACGGAGGCGCAGCCGTGGCCCCCGTTACCCGCGGCGACATGCAGCTCGACGCGGTCCACGAAGGTTGTCATGACGAATGCCTCCCGGCGATCGAACGGTGCCCGCCCTCGGCGGGGCACGGGTGGTGAGGGGACGCGGAGCGCCGCGTCGACGGTGCACGCCCTTCACGGTGCGCAACAACGCAAGGGGCGGACCGCTTCCCGGCGAGGGAAGTGCGGTCCGCCCCGGTACTGCTTCCGGTCGCGCCTTACTGGGCGGCGACCGACACGATGTTCACGACCCGGCGGTCACGGTGGGTGCCGAACTGCACCGCGCCGGCCTGGAGGGCGAACAGGGTGTCGTCCTTGCCGCGGCCCACGCCCTTGCCGGGGTGGAAGTGGGTGCCACGCTGGCGGACCAGGATCTCGCCGGCGCTGACCACCTGGCCACCGAACCGCTTCACGCCCAGGAACTGGGCATTGGAGTCACGGCCGTTCCTCGTCGAGGACGCGCCCTTCTTGTGTGCCATCTCGGTTCAGTCCCTTACTTCGCGGCCGGGGCGGGGATCTCGGTGACCTTCAGCTGGGTGTGCAGCTGGCGGTGACCCATCCGCCGGCGGTAGCCGGTCTTGTTCTTGTACTTCTGGATGCGGATCTTCTCGCCCTTGTGGTGGTCGAGAACCTCGGCCTGGACCTTCACGCCGGCCAGCACCCACGGGTCGCTGGTCACGGTCTCGCCGTCCACCACGAGCAGGGTGGAGAGCTCGACGGTGTCGCCGACCTCCTTGGTGGCCAACCGGTCGACCTCGATGACGTCACCCACAGCGACCTTCTGCTGACGGCCGCCGGTGCGCACAATCGCGTACACGCGAACTCTCTCTCACTCGGTGCGGAGCCCCTGATGCCAGCGACGGGCCCAGACCCGGCCTCTCCCGACCGGCACGGCGCGGGGCCGGTGACCGTCGTCGGGAGGAAAGATGCTCAGAGGCGTGGCGTGTCCAGTGACACGCCAGTCGCCAAGAATACGGACGGCGCAACAAGCCGGTCAAATCCGCCCGCCCGGCCGCCCGCCCGTCGGGGGCGGTCGGCCGGGCGGGGGCGCTTCCGGCGTGCGGCGGAGCCGTCAGTCCTCGGACGGGGCGGCCGTCTTGCCCGCCGTCGTCTTCTTGGTGGCCGCCTTCTTCGTGGTGGCCTTCTTGGTCGTGGCCTTCTTCGCCGCCGTCTTCTTCGCCGGGGCGCTCTTGGCCGTCTTCTTGGTGGTGCTGGCCTTCTTGGTCGCCGTCTTCTTGGCCGTGGACTTCGCCGTGGTCTTGGTCGCCTTCCTGGCGGCGGCCTTGCGCGGCGCGCGCCCGGCGGGCTTCTCCTCCGCGTCGTCCACGGCGTCGGCGGCCTCCGCACCGGCGGGCTCCGTGTCGGCGGCCTCGGCCTGCTCGGCCGACTCGGCGACGACCACGGTGACCACGGCCTCCTCGGCGCCCCCCGGCGAGCCGGCGGCCCTGCGGGCCACGCGGCGGCGGGCGGGGGCGGAGCCGTTGACCGGCTCGGCCGCGGGTTCGCTCGGCGCCTCCTCGGGCGCCGCCTCGGGGGCGGCGGCCGACTCCGCGGCCTCGCGGGAGACCACCAGCACCTCGGGCTCGGCCGCGGCGCGCGGGGCGCCGGCCGGGACCGACACCTTGCGGCTGCCCCGGCGACGGGCCGGCTTCGACTCCTCGTCCGCGACCGCGGGCTCGGGCGCCGACGCCGGCTCGGGCGTCGACTCGGGCTCCGACTCGGGCTCAGGCTCGGAAGCCGTCACGACCGTGACGACGCCCTCCTCCGCGACCTTGGGCGGACCGGCCGGGGCGCTCACCTTGCGGGTGGCGCGCCGACGCCGGCGACCGCCCCGTTCGGGCTCCTCCTCGGGAACGGACGAACCGACGCGCTCCACCGGCTCCGGCTCGCCGACGACCTCGGCGGTCTCCTCGGGCACGATCGGCTCGACCGCGTCCTCGGAACCGGCCGGCTCCGGCGACTCGGTGACACCGGTGGGCTCGGGGACCTCGGTCGGCTCGGGCGCGTTCCCGCCCTTGCCGCGCCGGCGGCTCTTCTTGCCGCCACCGCCACCGCCGCCCCCGCCACCGGCCAGGTGCGCCTGCTCCATGTGGACCAGGACGCCGCGCCCGTTGCAGTGCACGCAGGACTCGGAGAACGACTCCAGCAGGCCCTGCCCCACCCGCTTGCGGGTCATCTGGACCAGGCCGAGCGAGGTGACCTCCGCCACCTGGTGCTTGGTCCGGTCCCGGCCCAGGCACTCCAGCAGGCGGCGCAGCACCAGGTCCCTGTTGGACTCCAGCACCATGTCGATGAAGTCGATCACGATGATTCCGCCGAGGTCGCGCAGCCGCAGCTGACGCACGATTTCCTCGGCCGCCTCCAGGTTGTTCCTGGTGACGGTCTCCTCCAGGTTGCCGCCCTGGCCCGTGAAACGACCGGTGTTGACGTCGACGACCACCATGGCCTCGGTCCGGTCGATCACCAACGAACCACCGCTGGGCAGCCAGACCTTGCGGTCCAACGCCTTCATCAGCTGCTCGTCGATCCGGTAGGTGGCGAAGACGTCCACCTCCGAGGTCCACCGCTCCAGGCGGTCGCCCAGGTCGGGCGCCACGTGCGAGACATAGCCGTGGATGGTCTCCCAGGCCGCGTCGCCGCTCACGATGACCTTGGAGAAGTCCTCGTTGAAGATGTCCCTGACCACCCGGACCGTCATGTCCGGCTCGCCGTAGAGAAGGGTGGGCGCGTTGCCCTTCTTGGCCTTCTTCTGGATCTCGGCCCACTGCGCCTGGAGCCGCTCCACGTCACGGGTCAGCTCGTCCTCGGTCGCGCCCTCGGCCGCGGTGCGCACGATCACGCCCGCGTCGTCGGGAACGATCTTCTTCAGGATCTGCTTCAGTCGCGAACGCTCGGTGTCGGGCAGCTTCCGGCTGATCCCGGTCATGGAGCCCTCGGGCACATAGACCAGGTAACGGCCGGGCAGCGAGATCTGGCTGGTCAGCCGCGCGCCCTTGTGCCCGATGGGGTCCTTGGTGACCTGCACCAGCACCGGCTGGCCCGACTTCAGCGCGGTCTCGATACGCCGGGGGCCGTGGCCGAGGCCCAGCGCCTCGAAGTTGACCTCACCTGCGTAGAGAACCGCGTTGCGGCCCTTGCCGATGTCGACGAACGCCGCCTCCATCGAGGGCAGCACGTTCTGCACCTTGCCCAGGTACACGTTGCCCACGTACGAGGAGGACTGCTCCTTGTTGACGAAGTGCTCGACGAGGACGTTGTCCTCCAGCACCCCGATCTGGGTCCGCTCGCCCTGCTGGCGCACCACCATCACGCGCTCGACCGCCTCGCGGCGGGCCAGGAACTCGGCCTCGGTGATGATCGGCACCCGGCGGCGGCCCTGCTCGCGGCCCTCGCGGCGCCGCTGCTTCTTCGCCTCCAGACGGGTCGAGCCCTTGATGGACTGCACTCCGTCGGACGCCTCGGTGGGCTCGTCGCGCTTGCGACGCGGCTCGCGCACCTTGACGACGGTGCGCTCCGGGTCGTCCCCGCCGGCGGCCGACTCGGAGGAGTCGCCGCTGCGCCGGCGGCGACGCCGGCGGCGACGGGACGAGCCGCCGCCCTCGTCGGAGGCGGCGTCGCCGTCGTCGGCGCCGTCCGCGGCCTCCGGCTCCGGCTCCGCCTCCGCGCGGTCCTCGGCGGCGTCCTTGGGACGCACGTCGCCGTCGGACTCGCCGGCGGCCGTGGCAGCCGCGCGCTCGGCCAGCTCGCCCCTGCGGCGGCGCCGGCCGCCCCTGCGGCGCCGGCGGGCCGGCCGCTCGCGACCGCCCTCGTCGGAGGCGGCGTCGCCGTCGTCGGCCTCGGACTCCTCGTCCGCGCCGGTGCCGGCGGCGGCCTCGGTCGCCTCGGTCAGCTCCTCTTCCTCCTCCGGCTCCTCCTCGGGCCCGGAGTCGGCGGAACGGTACGCCTCCTCGGCGGCGCGCTGCGGCGTCTGGAACATCGGCGCCTGGAAGACCGGCGCGCGGAAGACCGCGGCCGGCGCGGCCGGGGGCTGCGGCTGGCGCTCCTCCGGCTGGGCCTCGCCGGCCCGCTGGTCCGCACGGGTCGCGGTGTCGGCGGACGCCTCGGTCCCGCGGGCGGAGCGGCGGCGCTTGCGCGCCGGCTCGCGCTCCTGCGCGCCGTCGGCCTCCGCCCGGCCCGGCTGGCTCTGCTCCGGCTCGGACCGCTGGGGCTGCTCGGACTGCTCGGACTGCTCCGCGGAGGCAGCCGCCCTGGTGGCGCGGCGCCTGCGGCGCGGGGACTCGGGCTCCTCGCCTGACTCGTTCCGCTCCTCGCCCTTGGCGGCGCGCTTGGCCTTGGCGCCCCTGGCGGACTTCGCGCCCTTGGCGTTCCCGGTCTCCTCGGGCCGCGCGTCGTCCCGCTCCGTGCCGTCCGACCCGGCGTCGCCCGGCTTGGCGTCGCCCGACCCGGCGTCGTCCCGCTCGCTGTCGTCCGAGGAGGCCCGCTCGGGCCGGGTGTCCTCCGGCTCGGGGGCGGAGGCGGCCTTGGTCGCCCGGCGGCGGCGCACCGGCGCCTCGGCGGTCTCGGGCTCGGAGGCCGGGCGGGTCGCCCGGCGCCTGCGGCGCGGCGGCGTCGGCTCCTCGGCCGCGAGGGCCTCGGGCTCGGCCACGTCCACCAGCTCGGCGACCTCGGGCACCCCGGTCGCCTCCGCGACGGGCGCGGTCTCGGCGGCGGTCACGGGGGTCTCGGGCACGCTCCCGCCCTCGGCCGCGGTCTCGGAGCCGACGGGCTCGGAGGCGGGGCGGGTCGCCCGGCGCCTACGGCGCGGCGGCGTCGGCTCGTCGACGACCCGCTGCGCGGGCGCGGCGACGGGTTCGGCCGGGGCCGGCTCCGCCGCCGACTCGGCGGCAGGGGTCTCGGCGCTCGACGTCGGCGGGCCGGCCGGGCGGCTGGCCACGCGGCGGCGCCGGCGCGGGGGGAGGGTGTCGCTCGGTGTGCTGTGGTCTTCGGTGCTTTCCGCACCGTCCGCGCGGGCGGACTCGTGTCGTTCGGGCATTGCGGGCGGTTCTCCCGTCACGCTCCCGGGCGCCCCACCGGTGAAGGCGGGCGCCGCTCGGGAGCTGTCGTGTCACTCGCCGGTTCCGGACCTGCACGATCCGGCTACGGCGAAAGTCTGCTGGTCGGTGCGCCGGCCGGAACTGTCGGGCCCGAGTGGCTCCCTGGACCAAGCGGTTCGTCGGCGCTGCGACGGCCTCACTGTCCGGCGGCTCCCGGCGCCGCCGCGGGTCGCTGCCCACCGGCCGTGGCTGGCACGGCCCGGGCTGCGTCGCGGTCGGGCGCGAACGGATCGAGCACCGTGGCGGTCTCCTCATCGAGCGGCCCCTGCGCCAGCCTGGTCACCGCTACGGGGACCGGCGGCGCCAGGTCGGCCACAGCGCGGAGACCGGACAGGACGTCGTCGGGTCGCACGGCAGGGGTGAGATGCCGTACTACCAGGCGCAGTATCGCACAGGTAACGGACCCGGGCCTATCGGACCCTCCAGGCTCGACGCGCAACGCCGCGACGGCGCCCCTCGCGTCGAAGTCCCGCATCCCCTTCTTCGTCTGCCGGCGGACCACGACCTCCTCGGCGGCGAGGAAGGCCTCCACCGCCCGCCGGGCCTCGTCCGGCGCCACGCCGTCCATCCGCAGCCGCCACTCGGAGGCGGCGAGCCGCTCGGCGAAGTCACCGGTTACCGCGGGAACGGCCTCGACGATGTCGAGCCCGTCGGGCATCGACTCGTCGAGGCGTTCCCGCAGCGGTTCCGGGTCCCTGGGCGCGGCGAGCGCGATCTCCAGGTACTCCGCCTCGCTGGCCGTGCCGGTGGGCGCGGCGTTGGCGTAGGAGACCCGGGGATGCGGGGTGAACCCGGCCGAGTAGGCCATCGGCACCTCGGACCTGCGGAGCGCGCGCTCGAAGGCGCGCTGGAAGTCGCGGTGGCTGGTGAACCGCAGACGGCCGCGCTTGGTGTACCGCAGCCGCACGCGCTGCACCACGGGTGCCGGCGGCGGTCCTACGGGCTGTCGCTTGCCCAGTTGTCCTCAGTCCCTCGGTCGTTCAGGGCCGCGCGTGCCACGGGCGGTGGCGCGCGGCGGTGGGCCGTGTCGCGGGGGCTGCCTGCCGGCGCTCCGGCCGTTCCCTGGCGCGGCCCTTCCCCAGGTTACGACGGGGAGGTGGGAATCCAGTACCTGAGCTTCTCCCCGCGTCTGTCCTCGAAGACGCCGCCGCTGGCCTCGATGACCTTGCGGGAGGCGACGTTGTCCGCGTCGCAGGTGACGAGCACGGGGTCGAAGCCGAGGCCCCAGGCGTGGGGCAACGCGGCGCGCAGCATGGCGCGCCCGTGGCCGCGGTTGCGGGCGGAGGGTCGGACGTCGTAGCCGATGGTGCCGCCCCACTCCATCAGCCGCGGGGTTAACCGATGGCGGATGGAGAGCCGGCCGAGCCAGGTCTCGCCGTCGACGAACCAGAGCGTGGTGGCGGGCACCATGCCCTGGGGTCTGGGCGTCTCGGGGCGCGCGTCGGCGATCAGGAACCTGACGTACTCGTCGAATCCGGCCTCGTCGGCCCAGCGGTCGCGCCAGACGGAGATCTGGTGGCCGAGCAACGTGTCGTCGGACGCGCCGCCGCGTCCCTCACCGCGGAACTCGCGAACGGCCTCAAGGAAAGTGCTCCGCAGAGCATTGCGGGGTGTGATCAAAATGGACACCGCACCATCCTGCGACCGTGCCCAGCCCCCGGCAACAGTGCCTCCCGGCCCCCCACCGAGCACGCCGCCATAACAGCAGGTCAGAGCGGGACTACGGAGTGCACACTTTCGAGGGCCACGGTGCCGCCGCGCGCGCCGGCCCGGCCGACCCGCCGCCCGGCGCCTCAGCGGAGGTCGTAACGCGTCTGCGCGTACTCGCCCTTCGCGAAGCCGAAGACCCGGCTCGGAACGATCTCGAAGAGCAGCGCCTCGCCCGCCTCCTGGGTGAGCACCCCTTCCCCCACGCCGAACGCCCAGTCCGACCCGTACTTCTCCGCGTAGGCGTCCGCGACCGCGCGCAGCACGGCCGGCTCGACGACCCGGGCCGCCCCGCCCTCGACGACCACGTCCACGCCCTCGGAGAGGGAGTTCCGGCCGGTGGTGAGCACCACGGCCGGGTTGTCCGCGAGATTGCGGGCCTTGCGCTCCTCCGCGCCGGTCGCGAGGTACGCCCGGCCGTCGCGCCAGATCGCCAGGAGCGGGGTGACGTGCGGGCGGCCGTCGGGCCTGACGGTCGAGAGCCAGTAGGTCTCGGCGGTCCGCAGCAGCTCGACGACGGTCCCCCACGGCGTGGGCCGCGCACCTGGCTGGCTGTACTCGGGGGCGAGGGTGGCGGCGGGCTCGGACACGGGCACGGGATACCTCCGGGGAAGGCGAACGTTCCTTGCCCCCGGTGGACCCGCGCCGCCCCGGAAACTCATCGGCCGTGCCCGCCACGACCGGCGTCGCCCCGCGCCCCCTCCTCGGGGGACACGGGACGACGCGCGGTGGGGGGAACCCGGGTGGTGACCGTGGGGGCCCGGGCCGGTGGTTCGGGTCAGCCGCCCTGGGTGGCCGACGAGTTCGGGGGAACGGTCAGGGTGGCGCCGTCCGAGAACGTCACCGTCTGCTCGCTGTCACCGAAGTTGTGCGCGGTGTAGGTGGTCGTGGATCCGTCGGAGAACGCCGCGGCCGTCGGGCTGTCGGCGGTCACCGAGGTGTCCGGCGCCCCTACCGCGTCCAGCGTGTATATCCAGTGGTAGACGTGCGCCCAGGACTCGCCGGCCTCCGGATCGCCGCTGCCGCCGCCGTCACCGTCGTAGGCCGCGCGGGCCGCCGCCGGGTCGGCGAGCGCCTGGAACTCCCAGAGGATGTCCTTCCACTCCACCGGCGGACCGCCGTTCTCCTCGACCATCTCCTCCAGGTTGCGGACGATGGCCTCCTTGTCCTGGGCGAGGTGGAGCGAGCCACCGGTCACCGGCAGGACGTTGATGCCGTGGATCTCCTCGGGGTTGCCCGTCCACCAGGTGGAGTGGGCGCCGCCGTTGCCCCAGACCATGCCGAGGGTGTTGTGCTCGTAGTCGGCCGGGAAGTTGGTCTCGTCGGCGTCGAACCAGTACTGCCGGATCGCCTCGGACTCGGTGGTCAGCAGGTAGACCCCGAGGTCGCGCAGCTCGGTGTCACCGGTCGCCGAACCCCAGAGGATCAGTCCCGCGGAGAGATTGACCGACTCGGAGGACGACTCCTGGTTGTTGCCCGCGGCGAACCCCTGGTGACCGGCGGCCCAGCTGTGGCCCGCGTACACGTCGAAGCCGCGCAGGAACGGGTAGCGGTCGTCGTCGCGCGCCGGGTTGGCCGCGTCGCCTATCAGCTCCTCCACCATGCCGCCCCAGGCGGACTCGGCGGCCCACTCCGGGTCGTACTGGGCGACGACGGCCGCCGCGTAGACGAAGTAGGAGTAGTGGAAGTGGTGGTCGTTCAGCTCCTGGTCGCTGCCGTAGGAGGCCGGGTAGCCGGTGAGCGTGCGCCACTCCGAGTCGTAGGCGAACTCGGCGGCGCCGCCCGCCGTGAACCACTCCTCGAAGCCGGCCTTCATCGCGTCGACGAGGGTGTCCCTGGCGGCGGTCTCGCCTATCTGGTCGGCTATCCCGACCACCTGGGCGAGGCGGCCGAACTGCTTGCCGCTCCAGTAGGTGTCGCCGAACTCGATGGCGGCGTCGGCCGCCACCTCGTTGACCATCGCGGCGAGCTGGGCCTGGTCGGGACCGCCGCTCTCGGGCAGCGTCGGCAGGACACCGACCACGTCCTGGGTGGTGGTGAACGAGGCGCCGTCGCGCACCCGCATCACGCCGCGCGGCGAGGCGTACTCGTAGTCGGTCAGCTCGTCACCTGTGTGCTGCCACTGGTGCGGGTAGAGGGCCTGGACGGTGCCGGTCTCCTCCCCCTCCTTGGCCTCGGTCTCCAACGTGTAGGTCGCGCTCATCCGCCCGCCGGCCTCGTCGTAGGACCAGTCGACGGTGGAGCCGGTGACGAAGCTGTACGCGTACTGGGCGTAGAGGTCGAGCGCCCCCTGGTCGGGCAGCACGGCGACGGAGTAGTAGTCGCCGCCGCCCAGGTCGGAGCTGATGGTCTCACCGGAGACCGTCCAGCCGCTGCCGCCGGGAGCGAACAGCGCGTAGTCGCGGCCGTTGACCGTGACGCCGAGGGTGCTGCCGTCGTCGGCGAAGACCTCGGGGGTCGCGCCCGCGGTGATCTCGGCGGCGCCGCCGGTGCCCTCGGCGTAGACGAAGGGGCTGCCGTGGCCGATGGTGGCGCGGAAGGTGCGGCTGTCGTCCTCCCAGTAAGGGGTGACGGTCCAGTCGGACCAGCCGTCGGCCTTGGTGTCCGGGGAGTCGAGCCCTGCGAGCCCGAGGGTCAGGTCGGCGACGTGGGGGTAGTTGTAGCCGGCGCCGTCCACGGTGGCCTGTGTCTGGTAGCCCACCTCAAGGCCGCCCGCCACCGCCTGGTAGCTCAGCGGGTGCCCGTACATGGGCTGGGAGTGGGGGATGTCCGCGTACCGCTTGAACACCAGCGAGGACCACCAGTCGTTGGTGGGCACGGGCTGGTCGGCGACGGCGTCGGTCACCTGGGGAAGAACGGGGTTCCCGTCGGCGTCCGAGGGGCCGACCGCCCCTTCGGGCCTGGTGTCGGAGTAACTACCGCTGCCGACCGGCACCTCGGCCGCGGTCGCCGACCCCGGAATCAGGGTGAGCCCGGCGACCGCCGTGGCCGCGGCCGTCAGGGCCAGGGCGAGGCGTCGGGGATGAGTGAGTGGGCGCATGAAAGGTCGTACCTCGCAACCCGTGGGGGAAAGGTGGCTGAGAGCGCTCTCTTTGTGCGCTCGAACCTAGAGACCTGCAAAATTTGTGTCAATGGATGGACAGGAAACCGGAACCTGAGCCGCCGTTCTCGCCCGGCGCACACCGACTCCCGGCGCGGCGGCCGGAGTTGGAGCCTCAGGGAGGACGAGCGGTGTTCCATGCCCACACCCAACCACCCGCCACTGACAGTCACGACCCTCGCACGCCCTCACGCCCCCCTCACCGGCTGAAACGGTCACCAGTTCGACCCTGCCGAAGAGATTGTGACCAAGAGTGACCACCTCCGAACAACCCCTTCCCTGACCGTCGGACGCGGCCATACCGTGACTCTCGGTCACGAAAGTGTTCCTCCGGTGAAGGAGATGGGCATGTGGTGGAGATGGCGAGCGGGCAGGGTCGCGAAGGCGGCGACAGCCGGGCGAGGGCGTGGCCGGCGGGCCCGGGGAGTGCCGTCGCTTTCCCGGCGCAGCGCCAGGGCCCGGCCCCCGTCGGGTGACGGGGGCCGGGCCCTGGCGAGGTTCTTCGGCCGCGGGGGGCGTCGGTCGCCTGTGTCAGTAGGCGCTGTCGACGTTGTCCATGGAGCCGTAGCGGTCGGCGGCGTAGTTGGCGGCGGCGGTGATGTTGGCGACGGGGTCGTAGATGTTCTCGCTGGTGCCGTCGACGTGGTACTGGTCGAAGGTGGGGTCGATGACCTGGAGCAGGCCCTTGGAGGGGATGTCCTGTTCGGCGTTGGTGTCCCAGAGGTTGATGGTCAGGGGGTCACCGGCGGACTCCCGCATCAGGTTGCGGTGGATGCCCTCGTAGGTGCCGGGGATGCCTTCCTCGTCCATGATCTCCAGGGCCTCGTTGATCCAGCCCTCGATGTCCTCGTCGGTGGCGGGTTCGGGCTTGGGCTGCTCAGCCTTGTCGATCACGACCAGCGAGCCGTCGTCCCCGTACTCCTCACCCCGGCCGGTGTCGGCGGTGAAGCCGTCCGCACGCCCGTCCGTCACACCCGCCTCAGGCGCCTGGGGCTCCTCGGGCTCCTCGGGGGCCTGGGGCTCCTTGGCCGGGGCGTCGCCCTCCGGGGCCCCGCTGTCCGGGGTGCCACTGTCGGGGGCGAGAGTGCCGGTGGTGGGGGTGTAGGCGGTGGGGGAGGTGGTCTGCTCGGCGGTGGCGACCACGCCCGCGTGGGTGTCCTCGGCGTGGGCGGTGGCGGCGAAGGGGAGCGTCAGGGCCGTGGCGCCGACGGTCACGAGGCCGGCGATCACGACCGGACGGGTCATGGTCCGGTGGGTGCCGTGGGTGCTGGCGGTCATGAAGCTGCCTCCAAGCAAGAGGGGGGATGGTGCCGTGCGAGCGCCGCTTCCGACTGCGCGACGAACCCCAACATGCACGCCGCTCCACCCCCCACGCAAGGCCCTGACCTGCGAAAACACCCCCACCGCGTGGGACTTTCGACCCCGCCCACACCCCCCGCACCCCACCCCGAAACCACCCCCACCCACCCACGAACACCCCTCGTAGAGGACCAACGACCTGTGCCACCCCTCACACCCCCACACCTCCCACCCCCACCGGGAGTGCACGAGCGACCACGAGGCGACACCGGATTCCCACTCCGTGTGACGCTCCGCTCTCACGCGGGAATCGACGTCGGCCCGCCGGGAAGCCCCGCCGAGGGAAAGGGGATCCTTGACCCGCTCATGCCATCCTCGGGAGTATGGCGCGACCCCCACACAGGAGTTGCGTCATGCAGAGGCTCTCACGTGGCAGGCGGACCGCCCTCGCCACGACCGTTCTCACCGTCTCGCTGGCCCTCGCGTTCGGCGCGCAGGCCAGCGCCGTCCCGGACGCGGCCGAGTCCGGGACCACCACCGCGACCTTCCGGCAGTACGAGGTCGGGGACGTCGCCACCACCGACCAGCGCACCGAGCTGGCCCGCACCGGCACCGCGATCGACGAGGTGCGTGATGCCTCCGTCGTGATCACCGCCGACGAGCGGCAGGCGGACGAGCTGACCGGCCTGGGCTACTCGTTGACCGCGCTCACCGGGCCCGCCCAGCGAGACGTCAGCGCTGCCGCGCCGGAGGACTACCACACCTACGACGAGGTGGTCGCCGCCGTCGCCGAGGCGGAGGAGGCCCACCCGGACCTGGTGAGCAGCCAGGTCATCGGCCAGTCCGACGAGGGACGCGACATCATCGCGGTGAAGGTCAGCGCCAACGTCGACACCGACGAGGACGAGCCGGAGGTGCTGTTCACCCACAACCAGCACGCCCGCGAGCACCTGACCGCCGAGATGGCGCTCTACACCCTCGGCGAGCTGACCACCCAGTACGGCGGCGACTCCGAGGTCACCGAGCTTCTCGACAGCCGCGAGGTGTGGCTGATCCCCTCGGTCAACCCGGACGGCAAGGTCTACGACCAGGAGTCCGGCGAGTTCCAGATGTGGCGCAAGAACCGCCAGGCCAACGAGGGCTCGTCGTCCATCGGCACCGACCTCAACCGCAACTGGGCCTACGAGTGGGGCTGCTGCGGCGGATCGTCCGACTCCCCCGGCGGCGAGACCTATCGCGGCTCCGGCCCGGAGTCGGGCACCGAGACCCAGGTCGTCGCCGACTTCGTGCGCGACCGCGTCGTCGACGGCGAGCAGCAGATCACGGCGCACATCGACTTCCACACCTACAGCGAGCTGGTGCTGTGGCCGTACGGCTACACCTACGACGAGACCGGCCCCGGCCTGACCGAGGACGACGCCGCCGCGTTCGAGGCGTTGGGCACGGCGATGGCCGAGACCAACGGCTACACCGCGCAGCAGTCCAGCGACCTCTACATCACCGACGGCGGCATCAACGACTGGGCCTGGGCGGACCAGGGCATCTTCTCGTTCACCTTCGAGATGTACCCGACGTCCCAGGCCGGCGGCGGGTTCTACCCGCCCGGTGACGTGATCGACCGGGAGACCAGCCGGAACCGG
The DNA here is from genome assembly GCF_006335015.1 of Streptomyces sedi. Taxonomy (GTDB): domain Bacteria; phylum Actinomycetota; class Actinomycetes; order Streptomycetales; family Streptomycetaceae; genus Streptomyces; species Streptomyces sedi. The sequence goes on from NZ_VDGT01000001.1 coordinate 374,817, forward strand.
GAAGCCGTGCTCACGCTGCTCAGCTACGCGGACTGCGCCTACCGGGCCGCCGGCCTGGAGGGCGAGTACTGCGCCTCCTGACCCGAAAGAGCCCCCACTACTGCGCACCACCCCGTGGCCGGCCGCGCGACAACGCGGCCGGCCACGGCCGTTCACCCCCGAACCCCGGCGCGGCGCGGAAGCGGAGCGCCGCGGGACGCCCCCTCCCCGGCGCGGCAGCGGGGCCGGCGCGCGTCCCGTTCCCCGGAAGCGGAAGGGAATTGATCGGAAACTCCTTCCGGCCACGGCGGTCCGTGTCCGGGAAACTCGCCACCTGCGGAAACCCGGGGTTTCGGAATAAGGAACCCGACGCCACTCGGCCATCGTCGACAAATCTCCCGGGAGAATCGCGAACCGACTTCCCACACGCGGCATTCACCACATGCCCCACCCCTCCCCTGAAAGCCCGAAGAACGCCGAAGAACGCCGAGGAACGCCCGAGCCGGCCGGACAGCCCCAGGGAGGGCACCGCGCGGCAGCCGGCCGTCCCCCGGTCATTCCGGGAAAGCGCGCCGCCTCGAAGAACACCTCCGCCTGATCCCCCCACCGCCGCACCCGGGCCCGCGACCCGCCTCTACTCCCCTGTTCAGAGCGTCGAGAGGGCGGGGAGGAGAGAGCGAGGGGCGGAAGGCCGCATCACACACGGCACGTGACCCATGTCTCGCACTCCGTACGGATAGATTCACCCCCATTCCGCGTCGGGCAATCGCCGGAAGACACCCCGAACTCCTCGTTCCCCGCGCGCCTTCCGTCGCCCGCCCCGCCGTCCCACCTCGGGAAACGCCACCCCGCCGAAGCGCCGCGAAGGCGCCGCCCGCCACCCCGCGCCCGCTCACCCTCCGCCACCGTATGGAGACGCAGAACTCACCCCGCAGAACGCCCGCGTTTCCCTCACCAATCAATCGCATCCGTCGGCCGCCGACACGTTCGCCCCTTGAACACCCGGTTCCCGGAGAGCTATTAGGGTGAGAAACGCAAACGAGCCCCAATCATGGGAGTTGAAGACTGTCGTGCGTTTCCCCACACGCAAGCAGACGGCGCTCGTCGCCGCCACGCTGGTCGCGTCATTCGCCGTTGCGGCCCAGGCCGTCGGCGTGCCCGGCGGTGGCGACGACGCGCCCCAGAGCCCCGAGCCCGACATGGCGGCGGTACGGGCCGCGCTGACCGAGTCGACCGAGCTGGGAGCGCCGGGAGCCATGGCGCGCTTCGACGGCCCGGACGGCTCGCTGTCCGAGACGGTCGGCGAGCGGGAGGCCGGCACCGGCCAGCAGATGGACACCGACGCGCAGTTCCGCATCGGCAGTGTGAGCAAGACCTTCTCCGCCGTCGCGCTGCTCCAGCTCGTCGAGGAGGGCGCCGTCGAGCTGGACGTGCCCGTGAACGAGATCCTGCCGGGGCTGCTGCCGGACGACTCGATCACCGTGCGCCACCTGCTGACCCACCGCAGCGGCCTCTACGACTACAGCAACGACATGTTCGCGGAGACCGTCCCCGGGTTCGAGGCGACCCGCGACGAGGTCTACCCGCTCCAGGAGCTGGTCGACCTGTCGACCGCGCAGCCGCTGACGGTCGAGCCGGGCTCCGCGTACGCCTACTCCAACGCCAACTTCGTGGTCGTCGGGATGCTCATCGAGCACCTCACCGGCCAGCCCCTCGCGGACGCCTACCAGGAGCGGATCATCGACCCGCTCGGCCTGGAGAACACCGCGTACGTGCACCCGGACACCGCCATGCCGGGCGACCACATCGACGGTCACCTCACCCCGGACGAGGCCGGCGAGCCGCTGGTGGACTCCACCGAGCAGACCGTGTCGTGGGCCCAGTCGGCCGGTGCGGTGATCTCGAACCCGACCGACCTGAACACGTTCACGAGCGCGCTTCTCGGCGGCGAACTGCTGGGCGACGAGCAGCTCGCGGCGATGACCGACGTGCAGCCGACCGACGACACCGGCACCAAGCACTACGGCCTCGGCCTGCGGCGCTACGACCTGTCGTGCGAGGTGTCCGTCTACGGGCACACCGGCACCGTGCAGGGTTACTACACCTACGCGTTCACCACCGAGGACGGTGAGCGCAGCCTCGCGGCGACCGCCAACACCTCGAACAACGGCGACGTCAACACGGCGCTCGGCGACTCCCTGGAGGCCGCCTTCTGCGGCGCCGACGCCGCCGAGCAGCGGACCGCCTCCGTCGAGGACGACAACGAGCGCTTCGTCGCCCCGGCCGAGCCGGACCTGCCCGAGGGCCTCCAGCGCGACTGAGCGCCCACGGCCCCGAGTTGATCGACGGCCCGCCACCCACCCCGGGCGGCGGGCCGTCGTTCCGCCCGCCGCCCCGCCCCCCTTACCCATGCGACCGAGAGAGCACCACCGCGGCTCGGCCGACGAACGACGCGCCCCCGCCCCAACCCGCTGACGGCGAGGAGCGATTCATCCGTCGTCGAATACGCTGGCCAGCGCCTCATCGATCTCACGAAACGCGTGCAAGACCTCGTCGAGGCACGTGGCAGCCGCATCGGAGAATTCGGCCATCTTCCCGATTCCGTACTCCCACTCGTCCCCGAAGTCATCCATCCGCTGTTCGAGCCGATCCACGCCCATGTCGGAACCGTTCACGTCGGCCATCGCCCGGCAGGGCTGCTCCAATAGCTGGGCGATATTGCGAATGTTGTCGCGGTTGGTGCTCAACATCTCATAGTCCAGGTACAAGTCACACGTACTCATAGCACTCAACTCAATCTCTTGTGGGCGACGTTCCCTATTGAACAGAGGGGCGGCATCAGCCTATGGAATCCGCGGACACGAGTGCCTCCTGCTCGGAAAAACAGAGACTCCGCAGCACCCTCACCAGCAATGGCATATACCGCTCCCAATGTCCCGCGACCGGAGTGGTGAACGTGAGGACGAGCATCTGGCGATCTGCAACCATGGAGTGCTCTGGAACGGGGACATACGCCTGCAGCTCCGCGAAAGGCACATCGGAAGGCTGCATGTCACGCATCCGAAGTATCCGAGGACCAGTCACGATAGCTGCCGGCTGGCCACAAGGTAGTGGATAAACGTTGCCAGACCATTGCGAGCCGCGCGAGGCGACCAGGGACTGCAGCGCGCCCTCAGCAGCCACGCGCGCGTCCGCCCCATAGTCCAGCCTCTGGACAGCAACCGTGAGAACGGCCAGTGAAAGCTCTTCTTCTAGATACCCAATACCGCTCCCGCGTAGATCACTCCTACCTGTTCCAAGGCAAGCGAACATCCCCTGATTTCATTGAGGAGCGCTCTTTCTCTTTCGATGTTGCCATCCGAGTATGCGCGAACGTTTTCGGCGGCGAAGGCATAGGCACTCTCCTTGCTCATCCCGATGGGCAAGCTAGAAAACCACTGCGGTATATCGAAACCGGCAAACATCAGGCCTTCTAATCCTCGTAGCTCCAAAATATGCGCTGCGCTTCGTACTGCTCGATCACGGACAGATGCCGCGCTTCGGCAGCGTCCCGACCTCTTTGCGTCAATGGAGCTGCCGCCAACAGTAGGAAAGCAAAGGCGACAGTCAACAAAGCAATCGGCCAGAAAGCGACAGCAAAAAATACTGTCATCGCCAAAACCAGCGACTCGGCGAGTGCGAAGCGCAAGCGGGCAGACATCAGACTGTGGCGGGTAATCAGAAAGAGCTTGAGCCGATGCTTTCCCGCCTCCTGGGGAGAAATAGCCCCGGGAGGTGCGCTCGGCGGAACGGCTGTTGCCCACCAGGCGCCGTTCACTCCGTAGTGATAGCGCGTCCAAGCAGCGCGCCTCCGAGATTCCTCGCTGTCATCCCGAGTAAACTGCAACTGGGTCGGACCGTGCCCCAGACTCGCGCCGTAACCAGTCAGGTCATACCCCATCTCGTACCCCATGGCGACAGCCAGATCGGCATGCGAGTAGAGAGCCACCTCAACTCGTTCCGCCCCGTTGAAGTCTGGGACATAATCCTTGTTGGCCATCCGCTCGTCTCCGTCCTGATGAAACCTCGGTGGATACGGAGCCCTCATTTCCCACGCATCGCTTACCTCCGCATCGTCCAGCTTCCCCCGCTTCCTCGGCAAATCCGCACTACGCAAAACCACAACCGCGATAGCGTTTCCGAGTCGACACGACAGTTCGATCCGTCAGGCGGGCCGCCCCACGACTGGCTGACGCCAAGCGGCGTCAAAGCGACCGAGGAGCTCACTCCCCTGAAACTGCCCCCATTCAATGGGTTCGGGTGGCGCGAAATTTTCAAGCACTGAATGATCTTCAAGCAACCCAAACACACTGTCTGCGGTACCAATATTCCCCAGGCTCGACATCACCGGAGTTCGGGTCAGCGCATGAGCCGCTCGGCCGAACAAACCCAACACTGGTATCACACCAAGAGAATCCTGCACAAAAGACCGGAATGGAACATCGGCCCCACCCAGCGCAGCGGCTCCGTGAAACGCCAATGCGCCTGCGGCGAATCCGGTGGCGACGGCTGTGAGCCCGGCAGCCGTCGCCATTCCGATCGGACCAGTGGCCAAGAGCGCCAGGGCACCCACGGCCGCGACGGTGCTGATAAACGACAGCATGTCGCCGACGATGCCGAGAGTCTTGGCATTCTCCACGATCCACTCGCCAACGGCCGAGGCGATCTCTCCCACCGCGTCGACGATGCCGGATGCCGCATCCACCAACGCGCTGCCAAGACGAGAGAAGAAGCCCGGCTCGTTCGGGGCCATCGCCATGGCACGGGCTATCCGCTCGGCGATGGCCCTTGCTCTATATAGCTCTCCCGTAGCCACTCAGCCTGCTGGCGCACTGCGTCCAGCTGTCTCTGCAACTGCGGACGGTTCTCCAGGAGCTCCAGTCGTTCCTGACGGGCTCGCTCGGCCTCCTCCTCGTCCTGCCCGCCGTCGCGACCGACCAGTTCGTCCCAAGTCGGTGCCGGCGGCAGCGCATCCAACGAGTCTTGGAACCTCTGCGCCCGATCTTCCAGAGCCATGGCAGCACGCTGCTGCCCGGGCACGAACTCAGCCCACTCCTCAAGGGCTTGCGCCGCCAGGAGAAACGATTCGTGCGCCTGTTCGACTTTGGGCTTGAAGTCATCATCGAACCGTTCACGGAAGGCTTCTGCGGACTGCCCGCGCCACTGCCCCCGGCCCCTTCCCCGCAGGAGATCGACGATGTCGCCCAGCGCAGTGGTGGTGCCCCTGACCTGCTCGGCCACATGGTCCATGGCGCCCTGTTTCCCGGGGCAGGGCACGAACCCCAACGCCCGGTACTGTCCAGCCTGTTCCGCGTCCGGCTCCACCGGTACCGAGGGCCACAATGTCACTCGAACCCCCCGAAACCGCAGCGCTCCGTGAACGAAAAATAAGCCATGTGCCCCCCTACGACTCGCCGGGACGACTCACGGCACTGCCCTTACCGCCGAGCCCCCCGACCACCGGTCACGAACGCCCCTCGGCCGAGCCCGATCGAACGCTCCGGGCGCCGGACACGTTTGGTGACACGCGCACAGCAGAGAGGCAGCGCCCAGTATTACCAATGAACCACCCGATGTCACCACCGGGTAGGCGCACGATTACTCGCCAATGGTCTACTCCCGGTCGCTCGGACGCCGCTGGGTGAGTGGGCCTACCCCACCTCTACCGCTCGGAGCAGGAACGGCGTGATGCTTCCCCCGGCTGGCTGCACACCTAGCGATCACCACCACGGGCGACGGCGGCGGCGCCGCGGCCGTCGCCCGTGGTGGCGACGGGCGGCCCGCGCGCGCCTCAACGCCGCCGGTCGGCGGGTGAACGGGGCGCTCCGGCGGGATAGATGAGCTGTCAACGATCTCGTTACACTCCCCCCATGAACGCAACGCCTCGCTGGCTCACCCCGGAGCAGAAGGCCGCTTGGGACAGTTTCATCCGCATGCAGGAGACACTCATCGGACGGCTCACCCGCCAACTCCACGTCGACTCCCGCATGTCCGCCTCGGACTTCATCGTGTTGGCCAGCCTCACGGAGAGGGGCGGCGGGCGGATGCGGTTTCTGGATCTGGCCAAGTCGGTGGAGTGGGAGAAGAGTCGGATGTCCCACCAGGTGGGGCGGATGGCGAAACGGGGACTGGTGGCCAGGGAGGAGTGCCCCGACGACGGGCGCGGCTGGTTCATCGTGGCCACCCCGGCCGGCTACCGGGCGATCGAGGAGGCCGCGCCCATGCATGTCGCGCACGTCCGCCGGCTGTTCGTCGAGGCCCTCTCCCCCGAGGAGTTGGACACCCTCGCCCGGATCTCCCAACGCGTCCTTACCCACATGGAGCAGCAGCCCGACTGACCTCCCGCCGCCTCGCGCGTCGGTGTCGTGGCCCCGCGACGCCCAGAATGTTGATGCGTCAACCGGATGGGGCTAGTGTGGACGGACCCACACCCGCCCGGCCCAGGGAGAAGACATGACCGTCGAGGTGAAGGACGCGCCCGCCGCGAAGCGGTACGAGGCCAGGGTCGACGGCGAGGCCGAGGTCGCGGGCTACGCCGCGTACCTGCGCACGACGGAACTGATCGCGTTCCTCCACACCGAGGTCGCGCCGGAGTACGAGGGGCGCGGCGTCGGCTCCGCGCTGGCCCGGGCCGCGCTGGACGAGGCGCGCGCCGCGGACCTGCGGGTGCTGGCGACCTGCCCGTTCTTCGCGGCGTGGATCGCCCGCCACCCCGAGTACGAGGACCTGCTGTACCAGTCCCGCAGCAAGGTCAGCGACTGAGAAGCCGAACGAGCCGGTAAGGGGGCCGACATGAGCGGCGGACCCGAGAAGAAGAGCTACGAGGGGCGCGCGATCACGGTCACCTTCGAGGCCGCGCGCTGTCTGCACGCCGCCGAGTGCGTCGGCGGCCTGCCCGAGGTGTTCGACACCGGCAGGCGCCCGTGGATCGCGCCGGACCGCGCCGACGCCGACCGCCTGGCCGAGGTCGTGCGGCGCTGCCCCAGGGGCGCGCTGCACTACGAACTCGCCGACGGCGGCAAGGAGATCCCGGAGCGCCCCACGCGGATCACCCGCAGCCCCAACGGGCAGCTGACCGTGCGCGGCGAGCAGAGCGTGCAGACGGCGGACGGCCCGCGCACCGAGACCAGGGCCGTGCTGTGCGGCTGCGCGCTGAGTCGCCGGCAGCCGTACTGCGACCACTCGGGGCCCTGCGGGCGGTGACCGCGGGGCCCCCGGGGGCAACTCCTGCGAGCTGACACGGCGTTCGACGCCGTGGCCGTTCCCCAGAAGCCCTACCGGTCCGGTACCGCGGTGCGGAACGCCTCCAGCCCGTCGGACATCCCGAGGCGGTGCCGCGTGCGGTGAGTCCTTCGCGGCGAACGGGAACAGCTCGCGCGCGGCCGGAGCGCGGTCCCGGTGTCGCGCCGCGCCTGGTCGGCCCGGTCATCGGGACCGGCGCGGCCGACCGCCCAACGGAAGGGCCATCACGTTCGGACGACCCCGTCGGTGACGGGCCGCGCCGGCCGTCGTCCGGGAGCACACCGGTCAGCGACGGGCGGCACCCGACGCCGAGGACGGCCGACGCGGCCTTCACGTCACCTCAACCGAGCTCGGCTCAACTCAGCTCACTCAGCTCACTCAGCTCAGCCGCGGCCACTGGCCAGGAGCTGCGTCTCCCACTCGAAGGCCACACCCGAGGCGCCGCCGTGCTGCGCCTGGATGCCGATGACGTCCTGCAGGGTCTCCTCCCTGGCCCAGTCGCGCTGCCACTCGGCCATCACGGCCAGCCAGGTGATCGGCACGATGCCCGCCTGGACCATGCGCCGGACGGCCATGTCGTGGGTCTCGGCGGAGGCACCGCCCGAGGCGTCGGTGACGACGTGGACGTCGAAGCCCTCGCCCGCCGCCTGGATGGCCGGCATCGCCACACAGACCTCGGTCCAGAGACCGGCGATGATCAGCTTCTTTCGCCCCGTCGCCTTGACGGCGTCCACGACGCGCGGATCCTGCCAGGTGTTGATGAGGGTCCTGTTGATCGGCTTCTGGTCCGGGAACACGTCCTGTATCCCCTTGATGAGGAGGCCGCCGCGCTCCTCCAGAACGGTCGTCAGAATCGTCGGCACGCCGTACGCCTTGGCGGCCTTGGCCAACGCGACGGAGTTGTTGACCACCATGGTCGGTTCGTGACTGTTCAAGTTCGCGAACTGGAAGGGCTGGTGATCGATCAGCACGACGACGCTTTCCTCGGGCGTCAGCAGTGCGTCGAGTCCGGCCTTCTTGCCAGTGCTCATGGGGTTCCCCTTCTGGGACTTCGCAGCTTCGCGTCCAACGGGTCCAGACGGCATACCGGTTCCTCGACGCCACGGCGGGCCGCACACGGGCCGGCCGGCTGACGCCCCACCATCTGGTTGACGCGTCACCTACGCTAGGTTCCTAGTAGTTGACGTGTCAACCAGCCTCGGACGCGCCGCCCGGGAACGCCGGAACGCCGCACGCCGGAACGCCGACGACGACCGAGGAGCGGGCGTCCCGAGCGGGCACCCGGGGTTTAGTTGACGTTTCAATGACCTGAATCTAACCTAGGTGATACATCAACCAGGCAGGGGCTTCGGGAGAGCGAGCGCCCTCCGCGGCCGGGACACCGGCCCCCAGAAGCCCACGCAGGTGTGACGCGTCAACCGGACGGGAGAAGGCCGATGTCGACGAACGCCCCGCAGGAGAGCCCGGCGCGGGACTCGCGGCAGGACTCGCGGCAGGACTCGCACCGGGGCGACGCCTCGCGTGTCGAGTTCGGCATCGACAGCTTCGGCGACCGGCCCCGGGACGACCGGGGCGAGGTCCTCTCGCACGCGGCGGCGATCCGCGCCGCGGTGACCGAGGCGGTCCTGGCCGACCAGGTCGGCATCGACGTGGTCGCGTTGGGCGAGCACCACCGGCCCGAGTACGCGATCTCCAGCCCGGAGACGGTGCTCGCGGGCATCGCGACCGCCACCGAGCGCATCCGGCTCGCCTCGGGCGTGACGGTGCTCTCCTCGGACGACCCCGTGCGCGTGTTCCAGCGGTTCGCCACGGTCGACGCGCTCTCCCGCGGTCGCGCCGAAGTGATCCTCGGCCGCGGCTCGTTCACCGAGTCGTTCCCGCTGTTCGGCTACGACCTCAAGGACTACGAGGTCCTGTTCGACGAGAAGATCGACCTGTTCCACCGGCTCCTGGACGAGAAGCCGGTGACCTGGGAGGGCACCACCCGCCCCGCCCTGCACGAGGCGGACCTGTTCCCGAAGACCGAGTCGGGGCGCCTCGACACCTGGGTGGGGGTGGGCGGTTCGCCGCAGTCCGTGATCCGCACGGCGCACTACGGGTTCCGGCTCATGCTCGCCGTCATCGGCGGCGCCCCCGACCGGTTCGCCCCCTACGTGGACCTGTACCGGCGCGCGAACGAGCGGGGCGGCACCACGGCGCGGCCGGTCGGCCTGCACTCCCCCGGCTTCGTCGCGCCGACCGACGAGGAGGCCAAGGAGCTGTTCTACCCCGGGTACCGGGAGATCCGCGACCGGATCGGCGCGCTGCGCGGCTGGCCGCCGCTCCGCCGCGAGGAGTTCGAGGCCGAGGTGGAACGCGGCTCGCTGTACGTCGGTTCGGTCGAGACGGTGGCGGCCAGGATCGCCCACGCGATCAGGGTGCTGGAGGCGGGCCGGTTCGACATGGTCTACTCCGCCGCCGGCACCGTCGCGGCCTCCGCACGGCTGCGTTCGGTCGAGCTGTACGGCACCCGGGTCATCCCCCGGGTCCGCGAACTCCTCGCCGAGCGCCCCACGTTGACGACGGGAACGGCACGATGACCGCCCCCGTCACCACCGTCGGAATCCTGGGGGCCGGAAAGGTCGGCACGGTCCTGGCCCGGCTGGCCGTCGGCGCCGGCTACCGGGTCCTGGTCTCCGGGTCGGGCGACCCCGCGAGAATCGCGCTGACCACCGAGGTGCTCACCCCCGGGGCGACCCCCGTGTGGCCGGCCCGCGCCGCGGAGGCCGCCGACGCGGTGATCCTCGCCCTCCCCCTCGGCAGGCACCGCGAGCTGCCGGTTCCGGAGCTGGCGGGCAGGCTCGTCGTCGACGCGATGAACCACTGGTGGGAGGTCGACGGTCCCCGGGAGCGGATCCTCCCGCCCGACGTCTCGTCGAGCGAGGCCGTGCGCCGGTTCCTGACGGGCGCACGCGTCGTCAAGGCCCTCAACCACATGGGCTACCACGACGTTGAGGGCGGGGCCCGTCCCGCGGGCCACCCGGAGCGCAGGGCGATCGCGGTCGCCGGTGACGCGGCCGAGGACGTCGCGGTCGTCTCGGAGTTGGTCGACACGCTCGGGTTCGACCCGCTCGTCGTGGGCGATCTGGCGGCGGGCGTCCTGCTCGAACCCGGGGCCCCCGCGTTCGGGGCCAACGTCGGCATCGACCGGCTTCGCGCGCTCACCCGTCCCCCCGCCCCGACCGACGACACCGCCGCCGCCGCACGCCAGGCAACACCCTCCTTGTCCTAGAACCCTGTCCCGGACCCCGGTCCCGGACACCCTCCCCCGCTCGTTCTCCCGCTCGTTCTCCCGCTCGTTCTCCCGAAAGGAAGGCCCGATGGCCCAGGGGTTGACCGACCACACCGGCGCGCCCGTGACGGTCCGGCTGGAACTCGACGGCCCGATCAGCGCCTACACCGTGCGAGTCGACGACGGCCCCCCGGTGGGCAGGGCCGAGTTCGTCGACTCCCCCGACACAGCCGCGGAGCGGATCTTCTTCCACACCGAGGTAGACGGGGAGTTCGGCGGGCGCGGTCTGGCGAGGCTGCTGGTGCGTGAGGCGCTGGAGGACAGCAGGAGGAGGAAGCTCACCGTCGTGCCCGTGTGTCCGGTGTTCGCCCGGCACCTGAGGAGGCACGGTGACGAGTACGTCGCGAGCGGCGGCGTGTTCCGCCGGGCGACGCGGGACGATCTGGCGCTGATCGCCCGGACGACCCGGGGCTGACGGCCGGTCTTCCGGGCGGCGGCCCGGTGCCCGCGCCGGCGGGCGCGCGAGGCGCCCGCCCAGGATGGCCCGCCCATCCAGGAGGCTCGCCCATCCAGCAGGAGAAGGAGAACCCATGCGGTCGGTCATCCCCGACTATCTGACCGAGGCGCTCGGAGACGTGGTGTCGGACACGTCGGGCGAGCCGGCGGGGTACATCCCCGAACTCGCCGCGGCCGACCCCGAACGCCTCGGCGCGGCCTTCGCCACCGTCCAGGGCGAGGTCTACGGTGCGGGTGACATCGACACCGAGTTCACCATCCAGTCGATCTCCAAGCCCTTCGCGTACGCCCTCGCGCTCGCCGACCGGGGGTTCGACCCCGTGCTCGCCAAGGTCGGGGTCGAACCGTCGGGAGAGGCGTTCAACCAGATCTCCCTCGAAGGCGACACCGGACGCCCGCTCAACCCCATGATCAACGCCGGCGCGATCACCACCCACACGCTGGTCGGCTCGGACGACCTCAAGCCGGCGGAGCGCGTGGAGCGCGTGATCGACGGCCTCTCGGCCTTCGCCGGCCGCCCGCTGCGGACCGACGAGGCGGTGTGCGTCTCGGAGATGGAGCACGCGCACCGCAACCTCGCCATCGCCCACATGCTCCGCGGCCACGACATCCTCACCGAGGACCCGAGGACCGTCGTCGACGGCTACACCCGGCAGTGTTCCGTGCGCGTCACCGCCCGCGACCTGGCCATGATGGCCGCGACGCTGGCCAACCGCGGGGTGAACCCGCTCTCGGGCGAGCGGGTGGTCCCCGAGCCGGTGGTGCGCCAGGTGTTGAGCGTCATGTTCACGTGCGGGATGTACGACGCGGCCGGGGACTGGGCGACGCAGGTCGGCATCCCCGCGAAGAGCGGCGTGGCGGGCGGCCTGATCGGCGCGCTCCCCGGCCAGATCGGCATCGCCACCTTCTCGCCGCGGCTGGACCGCCACGGCAACAGCGTGCGCGGAGTCTCCCTGTTCGAACGGTTCTCGTCCGACATGGGGCTGCATCTGATGGGGACTCCGGCCGCCGCGCGCGCGGTGGTGCGTTCCCACCACGTGGTCGGCGGCGGCGGTCCGGACGCGCTGCGGGTCCTCGAACTCCAGGGCGGGATCGGCTTCGCCGGAGCCGAGAGGATCGTGCGGGAGGTCGTGGACTCCGCTCCCGAAGAGGTCAGGGTGGCCGTGGACCTCACGTGGGTCTACTCGATCGACGACGTGGCACGGCGCATGGTCCTGGAGGTCGCGCGCCGGCTCACGCTGGACGGCCACGAGGTCTACCTCGTCGACCCGGAGTCGCTGCTGCCCGACCCCGACCCCGGTGACGGAGGCCGGGTCACCGTCGTGGACACCGTGACCGAGGCGCTGCCCGGGCCGCACGCCGCGCCCGGCGACCGGAACCGGCCCCGGGAGTACGGGGCTTGACCCGCGCGGCGCCTCACCGCCCCGCACGGACGAGGCGAACGCCACACATGTGCGACTTCCTCACGGAGTGACGGCACGATGGCCAGGGCGCGACAACCGCGCGGAAGACTGCGGACGGCAGGCCGTCCCGGCGAGAGGGGAAACACGATGCGTCCGTATCTGGACAAGGTCATGCCCGAGGCGTGGCGGGCCGCGACAGCGTTCTCGTCCGCGATCCGCGAGGCGGCGCTGAAGCGCGGACTGACCGCGCAGGAGGTCGAGTTCGTCATGCTGCGGTCGTCGCAGCTCAACGCCTGCGCCTACTGCCTCGACCTCCACGCGCGCGAGGCGAGAAAGGCCGGGATACCGCAGCAGAGACTGGACCTGCTGCCGGCCTGGCGGGAGACGTCGGTGTTCGACGAACGGCAACGGGCGGTGCTCGCGGTGGCCGAGGCGGCCACGTCGCTGCCCCTCACCGAGGAGGCGGAGGCCGACCTCTCGGGCGCGCGGTCGGTCCTCGGCGAGGAGGCGTTCGTCGCCGCCGAGTGGGTGGCGGTCACCATCAACGCCTTCAACCGCGTCTCCATACTCAGCCAGCACCTGGTGCATCCCCGCGACGCGGAGGGGAAGATCGTCCGATGAGCAACCTGGAGACCGACCCGCGGCCGGCGGTGCTCGACCACGGGGAGCCGTGCACCGCCGTGGAAGTCCTCACCCCTCGCCTGGTGCCGCTCGGCGGCGTGCGGGCGATCTCCGTGCACCGGACCCTCCCGCAGCGGCGGAGGTCGTTGGTCGGATCGTGGTGCTTCCTGGACCACTTCGGCCCCGACGACGTCGAGACGACCGGCGGGATGCGGATGCCGCGGCATCCGCACACCGGGCTCGCGACGGTGTCCTGGCTGTTCGAAGGGCACGTCGAGCATCTCGACTCCGGCGGCAACGCGGCCCCGGTCGTGCCCGGCGAACTCAACCTGATGATCGCGGGCCGCGGCATCACCCACCAGGAACTCAGCGCCCCCCGGACCAGCACCCTGCACGGCGTCCAACTCTGGTACGCGCTGCCGGAGGAGACGCGTTTCGGCGAGAACGCGTTCGTGCACCACGTTCCGGAGCCGGTGACGCTTCCGGGCGTCACGGCGCGCGTGTTCATCGGCGCGCTCCTCGGCTCGGTCTCCCCCGTCGACACGCGGACACCCGACCTGCTCGGCGCCGAACTGGTCCTCGCCCCCGGCGCCTCGGTCCGGCTCCCGGTGCGGGCCGACTTCGAGCACGCCGTCCTCGCGGAGAACGGCCCGGTCACGGTGAACTCGTCCGCTGTCGACCACCGTTCGCTCGCCTACGTTCCCGTCGGCTCCGACACGTTGGAGATCACCGCGGGCGACGAGGAGGTCCGCGTCATCCTGCTGGGCGGCGTCCCGCTCGGGGAGCGGATCGTCATGTGGTGGAACTTCGTCGGGCGCGACCACGACGAGATCGTCGAGTACCGGCGCCGCTACCAGGCCGAGCTGGGCTTCGAACCCGCCGACCCGCTCGACGCCGGCAAGCCCGCGCTGTTCGGCGAGTTCCCCCCCGACCAGCTGCCGCCGCTGCCGGCCCCGCCCCTGCCGAACTCCAGGATGGTCCCGCGCACCTGACCCACGCCCCTCACGACGCGGCGGCGGAAGCCCGGGGACGGTCCCGAGCGGCGGGGCGCCCCCGGTTCCCCGCTCCCCCTCGACGGGGCCGTGTCAGCCGAACCCGCCGCCTCCCTCCCTTCCGTCGTAGCTCCAGAACACCCGCTGCCGCTCGAACTCCTCCAGCGTCCGCCGGAACTCCGCTTCCCTCCGCGCCCGCCAGCGCGGCCCCCAGAGCATCGTCGCGCCGCCCAGCAGAGCGATTCCCAGGCAGACCACCGCACCGGGCCACGCCGTGAGGAGAAACCAGACGCCGGCCGCTGCCGCCACCGCGACGAGGGCGCCGGCCGCCCTCAAGTACCGCCCGATCGGCCGCTGTTGGTACAGGTAGAGCCCGAACCGCGCCTCCGCCGCCCGCATCGGCGAGATCGCGTGCGGCGAGGGCCCGGGGGTCGCGGTCGCCCACCAGGCCCCGTTGATGCCGTAGTGGTAACGCGTCCAGGCCGCACGCCGCCGCGCCGACTCGCCGTCGTCCCGGACGAAGGTGAACGCGCTGATGCCGGTCTGCGGCCTGATCCGGTGCGCGGTCAGCACATACCCCAGCTCGTGGGCGATGGCCATCACCGGGATGACGCGTCCCTGCGTCACCACCTCGACCTCGGGAGATCCGTCGAAGAGGGCGACTGTCCGCTGGTCTCGCACGCGTGGCTCCCGTCGGGTGCGGCTGACGCGGTCGGAGTGGCGTCGCGGGTGTCGAGCCCCGCGCCGTTGTCAACGTTCCGGCTTCGGGGCGGGCCGGCCGGGCGGGGCGTATCTGGCGAGCATGGTCTGGACGGCCTGTTCGACGGCGTCATCGATCTCGGAGGCCGTGGGGTTCCAGTCGGTGAGCAGCATACGGGGCCACAGAACGTAGTTGGCGATCATGCCGAGGAACTGGTTCGCGGCGCTCACCGCGTCCGGGACATCGGCGTTGCCGGCCTCGTGCTCGGATTCCAGGTACTGCCGCACGGAGGTGAAGTAGGGCAGCTTGCCGAGCTGGAACTGCATCCGCCCCAGTTCGGGGAAGCGAGGCAGCTCGGCGATGACGATGCGGAACAGGGCCGTCATGCCGGGCTGGTCGACCAGGTCGGCGTAGCGGCGGCCGATGCTTGTCAGTCCGGAGCGCAGATCCCCGGTCCCCGGCCGCGCGGCGGCATCGCCGGCATCGCCGGCATCGCGCTGCCAGGACTCGGTGACGATGGCCTCGAAGAGGGCCGCCTTGGTGGGGAAGCGCTTGAAGAGGGTGGACTTCGAGACCCCGGCTGCTTCGGCGATCCGGGCCAGCGAGGTGCCGTCGTAGCCGCGCTCCAGGAACAGTTCCGTGGCCGCGGTGGTGATCGCCTCACGTTTCTGCTGGGCGAGCCTGCGGTGGTGTGCGGAGAGCTCTGCTGCCATGCGCACAGTATGACGCAGACCCGAGGCGAGTCACTTGACTCGCCTCCACGATCCCGCCTACAGTCCGGAACCAAGGCGAGTCGAGTGACTCGCCTCCCAACTGAGGCGGCACCGGTCGAACCCCGGTAGCCGCACGCTGTGGAGGAAACTGATGACGACCGACAAGATCGCACTGGTGACCGGCGCGAACCGCGGCCTCGGCCGCGCCGCGGCCCGTGCCCTGGCCGCACGCGGGGTGCGGGTCCTGATCACCCACCGCGACGACGCGGCCGAGGCGGAGAAGACGGTGGGAGAGGTGCGGGCCGCGGGCGGGAGCGCCGACGCCCTCCGGCTCGACATCAGCGACCTCGCCTCGTTCCCCTCCTTCACCTCCACGCTGCGCGAGCGGTTGGAGCGCTGGAGCGCTTCCCGGCTCGACATCCTGGTCAACAACGCGGGTGTCGGGGTCTTCGGACCGCTGGAGAACGTCACGACCGACGACTTCGACACGACGATGGACGTCAACGTCAGGGGCACGTTCTTCCTGATCCAGTCGCTCGCGCCGCTGCTGACCGGGGGCGGCCACATCATCAACGTCTCGTCGTCGCTGACCCGCCACACCAGCCCCGCCACCTCGGTCTACTCCGCCTCCAAGGCCGCCGTCGAGGCCCTGGGCCGCACCCTCGCCGTGGAGCTGGGCCCGCGCGGGATCCGGGTCAACTCCGTCGCCCCCGGACCGACCGCCACCGACTTCAACGGGGGAGCGATGCGGGACGACGCCGAGATGCGCCGGGGCCTGGCCGGGCAGACCGCGCTCGGCCGCGTCGGCGAACCCGAGGAGATCGGCGACGCCATCGCCACACTCGCCTCCGACGGCCTGCGCTGGGCCACCGCCCAACGCGTCGAGGTCTCCGGCGGCGCCTTCCTCTGACCGCCCGGGCGGGCGTCTGGCACCGCGGGCCGGCCGCCTTCAGCCGCGGGTGATGCGGCGGTAGCGGCGGATGGCGAGGGCCATGAAGAGCGCGGTGATCACGGTCGTGGTCACGAGGGCGTAGGGCAGGGCGTTCCGGACCGGCCAGGAGGCGGCGGTCTCCAGGCCGGGCGGCGGCTCGTTGCCGAAGAGGTCACGGGCCGCGGTGGCGGTGGCGGAGACCGGGTTCCACTCGGCGACGTGGCGCAGCGGCCCCGGCATGTCGGTGGTGGAGACGAAGGCCGAGGAGACGAAGGTGACGGGGAAGAGCCAGATGAGCCCCGCGCTCTGCGCGACCTCGACGCTGCGCGAGGTGAGGCCGATGGTCGCACCGACCCAGGACATGGCGAACGCGAAGAAGAGGATGACGAGGAAGGCCAGCGCGGCGTCGGCGGGGGACGTCTCGACGCGCCAGCCGACGAGGACCCCGCACAGGGCGGTGACGGTGAGCGTGACGGCGCTCATCGCGAGGTCGGAGAGGGTGCGCCCCAGGACGACGGAGAGCCGGGGGGTGGGCAGGGAGCGGAACCGGTCGACGAGCCCCCTGTCCATGTCGTTGGCCAGGCCGAGGGCGGTGAAGGCGGCGTTGAAGGTGACGGCCTGGGCGAAGATGCCGCCCATGAGGTAGGTGCGGTAGCCGTCGCCGCCGAGACTGCCGCCGAAGACGTAGGAGAGGAGCAGGACGAACATCAGCGGTTGGACGAGGGCCGCGATGATCGACCCGGGGGTGCGGCGCAGGTTGAGCAGGTTGCGCCAGGCGATGAGGGAGGCGTCCCGTCCGGCGCGGGTCATCGCTGCCATGTGCCGGCTTCCTCTCGGTGGGGCGGGAGGGGCGCCGTCGGGGTGTCGGGCGGGGCGTCGTCCGGGGGCGCGGGCGGTCGCTCCGCGGTGGGGGGCCGGCCGGTCAGGGCGAGGAACGCGTCGTCGAGGGTGGGCGGCGCGAGCGTGACGTCGTGGACCCGGATGCGGGCCCAGCGCAGTTCCGCGAGGGCCTGTTCGAGGGTGTGCGCGCCGAGTTCGGTGGCGACGCTGAAGTGGCCGGTGCGGGGGTCGTGTTCGGGGACGTGGGGGCCGAGGGAGGCGAGAACGGTCCACGCGAGGGCGTGGTGCCCGGGATCGGGGACGGTCAGGCTCAGGCGTTCCCCGCCGACCGCGGCCTTCAGCTGCGCGGCCGTGCCGCGGGCGATGACGCGACCGCGGTCGATGACCGCGATGCTGTCGGCGAGGTGGTCGGCCTCTTCGAGGTACTGGGTGGTGAGCAGGACGGTGGTTCCGCCGTCGACGAGTTCCCGCACGGAGCGCCAGGTGTCGGCGCGTCCACGGGGGTCAAGTCCCGTGGTGGGCTCGTCGAGCACGACGACGGGAGGTCGGGCGACGAGCGCGCCGGCGAGGTCGAGGCGGCGGCGGGTGCCACCGGAGAACGCGCCGCTGAGCTGGTCGGCGACGTCCCCCAGGGCGAAGCGCTCCAGGAGTTCGTCGGCACGCCTGCGGGACTGGCGGCGGCGCATACCGTAGAGGCGGGCCACCAGATAGAGGTTCTCGCGCGCGGTCAGTTTCGGGTCGACGGCGGCGTACTGGCCGGAGAGCCCGATCCGACCGCGGACCGCCTCGGGGGCGCGGAGCACGTCGTGGCCTGCGACCCGTGCGGTACCGGAGTCGGGGAGCAGGAGGGTGGACAGGACCCGCACCACGGTGCTCTTGCCCGCGCCGTTCGGGCCCAGGAGGCCCATGACCGTGCCCGCCGGGACGCTGAGGTCGACCCCGGCGAGTGCCTGCCTGCTTCCGAAGCGGCGGGTCAGGCCCCGCGCGCTGATGGCGGACGAACTGACGTGGTCGGTCAAGGCTGCCTTCCCTGGGCCGGTGCGAGGGGGTGTGCCGGGGGCGGCGCGGTGGCCGCCCCCCGAAGGTGTCACCGTGCGGCGAGGACGCTGCGCGGGGTGAGGTCGGTCCAGTTCCGCTCGACGTAGTCCAGGCAGGTCTGGCGCTCCTGGGGGCCGAAGACGGCCGTCCAGCCGTCGGGGATGTCGGCGAAGGAGGGCCACAGGGAGTGCTGCCCCTCGTCGTTGACCAGGACGTGGTGCCGGGTGCGGGGATCGTCGAAGGGGTTGGTCATGGTTCCTCTCCTCGCGGTGCGGTGGTGCGGTGGTGGCGGTGGGTGGTGCGCGGGGGCCGGGCCGTCTCGGGGACGTCTCGACGGGGGCGGTGCCGGGGCCGGGGTCAGCTGCCCGGTGCTCCCGGCAGGGCGCGGAGCGCGGCGGCCAGAAGCAGGCCGATGTGTCGGGCGGGCCGCGGCTGCGTCAACTGGGCGTGGGCGAAGGGCACGTCGTGGTTGTCGAAGCGGCCGGTCACGTGGGGGGCCCACAGTTCCGGGCCGGAGGCGGCCTCGGCGCGTCCCTCGGTTGCGGTGAAGAACAGGACGTCGCCGTCGAACACGCCGGGGGTGTGGTGACGCATCGCGCGTGCCTGGCCGGCGAAGTGCTCCACCATGGCGTCGAGGGTCTCGGGGCCCAGCGAGCCCAGCGGGTTCCCGGTGCGCAGCAGCGCGTCGCTGACCGAGGCCGCGTCGACGGCCTCGTCGCCGTCGAGCACGTCAGCGCCGATCCCGAGGTTGGTGAGCAGCGCGCGGAAGACGGTGTCCCGGTCGGCGTCCTCCAGCCCGTCCCGGGGCGCCAGGGGGAAGGCGTCCATGAGGGCCAGCAGTTCGACCTCCTCCCCCGACCGGCGCAGCAGAACGGCGGCCTCGTGGGCGACGTTCCCCCCGAAGGACCAGCCCAGAAGCCGGTAGGGGCCGTGCGGTTGGACGGTGCGCATCGCCTGGACGTAGAGCGCGGCCATCTCCTCCATGCTCTCCGGGTGGGGGGCGCCGCGCAGTACGGGGCTCTGGAGTCCGTAGAGGGGCTGCGCCGGGTCCAGGTGCGCCAGGAAGGCGGTGTAGGACCAGGAGAGGCCGTTGGCAGGGGGGAAGCAGAAGAGCGGGGTCCGGTCGCCGCCGGCGCGCAGCGGCAGCAGGACGGCCAGCGGGTCCTCCTCCGTGCCCGACTCCAGCCGGGCGGCGAGGGCCTGGACGGTGGGTGCCTCGAACAGGGCGCGGATGCCGAGTTCGACGCCGAGGACCTGCCGGACGCGGCCGATCAGCCGGGTGGCCAGGAGCGAGTGCCCGCCGAGCGCGAAGAAGTCCTCGTCGGCACCGACCTGTTCGCGGTCCAGCGCCTCCGCGAAGAGGGTGCACAGCACCTCCTCGCGGGGGGTGCGGGGCGCGCGCCCGCGAGGCCGGCCGGCGGTGGCGGGGGCCGGGAGGGACCGGTGGTCGAGCTTGCCGCTGGCCGTCAGGGGCAGGGACTCCAGGGCCGTCCAGAGCGAGGGGACCATGTAGTCGGGCAGCAGCCGGGTGGCGTGGGCGCGCACGGACTCGGTGTCGAGTGCGCCGTCGGCGGGCGAGGGGTCCTGGCCGTTCGGGACGAGGTAGGCCAGGAGGCGCCCGCCGGTCTCGTCCTCGTCGAGGACGACGGCGGCGCGGGAGACGGCCGGGTGGGTCTCCAGGACGGCGGCGACCTCGTCCGGCTCGACGCGGAAGCCGCGCACCTGGACCTGGGAGTCGGCCCGTCCGAGGAACTCCAGGTGCCCGGCCCTGGTCCACCGGGCGAGGTCGCCGGTGCGGTACATGCGTTGCCCCGCGGGCCCGAAGGGGTCGGGCAGGAAGCGGACGGCGCTCTCGCCGGGGCGGCCGGGGTAGCCGCGGGCGAGGCTGTCCCCGGCGAGGTAGAGCTCTCCGGGGACGCCGGCGGGGGCGAGGCCGAGGTGGTCGTCCAGGACGTAGGCGCGTGTGCCCGCCACGGGGGTGCCGAGTACGGGGTGGGCGGTGTCGGCCAGGCGCGCCTCCAGGGTGTCGACGGTCGCCTCGGTGGGGCCGTAGAAACTCCAGCAGGTCAGCTCGGGTTCGGCGTGCAGCCGGGACCACAGGGCGGCGGGGACGGCCTCTCCCCCGAGTACGAGGTGGGAGGGACGGTGGGGGGCGTCCGGGGCGAGGAGTCCGGCGTCGAGCAGCTGCCGGAGATGGGTGGGGGTGGTCTCCAGAACGTCGACGGCGTGGGCGCGCACGTGCGCGACGAGGGCCTCCGGGTCGCGGCGGACGGTGTCGTCGACGATATGGAGCGCGTGGCCGGCGACCATCCACTGCACCGGGTCCCAGGAGGCGTCGAAGGACAGGGAGGCCGTCAGCGCGACGTTCAGCGGGGTGTCGCCGGCGGCACGGCGGGCGGGGGTGAACAGGTGCTGCCGGTGGTGGTCGTGGAGGCGGCCCAGGGAACGGTGCTCGACCAGGACGCCCTTGGGCCGCCCGGTCGAGCCGGAGGTGTGCAGCAGGTAGGCCGCGTCGTGGGGCCCGGGCCCCTCGGGGAGGGGGAGGCCGGGAGCGGCGGCGAGGGCGGCGGAGGTGTCGGGATCGTCGAGGGCCGCCCAGGGGCTGCCCTGGGGCAGGTCGCCGGCGGTCGCGACGGTGGTGAGGACGAGCGCGGGGCGCGCGTCCTCCAGAACGGCGGCGACGCGCCGGGGCGGCAGGGCGGGGTCGAGGGGGGCGTAGACGGCTCCGGCCTTGAGCACGCCGAGGAGCACGGCGACGGAGTCGGTGGATCTGGGTATCCGGACGGCCACGGTGTCGCCGGTGGTGACGCCCCGGCCGCGCAGCCAGTGGGCCAGTCTGTTGGCGCGGGTCTCCAGCTCGGGGAAGGTGAGGCAGCCGTCGGGCGCGGTGACGGCCAGGTCGCCGCCGCGGGTCGTGGGGAGGGTCTCGGCGAACCGGTGGAGAAGGGTGGTCTCCTCCGCCAGACCGGGCCCGCCGTCGCCGAGGGCCAGCAGGGCGTGGCGTTCCCGCTCGGTGAGCGGGCTCAGCCGGGAGACCGGCGTGTCGGGCGCGGTGACGGCCTGCTCCAACAGGCGGGGGAACCAGTCGGCGATGTCCTGGGCGTTCTCGGTGTCGAAGAGGTCGCGGCTGAACTCCAGGGTCCCCTTTAGTCCTCCGGCCCCGCCGGAGGCGGAGGGCCGCTCGGTGAGGCTGAGGGAGAGGTCGAACTTGGCGGCTCCGGTGTCGACGCCTTCCCACTCGGCGTGCAGGCCGGGGAGGTCGAGCCGGGGACGCTCGGTGTTGTTGAGGGCCAGCATCACCTGGAACAACGGATGCCGCGCCAACGAACGCACCGGCGCCACCTCCTCCACCAACCGCTCGAACGGCACCTCCTGATGCCCGTAAGCCGCCAAATCCACCTCCCGCACCCGCCCCACCACCTCACGGAACGACGGATCACCCGACACATCCACCCGCAACACCAACGTGTTCACAAAGAACCCCACCAACCCCGCCAACGCCTCATCCGTACGCCCCGCCACCGGCGACCCCACCACCACATCCGTCCCCCCACCCAACCGACACAACAACGCCGACAACGCCCCATGCACCACCATGAACGTGCTCGCACCCAACTCCCGCCCCAAAGCCACCACACGCCCATGCACCTCAGCCGAAACCGACAACGCCACACACCCACCCCCACCACCAGCCCGCACCGGACGCAACCGATCCACCGGCAGGGGCATCTCCTCGGGGAGGCCCGCCAACGTGCTCTTCCAGTAGGCGAGTTGCCGGTGGAGAAGACTGTCGGAGTCCCGGGCCGAGCCGAGCAGATCGCGCTGCCACAGGGCGTAGTCGGCGTACTGCACCGGCAACGGCTCCCACCGCGGCGCGCGACCGGCCACCCGCGCCGCGTAGGCGCCGGCGAGATCCTGGGCGAGCGGCCCCATGGACCAGCCGTCCGTCGCGATGTGGTGCGCGGTCAGCAGCAGCACGTGGCGGTCGAAGGCGGTGGTGAACAGCTCGACGCGCAGCGGTGGTTCGGCGGTCAGGTCGAAGGGGCGGGCCGCGGCGGCGCGCAGGGCGCCGGGGAGTGCCGTGGCGGAGGTCATGGTGCGGAGCAGCGGAGGACGGGCGTCACCGGGCTCCAGGATCACCTGGACGGCCTCGTCCTCGGCGCCTTCGGACGCCGGGGCGACGGTGGCGGCGTCGCCCGTCGGGGACGGGTCGTGGAAGAGGGTCCGGAGGCTCTCGTGACGCGCCACCACGTCCCCCAGGGCCGCGCGCAGGGCGCCGAGGTCGAGGGCGCCCTCCAGGCGGACGGCGACGGGAATGTGGTACGCCGGGTCGCGGGGGTCCATGCGGTGGAGGAACCACAGGCGGCGCTGGGCGTAGGACAGCGGTGCGCGGTCGGCGCGGTCCACCGGGCGCAGCGCGGGGCGGGCCTTCCCGGCCTCGCCGAGCCGGTGGGCGAGTGCGGCCGGGGTGCGCGCCTCGAAGAGGGCCCGCACGGGGAGTTCGACGCCGAACGCCTCCCGGACGCGGCTGACGAGACGGGTGGCGAGCAGGGAGTGGCCGCCGAGGTCGAAGAAGTCGGCGTCGCGGCCGACGGCCGGTCGCCCGAGGCTGTCGGCGAACAGCGCGCACAGGATCTCCTCCTGGGCGGACCGGGGCGGGGCGTCGTGTGCGGCCGAGTCGGACCGGGGGTCGGGCAGGGCGTCGAGGTCGGCCTTGCCGTGCACGGTGAGGGGGATGTCGGGCACCGCGGCGATCGCGGACGGCACCATGTAGCCGGGCAGTTGGTCGGCGACGAACCGGCGGATGCCCTCGGTGGTGTGCCCGGGGCCGCCCTCCGGGACGATCCACGCCACCAGGGTTCCGGCGCCCGAGCTGTCGGGGCGCACCGCGACGGCGGACCTGGCCACTCCCGCGTGCCGGGTCAGTGCCGCCTCGACCTCCGCCGTCTCGACGCGGAAGCCGCGGACCTTGACCTGGTCGTCGCCGCGGCCGAGGTACTGGAGGCCGCCGTCGGGGAGGCGGCGCACGAGGTCGCCGGTGCGGTACATGCGGCTGCCGGCCGGTCCGTGGGGGTCGGCGAGGAACCTCTCGGCGGTCAGGGCGGGGCGGCCCTCGTAGCCGCGGGCCAGGGAGGCGCCGGCGAGATACAGCTCGCCGGGGGTGCCGGGCGCCACGGGCCGCAGTCGGGCGTCCAGGACCCTGGCCGAGGTGCCGTCGACGGCGTGCCCGATCCGCGGACCCGTTCCGGGCGTGATCTGGCAGATGACGCTGTCGACGGTGGCCTCGGTGGGGCCGTAGAGGTTCCAGACGGTGGTGTCCCGCAGCGCGGCGAGTTCGTTCCACAGGCCCTCGCCCACGGGTTCGCCACCGAGCGCCAGCAGCCGGGGTCGGGGGCGGCCGGGGGCGAGCAGGCCGTGGGCGCGGAGCTGTTCGAGGAAGGACGGGGTGGTTTCGAGCATGTCGACGCGGTGGGCGTGGAGGAACGCGGTCAGCGCCTCGGGATCGCGTCTGGTGGCGTCGTCGACGACGTGGAGTTCGTGACCGGCCACCATCCACAGGATCGGGTCCCAGGAGGCGTCGAAGGTCGCGGCGGCGGTGAGGGCCACCCGCAGGGGCCGGTCGTGGTTGGCGGCCTCGGCGGGGTCCATGAGACGCGCGCGGTGGCTGGCCAGCAGCCGGGCCAGGGAACGGTGTTCGACGACGACGCCCTTGGGCGTTCCGGTGGAGCCCGAGGTGTACAGGACGTAGGCCGCGTCGCCGGGGGCCGGCCGGTGCGGGAGGGGCCAGACCCGGTCGGCGGACGCGCCGGCGGAGCCGTCCAGCCGCAGCGGGCGGTGAGCGCCGTCGGGGAGGCGGGCGGCGGTCGAGGCGTCGGTCAGGACGCGGGCGGGGCGGGCGTTGTCCAGGATGACGCGGTTGCGCTCGACGGGGTGGGTGGGGTCCAGCGGCACGTGGACGGCGCCGCAGCGCAGTACCGCCAGCAGCGCCACGATCTGCCCGGTGCCTCGCGGCAGCGCGGAGGCGACCCGGTCGCCCGGGCGTATCCCCTCCTCGTGGAGCCGGGCGGCGAGGAGTTGGACGCGTCGCAGGAGGTCGCCGAAGGTCACGGGCCCCTCGGCGTCGACGACGGCGGTCCGCCGGGGGGTGACCAGCGCCTGCGTGGTGAAGACGTCGACGATCGTGCCCGGCGCCTCGCCTCCGTCGGTCGGCCCCGAGCCGGTGGCGGCCGGTGCGGACGTCCCGGGGACGGCCTGGTCGAGGGCGGCGAGCCGCTGCACGGGGTCGAGGAAGTCCAGGTCGGTGACGGGGCGCTCGGGGTCGTCCAGCGCCGCGGTCAGCAGCCTTACCAGGTGGTCGGCGAACCGCTGCGCGGTGGCCCGGTCGAACAGGTCGCCGCTGTATTCGAGTTCCCCGGTCAGGCCGGCCGGAGCCCCGTCGGGCGTGTGCCGCTCCGTCAGGTCCCACGTCAGGTCGAACTTGGCCCCGGTGCGCCCCACGGAGGTCTCGTGCCGCGCGTGCAGGCCGGGGAGGTCGAGCCGGGGACGCTCGGTGTTGTTGAGGGCCAGCATCACCTGGAACAACGGATGCCGCGCCAGCGAACGCACCGGCGCCACCTCCTCCACCAACCGCTCGAACGGCACCTCCTGATGCCCGTAAGCCGCCAGATCCACCTCCCGCACCCGCCCCACCACCTCACGGAACGACGGATCACCCGACACATCCACCCGCAACACCAACGTGTTCACAAAGAACCCCACCAACCCCGCCAACGCCTCATCCGTACGCCCCGCCACCGGCGACCCCACCACCACATCCGTCCCCCCACCCAACCGACACAACAACGCCGACAACGCCCCATGCACCACCATGAACGTGCTCGCACCCAACTCCCGCCCCAAAGCCACCACACGCCCATGCACCTCAGCCGAAACCGACAACGCCACACACCCACCCCCACCACCAGCCCGCACCGGACGCAACCGATCCACGGGGAAGGTGCACTCGGCGGGCAGGTCAGCCAACGCGTTTCCCCAGTAGGCGAGTTGGGTGGCCAGCTGGCTGTCGGGCTCGTCGGGGTCGCCCAGTGTCCTGTGGTGCCACAGGGCGTAGTCGGCGTACTGCACCGGCAACGGCTCCCACCGCGGCGCACGGCCCGCCACCCGCGCCGCGTAGGCGTCGCCGAGGTCGCGCATCATCGGGTTCAGGGACCAGCCGTCGGCGGCGATGTGATGCAGCGTCAGCAGCAGCACATGCTCGGTGGCGTCGAGTACGAAGAGTTCCGCCCGCAGCGGGAGCGAGCGGGCGAGATCGAAGGGACGACGCCCCAGACCGGCGGGCAGGCCGTCGGGCGCGGGCACGACATCCAGTGCGGGGCGGGCCAGCTCGGCCGGGAGAACGCGCTGGTGGGGTCCGTGCTCGTCCTCGGGAAAGACGGTGCGCAGGCTCTCGTGCCGGCCGGTCACGTCGTGCAGCGCGTCCCGGAGCGCGTCCACGTCCAGCGGGCCGCTCAGCCGGAGCGCGAGGGGCAGGTGGTAGGCGGCGCCGCCCTCCCCGATGCTCTCCAGCAGCCACAGCCGGCGTTGGGCCGGGGAGAGCGGCAGGCGCTCGGGGCGGGGAAGGACGGGGGCGAGGGCGGCACGGGCCGGGGCCGCCCCCTCAAGCCTGCGGGCCAGCGCGGCCGGGGTGGGCGCCTCGAACAGCGCCCGTACGGGCAGTTCGACGTCGAAGGCGGTGCGGAGGTGGCCGACGAGACGGGTGGCGAGCAACGAGTGGCCGCCCAGGGCGAAGAAGTCGTCGTCCCGGCCGACGCTCCTGGCGTCCAGGCCCAGGGACTCGGCGAACGCCGCGCACAGCGTGGCCTCCTGGCTGGTCCGCGGAGCCTGACCGTCCCCCGCGCGGGGGGCCGTCGCCTCGGGCAGCGCGGCCGTGTCGAGTTTGCCGTTGGGCGTCAACGGGAGCCGGTCGACCGCGGCGTACAGGGCCGGAATCATGTGGTCGGGCAGCGCGACCGCGAGCCGCGACCGCAGAGCCGCCAGGGTGGCCTGGTCCCCCTCGTGCCGCCCGTCCCCGAACGCCGATCCGGCCGCGGGGTCGAGAACGACATAGGCGGCGAGCTGGGCGAGACCACCGGCTCCGGGCCGCGCGACGACGGACGCCTCACGCACCGGGGGCAGCGCGGTGAGAGCCGACTCGACCTCCCCGGCCTCCACCCGGAACCCCCTGATCTTGACCTGCCCGTCGGTGCGGCCCAGGAACTCCAGGGAACCGTCCTCCCGCCAGCGCGCGAGGTCGCCCGTGCGGTACATGCGGCTGCCGGACGGCCCGAAGGGGTCGGGCAGGAAACGGTCGGCCGTCAGGCCGGGACGGCGGTTGTAGCCGCGGGCGACGCCCTCGCCGGAGAGATAGAGCTCCCCCGCGGTTCCCACGGGCAGCGGATGCATCCCCGCGTCCAGCACATAGGCCCGGGCGCCGCTGACGGGGCGGCCGATGACCGGCGTGCCGCCGGACACCCGCGAGGTCACGGCGTCGACGGTCGCCTCGGTCGGACCGTAGAAGTTGAACACCAACAGGTCGGGGTGCGGGGAGAGCTGCGCCCACAGGGCGTCGTTGACGGCCTCGCCGCCCAGCGCGATCACGTGCGGCCGGTGACCGGGACCCGTCAGGAGCCCCGCGGCCAGCAGCTGCTGGAGATAGCTCGGGGTGGTCTCGATGGCGTCGATGCGCCGACCGCGCAGGAAGGCGACCAGCGCCTCGGGATCGGTGCGCGTCCGGTCGTCGACGACGTGAAGCTCGTGACCGGCCACCATCCACAGCACCGGGTCCCAGGAGGCGTCGAACGAGGTGGCGGCGGTGAGCGCCACGCGCAGGCCCCGCCCCAGCGCCCGCACGGCGCAGGCGTGGGACTCGCGGCGATGGTGCTCCAGCAGGTTGCTGAGCGAGCGGTGCTCGACGACGACGCCCTTGGGCGTTCCGGTCGAGCCCGAGGTGTAGATGACGTAGGCGGTGTCCCGGGCCGAGGGCTCCGCGAAGGGCATGGGCGGTTCGGCGCGCGGGGACCGGACATCGCCCGGGTCGATCCGCGGGAGGTCGCCGCGGGGATCGACCGTCGACGCGGTGAGGACGTCGGCGACCAGCGCGACGGGGGCTGAGTCGGCGAGCATGAAGGCGACGCGGTCCCCCGGATAGGAGGGGTCGACGGGCAGATAGGCGGCGCCCGCGCGCATCACCGCGAGCAGGGCGACCACCAGGTCGGTCGAACGCGGCAGCGCCACGGCGACCCGGCTCCCCGGCCCGGCACCGGCCCGCACCAGGCGATGGGCGAGCCGGTCCACCCGGCCGTCCAACTCGGCGAAGGAGAGCCGGACCTCCCCGCAGACGACGGCCGTCTCCCCCGGCGTGCTGGCCGCTTGGCGAGCGAGCTGAACGGGCAGGGCGGCCGGACCGCCGCGTTCCGCGTCCGCGCCGGTGTCGGCCTCCCGCCGCGGCGGCCCGGCGGCGAGACCGGTGACGCGGTCGCGCTCGGCCCCGCCGAGCAGCCCGATGGAGCCGAGAGGCCGGGACGGGTCGACGACGAACTCGTCGAGCAGCCGCAGGAACCGGTCCCGGTGGGCCCGCAGTTCCTCACGGGCGTGGAGTTCGGGGTTGGCCAGCAGGTCCAGCCGCAGACCGCCGTCGGCGAACGAGGCGTGCGCCGCGACCACCAGGTCCTCGACGGGCCCGATGGACAGGTTGTGGAGGGTGGCGGTCGCCGGGCCGAACGCCAGCGTGTCGTCGAACGCGAGCACGTTGACCGCCGGGCCGGTCAGCCGCTCACGGCGCCCGAGCAGCCCCCGGTCACGCCGCAGGTCCTCCGCCGGGTACCGCTGGTGTCGCAGCACCGTGCGGACCTGCCGGGAGGTGCGCCGCAACAGTTCCTCGACCGTGTCGGCGGGCGAGACCTCGATCCGCAGCGGCAGCACGTTGGAGAGCATGGTGGGCGTGGACCGCGTCAGATCGGTCCTGCGGGCCGTCACCGGCAGCCCCAGGACCACCTCCCCCACGCCACGGATGCGGTGCAGATAGGCGGCGGTGGCGGCGATGAACATCGAGGGCCAGCCGGCGCCCGCCGTCTTCGCCGCGTCCTTCAACCCCGCGAGCCACAGCGCGTCGCGCTCCTCGCCCGCCAGATGGAAGAAGCGCGCCGGCACGGCCGTGCCGTCCCTCAACCCGACCGGTTCGGGCGCGCCGGCGAGATAGCTCGACCAGAACTCCTGGTCCGCCGCGCTTCTCTCGGAGGCACGGTACTTCTGCTCCTCCTCCAACACCGGCAGCAGCGGCGCCGGCCTGAGCGGCACCGGAACGTCCGGTGCCGCCGTGAACTGCCCGTAGACCTCGGCGATCCGCGTCAGCGCCAGCGCCGCGCCGTAGCCGTCCAGAGCGAGGTGGTGAACCTGCTGGTGGAAGAGGTGACGGTCGTCCGCCAGCCGGTACAGAACGACGCGGACCAGCGGCCCCACCGCGGTGTCCGCCGGACGGGACAGCTCACGGCGCATGCGTCGCAGCGCCTCCTCGAACGGGTCGGGATCGCCTCGGAGGTCCACGAGGGGCAGAGGCATGTCCAGCCGGGAGTGGAGCAGTTGATGAGGTATCCCCTCCCGCTCCCCGAACGTGACCCGCAGGGCCTCGGTCTCCCGCACCACGTGGTCCACGGCCCGCGCCAAGGCGTCGACATCCACCTCGCCACGCACGTCGACGTACTCCGCGATGTTGTAGGCCGGATTCGCCGGGTCGAGCTGCTGCGCGAACCACAGCCCCTTCTGGGCCGCGAGGACGGGAAGTTCGGTCTTCTCGTATTCAGGCACGCCAAAAACACCTTGCGCTGGACTACCACTGCCGTTCGTGGCGGCGGCGGGACGCGCCGCGACGGACGACGAGGTCCGGCGGGCGCTCCCATGCCCGGCATTCGACCGTCGAAGGGCCGCCGGATTGCCCGTGTGGCCCACCTCACAAGACGAGTCCGGCCGTTCGGAGTTCTTCCCGGAGCACCCGGCGAGACAAATACCGGCAGGTAACCCATCCGGGCGACGCGCCGCTCCGGATAAGGAACGCGCACCCTTCGCCAACGGATCTGAGGAGAACTCGTGAACCACCGTGGAACCCTGCGCCGTCTGGCCATCGCCGCCGCGACAGCGGGCGTCCTGACCTGCGCCTCCGTCACCGCGGCCCAGGCCGCGACCGTGCCGTCGACCGAGCCGTCGACCGACCGCAACACGGCAGCCGCCACACAGGAGAGCCGCTTCGTTCAGGGCAAGAACTTCTGCCTCCTTTCCACCTGCCACGTCGGCGGCGGCGGCGAAGGAGACGACCGGGGCGGAATACTCGGCATTCAGGGACTGAACTTCTGCCTGCTGTCGGTCTGCGAGGTACACGGCTGAACCGAACCGCCCACCGGAAAGCGAGAAGAAAACCCGGCAACGCACCACGCGCGCCCGCGACCTGACAGCCACGCCATAACCGACACCTACCCCGCTCCCGTGCACGAGCCCCGGAAGTTGACGCTCCCGGATCAGCGACGCGACCACGCCACGCGGGAAAGCCGAGCCCACGGCAGCGCTCAGGCCGTGCCTCACCCACCCATCACACCGGCCCGCGCCCGCGCCCCAACCAGCCACACACGCACCAGCCCGGGCGCGGCCCGGGGCGACGCGGCACGTGTGCGTCGACGGGGTCCTCGTGCTGTTACGGCTTGTGGGGCCACTGAGAACCGGTGGCCGCCACCCGCACCGACACCGTTCACGACGGCGAACCGTCGAACCGCGCTCCTCCACCGACGCCGACCGCACCAAGTTCCAGAGCGCCACCTATCGTTACGACGTGGCAGGCAACCTCGCCGGCATAACCGACGCAGCCGGCAACGACTGGAGCTGCGAGTACGCCAAGCGCGGCAACCAGACCCGCGCCGACGCCCCGAACAACGGCACCACCCTCGTCAGCTACGACACCCTCGACCGGCCCGTGTCGACGACCGATGCCCGCGACACCACCATGACCACGGGCACGCTGGCCAGCGAGTACACGAGGTACCCACAAAGTGTTTCTGGGACTCATCTCAACATGGATCACCTTCCTGGCGATACTGCTCATCCCCGACGGTCCGACCCGGTTCGCCGAGCTACTGCTATCCCCCTTCAACTTCGGGGACCCCGAGACCTTGCCGATGAAATTCGTCTTTAGAGCCGGATTCGCGCTCCTCACCCTCATGCTCATCTTCTACGGACTCGCCGAACTTTTCCCCGATCGCTTCGCAAGAGACCGCACCGATTGAGTTGACAGGACACGGTTGCCGGATGGCGGTAGCCCTGAGGCAGCAACGGCCCGACAGACGAAGGAAGATACTTTGCTGATAGTAGTTCTCCTGATGGGCGCGCTCCTCGTCGGCGGCGGCAACTGGATCACTCTGCGACTTTGGAGAAATGGCCGCATAGGCGACCTGCCGGCAGCAGAGGCCGTGGAGAGTACCTTCTTCTACCTCAAAAAAACGGGAAGCCGGCGCGCCGCAGTGCGCATACTGCCAGTTTCACTGGCTGGCCTTGAAGCCGTCTGGTGCGCACTCCTTTGGAACGAACTGGTGGGCGATCCAGCCGACCTACTTCTCGTCATACTGTTCGTAGCACTCTTCGGCTGCATACTCACAGCGGCGTCCATCGCTTTCTTTAATCGTCCGAAATCACTGGTACCGCCCGCGAGAAGAGCCGATTTCGGCATTCTCCCCGAGTGGTCCAGAAAGAGGAGTGCCGGAAAACTGCCAGACGGCCCTACCGATTCGTCACCAACATGACACACAGCACCGGCGGTTCCGATGAGCACGTCACCCCGAACGACGCGACCGCAGATCGCAGATCGCAGCAAGGGGTCACTAGCGCCGAGCGGTGGCGTCATCGTGGCGCACATGTAGCAGTCGCAAGCGAGGAAGAACGACAAAATGAGCGATGACAGTTCGCGCCTCGGCTACACCGGGCGCCACGACGGGGAGTGCTCAACCACATAGGCGGTCTGGTGCGATGACGGCACACAAGAGAAAAATTGACGCGACAAAATGCCTAACCGGCAGACACATTCCACTCGACTACCTATCGAAGACCCAGGGCCACGACTACTCCGTCACACTGCGCAAAATATTTCGCGATTGCTGGTGGGGGACATCCCTGTGGCCACTGGCGCTAGTCTTCACCGCCATCGCGTATTCCTGGAAAGTCTCTGTCGGGCTGCTCGGAATCGCCCTAGCAATGTTCCTCCTGGCGGCATGTTATCGATCCTGGCGTGGCCACAGACCGAGATGCGCAATCCTGGGAGGCGTGGCAATCATTCTCGGATTCGAGTGGATCTAACAGCGAGATGAGTGTGCTCACATGGCACGAGAGACAGGAAAATCCGGTGAACAGCGACTACCCAACCGATGCGGTCGGGTGTTCTCCACGCCCGGGATGTTTCCACGGAACACTTGACAGCGGCACCATGAACGGCGGCCCGGCCAACGGCTGGATCACCGAGGCCAAGTGGACGGGGAACGAACGACAGTGGTCCAGTTCCCCCTACAGCACAACCCACGACCTTTACCACGAGGACCAGATCCCCATCCAGGCCAATAAGCTTCTGGACCTCTACGACGGGCTGGGCGGGAGCGGTGTACGTTACGCGGCATCCAACCTGGAAGGCGCCCAGCACTTCGCCAACGTCTTCGCGGGCAATGCGAGGCTCGCCGAGGCAATGGCAAGCGGGAGCCTGGGAGTCTTCCACGTGCCGGGGAACGGAATGAGGGGATGACGGGATGAACGAGGTCATCGCGCTAGTGGAGGCCTTGGGGCAGCGGAACCCTCTCAGCAGCGAGGACGTTGCCGCAACGCTGGAGAACCGTGGCTGGCAGCCCCTTCCCCGCCGCGTCACGGCGCCCTTTCCTCGCGCCTGGCACTTCGGCGACCGCGCCCTGAGCATCCAGGGCGACGCCCCGAACACCCGGGTGGAGATCTCACTGCGGGTGTGGGAGTACGACGAGCAGGCGGCAGCCGACAGCGAGGACTTCGCCTACCTCGACGGCCTCTGGGACCAAGCCGAGACCGAGGCACGACGCCTGGTCGATAACCTGACAGCCGACGGCTCACAGTTCCCAGGTGCTCCGGTCACGTTGGAGGAGGACGACGCCGACGAGTTCCTCTGGCACGCCGCCTGGTCCCTCTCGGGCCGCAGACTCATCGTCGGCTCCAAGCAGGACGACACCGATCTCCCGGTGCGCGTGGTGGCCGTCATCACCTGACCCAGGAACCGGCTGGTCGGCATCGCCAGTGAAGCCGCCACGGCAATTGTGAAAGCGGTCTCTATCTGGCCTACTCGCGCTCGCGGTTGTCCCCGTTTCTTGTGAGGCTCGCACGCGTACGACAACACCGTTGTGCGATCGGCAATGACGCCGTGTCCGTGGAGGAGGTAGTGGGTCTCGCCCGGGTGGCGTCGCACCCTGGACTGCCGCCGTGCGGGGTCAAACGAAAGCCAGCTCAGTGGCAGGGCATGTCCCGAGCCCGACGCAGGCTGGAGAGGGAGCACGCACCGCGCCGGGGGAAGCGAGGAACTCCCCCGTTCGGCCTCAGACAGCCCCTCCAGAAGCCAAGTGCCCCTGACAGCGGCCTCGCCCCACACCCGCACCCATCACCGCAGGTCAGAGACTCACAGCACCTTCAGCGGCAGCAGCTTCTTCCCCGTCGGCCCCACCTGGATCTCGGTGTCCATCTGCGGCCAACAACCCCACAACAACCAGCATGCCAGCCGCCACTCAACCGTGCCCGAAAGCAGTCGAGTTCGTCGCCAGCACACCACCTCGCCAAGGAAGTGTTCGCGGACAGCAGCCTTACGCACGTAGCCGGACGGGAGCCACCGCGACCGGCTGAGGCGCCTCGGGCCCACGAGGAGTCAGCTGATGTACCGGTAGCCGACGAAGTCCTGGTTGAGCACACGGGCATCGCCGATGAGGCCGCCCTCGTCCACCACCGTTCCATGGACGAGATGCCCGCTGTTCATCGCGCCCCAGAACTCCAGCACATGGGAACCGGTCGACGTGGGAATCGCGGCGTGGGTCAGCACGTTGTCACTGCTCCACCCCCAACCGATGTAGGCACGCTCCTCAAGGGAGATGGTGTACCCCCCTTCGGCCAACGCGCCGTTGTAGACGTAGAGGTCGCCGTGCTCCGGTCGATCGTGGCTGACGATGAGGTCCAGGGCTCCGTCGTCGTTCCAGTCGCCCGGGGCTGAGATGGTGATCTCAGCGATCGTCGCCCCGTTGTCGGAGATCGGATCGTCGGGCCCCGCCAGCAGTACCGGATCGCGATGGGCATCCAGGCGAAGATCCGGGGACCCGTAGTAGAGCCAGAGGAACTGGCCGTCATTGACGAGCAGATCGGGGTACCCGGGTATCTCCTCGGTCCCGTCGCCGTCGACGTCCAAGCCCCCGTCCACGTCGCCCAGCGCGACGATCTGTTTCACACCGTCCGACCAGTGGTCGTTCTCCTCGTCGTACACCGCCAGTTCGACGGGTTCCTGCTCCAGGCAGCTGTCGCAGACGGCGCCCGTGCCGGTGTTGGGATGCAGCCACAGCTGGTGCGTTCCGTCGACGTCCCGTAGGGCGAGGAGGTCCTCGTAGCCGTCGCCGTTCCAGTCACCCTGGTGGGTGATCTGGGCGTCGCCCCAGTCGCCCTCGTCAGCGGGCTCGGCGGCGGAATGGACGGAACCGTCCCCCAACCCGTAGTGGCGTGTCAGTGTCCCCGAGCCGTCGATGCCCCAGATGTCCGAGTAGCCGTCGCCGTTGATGTCTCCCGGTGCGTCCGGAGTCGCGAGACCGCTCGCGTAGAAGAGGTAGTTGCGGGTGTCCGAGCGGTTGCCGGCTGGATCGCCGCTCTGCACGTAGAGGAGGTTGGGGCCGGCTGTCGTCGGAGTGAGCTTGATGGAAGCACTGCCGCCGGCGGGGACGGTCGCGGTCTTCACCGTGGTGTCCCAACTCGTCCAGTAGCGATAGGTGGTGACGTCCGTGACCCCGTTGGGAGCGAGCGTGAAGGTGCCCTCCTGACGCACGGCGCTCGTGTCCGGCGGCCAGCCGTTCTCACCGTCCGGGAACTGCGCGCTGGTGACGTCCGGGGGCGTGCTGGGTCGCTGCGGGTCGTGGAGGAAGCGACAGCCGTAGGAGGGTACCCAGGCCGAGTTCAGGCTGCCGTCGCTGGCGCGCACCTTCCACGTGAAGTCGCCCCCGGTGGTCGCGAGGTGCGGTGCGAGTTCGGCTCGGGTGATCTTGACTCGGGCGATTCCGCCTGAGGAGACGGAAACCGTCTTGTTGACGATCACTCCGTCACCGTGGCGTCCGGTCGGCCACAGGTGGAAGGTTGCTCGGACAGTGCCGCCGTCGCCGTCCTTGACCTTGGCCTGGAGGTAGAAGTCCGTGTTCCCGATGTACTGGTAAGGGGCGGAGCTGCCGCAGTCGCTGTCCACCGTGGAGACGGGGTAGGTGTCCATGCCCGTGGGATTGGCGGGTCGGGTGTTGTAGGTCGTGGAGAGCACGGCGCTGCTGGCGGAGAACTTCTTCCAGCCGTAGACATCGCCCTCGTTGGTTGCACGCATCCCGAGGGTGAGGGTGTTGAATCCGTTGGACTGCGCGGTGCGCGCGCCCTGTGTGGTGTCGAAGACAAGGTTGCCCGCCGGACATCCGGAGCCCCAGCCGCGCGCGTCGTTGACGGTGTCGAGACGGCTGCGCCACGCGGGCTGGTTGTTCCAGGTGGACCGGTTGGTGAACGCGCCGGTGTACCAGAGCTGCACCTCGCGCTTGGTGCACGACCAGGACCACGTGTTGCGGATGCGGAAGCGGGAGGAGCTGATGACCCGGTTGGTGTCCTTGAGGTTCTTGGTGTTCATGCGAAAGAACGAACGGGCCGTGCCGTCGGTCTGGTTCTCGTAGCCGACGCGCGCCTCGTTGGTACCGCCGTTGAAGCCGGAGCCGTTGTAGAAGCTGCTGTTGGGGTACTTCTTGTAGGCGATCGTCCACGAGTGGCGAGAACCGTCGACCGAGGGGTCGATGTAGACCGGATAGGTCGTCTCGCTGCCCGAGAGCACCTCCTGGTCGGGGGTGAGCACCAGGGTGTCGTCGACGATCGCGGTCTCGACGGTGGCGTGGCGCGCGCCGATGCCGGGGCTGAACTCGGTGGAGACCGAGGGTTCGGCTTGGGCAGCTTCGCGCGAGGACGTCGCGTCCTCGAGGTTCTCGATGACTCCGCTGTCCCACATGAGCGGGGTCGCCGCGTTGAAGACTTCCTGCTCGGCGGGGTTGATCGCGCTGACGTTGCCGTGTTCGTCCGCGGAGACCTCGAGTCCTGCCGTCTCGATCCCGTAGGCGAGTTCGGCCAGCGCCGGATTCGCCGCCGCTTCGGCGTCGTGCACGACGAGGACCTGGCCGAAACCACCGCTGCGGGCCTGCAACTTGAGGTCCACACCATCCAGGACAGCCGGGTAGGTGACGGTGTCACCCTCGACCGTCGGTTCGGGCAGGGCTTCCGGCCACCGCAGCCCGAGGGACCGGCCATCGCGGGTCACGGTGGCGAGCGCCGTGTCCCCGCCACCGGAGAAGGTCACCGCGACCTCGGTCGCCGCGGGCGACAGGCTCCCGTCCGGGTTGGGCGACAGCGTCGTGTCGATGTCGAGGAGCCGGCCGTCCCGCCGTACCCACTGAGCGGTGGCGTAGACGTCTTCGGTGAAGTCGCCCTCCGGGTTGGCGAACACCTGGCTGGTCTCGGTGCGCTGGGAGAGCACTTCGACGGGCTCGCCGGTGTTGGCCGCCTCCCGAAGGGCATCCGTTTCGTCCGCCGTGTGCAACGGCGTCACCGCGGCCCGACGGTCGGATGCGGATGGCCGCTCGCTGTACGCCTGAGCCAGGCCCGTCGGCAGCACCGAAGCCGCCACGACCCCCGCCAGCAGAGCGCTTCGCCTACGCCCCGGAGTCCGTCTCGCCATGCCAGATCCCCCACCCACGATCCCTGCCCCGCCCGACACTCGTCGACGTCTGAGCTTCACGGTCAGTCAACGACTGGGCACACTAACCCAGTCCCGTCACATCCGCACCCATAAGGTCACTCCAGAACCATGAAACGGTCATTCAAACCCCCTGAAGCGCCGATTCACGCAACTACGTGAACATTACGCGTGGATAACGTATGCCTGCGGACTGTCGAGGTTCCGTCAACGCACTGCTACTTTCACGTCCGTTCGTGCCAAGTGAAGATCGATGGGGGTGGGGACCGATGTCGGTCAGCAGAGGTTTGCGGCACTGGTGGCGCCTCGTCAGCGTGCTGCTGGCAGCACAGTTCCTCGTCACCGTCCTGGCTGGCCCCGTCTTCGCCCAGGAACAACTCGATCTACGCGACCCGGAGTCGATCGACCCCGTGGAGACGTCCCCCGTTGAGGGGGTTCCGCTTGTGCGCACGGACGAGACCGAGGGGAACGACTGGGCCCCTCCGGCGCCCCCGGAGTGGGATGCCGAGGACGTCTCCACGCTCGATGTCCCGGAGTTGGGAGAAGTGGGGCTCCGCGTCCTTGACAGCGACAGGGCGAATGAGGCCGGCGTTCGAGGCGTTCTCTACGCGTTGTCCATACCCGAGGCCGACGAGCGCGAGGCGCGAAACTCGTCGGCCGACGACGAACCGGTCACCACTTCGGTGACACTGGACTATGGCGCCTACGCCACCGGGTTCGGAGCTGACTGGGCGCAGCGGCTGACGGTGCGACCGTTGGCCGAGAGCGGCGTCACGGTGCAACGCGTGACGAACGAGCACGCGGCACAGACACTCCAGGTCGAGGTCGCTCTGGCCGCCGACGCCCCGGGGGAGATCGCGCTGGCGGCAGAGCCCGCCGGCTCCGGACCGGGAGGCGACTTCACGGCGACCGACCTGTCCCCCACCGGTGAGTGGACCCACGGCGGTTCGTCCGGTGGCTTCACCTGGTCCTACCCGATCGAGGTTCCCGACGCTCCCGGCGGCCTACTCCCTGATCTGTCGCTCGACTACTCGTCACAGAACGTGGACGGACGGACCGCGTCCACCAACAACCAGGCCAACTGGGTCGGAGACGGTTGGTCCCTGTCCCCCGGCTTCATCGAACGCCGCTACGTCGCCTGCGAGGACGACAAGGGCAGCGGAGCCGTGAACCCCTCCCACCGGGTCGGGGACCTGTGTTGGAAACGCCACAACGCCATGCTGGTACTGAACGGTTCAGCGAGCGAGCTGGTCCGAGACGACTCCTCGGGCGCCTGGCGGAAGAAGAACGACGACGGCACCCGGATCGAGCTGCTGACCGGGGCCGAGAACGGCGACAACAACGGAGAGCACTGGCGGGTGACCGACCCCGACGGCGTTCAGTACCACTTCGGACGGAACCGGTTGCCGGGCTGGACCGAAGGCGACCGTACGACGGACTCCGCCTGGACCGTTCCGGTATTCGGCAACCACCCCAACGAGCCGTGCCACGCGTCGGAGTTCGGCGACGCCTGGTGCCAGCAGGGATGGCGCTGGAACCTGGACTACGTGGTCGACCCGCACGGCAACGCCATGTCCTACCACTGGGCGCGGGAGACGAACCGCTACGCACGAGCCATCAACGCCTCCTTCGAAGGCACCCCGACCGCCTACACCCGCGGCGGTCATCTGAAGACCGTCGAGTACGGCCTCCGCTCGGACGCCCCGCTGAACGGCAAGCCCGCCGGCCGCGTCGCCTTCGGTGTCTCGGAACGCTGCCTCACGACCGACACCGTCGAGTGCGACTGGTCGGACATCGACGAGGACAGCGCCCAGCACTGGCCGGACGTCCCCTTCGACCAGCACTGCGCCTCCGGCGCGGACTGCGAGGGCAACGCCTCCCCCTCCTTCTGGACCACCAAGCGCCTCACGGCGATCACCACCTATGCCCGCGTCGGCGACGGCGAGCAGAAGGTCGACTCCTGGGCACTGGAGCAGAGCTTCCCCAGCACGGGCGACGGAAGCGCGGCCGCTCTCTGGCTGAAGTCCCTCACCAGGACCGGCCACACCGGCGAAGCCATCACCCTCCCGCCCGTCACCTTCCGCGGCATACAACTCCCCAACCGCGTCGAAGGGGCCCTCGACCCGATACCCCCGCTCAACCGCTACCGCGTGTACGCCATCGACACGGAATCCGGCGGCACCATCGGCGTCACCTACACGGACGCGGACTGCGCGGCCGACGACCTGCCCAACCCCGAGACCAACACACGGCGTTGCTTTCCCGTCATCTGGTCGCCCCCGGACGCCCCCGCGCCCGACTTCGAGCCCTACCAGGACTGGTTCCACAGCTACGCGGTGGCGCAGGTCCTCGAATCCGACAACACCTCGGGCGCTCCCGTCGCACGCACCGACTACCGCTACCCCGACGGCATGGCCTGGAGCCGGAGCCAGGACGACTTCGTACGCTCCGAACACCGGGCGTTCGGTGAACGACGCGGCTACGCCCGCGTCCAGACCCTGGTCGGCGATCCCGCCGAAGGACCCCAGACGCTCACCGAGACCCGCTACTTCCGCGGCGTGCGAGGCCAGGACGTCGAGGACAGCGAGGGACACGGCATCGCCGACCACCCGGCCTACGCCGGCCTGGTGCGTGAGACCTCCACCTATCTCGGCGACGACGGCCCGCTCCTCGACGCCGTGTCCTACACCCCCTGGCGCTCCGCCGCCACAGCCACCCAAACCCGCTCCGGGGTGGCGGCGCTGAACTCCTTTCACGTGGACGTCGCGACCGAGTCCGCCAGGGAACGGCTGTCGGACGACTCCTGGCGCCGCACACGGATGACGACCAGCTTCGACACGTTCGGCATGGTCGAGCAGGTCAACGACGAGGGCGACCTGGCCGTCGCCGGCGACGAACGCTGCACCACCGTCCGCTACGCCCGCAACGAGGAGACCAACCTCCTCACACCGGAAGCGGAGACCCGGACCGTGGCAACCGGCTGCGGCTCGGACCTCGATCTCCCGGAAGACCTCGTCACCGCGGTCCGCACCTACTACGACGGCGCGACCAGCCTGACGACTCCCCCGAGCCGAGGACTGGCCACCCGCACCGACGGCCTCGACGCGGACGGCGAAGGTTTCCACACGGTCAGCACCACCGGTTACGACACCCATGGACGCCTGCTGACCAGCACGGACGCCGAAGGCAACGAAACCAGCACGACCTACACCCCCACCACCGGCGCGGCGCCCACCAGCACCGTCGCGACCAACGCACTGGGCCACACCACAGAGACACGATTCGACCCACGTCGCGGCCTCACCACATCCGTCGAGGACCCCAACGGCGTCCGCACCGACATCACCTACGACGCCCTCGGCAGAACAACGGCCGTCTGGCATCCCGGTTGGGCCAAGAGCAACAACCCGAACACCCCTTCCGCCCGGTACAGCTACCGCGTCTCCACCAGCGAGCCCAACGTGGTCACCACGGAAACGCTCAACCACCAGGGCAACTACCAGACCGCGCACTCCTTCTACGACGGTCTGCTGCGTGAACGCCAGACCCAGGCCCCGGCAGTACAGGTCACCGACGGCCGCCTGGTGACCACGACCCACTACGACACCGCCGGCCGCGCCTGGCTCACCCACAGCCCCTACCTCACCACCGGCGCCCCCGACCGCACCCTCGTCACCGCCGGTGACAACGCCGTCCCCACCACGGTCCGCCGGGAGTTCGACGTGGCGGGACGGCAGACGGCCGAAGTGGCCTTCCGCTACGGAGACGAGACCACCCGCACCGACACCGTTCACGACGGAGCCGAGTCCACCACCGTCATCCCGCCGCCCGGCGGCACCGCCACCACCACGGTCACCGACGTACTCGGGCGAACCGTCGAACTACGCTCCTACACCGACGCCGACCGCACCGAGTTCCAGAACGCCACCTATCGTTACGACGTGGCAGGCAACCTCGTCGGTATGACCGACGCAGCCGGTAACGAATGGAGCTGGGAGTACGACAAGCGCGGCAACCAGACCCGCGCCGACGACCCGGACAAGGGCACCACCCTCGTCAGCTACGACACCCTCGACCGGCCCGTGTCGACGACCGACGCCCGCGACATCACCCTGACCACCACGTACGACGCCCTGGGCCGCCGCACCAGCCTCTCCGAGGGCGACGAGACGCGCGCCGAGTGGACGTACGACACCGTCAAACTCGGCGCCCCCGCCACCAGCACCCGCTACGTCGAGGACGCCGCCTACACCACCGCCGTCGACGGCTACACCAACCGCTACCAGCCAACGGCCACCACCGTCACCCTGCCCGAGAACGAGGGCGCGCTGGCCGGCGAGTACACCTGGCGCTACACCTACAACGCCCGCGTCGGCCTGCGGGAGTCGGTCATGCACCCGGCTCTCGGCGGTCTGCCGCAGGAGCGGGTCACCACTCTCTACAGCAGCCAGCACCTGCCGACGCGCACCGTGGCCGGCCAGCAGGTCCTGGTCGGAGACGTCCGCTTCGACGCCCTCGGCCGTCCGATCCGGGCGGAGTTCGGAAACCTGGGCCAGAAGGTCTACCAGACCCTCGACTGGGACGAGCACAACGGACGCCTCACCCGCGCCACCGTCGACGGCGACATCGCGCTCCGCGTCCAGGACACCCGCTACGGCTACGACGACATCGGCAACGTGACCCGGGTCGCCACCGCCGCGGGACAGGGCGAACAGGCCAGCAGTGACGTCCAGTGCTTCACCACCGACGCGCTCCGCCGACTCACCGAGGCCTGGACCACCGCCGGCGCCGAAGACGACTGCGCCACCGGCCCCGACGCCACCACCGTCGGCGGACCCGACCCCTACTGGCACAGCTACACCTACGACCTCACCGGCAACCGGGTCAACGAGACCCAACACGCCACCAGCAGCGACGCAACCGACATCGTCCGCGACTACACCGTCGGAGAACCCGGCGAGAACGCGCCCAACACGCTCCGCTCGGTCAGCACCGACGGCGGCCCCCAGGAACAGGCGACCGAGACCTTCGAACACGACCAGGCCGGCAACCCGATCGAACGCGCCGGAATCCGCGACCAGACCCTCGACTGGAACCCCGAGGGCAACCTGGAGACCGTCACCGAGAACGGCACCACCACCGGCCACATCTACACCGCCGAAGGCGACCGCCTACTCACCCACCACGCGGACGGCTCCGCCACCGCCTACCTACCCGAAGGAACCGAACTCACCCTCGGCACCGGCGGCGCGAAGACAGCGCTGCGATACTTCACCCACGGCTCTGACACCGTCGCGGTCCGGGACAGCGGCAACAACAACGCCGTCACCTACCTCGTCCCCGACCCGCAGGGCACCGCCATGCTCGCCATCACCTGGGGCGCCGCCCAACTCGTCCAACGCCGCAAACAACTCCCCTTCGGCGGCCAACGCGGCGAAGCAACCGACTCCTGGCCCGGCGACCGAGGCTTCCTCGGAGGCACCACCGACCCCACCGGCACGACCCACCTCGGCGCCCGCGAATACGACCCCACAC
The DNA here is from genome assembly GCF_006335015.1 of Streptomyces sedi. Taxonomy (GTDB): domain Bacteria; phylum Actinomycetota; class Actinomycetes; order Streptomycetales; family Streptomycetaceae; genus Streptomyces; species Streptomyces sedi. The sequence continues at coordinate 416,671 of NZ_VDGT01000001.1, forward strand.
TCGGCCGCTTCCTATCCGTCGACCCACTCCTCATCCCCGACGACCCCCGCCAACACAACCCCTACCAATACGGCAACAACAACCCCCTCACCTTCTCCGACCCCACCGGCGAAGCCTTCGAGGAATGCCGCAGCGGCCAGTACAAGTGCAACTACGACCGCAAGGGCAAACTCACCGGCGTCGAATACGGCAAGAACTACGAAAAAATCACCCGCTCCGTCGGCGGCACCCCAGCCCCCCGCTACATCCGCCAAAAACAACGCATCCAATACGCCTGCGCCAAAGACCCCGGCTGCACCGGAACCGCACAGCAGCAGACCGCAGGAGCCGGAGCCCGACGAGCCACCGAACAAGCTGCAATAGCCCGGACACTCGGCATCGCACAGCGTGGGATTAGCGACCAGCTTCTGACATACGCGAACGGGCTCATCGCGGCAAGCGCTGCAACCGTCGCCTTCCACCACGAGGCCGGAAACATGTCCACTAGAGTCAGTCACCTGATGCGCAATGGGGAGACAGCGGCCATACGAAGCCAGGCGGCACGTGACCTTGGCTATCTCAGTCATCACTCCACCGCTCAGAGAATCGCCGACCTCGGCCGCAAACCAATAGTAATGGCAGCAGCTCGAGTCCTCTTCTGGGGCGGCGTCGCCGCAACTGCCGCAGGTAACCTCCACGCTAACAACGGCGACATCGGCCGCACCGTCGCACAGACGGGAGTGCAGGTCGGATACAGCATGGGAGCGGTGTACACGGGGGCCGCGCTCGGCGGCCTTATCGGCAGCACTGTGCCCGGTCTTGGCACGGTCGTCGGCACTGGGGCGGGGGCATTGGTTGGTACTGGAGTCGCTTTCTTCACATCCCCGATCGTTGGAGATATTACTGGCGCGGTATGGGACAAGGTGACGGGGTGGTGGTAGCCATGCGCCCAAGTCTGAATCGGAGGGTCACACCTTGTTGATCGTGCTTCTGTTTATGGGGGTCTTCTTTGTTGGCTGCGGAAACTGGTTTATGTTGCGTTTGTGGAAAAACCGCCTCATCGGCGAAGTTCCGGCGACTGAGGCCACAGAGAACACTTTCTTCTACCTCAGCAAGCCGCGAAGTCGACGTGCCGCAGTACGCATTCTTCCGGTGACGATAGTCGGCATCGAAGTCATGTGGTGTGCGCTACTTTGGAACGAACTAACAGGCGAGCAGGCCGACCTGTTCCTCGTGGCGCTCATCGCCGTGTTCGTCATATGCATGTTCATGGCGGCCTCCATCGCACTCTTCAATCGCCCCAAATCCCTCGTACCACCACCGAGAAGAGCCGATATCGGGATTCTGCGCGAGCGATTCGGGAAAAAGCGCGCCAACCGGCAGACGGACGAGTCGACGGATTCACCACCCACGTGAGTCAGCAATGAGATGCGCCATCGATCTGCGGCCGCCGCCGAAGAACGGGGAACGACCGGCCGCCATCCCTACTCCGGACGTATTCCAGCCGACTTGCCGTTGCCACGAGCAACCGAAAGGCTCACTCCTACCTTGACGACTCGCCAGCCCCATACCCCGTTTTGTTTTTGGCGGTCCTGCAAGAGGACCCCGCGATCCGACTCGCCATGAGAGAAGGTAACCTGTTCACCCTGGACAACCGGCGCTTGGTCGCCTTCCAGATGGCAGGGACGCCCATTCCCTTCCGCATGGCAACCGCCGTCGAAGCCATCAACGAATCCTGGAAGTTCACGACAGTGACTGACGGTATGTCCATTGTCATACGTGAACGAGACGAGGTGTGGAATATATCCCGTGACGATGCCAGCCCCAGACCTTTCAGGAATCACCTCTCGACAAGAACTCGCCGCATATCTACTCCGACTCGCCCAGCGAGTCGAACAAGGGGAAATCCGGCAGGAGAACGAGCAATCAGTCGACTACGTCAAGGCAGCAGCATACTGGACCCGTTCCATGCACGGCTTCTTCGCCAACCAGGGAAAGGAAACTCCGGAACAACCTGACTGGGCGCTCATCGCGATGATCTTCAGCGCCGCATTCATCTACGAATAGGCTCCGCGAACGGGTCACTTCGGACGCTCAGAGCGCGTTTGAGATCTGAAGTGCCTCGTCTGGGGCTTGGTCGTTGAATGGTGTGTGAGCGTTGCCGGAGAGGATTACCCGTCGGACCTGACGGGTCAACAGTGGGTGTTGGTGGAGCCGTTGCTGCCGCCGCCTCGGACCGGGCCGAAGGGCGGGCGGCGGGAGAAACACCCGCGTCGTCGCATCGTGAAGCGATCTTGTACCTGGCCCGGACCGGGTGCCAGTGGCGCTACCTGCCCAGGGACTTCCCGCCCTGGCCCACGGTGTACTGGTACTTCACCCGGTGGCACGACGACGGCACTGTGGAGAAGATCCACGATGCGTTGCGCGACAAGGTCCGCCGGACCGACGGCCGCGATCCCGCACCCACCGCCGGGGTGATCGACTCGCAGTCGGTGCGCGCGGCCGACTCCGTACCGCAGGCCACCAGCGGATACGACGCGGGAAAGCGCCAGCGTGGCCGCAAACGGTTCATCGTCACCGACACCCTCGGACTGCTACTGGCCATCCACGTCGTCTCCGCCAGCGTCCAGGACCGCGACGGGGCCAGGCGTCCACTGCTGTGGGCGCGTCTGGACCACCCATCGGTGCGCCTGATCTCGGCAGACGCCGGCTTCGCCGGACGCCTGGTGGAGTGGACCAACCAGATCCTGTGCCGCACGCTTGAGATTGTCCGTAAGCCGCCTGACCAGCGTGGTTTCGCCGTCCAGCCCCGGCGCTGGGTGGTCGAGCGGACATTCAGCTGGATCACCATGCGCCGCCGGCTGGCCAGCGACTACGAAACCAACCCAGCACACTCCGCCACCATGGTCCGCTGGGCGATGACCGACGTGATACTCCGCCGACTCACCCGTGGCCAACCCGCGACCCGACCCGGACGGCGCCCCCTACGACGCACCTCATAACCAGATCTCAAACGCACTCTCAGCGACGAACAGGGACCCCATCACACACCAGCGCCTGATCGACGAGGTGACCGCCCACACTGCCCCCGAACCGCGCCGCACCGGCGATGCGCGCGACACCGTGACCTTGACCGGCCGAGCCCGCTCCCGTCAGCGGTCGGGAAACCACCGCCGTCGCGCCCATGCTCACCGCCGACCACAACCACCAAGATCGATGATTGAGCGCTTTCAGCGTGCCCACTGATCGAGTGACAGGTTGGTGTGGGATCGGAGTGCGCAACGGACAGGGCGCCCGTGCCGTTGAGGGAGGTGCTCGACGTCTTAACTCAGCAACACAGGAGCCCTATTGGCTCCATATCCTGCCGCACTCGACCTGCCCCACGCCCTACTCAACCCACTCCACCACACTCTCAACCTCCGGCCGCCGCCGGGGCGGCGGCAGCGACTGAGGAGGAGGGGCGGGCCGGGCTGGCCACCGCTGCGGGCGGCGGCCAACGCGGCGAAGCAACCGACTCCTGGCCCGGCGACCGAGGCTTCCTCGGAGGCACCGCCGACCCCACCGGCACGACCCACCTCGGCGCCCGCGAATACGACCCCACACTCGGCCGCTTCCTATCCGTCGACCCACTCCTCATCCCCAACGACCCCCGCCAACACAACCCCTACCAATACGGCAACAACAACCCCCTCACCTTCTCCGACCCCACCGGCGAAGCCTTCGAGGAATGCCGCAGCGGCCAGTACAAGTGCAACTACGACCGCAAGGGCAAACTCACCGGCGTCGAATACGGCAAGAACTACGAAAAAATCACCCGCTCCGTCGGCGGCACCCCAGCCCCCCGCTACATCCGCCAAAACAACGCATCCAATACGCCTGCGCCAAAGACCCCGGCTGCACCGGAACCGCACAACAACAGACCGCACGAGCGGAACAGGCACGCATCGCTCAACGAGCCGCCGAACGAGCCCAGGCCGTCGCCCATCGCGAACAGCAGAACAAGCGTGCTGACTTCATGACCAGCCTGCTCGCCGGCGACTGGCTCGGCGTCGCCGACGCCACCGTCGGACGCGGGATGGACTGGCTCAACGAATCCGTGAAACATCCTGTCGAGGAATGGGCCGTTCGCAATGAGGATCTCCTCCGCGACGTCGGACATCGCCTGCTCAATGTGGGCATCGGAGTGGCCGCAGGTGCGACAGGCGTGGCGGTCTGCGCAGGCACTGCGGGCATGGGATGCGCAGTGGCTGCCTCCGTCGCCGTGGCGGTCGGCTACGGCACTGTGGCACACACAGGTCTGGCTGTGGCAACCCGGGAGGAGATCACCGTGCCCAAGGTCCTGACCTGGATGCGTCAGTCCGTAACGGCGGGCCTGGTGAATGGATACTCCCAGGCACGAGCGGGAGTGGGCCCCCTGCGCTATTTTTTCCAGGAGATCAGGAGCCGACGCATCGGGTGAACAGCGTTGGTATGAGTCAGGGAAGATCCGGCAAATGAGGGGGCGGGCGCGATGTGGCGCGGAGCTGTTTGGCAGGGGATGCTATTCGTTGGATTGGCCTCGATGCCCCTGGCGGCGATAGGGGTGATCGGCCCCGAGTGGTGGCGGTTCAGTCTACTTTGGTTCGCCGCCATCCTGCCGTTCGGAGTCTGGTTCGGCGTTCGCCACTACGTGAGGGCACGGCGGGATACCCAGCGACGGGCTGAGGAGCCGGGGTTGATGATTGTCGAAGTGCCTCGGTGGGGGAAGAGAGGCCTGCGGTGGCAGCGGACTATGGACCTGGCGGGGCAGCGGTTCACGCTGGAGTTGCGGCAACGGGCAGATGGAATCGCGGGAACACTGAGCGACGCAACTGGGACAGAGATCATCCAGTTGCCAGAGTGGACTCAACAACCGGGCTGGCTGCGGCGAGAACTGAAACGGCGAAGCCTTTCCGGTGAATATCTTGATGTAACGACTCGAGAGACGTTGACCATCTGGTTGAGGGAGGAGGAGATCACCATCTGCTGCGGCCAGAATCCGGCATACGAGGTAAAGCGCCAAGGTATATGCTCCGGAGACCGCGTGTTGGCTACACGAGACACGCTCGGTTGGCGCGTCTCGAATGACCTCACCAGAGGAGACGCCGCGATATGCGCACTCACGCTCCTCGCAGGCATCGCCGACTCAGTCTGACCGAAGAACTCCCTGGAACGAATCCGGTCGAGAAGCTGAATCTCTTCGCCGAACGACGTTGCACTCAATCCAGACAATACGGACACACCTCGCGCAACCACGCAGGCAGCCAGAACACTTCCACCTCCTGGCCCTGGGGGACCCGGACACCACGGCGGCGTTGTTACCCCTCCGAGGGGCGATGAGGACCCGCGTCCGCGGCGCCACCCTCGTCGCCGTCCCCGCCCAGTTGTTACCCCTCCGAAGGGCGATGAGGACACCGTCTCCTCGGGTGATGTCGGCTGGCGACACCGCCAGGGCGTTGTTACCCCTCCGAAGGGCGATGAGGACACCGCATCGTGAAGACGCAGGCCAGCACGGGAAGCAGGCCCCACGCCGAACCGGAAAATGCAGCGACCCTCCAGTAGTGTCACCGACCCCGGGGAGTCGCTGAAATCCACCACGGCCATCAACCACCGAGCCAACCGCACCCGCACTCGCACCACACACAGGAACGGGAAGAAGCACACCCTCCTACACCCACTCCACCGTGCTCTCCACCTCCGGCCCCCGCCGAGGCAACGGCACCGACGACCGCAACGAACGAGGCGGAGGCCCACTCCGCGCCGACCGCCGACCCCGACGGCGGCCAGCACCAAGCGAAGCGAGCAGCCTCACCCGTTCGGCCTCAGACAGCCCCGCCAGAAGACGAGTGACCTGCGCCACAGCATCATCCACGCCCTCACTCATCACCGCAGGTCAGCGCCTCAGAGCACCTTCAGCGGCAACAGCTTCTTCCCCGTGGGTCCCGTTTGTGGCCATGTGTCCATTTGCGGGCAGACCCCGCAGTCGAAGCACGGGGTCCAGCGGCAGTCCTCGACCTCGGTCTCGTCGAGGGCGTCCTGCCAGTCCTCCCACAGCCAGTCCTTGTCGAGGCCCGAGTCGAGGTGGTCCCAGGGCAGGACCTCCTCGTACGTGCGCTCCCGCGTCGTGTACCAGGCGACGTCGACGCCGTAGGTCTTGAGGGCGGGCTCGGCGCAGCTCATCCACTGTTCGTAGGAGAAGTACTCGCGCCAGCCGTCGAAGCGTCCGCCCGCCTCCCAGACCGCGCGGATGACGGAGCCCACGCGGCGGTCGCCGCGGGAGAGGAGGCCCTCGACGATGCCGGGCTTGCCGTCGTGGTAGCGGAAGCCGATGGAGCGCCCGTAGCGCTTGTCCTCGCGGATGGCGTCGCGCAGCTTCGCCAGCCGCTCGTCCGTGGCCTCGGCCGCCAGCTGCGGCGCCCACTGGAACGGGGTGTGCGGCTTGGGCACGAAGCCGCCGATGGAGACGGTGCAGCGGATGTCGTTGGAGCCCGAGACCTCGCGGCCCTTGGCGATGACCTTGACCGCCATGCTGGCGATCTCCAGCACGTCCTCGTCGGTCTCGGTCGGCAGCCCGCACATGAAGTAGAGCTTCACCTGGCGCCAGCCGTTGCCGTACGCGGTGGAGACGGTGCGGATCAGGTCGTCCTCGGAGACCATCTTGTTGATGACCTTGCGGATGCGTTCACTGCCGCCCTCGGGCGCGAAGGTCAGGCCGGAGCGGCGACCGTTGCGGGTCAGCTCGTTGGCCAGATCGATGTTGAACGCGTCGACCCGGGTCGAGGGCAGGGAGAGACCGATCTTGTCCTCTTCGTAGCGGTCCGCGAGCCCCTTGGCGACGTCGGCGATCTCGCTGTGGTCGGCCGAGGAGAGCGACAACAGCCCGACCTCCTCGAAGCCGGTGGCCGCGAGTCCCTTGTCGACCATCTCCCCGATGCCGGTGATCGACCGCTCCCGCACCGGCCGGGTGATCATCCCCGCCTGGCAGAACCGGCATCCACGCGTGCAGCCGCGGAAGATCTCCACCGACATTCGTTCATGAACGGTCTCCGCCAGCGGCACCAGGGGCTGCTTCGGGTAGGGCCACTCGTCGAGGTCCATCACCGTGTGCTTGGAGACCCGCCACGGCACGCCCGAGCGGTTGGGCACCACCCGCGCGATCCGGCCGTCCGGCAGGTACTCGACGTCGTAGAACGCCGGAACGTAGACACCGCCGGTGCGGGCCAGCCGCATCAGCAGCTCCTCCCGCCCGCCGGGGCGCCCCTCGCGCTTCCAGTCGCGGACGATGTCGCTCATCGTCAGCACGGCCTGCTCGCCGTCCCCGATCACCGCGCAGTCGACGAACTCCGCGATCGGCTCCGGGTTGAACGCCGCATGCCCGCCCGCTACCACCACCGGGTGTTCCTCGGTGCGGTCGGCCGCGCTGAGCGGGACGCCGGCGAGGTCGAGCGCGGTCAGCAGGTTGGTGTACCCCAACTCCGTGGAGAACGAGACCCCCAGCAGGTCGAACGCGCCGACCGGCCGGTGCGCGTCCACCGTGAACTGCGGCACCTCGTGCTCCCGCATCAGCGCCTCCAGGTCGGGCCAGACGCTGTAGGTGCGCTCGGCCAGCACGTCGGCGCGCTCGTTGAGCACCTCGTAGAGGATCATGACGCCCTGGTTCGGCAGTCCCACCTCGTAGGCGTCCGGGTACATCAGCGCCCAGCGGACGTCGACGGCGTCCCAGTCCTTGACCGTGGAGTTCAACTCACCGCCGACGTACTGGATCGGCTTCTGGACGTGCGGAAGCAGCTCCTCCAGGCGAGGAAAGACCGACTCGATGGGCATGTGGCGTGCGTCTTTCGCGACGGGGAACGGTCCCGACCGGCGACACGCCGAGCTGTGTCGATCCGGCGGTGTCGATCGGGCTGACGAAGGCTGGACCATTCAGCGTACCGGCCCCCGCGCGCCCGCCCGTCCACCGGCGGCGGCGACCGGCCTCAGGCGGCCAACGGCCGCTTCATCCGGACCGACTGGAGAAGCCCTATCGCGATCCACACCACGAACATCGCGGTGCCACCGTAGGAGAGGAACGGCAGCGGCACCCCGGCGACCGGCATGATGCCCAGCGCCATCCCGATGTTCTCGAAGCACTGGAACGCGAACCAGGCGACGATCCCCGCCGCGATGATCGTCCCGTACAGCTCCGTGCTGTCCCGCGCGATCCGCAGTGCCCGCCACAGCACCACCCCGATCAGCACGATGATCCCGCCGGCGCCGAGGAAGCCCAGCTCCTCGCCGGCCACCGTGAAGATGAAGTCCGTGTGCTGCTCGGGAACGAACTGCCCGGTGGTCTGCGTGCCCTGGAAGAGCCCCTTGCCGTCCAGCTGCCCCGAGCCGATCGCGATCCGGGCCTGGTTGGTGTTGTAGCCGACGCCCGCCGGGTCGCGCGAGGGGTCGGCGAACGCGGCGAACCTGTCGATCTGGTACTCGTCCAGTATCCCCAGCGCCCAGACCAGCACCGCGCCGAAGACCCCGGCGAGCATCAGCCCGATCGACCACTTCAGCGAGGCGCCCGAGCCCAGCAGTATCCCGAGCACGATCATGCTGAGCACCATGGCCATGCCCAGGTCGTCGATGACCACCACGCAGATCGGCCCCGCCGCCAGCGCCAGCGCCTGGAGCACCGCCCGCCGGCTCGGGTGGTCGCGGTCGCCCGCGTCCACCTGGTCGGCCATGATCACCGCCATCCCGAGGATGATCGCGATCTTGGCGAACTCCCCCGGCTGCAACGTGTAGCCGCCCAGCGAGAGCCACGCCCGCTGCCCGTTGATCTCCGTGCCGAGCGGCGAGAAGACCAGCAGCATGAACACCATCGCGAAGGCGAAGATCAGCGGCACCGCCGACCGCAGCCGATGGTGCCCCAACCACATCACCCCGACGGCGAGCCCGACCCCGATCGCCAGGTTGAGGCCCTGGCGGATCAGGAAGTAGTGCGGGTCGCCGCTGTTGATCTCGGTGCGGTTCCGCGTGGCCGACCAAACCAGCAGGATGCCGATGACCGACAGCGCCATCGCCGCGAGCAGCAGCACCCAGTCGATGCGGCGCAGCACCGAGTCCCGCGCGGTCAGCCGACGCCAGGTGCCGGGGTCGGGGGCCAGCCGGTTGACCCTGAGGTGGTGGTTGTTCAACAACTGACCCTTACTCGTCTTCCCGTCGCGTCTGGTGATCCCGCGGATCGTCGGCGAGCAGGGGCGGCGGGCCGCCGCTCCAGGCGGCCTGGGAGTCCCCGGCCCCCGGCGACGTGGGCGTGGTGCCCCCCGGCAGGAACTGCTCGGCGCCCTCGGGCTGTTCGCCCGGCTCGCCGCCCTCCTGCCCGTCGAAGGTGTCGGCGTCCTGCCCCTGGTCCCCGCCCTGGTCCTGGTCGCCGCTCTCCTCGTTCTCCTCGTTCTCCTCCGCGTCCTCGTCGACCTGGGGAACGATGGCCCCGGTGTCGTCGATCTCCGGCAGGTCGCTGACCGGCGCGGGCAGCAGCGCCGCGTCCTCGTTGACCCCGCCGCCGTCGACGCCGTAGATCGCCTCCCAGATGCGGCGCACCGCGTCGCCGGAGGCGCCGGAACCGGTACCGGCCTGCGAGATGGTCATGACCACGGTGAAGTCGTCGCTGAACGTCGCCAGCCAGGACGAGGTCTGCTGGTCGCCGGAGCCCTCCGCCGTGCCCGTCTTGGCGTGCAGCGGAATCTCGTCCTGCGGCCAGCCGCCGAACTTCCAGGCGGCGCTGCCGGTGGTGACCACCCGCTCCGTGGCCGCCCGCAGGTCGTCGATGGTGCCGTCGTCGGCCGGCAGTTCGCCGGTGGCCTGCGGCTCGAACTCCTCGATCACCTGGCCGTCGGGGGCCACCACGGCCTTGCCGACGGACGGCTGGTAGAGGGTGCCGCCGTTGCCGATCGCCGCGTAGACGCTGGCCAGCTGGATCGGCGTGACCAGCACGTCGCCCTGCCCGATCGAGAAGTTGAGCATGTCACCGGCGCGCATCTTCATGCCCTCGGTGCAGTTCTCCCGCGCGATCCGCGCCGGGTAGTCGTCCCGGTCGCTCTCGGCGACCTCGCACCACGCCTCCTCGTTGGCCTCCCAGTAGTCCTGCTTCCACTGGCGGTCCGGGATGCGGCCCGACGCCTCGTTCGGCAGGTCGATGCCGGTCTGGGTGCCGAGGCCGAAGCCGAGGGCGGTGTTGAAGAAGTAGTCGTTGGGCTCGTCCACCGGGTCGTTGCCGCCGTCCCGCTGCCACTCGCGGTGCGCGAGGCCGTAGAAGACGGTGTTGCAGGACACCTCGATCGCCTGCGTCAGGCTGATCGCGCCGTAGGAGGAGGACTCGAAGTTGCGGAACGTCTGGCCGCCGATGTCGTAGGACGAGCCGCACTCGTAGCGGCCGTCGAAGTCGTAGCCGGCGTTGACCGCGGCCGTCGAGCTGATCACCTTGAACGTCGATCCCGGCGGGCCCTGGCCCTGGATCGCGCGGTTGATCAGCGGGTCGTTGGCGTCCTCGTCGGTCAGCCTGGCGTACTCGTCGCTGGAGATGCCGCCGACCCACACGTTCGGGTCGTAGTCGGGGGCCGAGGCCATCGCGACCACCCGGCCGGTGTCGTTCTCCAGGACCACGGCCGAGCCGGAGTCCGCCTCGTAGTCGCGGCCGGTGATGTCGTCGTGGGTGGCCTGCGCGCGCTCCATGGCGCCGACCAGCTCCTCCTCGACCACCGACTGGAGGCGGGAGTCGAGGCTGGTGACGACGTTGGCGCCGGCCATCGCCGGGTCGTTCTCCGCCTCGCCGAGCACCCGTCCGAACTTGTCCACCTCGTAGCGCGTCACCCCGGACTCGCCCCGCAGGTAGCTGTCGTAGGTGCGTTCCAGCCCTGAGCGCCCGACCTGGTCGGAGCGGAGGAGCGGCGAGTCGGTGTCCTCGGAGTCGGCGACCTCCTCGTCGGTGACCGGCGAGAGATAGCCGAGCACCTGCGCGGCGCGCGAGCCCTCGGGCGCGGGGTAGCGCCGCACGGCGGTCGGCTCGGCGCTCACGCCGGGGAACTCCTCGGCGCGCTCCCTGATCTGGAGCGTCTGCCCGGTCGTCGCCTCGTCGGTGATCGGGATCGGCTGATAGGGAGAACCGTTCCAGCACGGCTGCGGCGTCTCGGAGTCGCAGAGGCGGACCCGGTTGGTGACCTCCTCCTCGCTCAGCTCCAGCAGCTCCGCCAGGTCGACGAGCACCTGCTCGCCGTCGTCCGGCAGCTTGGAGAGCTCGGTGCGGTCGACGGAGACGACCAGCCGGGTCTCGTTGTCGGCGATGGGCACACCACGCGCGTCCACGATGGAGCCGCGGACCGCGGGCTGGATGACCTGCTGCACGTGGTTGCCGGCGGCCTCGGCCGCGAACTCGTCGCCCTGCCGGATCTGGAGGTACCACAGCCGGCCGCCGAGGGTCAGCAGCAGCGAGAAGACCAGTATCTGGATGACGACCAACCGGATCGTGATCCGCGAAGTCCTGCCGGTCTCGGGGATGTTGGTCACAGTCGCTTGACTCCCTTGATGCGCCCCGCACCGTTGCGCGCGGAACGGCTCAGCAACGGGGAACGCTGACGCGCCGCCTTGCCGTAGCGGCTCCGGCGCGGGGAGCGGGGGCGCGCGGCGACTCCGGTCGCGCCCCCGAGCCAGCTGATCGGGTTGTCCGACCCGGTGCCGTCCCCGGAGAGCGGATCACCCTCGCCGCGCCGGGCGGCGGCCATCACCAACGGCACCACGAACGGGGCCAGCAGCAGGTCGTAGATCGTCGCGCTGACCAGCAGCCCGGTCAGCCCCACGTCGCGCGCCGGGGTGTCCCCCACCAGCGCGCCCACGCCCGCGTACAGCAGCGTCGAACTCAGCGCGCCGCCCGCCACCACCAGCATCGGGACGGTGGCGGAACGGTGCTGCCCGTTCTCCGGCCGGGTCAGCCCCGCCGCGTAGCCGATCACGCAGAGCACCAGCGCGTAGCGGCCGACCGCGTGGTCGGCCGGGGGCGCGAGATCGGCGAGGAGGCCGGCGGCGAAGCCGACCAGCGCGCCGCCGGTGTGGCCGTAGACCAGCGCCAGGCCGAGCACGGTCAGCAGCAGCAGGTCGGGCACGGCGCCCGGCAGGCCCAGCCTGGCCAGTATCGTCACCTGCGCCAGCAGCGCGACGAAGACCAGGACGGCCGCCAGCAGGGTGCGGTAGAGACGCATGGTCAGCTCCTGCTCGCCGTGGAATCGCGTTCACGCCCGGGGGCGAGGGCACCGAACTCGGTGCCGTCACCACCGCCCTCACCGTCCCCGCCGGTCTCGTCGCCGTCCTCGTCGGGCGGTGCCAGGCCGTCGGGCTCGGGGAAGTCGTCGGCGGCGCCCTCGTCGCCGGCGTCCTGCCCCTCGTTCGCCTCGCCCTCCTCCTCGGCCTCCGCGTCGTTCTCCGCCGAACGCCGCTCGGCGTCCTCCGGCCGCTCGGGCAGCACGGAGTCGCGCGGGTTGTCCCGGGGCGGGTCGACGACGACGCCGACCAGGTCGAGTTGGGTGAACGTGGCGTAGGGGCGGACCTGGACGGTGCGGGTCAGGTCGCCGTTGGAACGCTCGACGCTGACCACCTCGCCGACCGGGACTCCGGGCACGAAGGGCTTGTTGTCCGCCGAGCCGAAGGTGACCATCCGGTCGCCCTCCGCCACCTCGGCGCGCTGGTTGAGCAGCTGCACCTCAAGGGTGTTGTCGCCGCGCCCCGTCGCGAAGCCCAGCTCCTCGCTGCCCTCCAGGCGCGTGCCGACGGTGAACCCCGGGTCGTTGGCCAGCAGGACCGTCGCCGTGCCCTTGGCGACGGTGGTGACGCGGCCGACGAGGCCGTCGCCGTTGAGCACCGTCATGTCGCGGGCCAGGCCGTCCTCGCTGCCGGCGTCGATCGTGACCGTCCAGGAGAAGCCCTGGCCGGCGCCGATGGCGATGACCTGGGCGCCGACGATGCCGTACTGCCCCGCGCCCGCGGTCTGGAGCAGCTCGTCCAGTTGTGCTATCCGCGACTCGCGGTGCGCGTCGCTGCCCAGCTCCTGGCGGAGCTCGGCGTTCTCCCGCTCCAGCTCGCTGATCCTGTCGTGCCGGTCGCCCGAGTCGCGGACGGCGGCGATCGCGTTGGCGAAGGGGTCGACCGCGCCGGCGACGCCCTCCTCCACCGGGCCGAAGAAGGACGCGGCGGCCTCCCGCGGACCGTCCAGCGGGGAGTCGTCCCCGCCCCGGATGTCCATCGTGATCAGCGCGAAAGCGATGGAGACCAGCAGTACGAGAAGCAGCCGGCTCTCTCGGGTGTCCCTCACGTGCGGCGGCCGTGCCTTTCTGGGTCGGTCAGACGAATCCCTGGGGCCGCCCGGCTGGGCCGGGCGCGCGCCTGGCGACTAGCGCCTCGGCTGGGCGTCCAGAACCTGCTGGAGCGCCTCGAACTCCTCGACGCACTTGCCAGAGCCCAGCGCCACCGAGTCCAGCGGGTCCTCGGCGATGTGGATCGGCATCCCGGTCTCCTGGCGGAGCCGCTCGTCCAGGCCGCGGAGCAGGGCGCCGCCGCCGGTGAGGACGATGCCGCGGTCCATCACGTCGCCGGACAGCTCGGGCGGGCACTTGTCGAGGGTGGTCTTGACCGCGTCGACGATGGCGTTGACGGGCTCCTCCATCGCCTTGCGGACCTCGGCCGAGGAGATGACCACCGTCTTGGGCAGCCCGCTGACCAGGTCGCGGCCACGGATCTCCGTGTGCTCGTCCTGGTCCATCTCGTAGGCCGAGCCGATGGTGATCTTGATGCTCTCGGCGGAGCGCTCGCCCAGCAGCAGGCTGTACTCCTTCTTGATGTGCTGGATGATCGCGTTGTCCAACTCGTCGCCGGCCACCCGGATCGACTGCGCCGTGACGATGCCGCCCAGCGAGATCACCGCGACCTCGGTCGTGCCGCCGCCGATGTCCACCACCATGTTGCCCGTGGCCTCGTGGACGGGAAGGCCGGAACCGATGGCCGCCGCCATGGGCTCCTCGATGATGTGCACCTGCCGCGCGCCGGCCTGCGTCGACGCCTCGATGACCGCCCTGCGCTCGACTCCCGTGATACCGGACGGCACGCACACAACCACCCGGGGGCGGGCGAGATAACGCCTTTTGTGGATTTTCAGAATGAAGTAGCGGAGCATTCGCTCGGTGATCTCGAAGTCGGCGATCACACCGTCCTTGAGCGGACGAACGGCCACGATGTTGCCGGGGGTCCGGCCGATCATCTTCTTCGCCTCGGCACCGACGGCGAGAATGCCACCCGTGTTGGTGTTGATCGCGACGACGGACGGCTCGTTGAGGACAATCCCTCGACCCCTGACGTACACCAGCGTGTTGGCCGTCCCGAGGTCAACTGCCATGTCACGACCGATGAACGACATATTGTTCGCCATAGGGATGCATCTGGCCTTCCAGCTGGAGCGTTATGTGCGGGAGGTCGGCGGAGGGTGCGATGGTATGCGCACGAGGGCCTCTCCCGCCGAGGGGGGAAGAGACGCGGCAATGCCATCGTATCCACGGCCGGACTGACACGGAGCGCCGGAGCGCCGCTTTCGCCATTGTCGGCGGAACCGACCCCACCCTCCCTCATGATGACGTCGCGTTCGGGTGAGGGGTTCCCCTGTCCGACCTTACCGACCGCGGCGGAGCATCGCATTCCACCGTGCCGGCGTGGCCCGGCTTCTTCGCTGACGGGCGCTCAGTTCGACAGGTGCGGGAAGAAGATCTTCATCTCGCGCTCGGCCGACTCCTCGGAGTCCGAGGCGTGGATCAGGTTCTCCCTGACCACGGTGCCGAAGTCGCCCCGCACGGAGCCCGGCGCCGCGGCGATCGGGTCGGTCGGCCCGGCCAGCGTGCGCAGGCCCTCGATGACCCGCTCGCCCTCGACGACCATGGCCACGCTCGGGCCGGACGCCATGAACTCGATCAGGGGTTCGTAGAACGGACGCCCCACGTGCTCCGCGTAGTGCGTCTCCAGGGTCGCGCGCTCCAGCGTGCGCAGTTCGAGCGCGGTGATCCGCCAGCCCGCCTTGCGTTCCACCCGGCCCACGATCTCGCCGATCAGCCCACGGCTGACCGCGTCGGGCTTGAGAAGAACAAGAGTGCGCTGGCTCATGGGGGCGGCTCCTGAGAAAGATGGCAGCGTGGTGGCGGGAGCACCTGGGGCGTGGCGCGCGTGGGCGCGCGGCCCGTGCCTCCGGCCGGTGGGCCGGACGGCGCGGGGAGCGTAAGAGTACCGGGCAGTGCCGGGCGCGCCGCACGCAGGGCCGCTCAACCGGCCGCCGCGCCCGCCTCCCTGGCGGCACGCAGCGCGTCGACCCGGGCGCCGAAGTGGACCGAGGCCCACCACAGCCCGGCGAACGCGGCGCCCAGCACGAACATCGCCGGCAGCACGAAGCCGGCGGCGATCAGCGCGCCCTGGAGCGCCCAGCCCAGCCACACCCCGATCGGGCGGCCGGCGACACCGCACAGCAGCAGGCACAGCAGCATGGCGCCGCCGCAGACCCACCAGAGGGTGGTGGTGGAGACGGTGGACAGCCGGCTGGCGGCCAGCCCCGCCAGGCCGATGACGAAGAACTCGCCCACCAGCGTGCTGGCGCAGAACGTGCGCATCAGCGCCCACCCCGCAGCAGCAGCCTGGCCTCGCCGACGGTGATCACGGAGCCGGTGACCAGCACCCCGGCGGCGGCGTACTCGTGCTCCTCCTCGGCGAGGGCGACGGCCGCCTCGATGGCGTCGTCGAGACGGGGCTCGACCTGGACCCGTTCGGCGCCGAAGACCTCCACCGCGACGGCGGCCAACTCGTCGACGTCGACGGCGCGGGAGGAGGTGTTGCGGGTGACGACGACCTCGGTGAAGATCGGCTCGAACGCCTCCAGCAGCCCCCGCACGTCCTTGCCCCGGGTGGCGCCGACCACTCCGATCAGCCGGCTGAAGCCGAACGCCTCGGTGACGGCGTCCGCGGTGGCGAGCGCGCCGCCCGGGTTGTGCGCCGCGTCCACCAGCACGGTGGGGCTGCTGCGCACCACCTCAAGGCGGCCGGGCGAGGAGACGGAGGCGAACGCGGCGCGCACCACGTCCTGGTCAAGCGGCTGGGCGGGGCGGCCGTCGCCCACCCCGAAGAACGCCTCGACGGCGGCCAGCGCGACCGCCGCGTTGTGCGCCATGTGGGCGCCGTGCAGCGGGAGGAAGACCTCCGGGTACTCCCCGCCGAGGCCGCGCAGCGTCAACAGCTGCCCGCCGACGGCCACCTCCCGGGAGAGCACCCCGAACTCCATGCCCTCCCTGGCCACCGTGGCGTCGACCTCGACGGCCCGGCGCAGCACCACGGAGGCGGCCTCGATCTGCTGCTGGGCGAGGACGACGCGGGCGCCGGGCTTGACGATGCCCGACTTCTCCACGGCGATCCGCTCGGGCGAGGTCCCGAGCCGGTCCGTGTGGTCGAGGCTGATGGGCGTGAGCACGGCGACGGAGCCGTCGATCACGTTGGTGGCGTCCCAGCTGCCGCCCATCCCGACCTCGACGACGGCGACGTCGACGGGGGCGTCGGCGAAGGCCGCGTAGGCCATGCCCGTCAGCACCTCGAAGAAGGACAGCCGGTGTTCCTGCCCCGCGTCGACCAGGTCCAGATAGGGCTGGATGTCCCGGTACGCCTCGACGAAGCGCTCGGCGGCGATCGGGGCGCCGTCCAGGCTGATCCGCTCGGTGATCGACTGGACGTGGGGGCTGCTGTAGCGGCCGGTGCGCAGGTCGAAGCCGGCCAGCAGCGCCTCGATCATCCGGGCCGTGGTCGTCTTGCCGTTGGTGCCGGTGATGTGGATGGCCTGGTAGCTCCGCTGGGGGTCGCCCAGCACGTCCATCAGCGCGGTCATCCGGGCCGTCGACGGGTCGAGCTTGGTCTCGGGCCAGCGGGCCAGCAGCTCCTTCTCCACCTCGGCGAGGGCGCGGTCCAGCTCCGGGTCCTCCGGCCTGGTCGGCAGGTCGCCGCCGGGCGGGCCCGCCTGGGCCCGCAGGGTGCGGCTGCCGGCCTCGATCACGGCCAGGTCCGGGTCGCGGTCGCGCTCGGCGGAGACGATCTGCTCGAACTCCCCGTCGTCGCTCGGCTCGTCGTCGGTCGGGGGGATGCCGGGGAGATCCTCCGGCTCCTGGCCGGGGTCGGGCTGCGCGTCGCTCACGCCGGCCAGTCTACGGAAGCCCTCCCGGTCCCCCGGGGGCCGGGAGGGCGCTCCCCGGGCGCGGGGCCCGGGGAGCGGAGCGGGTCAGCCCGGGAGCTTCGCCAACTGCTCGGTGATCCGCGCGATGTCGGCCTCGGCCGACTCACGGCGGGCGCGGATCTTGGCCACGACGGGCTCGGGCGCCTTGGCGAGGAACGCCTCGTTGCCCAGCTTGGCCGTGGTGCCGGCCAGCTCCTTCTCCGCGGCGGCCAGGTCCTTGGCCAGGCGCTTGCGCTCGGCGGCGAAGTCGATCGCCCCCGAGAGGTCGAGCGCCACGACCGCGCCGGCGGCCGGCAGGCTCGCCGTGGCGCTGAACGCCTCGCCCGCCGGCTCCAGCCGGAGCAGGGAGCGCATCGCCGGCTCGTGCGCGGCCAGGCCGGTCTCCCCCAGGTCGAGGGTGGCCGGGACCCGCTGCCCCGGCTGGAGGCCCTGGTCGGCGCGGAACCTTCGCACCTCGGTGACCAGCTGGCGGACGGCGTCTAGCTCGCGCTCGGCCGCCGCGTCCCGGAACCCCGAGTCGGTCGGCCAGTCGGCGATCACCACGGAGTCGCCGCCGGTCAGCGTGGTCCACAACTCCTCGGTGACGAACGGGACCAGCGGGTGGAGCAGCCGCAGCGTCACGTCCAGCACCTCGCCCAGGACGCGGCGCGCGACCTCGGCCGGGCGCCCGCCGGCGGCGAAGGTGGTCTTGGAGAGCTCCACGTACCAGTCGAAGACCTCGTCCCACGCGAAGTGGAAGAGCGCGTCGCTCAACTTGGCGAACTGGTAGTCGTCGTAGTACGCGTCGACCTCGGCGACCACCGAGTTCAGCCGGGAGAGCACCCAGCGGTCGGTCGCGGACAGCTCGTCCGCGGCCGGCAGCGGGCCCTCGACGGTGGCGCCGTTGAGCAGGGCGAAGCGGGTGGCGTTCCACACCTTGTTCGCGAAGTTCCTCGACGCCTGGACCCAGTCCTCGCCGATCGGCACGTCGACGCCCGGGTTGGCACCCCTGGCGAGCGTGAAACGGACGGCGTCCGAACCGTAGGCGTCCATCCAGTCCAGCGGATCGACCGCGTTCCCAAAGGACTTGGACATCTTCTTGCCGAACTGGTCACGGACCATGCCGTGCAGCGCGATGGTGTGGAACGGCGGGACGCCGTCCATCGCGTACAGGCCGAACATCATCATCCGGGCGACCCAGAAGAAGAGGATGTCGTACCCGGTGACCAGGACCGAGTTCGGATAGAACTTCTCGACGCTCTCCGTGGCGTCCGGCCAGCCGAGCGTGGAGAAGGGCCACAGGCCGGAGGAGAACCAGGTGTCCAGCACGTCGGTGTCCTGATGCCACCCGGGGCCGCTCGGCGGCTCCTCGTCCGGGCCGACGCAGCGGATCTCGCCGTCCGGGCCGTACCAGACCGGGATGCGGTGGCCCCACCACAACTGGCGGGAGATGCACCAGTCGTGGAGGTTGTCCACCCACTCGAAGTACCGGGAGGACATCTCCTTGGGGTGGATCGCGACCCGGCCGTCGCGGACCGCGTCCCCCGCCGCCTCGGCCAACGGGCCGACCCTGACCCACCACTGCATGGACAGCCGGGGCTCGACCGTGGTGTGGCAGCGGGAGCAGTGGCCGACGGAGTGCTGATAGGGGCGCTTCTCCGCGACGACGCGCCCCTCCTCGCGGAGCGCGCCCACGATGGCCGAGCGCGCCTCCAGCCGGTCCAGGCCCTGGAAGGGACCGGGCGCCGTGATCACCGCGTGCTCGTCCATCACCGTCAGCTGCGGCAGTCCGTGCCGGCGGCCGATCTCGAAGTCGTTGGGGTCGTGCGCCGGCGTGACCTTGACCGCGCCGGTGCCGAAGTCCGGGTCCACGTGCGGGTCGGCGACGACCGGGATCGAACGGTCGGTCAGTGGCAGCCGGATCTCGCGGCCGACGAGATGGCGGTACCGCTCGTCGTCCGGGTGGACCGCGACGGCGGTGTCACCCAGCATCGTCTCCGCCCTGGTGGTGGCGACGACCAGCGAGTCCTCACCCTCGCCGTACCGGATGGAGACCAACTCGCCGTCGTCGTCCTGGTACTCGACCTCGATGTCGGAGATGGCCGTCAGACAGCGCGGGCACCAGTTGATGATGCGCTCGGCGCGGTAGATCAACTCGTCGTCGTAGAGGCGCTTGAAGATCGTGTTGACCGCGCGGGAGAGGCCCTCGTCCATCGTGAAGCGCTCGCGCGACCAGGCGACTCCGTCGCCGAGGCGGCGCATCTGCCCCGAGATGGTGCCGCCGGACTCGGCCTTCCACTGCCAGACCCGCTCGACGAACGCCTCACGGCCCAGGTCGTGCCGGGACTTGCCCTCGCCGGCCAACTCGCGCTCCACGCGGTTCTGGGTGGCGATGCCCGCGTGGTCCATGCCCGGCTGCCAGAGGGTCTCGTACCCCTGCATCCGCTTGCGCCGGGTGAGCGCGTCGATGAGCGTGTGCTCGAAGGCGTGGCCCAGGTGGAGACTTCCCGTGACGTTGGGCGGCGGGATGACGATCGTGTACGGCTCCTTGTCGCTGGCCGCGTCCGCCTCGAAGTAACCGCGGTCTACCCAGCGCTCGTACAGCTTCCCCTCTACGTCGGCCGGCGTGTACTGCGTCGGCAGATCTGCGGGGGCGCTGTGGGGCCCGTCGGCGGGCGGCTGAGTGTTCTCGGTCACGGCGGTAAGTCTAGAACGCCCCACTGACACTCGGCGCACCAGTTTCCCCGCGCCGCCGACCGCCCGACGGTCGCCGGTCAACACCCCCGCGCCGCCGGGGAGATCGGCGGGTATGCCCGTTCCGGAAAGAAGCCCGGGGGGACTTGCGCGGAGTGGGGAGATGTGATTGGGGTGGATGTACAGCAAGCCATCTCATCCGACAGGATGTGCTCGACGCTGACGATGTCGGGTTTTTGAGGGGAACACCATGAGTCACAACCAGCCGGGCCCCTACGGGCAGCAGCCCCCGCCGGGGCAGCAGCCCGGGCAGCCCGGCCCGTACGGGGCGCCGCCGCCGCAGGGCGCTCCAGGCGGCGGGCCGAACCCGTACGCCCAGGGCGGCGCACCCGGCGCGCCTCAGGGCCCCGGCTACGGATACCCGCAGCAGCCCGGCGGCGCCCCTGGCCAGCCAGGCCCCTACGGCCAGCCCCAGCCGCCCGGCGCCCCGGGACAGCCCGGGCCCTACGGCCAGCAGCCGCCGCCCGGCCAGTACCCGGGTCAGCCCGGCGCTCCCGGTCAGCCCCCCGGGCCCTACGGCCAGCCGCAGCCGCCCTCGGGCGGTGGCGGCAACAAGACGCTGCTCATCGTGATCGCCTCGATCGTGGCACTCGCCGTGGTCGGCGGCGGCGCCTTCTTCCTGCTCGGCGGCGACGATGACGACGAGGGTGGTGGCGGCGGCGGCGGCAACGCGGGCGGCGACCCCGACGCCAGCTACATGCTGGAGTTCCCGCAGACCACGGGCGAGTACACGGCGGTGCAGCCTCCCACCGGCACCGACGACTTCACCGAGGAGGAGCTCGCCCAGATCGGTCTCACCGACGCGGAGGTCTCCACGGCCACCTACCTGGCCGGGATGACCCCCGAGGAGGCGGCCTCCCTGATGGACCCCTCGGAGCTGGGCTCCACCGAGGTCACCACCCTGTTCACCGTCGGCATGTGGGGCACGGTCGAGGACCCCGCGGGCACGGTGGACGCCTTCCTGGCCTACGGCGCCGAGGAGGCGTCCGGCTCCGGCGGTGAGGTGAACCTGCTCGGCGAGCCCGAGGAGGTGAACCCCGACGGCCTGGACGGCGCGGTCATGAAGTGCCAGCAGGCGGAGTCGCAGGACGCCTTCACCGGCGAGATGGTGCAGGTGCCGCTCTGCGTCTGGGCCGACTACAGCACCGCCGGCTTCATCACGATGCAGCGGCAGTCCGGCCAGGGCAGCACCGAGGTGCCGCTGGAGGAGGCCGGCGAGCACGCCGCCCAGCTGCGTTCGGACTCGCTGGTCGAGGACCAGGGCGGCTCCGGCGGCGCGGGCGAGGGCGAGGGCGACGGCGCCTCCGAGGAGGAGCCGGTGCTCCCGTGAGCGCACACCGCTGACGAGCCAACGCGAGAGGGGCCCCGGACCGGTCGGTCCGGGGCCCCTCTCGTGGCTCGTGCGACTTCGTCGCCGCGGGCGGGCGGGCGCCCGCCACGCGCCTCAGGCCGGCCGTCAGGCGGTCTTCTCCTGCGGCGGCACGGAGGCGTCCCGCTGCTTGGCCAGCCGGGAACGGGGCACCAGCGTCGGGTTCACGTTGGAGCGGACCACGTCCTCCGTGATCACGACCTGGCCGACGTCCTGCCGGGACGGCACCTCGTACATCACGGACATCAGCACCTCCTCCATGATCGCCCGCAGGCCGCGCGCCCCGGTGCCCCGGAGGATGGCCTGGTCGGCGATGGCCTCCAGCGCCGGAAGGTCGAACTCCAGCTCCACCCCGTCCAGCTCGAAGAGCCGCTGGTACTGCTTGATCAGCGCGTTCCTCGGCTCGACGAGGATGCGCAGCAGCGCCTCGCGGTCCAGGTTGTGCACCGAGGTGATCACGGGGAGCCGGCCGATGAACTCGGGGATCATCCCGTACTTCACCAGGTCCTCGGGGAGCGCCTCGGTGAGCAGGCCCGCGCTGTCCCGCTCCCGCTTGGAGCGGATGTCCGCGCCGAAGCCGATGCCCCGGGCGCCGGAGCGGGCCCTGATGATGTCGTCGAGCCCGGCGAAGGCGCCGCCGACGATGAAGAGCACGTTGGACGTGTCGATCTGGAGGAACTCCTGGTGCGGGTGCTTGCGCCCGCCCTGCGGCGGCACGGCCGCCGTGGTGCCCTCCAGGATCTTCAGCAGGGCCTGCTGGACGCCCTCGCCCGAGACGTCACGGGTGATCGACGGGTTCTCGCTCTTGCGCGCGACCTTGTCGATCTCGTCGATGTAGATGATCCCCTGCTCGGCCTTCTTGATGTCGTAGTCGGCCGCCTGGATCAGCTTGAGCAGGATGTTCTCCACGTCCTCGCCCACGTAGCCGGCCTCGGTGAGGGCGGTCGCGTCGGTGATGGCGAACGGGACGTTCAACATCCTGGCGAGGGTCTGCGCCAGCAGGGTCTTGCCCGAGCCCGTGGGGCCGAGCAGCAGGATGTTCGACTTGGAGAGCTCGATCTCCTCGTCGCGCGCGGCGTGGGAGTCACTGGCGCGCACGCGCTTGTAGTGGTTGTACACGGCGACGGAGAGCGCCTTCTTCGCGTCCTCCTGGCCGACCACATAGCTTTCGAGGAAGTCGTAGATCTCCCTCGGCTTGGGCAGCTCCCCCAGGTCGGAGTCGGGCGATTCCGCCAGCTCCTCCTCGATGATCTCGTTGCAGAGATCAATGCACTCATCGCAGATATAGACCCCCGGGCCCGCGATGAGCTTCTTCACCTGTTTCTGACTCTTGCCGCAGAACGAGCACTTGAGCAGATCGCCGCCATCACCGATGCGTGCCACGAGGTGCTTCCCCTTCGACTGCGCACCGCCGGGGTGACGGTGCCGAGTGCTTACAGAAGACGACGGTACCTCGTTGGCCCGGTGGATTGGTCCCCCTTGACGGGAATCCCCCTGGGCGGGGCCTTCCCGTCAAAGGGGACAGAGCCGTTTCACGTGCCGAATGTGGTGTCCGGCACAGGTACCGATGGTGGCCTATTCGGCCGTGGAGGTGCGGGTCGTGATGATCTGGTCGATCAGGCCGTAGTCGACGGCCTCGCCCGCGGTGAGGATCTTGTCGCGCTCGATGTCGTCGCGGATCTGCTCGATCGGCTTGGTCGAGTGCTTGGCCAGCATCTCTTCGAGCTGGGTGCGCATCCGCTGGACCTCGCGCGCGGCGATCTCCAGGTCGGAGACCTGGCCGCGGCCGGTCTCCGAGTAGGGCTGGTGGATCAGGACCCGCGAGTTCGGCAGGGCCATCCGCTTGCCGGGGGTGCCCGCGGCGAGCAGCACGGCCGCGGCCGACGCGGCCTGGCCCATGCAGACCGTCTGGATGTCCGGCTTGACGAAGACCATGGTGTCGTAGATCGCGGTCAGCGCCGTGAACGAGCCACCCGGGCTGTTGATGTAGATCTGGATGTCGCGGTCCGGGTCGATGGACTCCAGGCAGAGCAGCTGGGCCATCACGTCGTTCGCCGAGGCGTCGTCGATCTGCACCCCGAGGAAGATCACGCCCTCCTCGAAGAGCTTCGCGTACGGGTCGTACTCGCGCACGCCCTGCGAGGTGCGCTCGACGAAGCGCGGGATCACGTAACGGGACTCGGCCGGCAGACGGTCGTAGAGGCCGGAGCCTGGGAACTTGTTCATCGGTGTGTGTACCGCCTTGGTCTAGGCTTGCGAACGGGGCAGCGAGCGTCGGTGCGGGTGGTCCGGCCGGGACTCAGGCGCCCGTGCCTCCGCCACCCGTGATGTCCGACGCGCTGCCGATGACCCGGTCCAGCAGGCCGTAGTCCCGCGCCTCCTCGGCGGAGAACCAGCGGTCCCGGTCCGCGTCGCGCTCCCACTGCTCCTCGGAGACGCCCGAGTGCTCGGCGGAGAGCTTGGCCATCTTCCGCTTGGTGCGCAGCAGCTGCTCCGCGTGGATCTTGATGTCCGAGGCGGAGCCGGCGAGGCCGGCCGACGGCTGGTGGATCAGCACCTCGGCGTTGGGCAGCGCGTAGCGCTTGCCGGGGGCACCCGCCGTCAGCAGGAACTGGCCCATCGACGCCGCCAGGCCCATGGCGATGGTGACCACGTCGTTCTTGACGAACTGCATGGTGTCGTAGATCGCCATGCCGGCCGAGATCGAGCCGCCGGGGCTGTTGATGTAGAGAAAGATGTCCTTGTCCGGATCGGCGGCGAGCAGCAGCAGCTGCGCCGTGATCCGGTTGGCGATGTCATCGTCCACCGGCTGGCCCAGGAAGATGATGCGCTCGTCGAGCAGCCGGTTGTAGACCTGATCGCCGAGGCTGCCGCTTGTCGGCTCCGCTGCGGCGGAGGGCATCAAGAGCGTCACGTATCCACCTGCTCATTCCTGGACGGTCCAGGCCACGTGTGCCCGGCCGTCACTCGACTTCTGGCGTGTTTCTAGGGACCCTAACGCGCGGCTCCGACAGACCCATCCCGACCAGGGAACTGTTCGCTGTGAGCGCAGGGTCGCCCCTCCCGGGCGGTAACGGGGCGGCGGCGGGCTGACGGTGAGTCTGCGGGCGCCGCGGGGGAAAGGGGCGCGGGGTGCGGGAAGGGGGCCGGACGCTCGCGGCGTCCGGCCCCCTTCCGTGGTGTGACTGGGGCCCGCTCAGCTCTCGTTGGGCTTCGCTTCGCCCTGCTCGCCGGTCGTGGCGGCCTCGTTGGCCTCCGCGGCCTCGGCGACGGCGTCGGTGGCCTCGCCGGCCTCCTCGCCCTCGTCCTCGTCCTCCAGGTCGACGACCTCACCGTTGGTGTCCTTCACGGTGGCCGACTCGACGACGGAGGCCAGCGCCTTGCCGCGGCTGACCTCGCCGACCAGCATCGAGACCTGGTTGCCCTCGACGACGGCCTTCGCGAACTGGTCGGGGCTCATGCCGGAGGACTGCGCGCGGCGCACCAGGTGCTCCGTCAGCTCCTCCTGGCTCACGTTCAGCTCGTCGCGGCGGGCGATCTCGTCCAGCACGAACTGGGTGCGGATGCCCTTCTCCGCCTGCTCCCGCAGCTCGTCGTCGAACTCCTCGGCGGTCTTCTCCTGGAGCTTGAGGTAGGCCTCCAGGTCCATGCCGAGCTGCGGCAGCTGGTGGTGCTCCAGGTTGTGCTTGCGGGTCTTGATCTCCTCCGCCAGCAGCTTCTCGGGGAGCGGGACCTCGACCAGCTCCAGGAGGGCGTCGAGCACCTTCTCCTGGGCCTCGGTGGCCTGCTGGTAGGTGCGCTCCTCGCTCAGCCGGCGGCGGCTGTCGTCCCGCAGCGCCTCCAGGGTGTCGAACTCGCTGGCCAGCTGGGCGAAGTCGTCGTCCAGCTCGGGCAGCTCGCGGGAGGAGACGCTCTCGACCGTGACGCCGACCTCGGCCTCCTGGCCGGCGCCGGAGCCGCCCTTCAGCTCGCTGGTGAAGGTGGCGGTGCCGCCGGCGGCGAGGCCGGTGACGGCCTCGTCCAGGCCGTCGAGCATCTGGCCGGAACCGATCGTGTAGTCCACGCCGGTCGCGACGCCGTCCTCCAGCAGCTCGCCGTCGACCCGGGCCTCCAGGTCGATCTTGACGACGTCGCCCTCGGCGGCCTCGCGCTCGACGACGCTGGTGGAGGCGAAGCGCTCACGGAGCTGGTCGACGGCCTTGTCGATGTCCTCGTCGGCGACCTCGACGGCGTCCACGGTGACCTCGATACCGGAGTAGTCCGGGATCTCCAGCTCGGGACGGATGTCCACCTCGGCGGTGAACGTCAGGGTGTCGTTGTCCTTCAGGTCGGTGATGTCGACGTCGGGCTGGCCCAGCGGGTTCAGCTCGCCCTCGTTGACCGCCTCGGTGTAGAACTTGGGCAGCGCGTCGTTGACCGCTTCCTCAAGGACGGCGGCCCGTCCGAAGCGCTGGTCGATGACGCGGGCGGGGATCTTCCCCTTGCGGAAGCCCGGCACCTGGACCTGCTGGTTGATCTTCCGGTACGCCGCGTCGAGGCTGGGCTTGAGCTCCTCGAAGGGCACCTCGACAGTGAGCCGAACCCGGGTGGGGTTCAGGGTCTCCACGGCGCTCTTCACGGTAGGTCTCCTTGGGGCTGACAATCGAGAGATAGGCGGTCGTCGCTGAAGCGCTCCATATGTCGGACACACCACAGGCGCACAGGTGAGTCATCGTACGTGGTCGGGGTGGCCGGATTCGAACCGACGACCTTCCGCTCCCAAAGCGGACGCGCTACCAAGCTGCGCCACACCCCGTCGTGGCTCACGACGCGATACGTAGGGTACAGGGCCGCGGACACGGGCCATCCCCCGGTCCCATGCCGCGTCGGCGGCGATCTCACCGGCTCGGGGCGGGGTTTGGGCGCTGGTACGATGCCCATTGTTCGGGAAGTGGGGCGCGGGCCACCGCGACCTTCCGTCCCCGGCAAGCGGGCGTAGCTCAATGGTAGAGCCCTGGTCTTCCAAACCAGCTACGCGGGTTCGATTCCCGTCGCCCGCTCTCGTCTCCGCCCCGCGCGCCCGGCGC
This sequence comes from Streptomyces sedi, assembly GCF_006335015.1. Classification (GTDB taxonomy): domain Bacteria; phylum Actinomycetota; class Actinomycetes; order Streptomycetales; family Streptomycetaceae; genus Streptomyces; species Streptomyces sedi. Next base: position 443,096 of record NZ_VDGT01000001.1, read on the forward strand.
GCACCTGTCGGCCCGGCCCCCACGGGGAGCCGGGCCCTCGCGTTTCCGGAGGCCGACCGCGCCTCTCAGGGCGCGCTGTTGATCGAGTCGTCGACCTCGTTGACACCGTCGGTGACCGACTGGAGGAAGTCGTTTATCGGGTCGGCGGCGCCGGTGGAGGCGAGGGAGAAGCCGAAGAGGATCGCCACGATGGCCGGTCCCCACTTGACCGCCCCGCTCCGGATCATGAAGAACATGATCACGCCGAACAGCAGGGCCAGAGAGAACGAGATAACCACAACTGATCACACCTTCGGAAGGTCGCCACTGCTCCGTCAGGGGCTTGACCACGGCCGCCGCACCCCCGCAGGCACCATCGTGCCATCAACTACCGGGTCAGTGGAGGCGGATGACCAACCGACGGACCCGATCGGGCGGTGCCGACGCGACGTTGGGCGACGAACCGCCCGTTATCGCTCCGTTAGCCACCGCCGTCGCCCCGCGTATGCATTTCCCACGCTCCGTAAACCGTGTTCGGGATCACGCCGGCCGGTGATCGGACGGCGTCATTCGTCGAGCACCACGTGGAGCGTCGGGGACCGGCAGACGGGGCGAAACACACCATTTAATCCGGTCAAATCGCATCATCAAGGACAGGTGCCGTCGCCTCCCCCACCCATGGGCTCTCGTTTCATCGGATGAATCTCTTCCAAGATTCCCGCATTCCGCTCGGCGAATGTACGGACGACCTGGGGAAGCGCTATCGTGCGGACAATGTTGCAGGTCCGTAACCAACGAGCCGCCCCGCCCCGGGACCGGGCGAGGCAGGCTGTCCCCCCACCGACAGTCACGGACGGTCAAGCACCGGTTAACACCCGGGACCCCTTCTTCGACAACGCCAAGTACCTGGCGATCGTGCTGGTCGCCATCGGTCACGCGTGGGCGCCGCTGCGGGACGACTCCCGCACGCTGGCGGCGCTGTACAACGCGGTCTACGCGTTCCACATGCCGGCGTTCATCCTGATCGCCGGCTACTTCTCGCGGAACTTCACCGGCCGGCCCGAGCAGTTGCGGCGGCTGGTCGGCGGCGTGCTGGTCCCGTACCTGCTCTTCGGCGTCGCCTATGTGCTCTTCAAGCGCTGGGCCACCGACGACCCGAACCACCCCTTCGCCCTGCTCGACCCCTACTACCTGACCTGGTTCCTGATCGCGCTCTTCGTCTGGCGGATCACCGCGCCCCTGTGGAACGTGGTGCGCTGGCCGATGCCGATCGCGCTGACGGTCGCCGCGCTGGCGAGCTTCGCCCCGTCGTTGGGCAACGACCTCAACATCCAGCGGGTGCTCCAGCTGCTGCCGTTCTTCGTGCTCGGCATGAAGCTGCGCCCCGAGCACTTCGAACTGGTCAAGCGGCGCGAGGTGCGGCTGGCCGCGCTGCCGGTCGCGCTGTGCGCGCTGGCCACGGCGTACTGGTCGGTGCCCCGGATGGAGGCGGGCTGGTTCTACCGGACCTACGCCGCGCAGGACCTCGGCTTCGAGTGGTGGGCCGGCGTGGTGATGAGCCTGGCGCTCTTCGGCTGCGGCCTGGTGTTGACCGTCTGCTTCCTGTCCTGGGTGCCGTCCGGCCGGCGCTGGTTCACGGCGCTGGGCGCCGGGACCATGTACGGCTTCCTGCTGCACGGCTTCGTGGTGAAGGCCTCGCGCTGGTGGGACTGGTACGACACGTCGTGGGTGGCGACCCCGGCGGGCCAGCTCGGAGTGACGGCGATCGGCGCGGTGGTCGTCACGCTGCTGTGCACGGCGCCGGTGCGTCGCCTCTTCCGCTTCATGGTGGAACCGCGGCTGGGCTGGCTCTTCACGCGGACGCCTCGCGGCGCGGTGCCTCGCGGCGCGGTGCCTCGCGGCGCGGAGGCAGGGGCGGACGGTCCGTCGCGGTCACGGTAGTCGCCCGTCCGCGCCCCGGTGGACGGTTGCCCGCGCAGTTCCCCGCGCCCCTACGGCCGGTGGGCGGCTCGGGGGCGCGGGGAACTGCGCGAATGCTGAGTGGCGGAGCGAGGACGACCACCGTCCCGGACAACCCCGACGCGTAGTCGACACAAGCCCGGCGCACAGTGCCCCGCGCCCCCAAGGCCGGTGGGCGGCTCGGGGGCGCGGGGAACTGCGCGAATGCTGAGTGGCGGAGCGAGGACGACCACCGTCCCGGACACCCCCGGCGCGTAGTCGACACAAGCCCGGCGGACAGTGCCCCGCACCCCCAAGGCCGGTGGGCGGCGAGCCGGGTGGTCGCCCCCGCCATCAGCCCAGCGGCAGCGTCTCAGCGTCTCAGCGCACGTCCACGCCGTGGGCGGCGAGATAGCTGAGGGGGTCGACGTCGCTGCCGTAGACGTTGCTGGTGCGCACCTCGAAGTGGAGGTGGGGGCCGGTGGAGCGGCCGGTGTTGCCGGAGTCGCCCAGCCAGCTCTCGGCGGTGACGCGCTGACCTGGCTCGACCGCGATCGAGTCGAGGTGGGCGTAGAGCGCGTAGTGGCCGTCGTCCATGGCGACGGTCACCGCGTTGCCGTAGTCGCCCGAGTAGCCGGCCTCGACGACCCGGCCCGGGCCGACCGAGTGGATGGGTGTGCCGACGGGGACAGCGAAGTCCACGCCCGTGTGGTAGCCGGCGGCCCAGCCGCCGGGGATGCCGTAGGCGGCGGAGACGGGGTAGCCGGTGACCGGCATCGCCCAGTCGCCGGCTGCCAGCGGGTGCCAGTACCAGGGGTGGAACGGCTCGCCCCCGCCGCGCTCGGTCAACGACCCGTAGTAGGGCCCGAGTCCGCGCGGGCCGCTGACCGCCGCGTCGCCGATGCCGCCGAGGAACTGGTCGATCTCGGCGGTGCGCGCCTCCGGACGTTCCTCGTGTCCGAGGGCGGTCACCGCCCAGGGGCCCGTTATCGCCACCGCTCCCAGCAGCGTGCAGCCGACGGCCCAGCGTCCCGAGGGGCGGGAGGGACGCAGGGCGGCCAGCGGGCGGGCGAGCCGCCGGTTGAGGGTGGCGACGAGGGCGTGACCGTTTCCGCGGGTGCTTCGGGCGTTGCTCATGTCCCCGAGCCAAGGGCAGCCGATGGCGCGGCGCATCCCGCCCGGGGGCCGTCCGCACGGCCGTTCGGCCCAGTTCGGGGGTGGTGCGGGGCCGCTTCGTCGCAGCTCAGAGACATGACAACGGAGCGTCGACGATTCGACACCGGAGAGTGATCAGCCCGGTGGGGGGCCGCCACTCTTCCAGGGGGCGCGGGACCGGCCGGCGGCGGGCCCCGGACCTCCCTAGTCGCGGCCGATCAGCACCAGCGCCCTGTCGTCGTTGACGTCCTTGGCGACCGCGTCGATCAGGTCCCACGCGGTGTTGCGGAAGCCCCTGGTGACATAGCGGTCGGCGGCGCCGGTGAGGCGGTCGATGCCCTCGGAGAGGTCCTCGTCGGGGCGTTCGACCAGGCCGTCGGTGAAGAGCATCAGCACGTCTCCCCGGCGCAGCGTGCCCTTGGCCGGGTGGAACTCGGCGCCGTCCCAGACCCCGAGCAGCGGACCCTCGGCCGCGACCTCCTGCCAGCGGCCGGTGCCCGCGTGCAGTTGGAGCGCGGGGAGGTGGCCGGCGGAGAGCAGCTCGTAGTCACCGCTGTCCAGGTCGAGGACCAGGTGGATCGAGGTGGCGAAGCCCTCCTGCCAGTCCTGCCGCAGCAGATAGCCGTTGGCCGCCGGCAGGAAGCCGTGCGGCGGCAGCGAGCCGAGCAGTCCGCCGAAGGCGCCGGAGAGCAGCAGCGAACGGGAGGCCGCGTCGATGCCCTTGCCCGAGACGTCGGTGAGGACGACCTCCAGGGTGCGCCCGTCGGGGCCGGTGCGCGCCGCCACCACGAAGTCGCCGGAGAACGACTGCCCGCCGGCCGGGCGCAGCGACACCTCGTGGTGCCAGCCGTCGGGCGGTGCCGGCAGGGCGCTCTGCGCGCTGATCCGCTCGCGCAGGTCGAAGAGCATGGTGTGGCCGCGCCGCCAGGGCACGCCGACCCGGCTGCGGAACTGCGCTATCAGCAGCCCGATCAGGGCGACCGCGGCGACCAGCAGGATGGTGCCGGGGGTGACCGGGTCGGGCGCCGAACGCTCGGCGTCGATCAGCGCGGTCTCCAGCACCAGGGCGAACGCCACCGCGACATACAGCCCGAGCAGGCTGGCGGGGCGCAGCAGCAGGCCGGCGGCGACCAGCGGCAGCAGCAGCGCCTCCGGCGGGCACCACTCCGGCCAGCCGGCGGTGGACAGCGCCAGCACCGGGATGGAGAGCAGCAGCGCGGTGAGGGCGATCCAGTCCGAGCCGTCGCCCCTGAAGTAGTCGACGGCGGAGCGCCGCAGCCCGACGCGCGCCCGGTGGACCGCCCGGCGGAGCCGCATTCGCCGGCTCTCCCGTGGCGTGGTCGCCAGGCTGCGGCGTGTCATGGTGTGGGACCTTATCCACCGGATCACGGCCACGTCGAACCTCGGGACCGCTCGGACATCCGTGCGCCGTCCGCGCGGGCGGGCGCGGCCCGGCGCCGGAGGTCGCGGCGCGAAAGCCCTCGCCGCGCGGCGTGCGCCTTGGTAGGGATGTCGCCATGACCATCGAACTGCGGCGGATCGACGCCGACGAGTGGGACCGCTGGCACCGCACCCTGGACTGGGCCTTCGGCGGGCTGCCCCAGTCCGTCGAGGAGCGGGAGCTGTGGCGGGGGCTGGTGTCGCTCGACCGCTGTCTCGGCGCCTTCGACGGGGGCGAGGTGGTGGGTACGTACGGCGAGCTCTCCCTGGGAATGTCGGTGCCGGGCGGGGCCGTGGTGGAGACCGCGGGGGCGACCATGGTGTCGGTGGCGGGCACACACCGCAGGCGAGGGCTGCTGCGCCGGATGATGCGGCGGTCGCTTGAGGCCGCGTGGGAACGGGGCGACGTGCTCTCGGCGTTGACCGCGGCCGAGGCGCCGATCTACGGGCGGTTCGGCTACGGGGTGGCGGCCCACTCGTTGGCCGCCACGGTGCCGAAGCACAGGGTCGTGGTGGGCACGCCGCCGCCCGGCACCGACGACGTGCGGCTGACGGTGAGCACGCCGGCGGACGCGTTGGAGCGGTGCGAGAAGCTCTACGCCGAGCTGGTCACCCGGCGCCCCGGGGCGCTGGAGCGGCGCCCCGGCTGGGAGCGGCTGGCGCTGCTCGACCCGCCGGCCGAGCGGCACGGCGCCTCCGAGATGCGCTGCGTGCTGGCCGAGCGGGAGGGCGAGCTGGTCGGCTACGCCCGCTACGCGCTGCGGGTGGAGTGGGAACGCTCGGTGCCGGGCGGCCCGGTGCTGGTCAGAAGCCTGGACGCGGTGGATCCCGCCGGCTACGCGGCGCTGCTGCGCTATCTGCTGGGCCTGGACCTGACCGACCGGGTGGAGCTGATGGGGCGTCCGGTGGACGATCCGCTGGTCCATCTGCTGAGCGACATCCGCGTCAGCGATCTCCAGCTGAGGGACCGGCTGTATCTGCGACCGCTCGACGTCGGCGCGGCGCTGGCGGCCCGCCGCTACGCCGCCGACATCGACGTGGTGCTGTCCGTGGCGGACGCCAACTGTCCGTGGAACGAGGGCCGTTGGCGGCTGTCCGGCGGCCCGGGGGGCGCGGTCTGCGCACGCACCGACGATCCTGCCGAACTGGAGCTTGACGTGCGGGCGTTGAGCGCCGCCTACCTGGGCGGGACGTCGCTCGGGGCGCTGGCCGGCGCCGGGCTGGTCGGCGAGGCGCGGCCTGGCGCGCTGGCCACGGCCGCGGCGGCCTTCGGCCATCCGCTGGCGCCGTGGCTGCCGCACGGCTTCTGAGGCCATCACGTCACGCCCTCCCGGCAGCTCCCACCCGATGCGCCCGAGGATACGGGCCGGGACCGACATCGCGCAGCTCTCAACGGGGTTGGCAGCGCGGGCACCAGAAGAGGTTCCGCGCGGCGACCTTCGCGGTGGCCACGGGGCCTTCGCAGACCAGGCACGGCTGGCCCGCCCTGCGGTAGACGTAGACCTCGCCGCCGTGGTCGTCGACGCGGGGCGGCCTGCCGGTCGCCTCGGGGGTGTGCTCGGGGCGAACGGTGTCGATGCGGCCCAGCCGCACGCCCTCACGCATCAGCGTGACCAGGTCCTCCCAGCACGCGGTCCAGGTGGCGCGGTCCACCTCGCGCCCCGGACGGTGGGGGTCGACGCCGTGGCGGAAGAGGACCTCGGCGCGGTAGATGTTCCCGACGCCGGCGACGACGGCCTGGTCCATCAGCAGGGTGCCGATCGCCGACCTGCTGGTGGAGACGCGGCGCCAGGCGCGTTCGGGGTCGGCGTCGGCGCGCAGCGGGTCGGGGCCGAGGCGGGCGGCGACGGCGGCGCGTTCCTCGTCGGTGCGCAGGGCGCAGGTGTTCGGGCCGCGCAGCTCGGACCAGTGGTCGTCGTTGGCCAGCCGCAGCCGGATCTGGCCGACGGGCCGGGGCACGGGGGGCTCGCCGAAGGCGACCTTGCCGTAGAGGCCGAGGTGGATGTGGACCCAGCCGACGGGGGCGAAGCCGAGGAAGAGGTGCTTGCCCCAGGCCTCGGCGGCCTCCAGCGGCTGGCCGTCGAGCAGCGCCGCCGCGTCGGCGAACTTGCCCTGGGGGCTGTCCACCCGCACCGGCCGGCCGGCGAACCGCTCGCGGTGGGCGGTCGCCAGCCGGTGGATGACGTGGCCCTCGGGCATCAGCCCTGCTCGGCGGGGAGCGGTGGCAGGACGCCCTCGGTCTCGTAGGCGCCGAGCATGGCGACGCGGCGGCTGTGGCGTTCGGCACCGGAGTAGGCGGTGTCGAGGAAGACGGCGACGAACGAGGTCGCCTCGTCGGCGGTGTGCATCCGGGCGCCGACGCTGAGGACGTTGGCGTCGTTGTGCTCGCGGCCCAGGCGGGCGGTCTCCTCGCTCCAGGCGAGGGCGCAGCGCACGCCGCGCACCTTGTTGGCGGCGATGGCCTCGCCGTTGCCCGAGCCGCCGATGACCACGCCGAGCGAGCCGGGGTCGGCCGCGACGCGCTGGGCGGCGCGGAGGCAGAACGGCGGGTAGTCGTCCTCGCCGTCGTAGTGGTCCGGGCCGCAGTCGACGGGCTGGTGACCGTGCTGGGTCAGCCAGGCGACCAGGTGGTTCTTCAGCTCGAAGCCGGCGTGGTCGGAGGCCAGGTAGACGTGCATGGCCCCCAATATGGCATGGCGCCGGCGGCGCGTGGCCGCCGGCTCCCGGCCCGGGGTCAGTCGCCCGCGCGCCCGCGTCCCACCAGCCGCCAGGCGGCCGGCAGCGCGCCCATCGCCAGCGCGACCTTGAGGGCGTCGCCCAGCAGGAACGGCGTGAGCCCGGCGGCGACCGCCTCGCCGGCCGACATCCCGGTGGCCAGCGCGAGGTAGGGGACGCCGACGCCGTAGATCAACGCGCTGCCCAGCGCCATGGTGGCGACCGTGCGCGGAACGGTGCGGTCCCCGCCCCTGCGGGCGAGTTCGCCGACGACGACGGCGGCCAGGGTCATGCCCAGCAGATAGCCGAAGGAGGGCATCCCGTAGCCGGAGGTGCCCTCGGAGAACCACGGCGTGCCGGCCATGCCGGCGAGGACGTAGAGGGTCATGGACAGCATCGCGCGCACGGGGCCGAAGGAGGCGCCGACCAGCAGCGCGGCGAAGGTCTGGCCGGTCACGGGGACGGGCGATCCGGGTACCGGCAGCGAGAGTTGGGCGGCGACGCCGGTGAACACGGCGCCTCCGACGACCAGCGCGAGGTCACGCGCCCTGGCGGCGGGAACGGTGCTGGCCGGCAGCAGATCGGCGAGGACGGCGCGGGGCCGACCGGCGACGATGGCTGAACTCATGGATTACTCCAGGACTTCGAACAGGCGGGACCTGTCGACGCTAGCGGAACGCGGCGCCGGCGGCGGCGTGAGTTTGCCGACACCGGCGGCGGCGCCGGCGGCGCGGACGGGCGCGGCGGGAGCGGCCCCCGCGCGAAGGAAGGGCGCGGGGGCCGACTCGCGCGCCGGAGCGCGCGCCTGGCGCTCAGCCCTCCGCGTCCTCCGCGTCGTCGAACTGCGGGCCGACGTCCCTGGTGCGCTTGATCTCGTAGAAGCCGGGGGTGCTCGCCACCAGCAGCGTGCCGTCCCACAGCCGGGCGGCGGCCTCGCCCTTGGGGGCGGGGGTCACCACCGGGCCGAAGAAGGCGATCTGCTCGCCGTCGGCGCCCGGCACCGCGATGACCGGCGTGCCCACGTCCTGGCCGACCAGGTCGATGCCCTCCTTGTGGGAGGCGCGGAGCGCGTCGTCGTAGCGGTCGCTCTCGGCGGCGTCCGCGAGCTCCGCCGGCAGGCCGACGGAGGTCAGCGCGTCGACCAGCGTCTCGCGGTTCCTCGGCAGCCCCCGGTGGTGGAAGCGGACGCCCAGGGCCGTGTACAGCGGGCCGAGCACCTCGCCGCCGTGCTCCCGCTCCGCCGCGATACAGACCCGCACCGGGCCCCACGCGTCCTTCATGGCCTCGCGGTACTGCTCCGGCAGCTCGTCCAGCCTGGGCTCGTTGAGCACCGCCAGGCTCATCACGTGCCAGCGCGTCCGCACCGGGCGGACCTTCTCCACCTCCAGCATCCAGCGTGAGGTCATCCAGGCCCAGGGACAGAGCGGGTCGAACCAGAAGTCCGCCGGTACCGGCTCGGTCGCTGCGTTCTCGGGCATCGTGTCTCTCCTCGTCTCGGGGAGTGCGCGCGGGCACCCGCCGACGGCCGGTGTCGTCCGTGCCCAACACGGTGGCACGCGGTGGCATTCCACCGTGCGCCCCCTCACCCCCGCGTGACATGCTGAACGGCGCCCGCGCCGCGCCGTCGGCGGGCTCCGACAGCACCCGAACCACAGGGAGTCGACCAGCGTGCCTGGAGAGAACCTCACCCGCGAGGAGGCCCGCGAGCGGGCCGCACTGCTGACCGTGCACAGCTACGAGGTGTCGCTTGACCTGCGCGCCGCGACCGACCCGGCGCCGGCCGACGGCCCGCGCAGGTTCCGCTCCACCAGCTCGGTGCGGTTCTCCTGCGCGCGGGAGGGCGCGACGAGCTTCGTCGACCTGCTGGCGCCGCACGTCCACTCGGTGACCCTCAACGGCGAGTCGCTGCCGGTCGACCGGCTCTTCGACGGCACCCGCGTCACGCTCCCGACGCTACGCGCGGAGAACCACCTGGTGGTGGACGCCAGTTGCGCCTACAGCCACACCGGCGAGGGGCTGCACCACTTCACCGACCCGGAGGACGGGGAGACCTACCTCTACACCCAGTACGAACCCGCCGACGCGCGCCGGGTGTTCGCCAACTTCGAGCAGCCCGACCTGAAGGCGCCGTTCTCCTTCCGGGTCACCGCGCCCGCGCACTGGACGGTGCTCAGCAACGGTGCCGAGGAGCGGCGCGAGGAACTGAGCGACGGCACGCACGCCACCTGGACGTTCGCCACCACGCAGCCGATCTCCACCTACATCACCGCCGTGGTCGCCGGCCCCTACCACTACGTCGCCGGCTCCTACAGCCGCGCGCTGGAGGACGGGACGACGCTGGAGATCCCGCTGGGCGCGCTCTGCCGCCGGGCGCTGGCGCCGCACTTCGACGCCGAGCGGCTGCTGGCCACCACCCGGCAGGGGCTCGACTTCTTCCACGAGCACTTCGGCTACCCGTACCCGTTCGGCAAGTACGACCAGGCGTTCGTCCCCGAGTACAACATCGGCGCGATGGAGAACCCGGGCTGCGTCACCTTCCGCGAGGAGTACGTCTTCCGGGGCCGCACCACCGCCGCCGCCTACCAGGGCCGGGCCAGCACGCTGCTGCACGAGATGGCGCACATGTGGTTCGGCGACCTGGTCACCATGGAGTGGTGGGACGACCTCTGGCTGAAGGAGTCGTTCGCCGACTACATGGGAACGTACGCGCTCGCCGAGGCGACCGAGTTCACCCGGGGTTGGATCAGTTTCGCCAACAACCGCAAGGCGTGGGCGTACCGGGCCGACCAGCTGCCGTCCACCCACCCGATCACCGCGGACATCCGCGACCTCCAGGACGCCAAGCTCAACTTCGACGGCATCACCTACGCCAAGGGCGCCTCCGTCCTCAAGCAGCTGGTCGCCTACGTGGGGCGCGAGGCGTTCTTCGAGGGCGCGCGGCGGTACTTCCAACGCCATGCCTTCGGCAACACCCGGCTCACCGACCTGCTGGCCGTGCTGGCCGAGACCTCGGGCCGCGACATGGCCGAGTGGTCCGCCGCCTGGCTCCAGACCGCCGGCGTCAACGCGCTGACGCCGCAGGTGAGTTACGCGGCGGACGGGCGGGTCGCCGAACTGACGGTCCTCCAGGAGGCCCCCGACTCCCACCCGACGCTCCGCCCGCACCGCATCGCCGTCGGCCTCTACCGGCGCGAGGGCGGCGTCGGCCCGCTGGTCCGCTACGCGCGGGCCGAGGTCGACGTGACCGGGCAGCTGACCCGCGTGCCCGAGCTGGCCGGCGCCGAGGGCCCCGACCTGGTGCTGGTCAACGACGACGACCTCAGCTACTGCAAGGCCAGGTTCGACGAGGGCTCGCTGGCCACCCTGCGCGCCCACCTCGGCGACATCGAGGACCCGCTGGCCCGCGCGCTGTGCTGGTCCGCGCTGTGGAACATGACCCGCGACGCGCTGCTGCCCGCCGGGGACTTCCTGGCGCTGGTGCGGGACTTCGCGGGCGCCGAGGACGAGATCAGCGTGCTCCAGATGGTGCACGCCTGGGCGTTGATGGCACTCCACTGGTACACCCCGGGCGAGCGGCGCGCGGCCCGCGAGGCGGAGCTGGCCGAGGCCGCCCTCGGCGAGCTGCGGCGGGCCGAGCCGGCGAGCGACCACCAGCTGGCCTGGGCGCGGTTCTTCGCCGGCTGCGCCGTCTCGGACGCCGACCTCCAGCTGCTGTCGGGGCTGCTGGCCGGCTCGGCGCGGATCGACGGGCTCGACGTCGACCAGGAGCTGCGCTGGCTGCTGCTGCGTTCGCTGACGGCCGCCGGCCGCGTCGGCGAGGCCGAGATCGCGGCCGAACGCGCCAGGGACAACACCGCTTCCGGCAACCGCCACCAGGTCCGCTGCCTCGCCTCCCGCCCGGACCCGGCCGTGAAGGCGGAGGCGTGGAGCTCGGTGGTCGCAGGCGACACGCTCTCCAACGCGCTGGTCGAGGCGACCATCGACGGCTTCTCCCAGCCGGGGCGGCGGGAGCTGCTGGCGCCCTACGCCGAGCGGTACTTCGAGGTGATCGAGGGCGTCTGGCGGGAGCGGACCATCGAGATCGGGATGGCCGTGGTGCGCGGGCTCTTCCCGATGCTCCAGGACTCGCCGAAGACCCTGGAGGCCACCGACGCCTGGCTGGCCGCGCACGAGGACGCGCCGCCGGCGCTCCGCCGGCTGGTGCTGGAGGCGCGGGACGAACTGGCCCGGGCGCTGCGGGCGCAGGCGGCCGACGTCTGACGCCCGCGCGGGCCGAGCACGCGGACATCCCGCCCGACGCCCGCCCCCCACCCCTCGCCGAGCACGCGGACATCCCGTCGCGCAAGAACGGACACCCCGGCCACGCCGGGGAACATCCGTCCTAGCCGCGGCGGGATGTCCGCGTTTCCCCACGACTCTGTAACAGCGGGTAGTCCCCCCGCCGTCCAGCGGGAATCGCCGCCGCATGACGCACGAAGCTCCGCTCACCCCGCCCACGCCCCGCCGCCCCGAGGCCGCGCCCGCCGCGCCCCGGGTGACCACGCTGCTGGCGCTGCGCGCCGAGGGCGTGCCCGCCGCCACCACCCGCCGCCGCTGCCGCCCCGGCGGCCCCTGGCAGATGCCGCTGCCCGGCGTCGTGCTGCTGCACCCCGGGCCGCCCGACGGGCACGAACTGCTGCACGCCGCGCTGCTGTACACCGGCGGCGCCGAGGCCGGCAGCGTGATCACCGGGCTGGCCGCGCTCGCCGTCCAGGGCGTGACCTCGGCCGGCGCGCCCGACGCGGCGCGCCGCGTCGACGTGCTGGTGCCGCACACCAGGCGGCTGCGTTCGCTCGCCCGGGTGCGCGTGCTGCGCACCGCCCGGCCGCCCAGGCCGCGGCGGATCGCCGGGCTGCCCGTCGCGCCGGCGGCCAGGGCGCTGGCCGACGCGCTGGCGCACCTGGAGGAACCGGCCGCGCTGCGCCGCCCGTTGGAGGAGGCGGTGCGGCTGGGGCTGTGCGCACCACGCGCGGTGGTCGCGGAGCTGGAGCAGACCGGCCGTCTCGACGAGCCGCCGGTGGCCCGCGCCGTCGAGGGGCTGCTGGCCGCCGCCCGGCCGGCCGCCGAGGAGCTGCTCTTCCACATGGTGCGGCAGGGCACGCTGCCCGACCCGTGCTGGAACGTCGGACTGTGGCTGCCGGACGGCCCGTTCCTCGGCGACGTCGACGCCTACTGGCCCGAGTCGTCCGTCGCGGTGCGGCTCGACACCCGCCTCCCGAGGCAGCGCGGCGCCGCCCCGACACCCGACGAGGCGGAGGCCACGCGCCGGGAGCAGACCCTCAGGGGCCTGGGCGTGACCGTCGTCCGGATCACGCCGCGCGCGCTGCACGCGTCCTGGCGGCGGCAGGCGAACGCGGTCCGCGCCGCGCTGCGCGCCGGCGCGACCCGACCGGGCACGGACTGGGTGGTGGTACTCCCCCGCTGACCCGCGCGGGCCGGCGGCACGGCGTGGGAAAAGCGGACGGCGACCGGCACGCGGCCCGTGCGAGGATGACGCGGACGACGGCCTCCCCCCACCCCGACGCAGCCAAGCAGACCGAAGGAGACACCAGGTGCCCGGTACCAACCTGACCCGGCAAGAGGCCCAGGAGCGCGCCCGACTGATCAGCGTGGAGAGTTACCAGATCACGCTCGATCTCTCCGGGGCGCCCCAGGGCGGCACCTTCCCCTCGCGCACCGTACTCACGTTCACCGCGGGCGCCGCCGGGTCCACGTTCGTCGACCTGGTCGCCCCGGCGGTCACCGAGGTCGTGCTCAACGGCACCGCGCTCGACCCCGCCGAGGTCTTCGTCGACTCCAGGATCGCCCTGCCCGAGGTGGTCGAGGGCACCAACGAGCTGCTGGTCGTCGCCGACTGCGCGTACACCAACACCGGCGAGGGGCTGCACCGCTTCGTCGACCCGGTCGACCAGGAGACCTATCTCTACACCCAGTTCGAGGTGCCCGACGCGCGCCGCGTCTTCGCCTGCTTCGAACAGCCGGACCTCAAGGGCACGTTCGAGTTCACCGTCACCGCGCCCCAGGGCTGGAAGGTCATCTCCAACTCGCCCACCCCCGAACCGGACGGCGACGTCTGGCACTTCGCGCCCACGCCCCGGCTCTCCACCTATGTCACCGCGCTGATCGCCGGCCCCTACCACGCGGTCCACGACACCTGGGAGAAGAACGGCCGCACTGTGCCGCTCGGCATCTACTGCCGCCCGTCGCTCGCCGAACACCTCGACGACGAGGCGATCTTCTCCCTCACCAAGCAGGGCTTCGACTGGTTCGAGGGGCAGTTCGACCACCCGTACCCGTTCGCCAAGTACGACCAGCTCTTCGTCCCCGAGTTCAACGCCGGCGCCATGGAGAACGCGGGCGCCGTCACCATCAGGGACCAGTACGTCTTCCGCTCCAAGATGACGGACGCCGCGTACGAGGCCAGGGCGGAGACCATCCTCCACGAGCTGGCCCACATGTGGTTCGGCGACCTGGTCACCATGGAGTGGTGGAACGACCTGTGGCTCAACGAGTCGTTCGCCACCTACACCTCCATCGCCTGCCAGGCCGACGCCCCGGGAAGCCAGTGGCCGCACGCCTGGACGGGCTTCGCCAACACGATGAAGACCTGGGCCTACCGCCAGGACCAGCTGCCGTCCACCCACCCGATCATGGCGGAGATCACCGACCTCGACGACGTACTGGTCAACTTCGACGGGATCACCTACGCCAAGGGCGCCTCCGTCCTCAAGCAGCTGGTCGCCTACGTCGGCAGGGACGAGTTCTTCCAGGGCGTGCGCGCCTACTTCAAGCGCCACGCCTGGGGCAACACCCGCCTCTCCGACCTGCTGTCCGCGCTGGAGGAGACCAGTGGCCGCGACCTCAAGTCCTGGTCCAGGGCATGGCTGGAGACCGCCGGCATCAACGTGCTGCGCCCGGAGATCGAGGTCGACGCGGACGGCCTGATCACCCGGTTCGTCATCCGCCAGGAGGCCCCGCCGCTGCCCGCCGGCGCCAAGGGCACCTCCACGCTGCGCCCGCACCGCATCGCCGTCGGCCTCTACGACCCGGTCGACGAGAAGCTCGTCCGCGTCCACCGGATCGAACTGGACGTCACCGGCGCCGAGACCGAGGTGCCCGAGCTGGTCGGCCGCGCCCGTCCGGCGGTGGTGCTGCTCAACGACGACGACCTCTCCTACGCCAAGGTCCGGCTCGACCCCGAGTCGACGGCGCAGATCACCCGCCGCGTCGGTGACTTCACCGAGTCGCTGCCGCGCGCCCTGTGCTGGGCCTCCACCTGGGACATGACCCGGGACGGTGAACTCCCCACCCACGCCTACCTGGAGCTGGTGCTGGGCGGCATCGGCAAGGAGAGCGACATCGGCGTCGTCCAGTCGCTCCACCGCCAGGTCAAGCTGGCGCTCGACCTCTACGCCGCGCCGGAGCGCCGCGAGGAGGGCCTGGCCCGCTGGTCGGCCGCCGCGCTGGAACGGCTGCACGCCGCCGAACCCGGCGGCGACCACCAGCTGGCGTGGGCCAGGGCGCTGGCGGCGACCGCCAGGAGCGAGGAGGAACTGGACACGCTGGCCGGGCTGCTGGACGGCGGCGTCACGGTCCAGGGCCTGGACGTCGACACCGACCTGCGGTGGGCGCTGCTGCTGCGGCTGGTCGCCACCGGACGCGCCGGCGAGGAGGCCATCGCGGCCGAACTGCGCCGCGACCCGACCTCCGCGGGCGAGGAACACGCGGCGGCGGCGCGCGCCGCGCGCCCGACGGCGGAGGCGAAGGCGGCGGCCTGGGACGCGGTCGTCAACGACGAGTCGCTGCCGAACTCGGTCCGCGAGTCCACGATGCGGGGCTTCGTCCAGACCGACCAGCGGGAGCTGCTGGCGCCCTACCGGGACCGGTACTTCGAGGTCATCGCCGACGTGTGGGCGCGACGCAGCCACGAGGCGGCGCAGGCGATCGCGCAGGGGTTCTACCCGGTGACGCAGGTCGCCCAGGAGACGCTGGACGCGACGGACGCGTGGCTGGAGGCCACCGAGCCGTCGGCGGCCCTGCGCCGCCTGGTCACGGAGTCCCGCTCCGGCATCGAACGCGCGCTCCGCGCGAGGGCGGCCGACGCGTCAGCCTGACGGCGGTCCACCTCGCCGGTCCACCTCGCCGGTGCGGCACCGTAGTAGCCTGCGGCCCGCCACACAGCATTCGCGCAGTTCCCCGCGCCCCCAAGCAGGGGCGCGGGGAGCGACGCGAGCAACCCGACGCCGGGGCGCACCCGACAACCCACCTCGCCGGTGCGGCACCGTGGTCGTCTGCACCCCGCCACAAATGCACCGCGCAGTTCCCCGCGCCCCCAAGCCGGCCGTCACCGACTGCGTGTGAACCCGCACCTGACCGACCACGCCCACCCGCACCAGGGGCGCGGGGAACGGCGCGAGCAACCCAACACCGGGGCGCACCCGACAACCCACCTTGCCGGTGCGGCACCATGGTCGTCTGCGGCCCGCCACACAGCATTCGCGCAGTTCCCCGCGCCCCCAACCAGGGGCGCGGGGAACGGCGCGAGCAACGCAACACCGGGGCGAGGACGACAACCCACCCGGCCACGAAGCTCCGTAGTCGCGTGCGGCCCGCCCCCGCAGGGGTCAGCGGCGGTCGCTGAGCATCACCGCTCCGGCGATCAGCGCGAAGAGCAGCAGCGGGGCCGCGACGAACAGGCCGAGGGTCTCGGCGATGCTCAGACCCGTGCCCGGGTCGTCGCCGTCGTCCCGAGTCAGCGCCTGGGCGGCCGGGGAGGAGAGCAGCGTCAGCAGCGCCGCGGAGACGGAGACCGCGACGGCGCGCTTCTTGTTCATGTTGACCACGCCCTTACAGTAACCAACGCCGCTCGCCCGCCCCGTCTCAGGGCCCCGGGTCGCGGACGGCGGCCAGCAGCCGCGCCAGCCGTTCGGAGGCGGTCAGCTCCTCCAGCGACACCGGCCGCCCCTCGGAGTCGGCCACCGGCAGCCGCCAGTTGGGGTACTCGCGCCACGTTCCGGGAACGTTCTGCGGCCGGCGGTCGCCGACCGCGTCGGGCAGCCAGACACCGAGCAGCCTGGCCCGGGTCAGGGCCAGGAACCGGTACGCGGCGGCGATGCGTTCCTCCTCACCCCCGTCGGAACCACCGTCGGACTCACCACCGTCGAGATCGAGCAGCCCGCGCCGCGTGAAGGTCTCCCGCCAGTCGGCGAGCTCCTCCGCCGCCTCCCGCCGCGCCGACTCGGGGTCGGCCAGCAGGCCGAGCGACGCGCGGAGCCGGACGTCCGAGCCGTCCCAGCGGGCCGCCGTGGACGGAAGGTCGTGGGTGGTGACGGTCGCCAGGCAGTTGGCGCGCCACTCGGCCGGTTCCAGCGGCGGACGGCCCTCCCGTTCCCAGTGCCGTTCGAACCAGAGCACCGAGGTGCCGGCGACGCCGCGCTCGGCGAGCCGTTCGCGGACGCCGGACTCGACCGTTCCCAGGTCCTCGCCGACGAGCAGCGCGCCGGCCCGGTGTGCGGCCAGCGACAGGACGGCCAGCATGGCGTCCGCGTCGTAGCGCACATAGGTACCCTCGCGCGGCTCGGCGCCCCGCGGGATCCACCAGAGCCGGAACTGGCCCATCACGTGGTCGACCCGGAGCCCACCGGCGTGCCGGGCCAGCGCGCCGGCCAGCTCCAGGTACGGCGCGTAGCCGGTCTCGGCCAGCGCGTCGGGGCGCCACGGCGGCAGGCCCCAGTCCTGGCCGCGTTCGTTGAACGCGTCCGGCGGCGCGCCCACCGACATGCCGCCGGCGAACACGTCCTGGCCGGCCCAGGCGTCCGAACCGTCCGGGTGGACGCCGACGGCGAGGTCGTGCAGCAGGCCGACGCCCATGCCGGCCTCGGTCGCCGCGCGCTGGGCGCGCGCCAGCTGCTCGTCGGTGAGCCAGGTCAGCCAGCGGTGGAAGTCGACCCGAGCGGCGAGCGCGCGGCGGGCCGCCTCCGTCTCCTGGGAGTCGGGGCGGCGCAGCCCGGGCGGCCAGCGGTGCCAGTCGGGGCCGTGGCGTTCGGCCAGCGCGCACCAGGTCGCGTGGTCGGTGAGGGAACGGCCGCAGGAGTCGACATAGCGATGGAACGCCGCCGCGCGCTCCGGGCTCGGCGGCACGGCGTGCAGCAGCTCCAGGGCGGCGCGCTTGACCGCCCAGACGGCGTCCCTGTCGATCGGACGGCGCTCGTCGAGCACCGCGCGCCGGAGCGCGTCGCCGCGCGCCAGCAACGGCGCCATGCGTTCGCGCGCCGCCGGGTCCAGCGCGCCGAACTCCGGGACGTTCTCCAACCGCAGATGCACCGGGTCGGCGAAGCGCCGCGTCGCCGGCCGGTAGGGCGAGGGGTCGATCGTCTCGCCCTCGGCGGGCGGCACGGCCGCGTGCAACGGGTTGAGCTGGAGAAAGCCGACGCCGCCCGCCGAGCCGGCCCAGGTGGCGAGGTCGGCGAGATCGCCGAGGTCGCCCATGCCCCAGGAGCGCCGGGAGAGCGTCGAGTAGAGCTGGACCATCAGCCCGATCTCGCGCCGCGCGGCGACGGGCGCCGTGTCGGGCGGAACGAGCAGGGTCGCTGTCGCGGTGCGCCCGTCGGGCGCGGTGGCGCGCAGGGTGTGGCGGCCGACGGGCGGGGGCGGCCCCGTGGCGGGGCGGCGTTCGCCGCTCTCCGTCTCCAGCAGCAGCGTGGTGCCGGCGGGCAGCCCCTCGGGAGGGGCGAGCTGGCGGGTGGGGCCGGCCACCAGGGTGGGCGGCAGCAGCCGCCCGGCGTGGCGCGGGCCGCGGTCCAGGGCCGCGCGGATCGCCTCGGGGCCCGCGGCGTCCACGCCGAGGGCGGCGAGCGCGGCGACGACCGTGTCGCGCGGCACCTCGACGGACTCCCCGGGGGACGGGGCGTACGAGGTGGCGACGCCGTGGGTCGCGGCCAGCCGCGACAGGGCGTCCATCAGGCGCCGATGGCCTCCGCGCCACCGCGCCCGCTGGGCTCGGCGACCAGCGGCGGCTCGGCGGCCAGCGGCTGCTCGGAGGTCAGGGGAACGAGGTCACCCGGCGAGGGCTCGCTGGTGAGCGGCAGCTCGCGGGCCGCGGCCTGGGCGGGCACGGCGATCATCGGTGGGGGCAGCAGGCTGTCCAGGCGTTTGCTTTTGCTTTCGCATTCGGTCCGGGTGGCGACGGCCACGGGGGTCTCCGTTCGCAGACGGTTGGCTGACGGATCACTGACGGTAAGTGTCCTGGGTAGTGCCCTACCCAGTGAACGCCATCGCATCCGTGGTCGCGACGGGAAAGCGACGCAACGCACACGTCGGGAGCCGGAAATCCTCCCGCCCCACCGGCCGTCGGCCTCGGTTTTTCGTGCTCCACCAGGATGACCCGACCGGGTGGGCGATCCGGCCGGGGCCCACCCGTTCGGGTGGTAGCTCAGACCGGCTCGGCGGACTCCGCGGCCAGCGGGGTGAGCGCGGCGCCCCGGCCCTGCCGGCCCGGCTTCGCGGCCTTGCCCTGCTTGGCCGGGCGGCCACCGCGGTTGGGACGCGCCTCTATGCGGGCGAGCGCGTCGTCGGCGCCGTAGGGGCGCAGATAGGGCAGCCACCGGGGGTCGCGGTGCCCGGTGCCGATGATCCGCCACGCCAGCCCGGACGGCGGTCCCGGCGTGTGGCGCAGCCGCCAGCCCAGCTCGGCGACGTGCCGGTCGGCCTTGATGTGGTTGCAGCTGCGACATGCGGCGACGACGTTGTCCCAGGCGTGCTGGCCGCCCCTGCTGCGCGGGATCACGTGGTCGACGCTGGTGGCGACACCGCCGCAGTAAGCACAACGGCCGCCGTCCCGGGCGAAGAGCGCACGTCGGGTCAGCGGCACGGCGGTGCGGTAGGGCACGCGGACGAAGCGTTTGAGTCTGACCACGCTGGGCGCGGGGATCGCGTGGCTGGCGCTGCGCATCAGGGAACCGGAGGTCTCCAGGCTGACGGCCTTGTCGTTCAGCAGGAGGATCAGCGCGCGCCTGACCGGCACGACGCCCAGCGGCTCGTACGAAGCGTTGAGGACCAAGACGTGTGGCACGAACGCCCTCCGTTTCCGTCGGCGGCGCGTGGCTCGCGCCGTGACGATCTCCCTCAGTGTGTCCCGGGTGGGGCCACCGGCGCCACCACGATCCGGGAATGTGCCCCAAGTGTCATCCACCACATTCGCCCCACGGGGGACCTCCTCCCCCGTTGCCGACAGCGGCTCCGCACCGTCGGCGTCCGCCGCGACGCGCTCCCGCGCCGACTACCGTTGGCCCGCGCGGGGGTGGGGAAACACGGAGAGAGCGGCATGGACAACTGGGAGACCTGGCTCGCCGGCGGGTTGCGCATCCTGCTGATCACGATCATCGCCGTCGTCGTGCGGTTCGTGGTGCGGCGGGCGCTGACCCGGCTGATAGCGCGCCTCAACCGCGAGGACAAGGACGGCAAGCGCCGCGCCCTGCGCGGCGGCCGGCTGGTCAACGCCGAGCGGCGGCGGCAGCGCTCGGAGGCCATCGGCTCGGTGCTGCGCAGCACCGCCTCCGTGGCGATCCTCGGCACGGCCGCGCTGATGGTGCTCTCGCAGTTGGGCATCCAGCTCGGGCCGCTGGTCGCCAGCGCCGGCATCATCGGTGTCGCGATCGGCTTCGGCGCCCGGAACCTGGTGACGGACGTGCTCAGCGGCATGTTCATGCTGCTGGAGGACCAGTACGGGGTGGGCGACACCATCGACGCGGGCGAGGTCACGGGCGTCGTGCTGGAGATCGGCCTGCGGGTGACGACGCTGCGCGGCGAGGACGGCGCGATCTGGTACGTGCGCAACGGCGAGATCAAGCGGGTGGGCAACCTCAGCCAGGGGTGGGCGACGGCGGCCGTCGAGGTCGCGGTGGCGCCGGAGAGCGACTTCGCCACGGTCAGGAAGCTGATCGCCACCGCCGGCGAGGAGATGTCGGCGTCCGCGCCGTGGGACGAGCAGCTGTGGGAGCCGGTCGAGGTGCTGGGGCTGGAGTCGGTCTCGCTGGAGTCGATGGTGCTGAAGGTGAAGGTGAAGACCCCGCCGAACCAGGCGGCGCCGGTGGAACGCGAACTGCGGTGGCGCATCAAGCGGGCGCTGGACGCGGCCGGCATCACCCAGGTCGACCCGCCCGCGGTGTCGCTGGAGAAGGGGGACTGACCGCCGGGGCGCCGCGGCCCCCGCGCGTTTCCGGTTCGGCACCCCCTCCCGCCGTGACCTGCGGTGCCGCAGAATGGCGGCCATGTCGAGCACTCACCCCGCCCCCACCATCCGCGGCTACCGCCCCGGCGACCGCGACGCGCTCTCGGACATCTGTGTCAGGACGGCGCACGCCGGTGGCGACGCGACGGGCCGCTACCGGGAGCCCGAGATCTTCTCGGCGATCTTCGCCACGCCCTACGCCGAGTTGGAGCCCGACCTGGTCTTCGTCGCCGACAACGGCGAGCGCGCCATCGGCTACATCGTCGGCACCGCCGACAGCACCCGCTTCTACAGGCGGTTCATGGAGCACTGGCTGCCGACCGTCGCCGACCGCTTCCCCTTGCCGGCGGGGCCGGTCGAGGGCGTCGACGACGGGCTGCGGCACCTGCTGCACCACGCGGACTCGATGCTGGTGCCCGAGATAGCCGCCGACTACCCCGCGCACCTGCACATCGACCTGCTGCCCGAGGGGCAGCGGCGGGGGCTCGGCCGCCGGTTGATGGCCGCGTTCACGGACGCGCTGCGCGAGCGCGGGGTGCGCGGGCTGCATCTGAGCATGAACCCGCGGAACACCGACGCCCGCGCCTTCTACGATCGGCTCGGCTTCGTCGAACTTCCGCGCCCGGAGGGGAAGAAGGACGTCGACTATCTCGGCATCCGACTCTGAACGGTCCCGGAGTCCCGGCGTCTTGGCGTCCCGGCGTTTCGGAGTCCGGCTCCGGGCCCGGCGCGGTCGCGGTCTCTGTGTCTCCTGTGACACAAGGGAAACGAAGACGCAAGAGAAGATCGCGAAACCGACAAGATCCGGGCAACGGCGGTGTGTGGCCCGGGCGGGGGCGTCATACTGACTGGCCGTGGCCCATGCCGACCATGCCGACGACGCGAGGGGGAGGGTCCGTCACGTGACTCAGCCGCCGAGCGCCCCACCGGCGAGCCCACCGGCGTTCCCGGCGCCGCGCGCCGAGGTGCCGGCGGGCCGCGCCGCGCCGGCACCGCCCCCCGGGCCCTCCGCCGAACCGTCCGGGCGGCTCGCCGCGCCGCTCGGGTGCGTGCGACGGCTGCGGGCCGCGTTCGGCACCGAGCCCGGGCGGCTGCGGCTGATCGGCCTCGCGCTGGCGGGGCTGCTGCTGCTCTTCGGCGTCACCACGTACTGGCAGTCGGCGGACCGCGCCGAGGCCGCGCGCACCGCGCGGGAGACCAGCCAGCCGCTGAGCCGGAACGCCGCCGACATCTACCGCTATCTCGCCGACGCCAACACGACGGCGGCCAGCGGCTTCCTCGCCGGCGCCGACGAGCCGAGGAGCGTGCGCAACCGCTATGTGCGGCACATCGCCAACGCCTCCGAGCTGCTGGCCTCGGCCGCCGGCCACGGCCAGGACTCGGCGCTCTCGGCCGTGCTGATCGCCCGGCTCAACGCGGAACTCCCCCGCTACACCGGCCTGGTGGAGACGGCCAGGGCCAACGACCGGCAGCGGCTGCCGCTGGGCAGCGCCTATCTGCGGTACGCGGACGAGCGGATGCAGGACACGCTGCTGGCCTCGGCCGACGAGCTCTACCGGCTGGAGACCGCCCGTTACCGCGCCGACCTGGCCCAGGCACGTTCCTGGCCGTGGCTGTCGATCGGTCTGGGCGTCGCCTGCGTGGGGGCGCTCGGCTGGGCGCAGCGCCGGCACTACCTGCGCACCCACCGCGTGCTCAACCCGGGCCTGGTGGCGGCCACCACGGCGGCGGGGGTGCTGCTGCTGTGGGTGGCGGGAGGGCACCTGATGGCCAGCTCCGCGCTCCAGGAGGCGGAGTCGGGCCCGGGGCGCGCGCTGACGACGCTCAGCGACGCGAGGACCGAGGCGTTGCTGGCGCGCGGCTCGGAGAATCTGACGCTGGTCGCGCGCGGGGGTGACAGCACCTTCGACGAGGAGTACATCTCGTCCATGGACCGGCTGTTGGCCCCACCCGACAGGGCGCGCGCCGGGCTGCTCCTGCTGGCGCTGGCGCAGACCGAGGGCGAGAGCCGCACGGCGGTGAAGGAGGCGATCGGCGCGGCCAGGGTGTGGGAGCACCGGCACGAGGAGGCCCGTCGGTTCGAGATGGAGGGCGACTACGACGGCGCCATCCGGCAGGTCATAGGGAACGCGGGCTCGACCGGCGAGTCCTTCGATCGGGTGAACAACAAGCTGACGGACGCCGTGGATCGACAGCAGCGGCTGTTCCTCGACGCGGCGCAGAGCGGGCTGAACTGGCTGGGCGCGATGCCGCCCGCCGCCGTCGTCCTGGTGCTGCTCGCCGCCGCGGGCACGGCACGGGGCGTGGCCAGGCCGCTGGCGGAGTACCGATGAACGACCGGGCGGGGCGACGCGTGGCGGCCGTGGCCGGCGCGCGGCCGTGCCGCGTTCCGGCCGTGGGGGCGGCGCGGCCGGCGGGCCCAGGGCGCCGGGCGGCCTTCGGGCGGCCGGCGATGAACGGCGCCGACGCGAATCGCGTCTCATGCGGCGAGGCGCGCGCGGCGTTCCCGCCGACCGGATCGCGCGCCCCCCGCGGGGTTTCCGTGGACGAACGGAGGGTGGGGCCATGAGGGGAACGACGCGCGGCGAGGCCGGCGTGGGGCGCGGACTGGCCCCGCACTGGCGGGCGTTGCTGCTGGGTGGCGCGGGGTTGGCGCTGACCGGGGCGATGGTCGTCGGGACGCTGACGGCGGGATCGCCGAGGGAGGGGGGCGACGGCGGGGTACCGAAGGAGACGGCCGACGCCACCCGGGCCAGCCTGGACGAGGACCCGGTGCCGTTGGCCAGCCGGGAGCGGTGCGACGACAGCGGAGAGGGCGGCGGCTTCGACCCGGCCGAGAGCCTGGCGCCCAGCCGCGAGGGCGGGCCGGCCGTCGACCGCATCCAGGAGAGCGGCCAACTCGTCGTCGGCATCGACCAGAACAGCTACCGCTGGGGGTACCGCCAACCGGACGACGGGAAGATCGTCGGCTTCGACATCGACCTGGCACGCGCCATCGCCGAGGACCTGCTGG
Source organism: Streptomyces sedi (assembly GCF_006335015.1). Taxonomy (GTDB): domain Bacteria; phylum Actinomycetota; class Actinomycetes; order Streptomycetales; family Streptomycetaceae; genus Streptomyces; species Streptomyces sedi. The sequence continues at coordinate 466,603 of NZ_VDGT01000001.1, forward strand.
GCCCCGACCCGGACATCGTCTTCCGCGCCATCCCCACCGACCAGCGGATCGGCGCGCTGCGGACGGACAAGGTCGACATGGTGGTGCGCTCCGTGTCGATCACCTGCGAGCGCATCGAGCAGGTGGCGTTCTCCGCCTCCTACTTCGAGACGGGGCAACAGCTGATGGTGCCGCGCAACTCACCGATCACCGGCTTCGACGAGTCGATGGAGGGGCAGCGGGTGTGCAGCGCGAAGGAGACGACCGCCACCCAGCTGCTGGAGCGGGAGAGCCACGGCGCCCATCTGATGGAGCGGCCCAACCACCTGGACTGCCTGGTGCAGATCCAACTCGGCCTGGCCGAGGCGCTGATGACGGACAGCGCGCTGGCCGCCGGCCACATCGGGCAGGACCCGACGATGCGGCTGGTGGGCGAGGAGCTGACCGCCGAGTCCTACGGGGTGGCGATGCGCAGCGAGGACGAGGACCTGGTCCGCTGGGTCAACGCGGTGCTGGCCTCCTACCAGGCCGGCGGGACGAGCAGCCGTTGGCACGCCTCCTTCGACGAGTGGCTCTCGGGCTATCTGCCGGAGAGCGCCGGCGTGCCGCCCGAGCCGTTGTACCGCGACTGAGATCACCGTGCGAGGACAGAGATACCCGGCGGGTCAACCGGGGAAGAGATCGTTCCGACGACATCCGACAGTCCGCCCGCGGCGAAGGGAGAGCGCGACGCCCGGGGTGGCCGTCGCACCCCCGCGCCACCCGTACCGTTGGCCGCGCCCGCACCACCGTCCGGACCGCCTCCCGACCGACCACACCGGCGCGGCCGTGGGTGCGCCGCCCCGGCCACGGCCCGGGGCCGCGCGCCCACTGGCCGTGACCCGTCCGAGCACGACCGACCACAGCCGACACGCGGATAGCCGGCGGGAAAGACTGAGGGGAGAGCGATGGCCCCGGATTCCGGCGGAACGGTGCTGAACCGCGAGGAGGTTGACCGCTCGCTGGCCAGGTTCTCGGCCGAGCACGAGGCGGTCGAGACCTCGCTGCTCGCCCTCCAGGACCATGCCGGTCGCCGCCTGCTGGAGGGTGCCCGGCTGACGGGCGCGACCCAGGAGCGGTGGGTGCGCGCCGAGTTGACGCTGACCCGGCTGTGGGGCTGGTTCGACCTGCTCACCGAGGCGTTGGAGACGGCACGGGAGCTGCGGGCGCGGCGGCGGGAGCCCGGCCGCGAGGAGCTGCTCCAGCTGAGCATGTTGCTGGACGGCGCCAACCTGGCGGTGCCGGGCGACGAGCGGGGCGTGGAGCACCTCGGCTGGCCGGAGCTGGTGGGCCGGCTGAACGCGGGCTACGCCGGGGTGCTCGATCTGCTGGTGGCCGCCGACGTGGTCTGGTCGGCGCTGCCGGCGCGGATCGACCTGCTGGCGACGGAGTTGCACCGGCTGCGGGAGCTGGCGCACTCGGTGGGGGTGCGCCCGGGCGCCCATCCGGCGGGTGACGAACTGAACGGGATCACGGCGGAGTTGACGGGGCTGCGGGCCGAGGTGATCGCCGATCCGCTGGCCTTCTGGGCGGCGGACGGCGGCAGCAGCGCGCCCGGCGGCGGGCGGCCCGACACCTCGCGCTACGACCGGGCGGCCCGCGCGCTGGACGACATCAGGCGCGAGGTGGACGCGGTGATCGGGGTCCGCAAGGACGCCGAGGAGCGGCTGATCCAGCTGCGCGACGTGCTCTCCCGGGCCGACCGCACCCTGGCGGAGGCCCGCACCGCGCGGGGCGAGGTGCTGGCGAAGATCGCCGCCTCCGAGGTGCCGGCGGTCCACGGACCGGCGAGCGCGCTCCACGAACAGCTGCTGACGGCGGCCGACTACCGCAGGCGTTCCCAGTGGCACCGGCTCTCGCCGCTGCTGGAGTCGTTGGAGCGGCGCGCCGACGAGGAGCTGCGGCGGGCCAGGGACTCGCTGTCCGCGGTGACCGCGCCGCTGGCGGTCCGCGCGGAGCTGCGGGGGCGGTTGGACGCCTGGCGGGCGCGGGTCGTCCGGGCGGGGAGGGTGGACGAGCCGCTGCTGTCCGAGCGGTACGACGTCGCCCGCCGACTGCTGTGGACGGCGCCGTGCGATCTGCGCACGGCCGAGACGGCGGTGCGGCGCTACCGGGAGGCCGCGGCGGAGGCGCTGGCCCCGCCGGCGGACGAGCCCGAGGAGCACGCCGCCCGGCTGAGGGGGGACGCATGAGCCCGGTGGCGGAGGAGGAGAGCGGCCGGCCCTGCCAGCGCCCCGACTGCGGCGGGCGCTACCAGCTCGCCGAACGCGGGCAACTCTACTGCGACGGCTGCGGGTTGGCGCCGGTGGTGTCGGCCGACGGCAGCATCGGCGACAGCAGGACCAGCACGCGGATGCCGGGGCCCAGCGAGGCGCGGGACAGCGAGGGCGCGTCCGGCTCGCGCTCCAGCCGCTCCTCCAGGTCGCGGTCATCGCGGCGCTCGGTCTCCGGGCGGCTCGCGCGGAGCGAGACGGGCGCGGCGGCGGGGCCGATGGTGATCACGCGGGGGACGCGCAGCCCGAAGACGACCCGGCTGCGGCTCGGCGCAGGACTGGTGACGATGCCCAGCGTGCCGCGCCCCGACCCGCTTTCGGCCGTGTTGCGGAACCCCGAGGTGCCCGAGCGCAAACGGTTCTGCGGGAACCACGAGTGCGGCGCCAGGGTGGGCCGTTCGCGGCAGGGGCGTCCCGGCCGTACCGAGGGCTTCTGCACCAAGTGCGGACACCCCTACTCGTTCGTACCCAAGCTGCGCCAGGGCGACGTGGTCAAGGACCAGTACCGGATCGCGGGCTGCCTCGCGCACGGCGGCCTGGGCTGGATCTATCTCGCCGTGGACACGGCGGTCTCCGACCGCTGGGTGGTGCTCAAGGGCCTGCTGGACACCGGCGACGAGGACGCGATGGCGGCGGCGATCTCCGAGCGCCGCTTCCTCGCCGAGATCGAGCACTCCAGCATCGTGCGGATCTACAACTTCGTCGAGCACCTGGACCGGCGCACCGGGAGCCTGGACGGCTACATCGTCATGGAGTACGTGGGCGGGCAGTCCCTCAAGCAGATCGCCAACGCCCGCCGCACGCCCGAGGGCAGGCGCGACCCGCTGCCGGTGGAGCAGGCGTGCGCCTACGGCATCGAGGCGCTGGAGGCGCTGGCCTACCTGCACGGGAGGAACCTGCTCTACTGCGACTTCAAGGTCGACAACGCGATCCAGCAGGACGACCAGCTCAAGCTGATCGACCTCGGCGCGGTCCGCAGGATGGGCGACACCGAGTCCCCGGTCTACAGCACGGGCGGCTACCAGGCTCCCGAACTGGTCGAGCGCGGCGCCTCCGTGGCCTCCGACCTCTACACCGTGGCCCGCACGCTGGCCGTGATGACCTTCGACTTCCAGGGCTACACCAGTGTCTTCGCCGACAGCCTGCCCGATCCCGAGCACATCGAGGTGTTCCGGAAGTACGAGTCGTTCTACCGTTTCCTCGTGCGTGGCACCGATCCCGACCCCGACGCGCGGTTCGCCTCCGCCGAGGAGATGGCCGAGCAACTGACGGGCGTGCTGCGGGAGATCGTCGCCGTGCGGACCGGTCAGCCGCAGCCCGCCGTCTCGCAGATCTTCGGCCCCGAGCGGGGGGTCGTGGACACCGAGCCGCTGCGGGCGCCCGCCGACGGCGTCTCGCGGCTGGGAGCGAGGAGCTTCCGCCGGTGGCCACGTAGGAGCGAGGCCGGCGCGCCGCCGCCGACCCCGGCGACGCCGCGGGTGGCACCGCCCGATCCCCAGGAGATCGGCCTGGCCCTGCCGCTGACCCTGGTCGACCCCGAGGACCCCAACGCGGGCTTTCTCGCCGGCCTGATGGCCAGTGCCCCCACCGAACTGATCATCGCGCTGCGCCAGGCGCCCACCGACTCCGTCGAGCGCCGGCTGCGCGAGGTGCGGGCCCGCCTCGGGCTGACCGATCCCGCCTCCGGGGTGGCCGCACGCGCCCGTCTCGCCGAGCTGCGCGAACTCCACCCGGGCGACTGGCGGGTGGTGTGGCACCACGGGCTGGTGTCGCTGGTGGAGGGCGACCTCGCGACGGCCGCCGAGGCGTTCGACGCGGTCTATGACGCCTTCCCCGGGGAGGTGGCCCCGAAGCTGGCGCTGGCCGTGTGTGCCGAGTGGCTCGGGCAGTTCGACAACGCGGCCGACTACTACGAGCTGGTGTGGGCCTGCGACCCCAGCCACGTGAGCGCGGCCTTCGGGCTGGCCAGGGTCCGGCTGACGACAGGCGACCGGGCCGGGGCCGTCGCCGTGCTGGAGTCGGTGCCGGAGACCTCGGCCTACCACACCGCCGCCCGGGTCGCCGCCGTGCGCGCCAGGCTCCGGGAGGGGGCGACGCGCGAGGACGCGCTGCCGGACCTGCTCGCCGCCGGCCAACAGGTGGTGCTTTTGCGTGGCGCCGGGCTGGAACCATCCCTGAGCGAACAACTGTCCTGTGAAGTGCTGGGACGTGCTCTGGACTGGCTGCTGGCGGAGGCGACCGAGCAGCCGGGACGGCTGCGCCCGCAGCTGCGACTGATGGATGTCCCCTTGGACGAGACGGGTGTCAGGCAGGGGCTGGAACGCTCCTTTCGGAAACTGGCCAGACTGGCACCGACCAGTAGTGAACGGACGGAACTGGTGGAGGCGGCCAACCGCTTCCGCCCCAGGACATGGGTGTGACGATGCCGCAGCTCGACCAACTCTCCGCCTGTCCCGGCTGCGGTGAGCCGCTGGAGGAAGACGACCGCTTCTGCGGCGTCTGCGGCACCGACCTGCGCACCGCCGCCCGCCAGCCGGCCGCCCCGCCCACGGACGGCACGGGGGGACGCCCGCCGGGCTACACCCCGACGGAGCACGACTTCCCGCTGCCGCCCCCGCTGCACACCCTGCGCACGGAGGGCGCCGAGCCACCGCCGCCACCACCGGCCGCGCCGCCGGTGCCACCACCGCCGACCACGCCGCCGACAGTCGGCGCCGCACCCGACCCCAGAACCCACCCCCCGGCGGCACCGGGGGCCTCACCGCAACCCGCCGAGGCGCGACGCCCCGCGGCGCCCCAGCCGGCCGCGCCGCGCGGCGCCGACCCGCGCGCCGGCGCGACGCCTCCGGCCCCCGCCGCCCGCTGCACCGGCTGCGGCCGGGCGGAGGCCGAGGCGGAGGGCGGCCGGTGCGCCGACTGCGAGCGGCAACGCCCGGTCAACCGCGACCATCTGGAGCGTGAGCTGGGCGGCGTGGCCGCCGTCAGCGACCTGGGGCTGCGCCACCACCGCAACGAGGACGCCTTCAGCGTGGCGGCGACCGCGCTCTCGGACGGCACGCCGGCCGTCGTCGCCGTCGTCTGCGACGGGGTCTCCTCCTCCAGCCGCCCGCACGAGGCGTCGGCAGCCGCCTCCACGGCAGCCGCCGAGTCCCTGCTGACGGCGCTGCCGCGCGGGGTCACCGGGCCGCAGGCCATGCACGACGCCGTGCTCGCCGCCGCCGACGCCGTCAACCAACTCGCCGACGCCGAGGGTGAACCCGGCCGCAACGCCCCCGCCTGCACCCTGGTCAGCGCCGTCACCACCGGCGGCCAGCTGACCGTCGGGTGGGTCGGCGACAGCCGGGCCTACTGGGTCCCGCAGGACGAGGGCGGCACGGCCGCCCGGCTCACCGAGGACGACTCGTGGGCGGCCCAGATGGTCGCCGCCGGGCTGCTCAGCGAGGCCGAGGCGATGGCCGACCACAGGGCGCACGCGATCACCGCCTGGCTCGGCGCCGACGCCCAGGAGGTGGAGCCTCACACCGCGACCTTCCAGCCCGACCGCCCCGGCGTCGTGATCGTCTGCACGGACGGCCTGTGGAACTACGCGGAGACCGCCGAGCAGATGGCCGGGCTGGTGCCTCCGGAGTCCCGGCAGGCGCCGCTGCCCAGCGCCCAGCGGCTGGTGCGCCACGCGCTCGACTCCGGCGGCCACGACAACGTCACCGTCGCGGTGATCCCCTTCCCCTCTCCGCGGGCGGAGACCGCGTAGCAGCCCCCGGAGCAGCCCGGCCAGGGCTCCGGACGCCCGGCGAAGGGCGGAGCGCGCGGAGCGGAGCGGGGACGGGAGACGCGGTGGCAGGGACTGTCGGGGACGGAAACCTTGGCGCGGCATGGCACACCTCACACGGTGACGACTCTGGGTCAAACTCTGCTCACGGATCGTACGGTGCGCCACTGACAATCCCCGTCAGAGCCTCGAAGACCCGCCCGCCACCGGCCCCTTCGCCGACTTCCCTCCCGCCCCTCACGCGTGAAGCCGCAAAATGGCCGCGAAGGAAGTGGACCTGCAGGATGCGGCGCCCGGTACTGTTCGCTGGGGGCACCCGTCCCGCAGGCTGATGTGATGGCACAGCCACACAGCAGTCCCGAGGCAGTACCGACGCAGTCCCGACAACGAGCGAAGAAGTGACGTGAGGGGGAGGCAGTTCCATGCCGACTTGCCCTAACGGCCACCAGTCGATGGCCGATGACTGGTGCGAGGTGTGCGGGCACCGCATCATGGCACCCGCCGTCGCGATGCCCCCGCCGCCTCCACCGGCGCATGACTTCCCCGGCCAGCACGGCGGCCCGAGCCAGCACGGCGGCCCCCTCGGCTACCCGGGCCACGGCGGCCCGCCCGGCTACCAGGACCCCGGCGGCCCCGGCACCGCGCCGATGCCCGTCGCCGAGCTCTGCCCGCAGTGCCGCACGCCGCGCGAGGCGCAGGCCCCGTTCTGCGAGGAGTGCCGGTACAACTTCCTCACCAACTCCCCCACCACCTACACCCCGCCGGCCCCCGCCTACCCCGGCGCCCCGCAGGGCGCGCCCGGCGGCCCCCCGCCGGCGCCGCCCGCGTTCCAGCAGCCGCCGCCGGGACCGCCCCCGCAGCCGGCCCCCGGGGGCTACCCCCCGCCGCAGCAGACCGGCGACTGGATGCTTCCGCCTCCCAGCCAGCCCACGCCCCAGCCCGGCCCGCCCGGGTACCCGGGGCAGCCCACCGGCGGCGGTTGGCTGGTCTCGATCGGCCCCGACCCCGAGTACTTCACCGCGATGATGCACCGCTCGGGCCCCGAGGCCGCGCAGCTGACGCTGCCCGCCTACGCCCCCGAGCAGCAACTGCCGCTCAGCGGCCCGCAGGTGACCATCGGCCGCAGGAGGAACTCGACGGGCGAGGCCCCCGACATCGACCTGTCCCGGCAGCCGGAGGACCCCGGCGTCTCCCACCAGCACGCGATCCTGGTGGAGCAGCCCGACGGCGGCTGGGCCGTAGTCGACCAGGACTCGACCAACGGCACCACGGTCAACGGCTCGGAGGACGCGATCCAGCCGTTCGTCCCGGTGCCGCTGCGCGACGGGGACCGGGTCCATGTGGGCGCCTGGACCACGTTGCGCATCTACCGACAGTGACCAGCCGACGGCCGGGCGTCTCCTCGGAAGGGGCCCGGCCGACCGGAAACCGGCCACGGCTACCATCACCGGGGTGACCAAAAACATACCGGCGATAGCGGTCGAGGGGCTGCGCAAGCGCTACGGAGACGTGCAGGCCGTCGACGGGGTGACCTTCGAGGTCGCACACGGGGAGTTCTACGGCATCCTCGGCCCCAACGGCGCCGGCAAGACCACCACGATGGAGCTCGTCGAGGGGCTGCGCGAGCCCGACGAGGGCACCGCGCACCTGCTCGGCCAGCCCTCCTGGCCGCGCGACCCGAAGCTGCTGCGGCGGATCGGCGTCCAGCTCCAGGCGTCCGCCTTCTTCGAGAAGCTGACCGCGCGCGAGCAGATCCACACCTTCGCGGCGCTCTACGACGTCCCGCCCGAGCGCGCCGACGTGATGCTGGAGACCGTCGGGCTCACCGACAAGGCCGGCACCAGGGACGACAAGCTCTCCGGCGGCCAGGCGCAACGGCTCTCCATCGCCTGTGCCCTGGTCCACGACCCCGAGCTGGTCTTCCTCGACGAGCCGACCACGGGGCTCGACCCGCAGGCCCGCCGCAACCTCTGGGACGTGCTGCGCGCGATCAACTCCCAGGGCCGCACCGTCGTGTTGACCACGCACTACCTCGACGAGGCGGAGATCCTCTGCGACCGGGTGGCCATCATGGACTCCGGCCGAGTCCTGCGCGTCGGCGCGCCGTCCGCGCTGATCGAGGAGCTGGGCGTGCGAAGCCTGGAGGACGTCTTCCTCCAGCTGACGGGACGGGAGTACCGCGAGTGAACGCGTTCAGGAGTCTGTCCCTCGCGATGGTGAAGGGGCTGCTGCGGGACCGCATGGCGGCCTTCTTCACCCTGCTCTTCCCCCTGATGTTCCTGCTGCTCTTCGGGGCGCTCTTCCAGAACAACACCGTCTCCCGCTCCCATGTGCTCCAGGTCGGCGAGGTCGCCGTGCTGGACGAGATGCCGGCCGCGGAGCGGAGCGGGCTGTCCGAGGCGCTGGACATCGAGCGGATCGACGACAGGGAGGAGGCGCTGGCGCAGGTCAGCGACGGTGACGCGGACGCGGTCGTCTGGGAGGAGGACGACGGCCGGGTCGAGTTGCGCTACTCGGCGGCCGACGCGGCCCGCGCCGGCACCGTGGAGGGGCTGATGCGGTCCCTGGTGCAGACCGCCAACCTGGCCGCCACCGGCCAGCCGGCGACGTTCGAACTCGCCACCGACCAGGTCGAGGACAAGTCGGTCAAGGCCATCCAGTACCTCGCCCCCGGCCTGCTGGGCTGGGCGATCGCCATGGGTGCCTCGTTCATGTCGGCGCTCACCCTGGTCAACTGGCGGAAGAAGCGCATCCTGCGCCGGCTCTGGCTGGCGCCCGTCTCCCCCGGCACGGTGATCGGCGCGCGGATCGGGGTGAGCCTGGGCATGGCGTTCGTCCAGACCGCGCTCTTCCTCTCGGTCGCCACCATCCCGTTCTACGGGCTGCGGCTGACCGGCAGCTGGTGGCTGGTGATCCCGCTGGTGGCCGCGGGGACGCTCGCGTTCATGTCGGTGGGGCTGCTCATCGGCGCCTGGGCCAAGTCGGAGGAGGCCGCCAACGCCGCGCTCCAGCTCGTGGTCATGCCGATGGCGTTCCTCTCCGGCTCCTTCTTCCCGCTGGAGAACACGCCGGAATGGGTGCGTGCGATCTCCAACGCGATGCCGCTGAAGCACCTCAACGAGTCGGTGCAGGGCGTCCTGTCCCGGGGCGAGAGCTGGGGAACGGCGCTGCCCGCGATCGGCGGGCTGTTGCTCTTCGCCGCGGTGCTGGCCTTCGTGGCCTCGCGGCTCTTCCGCTGGGACGACGCCTGACGGCCGGCCCCGGCCGGGAAGTCCCGGGTCAGTCAGGGGCGTTGACCATGGAGCGGGCCGCGAAGACCAGATAGTCCCACAGCTGCTTCTCCAGGGCCGGCTCCAGGCCGATGCTGTCGACCGCGTCCCGCATGTGCGCCAACCAGGCGTCGTGTGCGGCGCGGTCCACGGTGAACGGCGCGTGCCGCATCCGCAGCCGCGGGTGGCCCCTGGTCTCGCTGTAGGTGCGCGGGCCGCCCCAGTACTGCATGAGGAAGAGCGCCAGCCGGTCCTCGGCGGGGCCCAGGTCCTCCTCCGGGTACATCGGCCGCAGGATCGGGTCCTCGGCCACCCCCTGGTAGAACCGGTGGACCAACGCCCGGAAGGTCGGTTCGCCCCCGACCTGCTCGTAGAACGTCAGCTGCTGGAGTCCCATGACTCCATGGTCGCAGACGCGGCGACCCGGGCACGCGGGTGCGCCCGCGGACGGCCGCTACAGCGGGGTCACGCCGAGGCCGCCCGTGCCCCGGGGGCGCACGGCCGTCGAGCCCAGGGCGGTGCGCATCCGCAGCCAGCCGCCGCGCTCCAGCACGCGCACCGGCGCGTGCGCGCGGAGCAGGCCCAGCGCGTGCGCGGCGTGCACGGCGCGCAGCGGCAGCGCGGTCTCCGCGAGCGAGCGCGACCAGATCTCCTCGGCCAGCGCGTCCAGCGTCGCCCTGGTGCGGTCCGCCGGCGCGAGCGCCTCCGTGCGTTCCCTGAACTCGGCGACCACCGCCGTCGCCGCCTCCCACACCGCGCGGTGCGGCAGCTCGGCCACCGGCCGCCAGCCGCCGCGCGGCGGCAGCAGGCCGGCCCAGGCCGGGCCGGTCACGGCCGCCGGCAGCCGCACGGCGTCGCGCTCCTCGTCCAGCGCCTCGACCAGCTCACCGACCGAGACCGTGCGATCCAACGGGTCGGCGCCGGCGGTCAGCCGCACGGGCCGCACCACCAGCGCCTCGAACCTGGCCGGCCTGGTGAAGACGGCCAGCACCTCCCCCTCGGCCTTCAGCCGCGCCGCCGCCGTGCGGTCCCAACGCAGCTGCCGGCCGAGGAAGGCGACCAGTTCGGCCGCCTCCCCGGTCTCGGCGAAGGCCAACTCGGGCTGGCTGGTCATGCGTCGAGGGTGCTCCCCGTCTCGTCGTCGAAGTAGCGGGAGAGGAAGCCCCGCTCGTCGTCGGTGAGCCGACGCGGCTTGCCGAGGTCCAGGTCGAACGGGACCACGACGGTGCGGGCGTTGACGTAGACGCCCCGCTCGTCCTTGATCTCGTAGTCGACCGTGACCGAGGCATGGCCCAGCTTGCTCACCCACAGCTCGATCACGACCGGTTCAGGCCGGTGAACGAGCGGCTTGCGGTAGTCGATCTCGTGCCGCGCGACCACCGAACCGCCGGTGAACGCGCCGGAGTCGGCCTGCCGCGCCAGCCGGAACATGAAATCTATCCGCGCCTCCTCCAGATAGCGGAGGAAGACCACGTTGTTGACGTGGCCGAAGGCGTCCATGTCCGACCAGCGCAGCGGGCACTCGTAGCGATGGCGCATCGTCACCCCCGGGTCAGCTTCTTGTAGGAGGTGCGGTGCGGGCGCGACGCCTCGGGGCCCAGCCGCTCGACCTTGTTCTTCTCGTAGGACTCGAAGTTCCCCTCGAACCAGAACCAGCGGGACTCGCCCTCGTAGGCCAGGATGTGCGTGGCCACGCGGTCCAGGAACCACCGGTCGTGGGAGACGACCACGGCGCAGCCGGGGAACTCCAGCAGCGCGTTCTCCAGCGAGGAGAGCGTCTCCACGTCGAGGTCGTTGGTCGGCTCGTCGAGGAGCAGCAGGTTGCCGCCCTGCTTGAGGGTGAGCGCCAGGTTGAGCCGGTTCCGCTCGCCGCCGGAGAGGATGCCGGCCGGCTTCTGCTGGTCGGGCCCCTTGAAGCCGAACGCGCTGACATAGGCGCGGGAGGGCATCTCGACCTGGCCGACGTTGATGTAGTCCAGCCCGTCGGAGACGACCTCCCAGAGGGTCTTCTTGGGGTCGATGTTGGCGCGGGACTGGTCGACGTAGGAGATCTGCACGGTGTCGCCGACCCGCACCGAGCCGGAGTCGACGCTCTCCATGCCGAGGATCATCTTGAACAGCGTGGTCTTGCCCGCGCCGTTCGGGCCGATGACGCCGACGATGCCGTTCCTCGGGAGGGTGAACGACAACCCGTCCACCAGGATCTTGTCGCCGAAGGCCTTGCCGAGCTTGTCGGCCTCGACGACCACGTTCCCCAGCCGGGGGCCCGGCGGGATCTGGATCTCCTCGAAGTCCAGCTTCCTGGTCTTCTCCGCCTCGGCCGCCATCTCCTCGTAACGGGCGAGGCGCGCGCGGGACTTGGCCTGCCGGCCCTTGGCGTTGGAGCGGACCCAGTCCAGCTCCTCCTTGAGGCGCTTGGCGCGCTTGGCGTCCTTCTGGCCCTCGACCTTGAGGCGGGTCTGCTTGGTCTCCAGGTACTTGGAGTAGTTGCCCTCGTAGACGTAGGCACGGCCGCGGTCGAGCTCCAGGATCCACTCGGCCACGTTGTCCAGGAAGTACCGGTCGTGGGTGATGGCCACCACGGTGCCCGGGTACTTGGCGAGGTGCTGCTCCAGCCACTGCACGGACTCGGCGTCCAGGTGGTTGGTGGGCTCGTCGAGGAGGAGCAGGTCGGGCTGTTCGAGCAGGAGCTTGCAGAGCGCGACGCGGCGCTTCTCACCGCCGGAGAGGTGGGTCACCTGCCAGTCGCCCGGCGGGCAGCCGAGGGCGTCCATCGCCTGGTCGAGCTGCGCGTCCAGGTCCCAGGCCCCGGCGTGGTCCAGCTCCTCCTGGAGCTGCCCCATCTCCTCGCCCAGGGCGTCGGTGTACTCGGTGGCCATCTGCTCGGCGATGGCGTTGAACCGGTCGAGCTTCGCCTTGGTCTCGGCGACGCCCTCCTGGACGTTCTCCAGCACCGTCTTCGACTCGTCCAGCGGCGGCTCCTGCATCAGGATGCCGACCGTGTAGCCGGGGGTGAGGAACGCGTCGCCGTTGGAGGGGTGCTCCAGACCGGCCATGATCTTGAGGACCGTGGACTTGCCGGCGCCGTTGGGACCCACGACACCGATCTTGGCCCCCGGCAGGAAGCTCAGGGTGACGTTGTCCAGGATCACCTTGTCGCCGTGGGCCTTGCGCGTCTTGCGCATGGTGTAGATGTACTCAGCCAAGAGAAACCGTCCGGCAGCTGTCGTCAGTGGGTGGGAAGCCTGCCTCCATCCTGCCGCATGGCCACGCGCCGAACGAAACCGGTGCCGGTCCGTGCACGCGCTGGGGCCGGTGCGGCGGGCGGGGCGGAACGGGGGCCCACGCGCGGCCGGGCGCGCGGGCAAACGGGAGGGGGCGGGCCCTCGATGGGCCCGCCCCCGACGCCCGACGGAGAACTCCCGTCAGGCCCTGGCGCACGTCAACGCTTCGAAGACGCCCGCCCTAGCTGTCCGTACCTCGGGTCACTGCCCCGCGGCGGCGGAACGACGACGCATGAAGAACACCACGCCACCACCGACGGCCAGCAGCGCCACGGCGATGCCGCCGATCAGCATCGGGCTGCCGCCGCTGCTGCCGGTCTCGGCGAGGTCGGCACCGTCCTCGCCCTCGCCACCGGTGCTGGCCGGGGCCGGCTCGTTGACCTGCTCCTGGCCGCCGTCGTCACCGGTCTCGCAGTCGAGCACACCGGTGAAGACCCAGGGCTCGGCACCCTCGATCGCGTTGTCGATGGTGATCTCGTAGGCCTGGCCGTTCTCGACCGGGACCACGACGGACTGCGACTCGCCGGCCGCGATCTCGTAGGACTCGCCGTCCAGCTCGAAGGTGAACGGCACGTCACCCTCGTTGCTGGCGGTGATCTCCACGCCGCCCTCGACGCACTTCTCCACCGCGTTGACCGCGACGGCGGGCTGGCCGGGGGCCGCCCAGCTGACGCTGGCGTTGGCGGTGACGGAGGAGTCGGAGGACCCGGCCAGGATCATCGTCTGGGTCCGGGTGTCGATGCCGGTGAAGGCACGGCCGAGCGGCACCTGCGAGGTGGCGGTGGCGCTCAGCGAGGCGGAGCCGTCGGCCGCGTCCTCGGGGATCGAGAAGTACAGCTCGGTGCCGCCGCTGACCGGCTGGTCCTCGGTGATGTACTCGCCGTTGGCGTCGACGATGGTCACGCCCTGCTCGGTCGCGCTGGCGTCCGGCGTGACGAAGACCGACTCCGCGCTGGAGTTGACGGTGACCGGGCCGACGATCTCGCCGGGCTGGCCGGAGACCTGCGGCGGGGTCAGTTCGAGGGACGCGCCGGGCTCGGCGACGTCACCCGCGTTCTCCAGCAGCCAGTCGGTGAGCTTGGCGGCGTTCTCGTTGGTCGGAACGGCGTCGACGCCGTCCGACAGCTCCCAGATCGCGGCCTGCGTGCCGGCGGCGGCCTGCTCCTCGTTCAGCGACTCGGCGCCGGCCTGGCCGGCGAGCGAGGCGAGGTCGTTCACCGCGGGGAACGAGTTCTGGAGAATCCAGTGGATCTTGCCGGCGTCCGGGTTCCCGTGGAGAGTCGAGGACTCCCAGGCGGTCTCCTTGTACTGGGCGCCGGTCTGGGCGCCGGTGGCGAAGTCGATGCAGTAGGTCTTCAACGTGCCGCCGTCGTCGGCGGTCATGTAGAACAGGCCGGCGCGGTAGGTGTCGGTCTCCCCGTTGTGGGTGACGTTCACCCCGTCCTGGACCTGGAGACCCTCGTTGACCGCGGTGGCTCCTCCGCTGCGCGGGTTCAGCTCGTCGGCGGCGGCGGACCCGGCGGTGGCGAGGGCGCCTCCCGCTATGAGCCCGGAGGCCACGGCCGTGGCCGCAAGGCGGGATACGACCCGCTTGCGCGCGTGCTTCATCTGTAAGTCCCCTCCACGAGATCACAAGGCGCAGCCGTGTCTTCCGACGGCACGCTCATCAACATCCCCGTGCGTACGGTGGATCGTAGAGAGGCAGTTGACCGATGTCCCCACCGAACGGGTGACTCACACGTTCCGAGGTCGAATCGTTACCTGGAGGCTTCGGCGAACGCCTCACCGGAGACCATGGTGGGGCAGTCGCCCGAATTCCGCCGGAGCCCGTGGATTACCCGCCCGATGCGGACAACTCCGCGCCCCCCGCGGGTGAGGCGGCGACCACGAAACGCTCCCTCACCTCGCGGTAGCGCATCAGCTCGGCCGCGACCGGTTCCACGACCTGACGGTGCCCCAACTCGGCCGCCAGCCGGCGCATTCGCCACTCCTCCGCGCGCCCGTGCGCGTGCGCCGGGCCGCGCGCCGCGATCCGGCAGCCCCACGCGAGCAACGGGCCGCCGACCGCGCCGACGCCCAGCAACAACAGCGGCAGCCAGCGCCCCATCACCGGCTGACCGATCAACACCGTCAACAGCCAGCACAGACCCAGCAGCTGAGTGGCCAGCAGCACCGCCTGCCCCGCCGCCGCGGCCGACCACCAGCCCGGCCGGGGCGGCCGGCCGCGTTCCCGCTCCCCCAGCGCACGCTCCAACGCGCCCGGCAGCGCCTCCGCGCCCCGCCAAGCCGCCTCCCGCACCGCCCTCGCCCACGGCTCGGGCAGCCCCTCCGCCGCCTCGTCGGACAGCTGCCGCACCGCCTGCTCCACCACCGGCGCCGACACCGCGGGCGAGACATCGGTGCGCAGCCGCCCCGTCGCCAACGCCGGCGGCTCACCCCTCCGTTCGGCCCGCCGCGCCACCAGCCGCCGCAGGCCCTGCGCCAGCGGCGTGCCGCAGGCGCGGTCCGCGCGGCGCAGCCAGCCGCGCTCGGCGGCCAGCCCGGCCGCCGGCGCCCCGACCGCCGCCGCCAACCGGTCGCCGAACTCCTCCCGCGCGTCGTCCGTCAGCCCGGCCGGCGCCTGCGCGCCGTCCGCGACATAGACCGACTCCAGGCCGCGTGCCACACTGTCCACGTCCGCGGCCAACCGCCGCGCGGCGGCCGTGCGCGCCGCCACCAACTCGCCGATCAGCTTGCGCAGTTCCCCCACCCCGTCGCCCGTCAGCGCCGAGCCGGCCAGCACCCACGCCCCCGGCTCCCCGTGCTCGCCCAGCGCCACCCCGCGCTCGTCCAGCAGCCGCCGCAGGTCGTCCAGGACCGCGTCGACCGCCTCCGGCGGCAGCCGGTCGGCCTGGTTGAGCACGATCAACGAGACGTCGGCGTGACCGGCGAACGCCCGCAGATACCGCTCGTGCAGCAGCGCGTCCGCGTACTTCTCCGGGTCCACCACCCACACCACCGCGTCTACCAGGCCCAACAGCCGGTCCACCTGCTCACGATGGGCCGGGTCGACCGAGTCGTAGTCCGGCAGGTCCAGCAGGATCAGGCCACGCAGCCCCGGGTCCAGCACATGCGCGCGCCGCCGCGCCCTGGCCGGCACCCCCAGCCGCTCCAGCAGCCCGTCGGGGCTCTGCTCCCGGCCCGCCTCCCAGGTGCAGGAGACCGGCGAGGCCGTCGTCGGGCGGCGCACCCCCGCCTCGGAGAGCTGCGCCCCCGCCAGCGCGTTGAAGAGCGTCGACTTCCCGCTGCCGGTCGCCCCGGCGATCGCCACGGTCGTGTAGGCGCGCGGCAGCCGGTCGCGCGCCGCCGCCTCGTCCAGCACGCGCCCCGCCTCGGCCAGCACCCGCTCGTCGAGCCGGGTGCGGGAGAGCCCCACCAACTCGCGCAGCGCGCCCAGCCGCACCCGCAGCACCCCGTCCTCCGCGGTGCCGGTCGTCCCCGTCGCGGCCCGCGCCCCGCCGGCGGCCGGCTCGTGGCGTTCGCCGGGGGGCGCTCCGGCGTGGTCCCCGGCGTGCTCGCCGAGTCGCCGGCGATGGCCTGAAGTCTGGTGCTCGCTCACGTGACGCTCCCTGTGCTCCTGGCGATGTGGTCCTGCCGGTGTTGTCCTGGCGGCGTTGTCCTGGCGGCGTTGTCCTGGCGGTGTCAGACGGCGGTGTGGCGGGGGTCGGCACGCACCGCGGACAGCGCGGAGACCAGCTCCACCTGCGTGTCCACGACGATCCCCAGCCGATGCAACGAAGCCCCCCTGCGCCGCTTCTCCGCTTCCAGCGCCCGGGCCACGCAGGCACTCAGCTGCTGCGCGCCCTTCTCCCGAAGCCGGGCCGCGCCCCTGGGCCCCAACGCGCCGGCCAGCGTCTGCTGCGCGACCGTCGCCGCCCGGCCGCCGAGCAGCGCGGTCGCCAGCAGCGCCGCGGTCTCGCTGTCCTCGCTCGGCCCGGAACGCGGCTGCGGCGGCTGGCCGAGCGGCGGCGGCGCGTGCCGCGCCTCCTCCACCAACTCCTCCAGGCAGCGCCGCAGTCGACGCACCACCACGGCCACCCGTTCCTCCACCGCCCCCGGCTCCTCCACGTCCGCCGGCGGCGCGCCGCCCACCGCGCGCCAGGCGGTGTCGGTGCTCTCGTCGGCGGTGGCCACGGCCTCGGCCAACAGCCCGGTCAGCGCGGAGGTCAACGCCTCCAGCAGCTCGTCGGCGCTGGAGTCGTCGGGGAACGCCAGCCAGTGCGCCCGCGCCTCGCCGGCCAGCAGCCCGCCGGAGGCGAGCGTCGCGCGCACCCGTTGGTCGGCCGTCGCGTACGCCTCCGCGAGACGCTGGTCGAGACGGACCGCCGTCGCGTGCTGGTGCGCCGCCGCACCCGCCAGCGCCATCACGCGCCCCCGCAGCGAGGCGAGCGCCCCGCGCGCCGTGCGCAACGCCGCCAGCTCCCGCGCCTCCCGATCCCTGGCCCGGTGCCCCAGCCACTCGCGCAACCCGGAGACCGCCGTCGCCGGCAGCACCCCCGACCCGCCCCGCGCCGACTCCGGCAGCTCGGGCACCGTGAACCTCGGGGTCGCGCCGAGCCCCGCCCGTTCCAGCAGCGTGCCGTAGTGCCGGGAGACCTCGGCGGCCAGCTGGTGCGGCACCCGGTCCAGCACGGTGACGACCGTCACGTCGTACTCCCGCGCGCTGCGCAGCACATGCCACGGAACGGCGTCCGCGTACCGTGCCGCCGTCGTGACCAGCACCCAGATGTCGGCCGCGCCCAGCAGGTCGGCCGCCAGGTCGCGGTTGCCCTCCACCAGCGAGTCGATGTCGGGCGCGTCCAGCAGCGCCAGCCCGGCGGGCAGCGCCCTGGTCGTCTCGACGGCCAGCGCCGGCTCCCCGTCGCTCCGCGCGGGCGGCGGCTGCTCGGCCTCCTGGCGTGGCATCCAGATCCTGCCGAGCTGCGGCAGCACACGCTTCCCCGAGAACCAGTGGTGGTCGTCGGGGTGACAGACCAACACGGGGGTGCGGGTGGTGGGGCGCAGCACCCCCGCCTCGGTGACGCGGCGGCCGACCAGCGAGTTCACCAGCGTCGACTTCCCGGCGCCCGTGGAGCCGCCGACCACCGCCAGCAGCGGGGCCTCGGGCTGCCGCAGCCGGGGCAGCAGGTACCCGTCGAGTTGGGAGAGCAGCTCGGCGCGCGACCGCCGCGCGCGCTCCGCCCCGGAGAGATCGAGGGGGAAGCGCGCGGCAGCGAGACGCTCCCGCAGGAGGGTCAGAGCGTCCAGCAGTTCGGGCCGTGCGTCCATGATCGCCACATGCGCAGAATGCCCAACTTCAAGCGGTTTCCCAAGCATATTCCGCCGAACGACGCCCCAAGCCGACCCGGGACCCACACGGCGTGGCATAACGAGTACGCAACACCCCTCCTCGAAGCGCCCAAAACCGCTGCGCACTTCGCACTCGCCTGCGATTATCAGGGCTGGCTTCACCGGATCTCCACAGGAGGGGGCTGCGGTGAAGCAACCGGGGCGATGCCCTCGACGCTCTATCCTGTGCGCGGCGAGGTCACCGAGGGGGCGCCGTCCCACGCCATGACCAAGACCGGCCCCCGTAGCTCAGTGGATAGAGCAGGTGCCTTCTAAGCACTTGGCCGCAGGTTCGAGTCCTGCCGGGGGCACTTCCTTCACATCTGACATACGCACAGGTCAGCGGGCGCGCGGTTGCCCGG
Organism: Streptomyces sedi; assembly: GCF_006335015.1. Lineage (GTDB taxonomy): Bacteria > Actinomycetota > Actinomycetes > Streptomycetales > Streptomycetaceae > Streptomyces > Streptomyces sedi. The sequence goes on from NZ_VDGT01000001.1 coordinate 484,945, forward strand.
CGGGCGGGCTTGCCCGAAGGGGCTGATATCCGGTTCGCGGTGTTTTGCCCCCACCCTCCCCGGGTGTCTGTGTCACATACGTGTCCAAGTTCTCCGTCGGCGGGGCCGGGGCAGCGGCCCTTCCGGTGAGGTCCTGTACGGAGAGGGACGGGGACGCCGATCCTCAGCCACGTGGTCGGACAGGTGTGCCGCGGGGCGGGGACACATGCCCGGCGCCCGTTCGCTCATGTGCGTTGCCGAACGAAAGTTGATCTCATCGGTCCCCGCGCCCCACGTGGCGTGAGGGCCGGTCAGGACCGCGGTGCCAGGGCTCCGGGCCAGAGATAGGAGGGCGCGGGTTCCGACCGGCCGCGTACCCAGGCGTCGAAGAAGCCCGTCATGTCCCTGCCCGCCTCCTCGGCCGCCATGGCCTCGAACTCGTGCCAGCGGCGCACGCTGTGGGCGTTCTCGGTGGGCCAACGCGTCAGCAGCCGCCGAAAGGCGTCCTCGCCGACGTAGTGCGACAACGCGTGCATCATGAACGGGGACTTGGTGTACATGGCGGCACCGGACTCGATGGTGCCGCTCCACCACGCCTCGTCGCCCCGGTGCTCCGCTATGCCGTCCCGGTAGCGGTCGTCGAGATCGACGCCCGACTGGTCGGCCGCCCACATCCACTCGGTGTAGGTGGCGAAGCACTCGCCCAGGCAGCCGCTCGCCGTTCCGTCCCCACCCACGGACGCCCCGAACCACTGATGCGCCAGCTCGTGGACGAGGACGCTCTCGTCGGCCCAGTCCGGAGCCGGGAAGATGACGCGTCCCTGGGGTGCGTAGAACGGGGTGTCCTGACTCAACGCCTCCACGTAGATGCCCCCGAGCGTGTCGAAGGGGTAGGGGCCGTAGGCGTCCTCCAGGAACTGGATCATCCGCGGCGCCTGGTCGGCCAGCGGCTTCATGAGCTTCCTCTGCCCCGCGCCGTAGACGTTGGTCACGGGCGTTCCGTCGCTCAGCCGGGAGCGTTCCGTCTCCCACGGCCCCATTCCCAGGACGGCGCTCTCGGGCGACAGGGCGTGGGAGGTGCTCCATCTGAACACGGCCGTGTCGCCCCGCACTTCGGGAGGAGTCTCCGTGCCGTTGGAGACGGCGGTCCAGTCGGACGGGACGGCCGCCTTCACTCGCAGGAGCGCCTGGTCGCGGGGCGTGTCGTGCGCGGGGAACCAGGTGCCGACCGAGCCACCGGTGACCGTCACGGAGCCGCCGTCCGTCGTCGGAACCCAGGCCGGGCTCTCCCCCGGCACTCCCTCGTAGGTGATCTCGACGGTGAAGCGGTGCCCGTCCGGCAGGGGTTCGGGAAGGTCGATGTCGAGGGTGGCGTCGGTCTGGCCGAAGTTCTCGACGGGGGTGCCGTCGACGGTGACGGAGGTCGCCGTCAAGCGCAGGGCCAGCTCGACGCTGTGCAGGTCGGGGCCCGCCGTGGCGGTGAGGGTGGTCCTGCCGCTGAGCGTCTCGGACTCCGGCGTGTACGCGATGTCCACGTCGTAGTCGTGCACGTCGTAGGGCAGGTCCACCGTGGCGCGGGGGTCCCCGGGGGACGCGGTCTCCGGCGCGGCGACGACGTGCGACGCGGCGAGGAACAGGGGGAGAGGCGACGCGAGGAGGGCTGTCCGAAGGCGGCGGCCGGGGCGTGGCATGGCGGTTCCTTTCCGTGGTGGCCCGCCCGACGGGAGACCCGCGGCAGCGGGCGCGGCCTGGGAATCGACACGCTAGGCGCCCCGTTTGATCGCCCCGCCCCGGCACGATGAGCGTTCCGTGACGGCCTGCGCCGGCCCGGGCGATGGGCGTGTCCCCGGCGCCCGGGCCCGGCCGGCAGCGTCGCGCCCCCGCCCCGCGCGGCGGCCGTCGGAAGGGGCGAGGACGTGCGACAGCCGGGGTGCGGGGCCGCTCGCGTGACCGATCCGGTGTTTCTGACGAAGCCGTGACGTCCCGCCGTCGGGCCGTCCACGCGGCCCCGGCCGCGCCTAGCGTGAACGCGTGAACGTCCGCAAGCCCTCATCCGACATGGTGGCCGCCGCCTCGGCGCTGCTGCTCTTCGCCGTCTCCGCCGTCGTCGGCGCCGCCGTCAACGGCGACGACGTGCTGTTTCTCGACTGGCCGCCGCTGTTCGCCGAGTGGGAGCCCCATCTGGGGCCCGGCACGCCGGCGGCGCTGCTGGTGACCGCCGTGGTGGTGGTCAACGGGCCCACGTGGGCTCGCCGGTTGAGTTGGCGGGCGCTGGCGTGGGCCTCGGGCGCCGGTTCGCTGCTGTGGATCACGTCGCTGGCGCTGGTCGACGGCTGGCGGCGCGGGGTGACCGAACGGCTCGCCCACGGGCAGGAGTATCTGACGGCGCTGGACGACATCGGCGGGATCGGGCACTTCCTGCGGACGTTCACCGACCACATCCCGCTGGACTCCCCCGACAACTGGCCCGCCCATGTCGCGGGGCATCCGCCGGGCGCCACGCTCACGTTCGTCCTGCTGGACCGGGTGGGGCTGGCCGGCGGTGGCTGGGCCGCCGCGTTCTGCGTGGTGGTCGCGGCCTCCGCCGCGCCGGCGGTGCTGGTGACCGTGCGCGCGCTGGCCGGGGAGGAGTCGGCCAGGCGCGCGGCGCCGTTCGTCGTGCTGGCGCCGGCCGCGGTGTGGATGGGGGTCTCCGCGGACGGCTACTTCGCCGGGGTCGCGGCCTGGGCGGTGGCGCTGCTGGCGCTGTCGGTGCGCGGCTCCCGGGGCCGAACGGGGCGCCGGCTGGCGGCCCTCGGGTCCGGGCTGCTCTTCGGACTGCTGCTGTACCTGTCGTACGGGCTGGTGCTGATGGCGGCGCTCGGGGTCGCGGTGCTGCTGGTCGCGTGGGACGCCCGCCCGCTGCCCTGGGTGCTGCTGGGGGTGGCGCCGTGGGGCGTGGCGTTCACGGCGGCCGGGTTCTGGTGGTTCGACGGCTACACGATCCTCGTCGACCGCTACCACGCGGGGGCCGGCGGCTACCGGCCCTACTCCTACTTCGTGTGGGCCAACCTCGCCGCCCAGGTCGCCTCCGTCGGCCTGGCCACCGCCGCCGGGCTGCGCCGCGCCGTGGTGGACGGGGTGTGGGGGGCGCGGGAGTTGGCGGCGCGGCGCCCGGTGGACGCCGAGCACCTGGCGCTGATCGCTCTGGTGGCGGCGGGCGCGGTGGCCGTGCTCGCGGCCGACGTGTCCGGGATGAGCAAGGCGGAGACGGAACGGATCTGGCTGCCGTTCGCCGTCTGGTTGCTGCCGGCCGCCGCGCTGCTCCCGGCGGCGCTGGCCCGTTCGTGGCTGGTCGCCCAGGCGGCGACGGCGCTACTGGTCAACCACCTGTGGCTCACCCGCTGGTAGGTCCCGAGCCCACTGGTAAGCCCAAGCCCGCCGGTAAGCCCAGGTCCGCTGGTAAGCCCAAGCCTGCCGGTAAGCCCAGGTCCGCTGGTCAACCCGAGTCGATTGGTACGTCCGAGCGAGGGGGAGGGGCACGATGCCCGAGGAGTCTACGGCGCGGGGGCGCGCCCGGTTGCACGACGCGCGCACGGCGACGGCGGTGGGCCGCTGGCTGGGGGCGGGGGTGGTGGTCTGCTTCGTGACCGGACTGGTCAGTCACGGTCTCCAGACGCCGCCCGGCTGGCTGGCGCCCCATCTGCCGACCCGCCCCGTCTGGGGCTACCGCTTCACCCAGGGGCTCCATGTGGCGACGGGGATCGCGCTGATCCCGCTGCTGCTGGTCAAGTTGTGGACGGTCCGGCCGAAGCTGTTCGTCTGGCCGCCGGTGCGCTCCGTGCGCCACGCGGCGGAACGGGCCTCGATCGGGGTACTGGTGTCGGCCGCGCTGCTGGAGGTGTTCCTCGGACTGGTCAACACCGCGCAGTGGTACCCGTGGCCGTTCCCGTTCCGCGCGGTGCACTGGGCGCTGGCCTGGGTGCTGGTGGGCGCGACGCTGCTGCATGTGGCGTTGAAGGCGCCGGAGATCGCCGCCAACTGGCGGCGGGCGCCGGCCGATCCGCAGGGCCCGGACCGCAGGTCGCTGCTGCGCGGGACGGGGGCGGCGGTCGGCGTGCTGACGCTGGTGACGGCCGGGCAGGCGTTCGCGCCGCTGCGCCCGTTGACGCTGCTGGCGCCGCGCCGCCCCGACGCGTCGGCCCAGGGCATGCCCGTCAACCGGACGGCGGCCCAGGCGGGCGTCGCCGGCCTGGTCGCGTCGGAGTGGCGGCTGGAGGTGGCGGGACCGCGCCCGTTCTCCCTCGCGCTGGCCGAGTTGAACGAACTGCCGCAGCACACCGCGCGGTTGCCGATCGCCTGCGTCGAGGGCTGGAGCGCGTCGGCGGACTGGACGGGGGTGCGGGTGCGTGACCTGCTGGCACGCGTGGACGCCCCGGAGGGCTCGGCCGTGCGCGTCGTGTCGCTCCAGAGCCGGGGCGGCTACCGGGTCTCCGAGCTGCCGCCCCCGCACGCCTGGGACCCGCTGACGCTGCTGGCGCTGCGGATCAACGGGGAGGAACTCTCCCCCGACCACGGGTTTCCCGCCCGGATCATCGCCCCCAACCGCCCCGGGGTGCTCCAGACCAAGTGGATCGGACGGATCGAGGTGCTGTCATGAGGATCGCGCGGGGAGCGCTCGCCGTGGTCGGTCTCGCGCTGATGCTGGCGGGCGCGCGGCTGCTGCTGGTGGCGACGCCGGACGGCGCGCCCTTCGACGTGGCGGTGTGGCTCGGCGGCGCGCTGGTGGCGCACGACGTGGTGCTGGCGTCGCTCGTGATGCTCGCGGGGCTGGCGGTGCCACGGGGGCCGGGGCGCGGGGTGGTCCGCGGCGGGATGGTGGTGGCCGGGTGCGCGACGCTGGTGGTGCTGCCGATCCTGCTGCGCCCCGGCGCGCCGCGCAATCCCACCGTGCTGTCGCTCGACTACGGCACCAACCTGGCCGCGCTGCTCGCGGCCGTGGCGGTGGCCACGGTCGGCGTCGCGCTGTCCGCCCGGCTGCGGGCGGCGCGCCGGGCGCGCGGGCTCAGCGCGCGCCCCGACGCAGGGCGCTGAACGCCCGGCCGTCGACCGTCCACTGGTCGGCCGGCCGCCAGCCGCCGCGCCGGGCCAGGGCGCGCAGTGCGCCGGGACCGACGCGGGCCCACGGGAACGCGGCGCCGAAGGAGCCCGCCGCGCCGGCGAGGCGGACCTCGAACCGTTCGTCGACCTCCTCGGCAGCGGTCTCGACGACCAGCAGGCCGCCCGGCTCCACCACGGCGGCGACCCGCCGCAGCAGCGCGGAAGGGTCGCCGCCGATCCCGACGTTGCCGTCGACCAACAGGGCGCTGCCCCAACGGCCTTCGGCGGGCAGCGGCTGGAAGACCGAACGGAGCAGCGCCGTTCCGCCAGAGGCCCGGGTGCGGGCGACGGCGGCCGGCGCGGTGTCGATGCCGAGGGCCGGGCGCGCGGCGCGGGCCAGCGCGGCGACCATGCGCCCCGGGCCGCAGCCGATGTCCAGCACCTCGCCGCGACATCGTTCGAGCACCGACAGGTCGGCGGCGTCGGGGCGGGCGCACCAGCGCGCGACGTCCAGCGGCAGCCTGGCGCCGTCCGCGCGCAGCAGATACAGCGGCCCGCGCCCGGCGCGCAGGGCGGCGGCGTAGGGGTCGGCGGTCCACGGGTGCGCGGGCGACGCGACGACGGCGGTCATCCGGCGCTCCCCTCGTGCGCGGGGGCGCCGGACAGCGCGGCGTGCAGCGCGGTGAACCGTCCCGGCGGCGCCCCGGCCGCCACCAGGGCGGCGTCGGCCGCGGTGTCGACGTCGCGCAGGGTCGGCAACTCCTCGACGGAGAAGCCGAGTCGGCGCAGCCGGGCGCGTTGCGCGGCGCCCGTGTCGGCGCGGGACATGGGGACGCCGGCGACGGCTTCGGGGCGCGGCTCGGCCATGCCGAGCGCCCAGAAGCCGCCGTCGGCGGCGGGGCCGAGCCAGGCCCGGCCGGGCGGCCAGGCGTCGGGGGCGGTGGCCGGGGCGAGGAGTTCGGGGGTGAGCTGCGGGGTGTCCATGCCGACCAGCAGGGCCGGGCCCCGGCACGCGGCGAAGGCGGCGGCGATCCGTTCGTCGAGCCCGCCGGCCTCCTGCGGCACCACCGTGAACCCGGGCGGCAGCCACCGGCCCGGCCGCCCGTCGAGCACCAGGACCCGGCGCCTGGCCGGAACGCGCAGCACGGCGCGCAACGTGTCGGCGAGCGCCGCCTCGGCCAGCGCGGCGGCCTCCTCGGGGGTGAACGGCGGGGTGAGCCGCGTCTTGACCCGGCCGGGCACCGGCTCCTTCGCGATGACCAGCAGCGTCGCGGGGCCCGCCGGGGCGGAGGCGCGCGACTCCGGGGCGGCGCCCGCGGCGTTCCGTCCGCCGTCCGGCGTTTCCCGTTCCGTGCCCGCGGCGTTCCGCCCGGAGCCTGCCGTTTCCCGTTCCGTGCGCGTCACTTGAGCACCGCCCGCATGTCGGAGACCGCGCGCCAGGTGCCGAGCCAGGTGCCCGTCACCTTCGAACGGCCGGTGCGCGGGGCGTAGGGGACCTCGGTCTCCTCGATCCGCCAGCCCGCCTCCGCGGCCCTGACCACCATCTGGAGCGGGTAGCCGCTGCGCCGGTCGGTCAGCCCCAGGTCGAGCAGCGCCTCCCGGCGTGCCACGCGCATCGGGCCGAGGTCGGCCAGCCGGACCCCGGTGCGCCGCCGCAGCATCCCGGCGAGCACCCGGTTGCCGGCCCTGGCGTGCGGCGGCCAGGCGCCGCGGGTCGTGGGCCGGCGCCGCGCCAGCACGAGTTCGGCGTCGCCCGCGGCGACCGGCGCGGCGACGCGCGGCAGTTCGGCGGGGTCGAGGGTGCCGTCGCAGTCGCAGAACGCCACCAGCGGTGCGGTGGCCGCGAGCAGCCCGGCGTGGCAGGCGGCGCCGAAGCCGCGGCGGGGCTCGCGCACGACCCGGGCGCCCAGCCGTTCGGCGAGGGCCGCAGAGCCGTCGGCGGAACCGTTGTCCACCACCAGCGCACGCCAGCCGTCCGGGACCCTGGACAGCACCCAGGGCAGCGCTTCCGCTTCGTCGAGGCAGGGCAGCACGAGATCGCCCTGCGTGATCGGGGAGTTGGTCACGCCACACCACCCTACGGAGCCGAATCGGGCAAATCGGGGCATGAGGTCTTACGGAACCCTGACATCGACCCGTCAGGGGCGCCCGCGCCCTCGGCGGGAGCAACGCCCGGTGTGACACTCGGTGCTATGCGCCAGCCGAACCCCGCGACCCCGCCGTCCCGGGTCCTCGTCGTCGACGACGACCCGACCGTGGCGGAGGTGGTGACCAGTTATCTGCGTCGGGCCGGATTCGTCGTCGACCGGGTCGGGGACGGGCCCGCCGCCCTGACCAGGGCGGCCGAGTGCCCTCCCGACCTGGTCGTCCTCGACCTGATGCTGCCGGGCCTGGACGGCCTGTCCGTCTGCCGGGGACTGCGCGAACGGGGGCCCGTTCCCGTCGTGATGCTCACCGCGCGCGGCGACGAGGAGGACCGGGTCCTCGGCCTTGAGGTCGGCGCCGACGACTACGTGACCAAGCCGTTCAGCCCCCGAGAACTGGTGCTGCGCGTCACCTCCGTGCTGCGCCGCGCGCAGGCCCGCCCCGCCGCGGACGAGGGCGTGCTGCGGGCCGGGGCCCTCGTGCTCGACCCCAGGGCGCACACCGCGTCCGACGCGCGCGGCGAACTGCGCCTGACCCTGCGGGAGTTCGACCTGCTGGCGCACTTTCTGCGCCATCCGGGGCGCGTGTTCGGCAGGGAGGAGCTGATGGGTAGCGTATGGGGGTGGGACTACGGTGACCTGTCGACCGTGACCGTGCACATCCGCAGGCTGCGGCACAAGATCGAGACCGATCCCGCGAAGCCGCGCCTGATCACCACGGTCTGGGGAGTCGGTTACCGCTTCGACGCCGGGTGAGGGGCGCGTGGGATTCCAACAGCTGCTGCGGGACCTCCCGCTCATCGCCCTCTACGCGGCGGCCGGGGCGGCCGTCGCCGGCGCCGTCGGCGTGGGTGTGCTCGCCATGGTCAGACGGCGCTCGGTCTCGGTCTCGCTGGCCGTGCTGATCGGGATCACCGTCAGCGCCCTGCTGGCGGGGACCCTCTCGGTGGCCTGGGCGATGTTCCTGTCCGCCCACGACCTGGCCGTGGTGGTCACCGTCAACGCGGTCGGCGCGCTGGCCGCCACCGCCACCGCGCTGCTGCTCGGCCGCTGGGTGACGGGCGCGCACCGCGCGTTGCAGCGGTCGGCGCGCACGCTGGGCGAGGTCGGCACCTTCACCCCGCCCACCGGCCCGATGCCCGCCGAACTCACCTCCCTCGCGGAGCAGTTGGCCGCCGCGCAGGACAAGCTGGCGGAGGCCAGGGAGCGCGAACGGGCCCTGGAGTCCTCCCGCAGGGAGCTGGTCGCCTGGATCTCCCACGACCTGCGCTCGCCGCTCGCCGGGCTGCGTGCCATGGCCGAGGCGCTGGAGGACGGCGTCGCCGAGGACCCCGACCGCTACCACCGGCTCATCCGCACCGAGGTCGAACGGCTCGGCTCCCTCGTCGGCGACCTCTTCGAACTCTCCCGCATCCAGGCCGGGGCGCTGGCCCTGAGCCCGACCCGGCTGTCGGTCTACGACCTCATCAGCGACGCCATCGCCGGCGCCGACCCGCTCGCGCGGCAGAGCGGCGTGGTCCTGGCCGACCACGGCGTGGAGCCGGTGCCCGTCGAGGTCGACGGCAAGGAGATGCACCGCGTGCTGGCCAACCTGCTGGTCAACGCGATCCGCCACACCCCGCCCGACGGAACGGTCGCCGTGGCGGCGGCGCGCCGCGCGGAGACGGTGGTGCTGTCGGTGACGGACGGCTGCGGCGGCATCCCGCCGGACGCGTTGCCCCGCGTCTTCGACACGGGATGGCGCGGCTCCGACGCGCGGACGCCTCCGGCGGGGGCGGGGCTCGGGCTGGCGATCGTGCGCGGCATCGTCGAGGCGCACGCCGGCCACACGGGCGTCCGGAACGTGGAGGGCGGCTGCCGCTTCGAGGTCGTGCTGCCTGCGCGCTGAGCCGCCGACTCCCGTGCGGGGGCGGGGCGTTCGGGGGCACTCCCTTCCGTAACGGCGCGCCCTTACGGAAGTATGACGTCAGGGCCGGACACGGCGGCCCCGGCGCGCGGCGCGGATAGCGTTCCCCCATGCGTGTACTGGTCACCGGCGGCGCCGGTTTCATCGGGTCGCACATCGTCGACGAGCTGCTGCGTGAGGGCCACGAGCCGTCCGTGCTCGACGTGCGCCGCCCCCCGCCGCACCTCGCGGAGGCGGCGGACGTCCGCTGGCACCACGCCGACATCCGCGACCCCGCGCCCCTGCGGCACGCGCTCCGCGACGTGGACGCCGTCTGCCACCAGGCGGCCATGGTCGGCCTCGGCAAGGACTTCGCCGACGCACCCGCCTATGTGAGCGTCAACGACCACGGCACCGCGCTGCTGCTGGCCGCCATGGCGGACGCCGGCGTGGAACGGCTGGTGCTGGCGGGGTCGATGGTCGTCTACGGCGAGGGTCGCTACGACTGCCCCACCCACGGCCCGGTGCGGCCCGGTCCGCGCGGCGCCGACCGGCTCGCCGCCGGGGAGTTCGAGCCGCCGTGCCCCCGCTGCGGCGCCCCGCTGGTCCCCGGGCTGGTCACCGAGGACGCACCGACCGACCCGCGCAACGTCTACGCCACGACCAAGCTCGCCCAGGAACACCTGGCCGCCGCCTGGGCCAGGGCGACCGGCGGGCGGGCGACCAGCCTGCGCTACCACAACGTGTACGGCGACCGGATGCCGAGGGACACCCCCTACGCGGGGGTCGCGTCGTTCTTCCGTTCGGCGCTGGAGGCGGGCCGCGCGCCCCGCGTCTTCGAGGACGGCGGCCAGCTGCGCGACTTCGTGCATGTCACCGACGTGGCCGCCGCCAACGTCGCCGCGTTGACGAGCGACACCGTCCGCCCGGAGGGGGAGCTGCGCGCGTTCAACGTCGGCAGCGGCGAACGGCGCACCATCGGCGAGATGGCGCGCGCCCTGGCGGACGCCCACGGCGGGCCGGCCCCCGTCGTCACGGGCGAGTACCGCCTGGGCGACGTCCGGCACATCACCGCGTCCCCGGCACGCGCCCACGCCGCGCTCGGCTGGACGCCGCGCGTCGCGTTCGCGCCCGGGATGCGGGCCTTCGCCAACGCGGAGCTGCGCGAGGCCGGTTGAGGCACCCTGGCGTGTCCGGCGGGCGCGGGACGGGGCGGTCGGCGAGCATCGCAGCTGGTCCACGAGGTGTGGACCGTTCCGCGCAGGCCCCGCACCCCCGAAGGAACCAGATGAACCGGCCACTGCCCCGCGCGCTCGCGGCGGGCGACGCCCCGCTGGTCGCGGACGCGACGAAGCTGCTCGTCGACGTCTTCAGCCGCGACCCGAGCTGGCGGCGCCACTACTGGTACCTGGGGGCGGGCGGCATCCGTCGCAGGCTGCGCCGTTACTACGCACGGGCGGTGGCGACCTCCCTGGCGCACGGGCGCGTGGAGGTCGTGGTGGAGAACGGCGGCGCCGTCGCCGTCGCGCTCTGGGAGGCGCCGGGGGCGCCCCGCCCCTGGGCGCGCCGGGTCGCGGCGCGGCTCGGGCGCGGGCCCGCGCCGGGCGGGGCGGTGGGGCGGCGCTGGCGTCTGGAGGGCATCGCCGTGCACGGGTCGGCGCGGGGGCGCGGCCTGGGCGGGGTGCTGCTGGCGCACGGGCTGCGCTCGGTGGACCGGCAGGGCGCCGAGGCGGAGCTTGAGGCGACGACGCCCGGCAGCCAACGCCTGTACGAACGTCACGGATTCGTGGCGACCACCCCCCGGATCTCGCCGACGCGCCCCCGCGAGGTGCACATGGTCCGTCCGGTGCGCCCGGCGCAGCGGGAGGAGTGAGGAGCCGTCGGCTCCTCGTCGGCGATCGACGGGCTCGGCTGGTTCGACGGGCTCGACGGGCTCGACTGGTTCCGCACGCCGGTAGGGCGGATGTTGCGACGGGTTAAGAGAAGCCGCCCGAGGATCGTCTGTCCCTTAACCGTGCCGAACGTGCCGCCGCGATGAGATGGAGGCACGACGAACACGGCGGGGACGCCGAGTTCGGGAGACACCCGTCAGACAGCCGCGTCCGACAGACGCGCCAACGCAACAGGGAGCACTCATGCGCAAGTTCCGAGTCGTGGGCATCATCGCCTCGTCCGTCGCCGCCCTCGGCCTGACCGCCCTCGCCGTCACCTCCGCCAACGCCTCCGACAGCGACGCCGGGGAGAAGAGCGGCACCCCGTCCTCCGGCCAGACCGAGTCCGGCCCCACCCAGCCCGGCGAGGGCGACATCGACCTCGGCCCCGGCGTCAGCGTGGAGAAGAACGAGGACGGCTCGATCGACCTCACCCAGCTCACCCAGGAAGAGGTCGAAGAGGCGGACGGCTGGGAGCCGGTCACCCCTCCGGCCGAGTAATCCCCCGCGCTCGGCAGGGAGCCCGCGTGGTCCGCGCGCGCGAGCGGACGACGCGGGCCTGCCGTTCCACCGGCCAACCGGCCAAGTCGTCAGCGGGTCACGTGCAGCCGGGGCGCGCCTCGCGCTCCGCGCGGATACCCGTTGTTCCCGTTCACCCGCCTCCGCTACCGGCCCTGCATCGCGTCGAGCGCGACCGCGAGGGCGACGACCAGGCGGCGGTCGAGGCGGGGTTCGTGGATCTCCACCAGATAGCGGTCGCGCACGGTGCGCTTCCGGCTGACGGAGAGGGCGAGGGTGCCCTCCAGGTGGAAGTCGAAGTGGTAGGCCCAGATGGGCAGGTCGTCGACGACGGGGATGAACCGCGCGACGCGCCGCGCGACCGCGACCTTCTTGTTCCGCTCGGAACCGGTCATGGTGGGCAGCCCCGGCTGGTCCAGATGCCAGGTGGAACGTGTCAGCGACTTCTTGAAGTCCTTGCTGAACGTGCCGACGACCGTCTCCCCGTCCGCGCCGGTCACGTCGTAGGTGCCGCCGAGGTCCACCACCTGACGGTGCGCGAAGCCGCCGAAGACGCGGGAACGTTCCGTGTCGTGCCAGAACGTGACACGTTCCTTCAGCGCGAGTCGCTTCTGCTGGGCGAACGCGATGAGTTCACCCTGGCCGCCGCCCGGTGCCTCCTCGGATATCTCGTACTGGTTCACCGCGAGCCGCACCCGCTGGGCGAGGATCATGCGGTTGACCGCCTGAAGTCGGTCGCTCTCCATGGCCGTCTCCTGATCGTGTGGCCCGCGCTGGTGGTGGGGCCGGGACAACGAAGCGTACGGAACGGGCCTGTCCCGGACGCACCCGCCGTTCCGTCATCCACTCGGTCGTCCGGTCGGTCGTGCACTCAGCCGTGCACTCAGCCGTCCGGTCGGTCGTCCTGCTCCTCGCCCAGGTCGCTCAGGGTGAAGCGCAGGAGGTGCGGCCGGGACCTGAGCCACGACCAGCGCTCGTCGGCGGCGAGCACGGTCTCCATCGTCTCCCGCACCGAGGGCGCCTCCGCCCCCGCGAGCTCGCGCAGGATCACCACCGCGGCGGTCAGGCCGGACGGGCCCTCCACGGCCAGTTCGCCGAGGGCGGCGGCCCGTTCGCGCGGGTCGCGGGCCCGCGCTTCGTCGATCAGCGGCGCCAGCCAGCGTGCCCAGCGCCGGTGCGGGGTGTCGCCCGGGCGGTCGGCCTCGGCCAGCAGCGGGGCGACGACGCGGCGCAGCCGGGGCTCGTAGTCGGCGGTGCGGGCCGCCAACTCCGGGTACTCGCGCTCGAAGTGCTCCCACTCGACGCCCATGTCCCCGAGCCAGGAGATCCACCAGTCGCCCGGCGGCGTCAGACGTTCCCCCTCCGTGCTCGGGACGGCCAGAAACGCGGCGCGGACCAGGTCGAAGTCGGGCGGGGTGTCCTCGGCGAGAAGCAGCGCGTCGTAGATGTCCTTGCCCTGGACGTGCATGTCGGACACCACCCACAGCAGCTTCCAGGCCAGCGACAGCCCGGGCGAGACGCCGAGGACCAGCGCGCCGGGGCCCTCGCCCAGCGGGCGCGACCGGACGGGCTCGGGCGGTTCGGGTAGCGGTTCGTTGAAGACCAGGTCGAGTTGGACGGTGCCGCCCGGGGTGCCGGGCGCGGTCCAGGGCAGCACCATGCGCCGGCCGGGCACCCGGTCGTAGGTCCAGATGTCCTCGACGGCCGCGCCGGCGGCGTCGATCGCCACCCCGGCGTGCGCGCCGGCGTGCGCGCGGGCCGCGGCCTCGGCGTCGCGCGCGAGGTCGGTGAGCAGCCCCGAGGTCTCGGGGCCGTCCATCGCCCACTCGGCGGGAGTGACGACGAAGTCGAGGTCGCCGGGGTCACGCGCCGCCTCGCCGAACCAGCCCGCGAGCAACGCGCTGCCGCGCAGCACCAGATGGTCCGCCCACCGGCCGCCGGCGACGCCGGCCAGCACCAGGTCGAGCGCGGTGCGCCGGGCGAGGTGCCAGGCGTCGCGGGCGGCCGGGTCGTCGAACACGGGCTCGCCGGCCCGGAAGGCGCCGGGGAAGTGCTTGAGCGCGGGGTCGAAGATCTCGGGCCGCCGCAGCCCCTCGGGCGCCGGCAGCAGCGTGGCGGGAAACCGGCGCCGCCGGGGCGTCTCGTCGACGGGCGTGCGCGGGGGCGGGGCGGCGGCTGCCCCTGGCTGGCCCACGGGCTCGGAGTCGCGCTCGGGCTGGTTCACGGTGTGGTCGTCCCCTCGGTAACGGTGCTTCCCTCTTGCGCCTCTCGTGTCCCTCGCGCTTCTCGCGTCCCTCGCACGTCCGGTGCGGCGGCGGCCGTGAGCCAGCCGTCGTCCAGGGCGAGGTTGCTGTCGTGCGCGACGTACTCCCGTTCGACCTCGACGACCCGGTGCGGAACGGACGCCACCGCGAGCGCGTCCAGCAGCGCGGCCAGCCGGCGGGCGGCGCTGGAGGAGCCGACGCCGGCGCAACGCTGCGTGACGAACCGTTCCTCCGCGCCGTCGGCCCGGACCCGGCGGGCGTTCCGCGACAGGTGCGCGCCGTGGGCGACGGCGAGGCGTTCGAGCGAGGGCCGGTCGTGGTCGGGGGCCAGCAGCAGCTTCACATGGTGCTCGAAGTAGCGGTCCCGGTGGTCGGACCCGGCCGCCGCGTCGTGGGTGGGGACGCCGTGGGCCCAGGGGGTGGTCTCGATCTTGACGCGGGTCAACGGATAACCGTCGTTGGCCAGTTGGGCCGCGACGCCGGCGACCTCACGACCGGCCCCGGCGAGCGGGCCGAGGCCGCTCAGGTTGACCATCGGCTGGGAGGGCGTCGCGCCCCGCGCCAGCACGATATGAACGAAGCCGTGTCCGTGGCGTTCCGCCCAGGCGGCCAGCGCCTCCACCCCCGAGGGTGGGCAGCCGACCGTCAGATGGGCCTCCCACTCCCCCCGGATCGCCGGCAGCCCGCCGGCCAGGTCCCGCGTTCCCTCCATCGGCCCACCCTGCCAGAGGGGCGGCGGGTTCGGCCAACGGGTTCACGGACCGGGACGGCCACCGCGCCGGCCCGCACTCCGGTGACCCTCGCGCGGCGCCCGGCGGGTTCCGTTGGTGGGGAGGGGGCGGGCGCGCAGAGTGGGGTGTCAGCCGTCCGGCGCGCCCACCGAGGGAGAAGACCGCCCTATGAACGATGCCCACTCATCCTCAGCCTCCCGCACGGCCGTGCGCGACCCGCGGGTGCTGGTGATCTTCGGCGCGACGGGCGATCTGGCCCGGCGCAACCTCTTCCCCGGGCTCTTCCGGCTCTTCCGCGCCGGGCTGCTCCCGGACGACCTGCGGATCATCGGCTCGGGCCGGCGCGCGCGGGGCGACCTCCAGCACTTCCGCGACCATCTGGGCGAGGGGGCGCGCGAGTTCGCGAGCGAGGTCTTCGACGCGCGGCGGTGGGCCGAGTTCGCCGCCCGGATCGACTTCGTCGCCGCCACGACCGAGGACGGCTCCCAGCTGGCCGAGGCCCTGCGGCGCGCCCGCGAGGAGGCGGGGGAACGCGCCCACCCGCTGCTCTATCTCTCCGTTCCGCCGTCCATCGCCGAGGAGATGGTGCGGATGGTCGGGCGGACCGGGATGGCCGACGGGGCGTCGCTGATCATGGAGAAGCCGTTCGGTACCGACCTGGCCAGCGCCCGCCGACTCGACGCCACCATCGCCGAGTTCGTGCCGGAGGAACGCGTCTTCCGCATCGACCACTTCCTCGGCCTGGAGGCGGTGCGGACGCTGCTCGCCCTGCGGTTCGGGAACGGGATCTTCGAGTCCTTCTGGAACCGGGACCATGTCGCCTCCGTGGTGATCGACGTGCCGGAGGCGCTGGGCCTTGAGGGGCGCGCCGCGTTCATGGAGTCGACGGGGACGTTCCGCGACATGGTCAGCACCCATCTCTGCCAGATGCTGGGGGTGGCCGCCATCGAGCCGCCGGCCAGGCTGGACGCGGAGGGGCTTCGCGCCCGACGGCTCGCGCTCTTCCGGTCGTTGCGGCCGTTGGACCCGGCGGAGACGGTCTTCGGCCAGTTCGACGGCTACCGGGACGAGGAGGGGGTCGCCGACGACTCGACGGTGGAGACCTTTGTCGCGCTGCGCGCCTGGGTGGACAACTGGCGGTGGCGGGGCGTCCCGTTCCTGCTCCGCACGGGCAAGGCGATGGGCAGTTCGGAGCGGCTGCTGACCGTGCGGTTCCGCGAGGCGCCGCTGGCCCTCTTCGCCGGCGGACGCGGCGGACGCGGCGAACGTTCGAGCGAGGGGCGCGGCGCGCGCCCGGATGACCTGCCGGACGAGCTGCCGGACGAGCTGTCGCTGGAGCTGAGCGACCGGCCGCTGCTGCGGCTGCGGCTCGGCGCCAAGCGCCCCGGCGCCGAACTCCGTGTCGCACGCGGTGATCTGACGTTCCGTCCGGACATCGCGTTCCCCGACGACGAGCCGCTGGAGGCGTACGAGAAGCTGCTGCTCGACGCGTTGAGCGGGGACCAGACGCTCTTCACTGGCGCCGCCGAGATCGAGCGGCTGTGGGAGGTGTGCCAGCCGGTGCTCGACGACCCGCCCGGGCCGTTGCCCTACGCGCGCGGCTCGTGGGGCCCCCGCGCGGCGCTCGACCTGGCGGCGCCGGACGGTTGGGCGGTGCGGGACGCGTGAACCGCCTCGACCCGCCCTATCTCCCGATCGCCGAACACGGCCTCATCGGCGACCTGCGCACCGCGGCCCTCGTCGGCACGGACGGCAGGATCGACTGGTTCTGCGCCCCGCGCTTCGACTCCCCCAGCGTCTTCGGCGCCCTGCTCGACCCGGAGCGCGGCGGCCACTGGCTGGTCAGACCGGGATGCGAGGTGGCCAGCCGGCAGCAGTTCTACTTCCCCGACACCAACATCCTCATCACCAGGATGCTCACCGAGGACGGCATGGTCGAGGTCCAGGACTTCATGCCGGTGCTGCGGGAGCACGACCCCGACCACCGGCAGCGACTGGTCCGCCGGGTGGTCAACGTGCGGGGCACGACCCGGATGCGGGTCGAGGTCGCGCCCCGTTTCGACTACGGGCGCGGCACCCACCGGGCCGAACCCCGGGCCGGCGGCGTGCTGTTCACCGGGGACGGGCTGACGCTCTCGCTGCTGGCCGACGTGCCGCTCACCGTCGAGGACGGGGACGCGGTGGCCGGGTTCCCGCTGGCCGAGGGCGAGACGGCGCTCTTCGTCCTGGACACGGCGGGTGGCGGGGAGCCGTCCGGTGTCGACGCGGAGGAGGCGGAACGGCTCTTCACCGCGACCGTGGCGTTCTGGCGACGCTGGATCGGCCAGTCCGTCTACTCGGGGCGATGGCGGGAGACGGTCAACCGTTCCGCGCTGACCCTCAAGCTGCTCACCCACGAGCCGTCCGGCGCGCTGATCGCTGCCCCCACGCTGGGGCTGCCGGAGCGGATCGGCGGCGAGCGCAACTGGGACTACCGGCACGTGTGGATCAGGGACGCGGCGTTCTCGCTCTACGCGCTGCTGCGGCTCGGCTTCACCAACGAGGCGGAGGCGTTCATCAACTGGCTGACGGACAACCTCGGCACCACGGCCGAGGCGCCCGACGGCGTCGGACCGCTGCGCGTGATGTACAGCATCGACGGCGAACCGAGCCTGCCGGAGGAGGAGCTGAGCCATCTCGCCGGCTACTGCGGCACCCGCCCGGTGCGCACCGGGAACGGCGCCTCGCACCAGCTCCAGCTCGACATCTACGGCGAACTCGTCGACAGCGTCTACCTGTTCAACAAGTACGGCACCGGCATCTCGCACGACAGCTGGGTGGGGCTCCGCGACAAGCTGGAGTGGCTGCTGGAGAACTGGGACCGCCCCGACGAGGGCATCTGGGAGACCCGCGCCGGCCGGCAGGAACACACCTACTCGCGGCTGATGTGCTGGGTCGCGGTGGAACGCATGATCAGAATGGCCCGCCAACGGGGCCTGCCGGGCGACCTGACGCGCTGGATGGCGGAGCGGGACCGGATCTACGCGCAGATCATGGACCGGGGCTGGGACCCCGAGGCCGGGGCGTTCACCCAGCGGCTCCGTGCGGCGGACGCGGGCGGCGCACCTCGGCCCACCGGGGAGGAACGGGGGCACACCGGGGGCGAACCGCCGCGCACCGGGGGCGAACGGCCGGTGCTGGACGCCTCGTTGCTGCTGATGCCGATGGTGAAGCTGATCTCGCCCACGGACCCGCGTTTCCTTTCCACCCTGGACGCCATCACCGAACACCTGGTCGCCGACACCCTGGTCTTCCGCTACGACCCGAGCCTGACGCCGGACGGCCTCGGCGGCACCGAGGGCACGTTCTCGCTCTGCTCCTTCTGGTGGGTGGAGGCGCTGACCAGGGCGGGCCGCGTCGAACAGGCGCGGCTGGGGCTGGAGAAGATGTTCACCTACGCCAACCACGTCGGGCAGTACGCCGAGCAGATCAGCCTGACGGGCGAGCATCTGGGGAACTTCCCGCAGGCGTTCACCCATCTCGCGCTGATCAGCGCGGCGGTCAACCTGGACCGGGCGATGGGCTGAGCGCGGCCCTCACGCTGGGGCTGCCGGAGCGCCGGCGTCACGGCTGTGTACGGGAGATGACCGCGCTGGGAGGATGGCGTGTTGACGGCTTCGACGTCATGCCCGTGTGTCCGTGTGCCCGCAAGTCCCCATGCCGGTATGCCCGTACGCCCGTACGCCCGTCTGTCCGCGTCTTTCGTGCCTCCGGGAGGACCCGTGAGTACCGCACGTTCCCTGTTCCGCCTCCGCCTTCGCGCCGGCGTGCGCCCCGCGACAGCCGCGCCCCGCCCACCGGTCCGCGCCTGGGCGGCGCTGGTCGCCCTCGTCTGCCTGCTGGCGTTCCCGACGGGCGCGGCGGCGGCCCAGACCGCCGGAGCGCCGGCCGGGGTGCCGCCGCACGCACAGCCGGTGGGGGCGCCGACCGACGCCGTTCCGCTGGTGGCCGGCGGTGACACCGTCTATTCGGACGCCGGCGTTTCCTGCACGGTCGTGGTCAACCTCGCCATCGGCGACGACCGTTTCGGACTGCTCCCCGGCACCTGCACCGACGGCTTCCCGCACTGGTACGCGGACCCGGGGCTGACGGTGCCGATCGGGCCCACCACCAGCGGCGTGTTCCCCACCCACGGGCTCTTCGCCTACGAGAACCCGGCCGTCCCCGTCGAGCGGACCCCCAACTGCGGCGGCGCGCCCCTCACCTCGGCCGGCAACCCGACCGTCGGCCAGACCGTCACCCGCGGCGGCACCACCACCGGCTGCCACAGCGGAACGGTCACCGCCCTTAACGTCACGATCAACTTCGGTGGCGGCGTGGTCGTTACGGGACTGATCCAGACCAACCTCTGTATGGAACCGGGCGACCGCAACGGCCCGCTCACCTCGGGCACCACACTGCTCGGCATCCCCGTCGGCGGCAGCGGCAACTGCTCCAGCGGCGGCACCACCTACTACCAGCCGGTGCCCCAGGTGCTCGCCCAGTACGGCGCGAGCCTCGTGTGAACGCGCGGGAGCCGGTCAGTACTCCTCGCCGTCCCGCACCTCCTGGAGGTACGCGTTGGCCGAGGCGCCCTCGTCCACCAGGTCGGGAGCCAGATCGAGCGAGGCGAGCCACGAGGCGCCGCGCCCCTCGGCCGGCTCCCAACGCTCGGCGATGACGCGCTGCTTGTCCTCGGGCTGGCCCTCCATCCACCGCCGGTTCTCGGGGCTGAGCTGCCGCAGGAAGTGGGCGAGCGGATCAACGGACATGGCCGGTCCCTCCTGACTCCGACCCGCGCGGGCCGGCTACTGGGCGAGCCACCAGCGTGGCCGAACGGCACGGCCCGCGCGGGCCGTGCCGTTCGGCGCCGGCCGATTCTCACCCGGCCGGCGGCACCGTTAACCGATGGCCCCGACACCCGGTCCGCGTCAGGCTGAAGCCATGAAGAACCGCCGGACCCCACCGACCGACCTCGACGAGCTCCGCCGCTGGGAGCGTTCCGGCCGGCCCCTCAAGTACCTCTGCTTCTGGGGCCACCGCGCCGGCCGGAACGACGCCCCGGGGCCCTGGGTCCTCAGCCAGTGGTGGGCCGCGCCGTTCACCGTGGACGGCGTCGGCTACCCCAGCGCCGAGTCCTACATGATGGTCGGCAAGGCGAGGCTCTTCGGGGACGAGGAGACCGCCGCCCGCATCCTGGCCGCTCCCCACCCCGGCGCGGCCAAGGCCCTGGGCAGGCAGGTCGCGCGCTTCGACGAGGAGACCTGGCGCGCCGGCCGCATGGGGATCGTCGTCCGGGGCAACACCGCCAAGTTCGCCCAGCACCCGGCGCTGCGCGACTACCTGCTCGCCACCTCCGGCCGCGTCCTAGTCGAGGCGAGCCCCGTCGACCGCGTCTGGGGCATCGGCCACGCGGCCGACGACCCCCGCGCCACCTCCCCCACCCGCTGGCGCGGTCAGAACCTCCTCGGCTTCGCCCTGATGCGCGTCCGCGAGGCACTGGCGAAGGGGGATGTCGCGGACAGCGGAAAATAGGCCAACTGCCGGACGCCCGACCGTTTCTGACGTTATCGTTCGCGCACACTGAGCGACACGTGACGGTGCGGTGAAGGGGCTGGGGGCATATGCGGGAGATGGTCAAGGGTGGGAACGTCGGTCTGGCCTCGCTGAGCGAGCACGCCGGCGCGGTGGTGGTCGGCCCCCTGGAACGCGGGGCCGGCCGTCGGTGATCCCCGCCCCCCGCTCGGGGCGGGGGGCGGGTCCGGGGGCTGAGCGAACGAGCCCCGGGGAGTGCCCCCTCAGTGGCGCATCAGGGAGCGGACCATGCGGCAGGTGGTCGTCGACGGCGGATGGACGCCGATCAGCGGGGCGATGGCGCGTATGCGCTCGTCGCTGGCGCCGGCCGGATGGTAGACGCCGGTGTCCAGCAGGGCCGTGGCCAGGCGCAGCGCCTTCAGCCTGCGGTTGTGCGACTCGTACCAGGCGCGCGGCTGCCCGGCGGGCAGCCGCTTTCTGCGCAACTCGGGGGCGGTCGGGGAAGAGAGCGGAATCTCCAGCGGAAGGGGTGTCACGACAGCGGCCATCGGTACCTCCGGGAACGACGGCTGACCATTCGAACACTGTCGATTCTACGGGCCACCACTGACAATCCCCGCTGGTCAACGACCGTGCGGGGGACGGGAGCCACTCCTGGGACGAGATACGGGGGAAGGGGTCGGAAGAGGTCAGGGAGAGAGCGGAAACAGAAGCCTTCCGGCGCCCGCCGGTCCGTCCCGGTCGGAAGTGGACACCTCCCGACCGGGACGGACCCGCGAACCGCGAACCGAACCCGCGAACCGAACCCGCGAACCGGACCCGCGCCTCAGGAAAGCCCGCCCCGCAACTCCCGGGCCGCGCCCACCAGATGCGTCAGCGCGTCACGCACCTCCGGCCACCCCCGGGTCTTGAGGCCGCAGTCCGGGTTGACCCACAGCCGTTCCGGCGGGATCGCCGCGAGACCGGCGCGCAGCAGGGCGACGACCTCCTCCCGGTCCGGCACGCGCGGCGAGTGGATGTCGTAGACGCCGGGGCCGACCTCGCGCGGATAGCGCGCCGCCGCCAGCTCGTCGGCCACCCGCATGTGCGAACGCGCCGCCTCCAGGCTGATCACGTCCGCGTCCAGGTCGTCGATGGCCTGGAGGATGTCCCCGAACTCGGCGTAGCACATGTGCGTGTGGATCTGCGTCGCGGCGGTCACCCCGCCGGTGGTGAGCCGGAACGCCTCGGTGGCCCACGCCAGATACTCCGGCTGGTCGGCCGCGCGCAGCGGCAGCGTCTCGCGCAGCGCCGGCTCGTCGACCTGGATCACCGCGGTGCCGGCGGCCTCCAGGTCGCCGACCTCGTCCCGGAGGGCGAGCGCCACCTGCCGCGCGGTCTCGCCCCTGGGCAGGTCGTCGCGGACGAACGACCAGGCGAGCATCGTGACGGGCCCGGTCAGCATCCCCTTGACCGGCCGGTCGGTGAGCCCCTGGGCGTAACGGGTCCACTCCACCGTCATCGGCGCCGGCCGCGAGATGTCGCCGGCGAGGATCGGCGGGCGGACGTAACGGGTGCCGTAGGACTGCACCCAGCCGTGCTGGGTGGCCAGATAGCCGGTGAGCTGCTCCGCGAAGTACTGCACCATGTCGTTGCGTTCGGGCTCGCCGTGCACCAGCACGTCGATACCCGCCTTCTCCTGGAAGGCGATGGTCTCGCGGATCTCCTGCCGCACCCGTTCCTCGTAGCCCGCCGCGTCCAGCCGGCCGGAGCGCCGTTCGGCACGCGCGGAACGAAGCTCGGTGGTCTGCGGAAACGAGCCGATGGTGGTGGTCGGCAACGGCGGCAGCGCCAGCCGGGCGCGCTGGGCGACGGTGCGCTCGGCGTAGCCCTCGGCGCGACGGGTGTCGGCCGGCGAGACGGCCGCCGCCCGCGCGCGGACCGCCGCGTCGTGGGTGATCGGCGAACCGGCGCGGGAGGCCAGATCGGCCCGGTTGGCGGCGAGTTGGGCGGCGACGGAGTCGGCTCCCTGGGCCAGCCCCCGCGCGAGCGTGACGATCTCGGTGACCTTCTGGCGGGCGAACGACAGCCAGCGAAGGATCTGCGGGTCGATGTCCCGCTCGGCGGCGGCGTCCAACGGAACGTGCAGCAACGAGCAGGAGGAGGCGACGTCGACGCGGTCGGCCAGGCCGAGCAGGGTGGCGAGCGTGGAGAGCGAACGCTCCAGGTCGTCGATCCACACGTTGCGCCCGTTGACCACGCCGGCGACCAGCCGCTTGCCGGGGATGCCGCCGGCGGCGGCGAGGTCGTCGAGGTTGCCGGCGGCCGGGCCGGTCAGGTCCAGGGCCAGGCCGTCGACGGGGGACTTGGCCAGCACGGGCAGGGCGGCGCCCAGCCGGTCGAAGTAGGAGGCGACCAGCAGCCTCGGCCGGTCGTCGAGGGTGCCGAGCAGGCGGTAGGCCCGTTCGACCGCGGCGAGTTGGGCGGGCGTGCGGTCCTGGACCAGGGCCGGCTCGTCGAGCTGCGCCCACTCGGCGCCGCGGGCGCGCAGGTCGGCGAGGACCTCGGCGTAGACGGGCAGCAGCCGGTCCAGCAGGGTGAGCGGGTCGAAGTCCTCGGCGACGCCCGGGGCCGGCTTGGCGAGCAGCAGATAGCTGACGGGGCCGAGCAGCACGGGACGCGCGGACAGCCCGAGCGCGAGCGCCTCGCCCAGCTCGTCGCACTGCTTGCGCGAGTCGGCGGCGAAGACCGTGTCCGGCCCCAACTCCGGGACCAGATAGTGGTAGTTGGTGTCGAACCACTTGGTCATCTCCAGCGGCGCGACCTCCTGCGTGCCGCGCGCCATCGCGAAGTAGCCGTCCAGCGGGTCGGCGTCGTAGGCGGCGCGGTGGCGGGGCGGGATGGCGCCGACCATGACGGTGGTGTCCAACACGTGGTCGTAGAGCGAGAAGTCGCCGGTCGGCACCTCGTCCAGGCCGGCGTCCGCGAGCTGGACCCAGGTGGCGGCGCGGAGTTCGGCGGCGGTCTCCAGCAGGGGGGCGGCGTCGATGCGGCCCTTCCAGTAGCGTTCGATCGCCTTCTTCAGCTGGCGGTCGGGACCCTGGCGGGGGAAGCCGTGGACGGTGGCCCGTACTGCCGCGGCTGCGGGCTTGGCGGTCAAGGAACTCTCCTTCGCGAGACAACTCCCGTGCGGTCGGAGACCCGACACGGGCGCGAAGGCGTGACGACGGCGGTGCTCCGCGCTGCCGTGAGGCACGCGACGGACACGCGTCGTGTTCACGCGACCCGCCCACGAGGTCACCGAACCTCCGCGCGCGGGGCTCGCGCGCGGGCAGTGGCAGGTCTTCGGACTCGCGGGCGACCGTGCCGGAACGCCGCTCGCCGTGCGAGCGCGCCTGGCGCGGACCTACTGACCGTCGCTTCCCAGACCCGGCCGGGCCCAGTGCGTGTGACGGCGGTCGTTCCCACTCACCGCTGCGGGGCAGTCCCGGATTCCCACCGGGTTCCCTCTTGCGACGCGCCTGCCTGGCGGGCAGGGCGAACCAGCTGCGTTCCTCAGCCTATCCCGTACGCCCCGGGTTGAACCGGAGCCGTGGGGGTGGAACGGGGAGGGGCGGGAGAGGAACGCGTTCGTGGGCATACCGTTCCGGTGCGCGAGACCCGCTCGTTCGTCGGTCGGACTCGCTTCACGCGATCCATGGACGCACCGGGGGAAGCAATGACATCCACCGTCTCGGCACGGCGCACCGTTCTGGTCGTCGCGCACACGTTGGTCTACGCGCAACGGGTACGGCAGGCGGTGGGGCTGGTGGAGTCCGACCCTCGTGTCCACGTCACGTACGCGGTGGCGCCGCACCCGTTCGGTCGCGGCGTCCGGCGTTGGCTGAAGGAGGATCAGGGGGTCGACGTGATCGCGTGGGAGGAGGCCAGGCAGAGCCCTTTCGATCTCGCGTTGCTCGCCGGCTCGCGCGGGATGCACGAACTGAAAGCGCCCGTGCTGCGGATGCAACACGGCGGAGGGAACATCAAGGCCCTCCGGCCGTCCGCCGGGAGCACTGCGAACGAGATCGAGGCGCCGTCCACGCTTACTCGGCGCTATCTGACACACGACGGCCAGCTGGTGCCCTCGATACTCGCGCTGGCGCACCGGGACGACCTGGAGCTGCTCGCGCGCTCCTGCCCGGAGGCGCTCGACGTGGCGCGGGTCGTCGGCGATCCTGCCTACGACCGGGTGCGGGCGGCACTGCCGCACCGCGAGCGCTACCGGACGGCGCTCGGCCTTCGGTCGTGGGAACGGCTGCTCCTGGTCAGCTCCACGTGGGGCGGCGCTTCCTCCTTCGGCTGGTGTCACACGCTGCTACCGAAGCTGCACCGCGAACTTCCGGCCCACACACGGATCGTCCTGTTGCTTCACCCCAACATCCACGCGGCTTACGGCGGTCCCCGGAAGCTCAGACGGTGGCTGGGCGACGCGCTCGGCGAGCGTGTGGCGTTGGCACCGCCGGAGACGGCCTGGGAGGGACTGCTCGTGGCCGCGGACTGGGTCATCGGCGACCACGGCTCGGTGACCAGCTACGCGGCGTTGACCCGGCGGCCGGTGCTGCTGGGCCGCTTCACCGGCGGGGGCGTGGTCACGGGCTCGACCGCGGCGACGCTCAGGCGCGCGGCACCGGCGCTTTCCGAGGCCCGCCCGCTCACCGAGCAGCTGGGCCACGCGCGCGACGCCTACGACGCCGACGCGCATCTGCGGGTCGCCCGCCAGCTCACCTCCGAGCCGGGCCGGTTCCACACCCTGATGCGAGGAGTGATCTACGAACGGTTGGGACTGGACGAGCCGCCGTTCGCCACCGCGATGTTCCCGGCGCCCGCACCCGCGCCGCTGGCGACGTGGGCGGGCAGCGGGCGGGCCGCCTCGGTGCGCGGTGCGCGGGGAGGTCGCGACACGCTCCCGACCGGCCGCTTGTCCTCCGGAACGGCCAGGTGAGTCGGCGCCGGTGCCTCCCCGTTCACAGCGAGCGCAGCCGCCCGCTCAGGCGTTCGGTGTCGCGCGCGCTCACGGACTCGTAGAGGTCGCGGGACCGCTCGTATCGGGCGGCGGCCTCGGCTGGCGCCCCGTGGTGCTGCGCCACCTCGCCCAACAGCTCCCAGACCCTGGCCTGCCAAGGGGCAGCGCCCGTCGCCCCGAACTCGCGAAGCGCCCGCCGCAGCCGTCGCTCGCCCGCACGCCGGTCACCGCCCAGGCCGGTGGCCCTCCCCAGCAGGGCCAACGCACGGGCGGCGTCATACGCGTCGCGCACCTCGGCCAGCCTCACCCTCGCCGCTGCCAGGAGTGCCATCGCCCGCGTGTACTCGCGGGTCTCGATGGCCACCTCGGCGAGCGACACCTGGCTCAGCGCCGCACCTCTCCGGTCCCCGCTGGCCTCACGCAGCGCCAACGCGTCGCGCAGTCGTTCGGTCGCCGCCGCGTACTCGCCCAACCACAGGTACGTGTTGCCCAAGCCCTGGAGTGCCTGGGCCTGCTGGCGCCGGTCGTTCCTCTGGCAGGCCAACGTGTAGGCCGCCCCGTACCACTCGGCCGTCTCTTCGTGTAGCCCGGCGTTCCGCAGGGCGGCGCCGCCTGAGGTCAGCATCCGGACCTGGCCAAACGTATCGCCGTCGCGCTCCGCGGCGTCGCGGCCGATCTCATGCGCCTCCACCCAGATCAGGGCAGGGCGGAGCCGGGCGAAGAGCGGGTGGAGTGCGTCGACCAACTGCCAGCACACGCGGTACCGGCCCGTAGCGCCAGCCAGCCGGACGGCTTCCATCAGTACGTCCTGTCGCCGGTCGAGCCAGCGGACGGCCTGCCCCTCGTCGGCGAACCCGGAGACGGACGGCAGGGAGTGAGCGCATGCGCGCGACGCGTGGTGACTAGGGGTGACAATCCGGTCCGCCTCCGTCGCCATCGCCAGACACCAGCCGAGGAAGCGGTCGAGCAGCGACTCCCGCCAGGGCTCCTCGACCAGGGCGCGTTCCCTGGCGTGAGCGCGGACGAGGACATGCGCGCGGTAGGCGCCGCACCGCAGGCGGGCCACCAGGCTGGCGTCCACCAGCACGCCCAGGGCGATCTCCGCCTCCGTCGTCGGGATTCCGGCAGCCGCCCCGACCATTGCGGGCTCAAAAGCTGAGGCCGGCAGGAGCCCCAAGGCACGGTAGACGCTGGCGCACTTGGTCGAGAGCAGCCGGTAGGACGCATCGAACGCGCGCCGGACAGCCCCCTCGTCGTCCACCAGCGGGTCGAGCACCGCACCCTCCTCGGACAACCGCTCCGCCAGCGCCGCGGCCGATTCCCAGGGGCGCACGGCGAGATACCCGGCGGCCAGACAGACGGCCAGCGGGAGGCGTCCGCACCGTTCGACCACGCTCAGCGCCGCCTGCCGTTCCCTGGCCACCCGCTCTCCGCCGCCCGCCCGGTACAGCAACTCCACGGCCGCCTCCTGGCCCAGCACGTCGAGTTGGTGACTTCGCGCCCCGTCGCGGACGAGTCCTGGCAGCTGCCGACGGCTGGTCACGACGAGCAGGCAGTCGGCCGAACCCGGGATCAACGGGCGCACCTGCGCCGGGTGGAGGGCGTCGTCCACGAAGACGGCGGCCCGCAGGTCGCTGGTCAACGTGCGCCACTGGGCCACCCGGTTGGCCAGCCCCGAGGGCACGTCGACGGCTCCCCACGCATGGAGAAGCTGTTCCAGCGCCTCTTCCGGCTCGACACGTCCGTGCGGACCGTGGCCCCTGAGGTCGACGAAGAACTGGCCGTCGGGGAAACACCCGTGAACCATGCCCAACCAGCCGAGGACCAGCGTCGTCTTACCGACCCCTGCCTGCCCGCTCACCACGATCAACCGCGGCGCGCCCGGGTGGCCATGGCCGCGAAGGTCTTCGAGCCGGGCGAGATCGGCCTCCCGCCCGCCGAAGTGCGCGGAGATGGGCGGCAGTTGACGGGGCGTCCGCAAACAGTCGACCACGCCGACCCCGTGCAGGTGGATGCCCCCGCGAATCTCGCCGGCCTGCACGCTGGCCCCGTGGACCTGGGCTAAGTCACTCAGCTTATTGGTGTGCCGCATGTTCCTCATGATGAGTAACTGAACCTCCCGCGACGATTCACTCGAACGGGTTCCGGCCACGGGCTTTCCCGCTTGTCGATCGGCCGCTTGCCCGACCGGCCCCAGTCGGCCCCGCCCCGAAGCACATGCTCAGAACCCCGCGTGGTCCGACGCGAAGCCGCGTTGACAGACCACGACGCAACGGAGCCTCCGCCATGCAACGGAACCCCACCGGCTCCCTCCGAGAGCAGAATGGCCGATACCCACGCCCGCGTCGATACGTCCGCTTCCCCCGCATCCGCCAACTCGCTGCGCCACAGGGGGCGTTCGCACTACGCTGCGAGAGGTCACGGTCCGCGATCCGGGGAACGCGCCGCGGCGCCTGGCCGGTTGTCGCCGGGTGGTCGCACCCGGGTGCGGGGTCGGGTGAGTGTCGGAGGGGGCTCCCATGTCGGCTGGTCATGTCGCCGCCACGGCCGGCCGGATGCTGCTGGGGGCCAGGCTGCGCGCGTTGCGTCGGGCGGCCGGGATGTCGCTGGCC
The DNA here is from genome assembly GCF_006335015.1 of Streptomyces sedi. Lineage (GTDB taxonomy): Bacteria > Actinomycetota > Actinomycetes > Streptomycetales > Streptomycetaceae > Streptomyces > Streptomyces sedi. The sequence goes on from NZ_VDGT01000001.1 coordinate 512,626, forward strand.
GCGGCGGCGTCCGTGCTCGACGCTGAGCCGGAGGCGGTGCGTCGGCTGGAGGAGGGCCGCGCCGAGCTGGCCCCCGGCCGGCTGGGGGCGCTGCTCGCCGCCTACGGCCGCCTCGACGCCGCCGGCACCGCGCGGCTGCTGGCGCAGGCCGAGCGCGCCAACACGGCGGGCTGGTGGGAGCGTTACCGCGACGTGCTGCCCGACTGGCTGGCCGACCATGTGGGGCTTGAGGAGCACGCCCAGCTGATCCGCGTCTACGCGCCGGCCGTGGTCCCCGACCTGCTCCAGAGCCCGGCCTACGCCTCGGCGCTGCTCCGCCGCCAGCATCCGGGCGACTCGGCGCAACGCCTGGCGCGGCGCTTGGAGTTGCTGCGCCGGCGGCAGGCCGTGCTGGAGCGCGCCGAGCCCCGGCCGCCGGCCGTGTGGGCGTTGGTGGAGGAGGCCGCCCTGCGCCGGCGGGTCGGCGGCCCCGCCGTGCTGCGCGAGCAGTTCGCCCATCTGCGGCGGCTGGTGGAACGCCCCGGGTTCACCATCAGGGTGGTGCCGCTGCACACCGCCCACTCGGCGCTGCTCTGCGGCCCCGTGCGCCTGCTCCGCTACCGGCCCTCCGAGCTGCCGGACCTCGTGCTGTTAAGTACGCTGGGGGGCGCCGAGATCTGTGAACGGCCCCAGGTCGTCCGCCAGTACCTGATGGCGCTCGACTCCGCCGCCTCCGTGCGGGACAGCGTGCCGATCACGGACTGGATCGCCAAGTGGGAGGACAAAGCCGTTGCTTGAGGAACAGATCGACCCGAACAAGCCAGATCCGGCGCGGGTCTATGACTGGTTCCTGGAGGGCAAGACCTCCTACCCGGCGGACGAGCAGGCCGGCCAGTACATCGCCGGCATCTGGCCGGGGGTGAAGACGGCCGCCAGGGCGAACCGGGCCTTCATACACCGCGCGACGCGCTGGCTGGCCGAGGAGGCCGGCATCCGGCAGTTCCTGGACATCGGCACCGGCATTCCCACCGAGCCCAACCTGCACCAGATCGCGCAGGGCGTGGCGCCCGAGTCCCGCATCGTCTACACGGACAACCGGTTGATCGTGCTGCGTTACGCCGAGGCGCTGATGCAGGGCACCACGGAGGGGCGCACCGCCTATCTGCACGCGGACTTCTTCGACCCGCCGAGCATCCTGGAGAGCCCCGAGCTGAGCGAGGTCCTCACGCTGGACCGGCCGATCGCCCTGTGCCTCAACGCGCTGCTGCACTACATCGCCGACGACGCCGAACGCGGTGTGCCCGCACACGAGTTGGTCGCCGAGTACGTGCGGGCGCTGCCCTCGGGCAGCTATCTGGTGGTCACCCATGTGACCGGTGACTTCGACCCGCCGACGTGGCAGCGCATCGCCAACGTGGACCGCAACGCGACCGGGCAGATGGGCCAGGTGCGGAACAAGGCGGAGATCCTGCGGTTCTTCGACGGCCTGGAGCTGGTCGAGCCGGGGCTGGTCCCGCCGCAGGACTGGCGCCCCGACGGGCCGGTGCCGGCGGAGGCCACCCACGAGACGGTCTCCATGTGGGCCGGCGTCGCCCGGGTGCCCTGACCGGCGGCACGGGCGCTCCTCGACGAGACGCGGAAGTGGCCGCCCCCGGCCCGGAGAAGGCCGGGGGCGGCCACTTCACGTCCGGGCACGTCGACGTCCCGGGAAGGGAACGGCGGCCCCGGGCCGGGGGCGAGGCGAGCCCGGGGGCAAGGCGAGGCGAGCCTGAGAGCGAGCCGAGGCGACCGTCCAGAGCCGTCGAGCTGGCCGACCGGCCGACCGGCCGACCCGGCCGGGCTCAGCCGATGGCGACCGTCTTGGCCGACTCCAGCAGCGCCAGCAACACCCGCTTGCTGGACTCTCGTTCGCGCACGTCGCACATCACGACGGGCGCCGGGTTGCGCAGGTTGAGCGCCGCGTTGACCTCCTCGGCGGTGCACTCCCTGCGTCCGTAGAAGCAGTTGATGCCGATGGCGAACGGGATCTGGCGCTGCTCGAAGAAGTCGACGGAGGCGAAGCTGTCCGCCAGCCGGCGCGGGTCGGTCAGTACCACGGCGCCGAGCGCCCCCGCCGCCAGGTCGTCCCACATGAACCAGAAGCGCTCCTGGCCCGGGGTGCCGAAGAGGTAGAGCACATGCTCGGTGTCGAGCGTGATCCGGCCGAAGTCCATGGCCACGGTGGTGGTGGTCTTCTCCGGGATCTGCGCCAGGTCGTCGACGCCGACGCTGGCCTGCGTCATGTACTCCTCGGTCTCCAGCGGGGGTACCTCGCTCACGGAGCCGATCATGGTGGTCTTGCCCACGCCAAAACCACCGGCGATGAGGATTTTCAGCGCCGTTGGCATGGCCAGCTGCGAACCCCCCTGCTGGCTATAGCCTGCGGATTCCATTGATGACCCTCTCCAGTAGTTCCACACTGGGGGCTGACGCCTCATGACTCGGCTTTTTGACAGCAATCATGGACTTGTCGAGCAGATCCCCGCAGAGCACTTTCACCACACTGGCCGGCAGGTCAAGCCGCGCCGCGATTTCGACGATCGCCAGTGGGCGTTCCTGAGTTAAATCGAGGATGGCGGTCAACTCCGGCTGCTCACGGCGCCTGTCCAGGGTACGCGAGGCCGGCATGGCGACCACCAGGGTGATCAGGGCGAAGTCAGATCCTTCCGGGGACGTGCGGCCCCCGGAAATCGCGTACGGGCGGACGAGGTATCCGGACTCCTCGTCGAACCACGAAGATTTCTTCCTCCCGACCCCCACCGAATTAGTGCCCCGACGCCGTGGCCGACGAGGTCTCGGTCCGCGGCGCGGCGCTGAGGTACTCGCCGACCTGCTGCACGATGCGGGTCATCTCGTACGCCGCCATTCCCGCGTCGACCTTGTCCGAGGTCAGCACGGCCAGTTGGGCCCGCTGACCCGCGTTGGTCACGAAGAGAAACGCGTTGTCCATCTCGATCACGGTCTGTCGGACGTGGCCGCCCTGGAACCGCAGCGAGGCGCCGCGCGAGAGGCTCTGGAGACCGGAGGCGACGGCCGAGAGGTGCTCGGCGTCGTCCCTGTTCAGCGCCGAGGAACGGGCGAGGGGCAGCCCGTCCTGGGACAGCACGATGGCGTGGTGGACCTCGGGCACGCCGGCCACCAGGTTGTCCAGAAGCCAGCCCAGGTGAGCGCTGGCGTGGGTCTGGTCGGTCATCGCTGTTCCTTCCTCACAGGGCCCGCATCGGTGTGGTGGCCGGCGGGGCGCTCCTGCGGGTCATGTCCTTCGGCAGGGGGTGCGGGCTGGGGGAACCGGGCGCGCTTGTTGCCCGACTGGATGGCGGCCATGGTGGCGCCTGCCCGCCCCGGGGAGAGCGGACGGGCACGGTCCTCGTCGTCCGCCCCCGGACGCAGGTGCGCCTCCGCGCGGAGCTGGTCGGCCAACCGCTCGCCCCGGACACGCACGGGTAGCTTCAACGGCGTCCCCGACCCGGCTCCAGGCCCGGGGGTCGCGTCGATGGTCCTGGGCGCCTCGGCGCCGGGGTTCGTGACGTCGGAATGTGCACGTGGCATATCTTCCGCCGTGTCGACGGCCTTGTCGACCGGCACCCCGCTCGGGGGGGTCCCCCGGGTGGGCAGGCCGCTTCCGCTGTGGCCGGGGCCGACCAGGGAGGGGGCGGGGCCACCGGTCGGGCGGCCCTCGCGGGCCGCGGGCGGTGGGGTGGGGCGCTCCGGCGGGCCGGCGCGGTGGGGCGTGGGCGGATTCGGGGGTGTGCTGGGCGTGTTGGGCAACAGTCCGGCGCCTCCGTACGCGGGGTATCCGCTGTCGTCGTAGACGGTGGGCGGATGGGGCAGTGCCTCCGTTTCGACTTCGTGCGGCTCGACCACGGGGGGAGTCGTCGTCTGCTGCGGCGCCACCGCCTGGTCGCCGGCGAAGGCGTGGTGGCCCTCGCCACCCGCCGCCACGCGCACCTCGGACGCGGGCGGCGTCTCGGAGGAGTCGACGCCCACCAGGTCGGGCTCGGAGCGCTCGGCGCCGAGTGCGGGCGCCTGGTGCGCGGAGCCGAGTGCGGGGGCCTGGCGTTCCGAGCCGAGTGCGGGGGCGGGTTCGAGGCCGCTGCCGATGGACCGGCCGCCGGCCAGCGCGTCGAACTCCGACGGCTGCCGCGGGTCGAACTCCGGGGCGCTCTCCCACCGCTCCCGCTCGGGCTCCGGCTCCGCGGACGCGCGGGCCGCCTCGCCCATGATCCCGGAGAGGATGGAGGAGCCCTCCTCCAGCAGCTCGTTGGGGAGCAGCACCACGGCGAGCGTGCCGCCGTAGGGGGAGGAGCGCAGCACGACCTCCAGGCCGTGGCGCTTGGCGAGCCTGGCGACCACGAAGAGGCCGAGGCGCGGTGCCTCGCCCAGGGTCATCATGTCGAGCTTGGGCGGGTCGGCCAGCAGGTTGTTCAGCCGGGTGTACTCGGCCTCGGACATGCCCAGGCCGCGGTCGATGATCTCGACGGCGAGCCGGCCCCTGGCGACGGTCTGGGCGCTGACCGACACCTTGGTGTCGGGCGGGGAGAACGAGGTGCCGTTCTCGATGAGTTCGGCGAGCAGGTGGACGACGTCGGCGACGGCGCGGCCGGTCAGCGCGACGCGGGGCGCGGGGGGCGCCTCGACGCGGCTGTAGTCCTCGGTCTCGGAGATCGCGCTGCGCATCACCTCGTAGATCGGCACCGGCTCGCCCCAGCGGCGGCCGGGCATGGCGCCGCCGAGGATCAGCAGGTTCTCGGTGTGGCGGCGGACGCGGGTGGCCAGGTGGTCGACGGCGAAGATGTCCTTCAGCAGCCGGGAGTCCTGGTGTTCGCGCTCCAGCTGGTCCAGCTTGGGGATGATCCGGTTGATGAGGATCTGGGTGCGGCGGGCGAGGCCGAGGAAGACGGTCTCGGAGCCCTCACGGCCCCTGGCCTGCTGGATGATGGTCTCGATGACCTGCTGCCGCTGGCGGCGCAGCGCCTGGTCGAGTCGGCCGACCTCGTCGTCCCCGCAGGGACCGTCGTCCGGTGCGGCCGGCACCTCCAACTGCCCGTCGTGGCCCATGCGTTCGACCATCCGCGGCAGCGTGACGTCCGAGACCTCGTCGGCCGAGGCGCGCAGCGCGGTGAGCCGGTTGATGAGCGATCGGGTCGCGCGCAGCGTCAGCAGCACGGCGCCGACGAGCACGGCGAGCGCCAGCACGGTGCCGAGGGCGGCGCCGATCAGCATCCGGGTGGACCGGTCGGAGGCGTCGGACGCGGCCGAGGCGAAGGTGTCGTCGCTGAGCGTCCGCAGCTCGTTGTTCACGGCGTCGGCGGCCTCGCGCCAGGTGGTGGCGTTGCCGGGCAGCGCGTTGGCGCCGTCCTGGCCCGGCGCCTCGACGGCGATCAGCTCGGCGAACTGGGCGGTCTCGACGAGGCTTTCGTAGGCGTCGGCCTGTTCCTGCGGCAGGTCGCCGATGTCCAGGGCGGTGCGGGTCTGGCTCTGGAGCGCCAGCGCCTGGGCGTGCGCCTGGCGCACGGCCTCCTGGTCGGCGCCGTCCTCGGCCGCCGTGTACAGCAGCGCGTCCTGGCGGGAGAACGCCTCGGCCAGCTCCAGGAGGTCGGTCGCGGCGATGGCCCGGTGGCTCAGGGAGGCGTCGGACATCCGGTGCGCGGCGTCGAGCAGCGCGATGGCCTCGGTGACGGTTCCGGTGAGGATCCGGTGGGCCTCGGCGCCCGTCAACTCGCCGTCGTCGGCGGCGGAGCGGCGCTGGTCCAGCTCGCCGAGCGAGCCGTCGAGCCGGCCGGCCCAGCCGCGCAGGGTGGAGCTGCCGGACTCCAACTCGGAACGCGCGCCACGAAAACGTTCTACGGCCGCGTCCGTCGCGGCGCGGGCCTCGTCCACGGTGTCGAGCGAGGCGGAGTCGTCGTCGGCCAACCAGGCGGCGGTCGCGCGGCGTTCGCTCTGGAGGCAGGCGATCAGTTCACGGGTCGGTTCCCCGACCGATTCGGCGCGATCCGCGTCGGAACCGAGCGTGAGACTGTCCCCGACCAGAGAACTCCCCGCCCAGCCCCACAGTCCGGTGAGCGTGAGCGCGGCGATGAGGACCGGCAGAACCAGCGATATCCGGAGAGATCCACGCGAAGTCCTGGGATCACTGCGTCGGTCGCGTATGCCTGACATCTGATTCCTCGGGGGCGGCGGAACGATGATAGCGATAGGGGACACCCGTCGCGGGGATGCGTGCAATGTCCGGTTGCTACAGTGGAAATGTCGTTTTCGCAGCGTAACGCCACGTCAACTAACGTCCAACCCGGTGCACCGTACCAGGTCACGCCGAACTCGTTCGGCGATGGCCCGTTGACATCGAACGACACCCATCCGCTCTGTCACGCACCGCACTTGGTTCGACAACAAGCCGGAACCGGAACGCTTCGCCCGCCCCTCTGCCCTCCCTTCACCTGTCCCGTGAAGCTTCACAACAACGCCATCAACCGTGGAGTGTAGAGCGACTCGGAAGATCCGACCCCGGCCACCAGGTCGAAGTAGATCGACGTCAACTCCTCGTCCTGCCGTATCGCGCGCAGCAACGACAGCCGCTCCTCGTGGACTTCGAGCCGCGCCACTCCTAGCGTCGCCTCGAAACCGCTCGTCAGCGTCGCGTCGCGGTCGGCCGCGTAGGCGTCCAGCGCGCTCGACAGCCGCACGGGGTCCCGGAGTTGGTCGCCGATGTTCCGCGCCAGGGACTCGGCCTGGAAGAACGCGTCGCTGATGCCGCGCGCGGTGATCGAGTCCTTGTGGTGGCCCGCGTCCCCGACCAGGGCCCAGCCGGGGCCGGTGGCGGCGCGGAAGAAGTTCTGCTGGTCGCCCGTGCCGCGCAACCTCTCCACCTGCTGTTTTCCCGTGAGCCTGGCGAAGAGCTCGGGGGCCGTCGACCTGATCTGCTCCGTGTAGGCGGCCTCCGCGTCGCGCCGCACCTCGTCGAAACGTTCCTGCGGGAAATAGGTGAGCACCAGCGTCGCGCCCTCGTTGGTGGGCACGGCAGCGACCCAGGCGCCGGACCCCTCGTAGAGTTCGAGGCAGGCCGGCACATCCTCCCAGTAGGAGTAGTAGGCGCAGGTCAGCGTGGGTTTCCTGGAGGTGAAGGGCGCCTCGACGAGGGCCGCGACCTTCGAGCGCATCCCGTCGGCGCCGACCACCAGCCGCGCCCGTTCGCGGAACGCCCTCCCCCGGTGCGTGCCCGTCACCCCGACCACCCGGCCGTCCTCGTCGCGCAGCAGGTCGGTGACCGTGCAGCGGCCCCGGAACTCGACGCCGGCCTCGACGGCGCCCTCCAGCAGGATCGGGTCGAGCAGGAACCGGCGGGGCGCGTAGCCCGCGCGCTGCCCCTCGACGCCCCGGCCGCTGCCGGCCAGCCGCACGTCGCCGACCTGGTACGTCACCCGGTCCAGCGGCGGACAACCGGAATCCACCACGCGCCCCAGCAGTCCCCAGCGCGCCAGCGCGGCCACTCCCGGCTGGTGGATGAGATGCGTGGAAAGCGTGTCGGACGGGAATTCCGCCCGGTCCAACAGGAGCACCCGGTATCCGGCCCTGGCGAGCAGCATCGCCGTCGGCGAACCGGCGCAGCGCGCGCCGACCACGATGGCGTCGAACGCATCGGACATGTGTGAGCCTCACTGGGAGTCGGCTATTTCGGCCAGGGCGGCCAATTCTCGTTCGTTCGGAACGGTTTCCGGCCGGAACACCGGCGCGGTGATCCGCTTTCAGGAATGACCGGATTCGAAGGTGCCCACCAGCGCGCGGCGGTCGATCTTTCCGTTGGCATTCAACGGGAGATTGTCGAACACGGTGATGCGGCGCGGAATCATATAGGGCGGCAGACGATCCCCGAGTGCCGAATACAGCGGTTCGGGGTCGGTGTCGGCGCCGCTGACGGCCGCCGCCAGTTCCTTCTCGCCGTCCGGTCCCGTCACCGCGACGACCGCCGCGTCCCGCACCCCTTCCTGCTCCCGCAACAGCGCCTCGATCTCGCCGGGTTCGATCCGGTAGCCGCGGATCTTCACCTGCTGGTCGACCCGGCCGAGGTGGACGAGCAGCCCGTCCTGGCGTCCGACCCGGTCCCCCGTGCGGTACCAGTGGTCCTCCGTCAGCGGCTCCTCGCCGTTGTAGAGGTGCACCGTTCCACCCGCGTCAACCGACAGGAAACGCCCGGCGTTGTTGGCCGGGTCCAGATAGCCGGGGAAGCGCTGCGCGCCGCGCACGCACAACTCGCCGTCGTCGGCGGGGCGGCCGTCCTCGTCCAGAAGAAGGAACTCCAACTCGTCGTAGCCGGCGCCGAGCGGCCCGGTGCCGTTGGCCGTGCTCGGCCAGTCGGCCGGGTCGGCCGGCAGCCGGTACTCGGTGCAGGAGACCGTCACCTCGCTCGGCCCGTAGAGGATCTCCAGCGTGCTGTGCGGCGCGGCGGCGGCCCAGGCGCGGGCGGCGGCCAGCGGCAGCGGCTCGCCGCCGAAGACGCTCCAGCGCAGGGTGGGCATCGCCCCCGGCTTGAGGGTGCCGAGCTGCGCGGCGAACGACACCAGCGAGGGCACCGAGAACCAGTGGGTCAGCTCCCTGCCGGCGATGAACTTCACCGGCGACAGCAGCTGGGTGCGCAGCGGCACCACCAGCGTCGCGCCCGAGCCCCAGGCGACGAAGAGGTCGTAGACGGAGCCGTCGAAGGTCAGCTCGAAGGTGCCGGACATCCGGCTGCCGGGGCCGGCCTCGGCGCGCGGCACCACATGGGTGAGGTAGGAGGTCGCGTTGGCGTGGGTGATCGGCACGCCCTTGGGCACGCCGGTGGAGCCGGAGGTGAAGACCAGATAGGCGATGTCCTCGCCGGTCGCGGAGTGGGGCGGCGCGGTGGGGTCGCCCTCGGCGAGGGCGCGCAGCTCGTCGGCGTCGAAGGCGAGGGTGACGACGCCCGGCGTGGCGTCGGCGGACGCCGGGTCGGCGACGGCGAGTTCGACGCCGGCGGCGGCGGCGACCGCCCTGTTGCGGGCCGGCGGCGCCTCCGGGTTGAGCGGCACCAGGGTGGCGCCGACCCGGAGGGCCGCCAGATAGCCGACGTAGGCGGTGACCGAGCGGGCGGCCGACAGCCCGACGGCGCCCGGCGGTCGGCCGCCGTTGACGGCCAACATCCGCACGGCCAGCCCCTCGACCAGCCGGCGCAGCTCGCCGTAGGTGAGCCGCTCGGGCCCCACCTCAAGCGCCGGTTGGTCGGGGTGCCGCTCCGCCGACACGGCGAACCAGTCCCAGAGCGTCGCGCGCCCACTGTTCATGCTGCCTGGGCCTCCAGCACGTGCAGCCAGTTGCGGAAGTCGCCCACGGTGCGCAACCCGGCCAGCTCCTCGGCCTCGACCTCGTAGCCGTGGTCGGAGGCCAGTCGCAGGATGATCCGCACCCGGGCGAGGGAGTCGATGCCCATGTCCGTCAGGAGCGAGCCGTCGGAGTAGTCGGCCGAGGTGCTCCTGGCGTGCTCGCGCAGCACCGTGGTGGCGAGGTCCGAACCGGCGGCCGGGGTCTCGGCCACCCGCTCGCCCGGCCAGTAGCGGCGGGTCTGCCAGGGGTAGGTGGGCAGCGGGACATAGAGGTGGTCGGGGCCGAAGACGCTCTCCCACCGCACGTCGTGGCCGCGCCGGTACTGCTCGGCCGCGGCGGCCAGCGGCAGCGAGGCGACCTCGGGGTCGGCGAGCCGGCCGGGGTCGGTGAGCGCCCGCACCATCGCCTCGCGGCTGTCGGCCATCACGGCCACCCGGAACGGGTGGTGCTCGCGCCGGGTCGCCGCGCTGAAGCAGATGTCGGCGAGCGCGAACTCGGCGCCCCTGCCGCCGGGCGACAGGTAGTCGACATAGGAACGCACCAGGTCCTGGAGCGCGGGGATGGAACGGGCGGAGAGCGTCAGCAGACAGACCTCCTCGTCACCGCCGGCGTGCCGGGGGTCGGCGTGCCGGGAGGTGACCGTCTCTCCCTGACGCACCACGACGTGGGCGTTGAGCGCCGACGATCCCTGACCGCTGACACCGGCGATGGCGGGGCGGCCCGCCCCTGGCAGCTCCTGGAGCCGGGTGGCGAGGGCCAGCGGCAGTCGGTCCCAGGCGACCGTGGGGTTGAGGCGGGAGACGTTGAGGCTGGGCGGCACCTGGCCGTGTTCGAGGGCCAGCACCGTCTTGATGAGCCCGGCGATGCCGCCGGCGGCCTCGGCGTGGCCGATGTTGCTCTTCACCGAGCCCACCAGGCAGGGGCGTTCGGCGGGGCGTCCCTCGCCCAGCACCTCGCCGAGCGCGGTGAGTTCGAGGGGGTCGAGGGCCGGGGAGCCGGCGCCGTGCGCCTCGACGAAGTCCACGTCCGCCGGGCATATGCCGGCGTCCTCGTAGGCCCAGCGCAGCACGTCGCGCTGGCCGTCGAGCGAGGGCGTCAGCACGGAGTCGCTGGTCTGGCCGTCGTTGCCGATGGCGCTGCCGGCGATCACCGCGCGGACCCGGTCGCCGTCGGCTATCGCCTGCCGCAGCGGCTTGAGTACGACCACGCCCACCGCGTCGCTGGGGGCGAAGCCGTCGGCGTCGGCGGAGCCGAACTTGACCCGGCCATCGCTGGAGAGCGAGCCGGCCTGCGTCATCAGCACGCCCTCGTCGGGGCGGAGCAGCAGGTTGACGCCGGCGACGACCGCCAGCCTGGTCTCGCCAGCGCGCAGGCTCATCACGGCGGAGTGCACCGCGGTCAGCGAGGAGGCGCAGGCGGTGTCGTAGACGACGCTCGGTCCGCGCAGGTCGAACTCGTGCGAGAGCCGGGCGGCCAGCAGCGAGCGGTAGTTGTGGAACGCGGAGGGGGTGACCGCGGTCAGGCCGCGCCGGTACTGCTCCTCAAGGAAGTCGGAGCGGGCCGCGCCGACGAAGACGCCGGTGCGGGTGCCGGCGAGGTCGCGGGGCAACTGCCCGGCGTCCTCCAGCGCCTCCCAGGTGGCCATGAGCAGCAGTCGTTGCTGCGGGTCGAGTTCGGTGGCCTCCGCGGTGGAGATCCCGAAGAACTCGGCGTCGAAGTCGGCCATGCCCCGGACGTATCCGGCCCGTCGGGCGCCGACGGTGCCGGGCTCCGCGCGCGGGGAGTAGAGGGCGTCCACGTCGTAGCGGTCGGCGGGGGTGTCGCTGGTCGCGTCCAGGCCGTCGCGCAGCACCTCCCAGAGCTGGTCGGGGTCATCGGCGCCAGGGAGCCGGCAGGCTGTGCCGATCACCGCGACCGCGCGTTCCTCGACCTCCGCTGTCGAACTCTTCACCAGTCAACTCCTTCGTTTCTCTGACGTCCCTGCGGTGGTGCGGTGTTCGTGCGTGGTGCTCGGGTGGTGCGGGGGGTGCCTGACGGTGGCGCGTCGCGGTGCGGGCGCCTACTCCCCGTAGAGAATCCGGGTGTTGTCCTGCCTGTCCGTAGCTGTTCGCTCGCGGGTTGTTCCGCTGCCTGGCCGAACTTGTGCGGGGCCGGACTCGCCGTCCGCCCCGTGCCCCTATCGGTAGGCCACTCCCGTGGTCGGGGGAGTGGTATCGCGCCAACTCCGATACGGGTTGTTCGCTCGTCTGTGGTCAGCTCCGCTCTTCTGAGTGCGTGGTGCCTCGGTCATATGCCTTACGACAGGGCATGGTGCCGCCCACGAGCCGGAAACGCCATCCATGACGGGGAATCAGGCCGCCCCCATTTCGGAGCAACCTTGCCTGGGGGTCCGGCGAGTACGGACGCGCCGATCCGAACAGTTCGGCACGTCTGGAGCGAATCGGGCACCGAACCCGTCCGACCTGCCGGAAATGGCCGGGCCTGAACCTCGGCGGTACCGGCGTGGAGGCTTGCTCTCGGCTGTCTCATGACCTCGTGACTGACGAAGTGACGCGGGCGACGGACACGGCAGACGCACCCTACGCGAAAGTAGGCGATCAACTCACGGTTCTTAACCGGCTCTTTACGGTGATGACACGCACTTGTTCGTTCAGATTCCGGTACACAAGTGACCAGCTGGTGCGTCCCCTGCCTCACCGGACACACCCGCCCTGCGGGGTACCCGCCGGCAGTGACCGCGACACGTTGCCACCCGAAGTCATCGATCCCATCGGAAGATTGTCGTACGACCTAGGGAGTTCCGCCCGTTTCTGACCGGGAATGACGAAAACTGAGCGCGCCAGGATTGAGGAGGTCCGGATCTGGACAAGCTCCGTAGTTGCGCCCTCCTCGGCGGCGTGAGCGAACGGTGAGACAGAGGAGCAAGGTGTGACGAGCGCCGCGTGACAAAAGGCGCCCCAACTCCCCCGGCGGGGCGGCGCACCGGGGTTCGGTTCTGGTTTCATGTGGGCCATGAAGCCCCTGACACCCGATCAAGCCCCCAACGAGGGTGAGCAGCGCAGGCGGCGGTTGCAGCTTCTCGGTCTGAACGACTCCGAGCCCGAGGCAAAGTTTGACCGCATCGCCCGGCTGGCCGGCAGTCTCGCGCAGGCACCCCTTGCCATGGTCAATTTCATCAGCGACGAGCGCCAGATGTTCCGTGGTATGTACACGCCCCCCGTCGCGGCCGACGAGAACGCCGGCCTGGAGAGCGACGGCCGGGGCATAGCCTTCGACCTCAACAACATCCCCGAGATAGCCCGCGAGGCGCCGGTCGACTACGGGTTCTGCCCCCATGTCGTCGCGCAGGGCTCGCAGTTGGCCCTGGACGACGTCTTCGACTACCCCAGGTTCAAGGGCAACCCGCTGGTCAACGAGATGGGCGTGCGCGCCTACCTCGGCACCCCGCTGCTCGACCACACCGGGCAGATCCTCGGCACGGTCTGCGTCGCCGACATGCGTCCCCGCCAGTGGGACTCCCGCCACATGGAGGGGATGCAGAACCTCGCCGAGACCCTTCTCTCCGAGTTCCAGCTGCGGGACAGCCTGCTGACCCAGCAGCAGGAGATGTTCGCCGTCTTCGACGGCGCGCCGTTCCCCATCATGCTGACCCAGGGGCCGAACCACCTGCTGCGTTACGCCAACGCCAAGCAGGGCGCCTCGTTCGGGCGGGTCCAGCAGCTGAGCGCGGGCCGCGAGTCGCTGCCCGGGCTCGACGCCGTCGGTGTCTTCGCGACCATGGACCGGGCGTACCACACCGGTCAGACGGCCAGCCTGGCCGAGGCCAGGATCGCCTCCTACGACGCGACGACCCCGCAGAACTTCACCTTCACCTGCACCCCCGTGCGGCTCTCGCCCAAGGCACCGGTGAGCGGGGTGCTCACCGTCGCGGTGAACATCACCCACCAGACGCCGGCACAGAGCGAGGCCCAGCAGATGGCCGCCGAGTTCACCTCACAGGTGGAGCGGCTCGGTTCCGGGGGCGTCCCCGGCTGGTCGCAGGCCCGCCCGGCGATCTGACGGTCGGGCGGTCCCTTTCCGGCCGCCACGGCGGCCGGAAAGGGGGCGGAGAGGGGCTACTTTCGGCCATTCCTTGGTGATTGACCGTGACGGTTATCGCGCCATCCAGACGGCGCGGTGACCGTTTCACCATCTCTGCGGAGATCTCTCCCGATCCCTCACCCCTTCCGCGCCCCCGCCGCGCACACCCCGTGGAGACAGAACACCCCCTTCTGTCCGGGCCTCCGCCCGACGCCCCGCCACGGCCCGACGAGAACCGGCCGATTCCGCGCCGCGTCCGGCTGACCGGAAACACCGTACGGCGCCCGGCGGTTCAGGCCCGGGGTGCTAGGTGTGTTGTTCGGGCAGGTTGGCGACGTTCGCCCCCCGCCGGGGCGGCTGCGCGCGCAGCGCCAACAGCGCGAGTTCCGCGTAACGGCGGGACGCCGGCCCCGGATCGGGGCCCGCGGCGGCCACCACACCCGCGTGCCCGAACGCCAGCAGGCACAGGTCCCCCCGGTCGACGGAGCGGCGCACGACCCCGGCCGCGCGGGCCCGCGCCAGGATCGCGTCCAGGCGTCCCAGCTCCTCGGCCAACGTCTCCACCTCCGCCAGCGCCCTGTCGGTAACCCCCCGGTCCCGCAGCTGCGTCGCACACATGCGCAGCACCATCCCCCGCACGGCCTCCCACGGGTCGGGGTGCGCCTCCAGCCGTCGCAACACCCCGTGGCACTCGGCGCGTTGATCGGCGCACGCCGCCTCCACCAGGTCCTCCCTCGTCGGAAACCTGCGGTACAGCGTCGCCACCCCCACCCCCGCCCGGCGGGCGACCCGGCTCGCGGGGGCGCGTTCGCCGGACTCCGCGAACACCGCGCGGGCCGCCGCGACGATCCGCCCCCGGTTCCCCTCGGCGTCGGCGCGCAGTCGCGCGCGCGGCGGCTGAGACGCTTCCATGCCGCTTCCTCTCACTTAGCCCCGGAACCCGCCGGTCCGCGGTGCGCCGACGCTACGTTCACCCAGCGTAAGCCGCTCTCTTCCCGCCTGGAGGTCCCACCGTGCTCGCCGCCCGCTACCACCGTCACGGTCCGCCCGAGGTCCTGCGGGTGGAGGAGGTGCCCGAGCCCGAACCCGCCGCCGGCCAGGTGCGGGTGCGGGTCCACGCCACCAGCGTCAACGGCGGCGACCTGCACGCGCGCGCCGGCCGGCTGCGGTGGATGTCACGGCGCCGGCCCCCGTTCGGCACCGGGCTCGACATCTCCGGCGAGGTGGACGCCCTCGGCCCCGGCGTCACGGACCTGGCCGTGGGGCAGCGGGTGTGGGGGGCGCTGCCCCGCTCGGCGGTCTTCGCGCCGGTCGGCGCCGCGGCAGAGGCGACGGTGGTGGAGGCGGCGCGGCTGGGGCCGCTGCCCGAGGGGATCGACCCGGCGCGGGCCGCGGCGCTCCCCGGCGTGGGAACGACCGCCGTCAACGCGCTGCTGACCCGGGGACGGCTGCGCGCCGGGCAGCGGCTGCTGGTGCGCGGCGGCGCGGGCGGGGTCGGCAGCGCGGCGGTCGTACTCGGCCACGCGCTGGGTGCGCATGTCACCGCGCTGGCCGGGGAGTCGACGCTGGAGGCGGTGCGCGCGCTCGGCGCGGACGAGGCGCTGGACTACCGCGAGGCGCGCCCCGCCGAACTGGAACGTTTCGACGTGATCCTGGACACCTCGGGCGCGCCCGGGCTGCCGGGCTGGCACCGCCGGCTGCGCCCGCGCGGCCGGATGGTCACGATCGCGCCGACCCACCCGCGTACCGCCGTGGCGATTCTCCTCTCCACGGTGCACGGCCCCCGCCGGATGCGCTTCTTCAGCGGCGACATCCGCCGCGCCGACCTGGACGCGTTGGCCGCGCACGTGACGCGCGGCGAGCTGCGTCCCGTGGTCGCCTCAACCCACGCCCTGGCCGAGATCGCGGACGCGCACCGGGCGTTGGAACGGGGTGGCGGCGTCGGCAAGCGGGTTGTTGTTGGCGGGGCGACAACTGTTCGCGGCGGCTGAGGCGATTTGTCGGCCTCAGGTGGTTGTTCTTACCCGGGCGACAACGGTCGGGGGCGGCTCGGGTGAGGTGCCGGCCTCAGCCCGCTGGCGGGTTGCTCGCGCAGTTCCCCGCGCCCCCGCCGGCGCCGGCAAGCGGCTCGGGTGGACTGTCGGCCTCAGCCCGGTGACGGGTTGCTCGCGCAGTTCCCCGCGACCCCGCCGGCGCCGGCTCAGTTCGGTGGGGGTGGCTCGCGTCCCTGCCGGCGTCGGTAGGCGGAGCGGTCAGGGGGTCGCGATCACGCGGTCGACCGCGGCGCGGATCAGTTGCGCGCGTTCCGTCTCGTCGAAGACGTCGGGCAGGGTGAGCTGTTCGACGATCAGCCAGTTGTAGGCGCAGATCAGCAGCTTGACGGCGGTGGCGTCGCCGGGCAGGCCGGAGGCCTCCTGCGCGGCGACGTTGTGCGCGATGTCGGCGCGCACCCGCTCCGTGAGCAGTCGGCGTAGCTCGGGGCGGCGGGTGGCCTCCAGCCGCAGTTCGAGGAAGGCGAGATAGCCGCTGCGGAAGCCGCCGACCCGGGCGACCAGGTCGCTCATCAGCTCCGCGTAACGCTCGGTGGTCGGGGGCCCCTCCTGGTGTGCGGCGACGGTGGCCTCGTCGGGCGTGAGGCGTTCGTAGACCCGGGAGCCGGCCTGGATGAGGAGCTGGTCGCGGTTGGCGAAGTAGTTCGAGGTCGTGCCGCCCGGCACCCCCGCCTCGGCGTCCACGGCGCGGAAGGTCAGCCCGCGCGCCCCCTGGTCGGCCAGCACCTGGATCGCGGCATCGAGAAGGGCCGCCCGCCGTTCGTCGTTTCTGCGGACCATTGACACCACTCCAGTCGTAGTACTACGGTTAAACCACTCCATTCAGAGTACTTCCAACCGCGCAGTCACGACAAGGCGGGAGCCACCCATGCGCAAGCTTGTCTACTACGTCGCGACCTCCCTCGACGGACGGATCGCCGGCCCCGACGGGCAGTTCGACTTCTACTACTCGGGCGACGAGCGGCAGGCCGCCGCCTACTCGGCCTGGATGACCGAGCGGTACCCGGAGACGGTGCCGACCGCCTTCCGCGAGCAGGTGGGCGTCACCGACGCCGAGCCACGGCGCTTCGACACCGTGTTGATGGGGCGCGGTTCCTACGAACCGGCCCTCAGCCAGGGGGTGGTCAGCCCCTACGCCCATCTGCGGCAGTACGTCGTCTCCCGCACGCTCCCAAAGAATCCGGAGGCCGGGATCACGCTGGTCCGCGAGGACCCGGTGGGCCTGGTGCGGGAGCTGAAACGGGAGGAGTCCGACAGGGACATCTGGCTCTGCGGCGGCGGCAAGCTCGCCGGGGTGCTGATGTCCGAGATCGACGAGCTGGTGATCAAGAGCTACCCGGTGCTCGCCGGCGCCGGAGTCCCCCTCGTGGACGGGGAGTTCGACCCGACGGTCTTCACTGTCACCGACCGGCGCACGTTCGACGGCGGGGTGGTCGTCAGCTGGCTGGACCGGCGGTGACGTCGACGGCGGGGGCTCCCGCCGCCTCCCCCCGCTCGGCGAGGAACTGCGTGGCGGCCAGCTCGGCGTACAGCCCGCTGGCCGCGACCAGCTCCGCGTGGGTCCCGACCGCCCTGACCCGGCCGGCCTCCAGGACCACGATCCGGTCGGCCGAGGTCACCGTCGAGAGCCGGTGCGCGACCACCAGCACCGTGGTGCGGAGGGCGACATCCGCCACGGTGTCGCGCAGCGCCGCCTCGTTGACCGCGTCCAGCTGCGAGGTCGCCTCGTCCAACAGCAGCAGCCTGGGCTGACGCAGCAACGCCCGCGCGATGGCGACCCGTTGGCGTTCACCGCCGGAGAGCTTGGTGCCGCGGTGGCCCACCACCGTCTCCAGCCCCTCGGGCAGCCGCTCGACCAACGCGGTCAGCCGCGCGGTGCGCAGCGTCTCCTCCAGCGCCGCCTCCGAGGTCTCCGGCGCGCCGAAGAGCAGGTTGTCGCGGAGGGTCCCGGAGAGCACCGGCGCGTCCTGCTCGACATAGCCGATCGCCGCGCGCAGCTCGGCCAGCTCCCACTCGCGCACGTCGCGGCCGTCGAGCAGCACCCGGCCCCCGGTGGCGTCGTAGAACCGCTCGATCAGGGAGAAGACCGTGGTCTTGCCTGCCCCCGAGGGGCCGACGAACGCCGTCATCCCGCGCGCCGGCACATGGAAGTCCACCCCGTGGTGCACCGCCGGCAGATCGGGCGCGTAGCGGAAACGCACCCCCTCGAACGTGACCGCCGCCGGCTCCCCGCCCGGCGGGCGCGGCGCGCCCTCGGAGACCGGCTCCGCCGGCATCGCCCACACCTCGCGGATGCGGCTGATCGCCGCCGAACCGACCTGGTACTGGGTGACGGCGGTGACCACGTCCTGAAGCGGGGAGATCAGATAGAACACGTAGAGCAGGAACGCCACCAGGGTGCCGATATCGATCGTCCCCGTCGCGACCCGCGCGCCGCCGACCGCCAGCACGGTGAGAAACGCGCCCTGCACCGCCAGGCCCATCGTGTTCCCCGCGATCGCGCCCCACTTGGCGGAGGTGACGCTGGCCCGCCAGGAGCGTTCCGCCGCCTCGTGGACGGTGCGCTCCTCCCGCGCCTCGGCCCCGGCGGCCTTCACCGTGCGCAGTGCGCCCAGCACCCGCTCCAGGCTGGCGCCCATGTCCCCGACGGACTGCTGTGCGCGCTTGCTCGCCCGGTTGATCAACGGGGCGATGAACCCGATGACCACACCGGCCACGGCTATCACTCCGAGCGTCACCGCCAGCAGCACCGGGTCGACCAGGGCCATCATCACCAGCGTCGCCACCAGCGTGAGCCCGCCCGTGCCGAGGCCGATCAGCGACTGGGTGGTCATCGCGCGCAGCAGCGTGGTGTCGGAGGTGGCGCGGGAGAGCAGGTCGCCCGGCTCGCTGCCGTCGACCGCGGAGACGCGCAGCCGCAGCAGATAGGAGGTCAACGAGCGGCGCGCGGTCAGCACCACGGACTCGGCGGTGCGGGACAGCACGTAGTAGCCGAGCGCGCCGAGCGCCGCGTTGGTCACGACGAGGCCGGTGAGCAGGAACAGCTCGCCGGCGATGCCGCCGTCGTCGTCCAGGCTCTCGATCAGCGAACGGGCCACCAGCGGCAGCGCGAGGCCGGTGGCGCCGGTGACCAGCGACAGCGTGGCGCCGAGCAGCAACGCCCAACGGTGCGGGCGGACATACCCCAGCAGCACCCGCCATGCCGGGCCCTCGTCGGCGCGGGTCTCCGTGGCCGTGGCCGGCTCCGACATCGTTCCGCTCCCCCCGGGGATGGTCATTCCCCTCCGGGAGACAGAACGCACGAGGCGGCGCGAAGGTTGCCTCGCCCCGGGACGTTCACTCGCGCGGTTCCCCGCGCCCCTCCCACGCCCGCGAGCCGACCACGGACAGGAGCTGGAGCCGTTCGTAGCTCTCGGTGCCCGGCTCGGCCGTGTAGACGAGGAGCCGGTGGGACTGGTCGAGGTCGAGCAGCGACTGGCAGCTCAGCTCCAGCCGCCCGACCTCGGGGTGGACGAAGCGCTTGACCGCGTCCGGTCGCACCCCCACCCGGTGTTCGTCCCACAGCGCGCGGAACTCCTCACTCCTCGGGTAGAGCAGCTCCGCCAGACGCGCGGCCCTGGAGTCGGGGCCGCGCAGCCCGGCGATCTCACGCAGGCCGCAGCCGAAGAGCCGGGAGAGCGCCGGATGGTCCTCCGGGGCGTAGAGCCGCCGGGAGTCCGGGTCGGTGAACCAGCGGTAGCCGATGCTGCGTTCGGGCCCGGTGAACCGGGTGGTGTCGCCGGTCAGGGCGACGGCCAGCGGGGTCTGGCGCAGCGTCTCCCCCAGTTCCGTGACGATCTCGGCGGGGGTGTCGTCCAGCCGGTCGAGGATGCGCAGCATCCCGGGGCTGACATGGTCGCTGGCCGGGCCCCTCGGCGGCGGGTTGTGGCCGGCCAGCCGGAACAGGTGGTCGCGCTCGACGACGGAGAGGTGCAGCCCCTGGGCGATGGAAGCGATCATGTCGGGCGAGGGCTGGGGGCCCCTCTCCCGTTCCAGCCGGGCGTAGTAGTCGGTCGACATGTGGCAGAGGAAGGCCACCTCCTCGCGGCGCAGCCCGTCGGTCCTGCGCCGCCGACCGCGCGGCAGCCCGACGTCCTCCGGTTGGAGCGACTCGCGCCGCCGCCGCAGGAACGCCGCGAGCCCGGTCCTGTCGATCACGCGCGTTCTCCCCGCTCCCGTGTCGTGCCGGCGACGCGCGTCGCCGGCTACCGCCTTTGTACCGCCGGAACGGTGCGGCAGCCACGGCCCGCCGATCCCCCCTTGCCGGTCCACCCGCCGGTGGACCGGGGGCGCCGGGGGCCGGCGGATCAGTGGACCGGGAAGTCCTGGATGTCGCCGGCGGACTCGCCGACGGTGGATCGGGGACGACACCGTCCGCACCGCGAGACCGCCAGGAGGAGCCGCAATGGCCCGCACCACGCCCTCGTTCACCGTTCCCGACCTCTCCGGCAGGCGCGCCGTCGTCACCGGGGGAAGCGACGGCATCGGGCTCGGCATCGCGCGGCGGCTCGCCGCCGCCGGGGCCGAGGTCGTGCTGCCGGTGCGCGACCCCGGGAAGGGCGAGGCGGCGCTCGCCTCGATCCGGGAGAGCGTCCCGGACGCCGAGGTCTCCCTCCGCCGGCTGGACCTCGCCTCGCTCGCCTCTGTGGCGGAGCTGGCCGGGACGCTGCGGGACGAGGGGCGCCCGATCCAGCTGCTGATCAACAACGCGGGCGTGATGACCCCGCCCGCGCGGCGGACCACCGTCGACGGGTTCGAGCTACAGCTCGGCACCAACCACCTCGGGCACTTCGCGCTGGTCACCGGGCTGCTGCCGCTGCTGAAGGAGGGCCGGGCGCGGGTGACCTCGCAGATCAGCGTCGCGGCCAACCGGAACTCCCTCCACTGGTCGGACCCGCAGTGGGAGCGCTCGTACCGGGCCTTCCCCGCCTACAGCCAGTCCAAGATCGCGCTCGGGCTCTTCGGCCTCGCGCTCGACCGGCGCAGCCGGGCCGAGGGATGGGGCGTCACCAGCAACCTCGCCCATCCGGGCGTCGCCCCGACCAGCCTGCTCGCCGCGCGCCCCGAGACGGGCCGCGAGCGGGACGGCCGCGACGTGCGGCTGATCCGGGCGCTCTCCGCGCGGGGGCTTCTCGTCGGCACGGTCGACAGCGCGGCGCTGCCCGCGCTGTACGCCGCCACCTCGCCCGACGCGCTGGGCGGGCGGCTCTACGGCCCCAGCGGTCCCGGGCATCTCGGCGGGCCGCCCGCCGAGCAGCGGATGTACCGCCGGCTGCGCGACGAGGCGGAGGGGGAACGGGTCTGGCGGTTCTCCGAGGAGCTGGTCGACGGCGCGCCGCGCGCCGCCCGCTGACCCGCGCCTTTCGCGGCGCGGGTCGGCGCGGGGCTTGCGCGGCGGTTCAGTCGGAACGGGCCGCCGACGACAGCGGCGCCGGGGCGTCGTCCGGCGCGGCTGCCGGCGGCGCCCCGGCGGACGGCGCCTCGTGCAGGCCGAAGCGGTCGTGCACGCGGCGCAGCGCGGGCGGCGCCCACCACATCGCCTCGCCGCCCAGCCTCATCGCGGCCGGCAGCAGCGCGCCCCTGATCAGCGTCGCGTCCATCAGCACGGCGAGCGGCAGGCCGACGCCCAGCGCCTGCATGAAGGAGATCTCGGAGATCAGGAACGCGAGGAAGACCACCGAGAGCGCGACCGCCGCCGCCGTCACGATCCGGCCCACGCGTTCCAGTCCGACCGCGACCGCCGCGGTGGGGTCGGCGCCGCCCTCGTACTCCTCGCGGATGCGGGAGAGCAGGAAGACCTGGTAGTCCATGCCGAGCCCGAAGGCGCAGGCGAAGAGGAGCACCGGGACCGTGGAGACCACCTCGCCGGTGACGGTGAAGCCCAGCAGCCCGGAGAGGTGGCCGTCCTGGAAGCCCCAGACCAGCACGCCGAACGCGGCCGTCAGCCCGAGCGCGCTCAGCAGCATCGCGACGAACGGCAGCAGCACGCTGCCGGTCAGCAGGAAGAGCAGCACCACCATCGCGGCCAGCAGCGTCAGACCGGCGACGGGCAGCCGGTCCAGGATGCTGTCCGTGCTGTCCATGGCCACCGCGACCCGGCCGCCCACCTCGGCCTCGCCGGGCGCCTCCACCGCGCGGACGGCCCGCACCAGCTCCTCAAGG
This sequence comes from Streptomyces sedi, assembly GCF_006335015.1. Taxonomy (GTDB): domain Bacteria; phylum Actinomycetota; class Actinomycetes; order Streptomycetales; family Streptomycetaceae; genus Streptomyces; species Streptomyces sedi. The sequence continues at coordinate 534,312 of NZ_VDGT01000001.1, forward strand.
GCGCTGTTGCCGACCGCGTCGGGCACCACCCGCAACGCGGTCGCCCCGCCGTCGGCCGAGACCGTTCCCGCGTGCGCGGGCCCTGGCGCGGCGACCGGCACGCCGTCCGCGTAGGAGCCGGTCGGGGCGTCCACCCGGGCGACGTCGTCCAGTTGGGACAGCCGCACCGCGTAGGCGCCGAGTCGGTCGGTGTTCTCCTCCGGCGGCAGCGAGGGCAGCACGACGGAGAGCGCCTCGGACTCGCCGGCGTCGAAGTCGGCCCGCAGCTCCTCGGCGACCTGCCGTCCCGCCGAGGACTCCGGAAGCCCGCGCTCGTCGGCGCTGCCCAGCTTGATGTCCAGGAACGGAGCCCCGAGGACCAGCAGAAGCAACGTGCCCAGCGTGGCCACCGGCACCGCCCTGCGCATCACCACCGAGGCCAGCCGGTGCCAGAACCCGTTCTCCACCGGGTCGCCCGCCGGGGAGCCGCCGCGCCGCCGCAGCATCCGGCCGGCGTTGGCACGCGGCCCGAGCACGGCCAGCAGCACCGGCAGCACCGTCAACGTGACCAGGGCCGTCAGCAGCGAGACCGCGATGCCCGCGTACGCCATGGAACGCAGCGCCAGCGCCGGGAACCAGGCGAGGCTGGCCAGGGTGACGGCGACGGTGACCGCGGAGAAGATCACGGTGCGGCCGGCGGAGAGCATCATCAGCCGGATCGCCTCGGCCTGTTCCCGGCCGGCCGCCAGCTCCTCCCGGTAGCGGTTGACCATCAACAGGCTGTAGTCCACGGCCAGTCCGAGACCGAGCACGGTGACCACGTTCACCGCGAAGACCGACAGGTCCGTCACGCCCGCCAGCATCCACAGCAGCCCCAGCGTCCACAGGATCGTGACGACCCCCACGGCCAGCGGCAGCGCGGCGGCCAGCAGGCTGCCGAAGACGGCGATCAGCACGACCAGCAGCAGCGGGAAGGCGAGCAGTTCGCCGCGGATCGCGTCACGTTCGCTCAGTTCGCTCAACTCCTGGTTGATGACGGCCGGTCCGCCGAAGGTGACCTCGACGCCCTCCGCCACCTCGCCCTCGTACGCGGGCTCCAGGTCGGCGAGCCGCTTTCCCGCCTCGGTCTCGTCGCCCTCGACCGCGGCGAGCACCAGCGCCGCGTCGCCGTCCTCGGCGCGCAGCCCGGGCGAGGGCGCCTCGTCCCAGTAGGAGACGACCTGCGCCACCCCGTCCTCGGCCGCCAGCCGCCCCGCGAGGTCGGCGCCGGTCGCGGCCACGCCCGGGTCGTCGACGCCGTCCTCGGCGCGGACCAGCAGCACCAGGTTCAGCTCCTCGCGGCCGAAGCGCTCCGCGAGGGCGTCGGCGGCCCGGCTGGACTCGGCCGCGGGGTCGTTGAAGCCGCCGCCCTTCAGCCGGTCGAAGAGCACCCCTCCCGTGCCGGCGCCGGCCAGTGCCAGCACCACAGCAACCAGCAGTACGGCGCGGCGCCGCCGCAGCAGCACAGCGCCCAGTCGTCCCAACATGCCAGCTCCGCTTCGCAGGTGTTCGTTTCGCTTTCCCGTACGACAGATCCGACCGGAGCGGCTGTGACACCGGACGCCCCCGGGGCGGCGAATGAGACCCGGATCACGTGCCTCCCCGCCGCGGCGCCGCGTCAACGAACGGCGACGAGGTGACCGTTTCGCCCCGTTGAGCGGAGCCCGGGGCGGCGGGAGGATGGGAGGCGGCCACCGGATGGGGCTGAGCGCGGCGTCACGGGACGGGTCGCGCGCCGGCGGTTTCCCAGCCCTACCCTGGAGCAGCCCCCATGCACACCCGTGTCCGAAACCCCAGGGCGGCCGTGGCCGCCTCCGCACTGCTCACCCTGGTCGGCGCCCTGTTGCTGACCCTGCTGGCCTCCCCCGCGCGGGCCGCCGAGTCGTCGTCGGCCCCGGCCGCCGAACCGACGCGGATCATGGCGCTCGGGGACTCGATCACCGGCTCCCCCGGCTGTTGGCGCGCCCTGCTCTGGCAGGACCTGCGGGACGCCGGCTACACCGACGGCGTGGACTTCGTCGGCTCTCGCGCCCCCGACGGCTGCGGCTTCGACTTCGACGGCGAACACGAGGGCCACGGCGGCATCCTGGCCACCGGCATCGTCCGCGACAACCTGCTGCCCGGCTGGATGGCCGGCGCCGACCCGGACGTGGTGATGATGACGCTGGGCACCAACGACGTGTGGAGCGGACTGCCGACGGAGAACGTGCTGGAGGCCTACACGACGATGGTCGGCCAGATGCGCGCCCACAACCCGGACGTGCGGGTGCTGGTCGCCCAGATCCTGCCGATGAACCCCAACGGCTGCGCCGACTGCGGAAGCAGAGTGGTCGAACTCAACGCGGCGATCCCCGGCTGGGCCGCCGCGCTGTCCACGGCCGACTCCCCGCTGACCGTGGTCGACCTGTGGACCGGCTTCGACACCGCGACCGACACGGCGGACGGCGTCCACCCCAACGACGCCGGCATCCGCAAGATGGCCGACACCTGGTACCCGGCGCTGACCGGCGTGCTGGACGGCCTCGCCGCCGTCGCCTGACCGCGACTTCACACACGGTCGGTCCGAGGGCCGGTGAGGCGGCGCCTCACCGGCCCTCGGAGGCACGCGGCAGTGCGCGCACGCCGGGCACGCGCCGTGGCGGGGAGGCAGGGGACCCTACGGAACCTCGTATCCCAGGTCCTCGTTGTCGTTCGCGGGGACGCAACAGTTCGCGAAGTCGAACGGCGCGCCCTCCTCGTCGTAGGCCACGACCTCGAAGCCGGTGTCGATCTCGGAGCTGTGCAGCGGGTCGAGAAAGTAGACGCCCCAGTCCTCCCCCTCCAGGGCGACCACCGTGGCCTCGACCGTGGTCGACTCCCCGTGCGGCAGCACCTCGATCCGCGACGGCGGTCCGTCGTCGGAACGCCACGTGCCGCCGATCAGGGAAGGCTCTCCCTCATCCATCTCCAGGTGCAGGCTGATGCTGTCGACGCCGAGGTTGTCGCCTGAGACGCCCCGCGCTTCCTCGACGGCCTCGTCGAAGGAGTCCGGCGAGGAGAGCACGTAGTTCTGCCGCCCTTCCGCCAGCAGCCCCACTACCAGGGCATCGTTGATCGCGACCGGCTCCGCCGGACCGACCTCCAGCACCTCTCCCGGCGCGCCGACGACGGGCGGCGCGGCCTCCCCCCGGGCGCCGTCCTCGCCACCCCACCACGACGGAGCCGACGCGAGCACCACGCCCAACACTCCCGCGGCCCCCGCGCTCCCCACGGCAAGCGCCCGCCGACGCGCCCTGAGATGCCGCCCCCGACGCACGATCCGATCCACCGGGACGGGACCCGCCTCGACCTCCTGCGCCGCATGACGCAACTCCACCAGGAGCGAGTCATCCTCGCTCCACTCGTTCGGCACGTTCGTCACCTCCTACTCCCTGCATGGCGCAACGCGCCAACAGCCGGGTCGGCGCGCAGCTTCTCCAGGCCGCGCGCCGACCGGCTCCGCACGGTGCCGAGCCGAATCCCCAGCAACGCCGCGACCTCGGTCTCCGTACGGTCCTCCACATAACGCAACACCACCGCCGCGCGTTGCTTGACCGGCAACCGCTGCAACGCCCCCGCCAGCACGTCCCGGGCCAGAATGTCCTCTGTCCGATCCCGGTCGGCGCGCTCGGGGAACCGGGTCGTCAACCACTCGAAGACCCGAAGCCCACGTACCCGGTCACGATGCGCGTTGATCATGACTCGCCACACATAGGCATCGCGGTCACTGGCCTGCGCGACCCGGCGCCACTGGACGTATGACTTCGCCAACACGGTCTGCACCAGGTCTTCCGCGTCGTGGTGGTTGCCGGTCAGCAGGAAGGCGGTGCGCAGCAACCGGGGCCACCGGTCGACCGCGAAACTCCTGAACTCGGCCTCGTCGGCTTCGGATGTTCGAGTCATGTGGGGGAATTACCGATTCTCTGCGTCAGTTGAGCGCTTCGTCCTCGTTCTCGTCGCCGTCCTGGAACAGCGACTCGGGGTCGATCGGCTCCCCGTCCTGGCTCTCCTCGACCAGCTCCTCCATGTGGGCCCCCATCGCCTCGTTCTCCTCGGTCGCTTCCTCGACGTCGTTGTCGACCTCGATCTCGTCGAGCACGTTGCCGTCGGCGTCGGTGGCGGTGAACGCCTCGGCCTCCACGGCCTCGTAGGCCGCGGCCTCGATCGGTTCGAGCGCCCCGCGCTCCTCCGCGTCGTCCGCGGTGGCGGTCTGCGAGAAGAGGAAACCGGCCCCGGCGACCGCGACAGCGCTCGCGATCACGGTGCGCCGCAGGGTGGTCCTGGCAATCATGAGGCCCTCCGAAGGGTCCCGTCGTTCGATCCGTCCCCCTTCAGACGCCGACCGACCCCCTCAACTATCCGCTCGTCCGAAGATATTTTCTCCGCCCCACCGGAGCCGACGCGAGCCCGACGACGGACACCCCCGCGCCATGGGGCGCGGGAGTGTCCGAAGCAGAGCGTTCTCGATCCACGTGCCGGGCACGTTCCGTCACCCGTCGCGCCTCCGCAGACAGCGGGGGCGCGTACTCCTGGCACGTGCGCCGCCGAGAAAGGTCAGAGAAAGGAAGTCACCGGGAGTCCGGCTCACTTCTCCTCTTCGGCGCCGACGTGGACCTCGTCGATCACGTTGCCCTCGTCGTCGGTGGCGGTGACGGTGTAGCCGTCGGCCTCGACGCCCGCGGCGGCCGGGTCGAAGTAGTAGGCGCCCCAGCCGTCCTCGCCCTCAAGCGCCAGCGGCTGCGCGCCGTAGCCGAAGTCCTGGCCGTCAGGGGTGACGGTGATGTGCGGCACACCCTGGTCGCTGCGCCAGGCGCCGGCGAACAGCTCGCTGTCGTCCTCGGTGTTGAGGAACGTGGAGAGGCTGATGCTCTCGGGGTCGATGTCGTCGCCCTCCAGGCCCTTGGCCTCCTCCACGGCCTCGGCGAACCCCGCCGGGTCGGAGACGACGTAGTTCTGCTCGCCCTCGGGCAGCAGACCGATCGACCAGTCATCGTTGATCTCCACCGCCTCGTAGGGCGCGACCTTCACCACGTCCATTCCACCGAGCGTCTCCGCCTCGTCCGCGTTCGCGGTCTGGGAGAAGAGGAAACCGGCCCCGGCAACGGCGACAGCGCTCGCGATCACGGTGCGCTTCAGCGTGGTCCTGGCAATCATGAGGCCCTCCAAAGGGTCCCGTCGTTTGGTCTGTCGTACCTCAGACGTGACCTCGGGCCCGAACCTATCCCCTCGTCCGCGGGAGTTTTTCCGCCGGGGCGCGTGCCGCTACGCCGGCGGGCGGGGCCTGGGGCGGTCGGGGCCGGGCGGGGGCGGCGGGACGGGGTCGGGCGGGGGTGCGGGCTTCGGGGGAACGGGGTCCGGCTCGGGCCCCGGCCTCGGGGTGCTCATCGTGTGCCCTCCCTCGACCTCGGCGACAGGGGAGCGTGCCGGGTACCCGCCGCCGTTCGCCCCCAAACGGCGCGACCCTCCGGCCGGCGACACGCGACACGCGACCGGAGCACGCTGTGCGCGGTTGCGCGGGCTCGGCCCGGGATGATCGAAACCGTGCCATTCCGTCAGGAAGCCCCCGGATCGGTGGCGTGGCGGTTTCACCGAGGACGCCTCGGGCACGCGCCGGGAAGTCGCGAAACCATAACGAAGGAGGGCGGAAGGTGCTCGCACTCTTCGCCCTGCACGCGGTGGTCGCCGCGTTCCTCCCCTGGCTCGCCGCCCGCGCGCCCCGCGCCGCCTGGTATGTCGCGGCGCTGCCGCCGCTGGCCGCCGTCGGGTGGGCCGGGTGGCACACCTCGGCGGTGCTGGACGGGCGGACGCTGAACGAGACGCTGTCCTGGGCGCCGGCGCTCAACCTCACGATCGAGCTGCGGCTCGACCCGCTCTCGCTGCTGATGGTCTATGTGGTCAGCGGCGTCGGCGCCCTGGTGCTGCTGTACTGCGCGCGCTATCTGCCGGGGGCCGGCCGGGAGGCGGCGCTGCTGCTGCTCTTCGCCGGCGTGATGTTCGGGCTGGTCACGGCCGACCAGTTGATCGCCCTCTATGTCTTCTGGGAGTTGACCAGTGTCATCTCCTTCCTGCTGATCTCCGGCCGGAGCGAGGGTTCCGACCACCGCAGGGCGGCCGAGCAGGCGCTGCTGACCACGGCGGCCGGCGGTCTGGCGATGCTCTTCGGCTTCATCCTGCTGGGCGCCGAGGCCGGCACCTACCGGGTCTCCGAGCTGGTGGCCGACCCGCCGAGCGGCGGGCTGACGTGGCTGGCGGCGACGTTGATCCTGCTGGGGGCGTTCGCCAAGTCGGCGCAGATCCCGTTCTCCGCCTGGCTGCCGGCCGCGATGGTGGCGCCGACGCCGGTCTCGGCGTATCTGCACGCGGCGGCGATGGTGAAGGCCGGCGTCTACCTGGTGGCGCGGCTGACGCCGGCGCTGGAGGGCGTCGGGCCCTGGCGGCCCGCGGTGTTGGCGGTCGGGCTGACGACGATGGTGGTCGCGGCCTGGCGCGCGCTGCGGCAAAACGATCTGAAGCTGCTGATCGCGTACGGAACGGTCAGCGAACTCGGCATGTTGATCGCCCTGTTGGGCGCCGGGACCAGGACCTCCGCGCTGGCCGGCGAGGAGATGCTGCTGGCGCACGCCGCGTTCAAGTCGTCGCTGTTCCTGACCGTGGGCGTGGTGGAGAAGACCACCGGCACCCGGGATCTGACGCGGCTCTCCGGCGTGGGGCGGCGGCTGCCGCTGCTGGCGGTGGCGGCTTCGGTCTCCGCCGCCTCGATGGCGGGGCTGCCGCCGCTGGTGGGCTATCTCGGCAAGGAGGCGGCGTTCGACGGGCTGTGGCACGCGCCGTTCGCCGGCGGCGCGTGGGCGGTCGCGGGGATGGCGCTCGGCTCGCTGCTGACGGTGGCGTACTCGGCGCGTTTCGTGTGGGGCGCGTTCGCCCGCAAGCCGGGCGTCCCCGAGACGGAGCCGGGGCCGGCCGCGTTCGGGCTGCTGTGGCCGATCTGCCTGCTGGCCGCCGCCGCGCCGGTGCTGGGCGTCTGGTACGCGGGCACCGCGCGGCTGGTCGAGCCGTACGCGGACACCCCGGGGCTGCTGGTCGGCGAGGGCCACGCCTACGCGGTGAAGCTGTGGCACGGCGTCACCGCACCGCTGCTGCTCTCCGTCACGATGATCGTGCTGGGGCTGGTGCTGCACCAGGCGCGGCTGCCGGTGGAGCGGGTCAGGCAGCGGATGCCGAGGCTGCCGGACAGCCAGCGCGGCTACGACCTGACGGTGCACGGCGTCGACCACGCGGCGACCTGGCTGACCCGGCACACCCAGGTCGGTTCGCTCCCGTTCTATCTGACGGTGCTGCTGGTCACGGTCATCGTGGTGCCGGGCGGCACGCTGCTCTCCCACTCGCCGGAGTGGCCCGAGGTCGTCGGCTGGCACTCGCCGATCCAACTCCCCCTCAGCATCGTGGTGTTGACCGCGCTGGGCGGTCTGGTGATGGCCCGGCACCGGCTGACGGCCGTGCTGCTGGTCGGCGCGGTCGGCTACGGGGTGGCCGGGCTGTTCCTGGTGCAGGGCGCGCCGGACCTGGCGCTGACGCAGTTCCTGGTGGAGACGCTGACCCTGGTGGTCTTCGTGCTGGTGCTGCGGCGGCTGCCGTCCAACTTCACGCCGGAGCGCCCCTCCTCGCGCGGCCGGCTGCTGCGGGCCGGGGTGGCGCTGGCCGCGGGCGGCTGCGTGGCGTACTTCGCGGTCTCGGCGACGGCGGCGGGGAACTCCCTGGAGCTGTCGGAGACCATCGTCGAACGGGCACCGGAGACCGGCGCCTACAACGCGGTCAACGCGCTGCTGGTGGACTTCCGCGCGCTGGACACCCTGGGCGAGATCAGCGTGCTGCTGGTGACGGCGATCGGCGCGGGTTCGCTGCTCGGCTACCGCTCCTCGCGCCGGCAGTGGCCGACGGGCAGGCGCGACGGCAGCCGGGCCGCGCGCGCGTTCCGCGGCATCCACTGGGACGTGCCGCGCGAGCCGTGGCTGCCGGAGTCGGACGAACTGCCCAGACGGGACCGTTCGTTGCTGCTTGAGGTGGTGGTGCGGGCGCTCTTCCCCGCCGTGCTGGTGCTCTCCGTCTATCTGCTCTTCGCCGGCCACTACCGGCCGGGCGGCGGCTTCGCCGGGGGGCTGGTCGCCGGGCAGGCGTTCACGCTGCGGTATCTGGTGGGCCGCCGCGCGGAGGCCGCTTTCCCGCTGCCGATCACGCCGCGCGCGGTGGCCGGCGGCGGGCTGGCGCTGGCGGCGCTGGTCGCGCTCGCTCCGCTGGCCTTCGGCCAACCGCCCCTGTACAGCGCCTCGTTCGAGCTGGCGATCCCGCTGCTCGGTGACCTCAAGGTGGTGACCAACGTCTTCTTCGATCTCGGCGTCTACCTGCTGGTGCTGGGCGTCTGTCTGAAGCTGCTCTTCGCCCTCGCGCAGGCCAGGGACGCCGGCGACACCCTGGTGCCCTACCACGAGCGGCCACGGGGGGTGCGCGGATGACCACCCTGGACCTGGTGATGGCGCTGGTCGTCGGCGGTCTCTTCGCCGCCGGTTTCTATCTGCTGCTGGACCGTTCGCTGATGCGGGTGCTGCTCGGCGTGATCGTGCTGGGCCACGCCGCCAACCTGCTGCTGCTTCTGACCGGCGGCCCGCCCGGGATGCCGCCCGTGGTCTCGGACGGGGACGAGGCGGAACGCTACGCCGACCCGTTGCCGCAGGCCATGGCGTTGACCGCGATCGTGATCACGTTCGGCATCACGACGCTGCTGCTGGCGCTCGTGCACCGGGCGTGGCAGCTGGACGGGCACGACGAGGTGCGGGACGACGTGGAGGACCGCCGGATCGGCACCGTCGAGGACCGGGAGGAGAGCGGCCCGCCGCTGCCCACCGACCGGGACCACGAGCCCGGAGGGGGGAGCGGACGGTGACCGCCTGGCTTCTGGTCGCGCCCATGCTGCTGCCGGTGCTCGCCGCGGGCGTCTCGTTCACCCTCTCCGGCAGCCGGGCGGCCCAACAGCTGCTGGGTGTCGTGGTGTTGACGCTGGTGCTGGCCGACTCGGTGGCGCTGCTGATGATGGCCGAACGGGACGGGCCGACGGCGGCGACGCTCGGCGGCTGGCCGGCGCCGCTGGGCATCACGCTGCTGGCGGACCGGCTCTCCGCGCTGCTGCTGATGGTCTCGGTGGCGGTGGCGCTGGCGGTGCTGGTCTTCTCCATCGGGCAGGGCTTCGCTGACTCGGGGCGCTCCTCGCCGTTCGCGTTCCATCCGGCGTATCTGCTGCTGACCGGCGGCATCTGCCAGGCGTATCTCGCGGGCGACCTGTTCAACCTGTTTGTCGCCTTCGAGATGATGCTGACCTCCTCCTACGTGCTGATCACGCTGGGCGCCGGCTCGGGCCGCATCCGGGCGGGGATGACGTACACCATCACCAGCCTCGCCTCCTCGCTGCTCTTCCTCACCACCATCGCCCTGTGCTACGCGGCGACCGGCACCGTCAACCTCGCCGACCTCAGCCAGAAGATGGAGAACGTGCCGGGCGGCCTGGTCTCCGCGCTGAGCGTGCTGCTGCTGGTCGTCTTCGGCATCAAGGCGGCGGCCGTCCCGCTGCACTTCTGGCTCCCCGACAGCTATCCGACGGCGCCCGCGCCCATCACCGCGGTCTTCGCCGCGCTGCTGACGAAGGTCGGCGTCTACGCGATGGTCCGCACCCAGACGCTGCTCTTCCCCCGCGAGGAGACGTGGACGCTGCTGGCGGTCGCCGCGATCCTGACGCTGCTGCTCGGCGTCCTGGGCGCGGTCGCGCAGGACGACATCAACCGGCTGCTCTCCTTCGTGCTGGTCAGCCACATCGGCTTCATGCTCTTCGGCCTCGCGCTCTTCGACGTTCCCGGGCTGACCGGGACCGTGCTGTACACCGTGCACCACATCGCCGTGCAGGCCGGGCTGTTCCTGGTGGCGGGCATCGTGGTGCGGCTGGCGGGCACCGCCTCGCTCAAACGGCTGGCGCGCGCCGCGCCCCCGCCGCCGGTGGTCGCCGGGCTCTTCCTGATCCCGGCGCTCAGCCTGGCCGGCATCCCGCCGACCTCGGGGTTCGTCGCCAAGTTCGTGCTGCTCCAGGCCGGCGGCGAGCACGGCGGCGCGGTGCCGGCGCTGATCGCGGCGGCGCTGGTGACCAGCCTTCTCACCCTCTACGCGATGGCCAGGCTGTGGCGTGCGGTGTTCTCCGCCGGCCCGGAACGCCCGCCGCCGAGCCGTTACCCGGGTAACGCGCTGATCCTCGGCGCCGCCGCCGGCATCGTGCTGACCGGGGTCGGGATCGCGGTCGGCGCCGGGGAGTTGGGCCGGATAAGCGAACGCGCGGCGCACGACCTGCTGGAACGCGACGGCTACCGCGAGGCGGTGCTGGGAGAGGAGGCGGGGTGACCGGCCGACGCGCGCGCCTGCGCCAGCGGGCGAACACGGTGCTGTGGCTGTGGGTGCTGTGGCTGCTGCTGTGGGGCGGGGTGCGCCCGGTGCCGCTGGTGGGCGGGCTGCTGGTGGCCGTCGGCGTGGTCGCCCTCTTCGGCCTGCCCCCCGTCCACCGGCCCCGGCTGCGCCGGCCGCTGCGGCTGCTGGGGCTGATCGGGACGCTGCTGACGGAGCTGGTGACGTCGTCGGTGCTGGTGGCGTGGGAGGCGGTGAGCAAGGGCCCGAAGGTGCCGACCGGCATCGTCGAGGTGCCGCTGCGCAGCGACAGCGAGCTGCTGATGGCCTCCACCGCGCTGCTGAGCCTGATGGTGCCCGGCTCGCTGGTGCTGGAGATGGACAGGGAACGGCGGCTGCTCTACATCCACGCGCTGCCGGTGCGAGGCCGCGCCGACGCGGAACGCCGCCGGCAGGAGGTGGCGGCCGTGGAACGACGGCTGGCGCGGGCCTTCGCGGAGCAGCCGAACGACGGGCAGCCGAACGACGCGGCGGCCGGATCCGCCGGAACGGGAGGTGGCGCATGACCACGGTGGCCAACATCGCGCTGGTGCTGGTCAGCCTGGCCGGGCTGTTGGCGGTGGGCCGGCTGGCGGCGGGCCCCGGGGCGCTGGACCGGGTGGTGGCGCTGGACGCGCTGGTCACCCTGACGGTGGTGGGCGCGGTCCTCGGCACCCTGGCGCGTTCGGACACCACCACCGGCTATGTGCTGGTGGTCCTGTCGCTGCTGGGCTTCGTCGGGTCGATCGCCTCGGCCCGGCTGATCGAGCGCCGCGAGGACATGCGGTGAGGGGGAACGGGGCGTGACGGACGTGGTCCTCGACGTGGTCTCCGCGGTGCTGATACTGGCCGGCGCCGGGTTCTGCCTGCTCAGCGGCATCGGCCTGGTGCGGTTCCCGGACACGGTCTCCCGGCTGCACGCCGCGTCCAAGGCGCAGACCCTCGGGGTGCTGCTGGTGGTGCTCGGCGCGGTCCTCCAGACCCCGGCGGGCAAGGCGCCCTCGCTGCTGCTGATCGCGCTGTTCTCCCTGCTCACGGCGCCGGTCACGGGCCATATCGTGGCCCGGATCGCCTACCGCACGGACGCGGTGGAACGCCGCAGGGTCGTCCTCGACGAGCTGGCGACCCGGCTCGTCGACGAGCACTCCCCCGACGACCGCCGCCGGGACGGCGGGGAGCCGGACGACCGGAGGCCGGACGACCGGGAGCCGCCGTCCCCCCGCTGAACGGGGTGGTCGGCGGCTCCCGGTGCGTTGCCGAGCGGTCGGAGCCGCGCGTCAGAGCCGCGCGGTGACGAACTGCTCGAAGCCCTGCACGCAGTCCCCGCAGTGCCCCTCGTGCACGACGCCCTCACACAGCTCGGGCCGGGGCCCGCCGTCCGGACTGGTCATGTCCTTGCCACACAGCGCGACCAGACTGGCCTTCGGCGTGACATGCCAGTTCCGGTGACCCTGCGCGTTCACTTCGGCTCGCATCTCATGCATCGCGGGAGCATCCTCTCGGCGGTTCACGGTTCTCATGGAAGGCGTGCCTCTACGTGTGGGCCGGTCGGCGGTGTGACCACCGTTTCGCCTCGCCCAGGTGGCAACGTCCCTTAAACCGTGACATAGGTGACCAAAGATCGCCTGTTGGGATGTATTGCCCTACGGAGCTCGGGTGAGGTAGGGCGCTCAGAGGTGAACGAGCCGCACCCCGTCACCGCGGAGTCGGAGCGCCACACGCCGACAGCCCACGTAGCCGGTACCGCACCGCAGTCGACCGCGACCCGCCACCCGGCATTCGCGCCGTTCCCCGCGCCCCCAAGCCCGCACCGGCCCAGCGTGGACCCGCACCGGACCGCACACGCCCACCCCAGCAGGGGCGCGGGGAACTGCGCGAGTAACCACACACCCGCCGCACGCCGACAGCCCACCTAGCCGGTACCGCACCGCGGTCGGCCGCGACCCGACCGGCAAGGTCAGTGCGCGCTGGTGCGGAGGGCGACGCGGCGGCCGTGGGTCGTGCCGTCCGTGACGCGGCGGTGTTCCTCGACGATGGCGGACAGCGGGCGGACCGCGGTGCGGCGGGAGGCGAGGCGGCCGGCGGACAGCAGCCGGTTGACCCCGACGGCCGCCTCGGCCAGCTCGTCGACCGTGGCCCGTGAGATCACGAACCCCCGCACCGTCAGGTCCCGCTGGTAGAACGCGGCCACCGGCAGCACCGGCCGGTCCCCTCCCCCCGCGCCGCCGGCCAGCAGCACCAGCCGGCCGCGCGGCGCCAGCACCTCGACCGCCCAAGCCAGGTCGTTGCGGCCGGCGGCGTCCACCACCAGCGCGGCGCCCCCCGGCGCCGCCCGCGCCACCGCGCCGGCCAGCGACGGGTCGCGGTAGTCCAGCACCTCGGCCGCGCCCAGCGCCCGGCAGTACTCCGCGTCCGCCGGCCGCGCCAGCGCCAGCACCCGCGCGCCCGCCTCGGCGGCGAACGCGACGACGGCGCCGCCCACGTTCCCCGCCGCGCCCACGACCACCACCGTCTCGCCGGGGCGCAGCCGCCCGTGGCGGAAGAGCGCCAGCCAGGCCGTGGCACCCGGGTGGAGCACCGTCACCGCCGCCGTCGGGTCGACGCCCGGCGGCAGCCGGTAGAGGCGGTCGACGGCGACCGCCGCGTACTGCGCCGCCGCGCCCTGCCGGCCGCCGTGGCCCAGGCTGTTGGTCCACACCGGCTCGCCCACCGTGAACCCGGTCGCCTCGCCGGCCTCGGCGACCGTTCCCACCGCGTCCCTGCTCAGCACCAGCGGCAGCGGCACCGGGGTGACGAAGGCGCCCGAACGCACCAGCGCGTCCACCGGGTTGACGGTCGTCAGCTCGACCCGCACCAGCACGTCCGTCGGCCCCGGCGCCGGGCGGGGCAGCAGGCCGATCCTGATCTCGCCCGGCGCACCGAGCCGTTCCACGAAGGCCGCTTCCATGGTTCCGATGCTGCCAGCAGCCGCCCCCGCCGACTCGCGCCGAGGGGGCAACCAGGTGATGATCACACCGTTCACTGACTTTTCGGTCGTAAGGGAAGGAACGGCGCATGGGCGTGCGCACCTGGATTCAGGACTGGCCGGTCTACCGGCAACTGACCGGGCAGGACCCGCGCGGCGCCGCCGCCCGTTCCCCGGAAACGGACGCGCTGCGCGCCCGCACCGAGTCCGCCGACCGCGTCGTCGACTCGATCTGCCCGTACTGCGCCGTCGGCTGCGGCCAGCGGATCTACGTCGAGGACGAACAGATCACCCAGATCGAGGGCGACCCCGCCTCCCCGGTCAGCAGGGGCCGGCTGTGCCCCAAGGGCGCGGCGACCCGCCAGATGGTCTCCTCCGACACCCGCGAGTACCGCGTCCGCTACCGGCCGCCGCACGCCACCGAGTGGCAGTCGCTCGACCTGGACACCGCGATGGACATGATCGCCGACCGGGTGATCGCCACCCGCCGCGACACCTGGCGCTGGGAGCAGGACGGGCGGCGCGTGGCACACACCCTCGGCATCGCGAGCCTCGGCGGCGCCGTGCTCGACAACGAGGAGAACTACCTGCTGAAGAAGCTCTTCACCGGCCTCGGCGTCGTCTCCGTCGAGAACCAGGCGCGGGTCTGCCACTCCTCCACGGTCGCCGGCCTCGGCACCTCGTTCGGCAGGGGCGGCGCCACCACCTTCATGCAGGACCTCCAGAACTCGGACTGCGTCGTCATCCAGGGCTCCAACTTCGCCGAGGCGCACCCCGTGGGCTTCCAGTGGGTGATGGAGGCCAAGGCGCGCGGCGCGACGATCATCCACGTCGACCCGCGCTTCACCCGCACCAGCGCCCTCGCCGACCTGCACGTCCCGATCCGCGCCGGCAGCGACATCGCGTTCCTCGGCGGGCTGATCCGCCATGTGCTGGAGGAGGAGAAGGACTTCAGGGAGTACGTGCGGACCTACACCAACGCGGCGACGCTGGTCGGCGAGGACTTCCGCGACACCGACGACCTCGACGGCCTCTTCTCGGGGCTCGACCCGGACACCGGCGCCTACTCCTCCGCCAGCTGGGCCTACGCCGGGACCTCGGTCCGCGCCCCCGCCGGCAGCCAGCGCGCCCAGCCCGGCGAGGCGATCGCCATGGCGAGCCGCGCCGGCGGCTCCGAGTCCCACGGCTCCGGCGGGCACGACGTGCCGACCGCCCCCGAACGCGACGAGACCCTCACCCACCCGCGCTGCGTCTACCAGGTGCTGCGCCGCCACTACGCCCGCTACACGCCCGAGATGGTCGAACGGGTCTGCGGCGTGCCGCCCGAGACGTTCCGCAGGGTCGCGGACGCGCTCACCGGCAGCTCGGGACCGGAGCGCACCGCCGCGTTCGTCTACGCCGTCGGCTGGACCCAGCACACCGTCGGCGCCCAGTACATCCGCGCCGCCAGCGTCCTCCAGCTGCTGCTCGGCAACATCGGCCGCCCCGGCGGCGGCATCCAGGCGCTGCGCGGCCACGCCAGCATCCAGGGCTCAAGCGACATCCCCACGCTCTTCAACCTGCTGCCCGGCTATCTGCCGATGCCGCAGGTCACCCACGACCCGGACCTGGCGTCGTTCGTCGACGCGGTCCGCACCCACAAGGGCTACTGGGCCGAGACCCGCGCCTACCTGGTCAGCCTGCTCAAGGCGTACTACGGGGACGCCGCCACCCCGGAGAACGACTTCTGCTTCGACCACCTGCCGCGCCTCACCGGCTCGCACAGCACCTACGACACGGTCCTCGCCCAGCTCGACGGCGCCTGCAAGGGCTACTTCCTGCTCGGCGAGAACCCGGCGGTCGGCTCGGCCAACACCCGGCTGCAACGCCTCGGCATGGCCAACCTGGACTGGCTGGTGGTCCGCGACTTCCAGCTGATCGAGTCCGCGACCTGGTGGCGCGACGGGCCCGAGGTGGAGAACGGCGAGATCTCCCCCGAGACCAACGGCACCGAGGTCTTCTTCCTGCCGGCGGCGGCGCACACCGAGAAGTCCGGCTCGTTCACCAACACCAACCGCTGGCTCCAGTGGCACCACGCCGCGATCGAGCCGCCCGACGACGCGCGCAGCGAGCTGTGGTTCGCCTACCACCTCGGCCGGATCATCCGCGAGAAGCTCGCCGACTCCGACGACCCGGCCGACCGGCTCTTCCTCGACCTGGCCTGGGACTACCCGCTGGTCGGCGCGCACCGGGAGCCGGACGCCGAGGCGGTGCTCGCCGAGATCAACGGGACCGGACCCGACGGCGAACCCCTCAGCGCCTACACGGAGTTGCGCGGCGACGGCTCCACCTCCTGCGGCTGCTGGATCTACTGCGGCGTCCGCGCCGACGGCGTCAACCAGGCGGCCCGCCGCCGCCCGCACACGGAGCAGGACTGGGTGGCCGCCGAGTGGGCCTGGGCCTGGCCGGCGAACCGCCGCATCCTCTACAACCGCGCCTCCGCCGCGCCCGACGGCCGGCCGTGGAGCGCGCGCAAGGCGTATGTCTGGTGGGACGAGGAGTCCGGCGACTGGACCGGCCACGACAACCCGGACTTCGTGCCCGGTTTGCGCCCCGACCATGTGCCGGACGAGCGGGCGAGCGGGGTGGCCGCGCTGCGCGGCGACGACCCGTTCGTGATGCAGGGCGACGGCAAGGGCTGGCTCTACGCGCCGGCCGGCCTCACCGACGGCCCGATGCCCAGCCACTACGAGCCGCAGGACTCCCCGTTCACCAACCCCCTGCACCCGGCGCACTCCCGCTCCCCGGTCCGCACCACCCACCCCAGGCCCGGCAACCTGTACCACCCGTCGGGCGACGAGCCGGGCGCGGCGGTCTTCCCCTACGTGGTGACGACCTACCGGCTGACCGAGCACTTCACGGCCGGCGGCATGACCCGCTGGTCGCCGTATCTCGCCGAGCTGCAACCGGAGTTCTTCTGCGAGGTCTCCCCCGAGCTGGCCGCCGAGCGCGGCCTGGAGCACCGCGGCTGGGCCACCGTCGTCACCGCGCGGGGCGCCGTCGAGGCGCGGGTGCTGGTCACCGCGCGGATGGCGCCGCTACGCGCCGACGGGCGGACCGTGCACCAGATCGGGCTGCCCTACCACTGGGGGCCCAACGGCCACACCACGGGCGACGCCGCCAACGAGCTGTCCTCCATCGCGCTCGACCCCAACGTCCACATCCAGGAGGTCAAGGCGCTGTCCGCCGACATCCGCCCCGGCCGCCGGCCGCGCGGGCCGGCGCTGCTCGAACTGCTCGCCGACTACCGCCGCAGGGCGGGCGTCACCACCGCCACCGGCACGGAGGTCTGACCGTTGACGACCGAACAGACGACCGGACAGACGACCGGGCAGACGACCGGAGAGACGACCGGACAACAGCCCCCGCGGGTCGGCTTCTTCACCGACACCTCCGTCTGCATCGGCTGCAAGGCGTGCGAGGTGGCCTGCAAGGAGTGGAACCTGGTCCCCGAGGACGGGCTCACCCTCACCGGCATGAGCTACGACAACACCGAGGCGCTCGGCGCCTCCACCTGGCGGCATGTCGCGTTCATCGAGCAGACCAAGCCGCTCGGCGGCCAGCAGGCCCACCAACCACACGCGGACCTCGACGTGTTGGCGCTCGCCGCGCGCGGCTCCGCCACCCCGGTCGACGAGGCGGCGATGACCCCGACGACGCCGGGGCCGCCGACCGCCGACGGGCGCACGGAGCTGCGTTGGCTGATGGCCTCCGACGTCTGCAAGCACTGCACGGAGGCCGCCTGCCTCGACGTCTGCCCGACGGGCGCGCTCTTCCGCACCGAGTTCGGCAGCGTCGTCGTCCAGCAGGACGTCTGCAACGGCTGCGGCTACTGCGTGCCGGCCTGCCCGTTCGGAGTGATCGAGCAACGCGAGGGCGACGGGCGGGCGTTCAAGTGCACCCTCTGCTACGACCGGCTCGGCGCCGGGCAGGAGCCGGCCTGCGCCAAGGCGTGCCCCACCGACTCCATCCAGTTCGGCCCGCTGGACGCGCTGCGCGAACGGGCCGAGCGGCGGGTCGCCCAACTCCACGCGGCCGGCGTCCCCGACGCCCGGCTCTACGGCGCCGAGCCCGACGACGGGGTCGGCGGGGCCGGCGCGTTCTTCCTGCTGCTGGACGAGCCGGAGGTGTACGGGCTGCCGCCGGACCCCAGGGTCACCACGCGTGACCTGCCCACCATGTGGCGGCACGCCGCGCTGGCCGCCGTCACCCTGCTCGGCGGGATCGCCGCCGCGCACCGCGTCTTCGGGAGGAAGCGATGAGCGAGGCACGAGTCACCCGCGACGGCCTGGAGGGCGTGCGCCCCGGGCGGGAGGCGCTCTTCGGCAACGGGCTCGACGGCGGGAGGCGGCGGGGAAGAGAACGACCGGTGGTGCCGCAGGCCGAGTTCACCTCCTACTACGGGCGGCCGGTGCTGAAGGTGCCCTCGTGGGAGGCGCGGGACATCGCCGGCTACATGTTCCTCGGCGGGCTGGCCGGCGCCGGCTCGGCGCTGGCCGCCGCCGCCCAGTTCACGGGGCGGCCGGCCACGGCGCGGGCGTTGAAGCTCAGCTCGCTGGGCGCGATCTCGCTGTCCACCGCCGCCCTCGTCCACGACCTGGGGCGCCCCGCCCGCTTCCTCAACATGCTGCGGGTCGCCAAGCCGACGTCGCCGATGAGCGTCGGCTCCTGGCTGCTCGCCGGCTACGGCCCGGCGGCCGGGCTGGCCGCGGCCAGCGCGGCGACCGGGCTGCTGCCGCGCCTCGGCACGGCGGCGACGCTGGCCGCCGCCGGGCTGGGCCCGGCCGTCGCCACCTACACGGGGGTGCTGCTCGCGGACACCGCGGTGCCCTCGTGGCACGAAGCCCACCGCGAACTCCCGCACCTGTTCGCCGCGTCCGCCGCCACGGCCGGCGCCGGCATGGCCCTGCTCGCCGGCCCCCGCCGGGAGAACGGGCCGGCCCGCGCGGTCGCGGCGCTGGCGGCCGGCGGTGAGGCGCTGGCGCTGCGCTCCCTGCTGACCAGCGCGGGGCACGCCGCCGAGCCCTACCGCACGGGCCGCCCCGGGCGGCTGCTCACCACGGCGAAACGCCTCGCGTTCCTCGGCACGGCGGGCGCCACGCTGCTCGCCGGCCGCAGCCGCACGGCCGCCGCCCTCAGCGGCGCCACCCTGCTGGCCGCCTCGGCCGCCACCCGCTTCGCCGTCTTCCACGCGGGCATCGCCTCCGCCCGCGACCCCAAGTACACGGTCCTCCCCCAACGCCTGCGCCTCCAGGCGGAGGCGGAAGCGGAAGCGGAAGCGACGGGCGCGGCGTAGCGGGGTTCGGCGGCCGGTCGCGTCACGCCGCCGTCGGCGCCCGCACCGCCTCCGCCGGGCCCGTGGCGCGGGCCGTCGCGACGAGGGCGTAGCCGAGGGCGAGGGTGGTGGCGGCGAGGGTGGCGAGGGCGGGGAGGAAGGTGGGGTCGGACGGGTCGAGGAAGGGGTAGATCGCGGCGTCCGAGAAGAGATAGACCACCAGGTAGGCCAGCAGCGCCCCGCCCCAGGTCAGCGGGTACCACCAGCGGGAGTCCCGCTGGCGGCGGCCCACGCAGAGCCAGTCGACGAGCGCGGCCAGCGGGGTGAGCAGGTGCTCGAAGAAGGACCAGGTCTCGTCGATGCCGCCGCCCATCGCCGTGAACCAGGTGACCATCACCACCAGCAGGCTGACCGACAGCAGCCCGCGCAGCCAGGCCGTGGGCGGCTCGGGGCGGCGCAGTGCCGCCGCCGTGAGGGTGGCGACGACGACCGCCGAGTAGCCGAGTGCCGCCGCGACGCTCGCCAGTTGGCTGAGTCCGAGCAGTGTGCCGCCGTCCGTCGCCCGGTAGCCGAGGACCGCGCAGACGACGATCAGCACCCGCCACAGCGTCTCGCCGAGGAGCGTTCCCGACGGGCGGTCGGAGGGGGAGGCCGGCGGGGCGGGGGCGGCGGGGCGCGGGCGCTGGTACGTCGGGGCGTGGTGCATCGGAGGGCGGGTCCTTCGGAGGGCGGTCCTTCGGAGGCGCGCGGGCGGTCTCTCGCTGGGGCGATCCCTCGCGGGCGCGACCTTACGAGCGTAGGACCGGAGGGGCCCCGGCGGGCGCCATGCGGGGCGCCTGCCACGGCCTTGTCGAGAAGGGGTTTCGAAGTTGTGACAGGGGCGGCTCCCCGGGCCGCCCCCGGCGGTCGGCTCAGGCCGTTCCGTCCCTCAACAGGCCCCGCACATAGGCCGCCTGCCCCACGTGCTGGAGGTCCTCGGCGACGAGGCTGACCAGCCGGACGCCGAGCGTCACCGGCGGGTTCCAACGGTCGTCGACGATCTCGGCGAGGTCGCCGATCTTCACCCTGTTGAGGTAGGAGACGGTGCGTTCGTGGACGCCGACGTGGTAACCGATCAGCAGCTCGGCCTCGGGCGCGCCGAGGGCGGCCACGTCCTCGGAGGTGTGGCCGAAGCCGGTGGCCTCGGTGGGGAACGGCAACGCGAAGCGTTCGGCCCAGCGGTCCCTGGTCCACACCTGCGCGCGCCCGGTGACCTCGGCGATGTGGTCGTCCTGCACCCGGGTGAGGTGCCAGACCAGCCAGCCGATCGGGTTGGCCCGGGGGCCGACGCGGGCGGCGATCTCCTCGGGGGTCAGCCCGGTGACGGTGGCCTCCACCTCCTCCCTGATCCGGTCGAAGGCGTCCACCAGCAGCTCGGTGCTCGCGTTCACGACGGGCTCCTCTCGGCTTCCGGTTCGGGCCGGAAACGGCGTCCGTGGGGCCGGGTCGGCTTCCGGGGTGGTGCGGAACGGGGCCCGGCACAGCGACTATGGCACCGCGCGCCGCCGCGCGCCGCCTCACACGACGGCGCGCCCCCCGGGTTTCCCCGGGAGGCGCGCGCGTGCGGGGGAAGGGGCGTCACTCCGAGGCGGCCCGCCGCAGCTGCGCCGCGAGGTCGGCCTGCGTCGCGCCCGCGCGGTCACCGCGTTCGGAACCGTCCAGCCGGGGCAGCAGCTGCGCCGTCAGCAGGGTGGCCAACGCGGAGGAGTCGCCGCCCGAGCCGGCGTCGGTGCGGACCACCACCGGCTGCGGGGCCTTGCCCGCCAGCTCGGCGCCGACCTCCAGCCGGCGCCTGGCCAACTCGTACTGGAGCACCGCGCGGTTGTCCCGGTACGCCTGCGCCAGCCTGCTCTGCGCCCTGGCCTCGTTCTCCGCCGCGATCAGCCCGCTGCGGCCCCTGGTCTCGATCTCGAACCTGACGCGCTGGGCGTTGGTCTCCTGCTTCTCCAGCAGCTGGGCGACCTGCTCGCGCGCGTTGTTCAACGCCGCGTTGACCTCGACGATCCGGGCGTCGCGCACCTTCTTGGCGCGTTCGATGTCCATGCCCAGCGCGTCGATCCGCCGCTTGCGGGTCAGGCCCCACTCCTGGTCGTAGGCGACGCGCTCCTTGGCGACCCGCTCGCGGGTGGCCAGGTGCTGCTGGTACTGGGCGGGGAGTTGGACGTCGGGGATGTTGCTGCCGGTGATCCGCACGCCGTAGCGGGAGAGCTGCCGGTTCAGCAGCTCCTGCATGTCGGCGACGTCCGAGCCGCGCAGGTCGTAGGCGCGTTCGGTGCTGATCTGTCGGGCGCGCTGCCGGATGGCGTCCTGCACGGCGCTGGAGAGGACCAGGTCGAAGTTGCCGGCGCCGATGATGCGGACGAAGAGCACCGCGTCGGTGATGCGGAACTTCAGGAAGAACTCGATCGACCGCAGCGGCACGTTCTCCCGCGTCGGGCACGCCATCACCGGCGCCGAGTAGGGGATCTCGGTCGACGTGTCGACCACGAACTCCACCCGCGACCAGGGGTGCCACAGGTAGTGGCGGCCCGGGTCGAGGGTCCTGACCACCGCGCCGTAGCGGGTGAGGATGCCGTTGGTGCCCTGCTCGATCTCGACGATCGAGGAGCGCCACCACCACAGCCCGCCCACGAGCAGCAGCAGCACGCCGGCGCCGTAGGCGGGCACGGCCAGCGCGTCGTAGGCGAACTCGCCGACGCCGGAGGCGTCCTGCAGGACCAGCATCACGCCGGTCAGCATGGCGAAGACACCCAGCCACAGCGGCGCCATCCACCAGAGGCGGCGGCGGTGGCGCGGGATGATGACGGGGGTCAGCGTTCCCGCGTCGCCGCCGCGCAGCAGCCGCGCCACGTCGCCCCAGGGGGCCACCGCCTCGGCGATGACCGAACGGTTTCCACGTGGCGTGCTCATGCGTCACCTTCCTCGTCGTCGCCGAAGGCCCGCCCGCCGAACGCGTCGGAACCGCCGGTGTCGCGGAACGCGCCTGCCGCGTCCGGCGCGTCGAACCCGCGCGGTTCGGCCGGCTCCCCGACGACCGGACCCGCGGCCGGGCCGCCGTCCTCCCCCGGCGCGGAAACGGTCGGCCGCGCGGCCTCCCGCAGCGCCTCGATCTCGGCCTGCCGGCCGGCGATCCGCTCGGCCACCTCGGGCAGCCTGGCCCGCACCGCCGCCATGTCGGCCTCGGTGAACAGCTCGGCGCCGCGTTCGCCCACCAGCTGGCGGGCCAGCGCCAGGAAGTCGACGCCGGTCGCGCCGTCCCCGTCCCGTTCGGCGCCGATCCGCACCAGCCGGGGCAGATGGTCGGCGACCTGCTCCAACGTGTCCAACACCTGCTGCTGGTACCGGTACTCCAGGATCTCCGGCGCCTCGGCCGCGGTCACCGCGCGGATGTCGAGCGCCTGGGCCTCCAGCAGCGCCGCGTTGGCCCGCGCCTCGGACTCGGCCATCACATAGCGCTCGCGGGCGAGCGCCTCGGCGCGGTTGGTCTCCCGCTCCACGGCGGTGTCCATCTGCGCCTGGTACTGGGCGATGTCGGCCTGGATCGCGGAGAGTTCCTCCTGCTGGGTGGCCAGCTCCTTGGTCAGGTCGCCCTCGTCCTGCTCCTTGCGGAGCTGGAGCGCGTACTCGTGGGTGTAGGCCTCCTTGGCGACCCGCACCATCTCGGGCGCCGCGAGGTCCATGCGGTAGCCGCGGTCGCTGGGCTCGGCGTGGGTGATGTTGGCGTTGGTCAGCGCGACGGCCGGCAGGAACTGCTGGTTGAGCTGTTCGAGCAGTCGCCCGGTGTCCTCGCCCACCATGTTGTAGATGCCGGCGGCCTCCTGCTCGTAGATGAGGCTGCGAATGGTCTCGCTGACCGCGTTGTTCAGCTTCTCCTGGAAGCCGCGCACCGCGCCCAGGGTGTAGACGAATTCCACCGGGTCGCTGATGCGGAACTGAATGAAGAGATCGATCGACGCCTTCACCCCGCTGCGCGTCGGTGCCTCACGGACGGGCGCGTTGAACGGGTATTCGCGGGTCGTGTTGATGATGTAGGAAACGCGCTTCCAGGGATTCAGCAGAATGATCCGGCCGGGGCCGACGACCTGTTCCAGCTTGCCGAACCTGGTGATCAGCGCGTGGCAGCCGTCGGGCACCATCACCATGCCCTGGCGCCACCAGACGAAGCCGAACGCCAGCACCACGATCACCCAGGAGTGGATGCCGAAGAGCGGGTTGGTCAGCACGTCGTCCGTGGCGGCGCCGACGACCAGCGTGCCGACCGCGACCACGACCAGCAGCAGGAGCACGGGGAACATGCTCAGCAGCGAACGGCCGCGCGGGATCACCATCGGGCAGATGACGTGCACGCTGCCCGAGCCGGCGCGGCGCTGCTCGCTGTGGTTCAGCGCCTCGCCGGCGTCGTCCAGTGCGACGGTCTTCTGCTCCATGATGGTGTCGGTCGCCGCACCGCCCTGGTCCTTGGCGGCGGGGAAGTCGTTCGGGTCCATCCCGTCTTCCCGACCGTTGTGCGCCGCGCCCCGCGTTCCGCCGTTCTCCGTCTCGCCGAGGCGGCTGTGGACCTCGCTCTGAACGGCGGCCCTGGGATCCGTTCCCTCGGTCACCGCGCGCGCGATTCTTCTCACGCTCTGGTTTCGCGCCACGAGTCCCCCCATCTTTTCCGTCGTGCCTGTGCGTCGTGCATACGCGTCGCACGTTTTCCGCCGTACGCGCGCCGGTCATTGGACACCATGACCGGCGCGGGGGAAAGGCGGGGCGGGAGATCGTTACAGGGTTAACGCTTCCGCGAACGCGGTGCGTGGCGCGGGATCAGCGCAGCGGGGCGGCGACGCCCGTCACGGCGTGCGGGGTGTACGGCTCGGCGAGATGGGCGATCTCCTCGTCGCTCAGGGTCAGTTCGGTCGCGGCGAGGGCGTCCTCGACATGGCCGGCGCGGGTGGCGCCCACGATGGGGGCGGTGACGGTGGGCTGGGCGAGCAGCCAGGCGAGCGCGACCTGGGCGGGCGGGACCTCGCGGCGGCGCGCGGTCTCCCGAACACGGTCGACGATCTCCCGGTCGCCCGGCTGGTAGAGCGTGCCGGTCATGGCGTCGGTCTCGGAGCGGGCGGTGGTCTCCTCCCAGGGGCGGGTGAGCCGGCCGCGCGCGAGGGGGCTCCAGGGGATGACGCCCACGCCCTGGTCGGCGCAGAGCGGCAGCATCTCGCGCTCCTCCTCGCGGTAGATCAGGTTGTAGTGGTTCTGCATGGAGACGAAACGGGTCCAGCCGTTGCGCTCGGCGGTGTGCTGCGCCTTGGCGAACTGCCAGGCCCACATGGAGGAGGCGCCGATGTAGCGGGCCTTGCCGGCCTTCACCACGTCGTGCAGGGCCTCCATGGTCTCCTCGATCGGGGTGTCCGGGTCGAAGCGGTGGATCTGGTAGAGGTCCACGTAGTCGGTGCCGAGGCGGCGCAGGCTGTGGTCGATCTCGCTGAGGATCGCCTTGCGCGACAGCCCGGCGCCGTTGGGTCCCTGGCGCATCCGGCTGAAGACCTTGGTGGCGATGACGACCTCGTCGCGGCGCGCGTACTCGGCGAGGGCGCGGCCGGTGATCTCCTCGCTGGTGCCGTCGGAGTAGACGTTGGCCGTGTCGAAGAAGGTGACGCCGGCCTCGACGGCCCGGCGGATCAGTGGCCGGCTGCTCTCCTCGTCCAGTGTCCACGGGTGCGCGCCGCGCTCGGGCACCCCGAAGCTCATGCAGCCGAGGCAGATCGCCGAGACCTCCAGGCCTGTCGTGCCCAGTCGTGTGTACCGCATCCTCGGCCTCCCGTCGGTCGTCGCGGCCGTGGTCGTTCCCGGCCGTGGCGGTGCCGATCCTAGGCGGCTGGAGTCCACACGAGGCAAGTCCGAGTCCGGGCGGCGGTACCGGACATCGCGCTCCCGGACATCACCATCGCCGACACAGCAGACATAGCTGACATGACGGACGGCGACGCGGTGGTCGGACCCGGCTGCCCGTTCGTCCTCAACGGCGGCCCGAGGGCCTCGCGTCGCACCGCTGAACCGCCATCCCGGCGCCCGCGGGCCCGCGGGCACCGGCCTCGGTCTGTCTCACGGGCCTCCTACCCCACCGGGTCCCAGAGGCCGACGCCCCGACGCTCCTCCCCCGCTGCCACCCGCACGCGCCCGTCCACCTCCACCACCGCGACATCCACGATCGCCTCACCCGAGGGAATCCGGCTGCTCCTGACCAACCGCCCGTCAGCGTTACTCTCCGTCATGTCCCCGACGCTAGCCGACGGCTCTGACAACGCGCTCCGTGACGACCTCAGCCCAGGGTCGGGGCCGACTCGCGCCAGGTGGGGAGGAGTTCGTCGAGCAGGCCCTCCGTCTGGGCGGGCAGCGGGGTGGCCGGGCCGAAGAGCTGGCCGTGGTGGGCGACCAGCCAGGCGACGGCGCCGGTCAGCCACTCGGCGCGGCCCGTCGCGTGGGCGGAGCGCAGCAGTTCGTTCCAGAGCCGCTCGTCCGTGGGCGCCGCGGCCAGCGCGGAGCGGACGGCGGCGTAGGCGGCCTCGCCGTCGCCCGCCGCGCGGTGCTCCCCGGCCAGGGTCAGCGCGATCTCGGCGACCAGCAGCGGGTACTGCGCGTCCACGATCTCGTGCTCCAGCCAGCCGAAACCGGCACCGGCCTCCCGCTGTTCGCCCAGCGGCGCGCCGCGCGCCAGCGCCAGCGCGTCCGTCAGCTTGCGCATCCGGTCCGCCGGGCGGCCGGCCTCCGTCGGGTTCTCGCTGACCAGCACCTGGTGGTGCAGGGTGCGCAGCACGTCCCAGTCGGAGAGCACGTCGTCGGTCAACGCGAGGCGCCCGTCCGGCTCGACCCGCAGCCGGGGCCGGCCGGTCTCGTCCGCGCCCAGCCAGCGCGCGAGCCGTTCGACCAGCGCGTCCCGCGGCTCGTCGCCGCCGCCGCGCGGCCACAGCGCCGAGCCCAGCACGCGCGGGTGGACGCCCTCGCGGTGCAGCGCCAGCAGCGCCAGCGCCTCGCGCAGCCGCGCCGCGCGCTCCGCGTCCGGCGGCGCCTCAAGGCCGGTGATCTCCAGCCCGCCCAGCATCCGCACATACACGCCGGGACGCCCACGGCCCAGGTCGACGGTGGGCCCACCGGCCGGCGCCGGTGCGGCGTCCGCCCCGGTCAGGCCGGTGAACAGCTCCACGACGGCGGCCCTTCGCGCGGCGGGCAGCCGTTGCGCGGCCAACGTCAGCCCCATCTCCGGCTCGCTGAGCGTGCCGTCGGGCGCGATCTCGAACTCCCAGGCCGCGCCGGGAATCTCGGCCCGTTCGACGCCCAGCAGATAGCCGATGCCCAGCTGGTCGGAGGTGACGGCCAGCGCGGCGAGGCGTTCCGACTCCTCCTCGGTGGGCGTGGCGCCCACCACGACCAGGTGCGGCGCCCACTGCTGCTGGCGCGCGGGCCCCGTCCTGCCGCTGAGCAGCGACTCGTGGCCCGAGTGGCGCAACGCGCCGCGCCGCAGCCCGGTCTCGGTCTCCATCACCTCCAACAGGCCGGCGATGTCGTCGAGATGGCGCACCCGGGTCGGCGCAAGCGCGGTCAGCTCGGGCGCGAAGCCGACGAGGGTGACCGTCATCCGGTCCGACCAGCCGCTGGTCGCCAGCTCTGCGGCGATCGAGGAGAGCACCGCCTCCCGGTCTGCCGGCGCGCCGCGCACGGCGACGATGCCGGGAACGGCCTCCAGGTTGAGCAGCAGCCGCAGCTCCTCCCGCATCCCGAGGCTGACCAGGCCCGGGTAGGGGGCCTCCGCTTCGGGGGCGGCCTCGGTGTCGTCGGGGAGTTGGGCGCGTTCCACCGTCCAGTACGTCTGGTCCGGCCCCTGCGTCCAGGGCGCCGGCGGGCGGCCGACCGGCCCCGCGAGCTGGAGGTGGAGCGCGGTGGGGCCGAGCCAGGCGGCGTAGACGGCCGGCAGCGTCCGGCCCTCGCCGGCCAGCACGGCCGACAGCAGCCGCAACGCCCGGTCGAGAAACGACACCTGCTCGGGGGCGGCGCCGACCAGCAGCGCGTCCCTGGCGTCCTGGCCGCGCGGCGACCGGGGCGCCAGGTCGTCGGCGACGGAACGCGGCAACGTGCCGGCCGCCGCCTGCCACAGCGCGGCGCGCCGGGAACGCCCCAGCGCCATCAGCAGCCCGGCCGCCAACAGCGGCGCGGCGACCAGCGCTTCGGGCAGCCCGGGCGAGGAGTCGGCGGCCTCGGAGGCTTCCGCGTCGCCCGCCTCTGCGGGTCCGAGCGACGCCGGCAGGTCGGCGGCGCCGCCGCCCGGGCCGACGGGCTGCGCCCCCTCCGTGCCCTTGGCGCCGGGCGCCGGCCGGTTGTCGGCCTCGCCCGGACCGGCCGACGACTCCGACGCCTCCGAGGCGTCGTCGCCCGTGGCGTCACCCGTCGCGCCGTGCCGGTCGAACGCGGCCGACTCGTCGGCGCTCGCCTCCTCGCCCGGCAGCGTGACCAGTTCGCCGCCCTGCGCGTCGGCCGGCATCTGGAGAACCCAGCCCGGCCTCACCAGGCTGGCCTCGGTCAGCCGCGAACCGTCGGGCTGGAGGCGGTCCTTGTTGAGCTGGAAGATCTCCTTGTACCGCATCCCCTCGCCCAGGTGCCGCTCCGCGATGCCCCAGAGGGTGTCGTGGTGGCGGCCCTCCGGCGGCTGGATGCGGTAGTACAGGGCGTCGCCGGCCTCGGCCTCCCCGCCGGAGGTGGTGCGCGGCCCCGTCCCTGCCGGGTCGGCCGGGTCGACCTTGCGGTCGTCGGCCTCGTACGCCGCCGGTGCGGCCGTGGACCCGGCGCCCGGCAGCAGCTGCGCCTCGGCCACCACCCGCCCCTGCCCCGGCGCCTCGTGGGTCTCGCCCAACTGGCTGAGCCCCGGCGTCAACGAGGCCGCGGCGGAGGTCAACAGCAGCACGGCGCCGACCAGTTGCCGCGCCAGCAGCTGGCTGGGCCCCGCGCCCGGCACCCGGCGCGGGATGCCGACGCCGGAGACCGCGGCCCACACCTCGACCAGCACGCAGGCGGTGAACTGCGCCCAGGCCACCCACACCAGCACGGCGAGCACCCGCACGAAGGTGCCGGTGTCGATCTCCTCGGTCAGCATCTCCAGGCTGGGCACGGTGCGCGGCAGGGGCCAGCCGACGAGGGTGGCCAGCGACAGCGGCACCCCGACCACCAGGCAGAGCAGCGCGAGCGCGGCGACCAGCGCCAGCAGCACCTCGCGCGGTCCACGCCTGCCCCGCACCGGGACGGGCGTCCGGTTCCCCGGAACGGGCGGTGGTGTGCGGGCCATGGCGGTTGCTCCCGGGGTCGGACGGAACGGCTTGCTGGATCGGCCTGTCGGAACGGCCTGTCGGAACGGAACGGCGGTGTGGAACGGCGGTGTGGAACGGGGTCGTGCGGGCGGTGCTCAGCCGACCTGGGCCTCGGCGGTCGCCTCGCCCCAGACGGTGAGCGGTCGGTCGTAGACGATGCCGGTGAAGACCGGGCGGTAGGTGAGCCTGATGCGGACGGTGACCTGGTTCTCGGCGGCCTCGGAGCACTCGGCGGCGGCGATGTCGGAGGCGTCCATGCCGACGGACTCGGCGTACTCGGCGACCCGGTTGGCGCAGTTGCCGAAGTTGATCGGGGCCGGCGCGACGCCCTCGCGCAGCGCCCCCTCGTCGAGGTCCTGCGCGGCGTAGCGGGCGGCCTGTTCGGCGATGTCGGCGGCGCGTTCCCGTTGCGCGATGGACAGCCCGCCGTCGACGACGAACGCGGCCAGCGCCAGCACCACCACGGCGAAGAAGATCACCACGATGGCGCCCGAGCCCCGGTCCCCCTCCCGACGTGCCACCGGCCGGCGCGCCAGCCCCCTGAGCCTCGTCATCCCGACCTCCGGAACGGGTCGATCGGCGAGCTGGACCGTCCGGAGAGCGTGGATTCCAGCCCGATGCCGAGCATGTCCAGGCCGCGCACCCGGCAGCTGACCTCGACGCCGAAGAGCGAGCCCGGCTCGTGCCCGCCGGGAGTGGTGCGCTCGACGCGCACCGAGCCGCCGACGCAGACGTCGCCGAGCTGGCCCTCTGCCGCGTCGGCCGCGGCGCTCATCGCGGCGTCGGTGGAGCGCTCCAACGAGCCGGCGCGCGCGGCGTCCCTGGCCGCGCCGTTGACCGCGTTCCGTCCCGACACCTGCTGACCGAAGCCGACCAGCAGCAGAATGAAGACGATCATCAGCGGTGCGAGCAGGACCACTTCGAGCGAGGACATGCCTCGGTCGCCCGCCGCCCGACCCTCGCGGTCGGGGCTCGGGCGCCCTCGCGCGTCCCCAGCCATCTCACCCTCCATCCGGCACGAAGCGCTCGATCGGCCCCTCGGAGGCCGCCGTCACCGTCAGATCCACTCCGGGCAGGATCGACGGCACCCGCCCCTCGACCTCGACGCGCACCGTGAACGCCCCCGGCTGGCTGCTCACCACGTCCGGCCTGGACAGGAAGAGCCCGGGGCCCAACTGCGCGACATAGTCGTGCGCCTTGTCCTCGGCCGCGCGGCGCCACCCGGCGGGGTCGGCCTCCGCCTGGGCCCGCGCCGTGCGCGCCCCGGCCTGCGCCGCGGCCTTCGCCACGTGCTCGGCGAAGGAGTACATCGCGAACTGCACCGCGCCGAAGATCATGAAGAACATCACCGGCGTGAGAAAGACGAACTCGATCGCCGAACTCCCCCGGTCCCCCGCGCGCACCACCGAGCCGCCCCGGTCGGCGCCCTCGGCCACACGGCGGCGCAGAAAGCCCACCAGCCGCCGCATCGCAGGCACGCCCTAGCAGTTGGCGTAGTTCTGGGCGCCCTCGATGCAGTCGCCGACGCTCTCCGCGCGGTCGTCGAGGGCGTTCATGATCACGGCGGCGACGCCGGCCACGATGCCGACCACCACGGCCGCGATGATCACCCACTCGATGGCCGAGGCACCCCGGTCCAACTCGCCCGACCTGGCCCTCGCCAGCCGGGTGCGCAGAAACCCGATCAGATAGTCAGTCGCCGGATGGCGCACCATGGCATTACCTCCACACTTCGTCGCTCGACCCCGTCACGCCTGGAAGACGCGCATCCCGGCCGGAAAGATCAGAAAGATAAGGAAACCCATACAGAGCAGAAGCTGAGCGATCAGCATCGACTGGGACTTCTCGCCCGCGCTCCCCTCGATGTCGGCGAGTTCCCTGTGCCGCATCGTCTCAGCCCGCGCCGACAACGAGGCCCGCACCTTGGCGCCGTCGTCCGCGACCAGCGCCAACGACGTGGACAGGTCCTTCAGCTCGTCCACACCCACCTCGTCGCCCAGCCGCCCCAGCGCCTGCCACTGGGTGAGCCCGGTGATCCGCGCGTCCGCCAACGCCGTCTGGATGCGCCGCAGCGCCCAGCCGTCGCTGACCTCGGCCGCCGCCTTCAACGCCTCCGGCAGGCCGCGCCCGCCGGCCAGGCTCATCGCCACCAGGTCCAGATAGGCCGCCACCACCCGGCGGAAGTCCCGCCGCTTCGCCTTCGCGTCCCGCCGCACCTCCAGGTCCGGCAGGAAGAAGAAGCCGGCGGCGAACGCCAACGCCAGCCACACCGGCACCACGGGACTGCTGCCGAAGCCGAGCAGCCACGCCATCGAGAAGACGAACGGGCCGAAGAACAGCCCCAGCGCCGCCAGCACCACCTTGTTGGCGAGGAACCCCTCCCAGGTGCGGTCCAGCAGCGCCAGATCGGCCCGCAACGAACGCTGCTCCCAGCCGCGTTGCAGATACAGCTCCGCCACCCGGTCGCCGATCCTGGCCTGGAGCCGGTCCCGGCGCCCCGCGCCCGGCTCGCCGGCCCCCGGCGCCGAGGGCGCCGACGGGGCGAACCCGCCGAGCCCGCCGCGCGCCCGCATCTCGTCGATCCGCGCCACCGTCGAGACCGGGCCGCGCCGGCTCGGCAGCAACGCCCGCACCAGCGCGTACAGGCCCAGGCCGAAGACCGCGCCCACCACGACCGCCCCGGTCACCGTCGAGTCCATCACCGGCCCGCCCCCCTCTCGAAGCCGCCCGGCAGCCGGGCGTCCGGCACCCCGCCGGCCCGGTCGCGTTCCCGCAGCGCCTCGACCGGCTCGCCGCGCGCCAGAAAGCGCTCCGGCGTCTCGATCGTCGACAACCGCCGCATCCACCAGAAGCCCAGCCCGAACAGGCCGCAGACCACGGCGAGCACCGCCTGGCCCAGCGGATCGCCGAACGGCTCGACAAAGCCCGGGTTGAAGATCGCGAGCCCCAGCGGGAACGCCACGCTCACCCCGACCACGATCTGCACGCTCCGCCGCGTCGAGGCGCGCTGCGCCATCACCCGCTGCCGCATGTCGACCTCCTCACGCGCCGACTTGGCCAGCGCGCCCAGCACCTCCCGCAGCCCGGGGCCGCGCAGCCTCGCGTTGAGGATCAACGAGGCGATGATCACGTCGGCCGACGAGTCGTCCAGCTCGTCCGCGAACTCCTGGAGCGCGTCTGGCAGCGGCGTGCGCGCACGCAGCCGGTCCACCAGGTTGTTCAACGGGCCGCGCAGCGCCGGCGACGCCGCGCGCGCCGAGGAGGGGATCGCCTGCTCCAGACCGACCGCGCCGGCGATCGTGTCGCGCAGCGACTCCGTCCAGCCGGCCAGCGCCTCCACCCGGCGCATCGCCGCACGCTCCTCGGCGGCGCCGCCGAAGAGCTGGTTCCACATGAACGCCAGCAGCGCCGTCGCCAGCGCCGCGATCGGCCACCGCGTCAGCAGCAGCACCGCCACCGCCGTCGCCACCGCGATCGTGCCGCGCCGCCCGAAGAACGCCGCCAGCTCCGAACGCCGCCGCTGCCGCGCCGCGCGCTCCTCCGCGCTCGTCGGCGGCAGCCCGCGCAACGCCACCACCAGCAGCGCGAGTCCACCGCCCACCGCGACCCCGCAGAGCAGGCCGAGAAGCGTGGTCACCGAGAACAGGCCGCCCGAGACCGTCACCGACTCACCCCCAGCCGCCGCGGTAGCCGTACATCGCCAACTCCTCGGCGCAGGCCAGCGCCGCGTGCGGCCGGACGGCGCCGTCGCGCCCCTCGGCGAACACCTCGCTGGAGAGCACCCGCCCGTCGACCCCGTTCACCTCGCGCACCGAGGAGACGAACCGCCGCAGCTTCCCGCCCTGCGCGTAGGTGTTGCGCCGCTCCACGAAGAGCACGAAGTTGACCGCGCCCGCGATCAGCATCTGGCTCGCCTCGATCGGCAGCCGCTCGTTCGCCTGGAGCGCGTAGGTGGAGATGCGGTTGAACACCTCCTGCGAGCTGTTGGCGTGGATCGTCGACAGCGAACCGTCGTTGCCCTGGCTCATCGCGTTCAACATGGTGACGATCTCGTCGCCCAGCACCTCGCCGACGATCACCCGGGACGGGTTCATGCGCAGCGAACGCCGCACCAGCTCGGCCATCGTGATCGAGCCCTGGCCCTCGGAGTTCGGCAGCCGCTCCTCGAACGCCACCACGTTGGGGTGGAGTTCGGGGAACTGGTCGAGCCCCAGCTCCAGGGCGCGTTCCACGGTGATCAGCCGCTCCTCGGCCGGGATCTCGTTGGCCAGCGCCCGCAGCAGCGTCGTCTTGCCGGCGTTGGTGGCGCCGGCGATCATGATGTTCTTCCGTGCCCGCACGGCCGCCGTCAGGAACTGGCCCAGCTCCGCGGTGAGCGTGCCGTTGCCCACCAGGTCGGCGAGGAAGACCTTGCCCAGCCGCGCCCGCCGGATCGACAGCGCGGGCCGCCGCGTCACGTCCATCACGGCCGACAGCCGCGAACCGTCCGGCAGCCGCAGGTCGAGCTGCGGGTTGGCGGAGTCGAACGGGCGGGAGGAGAGCCCCGAGTAGGCGCCGAGGATCTGGATCAGCTCGACCAGCTCCTCGTCGCTCTCCGCCACCGGCTCGCCGCGCACCTCGCGGCCGTCCGAGTAGCCGATGAAGACCTGGTCGCAGCCGTTGACGTCGATGTTCTCCACGTCCGGGTCGTCCAGCAGCGGTTGCAGCCGCCCCACCCCGAAGAGCGCGGCGTGCACGGCGGCGGCGTACGCCTCCTCCGAGGCCGCGTCCAACGGCGCGCGCCCCTCGGCGATCTCCGCCCGCGCGTACTCCTCCAGCACCTGGGCGATCACGGCCCGCGCGTAGTGCCGCTCGTCCTCGGACGACATCGGCCGCACGCCGCTGGCCTGGTCGATCCGGCGCTGCTCGGCTATCCGGTCACCGGCGTCCTGCCGGAACCGCTTCACCAGCTGGTGGTTGACCTCCCCCGCGCGCCCGGCCTCGCCCGCGTTCATCCCGCACCTCCCGCGGCGCCGTCGCCCGGCCGCCAGGGCGGGCCCTGGGGGGCGGCGTGCGGCGGGCCGTAGCCGGCGGGCTGCTGGCCCTGGCCGGGCGGCGGCGCGCCGTAGCCCGGCGGGGGCTGGCCGTAGCCCGGCGGGGGCGCGTAACCGGGCGGCGGCGCGTAACCCGCCGGCGGGGGCGCGCCCTGCGGCGCTGGCGGGCGCTGCGCGCCGGGGGGCGGCGCGGGCTGGGCGCCGGTCGCGCCACTGCCCGAGGGCGCCAACTCGCCCCGATACACCTGGTGCAGATCGGCCACCACCCGCCGCGCCGAGCGCACCAGCAGCGAACGGTCCAGCCGTCCCCGTCTGCGCCCCGCCAACTGCTCGGCGCCCACCGGGTCCTCGGCCAGCAGCCCCACCACCCGCGAGCCCGTGCCCGAGGCGATCAGCATCTCGTTGACCTGCGTCGCGACCCGCTCACCGCGCTGCGGGTCGGCCACCAGCACCACGCCGATCTGCGGCAGCGCCAACTGCGCCGTGCCGCGCTGCCCGCCGTGCAGCTTGTTGTGCAACGCGGCGGCACGGTCCCTGACATGGGCGATCTGCTCCGGCGAGGAACGCGTCACCAGCAGCAGCACCGAGGCGTGCGGCAGCAGCGCGTGCACCGGCGAACCCGCGTCCAGCCGCCCGCAGTCCGCCAGCACGTCGGCCGCCACCTCGGGGTGCGGCGACTGCGCCAGCTCGGCGAACGCCCTGCCCAACGCGCCCCACTGGCCGGTCAGCCCGGCCGCCTGGTCGGAGTTGGCGAGGCCCACCAGCACGTCGAGACCGCCGGAGAGCCGCTGCGCGTGATCCCACAACTGCTCGGCCACGACACCCCGGCGGGCGGTGGCGGCCAGCGAGAGTATCCCGGTGGTCGGGTCGGGCGGCCGGCCGTTCTCCGTCACCGAGCGGTAGACCAGGTCGCCGCCGGCCGGGTCGATCTCGGCCAGCAGCGCGCGACGCGGCCAGAGCGCGGCCAGGGCCACGGCCGTGGTGGTCACCCCCGGCGCGCCCTTGTCAGCGGCCACTGCGATCAGCGCCATCCGCCTACCGTTCCTCCCCCGTGCGCGCGCCCTGCGCCTCTTCGTCGACCACTCGCCGGCAGGCCGGCGGCCATCCGCTGGCCGCTCACCCGCTGGCCGGCCACCCGTTGGCCGTTCGTCCGCTGGCCGTTCACGCGTCGGCCGCTCACTCCGTGGGGGCGGCCACGACCACCAGCGACACGTCGCCGGCGGCAGCCGCGCTCGTCAGGTCGGAGACCACGGCCTCCTCGACGCGCAGGGTCACCGGCAACGTGCTGTTGCCGCCGCCACCGCCGTCGCCGTGGATCGCCGAGACCTGCGCCGAGTCGGTCAGCAGCGTCTCCCGCCCCGACTGCGCGCCGTCCTGCCCCCCGTCACCGGCTTCACCCGCGGGGCCGCCGTCCCCCACCCAGTAGGCCGCGACCGTGTCGCCGGCCTCAAGTCCCGAGGGGTACTGGCCCGGTTGGAGCGAGACGCCCACCATGACCTCGCCCTCCGGCAGCGTCGGCTCGCCCGTCAGCATCTCGCCGACCAGCACCGTGCCTCCGACCAGGTCGGTCGTCGGCCGCAACTCCTCCATCACGGTGCCCCGCTGCTCCCACCGCACATAGCTCACCGCGTCGTCCTCGGCCACCAGCACCGGCTCCATCGCGGACTCCGGTATGCGCTGACCCACGGGAACGCGTTCGGTGATGCGGATCGCCTCGACCCGGTCCCCCGCGCGCATCACGAGAATCGTCGCCCCCAGGGCCCCGAACAGCACCAGCAACGCGGCAAGCGCCGCGAGCGCGGGCTTCCGCTCACGCGGCGGAGCCGGCAGCCGGTCCCCGGCCACTGGGCCAACGGCGATCGACTTCTTCGCAGCCGTGGATACCCGGTCCTCAGTCCTCATCCGCCAACCCCGGTTCCACGTGGAGGAGGGCGTTCGCGACCAACGCACGAACGCTCACGCAAAAGAACGGTCTCATTACCCTATCCGGTGATTCGCACGCTATCAGTCCGCTGACAGCGCCTTCAACGACGATCGCGCAACATATCGCGGACCCGGTCGAGGGCGTGACCTGCGTGCACGTGCAGCGCGCCGGGCCACCGGCACGCCAACTCCCCACGCCTCAACGGACGATGGTCTGCACCTCGTCGACGGTCACGTCGTACGTCGTCTCGAAGACCCCGTCCGGCAACGTTCCCCCACTGCCGTCCGAGCCCTCCCACGCGATCTCCCACCGCACGGAAGCCGTCAACTCGTACGCCTCACCCTCGGGCGTCGACCGCAGATACGTCACCCCACACGCGGGCTCCCGATCCTCCCACCCCTCCCGGTAAGCGGGCGCGTCGATCGCGCACTCCCCCGACCCCGGATGCGTCTCGGCATCCTCGGTCCCCGGCGCGATACTCAACCCCACCGGCGTCGCCGTCGTCGTCGCCGACAGCCCGTACCCGTCGAGCGACGCCGTCACCGAAACCGGCTCGAACCCCCCGTCCGTCGGCCAGATCCACGTCGCGAGATTCACGGTCTGCGCCCCACCCGGGTTCATCTCCACCTCGGTGTCGGGCACCCGGATGCGCTCGTACGCCAACTCGGCGAGCAACGCGATGTCGACGACCTGAGGAATGTCGGCGGGCGGCGGGTCGTCGAAGTCGACCCAGAAGGTGCGGGATTCGCAGGCGAACCGCGCCTCCCGGTCGGGGTGGTTCTCGTTCCGCACGACCTGCCAGAACATCCCCTCCCCCTCCTTGTCGACGTTGTAGTTCGGATACTCTCCGTCCTCGCCGTAGCTGTTCTCAAGGGACTCCCGCAGCGCCTGCTTGTCCTCGTCGAGATGCCCCGCGCCGTAGAACTCGCGCGACAACTCGTTCCAGTACGCCTCGAACTCCTCTGGCGAGTACGCGGGAGCGTAGTAACAGGCGGGAGGCGTCCAGTCGGTCCGCGCACTGCTCAGCCCACTCGGGCCGTCAACCACATCACCGCTGTAACTGATGCGAACGACGCTGGCACTCGCTTCGATGTCCTGGGCTTCCGAGTCGCCCTGGGTCTCCTCTTGCCCCTCGTCGATGGCGTCGTTCCACTCTTCAGCACGAGCCCCCGGCGCGCAAAAGAACAGGAGCAGAAGGAGCGAGGCCCCTCCGACCGCAAACCGCGCCCTTTGCTTCACACACATTCAGGGGACTCGGATTCCTGCTCGAAAGCGACCGTCTGCCAAACCCCAGCCTCGTTAAGTTCCATCCTCCCCGAGTAGAAGGACGGCATCGCATCGGGCTCCTCTTCGCTGACGACTTCCCTGGTCTCAAAGTCGACAGTCACCACCTGACTGAAATCGCGACAGTAACTGAACGTTGCCGACTCCTCGCCCTCCAGAATCGTCACGTTCCTGTCGAAGTAGCGCACGACCCCTGTGGATGTGTTACCGCCCTCCTGGATGTTCGACAGGGCGTTCAACGTCTTGATCAGCGCGTCCCCAGCGACGAAGTAGCGCAACGCCGGTCGTTCCACGTCGTGATGAACGATCGCCTCGGCAACAGCGTTCTCGAAACCCTCGTTGTCGCGAAGCGCCGCGTCAACAAGAGGGTCTCCGGTCGGCTCGCCCTCGAAGACGTTCTCGTAGTCCGCCCCCAGGTCGATCTCCGGCCGCCCGTCGTCCGGCTCCTCCGTCGGCTCCGGGTCCTCGCTGGCCTCGGGCTCGTCGCTGGGGGTCTCGACGCCCGCGATCTCGTCGTCCTTCCCCGAGTCGTCCCCACCGCACGCGGTCAGCACCAGCGCGCTGGCCGCGACGACAGCCCCGTACACGATCCTGTTCCGGCGAGCCACACGAGCCACAGCAACTCCGTATCAAAGAAGGACGATCACACAGCCACGCGATCCAAGCCTAGTTACCGGCCGGGCACAACGAGCCACGACCCCCGTCAGTCTGCCCGCTTCGCGCCAACTGGGACAGGGTCAGCTGGTCCGGAAACCCAACTCGGCGACGATCCGGCCCGAGAGGGCGATCATCTCGTCCCGCGGCAGCGCCGCGGGAACGCCGGGCGGGGTGAGGGCGCGCGCCACGAACGCCTCAGGCAGCGCCGGGGCGTAGTGCCTCACGTAGGGGGCCAGATCGTGGCGCCACACGAACTGGCCGTCGGTCACCACCGAGGAGCCCCCGGGGACCTGGAAGGCGCCGTCGACGACGTCATAGGTCAGCTCCATGACGTCCAGCACGGGCAGACCGGCGTCCAGGTACCCGGCCACGGCGTCCGCCGGGTAGTCGCCGGGCGGGGAGAGGGCCTCGCGCAGCGAGCCGCGGTGGAACGCGGGGGCGTGCGGGGTCAGTTCGCGGAAGAAGCCGACGTAGGTCAGTGCGCTCACGGGCACTCCGGGCAGTGGCGAGGAGGGCCGCCGAGACGACGGCCCGTGCCCGCCCCTCCGCGGCAGCGGACGGGCGGGCACGGGCCGTTCGGGCGGTGCGGGCGGCGGTCAGGTCACGGCGCGGGGGTCGTGACGGAGAACGGCGTGCCGTCGCCGAGGTGCAGGATCGCGCGCCCCGGCGTCGGCTGCTCGGCTGCCGCGCTGCGCGGCAGCTTCGCGCCGATCAGCTCGCCCGAGCGGTGCGTGGTCGGCGAGAGCAGCGCGCCTCGGCGGGCCTTCTTCGCGTCGACCTGCCAGCCGGAGAAGCCGCCGCAGATCTCGCCCTCGTCGCCGCCGAGCACGAGATAGCGGCCGAGCTGCGAGCCCTGGGTGACCAGGGCCTTGAACTCGTCCGCCGCGTCGCAGCGGCGCAGGTCCTCGCCGTCGTCGACGAGGACGACGATCGGGTTCTCGACCGACGAGGTGGAGACCGCCTCGCGGAGGTCCTTCTCGTCGAGGTCGTCGCCGGTGAAGACCTGCACGACGCCCTCCTGCCCGGCCAGGTCGCGCAGCGGCGAGGGCCGGGGCGCGGCCACGACCACCCGCACGCCCTGCGCGAGGTAGGACTTGGCGAGCATGGTGAGGACCGTGGAGCGGCCGGACTTGGGCGGGCCGGCGATGATGAACGCGGGCGTGCCCTGGGCCAGGTCGGGACCGTAGCCCATCAGCTCGTCGCCACCGACGCCGATGAGGCCCCACAGGCGGGAGTTGGAGGTGTCCGGGTCCCGCATCTCCCACGCGTCGGCGAAGGTGAGGCGGCTGGGCAGGACGTCGACGCGGAACGGCCGGCGGTTGCGCGGCACCGCCGCGTCCCGCTGGGTCGCCCAGTCGCCGATGGCGCCGAGCGCCGCCGCCTGCGCCTGGCCGGACAGCTCCTCGGCGAGCACCGCGACCTGGATCTCGGTGAGCGCCTGGTTGCGGAACATCCGTCCGTCGGCGATGTTCTCCGGGACCTTGCGGGCCGCCATGCCGATGTTGGAGTAGTCGGAGCGGTCCGAGAGCCGCATCGCGTACCGCTCCTCGGTGAGCGTGGAGATCCGCCCGGAGAGCACGCTGCGGTCGCCGACGATGACGACGTGGATGCCGACCGAGGCGCCCTCGCGCATCATCACGAACACCTCGTCGGTGAGCGCGCCGTGGTCGATCTCGCCGAGGGTGGAGACCCAGCCCTCCCAGCGGTCGATGAGCACCACCAGGTGGGGCAGCCGCTTGTCGGGCTCGGCGCTGGCGCGCTGCTCGTTGATGTCGGCCAGCGCGTCGGCGGCCAGCACGTCCTGCCTGCGGTCCATCTCCTGGCGGAGCCGGCGGATGAGCCGGCGGACGCGCTCGACCTGGTTCCTCGTGACCACGGCGCCGCAGTTGGGCAGCCGGGTGAGGGCGTTGAGCGCGCCGTTGCCGCAGTCGATGCCGTAGATGTGGACGTCGGCCGTGGAGTGCACCCAGGCCAGGGAGCCGGCCATCGTCCGCAGCATCTGGGAACGGCCGCTGCGCGGCGCGCCGCCGACCAGCATGTGGCCGAAGGTGCGGAAGTCGATGGCGACCGAACGCCGCGCCTGCTGCGTGGGGAGGTCCTCCACGCCGTAGGGGGCGGCGGGCAACATGCCGGCGGGCGCCGGGTGTTCGAGGTCGCGCAGCAGCACGCTGTCCCCGAGCGCGGGCAGCCAGGGGCTGTGCTGCTTGGGGAAGCCGAGCTGGCGGTCGGCCTCGATCACCGCGTCGACCAGCACCTTGAGGTCGGTGATCTCCTCCTCCTGGGACTTGGCCCCCGGGGGCTTCTTCAGCGCGGCGCGGCCCAGGTTGTTCCACTCCAGCTGGCCGGACCAGGGCCGGGAGACCGCCGGGTCGACGGTGCCGGGCCGGCGGCCACCGACGCGCCCCGACTGGAACGGGACGAGCGAGGCGTGGCCGAGCCGGACGTAGGCGCGACCGGGCGTGGACTTGGCGATGAAGCCGGCGTCCGGCGCGTCGATCACGTCGGATGACTCGCTGCCGTCGGTGACGCGCAGCGCGATCCGGAGGTTGGTGTTGGCGCGGATCTCCGGGGAGACCACGCCGCTGGGCCGCTGGGTCGCCAGCAGCAGGTGGATGCCGAGCGAGCGGCCTCGCTGGGCGATGTTGACCAGGCCCTTCACGAAGTCCGGCAGCTCGCGGACCATCGAGGCGAACTCGTCGATCACGATGAGCAGTCGGGGCAGCGGGGCCAGCCGGCCCGGGTTGCGCCGGATGAGGTCCTGGTAGTCCTCGATGTCCTTGGCGCCGACGTCGGCGAGCATGTGCTCCCGCCGGGTCAGCTCGGCGCCCAGCGAGGAGAGCGCGCGTTCCACCAGGTAGTTGTCGAGGTCGGTGACCATGCCGACGGTGTGCGGGAGCTGCACACAGTCCTTGAACGCGGAGCCGCCCTTGTAGTCGACGAGGACGAACGTCATGTTCTCCGGGGTGTTGGCCACCGCGAGGGACGCGACGATCGTCTGGAGCAGCTCGGACTTGCCGGAGCCGGTGGTGCCGGCGATCAGGCCGTGCGGGCCGTCCCTGCGGAGGTCGATGGCGAACGCGCCGTCGTAGGACTCGCCGATCACCGCCTCCGTGGACTGGCCGCCCATCTGCCAGCGGGCGGCGACGGCGCCGGGGGACGGCGGCTCCATCTCGATGACGTCCAGCAGCCGGGAGGCCGAGGGCAGCGCCGCGTCCTCCGACTCGCCGCTGATGTCGCGGATGGGGCTGAGCGAGCGGGCCATCAGCTCGCACCACTCGGGCAGCACCCAGTCGGGTCGCACGCCGCGGATGCGCCAGGCGCCGGTCTGCTCGACGCGGAGCCGGTCGGCGGAGACCGTCGGCGCGGGGGCCGAGGGCCCGGCCTGGCCGGGGAACGCGCTGCCGGGGACGGCGAGGAAGGTGTGGAAGCCGGTCGCGAAGCCGGGTTGCCGCGTGCCGCTCTTGGCGGCGCGGTCCGGGTTGGGCTCGGCGATGACCACGGCCTGGCACTCGCCGGGCAGGAAGCGCTCCTCGTCGTCGATGCAGAGCGCGAAGATGGAGACCGAGGGCCCCTCGCGCAGCAGCCGGATCACGCCGGGCAGCGAGCGCATCTTCCGGGAGCCGTCGAAGACGACGACGATGTCCGGGTCCTTGAACGACGAGGTGCCGTTGGAGCGGGCCTGCTTGGCCGCCTTCTGGCGGGCGTCGAGGGCCGCGGTCAGCTCGGCGACGCGGGCGCCGATGGTCTCGGCGTCGTTGCCGACCAGGAGGTTGGTGTCCTGCTCGGGGGCCGGCCTGGAGTGCGGCAGCCAGCGCATCCACTCCCAGCTGTACTGGCCGGTGCCGTCCGTGAGCATGACGAACTGGACGTCGATCGGGCTGTGCAGCACGGCGATCTGGCCGACGGACCAGCGGGCCAGCGCGCGCGCCGAGTCCCCGGAGCCGGCGTAGCCGATGACTCCGAGGGTGCGCAGCGGCAGGGTGACGGGGGCGTCGGCGATCTTCCAGGCGACCTGGCGCTTGTGCTCGTCCTGCTCGGGGTCGGTGAGCACGACCTCCGAGTCCAGCTGGACGGTGCCCACGCGCAGCAGCAGGTGGTCGTCGTCGGTGCGGCGGCGCTCGAAGAGCCGGGTGCGCGGCCCGGTGGCCTGGGTGAGCACGGTGGCCGGGTCGGGTGCGGCGTGCCGACGGGCGAACCGCTCGGCGATCAGCGCGTCGCGCGCGTCCTTCTCGATCCTGGCCTTGCGCTCCTTGTACTCCTCCAGCTTCTTGGCGTGCGATATCCGGCCGCGCTTCTTGTCCATGAAGTAGTTGGACAGCAGCATGACCGGGCTCATGAAGGCCATCATGAGGAAGAGCCAGCGGCCGGTGATCGAGGCCATGGCGACGGCGCCGACCACGGGGAGGATCGCCATCAGCCAGGGCAGCGGGCGCTTCTCGCGCTCGCCGGGCGGCTTGGGGAGCTGGAACTGCGTCTGCCGCTCGGGCGGCAGCAGCCGCGGCGGGCGGTTGTAGTCGAGGCCGGCGCCGTCCTCGGAGACCTTGAGCGCGGCGTCCGGCGGGAAGTAGGGGGTCAGCTCGAAGAGGGAGTCGCCGACGGAGAGTTGCTTGCCCAGCTTCCAGACGGCGCGGTCGCCCTCGTTGTGGAAGAAGGGCTCGCCGTCGATCAGGGGCTGCTCGTCGCTGTAGACCGTGACGTGGCAGGTGCCCTCGGCGGCGACCCGCAGGGTCATCGCGCGGTCGGGCAGCGTCGGGTCCGGCACGTGGATGTGGACCTGCTGTCCGGCGCCGATCTCGACCTTGCCGACGCCGATGCGGTGCACGGCGCCGGCGGCGGGGCCGCCCACGACGCGCAGCTCCACCAGGCCGTTGGGCTCCGGCGGCCAGCAGCCGCTGGGGTTGTGGAGGCTGACGACGCCGCCCTCGCGCAGCGGGGACTGGGCCAGCGTGAGACCGGGGTCGACGTACTCGCCGTTGACGAAGAGGTGGGCCCCACCCGGTGCCTCCGCGTACCCGGGCTGGCCGCCGGCCTGCGCCGGCGCGAATCGGCTGCCGACCGCCTGCGTGAACTCGGGTGTCAGGTCCGCGATCTGCGTCTCCGGGTCGGCGTCGACCACGGTGTCGGCCCGATGCCCCCCGACCGGGTCTACTACTGTCAGGGTCAGGCGCACACTCATCCTCCCGTTGCTGACACGGTCTCCTTCTGGTCGAGACCGGCTCAATCATCGCATCCCGCACCGACAGGAACGCCGGGACGGTGGACGGCCTTCGAAACGGTCGCGGAGCGCGGCCGGGCCATCGCCACGGTGAGAGATGACGCGGTAAACGCCGCTGGTTCCCGTCGGTTGGTCGCTTCTCCCACGATGCCGCAGTTTTCGCCGCTCCGGAAGCGGATCGGGCGCGTGGGAGGCGCTTACCGGACGCCAGCGTACGGGGCGTGCGCCACAGGGGGCGCGAGCCGGCGCGTGAGGTGTTCGGGGGTGGTGGTGGTTCACGCCGACCCGTGTTCTTTCCGGGGCCTTTCCGGGACGGGTGTGGGGTCGGTGTGGGGGGTCGTGCGGGGCGCGTGGGCGCGTCGGGGCCGGTGGGAGGGCGCTCGGCGATGTTCGTGCGGATCGGGTGCAACCGTCGGGGAACGAGTGGCGTCCTTCGTGTCGTTGAGGGCGCGAACGAC
The DNA here is from genome assembly GCF_006335015.1 of Streptomyces sedi. Taxonomy (GTDB): domain Bacteria; phylum Actinomycetota; class Actinomycetes; order Streptomycetales; family Streptomycetaceae; genus Streptomyces; species Streptomyces sedi. Next base: position 577,045 of record NZ_VDGT01000001.1, read on the forward strand.
TCGCGAGGAAGGCACCGAGACCGGGCTTTCGTCCGAAGTGCCGCCCACGTAGGGTGAGTACCTCAACGAATTGCGGGAGGAAGCCGCCTCCCGCCAGGGCCAGAGGAGGGGACCGCCATGAGCGATATGGATGTGACTTATGACGATATGCAGGAGGCGGGGGACCGACTCATCGACGAGCGGGAGCAGATCGACCAGAAGCTGTCGTCGCTCCAGAGCTACATCGACAACCTGGTCCAGACCGGCTTCGTGACGAGCCGGGCCTCGCGTGCCTTCGACGACTCGTACCGCGAGTTCACCCAGGGTGCCCGCAAGGTGATCGAGGGTCTTGAGGGCATGGGTACCTACCTCAAGACCGCGGCCGACACCTACCGCGACACCGACGAGGGCCTCGAAGGCGCCATCCGCGGCTGATCCCCGCCTGCGCGTCGAGGGCGGCGCCGGGTGTCCTCGTGACATCCGGCGCCGCCCTTTCGGCTGCCGGGGGCCGTCCGCCCCGGCCCGGGAGGCGCACGCGAGGGGCCGGGCGGGAGCACACGGCACGACGGGGGAACGACGGGGAGACGACGGGGAGAGTAGTAGCGAGATGTCCTTCTTGAGATTCTTCGAGGACGAGGTCAGGGAGTTGGCGGCCCGGCTGGAGGCGAGCGGCGACGACATGCGGGAGGCGTCGCGCAGTCTCGCCGACGCCAGCGGTTCCCGCATCGGGCCCCCCGACCTGGGCAGCAGGTGTGACGACTTCGCCGACTCCTGGGACTACGGGTTCGGCCAGCTCTCGGAGTTGACCTCCGGTATCGGTGATGTCGCGATCAACGCGGCCGAGACCTACACCGCCACCGACGAGGAGCTGGAACGTGCCCTCAACGAGGGCGGAAGCGGGGCCTGACCAACCATGAGTGACGCGTATCCGAACCTGGGCTTCGACCCGTGCCCCGGCGACCTCGCCGCCGCCGAGTCCGTGGCCCAGACCATCCACGACGTGGCGAGTCTCAGCTCGTCCACGCACACCACCCTGACCGCGATCAACACCTCAAGCGGCATCTGGGTGGGCCGCGCCGCCGACGCGTTCAGTGAGACGTTCGACGAGGTGCCGCCCTATCTCCAGCGCGCGGTCAACGCGTTGGACGCCGCCGCGCGGGCCCTCCAGCACTGGGTGCACGACCTGGACCGGTTCCAGCAGACGGCACGCCACCTGGAGGAGGAGGCCGCCACCGCCCAACAGCAGGTCGCCAGCGCGCAGTCGGCCGTGGACTCGCTGCCGTCCGACACCTCGGAGATGGACGACGACGAGCTCTCCGAGCACGAGGACGACGAACGCGCCAGGGGCAACGCGCTCAACAACGCGAACGCCGCGCTCAACGAGGTGATCCGCCGCGCCGAGCAGCTGCACCGGGACTACCAGGAGGCCGCCGAAGACACCTCGCGCGCGCTCTCCGCCGCCGCGGACGACGCGCCGCCGGAGCCGGGACTCTTCGAGTCGATCGGCAACGCGGTCGCCGACATCGTCGACTTTCTGACCGACCCCAACACCTGGAAGCTGATCGGCGACATCTTCGCCGACATCGCGGCCGTGGTCGGCGTGATCTGCCTCGCGGTGGCCGTGATCGGGCTGTTCGTCGCCAGCGGCGGCACGGCCGCGCTGATCCTGGGCGCGATCGGCACCATCGGCGGCTACATCGGGCTGGGCGCCGGCGCCGCCGGGCTGCTCTTCCACGGCATGGCGATGGCCGGCGGCGCCGAGGGCGTCACCTGGGAGACCATCGGCTTCGACCTGATCACGGTCGCCACCGGCGGGCTCGGCGTGCTGGGCTCCGGCATCGCGGGCGCGGCCAGGGCGACGGGCCCCGTGGCCGGGATATTCAGCGGGTTCGGCGGCGCCGGTCGCGGCTGGTCGCTGGTCGGCAGCGGCATGGACTGGGCGGGGAACATCCTCGGCAACGCCGGTTCAGCGGAGAGCCAGCGGCGGCGGATGAACGACGACGGCACCACGTTCAGCGACATCCCGATCATCGGCCCGATCGCCGACCTGGGCGACCTGGCGGGCGAGCACATGGCGCCCGACGCCCAGTTCGTGCCGCCGCCCGTCGGCGACTCCGGTCCGGTGCCGATGCCCGAGGTCACCCCGCCCGGCGACCCGATCCCGATGCCGGAGGTCACCCCGCCGGGCGACCCGATACCGATGCCGGAGGTCGTGCCCGCGGCGCTGACCCCGGACTCGGTGCTCACCGGCACGGACGGCGCGTTCCTCAGCGGCCTTGAGGTCGCGGCATGAGCGCCCCCGCCGAGCCGGCCGAGGGCGCCGGCATACCGATCGACTTCACCGCGCGCATCCCGGACAGCTACGTCCCGCTGCCCGACTCGCCCTCGCCCGAGGAGTGGTCGCACACCCTGGACCGGCTGATGCCGACGGTCGAGGGCGAGGGCCGGAACTACGCGATGGACAACATGCCGCGCGTGCTGCCGATGCTCCAGGTCGACGAGGTGTGCAAGACGGCGCTCCACATCAGCGTGGAGAACGGCTCACTGGCGCTCGGGATGCTGGTCGTCGGCCTGCTGCCGACGGGACACGAGTCGGCGCTGATCGCGGCCGAGTCCATCTACCGGGTGAAGAAGGAGGAGTACTTCGGCGAGGTGCCCGAGGACCAACTGACCGACATCGACGAGCGGTTGGCGAAGGGCTCGCGCGGCCCGCAGGACACCCTGATGGCGACCAAGCTGCCGGGCGGCCCCGCGGTGACCTCGATCTCGCTGCGGTCGATGACGTTCACGCGTCCCGAGGGCATCGGCCACGGCCCGCCGCCGAAGCTGGGGATCTCCTTCCTCCAGCTGGCGATGCCGGCGCCCAGGGACTACTGCGTCTACTTCACCATCGCGACGCCGACCCTGCGCCACACCCCGGTCTTCGGGGATCACCTGGCGAAGATCGCCCGCACCGTCTCGTTCGACCCGGACACGGTGGCCAAGGCCGCCAAGGGCGACGACGTGGTCTTCACCAGGGACCTGCGGGGCGCCCCCGCCTGAGGGGGCCGGCCCGCCGGGATCGGGGGACCCGGCGGGCATCATGGTGGTCATGAACGTGACGACGGGAGACGGGGACTGGCTGGGCCGGCTGCGGCCGATCAACGACTACCTGGTGGCGCTCGACCGGCAGCACTACGAACGGTCGGGCGTCGCCCCGCTGGTGCTGGCGCTGCTCGCGGTCCCCGTCGCCGCGTTGGCGGTGCTGGCGGGCGTCGCGATGCCGCTGACGAACGTCGAGGAGTGGGCCGGCTGGCTGCTGCCCGGCGTTCCGGTCGCGGCGGTGTCGCTGTGGGGGACGTGGCTGGCGTTGCGCCGGCTCACCCCGCGCCACGGGCCGCTGGGCGCGGAGTTCCGCGCCGGTGAGGATCAACGGGCCGCGCAGCTCGCGCAGTTGTACGCGCTGCCGCCGCTGGGCCCGGCGTGGGGCGCGGCCCTGTGGGGGCGTGCGGAGGAGCTGTACCAGCGCTCGACCTCGGGGCTGACGGCGTTCGCTCCGCGTGACCAGCGGGAGCTGGTGCACGGGATGCGCACGGCGCCGTTCCGCAACTTCCGCTGGACGCTCGCCGGTTGGGGCGTCGGGGCACTGACCGTGGTCGGCACCCTCGGCGCGGCGGCGCCGGTGCTGGCGGCGCCGTCAGAGAACGCGCCCCTGCTGCTGGTCGTCGCGGTGGTGGCGGTCGGCTGGTCGCTCTGCTTCCGGTACTGCTTCCTGAAGTGGCGGCCGGCGGGCGACCGGGTGCCACGCACCCAGAAGGTCGGCTGGCGCCACGAACTGGCGTGGCTGCGCCACCAGATGGTGGCCAGCGGCGTGCTGGCCGGCTGGCGGGTGCCGGCGCTGCACACCGAACGGCTGTGGCGGCTGACCGGCGGCGGTCGCCGCTCCCCCGCGGCGACGCTGGCCCGGCTGCCGGAGAACGCGTTGGCCGTGCGGCGCTTCTACTGGCGGTACGTGGGGGCCGGGGTGGTCCGGCTGGCCGCGTTCTTCGTCGGGTGCTACCTGATCGCCACGGCGGTCAGCCTGGCCGGCTGAGCCGGAGCGCCCACCGGCGCGACAGGCACCCACCGGGCCGCAGACGACAACCCACCCGGCCGGTGCGCCACCGTAGTCGTCTCACCCCCGCCACACAGCATTCGCGCAGTTCCCCGCGCCCCCAAGCCGCCCACCGCCGGTGAAGGGGCGCGGGGAACTGCGCGAGCAACCCGCCACCGGGCTCACGCCGACAACCCACCCGGCCGGTACGGCACCGTAGTCGTCTCACCCCCGCCACAAATGCACCGCGCAGTTCCCCGCGCCCCCAAGCCGCCCACCGGCCCAGAAGGGGCGCGGGGAACTGCGCGAGCAACCCACCACCGGGCCGCAGACGACAACCCGCCCCCACCGGCCAGGTGAGTAGTCGACCAACCCCCGCCACACAGCATGCGCGCAGTTCCCCGCGCCCCTTCAGGTGCACCCCTCAGGCCGCCCCGGCCTGAGGGGTCCCCTTCAGGGCGGCCCAGCGGGCGGCCTCCTCCGGGGTCAACCGGCCGCGCAGCTCCGCGAGTTTGAGGAGGTTGGCCTCCGCGCCCGTGGTGAGGGTCTGGGCCTCCGCCCGGTAGTGGTCGTCGATCAGCGCCTCCAACTCCTCCTCGTTGAGCACCGGTACGATCCGCTCCGCGATCTGGTTGGTGTTGCGGTAGGAGCCCTGGAGGCGGAACGGCGGCTCGACGCGGGTGGCGTCCTCCTGCGTCGCGGAGGCGATGTACGCCGCGTTGACCTGGAGCATCACGTCGCGCACCCGCAGCAGCAGCCGCAGCACGGCGAGGATCTGCTCCAGGTCGGCCGGCGTGTACGGGTGGCGCAGCCGCTCCGCCGAGGCGGTCTCGTCGCCGCGCGCCAGGCGCACCAGCAGCTCGATGTCGGCGCGGTCGCGGGAGGCGAGCGGCGCCAGCGTCGGGTTGGCGGTGAGCGCGTTCTCGATGTGGCTGAGCGCGAAGAGTTCCTGACGGCCCGTCAGCACCTCGCCCAGGTTCCACACGTCGGCGCGGTTGGCCAGCATGTCGGGGACGCGGAAGCGGTGGCCGGACTCGGTGAACGGGTTGCCCGCCATGCAGACGGCGAAGCGCTTGCCGCGCAGGTCGTGGCTGACGGCCGCGCCGTCGGAGGTGCGGACGCCGTCGATGCGGCGCTGCGCGTCGCACAGCGGGATGAAGCGCTGGAGCAGCTCGGGCGAGCAGTGCTGGATGTCGTCGAGGTGCAGCAGCACGTTGTTGCCCATCTCCAGCGCGAAGTTGAGCTTCTCGATCTCGCGCCGCGCGGCGGCGTCCGGCGCGGCCGTCGGGTCGAGGGAGGTGGTGTGGTGGCCGAGGGCGGGCCCGTCGACCTTGACGAAGACCATCCCGAGGCGGGCGGCGACGTACTCCATCAGCGTCGTCTTGCCGTAGCCGGGCGGGGAGAGCAGCAGCAACAGGCCCTGGCTGTCGGTGCGCCGCTCGGCGCCGGCGGCGCCGAGCTGCTTGGCGAGGTTGTCGCCGATCAGCGGCAGGTAGACCTCGTCGAGCAGCCGGTTGCGGACGAACGCCGGCATCACCCGCGGCCGGTGGTTCTCCAGCCGCAGCCGGCGGCGTTCGGTGTCGAGCAGCGCGTTGCGGCGGCGGACGTAGGCGCGGTGGGCGGGTACCCGTTCGGTGCGGAACGTCTCCGTGCGGGTGAGGAACTCGTCGAGCCGCAGGGGGAGTTCGCCGCGTTCCAGCCGGGGGTGGCTGCCCAGCAGTCCGCTGATGACGGCGGTCAGCTCGGCGTCGACCGGCCGGTGGTCCAGGGTGTCGGCGGTGAGTTCGAGGGCGGCGGCCTCGGGGAGGTCGGTGGCGTCGCGGCTCTGGGCGCCGGTGAACGCGGTCAGCCAGGCGGTGACCAGCTGGTGGCGGGCGGCGAGGTCGGTGCCGACGGCCGCGAGGTCCTGGGCCAGCTCCTTGACGCCGGACTCGCCGAGCGCCGAGTGGAAGTCGCCGCGCAGCGTGCCGGCCGCGGGGCTGGTGACGAACGCGGGCCCGCCGGCGGCCAGTTCCTCCAGCAGGTAGGGGCCGACACCGGCCGGCGCCTCGCGCGGCAGACCCGCCTCCGGCGGCAGCGCGCCGAGGAACGCGCCGACGGCCTCGGTGAGTTCGTCGCCGAGCGCGTCGACCGCGGCCGTCGCGCCGAACGTGGCGCGGGCGCGGGCCAGCGACTGGGCCCTGGTGGTCAGCGCGGAACGGGTCGGTTCCGTGGTGCCGTGCGCCCAGAACAGCTGGGCGCAGGCGCGGAGTTCGGGCGGGAAGCGGAGCAGCCCCGCCGCCTCGCGCAGCCGCAGCACGGCGCCGAGGATGTGGGCGGCGTCCTGGTCGTGGACGCCCCTGTCGTACCCCTCGTCGTAGGCGGCCTCGGCGAACCGGCGGACGAGCGGCAGCAGTTGGTCCTCGGCCGCCGCCGCGGCGAGTTCGGCGTCGCCGGCCTCGGTGAGCACGGTCGCCGCGAGGTGCTCGGCGCGGTAGACCTGGGGTGACTCGGAGGCCAGCGGCTGGTCCCAGAAGTGGCGGGCGGCGGCGAGTTCGGCGTCGGTGACGGCGGCCCGGTAGTCGGTGCCGGTGACGGCGAACGCGAGGCCGCCGTCGTGCGGCACCAGGGTGAGGTCGATGGGCTGGGTGGAGGCGGTGAAGTGGTGGCGGCCGAGTCGGATGGTGCCGTCGGCGCCGAAGAGTTCGGCGCGGTCGCGGAGGGTGCGCCCGGCCTCCTGGCGCAGCGCGGTCAGCCGCCCCTCGATCTCGTCGGCGCGCACGTCCTCGCCGACGGAGCGTAGTTCGTCGGCGGTGGCGCGGACGCGGGCGACCAGCGGGTCGGCGGCGAAGTAGGCGTTGATCTCGTCCTGGCTGCCCTGGGCGCCGGCGCGGCGGCCGACGGTGTCCAGGACGCGTTCGGCGGAGGCGGCCAGCCGTTCGGCGTGCCGGGCGCGCTCGTCGAGCTGTGCCTGCTTGCGGGCGGCGAAGGTCTCGTAGATCTCCTCGCGCTGGTCGGCGAGTTGGGTCAGGTAGTCGTCGAAGGTGCCGAACCTGGCCTCCAGGTTCTCCACCGCCAGCAGCAGCCGGCCGAGGTGTTCGTCGCACTCCTCGGGGGTGGTGGCGGCGGCGAGCGCGCCGGTGACGGCCTGGCCGAGCAGCGCGTACTCGGCGGCGAACTCGGCGCGGCCCTCGCTCTCCAGCAGTTCGCGGCGGCGTCCGTCGAGGACGGCGCGGGCGCGGTTGACGGCGCCGGTGACCTCGCCGATGCGGGTGAGGAGTTCGGTGCGGACGACGGCGTCGGCGATCTCCAGGGTGCCGATCACCTCGGTGACGGTGCGGAGTTCGTCGGCGTGCTCGGCGCAGGCCTCGGCGAGCGGCGCGGCGTCGGCGACGCTCTCCACGGCGGCGGCGCGTTCGGCGAGTTCGGCGATGGCGGTGTGCGTCTCGTCGAACGCGTCGTCGCGGGAGAGGAAGGCGACGGCGCGGCGGCCGGTGGCGGCGAGCGACTCGGTGAGGGTCTCGTCGAGCCGGTCCAGCGCGCCGGTGTCGATGTGCCGGGTGTCGCGGAGCGCGGCGATCCGGCCCTGGGCGCGGCGCAGCCGGGTCAGCAGGGTGACCCAGTCGGCGGCGCCGCGCGGCGCCTCGCCGCGGGCCCGCCGCACCAGCCCGGTGACCTCGGCGTCGGCCTCGGCGAGGGTGGCGGCGGCCTGCCTGCGCAGCTCCCGCACCCGTTCGTACTCGGCGATGACCTGCTCGGCGGTGGCGCGCAGCGTGCCGACCGGCTCGTGCAGGGCGTGCGCCTCGGGCAGCGTCAGCCAGTGGTACTGGTCGGTGAGCCGGTCGCAGGCGCCGACGACGGCCTCGAACACGGCGGTGTCCGGCTCCAGTTCGGTGGCCATCCGGACGACGGTGAACGCGTCGGAGACGCCGCGGACCAGGTCGGCGTTGCCGATCCTGGCGAGCGGCCCGGTGCCGGCCGGCTGGGCGGCGGCGTGCTCCTCGCTGGCGAACGGCGTCGCCCACAGCTGCACCGGGTGGACGCGGGACGCCTCGGCGGCGCCGGCCCGGCAGACCACGAGGCGGCCGTCGTCGAAGAGCGCGAAGCCGAGGCAGCTGATCGGGTTCCGCACGGACTTGTCGATCAGGTTGTACGGCAGCAGCAGCGCCCGGCCGCGCGCGTCGTCGCGGAAGACGTAGAGCAGGTCCTCGCCGTTGGGCGAGCGCAGCAGCCGTTCGAACGCCAGGCCGTCGGCGTCCACGTCGAAGGTGCGGGCGGCGGAGCCGGCGGGCGCGGCCGACAGGTAGTAGCCGCCGGGGAAGATCACGCCCTGGTCCTCGGGCAGCACCCGGCAGCCGCGGCCGACGCCGTCGAGCCGGGTGATGTCGCCGGTGCGGGTGTTGTGGACGAGGTAGCGGTGGTCGGTCTCGTTGTAGGGCAGCACGTCCAGCAGCAGCAGCGGCCCGACGCGCGCGTGCGCGACGCGGGCGTCGGCGAGCGACTGGAGCGGCTCGGCCAGCGGCTCGCTGTGGCGCGGCGCGCCGTCCTGGTCGTCCTGCGCGGTGCGCAGGGTGAGGGTGCCGCCGCCGGTGGCCAGGCGGAGGACGCCGGCGACGTCCAGGTGCGGGTGCTGCCCGGGGGCGGCGGCCGGCACCTGGTCGTCGCGGGTGGCGGGCACCCAGGTGATCTCGTGCGCCGCGGGCTGGACATGGTCCCGTTCGCCCTTGGCGTCGACGTACTCGGGCCGCCCGTCGGGGTGCAGCCGCCAGCGCAGCACCCGGATGTCGTCGATCCGTTCGCCGGTGCGGAAGACCGCGAGCAGCAGGCTTCCGACGGTCCGCAGCCGCAGCAGCGAGGACTGCTGGAAGTAGCGGAAGAGTTCGGCGAAGTCCCGCTGGAACGCGGGGTCGTCGAGCAGCCCGGGCACCGCGTCGGGGCCGACCGGGGTGAAGCCGTCGCCGTCGGCCCTGTGCAGCCCGAAGACGTCGCCGACGCCGGTGGACTGGCCGGGCGCCGGCGGCACCCGGTAGCCGAAGAGCAGCGCGTCGCCGACGCGCACCAGGTCTCTCGGCAGGCTGTCGCGTTCGGTGCGCAGCCGGCCGGTGGCGACCAGGTCCAGCTCGCCGCCGCCGAACGTCGCGACCCGGTCGGCGTTCAGCCGCCTGGTCCGTTCCCCCAACTCGCCGGCGGCGGCCACGAGTCGGTCCCTCAGCACCTCGTAGCTGCCCCGGTCGGGCGCCTCGGCCGCGCCCGCCGGCGTCTCACGCTCGCGCGTCTCCACCCTCGCTACCCCCACGTTCGTCTCTCCACCGTGCCGACCCGGGCGCGGCGGCCCGCCCCCGACGTGGGGGACGGGCCGCCGGCGTCACGTTACGGCCGCTTCTCCAGGACGGGCCCGTCGCCCTTGGCCGGCCGGCCGTTGACTCCGGCGCCCGCGGCGCCCGCCAGCTCGGCCAGCGGCAGGTCGCCCAGGCCCTGGGCGCGCACCGTCTCCAGCAGCCCGCCCAGCTGTCCGCCGGTGTCCCCGCCGCGCGAGATCAGGCCGCTGAGCAGCCCGGCCAGCGTCAGGTCGCGCAGCCCGCCCGCGCCGAGGCCGCCCACCATGCGGGAGAGGTCCTCGGTGAACGTCGACCCCTCCTTGTCCAGCCAGGGGCCGACGAGGGTGCGGGCGTGCTCGGAGCGGTCCAGGAAGCCGTCGACGCTCTTGCCGGCGGAGATGGCTCCGACCAGCCGGTCGAAGAAGACGGAGTCGCCGCCGACGATGTCGATCTTGGCGTTCTCCAGCCCGGCGGCGACCAGGCTCGCCTGCGCCTCGGCGATCTGCCGGTGCACGTCGATGCCGGCGAGCCGGACGTCCTTGTCGGCCTCCAGCCGCAGCCGGTACTCCTCGTGCTCCCTGCTGGCGGCGTCCAGGACGGCCATCGACTCGGCCTTCTCCTTGATGCCGGTGGCCTCCGCGCCCATCTTCTCGCGCAGCGCCTCGGCCTCGGCCAGCCCCATCTGCCGGGCGGCCTCCGCCTCGGCGTGCCGGGTGGCGGCGATGGCCTGCGCCATCCGCTCCTGCACCTCGGCCTCGGCCATGCCGGGCGCGGCGGCGTCGGCCTTGCGGCCCTCGGCCAGCCGGATCGCGGCCTGCGCCTCCAGCTCGGCGGACTTCCGCTTGGCCTCGGCCAGCGTCAGGCTCTCGGCGGCCCGGTGGGTGGCGGCGGCCTCGGCGGCCTCGGCGGCCTTGATGTCCTTGACGAGCCGCTCCTGCGCCTCCGCCTCGGCGGCGATGATCACGGCCTGGCGGTCGCGCTCGGCCTCCTCGACGGCGCGCAGCCGCTTGATCTCCTCCTCCTGCTGGGCGACGGTCTTCTCCACGGCGATCCGCTCCCGGATCACGTCGGCGATCTCCCGCTTCTCGCCCTCGATCTCCTTGTCGGCCGCGATGCGCGACAGCCCGGTCTCCCGGTCGCGGGCGATGACCTCCAGCACCCGGTCCTTCTCGATGCGCTCGTTCTCGATGGCGACGACCCGGTCGCGGTTGAGCTTGGCGACGGCGACCTCGCGCTCGCGGTTCTCGTTCTGCACGCCGAGGGCTTCCTCGGTCTTCAGGTGCGCGCCCTGCGCGCGGAGCCGCTCTTCGGCCTGGACGCGGGCGGTCTCGGCCTCCTCGCGGGCGCGGACGGTCTCCACCTCGCGGCGCTGCTTGATCTCGGCGTCCGCCTGGCGGCGCTCCAGTTCCAGCACGGCCTCGCGGGCGTCGACGTTCTGCCGGGTGATCTCCTTCTCCTCGTTGCGCTGGAACTCGTTGGTGAGCACGTGCTGCGCGGCGGTGAGTTCGGTGATCTTCCGGATGCCCTGGGCGTCCAGGATGTTGTGCGCGTCGAGCTGGCCGAGCGGCGTCTGCTCCAGGTAGTCGATCGCCGCGTCCTCCAGGCTGTAGCCGTTGAGGTCGGTGCCGATGACGGCGATGATCCGGTCGCGGAACTCGTCACGCTTGGTGTAGAGGTCGGCGAAGTCCAGCTGCTTGCCGACGGTCTTCAGCGCCTCGGAGAACTTGGCGTTGAACAGCTCCTGGAGCGTGGACCGGTCGCTGGCCCGCTCGGTGCCGATGGCCTGGGCCACCTTGATCACGTCGGGAACCGTCTTGTTCACCCGGACGAAGAACGAGATCCGGATGTCGGCCCTGATGTTGTCCTTGCAGATCAGCCCTTCCTTGCCGGTCCGGCCGATCTCGATCGCCTTGACGGAGATGTCCATCACCTCGGCCCGGTGCAGCACCGGCAGCACCACGGCGCCGGTGAACGTGACGTCCACCTTGCGCACCTTGGAGACGATCAGCGCCTTGCCCTGCTCCACCTTGCGGAAGAGTCGCGTGAGCAGGAACAACGTGGCCAGGATGATGATCAGCGCCGCGGCGATCAGTACGCCGAGGCTGGTCCCGAGAGTGTCCATGGATGGCCCCCCTTGTGTCTTCGTTTCGGCGGGCACCGGGCCCGTGCCGGCCGCGACGGATCGCGGACTTGACTCCGTGGATGGGCGCGCGGCGGCGCCCCGTTCGGCGTTGCGTGGCAACGCGTGGGTCGTGGCCCCGGCGTCGGCCGGGGCGCGTGGCGGCTGGGCGCGGTCGGCCGGTGCCGTCCGCGCGCGGCGGCGCCGCCACGTGTCGGAAGTGCGTGTGGTCTGAAGGACTGTGGAGAAGTCGTGGCCTCAGGAGTGAGGACGCGTCAGTCCAGTGCCCGGTTTCGCCCGGGCCCCGGTTCGTCGGGGCCGGGGTCCAACGGACCCGCGTCGTACGGCGCGACCCAGAAGAACCCGCCGTCCGCCTCGTAGCCGTAGATCAGCGCCCGGCGCCCGGCCGCCAGCTCGGCGGCCTCGGGGCCCTCGGCGCGGACCTGCACGACGGCGGTGCCGCCGTCGTCGGCCGTGACCTCGGCCTGGCCGAAGGAGGCGGTCACCCTGCTGGTGCGCACCTCGCAGACCCGGCCCACGAAGTCCCTGTGGTAAAGCCCCGACTCCGGCTCGAAGAGCCGTCGCAGCGGGCGGACCGCCAGCCAGGCCCCGGCCCAGCCGAGCACCAGCGCGACCGGCGGCACCAGCGCGCGACCGACCTCGTCGTCGATCAGCTCGCCGCCCGCCATGGAGGCGAACCAGGCCAGCGCGGTCAGCAGGGACAGCGGAACGGCCAGCGGCACACCGCCGAGACCGAACCAGCCGAAGCCCCCGCCTCCTTCCGCGACGCCGTCGGCCGCGTCGACGGCTCCGGCGCCGACGCCGAAGGCGAGCGCGAAGAGCCAGTAGAGCAGGACGACGGCGAGCGGGAGCGAGAAGACCACGGCGGGAAACTCCAACGCCGTGGAGAAGAAGTCCGCCATGTCACCCCCCGCAAGGTCACGTCTCTTTCATTAATACATCCTTAACGCCCCGCCGCGCCAGTGCCGTTCGGCATCCCGCACGACCGGAACCGGGACGAATCACCGGATACTCCTCCTCTCCTCCGGGCCGTCAGCATCCCCGCCACGCCCGCTCCTACCGATCACAGGAACGGCCGACCGGCGCCCGGAAGGGGACGCGGAAACCAGTGACGCAGGGACCCGCCGGGCCCCCTCCCGGACCCCGTGCCCGCGCCGCCCACGCCCCCGAACCGGGCCGCGCCGCAGAGGCACCGCACCACCCCGAAACGGCGGAAACCACCCGGAAAACAACTATGCTCACGTCCGTGGCGCATCTGGCCCTCCCCCTGCGGCGCTGGCTCGCCGGGACCCACCCGGCCCGGCTCGTCGTCCTCGCGCTCTTCGCGGTGATCGCGCTGGGCACCCTCCTGTTGAAACTGCCCGTCGCCTCCGCGCCCGGGGAGTCCCCGAGCCTGCTGACCGCCCTCTTCACCGCCGTCTCAGGCGTCTGCGTCACCGGGCTGCTCGTCGTGGACACCGGCAGCTACTGGACCGGGTTCGGCGATGCCGTGGTGCTGGTGCTGGTGCAGGTCGGCGGCTTCGGCGTGATGACGCTGGCCTCGCTGCTCGCGCTGCTGGTCGCCGGGAAGCTGCGGCTGTCCACCACGCTCAACCTGGGCACCGAGACCACCTCCGGCGGCGGCGCCATCCGCCGGCTGCTGGTCAGGGTCGCGCTGATCACGGTGGTCGTGGAGGCCGCCACCGCCACGGTGCTGACGGCCCGCTTCGCGCTGGGCCACGGCGAACCGTTCGGCCGCGCCCTCTACCACGGCGTCTTCCACGCGGTCTCGGCGTTCAACAACGCGGGGCTCAGCCCCTATCCCGGCAGCCTGAGCCGCTTCGCCGGCGACCCCTGGACGCTGCTGCCGATCGCGGTCGCCGCGCTGCTCGGCGGGCTCGGCTTCCCGGTGATCATCGAGCTGCTGCGCCACCGCGCCCGCCGGAGCGCCCCCGGCGTGCGCCCCCGTCACCCGTGGTCGCTGCACCTGCGGCTGACGCTGGCGACCAGCGCGCTGCTGCTGCTCGCCGGCTGGGTGCTGACCCTGACGTTCGAGTGGAGCAACCCCGGCACCTTCGGAACGTTCGACGCTGGCCGGAAGGTGCTCAACGCCTTCTTCCACTCCGTCGTCGCCCGCACCGCCGGCTTCCACACCACCGATGTCGCCGCGATGGAGCCCGAGACGCTGCTCGGCACGGCGGCGCTGATGTTCGTCGGCGGCGGCAGCGCCGGCACCGCGGGCGGGATCAAGGTGACCACCCTCGCCGTGCTGGCCGCCGCCGTGCTCGCCGAGGTGCGCGGGCACCGGGAGGCCGGGCTCTTCGGCCGCCGCGTCTCCGAGCACGTGGTGCGGCAGGCCCTCACCGTGACGCTGCTGAGCGCCGTGCTGCTGGTGGTCGCGGTGGTGGCGCTGATGTCGCTGCTTCACGCCCGGGCCGAACTGGTCGTCTTCGAGGCGGTCTCCGCGTTCGGCACCGTGGGCCTGCACACCGGGCTCGCCGGCGAGAGCGAGGCGGCGGCGCGGGTGATCCTGATGGTGCTGATGTTCGTCGGCAGGGTCGGACCCGTCATCCTGGTGTCCGCGCTGGCGATGCGGACGCGGGAAGCGCGCTACCGGCTGCCGCGGGAACGGCCGATCATCGGATAGGCCGAGCGGGTCCGGCAGGTCGGACGGGTTGGACGGGTCGAACGGGTACGACGGGGAACGCACGGGACGACGGGGAACGCCATGAGTTCACAGCTGCACGCGATGCGCCGCAGGCGCGGCAAGCGCTCGGCCGCCGCGCACGCGTCGGCGGAGCACCACAGGGACCAGCGGGTCGCGGTGATCGGCCTCGGCAGGTTCGGGATCTCGCTCGCCGAGGAGCTGATGCGGCGCGGCTGGGAGGTGCTGGGCGTCGACTCCGACGAACGGCTGGTCCAGCAGTACCGCGACGCCCTGACCCATGTGGTGCTGGCGGACGCCACGGACGAGGTGGTGCTGCGCCAGCTCGGGATCGACGAGTTCCCGCGCGCGGTGGTGGCCATCGGCACCCGGATCGAGGCCAGCATCCTGACCACCTCCAACCTGCTGGAACTGGGCGTTCCCATCCTCTGGGCCAAGGCGATCAGCCGCCAGCACGGAAAGATCCTCGAACGCCTCGGCGCCCACCACGTGATCCTGCCGGAGCACGAGATGGGCGAGCGGGTGGCGCATCTGGTGACGGGCCGGATGTTGAACTTCATCGAGTTCGACGACGACTACGCGCTGGTCAAGACGGTCGCGCCGCAGTCCACCACGGGGATGCCGCTGAACGAGAGCGAGGTGCGCCGCCGGCACGGGGTGACGGTGGTGGGGGTCAAGCGACCCGGCGAGCAGTTCACCCACGCGACGGCGGAGACGGTCGTCCAGCCCGGGGACGTGATCGTGGTCACGGGCAGGACGTCGGCCGTGGAGTCCTTCGCCGACCTGACCTGACCTGACCTGACCTGAGATTATTCGCCGGGCCTCGGGGTACGGTGGGCGCGAGGACGTGCCCCGGCGGGGTGCGTGTGGGTGTGCCGGGAAGTCTGGTCGGCGAGTCGTTGTCGTCGACCGCTGAGAAAGGCCCCGATGAACGCCAGCCCCTCCCCCGGCTCCCCCGGCTCCACTGACTCCTCAGGCTCTCCCGGCTCTCCCGGCTCCTCCGCGACGGCACGCGACCGCCGCTCGGTCGCCGAGTTTCTGCGCCTTGAGGTCACCGGCGGGATGCTGCTGCTGGCCGCCGCGGCCCTCGCGCTCTTCCTCGCCAACTCCCCGTGGAGCGCCGGATACGCGACCGTGCGCGACCACCATCTGGAGATCCCGTTCCTCGGACTCGACCTGTCGGTGGGCCACTGGGCGGCGGACGGCCTGCTCGCCGTCTTCTTCTTCGTCGCCGGCACCGAGTTGAAGCGCGAGCTGACCGTCGGCGAGCTGCGCCGCCCGGCCGCCGCCGCGCTGCCGGTGGTGGCGGCCGTCGGCGGCATGGTCACCCCGGCGCTGATCTATCTCGCCGTCGCGCTGCCGTCGGGCGGCGCGTCCGACGGCTGGGCGGTGCCGATGGCCACCGACATCGCGTTCGCGCTGGGTGTACTGGCCGTGGTCGGCCGGCGGCTGCCGAGCGCGCTGCGCACCTTCCTGCTGACGCTGGCGATCGTCGACGACCTGATCGCCATCCTGGTGATCGCCGTCTTCTTCACCTCAGAGCTGGACGTGCTGGCGCTCGCCGGCGCCGCCGCCGGCCTGCTGCTCTTCCGGCTGCTGCACGCCAGGGGGGTGCGCGGCTGGTACTGGTACGTGCCGCTGGCGCTCGCGGTGTGGACGTTGACCTACCACAGCGGGGTGCACGCGACGGTCGCCGGCGTCGCGCTCGGGATGCTGCTGCGCGCCACCCCGCGCGACGGCGAGGAGTCGAGCCCGGCCGAGCGCGTCGGGCATCTGGTGCACCCGTTCTCCGCCGGCCTGGCCGTGCCGCTCTTCGCCCTGTTCGCCGCCGGGGTGCCCGTATCGCCCGCGACGCTGGGCGAGATGGCGGGCGAGCCGGAGGCGTTGGGCGTGGTGCTGGGGTTGTTCCTCGGGAAGCTGCTCGGGGTCTTCGGCGCCACCTATCTGACGGCGCGCTTCGCCCGGGCCCGGCTCGACCCGCGGCTCGGCTGGCCCGATGTGGCGGGCGGCGCGCTGCTGGCGGGCATCGGCTTCACGGTGGCGCTGCTGATCGCGGAACTCGCCTTCGCCGACGACCCGGCGATGACCGAGCACGTGAAGGCCGCCGTGCTGCTGACCTCGCTGCTGGCGGCGGGCAGCGCCGCCCTGGTGCTCACTCTGCGTGGACGCAGGCTGGCCCGTTCCGGCGACTCAGCGTCACCGTAACGACCAGACAACGGTGTGCCCGTACGCCCGAATGGGCCCGCATAGATGTGAAGGCTCTGGGTAGCCGCGCGCCCATGGCTCCACCGACAAGAAGTTTTCTTCAGGACGGACACCGAGGGACCGGGCTCAGCCGCCGTTCTCTGCTGGCCGGTCTGGCGGTGTTCGGCGGCCTCGCGGCCACCGGGTGCAGCCGGGTGGCCGCCGAGGACGCGGTGGAGGGGGGAAACCTGCTCGATCGGCTGCGTGACCAGGGCAGCGTGAAGATCGGAATCGCCAGCGAACCGCCGTTCGGCTATGTCAACGACGACGGCGAGCCCACGGGCGAGGCGCCGGAGATCGCCAAGGTGATCTTCTCCCGCCTCGGCGTGGACAACGTCGAGGCGATCCCCGTGGACTTCAGCGCGCTGATCCCCGGGCTGAAGGCGCAGGTCTTCGACATCGTCTCGGCCGGGATGTACATCACGCCCGAGCGGTGCGCGCAGGTCCTCTTCGCCGATCCCGACTACCAGATGCCGGACTCCTTCATCGTCCCCGCGGGCAACCCGCTGGGAATCGCCAAGTACGAGGACATCGCCGAGCAGGGGCTGACCCTGGCGACCGGCCAGGCGTACGCCGAGATCGACTACGCGCTGGCCGCCGGCGTTCCCAACAGCAAGCTGCTGATCCTGCCCGACCAGGTCGCGGGCCTCGACGCCGTCAGCCAGGGCCGCGCGGACGCCTTCGCCGGCACCAACGTGACCGTGATGGACGTCGTCGAGGGCAGCAACCGGGTCGAGGCCACCGAGCCCTTCGTGCCCATCGTGAACGGCGAACCGGCCTACGGCGCCGGCGCGTTCGCCTTCCGTCCCTCCGAGCAGAACTTCCGTGACACGTTCAACGAGGAGCTCCACAAGCTCAAGGAGAGCGGGGAACTGCTGGAGATCATGGAACCCTTCGGCTTCACCGAGGCGGAGATGACCGACCTCACCGCTGAGGAGCTTTGCTGATGATGACCGAGGGGATGTTCGACAACTACTTTCTGCCGGGCATCTGGATCACGATCCAGGTGACCCTGTACAGCGCGGTGCTCGCCGCGGTGGTCGCGTTCACGGTCGGCACGCTGCGCACCTCGCGGCTGTGGATCGTGCGGTTCCTGGCGGGGACCTACTTCGAGATCTTCCGTGGCATGTCCTCGCTGGTGCTGATGTTCTGGCTGGTCTTCTCGCTGCCACTGCTGCTGGAGTGGCGACTGGTGCCGATGTTCGCCGGCGTGCTGGCGCTGGGTCTGACCTACGGGGCGTACGGCTCCGAGGTGGTGCGCGGCGCGCTCGCCGCCGTGCCGGAAGGGCAGCGCGAGGCGGGGGTCGCGCTGAGCTTCACCCGGTGGCAGCGGCTGCGGCGGATCGAGATCCCGCAGGCCCTGCCGGAGATGATCCCGCCGTTCAACAACCTGCTGATCGAGCTGCTCAAGGGCACCGCGCTGGTCTCCGTCATCACCGTGGCGGACATGACCTACGCGGGCAACCTGGTCCGGCTGGGCTCCAACGAGTCCGCGCCGATCTACACGCTGCTGCTGGTGCTGTACTTCGCGCTGGCGTTCACGCTGACCCGCGGGATGCGGGTGATCGAGCGCAAGGCGAACGCGAACGTCGGCCGGCCGCAGCAGCGCCGCGGCCTGCTGGCCAAGCTCTCCCTGCGGGAGAGCGCCAATGAGGGTTCGGGCGCGCTGACCACGGGGGGTGCGGCCAAGTGAACTGGGACTGGGAGATCGTCAACGACTTCATGCCCTCGTTCTGGGACGGGGTCCTCGTCACCCTCCAGGCGTTGGTGCTGGGAAGTCTGATCGCTTTCGGGCTCGGCCTGGTCTGGGCGATGGCCCAGCGCGCGCCGTTCGCCTGGGTGCGGTGGCCGGTGACCGCGCTCACCGAGTTCGTCCGGAACACCCCGCTGCTGGTGCAGCTGTTCTTCCTCTACTACGTGGTGCCCGAGTGGGGTCCCTCGATGTCGGCGCTGACGACCGGCATCATCGGCCTGGGCCTGCACTACTCGACCTACACGGCCGAGGTGTACCGGGCGGGCATCGACGGCGTGCCCGTCGGCCAGTGGGAGGCGGCGACCGCGCTGAGCCTGCCGCGCGTGCGCACCTGGGTCGCGGTGATCCTGCCGCAGGCCATCCGCCGTGTCGTTCCCGCGCTGGGCAACTACGTCATCGCGATGCTGAAGGACTCCCCCATGATCGCGGTCATCGGGGCGATGGAGATGCTCGGAGAGGCCGAGAACTTCAGCAATACCACCTTTACCACCGAGGCCTACACCATCGTCGGCATCGCCTTCCTGGTCATCGCCTACCCGGCCTCTCTGCTGATTCGAGTTCTGGAGCGTCGTCTTGCCCTCACCAGCTGAAAACCCCGAGAACGTGAAGAAGACCCAGGACACCGAGTCCGCCGAGCCGACCGTGGCCGACACCTCAGCCGACTCCGCCGACTCCGCCGACTCGGCCGAGTGCCGCGCGGCCGGCAGCGAACTGGTCAGGTTCGACAAGGTGACCAAGCGGTTCGGCGACGTGACCGTGCTTGACCAGTTGGACTTCCGGGTCGAGACCGGCAAGCACGTCACGCTGATCGGCCCCTCCGGCTCCGGCAAGACCACGATCCTGCGGCTGCTGATGACCCTCCTCACCCCGGAGGAGGGCACGATCAAGGTCGACGGCCAGTACCTCACCCACGAGGAGCGCGACGGCAAACTGGTCAAGCCGGGCGAGAGGCACGTGCGCGAGGTGCGCAAGAAGATCGGCATGGTCTTCCAGCACTTCAACCTCTTCCCCAACATGCGGGTGCTGCGCAACGTGATGGAGGCGCCGGTGCACGTGCTGGGCCTGTCCAAGGACGAGGCCGAGGAGCGCGCCAAGGAACTGGTCGAACTGGTCGGTCTCACCGAGCACCTGGACAAGTACCCCAGCCAGCTCTCCGGCGGGCAGCAGCAACGGGTCGCCATCGCCCGCGCGCTGGCGATGCGCCCGCAGGTGCTGCTGCTGGACGAGGTCACCTCCGCGCTCGACCCGGAGCTGGTCGCGGGCGTGCTGGACGTCCTGCGGGACATCGCCCTCTCCACCGACATCACCATGCTGGTGGTCACCCACGAGATGTCCTTCGCCCGCGACATCTCGGACGCGGTGCTGATGTTCGACAAGGGGAAGATCATCGAGTCCGGTTCGCCGGAGAAGATCTTCAGCGAGCCGGAGCACGACCGCACCAAGGAGTTCCTCTCGACGGTGCTGTGACTCCGCTTCGGCCCCCTGTCCTGGCCGAACGCCCCCTGGGCCGCCGCCCGTCGGCCGCGGCCGGGGACCGGACCCGGTGGTGTGTCGTTCCTGTGTGAACCGGCGCACCACCGGTGTCGTTCTCGCTACTCTGGGGAGGCTCAGCCCCCTCGTGTCCTCCCGGACGCGTGGCCCTTGTGAACGCTGGCAGGAGGACGACGTGGCGACAACGCCCGGCCGCACGGCTCCGTTTCACTCCGTGCGCTACGCTCTGCGGCTGCTGGAGACGATCGCCGGGCATCCGGACGGCATACCCGGCGGCGAGCTGGGGCAGGCCACCGGGCTGCCCCCGGACCAGCAGGAGTATCTGCTGAGGATGCTGCTCGCCGAGGGCTATGTGGAGGAGCCCTTCGACGGGGTCTACGCGCCTGGCCGGACGCTGCTGATGCTCGGCGGCGCGGGCGACGACGGCGAGGAGAGCCGCCGACGCTTCCGTGATGAGCGGCTCCAGTCCGCGCTCGACGCGCTGCGCGACTCCCTGGACGCGCCGGTCTATCTGGCCCGTTACGCCGACGGCGAGTTGGAGGTGCCGCAGGTCTCGGACACCCCGCGGGCGCCGGTGGTCAACGAGTGGGTCGACTTCCGCTCCGCCGCGCACGCCACCGCGATCGGCAAGTGCCTGCTGAGCCAGCTCGACCACGACGGCCGCCAGGACCACCTCACCCGCCATCGGGCGGCGCGGCTCACCTCCCGCACCATCACCGACCGCAGGGTGCTGCTGAGCACCCTGGAGCGGCAGCCGCCCACCATGCCGGTGCTGGACTTCCAGGAGTACGCGATCGGCACGCTGTGCGCGGCGGTGCCGCTGACGGCCGGCGCCACGGTGGGCTGCCTGGCGCTCTCCCTGCCGGTCGGCCAGGCCCACCGACTGCGTGAGGCCGCCGAGGAGTTGAACCGTCAGGCGGCCACCACGCTGCTCTCGCTCACCATCTGAGCCGGGGGAGACCGCCTCAGCCCTTGGGCGCGGCCTGCTGGACCACTTCGAGCGACCACAGCTCGGACCCGGTCGCCGCGGGCCGCCGGCCCTCGCCGCCCCCGCCGTGGGCCTGCCGCATCGAGCCTTCGGCCCAGGCGCGGTAGTCCTCCTCGCTCCGCCAGCGGGTGTAGACGAGGTAGCGGTCGGTCCCCTCGACGGGTCGCAGCAGCTCGAACCACTCGAACCCGTCCTGTCCCTCCACCATCCCGGCCCGGCCGGCGAACCGCCGTTCCAACTCCTCCCGCTGCTCGGCGGGGACCTCCAGCACGTTGATCTTCACCACGGACACCCGAACGTCTCCTCAATGCGTTGAGCCTCCGGCCCCGCCCGGCTCGTGCGGAGCGGGCCGCCGGCCCCCAGTCTGCACCCGGCGGAACGTGCCGACGTCGAGCCCCCGGTCTTGGCCGCCGGCCCGGCGGCAGCGATAGCGTGTAGATGACCCGCTTCTGGTTTTTCCTTTCGGAGGATCGCCCATGGCAACCACACGCACCGCGACGACCAACTGGGAAGGCTCCCTCATGGAGGGCGCCGGCAAGGTGAACCTGGACTCGTCCGGGGTCGGCACCTTCGACCTGACCTGGCCCTCGCGCGCGGAGAGCCCCGAGGGGCGGACCAGCCCCGAGGAGCTGATCGCCGCCGCGCACTCCGCGTGCTTCTCGATGGCGCTCTCGCACGGGCTGGCCGGCGCCGGCACCCCGCCGGAGACGGTGCGGACCTCCGCCGACGTCACCTTCCAGCCGGGGACCGGCATCACCGGCATCGTGCTGAAGGTCCAGGCGAGGGTGCCGGGGCTGTCGGCCGAAGGCTTCCAGGAGGCGGCCACCACCGCCAAGGAGAACTGCCCGGTGAGCCAGGCGCTGGCCGGCGTCACCATCACGCTTGAGGCCGAACTCCTCGACTGAGGCGCCGCTTCCGGCCCCCGGCACCCGTTCCGTCGGCGGTGTCGGGGGCCTTCTCGTGCGGGGTGCGGCCGGAGGGATTCGAACCCTCACGCGCGCGAGGCGCACTGGGACCTAAACCCAGCATGACTGCCAGTTCCATCACGGCCGCTCGTGCGGGCGATTCTACGACAGACGTCCGCGACGACCACGCCCGCGAACGACGCGGAAGACGGCCCCCGACACCCCGCCGACGGAACGGCGGGCCCGGCCGGCGACGGCCAGCGGTTCAGCGGCTGTTCAGCGGTTCAGCGGCGGTTCAGCAGCGGTTCAGCCGCCCAGCGCCCGGGTCACCGCGTGGATCACCAGTCCGGCGAGCGCGCCGATGACCGTGCCGTTGAGCCGGATGAACTGGAGGTCGCGCCCGATGTGCAGCTCGATCTTCCGCGAGGTCGTCGGGGCGTCCCAGGCCGCCACCGTGTCGGTGATCAACGAGGTGATCTGCGCCCGGTAGCCGGAGACCACATGGACCGTCGCGTCGGCGACCCAGCCGTCGAGCTTGGCGCGCAGCCGGTCGTCCGAGGCCAGCCGCCCGCCGGTGCTCAGCACCGCGACCCGCGCGCGCAGCCGCAGCGCGCTGCGCTCGTCCTCCGCCGAGGCGAGGATCATCGCCCGCAGCGCGCCCCACGCCGAGGCGATGAGGTCCTGCACCGCCGGCCGGTTGAGCAGGTCGTTCTTCACCCGCTCGACGCGCTCCCTGGTCTCCGGGTCGTGCTGCAACTGCTGGGCGAAGTCGGCGAGGAAGCGGTCGACGGTCTCCCTGGCCGGGTGGTCCGGCTGGTCCTTGGCCTCGGTGACGAAGCGCAGCAACTCGCGGTAGACCCGCTCGCCGACCCTGCGGTCGACGAACCTGGGCGTCCAGCCGGGCGAGCCGCCGGCGACCGCGTCGAGCACCGCGTCCCGATGGGTCGTCAGCCAGCCCTGCGCGGCCTCCAACAGCAGGTCCACCAACCGGCGGTGGCCCTCGTCCGCGATGGTCCGCTCCAGCAGCCGGCCCAGCGTCGGGGCGATCTCCTGCGCCTCGGCCCGCCGGGTGATCGACTCGGAGAGCACGGCCTGCACGTCGGCGTCCCGCAACACCCGCAGCCCGCCCCGCACCGCCGTGGCCAACTCGGCGGTGACGCGGTCCGCGTTGTCCGGCACGGCGAGCCAGTCGCCCAGCCGCTGCGAGAGCTCGACCGAGCGCAACCTGTCCCTGACCACCTGCTCGGAGAGGAAGTTCTCCCCGACGAACTCCCCCAGGGACTGGCCCAGCTGGTCCTTCTTGGTCGGGATGATCGCCGTGTGCGGGATGGGCAGCCCTAGCGGTCTGCGGAAGAGCGCGGTCACCGCGAACCAGTCGGCGAGCGCGCCCACCATCCCGGCCTCGGCCGCCGCCGCGACATAGCCGGCCCAGGCGCCGGCGCCACTGTGCTCGGCCCAGGTGGCGAGGGCGTAGACCACGGCGACCAGCACCAGCAGGCCGGTGGCCACCGCCTTCATCCGGCGCAGCCCGCGCAGTCTCAACTCGTCCGCGGCGGTGAGCACGCCGGCGGGGCCCGCTCCCTCGCCCCGCACGCCACGCTCGCCCCGCACGTCGCGCTCCCCGGCGCGCTCGACCTCCTCCGCGCGCTCGCCACGCTCCGCTTCCTCGGCGCGCTCGGCGTCCTCGGTCCGCATCCCCGTCACTCCCTCCGCGTTCGCCGTGGGCAACGACCCGTGCCCCACGCGTCGTTCCCGCATCATCCCCCCTCGGGCCGTTTCTGCCCCATTCGCCATCCACAGGGCCGGTGTGATCATTCACAAGCTGTGGAGGGTTTGGTACGGCCGTACGAGTGACGCGTGGGATCATCGACGCGTGGGAGAGGTCAGTAAGCGAGGAGTCTTCGGACTGCTCGCCGCTTTGCTAGTGATACTGCTGGGGGTCGCCCTCGCCATCGGCACGGGGCGGGGCGAGAGAGTGGACATCGCGGCGCCGACGCCTTCGGCGCCCGAGGTGGTGCCCGCCGCGCGCGGGGAGTGGGTCGGCACCTGGTCGGCCGCGCCCTCGGGCGCCGAGCCCGGCACCGCCGACGGCTTCGCCGGCCAGACGATCAGGAACGTGGTGCGCACCTCCGTCGGGGGCAGCGGCGTGCGCGTCGAGCTGTCGAACAGGTACGGCGACCAGCCGGTGACGTTCACGAACGTGACCGTCGCGCTCTCCTCCGCGCTCGGCGGCGCGGCGGCGCACGAGGGCACGATGCACCGGGTGACGTTCGGCGACGGCCGCTCGGTGACGGTGCCGCCCGGGGGGTCCGTCATATCCGACGCCACCCCGCTGGAGCTGCCGCCGGCCGCCGACCTGTTGGTCTCCCTCTACTCGCCCGAGCCGTCCGGCCCGGTCACCTATCACCGGATGGCCCAGCAGGGGAACTACCTGGCCGTGGGCGAGCAGACCAGCCGGCTCTCCGGCACCGGTTTCACCAGGACCTCCGACGTGTGGCGCTATCTGACGGGCGTCCAGGTGCTCACCGCCCAGGCCGACGGCGCGGTGGTCGTCATGGGCGACTCGTTGACGGACGGGATCACCTCCACCCCGGACGCCAACCGCCGCTGGACGGACAGGCTCGCCGCGCGGCTGCGCGACGACCCCGACGCCCCCGACCTGGCCGTGCTCAACCAGGGCATCAGCGGGAACCGGCTGCTGCGCGACGGCCCGCCGGACCGCCTGTTCAACGGGGCGAGCGGGCTCAGCCGGCTGCACACCGACGCGCTGCCCCAGCCGGGCGCCCGCACGCTGGTGGTCCAGTTGGGCATCAACGACATCCTGTTGGAGCCCCGCGCCACGGACCCGTTGGCGATAGCGCACGGCCTGCGGCGGCTGGCCGACGAGGCGAGGGCCGAGGGGATGCGGGTACTGGGCTGCACGCTGGCGCCGTTCGGCGGGCACCCGGCGTGGACGCCCGAGTGGGAGGAGATACGCCTGCGGGTGAACGACCAGATCAGGGCGGGCGGGGTGTTCGACGCCGTGGTCGACTTCGACGCGGCGCTGGCGGACCCGACGACCCCGCACCGGCTGCTGCCCGCCTTCGACTCGGGCGACGGTCTCCACCCCAACGACCGGGGGTTCCACGCGATGGCCGAGGCGGTCGACCTCGCCGAGCTGCTCGACCACACGACGGACGCCCAGGCCCTCTGACCGCCCGGAGGCGCGCGGCGCGACGGCCCGCAGCCGCCCCGTTCGCGCCCCGTCGGCCGACGGGGCCAACGGGTGAGACGGCGCACCCGTCCGGGGGACAGCGGACGCGCCGGTGAGGTGCGGGGCGCGGGGGTTTCGTTACGCACGGTGCGAAAGTGTTTACCCAAGGCAGATAAAAGCACCGCCGACGCACCGAGACCCAGGTCGTGACGAGGGCCCCATGAGCGACGCAAGCCCGCCCAGCAGCAGCGACGACGAACCTTCCCCGGACGCGACCCCCGAGGCCGGCACCCCGTCCGCCGCCTCGCCCGCCCCCGGGCAGGCCCCCGAGACCGACGCGTCCGGGACGCGCTCCGCGCGTTCCCGCTTCGGCGGCTGGCCCGGGTGGGCGCCGCGCCCGCCGCGCCCACCCGCGCGCCGCCGCACCGGCTGGCGCCGGCTGGTGCCGACCTGGCGGCTGGTGCTGGTGGCCGGCGCCGTCGCCCTCGTCGCCCTGCTCGGCTCGCTGATCGCCGGCTATCTGCTCGTCGACATCCCCGAGCCCAAGTCGGCCGCCGCAGCCCAGAGCAACGTCTATCTCTACGCGGACGGCAGCCAGTTGGCCCGCGTCGGCGAGATCGACCGGGAGAACGTGGACCTCGACGACGTGCCCGAGCACGTGCGCCACGCCGCGCTCGCCGCCGAGGACCGGGACTTCTACCACGCGCCCCCGGTCGACATCGGCGCCATGGCACGCGCCGGGTGGAACATGATGCGTGGCGGCGGCCGGCAGTCCGGATCGACCATCACCCAGCAGTATGTGAAGAACTACTACCTCGACCAGCGCCAGACCGTCACCCGAAAGGTCAAGGAGCTGTTTATCGCGGTCAAGCTCGATCGCGAGGTGAGCAAGGACGAGATCCTGGAGGGCTACCTCAACACCAGCTACTTCGGCCGCAACGCCTACGGCATCCAGGCCGCCGCCCACGCCTACTACGGCAAGCCGGCGAAGGAGCTGAACGCGGCGGAGGGCGCCTACCTGGCCGCGTTGCTCAACTCCCCCAACGCCTACGACGTCCGGGCCAACCCGGGCGCCCGCGAGCGGGCCGAGGCCCGTTGGGAGTACGTGCTGGACGGGATGGTCTCCGAGGGCTGGCTGGAGGAGGAGGAACGCGAGGGGATGCGTTTCCCCGAACCCCAGGACCAGAACCCGTCGGCCGGCCTCGACGGTGAGCGCGGCTATCTGGTGGAGGCCGTCAAGCGGCACCTCGACGAGCGCGGCATCGTCGACGAGCACCAGCTCGCCGCCGGCGGCTACCGCATCACCACCACCATCGAACCCGCCCGCCAGCGCGCCCTCACCGACGCGGTCGACGCCCAGCTGGAGACCGCGCTCAACGAGGAGCGCGAGCAGGACAGCTGGGTCCGCGCGGGCGCCAGCTCCGTCGACACCGAGACCGGCCATGTCGTCGCCATGTACGGCGGCCGGGACTATGTCGAGCAGTACGTCAACAACGCGACCCGCCGCGACTACCAGGCCGCCTCCACGTTCAAGCCGTTCGTCTACGCCGCCGCGCTGGAGAACGACTCCACCAACCAGAAGGGGGAGCTGATCGGCCCCTCCACCAAGTACGACGGTCGCAGCGGTCGCGAGGTGGTCTCCCGCGACGGCAGCGGCACCGGCTGGGCGCCGGAGAACGAGTCCAACCGCGACTACGAAACCGTCCCCGTCAGCGAGGGCATGGACAAGTCGATCAACGCGGTCTTCGCCCAGATGGGCGTGGACGTCGGCCCCGAGCTGGTGCGGGACACGGCGGTGGCCCTCGGGCTGCCCGAGGCGACGCCCGGGCTGACCGAGGCGGACGCGTCGATCTCGCTGGGCACCGCGACGCCGAGCACCCTGGACATGGCCGGCGCCTACGCGACGCTGGCGCGGCACGGCGAGCACCGGGAGGTGCTGCTGGTCTCCGAGATCACCAAGGACGGCGAGACCGTCGACCTGCCGGAGCCCGAGCGGGGCGAGGCGATCTCCCGGGAGGCGGCCGACGGCACCACCGCGATGCTGGAGGCCGTGGTCCGCGGCGGCACCGGCACGGCGGCGGCCAGCTCCGGACGCCCCTCGGCAGGCAAGACCGGCACCGCGGAGAACGACCGCGCGGCCTGGTTCGCCGGTTTCACTCCCGAACTGGCCACCGTCGTCGCCATCTTCGGGCAGGACCCGGAGACCGGCGCGCAGCGCGAGCTGTACGGGGCGGCCGGGCAGGAACGCATCAGCGGCGGCGGCTTCCCCGCCAGGATCTGGGGCCAGTACACGCAGGCCGCGTTGGAGGGGCAGCCGGTGACCGACTTCGAGCTGCACCAGCCGGAGCGCCGCGAGCACGACGACAGCGACCTGGACGGCGACGAGGACGACCCCGACTCCAGCTCGGACCCGGACTCCGAGGACGGCCCGGAGTCGGACCCCGACTCGGACTCGGACTCGGACTCGGAGGAGAGCGACGGCCCCGAGGGGTCGACGGGCCCGGAGTCGGACCGGCCGAGCACACCGGGCGGCAGCGCCGAGCCCGGCGGCTCCGGCTCGCCGAGCGCCCCGGACAGCCCGGGTTCGCCGGAGAGCGGCGGCGGTGCGGGGACCCCGGACGACAACCCGCCGGCGGTCGAGGACAACGCGCCGGCCGACCCGGGCGGTGCCGTCACCCCCGGCCAGGGCGCGGTCAGGGAGGAGCCCGCCGACACCGACCCGGCCACCGACGCCGACCGGGCCGCCGCCTCCGGCGGTTGACCGGGGGCGACGGCCCGGCGGAAGGGGTCGTCAGGGGATTCGGGGGGGGCGGACGACGGGGGCGCTACAGGTAGAGGCCCGTCGAGTCGTCGGAGCCCTGGAGCCGCTCGGCGGCCACCGCGTGCAGGTCACGCTCGCGCATCAGGATGTACATCACGCCGCGCACCTCGACCTCGGCGCGGTCCTCCGGGTCGTAGAGCACCCGGTCGTTCGGCTCGACGGTGCGGACGTTCTGCCCGACGGCGACCACCTCGGCCCAGCTGAGCCGGCGGCCGACCTGGGCGGTGGCCGGAATGACGATGCCGCCGGTCGACCGGCGTTCGCCCTCGGCGCTCTCCGCCCTGACCAACACCCGGTCGTGCAGCATTCGGATGGGCAGCTTGTCGTGGGTGGGATGGGAACTCACGGAACGACCGTATCTCAGGGACGTGTCGTCGCGACGACCGGAGTCGGTGCGCGGACGGACTCCGCGCTAGCGGCGGCGACGGCGCGAGGAGAGCACCAGCAGCCCGGTGACCGCGACGGCCAGCACCGCGACGGGGATGACCCGGTCGAGCCGGGGACCGCCGTCGGCGGAGACCAGCTGGGCGCGGACGCTGTCCACGGTGCGGGTCACGGCGACCGAGGCCTTCCCCGTGGTGCGGTCGACGGCACCGGCGGCCCTGGCCTTGACGTCGCCGACGATGGTCGCGGGGTGCACCCGGACCGCGATCTCGTCGAGGGTCACGGCGAGGTTCTCCCGCCGGCGGGCGAGCCGCTCCTCGATCTCGGCGGCGCTCCTGGCTGCTTCCGGCACGTCGATGCCTCCATCGTCCACACGGTCAACGGTTGTGGGGTTACGGCACAGTGTGTCAGCTCGACCAGGGCGATGCGCGTCGGATACCCCGATTAGGCTGGGTGGCGCACCGTTGAGCACGTGCACGACGGCACCACGACGAGACCACGACGCCACACCGCACGCTGAGGAGCACCGCGATGAGCGAGCGCCTGCAACCCGGGGACACCGCCCCCGCGTTCACCCTGCCCGACGCCGACGGCAAGCCCGTCTCGCTGGCCGACCACGCGGGCCGCAAGGTCATCGTGTACTTCTACCCGGCGGCGCTCACCCCCGGCTGCACCAAGCAGGCCTGCGACTTCACGGACAACCTGGAGCTGCTGGCCGGCGCCGGGTACGACGTCATCGGGGTCTCCCCCGACAAGCCGGAGAAGCTGGCCAAGTTCCGCGACAAGGAGGACCTGCGCGTCACCCTGGTCGGCGACGAGGACAAGGCGACGCTGACCGCCTACGGCGCGTTCGGCGAGAAGAAGATGTACGGCAGGACCGTCACCGGCGTCATCAGGTCCACGGTGATCGTCGACGAGGAGGGCAGGGTCTCCCGGGCGCTGTACAACGTGCGGGCCACGGGGCACGTGGCCAAGCTCATCAGGGACCTGGAACTGTAGGGCCGACCGGACTTTTGGAAGGCGGAGGCGTCGTGGCGGAGCGAAAGCCGATCGAGTCCTGGCTGACGGACATGGACGGGGTGTTGATACACGAGGGGGTGCCGATCCCCGGCGCCGAGGAGTTCCTGCGGCGGCTCCGCGAGTCGGGGATGCCGTTCCTGGTGCTGACGAACAACTCGATCTACACCCGGCGCGACCTCCAGGCGCGGCTGACCCGGATGGGGCTTGAGGTCCCGGTGGACGCGATCTGGACGTCGGCGCTGGCGACGGCGCAGTTCCTGGACGCGCAGCGGCCGGGCGGTTCGGCGTATGTGATCGGCGAGGCGGGGCTGACCACGGCGCTGCACGACGTGGGCTACGTCCTCAGCGACGTCTCGCCGGACTACGTGGTCCTCGGCGAGACCAGGACGTACAGCTTCGAGGCGTTGACGAAGGCCATCCGGCTGATCAACGACGGCGCGCGGTTCATCGCCACCAACCCGGACCACACCGGCCCCTCGGCGGAGGGCGCGCTGCCGGCCACGGGGTCGGTGGCCGCGTTGATCACCAAGGCGACGGGCCGCGACCCGTACTTCGTGGGCAAGCCGAACCCGCTGATGATGCGCACCGGGCTGAACATGATCGGCGCGCACTCGGAGACCAGCGCGATGGTCGGGGACCGGATGGACACCGACGTGCTGGCCGGTCTGGAGGCGGGCATGGAGACGTTCCTGGTGCTGACGGGGCTGACCGAGCCGCACGAGATCGACCGCTTCCCGTTCCGGCCCTCGGCGGTGGTGGACTCGATCGCGGATCTGGTCGACCGCATCTGACCGCGTCTGACCATGTCTGAACATCTGACCGCCGACGGCGGGTGAGGGGGCGCGCCGGTCGGGTTCTGACCCGACCGGCGCAAGCGTGAGCGGCTGCGGATGCGGCGGGCGACGCCCCGGGAGACCTTCGACGGGTAACCACCCGGGAGGTTGGACATGGGCATCACCCGCTCACTGACACTGACCCTGTGCGCCGCGGCGACCGTGACGGCCGCGGTCGGCGCCGCCCCGGCCCGTGCCGCCGACGGGCGGTCGGGCGAGGGGGACGCGGTACTGGTCACCCCC
The DNA here is from genome assembly GCF_006335015.1 of Streptomyces sedi. Lineage (GTDB taxonomy): Bacteria > Actinomycetota > Actinomycetes > Streptomycetales > Streptomycetaceae > Streptomyces > Streptomyces sedi. Next base: position 607,052 of record NZ_VDGT01000001.1, read on the forward strand.
GCCAGGCCACTGCCCGGTGAGGGCGTCGGGCTGCTGGTTCCCGAGTGCGCGGGGGCCGAGTCGGGAGAGGCCGTCTCGCTCGCCTTCTCCGGCACGGTGCGGCTGACGCCTGGCCAGCCGGGCGGCGGGCTCGTCGGCGAGGCGAGGATCGACGCCGAGACGGTGCCGGGCCACCACCCGATCCAGGTCACCTGCGGGCAGCCGGACGGCGCGCTGTACGGGCTGGTCACGGTGGGCGGCGGCGCCCCCGCCGCCGACCACGCGGGCGGCGGCGGCGACCCGACGGCCGAAGGCCCCGAGCCGCTGGGCGCACCCGCATCCGAACCGACACCCGAACGGGGCGGGCGCGCGGAAGACGGGGAACGCGGCGAGCAAGGGGAACGCGGCGAGCACGGCGAACGGTGCGGGCCCGGCCACGAGAAGCCGGAGAGGCCGGAGAAGCCGGAGCACACCGACCGACCGGGACACACCGAACGCCCCGAGCACACCGAGCACTCCGAACGCCCCGACGACCGGCGCGACGGCGAGGGCCGGGGAACGGGCCACGGCACGGGCCACGGCACGGACGAGCGTTGCCGCCACGACGGCGGCCGGGAGCACGGTGCCTCGCCCTCAGCGCCGGTGCGGGCCGGCGGCGGGGGCACGGCCGCGAGCCTGTCGTCGACTCCCGCGCAGCCGGCGGTGAGTTGGGGCGACGCGCTCCCCGCGAGCCTCGCCCTGCTGGCCGGCGGCGGCGCGACCTGGGCGGTGCGGCGGCTGCGGTCGCGTTCCGGTTCCAGGGCCGGCAGGTGAGCGGCGGCGACCGGGGAAGGGCCGGCGTCGGGGCGCTGACCTCGCTGGTCGCCTGGACGGTGCTGCTGTGCGGGCTGTGGCTGTGGGCCCGCGACATGACGGGCGGCCCCGGGCTGCCGCCGCTCGCCTTCGGCGCGACGGCGGGCCGGGCCGAGGCAGGGGCCGGGGCCGGGCGCGCCGAGCCGGCCGAACTTCCGCCGCCCCGCGCCCCGTTGGCCGGCGACGCGGCGCCCGAGTCGGTGACGGTCGACGCGGCGGGGGTGACGGCGGAGGTGGTGCCGCGCGGGCTTGACGGGGACGGCGGAGTGGAGGCGCCGCCGTTCGAGGCGCCCGAACTGGTCGGCTGGTACGCGGACGGCGCCGCGCCGGGTGCCGAGGGCGCCGCCGTGCTGGTGGGTCACCGGGACACCGAGAGCGCCCCCGCGGTCTTCCACGAACTGGCCGATGTCGAGCCGGGCGACCGGGTGCGGGTGCGCCGCACGGACGGCCAGGTGGCGCTCTTCACCGTGGACGACGTGCGCACGGTCCCGCGCGCCGGCTTCGACCCGGACGAGGTCTACGGCCAACGCACCCGGGGCGCGGCCGAGCTGCGCCTGCTGACCTGCGGCGGCGCCTTCGACCCGAACGGGGGCGGCTACGCGGCCAACGTGGTGGTCTCCGCCTATCTGACCGGCGTCGCCGTCTGAACGACCGGCCCGGCGCGGTGCCCGTTCAGCTCCCCGAGGGGACCAGCTCCGCGACGAGGGGGGCCAGCGCGCGGAAGGCGAGGCCACGGTGGCTGATCGCGTTCTTTTCCTCGGCGGTCAACTCGGCGCAGGTGCGGTCGGAGTCGGTCGGCTGGAGGATCGGGTCGTAGCCGAAGCCGCCCGCTCCGGCGGGCTCCCGGCGAAGCGTGCCGGTCAGCCGGCCCTCGGTGACCCGTTCCCTGCCGTCCGGCAGCGCGAGGGCCGCCGCGCACGCGAAGTGCGCGCCCCGGTGCTCGTCCGGCACGTCGGCCAGCTGGGCGAGCAGCAGCTCCAGGTTGGCGGTGTCGTCGCCGTGGCGTCCGACCCAGCGGGCGGAGAAGATTCCGGGCGCCCCGCCCAGCACGTCCACGCAGAGCCCGGAGTCGTCGGCGACGGCGGGCAGCCCGGTGGCCCGCGCGAGCGCGTGGGCCTTCAGCAGGGCGTTGGCCGCGAAGGTCACCCCCGTCTCCTTGACGTCCGGCACCTCGGGGAAGGCGTCGGCGCCGAGGAGTTCGAGGGTGACCCCCGCCTCACCGAGGATGGCGCGCAGCTCGGTGACCTTGTGTGCGTTGCGGGTGGCGAGAACGAGTCGGTCCATGCCCGCGATTATGGCCCGCCGGCCGGGCGGCTACGTCGCCGGCGTGCGTTCGGCCAGCACCCGCACGTCCCAGGGGCCGAGGGCGAGGCGTTCGCCCGCCGCCAGCTCCGTTCCGCCGGTCAGCTCGGTGGCGGCGGTGGGCACGGTGAACTCCCCTTCCTCCCATGACCAGTTGTGCACGAAGTGCAGCCGGGTCCCGTCCTGGGCTGTGGCCCCGGTGACCGTCTGGCTGGCGCCGCCGGGGCGCCAGCCGTCGTCCGCGCCGCTCCGCGCCGCGCACCAGCGGAGCACGGCGGCGGCGAGCGCCGGGTCGGGAACGGTGCCCAGCGTCGTGATCCGGCCGGCGTGGTGGGCGCGGGTGGTCACGGCGGCGAACCGGCCGAAGTGCGGGTGGTCGTAGCCGGCCAGCACCTCCGCGTCGGTGGGCGTCAGCCCGTCGACCCAGCGGGTGGCGAACGCCTCGTCGGGCAGCGTCAGTTCCGATCCGGGCGCCGGGCTGACCGGCAGCGGCTCGCGGAGGGTGGCGATCTCGTCGTACCAGGCGCCGGCGGCCGTGTCGAGCAGCGCGGGCTTGCGTTCCCGCCGGGCGCGCACCTCCTCGTCGCCGTAGCCGGTGCGCACCCCGAGCAGCAGATGGCCGCCGGCCGCCGCGTACCGCTCCAGCCAGCCGAGCAGCGCGTCGTCCGCGACCAGCAGCCCCGCGGCCACCAGCACCGGGTGGCGGTCGGCCACCTCGGCCGGGTCGGCCTCGGCGAGCTGTTCGGCGTGCAGGATCGCGACCTGCCGGCCGGCGTCGAAGGCGCCTCGGTAGAGCGCGTCGAAGACCGCGTGGTAGGAGTCGCGGTCGCCGCCGGAGCCGTCCGGCAGCGGCAGCATGGGGTAGTCCTCAAGGGCCCACTTGGAGTCCGTCGAGTAGACCAGTGCCACGTCCGCGTCGGGGACCACTCCGGCGACCAGTTCGCCCGCCCGCTCGAACTCGGCGCCCAGCGCGGCCAGTTCGCGGTAGACGCGGCCGGGTTCCTGGCTGTGCGGGAGGATGCCGCCCCAGTAGGTCTCGGTGCCGTAGTGCAGCGTGTGCCAGTGCCAGTACTCGATCATCCGGGCGCCGCGGGAGACCAGCGCCCAGGCGGCCTGGCGCCACTGCCCGTCCCAGGCGGGTTCCATCGTCCAGGAGGGGCCGATGGCCTGGGCGTTGGTCTCGGTGACCAGGAACGGCTCCTGCCGGGAGGAGTACATCCGGTCCGCGGAGCGGTAGAGCGCCCACACCCCGTGGGTGGTCCACCCCTGGGACGCGGAGCCGGTGTCGGGCAGGGTCAGCGCGTCCCGCATCGCGTAGTACGGGTTGCCGGCGGTGACGTCGAGTCGCTCGGTGAGCCGCTGGTCGTGGACGGCGGGGCGGGCGTAGGCGATACAAGTGGTCACGAACTGGTCAGGTCGGGCCAGCTCCCTGACCACTTCGGCCTGCCAGCCGATGAACTCGGTGGTCAACTCGCCCTGGAACCGGCGCCATGCCAGGTCGTACTGCGGCTGGCCGTTGGCGTCCGGCGTCCACAGGTCGGCCCAGGTGGACAGGCGATGTGACCAGTAGGTCAGGCCCCAGGCCCGGTTCAGCTCCTCGACGGTTCCGTAGGTGGTCCGCAGGTGGTCGACGAAGCGCTGGAAGACGCCCCGGTTGTGGAGGATCTCGTTGCCCGGCTCGTTGTCCACCTGGTAGCCGATGACGGCCGGGTGGTCGGCGTAGTGGGTGACGATCCGCCGGATCACCCGCTCGGCGTGGAAGAGGAACGCGGGGTGGGTGTGGTCGATCTCCTGCCGGATGCCCCAGCCCATGGGCTGGCCGGTGCGGCGTTCGGCGTTGATCTCGGGGTGGGCGCGTTGCAGCCACGGCGGCACCGCGTAGGTCGGGGTGCCCAGGACCACGGAGATGCCGCGCGCGTGGGCGCCGTCCAGCACCGGCCGCAGCCAGTCGAGGTCGAAGACGCCGGGCTCGGGTTCCCAGGTCGACCAGACGGACTCGCCGACCCGGACCACGCTGAACCCGGCCTCCCGCATCAGGTCGAGGTCGGTGTCGAGTCGCGGGGTCGGCTGGTACTCGTGGTAGTAGGCCGCGCCGAAGAGGACCCTGTCGGGGAGCTTGGACATGCCTGCCTTTCGTGACGGTCCGCCGCTTGTCCGGGTGCCCGCCGCCTGGGCGTTCACCCCTTGACCGCGCCGGCGGAGAGCCCCTCAAGCAGCTGCTTGCGCAGCAGCAGGAAGACCAGGATGGTGGGCACCGAGGCCAGCACGGCCCCGGCCATCACCAGGTCGTAGGAGCGGTTCTCGGCGCGGAAGAGGATGTTGAGACCGAGCGGGATCGTGTACTGGTTGACGTCGGAGAGCAGCACCAGCGGCCACATGAACGCGTTGTAGCTCTGGAGGAACTGCCACACGGCCAACGCGCCGAGCGAGGGGCGCAGCAGCGGCAGGACCACCCGCCAGAAGGTGCCGAACTCGCTGCTGCCGTCGATCCTGGCGGCCTCGATGATCTCGTCGGGGATGGACTGGACGATGTACTGCTGCATCATGAAGATGCCGAAGGCCGGCGCCACCCACGGCACGATCAGCGCGAACCACGGGTTGGACAGCCCGGACTTGACCACCAGGATGAACAGCGGGACCAGGATCACCGCGAACGGCACCGACAGCGAGCTGAACATCACCCCGAAGAGCACCCGCTTGCCGGCGAACCGGAACTTGGCGAAGCCGTATCCGGCGAGCGCGCAGACGAAGACCGCGACGGTGGTGGCCAGCAGCGCGGTGACCACGCTGATGGCGAACCAGTTCCAGAACGGCTGGGTGTCCAGCAGCGTCCGGTAGTTGTCCAGTGTGGCGGGGCTCGGTATGAGCTTGGGCGGGTACTCGAAGATGTCGCCCCTCGGCTTGAACGAGGAGCTGATGGCCCAGACCAGCGGCGCGACGAAGATCAGCAGCAGCACGGTGAGCGTGGAGTAGAGCGCGACCTTTCCGGAGCGGCTCATCCCCCCGCGCCCCGCGCGTCGTCGGGGCTCGCGGGTCTTCCGGGTGACGGCACGGGTGCTCATTCGGCCCTCCCGATGGCCAGCAGCCGGTTGAGCAGTTGGCTCACGGCGAAGACGACGACGAAGAGCACCAGCCCGGCCGCCGCCGCGTAGCCGAACTGCTGGCGTTGGAACGCGGCCCGGTAGACGAACATCGCGACGCTCAGCGTCGCCTCGCCGGGACCGCCGTTGGTGATCAGATACGGCTCGTCGAAGAGCTGTGCGGCGCCGATGAACGAGGTGACCACCACGAACGCGGTCACCGGCTGGATCGAGGGCAGGGTCACGGTGAAGAAGCTGCGGATCGCCCCCGCGCCGTCCAGTTCGGCCGCCTCGTAGAGGTCCTTCGGCACCGCCTGGAGCGCGGCGAGGAAGAAGATGGTCAGATAGCCGACCCAGCGCCACAGGACCACCACGGCGACGGTGGACTTCGCCCAGTCGGGGTCGCCGATCCAGTCGACCCCGCCGCCTCCGAAGAGCGCCTTCAACACGGAGTTGACCAGTCCGTACTGGGTGTCCAGCAACAGGCTGTAGACCAGTGCGATGACGATCGGCGAGAGCACCATCGGCACGAAGAACGTGACCCGGAAGAGGTCCCTGGCCCGCAGCCCCTTGGTGTGCAGCGCCTGGGCGAGCAGCAGCGCGCAGGGCACCACGACGAAGACGCTGACCAGTACGTAGAGCGTGGAGTTGGCCAGTGCGGTGTGGAAGCTGGTGTCCCTGGCCAGGTCGAGGAAGTTGCGCAGCCCGACGAACTTCGGGGTGCCGAGGCCGACCCACTCGGTGAGGCTCAGGCCGCAGGCGACCAGGATCGGCACGATCATGAAGAGCACGTACAGCACGTAGAACGGGGCGATGAAGGCGTAGGGAGCCCACATGCGCCGCCGCCCGCCGCCCCCCGGAGGGGGCGACTCGGAGGACGCGGCCCGGGGTGGGGGCGTCGTGGTGGGGACGGTCAACTGGGCTCCTCAGTCGCGGGAGTTGCGGGTCTGACCCCGGAAGTCCTCGGCGGTCCTCGCCAGCGCCTCACGCGGGGAGATGTCCCCGTGGTACGCCTGGAGCAGATAGCCGCTGAGCACGGTGTCGAGGGTGGACTTGTCGGCGCTGAGATGGATCGACGGCGCCTCGTCGATCAGGTCGCGGTAGACCTCGAAGGTGGGTTGACCACCGCAGAACTCGTCGGGGATGGCGAGGAGTTCGGGGTCCTCGTAGACCGAGCGACGGGTCGGCAGATAGCCCAGGTCGCGAAAGCGCCTGACCTGTTCGGAGGGGGTCAGATAGGCGGCCTTGACCAGTTCGACTCCGGCCAGGGTGTTCTCCTTGCCGCGTGTCACCCCGAAGCCGGTGCCCCCGGTGAACGAGGTGCGCACCCCGCCGCTCCGGAACGCGGGCAGCGGCCTGATGCGCCACTGGCCGGCCTGCTCGGGGACGTTGGGCTCAAGACCGTAGATCCGGTACCAGGTCGCCATCCACTGCCCGAGCACCGCGCCGCTCTTCAACGCGGCCTGCATCGGCGGGTGCAGCAGCCCGGCGACGCTGCTGAGGAAGCCGGTGCGCAGCCCCTCGGCCAGGAAGCCGAGCACCTCCTCGGCCTCGGGCGACTCGATGGCCAGCGCGCCGTCCTCGTCGAAGAACCGGCCGCCGCGTTGCAGCAGCAGCATCTCGAACCCCTGGGTGTTGACGCCGGCCTCGCTGCCCACCGGCACCGCGCCCAGCGAGACGCCGTGCCGCTCGTGCGCCCTCGTGCCGGCCTCCGCGAGCTCCTCCCAGGTGGCCAGGTCGGTGGGGATGCCGAGCCGTTCGAACTCGGACTCCCGGTAGTAGTAGACGACCAGCGGGGCGTCCGAGTCGAGGGCGTAGAGGCGCCCGTCGCGGCTGAACGGCGCGGTCCTGGAGGGCAGCAGGTCGTCGGCCGCGTCCCCGAGGTCACCGCTCAGGTCGGTCAGCAGCTCCTCGGCGAGCACCCCGCGCAGCAGCCGGGGGAAGGCGCCGATCTCGAAGCCGGCGACGTCGGGGGTGCCGCGGCCGGCGATGGCCTGGGCGATGGCCTTGGTCACCAGGTCCTCGGCGCCGGCGCGGCTCAGCCGCAGGCGGTAGCGGAAGTCGCTGGCCCGCTCGGCGATCTCGGCCGAGACCTCGAAGAAGTCCGCGTACGCCTCGTCGTGGGTCCAGAACGCCAACTCGACGTCGCCGGAGGCGCGGGGGTCGGCGTTCTGCCCGCCGGCGCAGGCGGCGAGCCCCGGTGTCAGCGCGGCGGCGGCCCCGAGGCCGGCGCCGGCCCGCAGCAACGCGCGTCGGGAGAGCGGGCCCTGGGGTGGCGGCGGGGCGCCGCTCGGGCGTCGGTAGCGGGAGAACTTCGGGACCTGTGCAGCCACGCCACCAGCTCCTTTGCCAGCGTGCTCACGCCGGCCCGCCTGGTACCGCGACCGGCCCGCCACACGCTAGGAACGGTTTTCGGCCACCGTCAAGAGTCGTGTTCGAGAAATCGTGATTCGTTCGGCCAGGCGAACGAGGGTTCCGCTCGCCGTGCCGGATCGTCGCCCCCACCTCGGTGGACGGTTCCCCGCGCCCCTCCACGCCGGTGGGCCGGCGGGGGAGCGCGGGGAACGGTGCGCTGCGTCGGTCAGGACGCGCAGGCGGAGGTCAGTTCGTCCGCCGCGTCGCTCAGCGGCGACAGGTCGGGGGACTCGCCGTCCGCCACCCCGTCGCGCACGTTGGCGAGGGCGTCGCCCACCGACTCCGCGGCTGCCCGGACGTCCGTGTCCGAGACGTCGTCGGTCAGCTCGTCCAGGTCACGTTCCGCCTCGTCGGCCGCGTCGACGAACCCGGTCGGGTCGTCACCGTCGATCGCGCGCCCCAGCGTCTCCACGCTGCTGGAGACGTCGAGCGCCAACCGCCCGCAGTCCACCGCCCGGTCCAGGTCGCACCCCAGGGTGCCCAGCGCGGCCGTTATCGCCAACGTGCCGCCGGCCAGCCCCATCCTGATGGTTCGCACCATCAACTCCCCTCCATCGGGCGGAGGTTCCGCCCTCGTTACGCTCACTACCCCCGTCCGGCCCCGACAACGTCACGTGGACCGGCCGTCACCCCTCGGCCAGCGCCGCACGCTGCGCCTCGGCGAGCCTGGTGCAGCCGCCGACCGCCAGGTCCAACAGGGCGTCCAGCTCGGCGCGTTGGAACGGCGCGCCCTCGGCGGTGCCCTGCACCTCGACGAAGGCGCCGGTGTCGGTGCAGACCACGTTCATGTCGGTCTCGGCCCGCACGTCCTCCGTGTAGGCGAGGTCGAGCAGCGGCTCCCCGTCCACGATCCCGACGCTGACGGCGGCGACCTGACCGGTCAACGGCTCGTTCTTGCCCCTGACCAGCTTCCGCCCCCTGGCCCAGGACACGGCGTCGGCCAGCGCCACATAGGCGCCGGTGATGGCCGCCGTCCTGGTGCCGCCGTCCGCCTGGAGGACGTCGCAGTCCAGTACCACCGTGTTCTCGCCCAACGCGCGGAAGTCCACCACGGCGCGCAGCGAACGCCCGATCAACCGCGAGATCTCGTGGGTGCGCCCGCCGATCTTCCCGCGCACCGACTCCCGGTCGCCCCTGGTGTTGGTGGCGCGCGGCAGCATCGCGTACTCGGCGGTGACCCAGCCCTCCCCGCTCCCCCGCCGCCAGCGGGGCACCCCCTCGGTGAAGCTGGCCGTGCACAGCACTCTGGTGTCGCCGAAGGAGACCAGTACCGATCCCTCGGCGTGCTTGCTCCAGCCGCGTTCGATGGTCACGGGGCGGAGCTGGTCGGCCGTCCGGCCGTCGATGCGTGACATGGATCGACCCTATCCGGCGTCCGGCCTGCGCCGATCCCCGGATTCCGGTCGGGCGGGGCCGCACGGCGAACGGGCCGGCGGCGCGCCGCCGACGCCGCCTCAGACCACGTAGACGGCACCGGGGCGGGCCAGTTCGACGGGGCCGTCGAAGGCGGACTTGGCGTCGCGCAGGTTCACCTGGGCGTCGGTCCACGGCGGGACATGGGTGAGCACCAGCCGGTCGGCGCCGGCCCGTTGGGCGCAGACGCCGGCCTCAAGACCGTTGAGATGCACCCCGGGCGCGTCCTCCTTGCCCTGGGTGAAGGACGCCTCGCACAGGAACAGGTCGACGCCGCGCGCGAGACCGTCCAGCCCCTCGCAGTTGCCCGTGTCGCCCGAGTAGCAGATCGAACGGCCGGCGTACTCGATCCGGAAACCGTAGGTCTCCACCGGGTGGTTGACCCGCGCGACGCGGACCGTCAGCGGCCCGAGGACCAGGTCCTCGCCGGCCTCCAGGTCGTGGAAGTCGAAGACCTCCCGCATCGACGACTCGTCCGGCACGTCGTCGTAGGCGGTGATCAGCCGCTGTTCGGTGCCGCCCGGCCCGTAGACCGGCACCCGCGGCGGCCGGCCGCCGTCGTGCCGGTAGTAACGGGCCACGAAGTAGCCGCACATGTCGATGCAGTGGTCCGGATGGAGATGGCTGAGCGCGATGGCGTCGATGTCGTACAGCCCGCAGTGCTTCTGTAGCTCGCCGAGGGCGCCATTGCCCATGTCAAGGAGCAGCCGGTAGCCCTCGGCCTCGATGAGGTAGCTGGAACAGGCCGAGTCAGGGGCCGGGAACGACCCCGAGCAGCCGACGACGGTGAGCTTCATAAACGGGGGAACCTCCGTAGTGGGGTTCGAACGACTCTAAGTCGCCAAGCGCCCCGCCGCGCCTCGCACGGCGCCGGGTGTGGGCGGAATCACCAGCCCGGGGGTGGTCGACAAAACACCAGCTCGAAGAGTTCGATCACATTCTGCTGTGCGAGCGAATGCGAATGGCGAGCAGCAGTCCCACCGCGATCCAGATGGCGAACATCGATGATCCACCATAGGAGAGGAACGGCAACGGAAGTCCGGTGACCGGCATGATCCCCAAAGCCATCCCCATGTTCTGGAACGCCTGGAAGGCCACCCACGCGACAATGCCGACCGCCACGATCGTGCCATAGGGGTCCGGCGCGTCCCGCGCGATCCGGCAGCCGCGCCAGAGCACCACTCCCAACAGCACCACGATCAACCCCGCCCCCAGAAAGCCGAGTTCCTCGCCGGCGACGGTGAAGACGAAGTCGGTGTGCTGTTCCGGAACGAACTGCCCGGTCGTCTGGCTGCCGTGGAAGAGCCCCTGCCCGAAGAGCCCGCCCGAGCCGATGGCGATCCTGGCCTGGTTGGTGTTGTATCCCACGCCCGCCGGGTCGAGCGCCGGGTTGGCGAACGCGGCGAACCTGTTGATCTGGTACTCGTCCAGCAGCCCCACCTGCCACACCACGATCGCGCCGGCCACGCCGAGCGACACGAGACCCAGGATCCACGCCCGCCCGGTACCGGAGGCCGCCAGCACTCCGAGCGCGATGACGGCGAGCACCATGGTCTGACCGACGTCCGGCGTCAGCATCACCAGCACCGCCGGGACCGCGATCACCAGCAGCGCCTGAAGCACCGTCCTGCTGTCGGGGCCGTCCCTGCGCTCGTTGTTCCCCGGCGCCGCGAGCAGCAGCGCCATGGCGAGGATCACCCCGATCTTGACCAGCTCGGACGGCTGGAACGCGAAGCCGCCGGGCAGCTGCAGCCAGCTGCGGGAGCCGTTGACGGTCGAACCCAACGGGGACAGCACCAGCAGCGAGAGCACCACGCAGAGCAGGTACAGCACGGGGACGGCGGCCCGCAGCCGCAGATAGCCGTACCAGATGATCAGCCCGCACAGGCCGAGCCCGATGGCGACGTTCATCAGCTGCCGCATCAGGAAGAACTCGGGCTCGCCGCCGTTCAGGTCGGTGCGGTTGCGGGTGGCCGAGTAGACCAGCAGGATGCCCAACGTGGTCAGGGCGAGGGCGGCGAGCGTCAGCGGCCAGTCCAGCCGCCGCGCGAGCGAGCCCCGGGCGGTGATCAGCCGCCAGACGCTCTGCTCGCCACCGGCGGGGGGCGCGGTCAGGGAGTAGCTGCGCGTGGTCACACAAATGACCATACGTGTTGACGCTACTTCATTCCGTGATCTGCACCGGGTGCGGGGCGAGGGCGACAACCCACCCGGCCGGTGCGGCACCATAGTCGACTGCGGCCCGCCACAGATGCACCGCGCAGTTCCCCGCGCCCCTGACGGGGCTACCCGCACCCTACGGCGAACGCCCACCCACACCAGGGGCGCGGGGAACTGCGCGAGCAACCACACACCCGGCCGAGGACGACAACCCACCCAGGCCAGCAAGGCCGGTAGTCGACTGCGGGCCGGCCGGCTAGGCCCAGAGCTGGCCCTGGAGGCGCTCGACCGCCTCCTCCGTCGTGGCGGCCTCGTAGATGCCGGTGGAGAGGTACTTCCAGCCGCCGTCGGCGACCACGAACGCGATGTCCGCCGCCTCCCCGGCCTCGACCGCCCTGCGGCCCACGCCCAGCGCCGCGTGCAGCACGGCGCCGGTGGAGACGCCGGCGAAGATGCCCTCCTCGTCGAGCAGCTGCCGCACCCGTCGGACCGCGTCCTCGGAGCCGACCGAGTAGCGGCCGGTGAGCACCGCGTCGTCGTACAGCTCGGGAACGAAGCCCTCGTCCAGGTTCCGCAGACCGTAGACCAGGTCGTCGTAGCGCGGCTCGGCCGCGACGATCTCCACGCCCGGCCGGTGCTCGCGCAGATAGCGGCCGACGCCCATCAGCGTGCCCGTGGTACCGAGGCCCGCGACGAAGTGGGTGACCGACGGCAGGTCGGCGAGGATCTCGGGGCCGGTGCCGGCGTAGTGCGCGCCGGCGTTGTCCGGGTTCCCGTACTGGTAGAGCATCACCCACTCGGGGTGCTCGTCGGCCAGCTCCCTGGCCACCCGCACCGCCGTGTTGGAGCCGCCGGCGGCCGGCGAGGAGATGATCTCGGCGCCCCACATCGCCAGCAGCTGACGCCGTTCCGCCGAGGTGTTCTCCGGCATCACGCAGATGATCCGGTACCCCTTGAGCCGGGCGGCCATGGCCAGCGAGATGCCGGTGTTCCCCGAGGTCGGCTCCAGGATGGTGCAGCCGGGGGTGAGCCGGCCGTCCTTCTCGGCCTGCTCGATCATGTACAGCGCGGGACGGTCCTTGACCGAACCCGTCGGGTTCCGGTCCTCCAGCTTGGCCCAGATCCGCACGGTGTCGCTGGGCGAGAGCCGGGGCAGCAGCACCAGCGGGGTGTTCCCGACGGAGGCCAGCGCGCTGTCGAAGCGCATCAGCCCATGCCTCCGGCGACCGCCGGCAGGATGGTGACGCTGTCGCCGTCCTTGACGGGGGTGGCGATGCCCTCAAGGAAGCGGACATCCTCGTCGTTGAGGTAGACGTTGACGAAGCGGCGCAGCCCGCCGTCGTCCACCAGGCGCTCCCGGATGCCCGGGTGGTTGGCCTCCAGGTCGGCGAAGAGCTCCTCGATCGTCTTGCCCTCGCCGGTCACGACCTTCTGGCCGTCGGTGTGGGTGCGGAGGATGGTCGGGATGCGGACCTCGATGGCCATGAAAGGACTCCAGAAGCAGAGATTCGAACGCGAGACTGGCTGGGCGAGGGACGAACGGGCCGCCCGGTCAACGGACCACCGGACACCCGGCGCGGCCGAGGCGCCCCGCCCCGAGGGGACGACGGGCCCGGCGCGGCGCGTGCGGTCGGAAGTCGCTCACGTCCGGGAGAACCATGGCGTCATCGTATCGATTCCCGGATGGGCGATCGAGAGCGTTCAGCATACGAACGGAATCGTCTCAGATCGGACCAAGCGCCCCACTGACCAGGCCCGTTGACCGAAGCGGCGACCGGTACGGCCCCCGAAGCCGCGGCCGGAGCGGCGGCCGACGCGGGCGCTGACCGCGCTGACCGCGCTCACCGGCCCGGTGCCGCCCCCGTGCCGGACTACTCGTCCGCGTCCGCCCCGGTGTCCGGGTAGGCGTCGACCACCGCGACCTCCTCCTCGGTGACCTCCCCGTCCACGATGCGGAACGAGCGGAACGGGACCCGGCCCTCGTCGTCGGCCTCCGACTCCGCGGTGGAGACCAGCACGTAGTGGGCGAAGGGCTCCATGGCCAGCGAGACGTCGGTCCGCGAGGGGTGCGCCTCGGTCGCGGTGTGCGAGTGGTAGATGACCACCGGATCCTCGTCCCGCGCGTCCATCTCCTTGTAGAGCCTCAGCAGCTCCTCGGAGTCGAACTCGTAGAACGTGGGCGAACGGGCCGCGTTGAGCATCGGCACGAACCGCTCCGGCCGGTCGGTGCCGGCGGGACCCGCGATGACACCGCACGCCTCGTCGGGGTGGTCGGCCCTGGCGTGGGCGATGATCTGGTCCCGCAGTTCCGCCGTGATGGTCAACATGACTCCAGCGTAGGACGCCCCGCCCGGTGGTCGGGAGGGGCGTCCCGGCCCGTGGACACGCCCCGCGGCTACTTGGCCAGCGTGATGTCCTCCGCCGACTCGGCCTGCTCCGCGGCCCGCTCGTCGGCCTCGATCGCCTCGTCCGAGTCGCCGGCGTCCTTGCGCCGCACGTAGTTCAACACCTTGCGCAGCTCGGCCCTGACGACCGGCGCGAGGAGGTAGAGCCCGATGATGTTGCAGACGGCGGCCAGGAAGAGGAACGCGTCGGCGAGGTCGACCAGCGTGCCCAGGGAGAGCAGGGCGCCGCCGACGGTCAGCAGGCAGAAGAGCGCCTTGTAGCTGCCGTCGGCGAGCCTGCTCTGCCCGAAGAGGTGGGTCCATGCCTTCAGCCCGTAGTAGCCCCAGGTGATGATCGTCGCGAAGGCGAAGAGGAAGACCGCGAGGGTCAGCACGTAGGGGAAGCCGGGCAGCGCGGTCTCGAAGGCGTCGGAGGTGATCGAGATGCCCACCGCGTTGCCCTCGACGGGCTCGCCGGCCGCCACCCGTTCCCTGGCCTCCTCGTAGAGCGGACCGCCGGCGATGACGATGGTCAGCGCGGTCATGGTGCAGATCACCACGGTGTCCAGGAACGGCTCGATCAGCGCGACCAGCCCCTCGGTCGCCGGCCGCTTGGTCTTGACCGCCGAGTGGGCGATGGGGGCGGAGCCGACGCCGGCCTCGTTGGAGAACGCGGCCCGCTGGAACCCGACGATCAGCGCCCCCACCACGCCGCCGGCCACGCCGTCGGGGCTGACCGCCGCGCGGCAGATGGTGGCGACGGCGTCGGGGACCGCGGCGGCGTTGCAGCCGATGACGACGAGGCAGGCCGCGCAGTAGAGGATCGACATCGCCGGGACCAGCCGGCTGGTGACCCGGCCGATGGCCCGGATGCCGCCCACCAGCACCAGCCCGGCGAGCAGCGCTACCACGGCGCCGAAGAGCAGCGCGCCGGAGGAGTCGGCGAAGAACGAGGTGTGGTCCTCGGTGACGGCGACCAGCTGCTCCAGGCTCTGGTTGACCTGGAAGAGGTTGCCGCCGAAGAACGCGAAGAAGAGGAGCGTCACCGCGGCCAGCAGCGAGAGCGCGCCGCCCAGCCGGGGCAGCCCGCGTTCGGCCAGGCCCTTGCGGAGGTAGTGCATCGGGCCGCCGGAGACCCGTCCGCGCGCGTCGATGTCCCGGTAGCGGACGCCGAGGGTGCACTCGACGAACTTGCTGGCCATCCCGAGGAGGCCGCAGAGCATCATCCAGACGGTCGCCCCGGGGCCGCCGATGGAGACCGCGATCGCCACACCCGCGATGTTGCCGAGGCCGACGGTGCCGGAGACGGCCGAGGTCAACGCCTGGAAGTGGGTCACCTCGCCGGGCGCGTCCGGCTGCTCGTAGCGACCGCGCACCAGGCGCAGCGCCAGCGGGAAGTGCCGGAACTGGACGAAGCCGAAGAGCACGGTGAAGACCAGCCCGGCCACCGCGAGCCAGCCGACGATCAGGGGAAAGTCGCTCCCGAAGAGGCCGACCTCGTAGAAGACGACGTCCGTCAGCACACGACTGACCGGTTCGAAGAGATTGTTGACCGTCTGGTCGATCTCGTCGGTCCAGGAGTGTTGACCTGCCATGCGCTACTCCTGACGGTGCGAGAGGTAAAAGCACCGTCAGGTTATCCGCGAGAGGAATTCCCGGCCTGTTCGCGAACCGGCGGGAGAGGCGTTCCCCGTTACTCCGGAAGAAGCGTGTCCACCAGCGTCTCCTGAAGGCTCCCCAGCCAGAGAAAGGCGATCACCATGGCCTTTCGCGGGTCCTCGTCCGGGAGGTCGAAGAGCTTCTCCGTGGTCGACTCGTCGTCGATGCCGAGCCGTGCGCCGATCACCAGCCGCAGGTCGTTGAGCCCGCCGAGCCAGCCGTCCGAGGCCGCCCTGTCCAGCGTCAGCACCGCGTTCCCCTCGCGGTCGCGGGGCGCGCCGCGCGCCTCGTCGAGGGCGTGCACCATCGCCAGCAGCCGTTCCCGCTTCTGGGTGCGCAACTCGTTCTCGGTATAGCGGCGGAATTCGGCCGAACGGGTAACCGCCGCCTCGTCGGCCGGCGCCCCAGGGGCGCCGTACGCGTCGGGGAAAAGGCGCGCCAGCGCGGGATCGCGCGGCGGCTCGCTCGGGCCCTCGGCGAAGAGCGCCTGGAGCGGGTCGGCGTCCTCGTCCTCGTGCTGATCCGGTCCGATCAGCTCCAGAAGCTGAACGGTCAGGCTGCGGATCACGGAGAGCTCGCCGTCGTCCAGCGCCACCGAGGCGCCGCCGTCGGCACCCGCCGACTCGAAGAAGCCCGGCATCAGCTGTCCCGCTGGAGCGTGGCCCAGAGCCCGTAACCGTGCATCGCCTGCACGTCCCGTTCCATCTCCTCGCGGCTGCCCTGGGAGACCACGGCGCGCCCCTTGTGGTGGACGTCGAGCATCAGCTTCTTGGCCTTGTCCTTCGAGTAGCCGAAATACGCCTGGAAGACATAGGTGACGTAACTCATCAGATTCACCGGGTCGTTGTGCACCAGGGTGACCCAGGGGACTTCCGGCACCGGCGCCTCGTCGGGCGTCGCCTGCTCCTCGGTGCGTTCGATCTCCACGGGCATGGCAGTCACACCCCCATGCTGCCACCCCCGCGCCTCCCGAGCCCAAACGCCCAGGACAGAGGGGGTGGGTGACGCCACGCCGCGAGATATCGTCAGTTTGACGAGATTAGGGGTACGCTGGTCCCCATGGACGTCAAGGACCACAGGCCCAGCGGGCTGCCGGTGACGGTGCCCTCGACCGCGCTCTTCACCGACCAGTACGAGCTGACCATGCTGCGTGCCGCCCTCCGCGCGGGCACCGCGCACCGGCGCTCGGTGTTCGAGGTCTTCACCCGCCGACTCCCCGAGGGCCGCCGCTACGGCGTGGTGGCCGGCACCGGGCGCGTGCTGGACGCCGTGACCAACTTCCGCTTCGAACCCGAGATGCTCGACTTCCTCGACCGCCAGGAGGTCGTGGACGGCCCCACCCTCGACTGGCTCGCCGACTTCCGCTTCACCGGCACGGTGCGCGGCTACCCCGAGGGCGAGGTCTACTTCCCCGGTTCACCGATCCTCCAGGTCGAGGGCACCTTCGCCGAGTGCGTGGTACTGGAGACCGTGGTGCTCTCGATCCTCAACCACGACTCGGCCGTGGCCGCCGCCGCCTCCCGGATGGCCGTGGCGGCGGTCGGCCGCCCGCTGATGGAGATGGGCGCCCGGCGCACCCACGAGCTGAGCGCCGTGGCCGCGGCCAGGGCCGCCTACGTCGGCGGCTTCTCCGCCACCTCCGACCTGGCCGCCGGCTTCCGCTACGGCATCCCCACGGTGGGGACCAGCGCCCACGCGTTCACCCTGCTCCACGACACCGAGCGGGACGCGTTCACCGCCCAGGTCGACGCGCTCGGCCGGGGCACCACGCTGCTGGTGGACACCTACGACGTGGCCGAGGCGGTGCGCGCCGCCGTCGAGATCGCGGGGCCCGAGCTGGGCGCGGTGCGGATCGACTCCGGGGACCTGCTGGTCGTCGCCCACCAGGTGCGCCGGCAGCTGGACGAGCTGGGGGCGCACGACACCCGGATCGTGGTCACCAGCGACCTCGACGAGTACGCGATCGCCTCGCTGGCCGCCGCGCCCGTCGACTCCTACGGCGTCGGCACCCAGCTGGTCACCGGCTCCGGGCACCCGACCTGCTCGATGGTCTACAAGCTGGTGGCGCGCGCCGACGGGGACGGCGCGGGGGCGCCACTGCGCCCGGTGGCCAAGAAGTCGCTCGGCGGCAAGCTCTCCGTCGGCGGCGTCAAGTGGGCGGCCCGGCCGGTCGACGAGCGGGGCATCGCCGAGGCCGAGGTCATCGGCACCGGCGAGGTGCCGGAGGAGTTCTCCGAGCGGCTGCTGGGCGTCGAGCTGATGCGCGACGGCGAGCCGGTCGGCCAGGAGCCGCTCAGCGCGGCCCGCGACCGGCACGTGCGCGCGCGGGGCGCGCTCCCCCTGTCCGCCACCCAGCTCTCCCGGGGCGAGTCGGTGCTCCCCACGCGCTTCCTCACTCCCACCTCATGAGCCGCGCGCCCAGTAGGCTCTTGCCGATCCCGGCCGGCCACGCGGCCGGGAGCGACCAACGGAACAACGCACCAACGAGGTGGTTCGGATGCACCGCGCGCTGATCGTCGTCGACGTGCAGAACGACTTCTGCGAGGGCGGCAGCCTCGCCGTCGCCGGCGGCGCCGATGTCGCGGCTGCCGTCACCGACCTGATCGGGGCGGCCACCCCGGGCTACCGCCACGTGGTGGCCACCCGCGACCGGCACATCGACCCGGGCGACCACTTCTCCGACACGCCGGACTACGAGACCAGCTGGCCGCGGCACTGCGTGGCGGGCACGGAGGGGGTCGGCTTCCACCCGAACTTCGCGCCCGCGATCGCCTCCGGGGCGGTGGAGGCGTGCTTCGACAAGGGCGCGTACGAGGCCGCGTACAGCGGCTTCGAGGGGCAGGACGAGGCGGGCACGGGGCTGGCCGGCTGGCTGCGCGAGCGGGACGTCACGGAGGTGGACGTGGTGGGCATCGCCACGGACCACTGCGTGCGGGCCACCGCGCTGGACGCCCGGCGGGCGGGCTTCCGCACGCGGGTCCTGCTCAGCCTGACGGCGGGCGTCGCCCGGCCGACCGTGGACCGGGCCCTCACCGAGCTGGACGAGGCGGGCGTCGAGCTGACGGGAGCCCCTGTCGTCAGGGGGTGACCTCCGGTCGTTCGCATGAGCGACTACGGAGGGGGTGGTGCGGCAAGCGGTCGCGTGCACCCCGGTGGTGAGTTGCTCGCGCAGTTCCCCGCGCCCCTGATCCGCCCCGGGCGGCTTGGGGGCGCGGGGAACTGCGCGGTGCATGAGTGACGGCCCGCACCCGACGACGGCGTCCAGCCGCGCGGGACGGGCTGTCGCCCCCGGTCAGGAGGCCAGCGTGGGGGCCGAGCGGAAGAGGGCGGTCATGGGGTGCCAGCTCTCCGTGAGGCCGCAGGGGGCCGAGCGCCAGACCACGCCCTCGGGGTGGTGCAGCACCGCAGAGATCTCGTCCGGGGTGGGCGGCGCCGCGTTCCCCCTGAGGTAGACCGCGCGCAGGCCGAGGTTCCGCAGCCGGGTCAGCGCCCTGGGGCGGTTCGCCGCGTGTACCAGCACCCGCACCGTGCGGCCCGACGCGTCGGGCCTGGGCACGGCGAGCGCGACGACGACGCTGCCATCGGGCAGTCGCACAAACCCTCCGTCGGCCATGGAACACCTTTCCCGGTTCGTTCTCCTTCGAGATGGACTTACTCAATCCTTACGCGATCGGCCGCCGCCCTGTCGAGGGGCGGCGGCCGATACATGCTCTGACCTGCGGTTTTCTAGTTGGTCACATCAGCGTCCGTCAGATATCGACGCATCGCGACGGATCAACGACACTCAGCGACAGGCTCAGCGACCGCTCGGCGAGACCTTCACGACGAGCGGCTTGGCCGGGTCGCGGGGCTCGCTGAGGACCGTGATCCGGGTGTTGGTGTCGGGGACGACCACGCTGTTGCCCGGGTTGGACTCGTCCCAGTACTCACCCTGGCGGTCGTCGAACGCGCGCACGCCGTCCTGGCTCGGCAGGGTGGTGGGCACGCCGTCCTGGTGGACCGTCAGTTCGGCGCTGTCGGAACGGCCGAACGTGGCGTCCCTGGCCTGGAAACGGTTGCGCATCAGGGTGCCGTCGGACCAGGTCTCGGCGGTCGGCCTGGCGTCGACCGGCAGGATCAGGCCCTCGCCCGGGTGCTGGCTGGTGTTGTTGTTGGTCTGCGAGGTGTCCCACAGCCACACCAACATGCCGTTCTCGTAGGAGTAGTGCTCCACCCAGTCCGGACGGTCGGTGAGCCAGCCGAAGTTGTACGGGCCGCTCTCCAGGGTGTCGTCGTAGCCGACGTACTGACGGCTCTCCACGATGTAGTACTGCGGGTAGTCGTCGGTGATCGAGGCGCCGACCACGGAGAAGCCGTCGGCCGCCCAGTCGCCCTCGCCCTCCTCGGCGTTGTCGCTGAAGACGACCTCGCCGTCGGCGGTCACGGTGATCTCGTCGGCGGTGAAGCCGATCTCGGCCAGCGCGCCGTCCGTCTGGTAGCGGAACCGCAGGTCCACGGTGCCGCCGGCGTACTCGTCCAGCGGGAAGGCCAGGGCGCGGTGGCCGTCGGAGACACCGGTGATCACCGGGCGGTCGGCGCTGTCCCTGGGCAGCGGCTCACCGTCGACGGTGCCGTCCAGCGGGGCCCACACGGAGCCGTCGAGGGACGCCTCGACGTAGAGGTTGTCGTAGCCCTCCTCGATGGACCACCAACCGGTCAGGTCCAGCGAGGCCGTTGAGGTGCCGGCGAGGTCGACCGTGCGGATCAGCGTGTTGTTCAGGTCGTCGCCCGAACCGCTCCACCACTGCGCCTCGCCCTCGGCGGGCTCGGCGATCTCGTGGGTGACGGTCTTCTCCGGCAGCTCCACGATGACGGACTGGGTGCTGCCGCGCTGCGGGTAGACCTCGCTCGAAGGACCGAGCCGGTGGACCGAGTTGGTCGCGGCGCGCGCCACCTCGTAGTCGAGCCAGCCGAGTTGCAGCTTCTCCCAGGAGCCCATGTCGTTGGGCAGGGTGCCGATGGCGCCCTCGCCGCGGCTCAGCCAGGAGCCGGAGGACATCGCCGACCAGAACGCGGTGCCGTTCTCGCCGCCCGCGGTGTCGTACAGGTCGGGCAGACCGAGGTCGTGGGCGAACTCGTGGGCGAAGACGCCGACTCCGCCGTTCTCCGGCTGGATGGTGTAGTCGCCGACCCACAGGCCGGTGTCGGCGATCTGGGTGCCGCCGGCCGGGTTGTTCTCGGGGCCGGTGAAGCCGGCCTGGTCGCCGTAGGCGTACCAGCGGTGCGCCCAGATGGCGTCCTCGCCCTGCGCGCCGCCGCCGGCGGACTCGTCCTCGCCGGCGTGCACGATCTGGAAGTGGTCGAGGTAGCCGTCCGGCTCGTTGAAGTCGCCGTCGCCGTCGTAGTCGTAACGGTCCTGGACGTCGTACTGCGCGAGGGTCTCGGCGATCTCCTCGGGGCTCACGCCGGCCGCGATCTGGTCGTCGTACCAGGCGTTGACGCCGTCGGTGATGACGTTCCAGACCTCCTCGCAGACGTTGTCGCCGCAGGAGTTGGTGCCGTACCTGGCCTCGTTGTAGTCGACGCGGACCCAGTCGGTGACCAGGCCGTCGACCGTGTACTGGCCGGAGGACTGCTGCTCGAAGTACTGCTTGACGGACGGTACCTCGGGGTCCTCCGAGTAGTAGACGTCCTCGTAGTACTGCCGGTCGAAGTCCTCCTGCCAGATGGTGGAGTTGTCGTTCTCCCGGTCGGGCTCCGCTATCTCGTTGACGCGCGGGCCCGGCGTGCCGCCGTAGTCGGGGTGGATCTCGTCGCCGAACTCCACCAGCACGGTGAAGATCTTGTCGGTGCCGGTGGTGGCGACCTCGACGAACTCGCCGTCGCTCAGCTCGACCACCTCGGAACCGGCCAGCGTCTGGGCGTCGGCCTCCCCCGCGATCAGCTGCTCGTACGCCTGCTGCCGCTGCGCCTCACGCTTCTCGGCGAGCGGGTTCTCCAACTCGGGCTCGGCGGCGCTGAACCGCTGGTCCTGGGTGCCGACGGTGTCGTCGGCCGGCGGCGTCTGCGCGTGCGCGGCGCCGGCGGGCACCAACGACGCGGCTCCGAGCGCGGCGACGGCCGTCACGACGGCGGCGGTCGTGGATCTCGTGGATCTCTTTCCTAGCTTCACCTGTTCGCCAGTCCTCCCCTGCGCACGCAGTGTTGTCGCAGTGTTCTCAAGGGGTTCTAACCCGACGCATTTGACATGAGTAAGACAGAAAAAGACAGACCTTGATTCGAACTCCTCCGCCTACTAACGTTTTTGGGCCGCACCTCGGTGATACGTGCGAACCGATACGCCCCGGGAGGAGTCTTCCCGCGAGCCGCGGGGCCCCTCGTTCCGCCGCCTTTCAACGGAGCGCCGTCACAGCCGCGTTGCTCCCGGCCCGATGAACCGGTGCGCCCCCCTGTGCTCCCGTCACGTCGCCGGTCCGGTGCTTGACCGACTCGCCCGGCGGGCATCCGGGCTCGTAGAGTCGTTCGAGAGAGGGCACCCCCTTCCTCCCCCGACGGCTACAGCACCCCCTCCGAGGACGGAACCCGCCATGCCGCATCCGACCCCCGTGCAGATCGTCTACGGTTCGGTCACCGTCGTCTCCCTCACCCTGCTCCTTCTTCTTCTCGCGCCCCGCGCCTCGGGACCCGCCGCGTTCCTCGTCGCCGGGAGCGCGCTCGCCGCCGGGACGGTCGTGGCGCTGCTCGTCGGGACGCGCGGGAAGGCCGCGTCGTCCCCCGCGTCCGCGCCGGCCCCCGGGGCCGCGAGCGAACCGGCCGCCTCCGCCGGGAGGGCAGCGTCGGCCGAAGGGACCGCGTCGACCGAAGTCCCCTCGGCCGGCGCCCACTCCGAGCCCACGCGCCGACCGGCCGACACCCACGACCGCGCCCGCGACCACACGCGCGACCACGCCCGCGTCTGAGCGCGGGCGCGGGTGGCGCGTTCAGGCCGTGGAGACCACCACGGTCCGCGCCGCCTTGTCGTGCAGACACTGGCGGTAGGGCTGGTCCCACGTGCAGAAGAGCACGTTGACCAGCCAGAAGATGAAGCCCACGCAGGGCAGCAGCTGCGGCAGCGAGTAGACCCCTGCCCGCAGCCAGCCGGCCTGGCCGCGCGGCAGGGAACCGTCGGCGAGCATCGCCACCCGGATCCTCATCGCCATCTTGCCGAGCGTCTGCCCCCTGGTGGTGAGCATCAGCGCCTCGTAGACGAAGTAGACGAGCAGCACCACGGCCTGGCGCCCGTAGGAGCCGCCGCTGCCTCCGCCGTCGTCGAAGTCGTAGGAGCCGGCGAACGGCCAGAGAAGCAACGTGACGGGGATGCCGACGACCAGGGTGTCGATGATGCGGGCCACCAGCCGACGCCACCGCGCGGCCAGCGGGGGCATCCCGGCCAGCGGGTCGGCGGCGCCGCTCGGCCCGCCGTAGGGACTGCTCCCGTAACGGTCGCCGCCGCCCGGCACCCCGGTGGTGTCACCGGAGGCGGGCGGCGGGGGCGCGGGCGGCAACCCGGACTCGTTCGAGGTGGCCTGATCGAAGGGGCGGGGGCGCCCCGGCTCGCCGCCGGGGCCTGGCTGGGGCTGCTCGCTGCTCATGCCAGCGAGTCCACCCCGGCCCCGGCCTCACCGCATCCGGGAGGCGGCGTACGGGCGTAACGGCCGGGCGTCCGGGCTACGGCTGTGCGCCGACCGGGTCACCCGGCGGTCGGCCCTTGCCCGCGACGAAGGTCTTCGCCGCCTTGTCGTGCCAGCCCTGGCGCCAGGGTCGGTCGCGGACGGCGAGGATCATGTTGACGATGCCGACCAGCACTACCGAGAGCAGGTTGTAGACCAGCCATCGGACGAGCGACTTGCCGAACGAGGGCGCCTCCTGCTGCTCCATGTCCAGCACCTTGAGGCCGAGCATCGCCTTGCCGAGCGTGGTGCCCCACAGCGCGACGGGCAGCACCTCGAAGAGCAGACCCACGCCGAGGAAGACCCCGAGCACCATGGCGAGATAGCCACCGGTGGTGCCGTCGATCAGCCAGACGGTCTCGTTGACGCCGGCTCGCTCGATGGAGTCGATCCGGTCGCTGATGTGGTCCTTGGCGTCGCCGAGCAGCGGCACGGCGAGGGCGGCGGCGCCGCCCAGCGGCAGGATCGCGTCGATGATCCGCGCGAAGAGCCGCTTGCCGGGCGCGGCCGGGTACTTCTGCTCCGGCTCGGTGAACTTCGCCATCATCGTCAGCGGCGCGCCCTCGTGGGACTGGAGGTACGCCGACTGCCCCTGCTGCTGGCCCTGTTGGGGCGGGTAGCCGTAGCCGCCGCCGGGCTGGCCCGGCTGCTGCGGCGGGTAGCCGTAGCCACCGGGCTGCTGGCCGCCGGCCGGCGGCGGGAAGCCGTAGCCGGCGCCGGGCTGGCCGGGGGCGCCGGGCTGGCCCGGCGGCTGGCCGGGGCCGCCGGGCTGCGGGAAGCCGTAGCCGGCGGGGGGCTGCTGGGCCGGGGGCTGGCCCGGCTGCTGGCCGGGGGCGCCGCCGGCCGGAGGCGGGAAGACCTGGCCGGGCCCCGGGATGCCGCCCTGCGGCTGGCCCTGCTGGCCCTGCTGGCCCTGCTGGCCCTGCTGCGGGAAGCCGTACCCGGGCTGGGCAGCCGGTTGGGCGCCCGGCTGGCCCCCCTGCTGGGGCGGCGGCTGCGGAGCGGCGGCCGGCGGGTCGGCGGCGGGCGCCGCGTTGGCCGCGCCCGGCAGGCCGAACCCGGGCGGTCCCGACTCCGGGCCGCCCGAGGCGGGCGGCTGCTGCTGGCTCGGCGGCTGCTGCCGCGGCGGCGCGGCGGGGGCCTGGCCCTGCTGCGGGGCCGCCGCAGGCGGCGTCCCCGGCAGGCCGAGCCCGGGCGGGCCGCCCGCGGGCGGCGTCCCCGCCGGTGCCGACTGCTGCGGCGGCAGGTCGGCCGAACGCAGCCCGAACGTCTGCTCGTTGGGCCCCTCCGGCTCCGCCTTCGGCCGCTGGGCCGGCTGCGCGGCCGGCGGCGGCTCGGAGCCCTCGGACGGGGTGCGCAGGAACTGGCCCCTGGGGTCGACCCGCCCGGGCGCGGCCACCGGCGAGGTGCTGACGTCCTCGTCGGGGCGCGGCCCCACGTGCTGGTCGCGGCTGGCGGCGATCTCGGCGCGGTTCTCACGGACGGGCAACGCGGCCCTGTCGCCGGCCTCGTCCCTGGCCGCCGGCACCGAAGCGGCTCCGGCCGGCGGGGCGGAGGCGGCGCCCGAGGCGGGCGGCGTCGGCAGCGGCTCGCCGTCCCGGGGCTCGGGCCGGCTGCTGCCGGCGACCCAGGTCTGGCCGTCCCAGTACCGGATGTATCCCGGAATGGACGGATCCGGATACCAGTTGGGCCCCGGGCCGCCGCTGGCGTTTCCTGCGGGTGGGAGGCTCATAGGCGGGCCGAATCTCCTCGTCCGTGCACTCGTCCGTGCGTCCTGCTGTTGATGCGCTGATGACTCGCTGAAGACTCTCTGAGGCATACGATGCTACGTCGCCGGGTGAGCGGCGGTATCCCCCATCGGTCTGTCGTACCACGGACCCTAACCAACAGCCGTGGCCCGCGGAGAACCGAGGCACCCCAAGGGCCGGCAAAAGCACCCGACTCCGGCCACTCCGGGGCCCGTTCGACGGGTGGCCCCGAGGCCGCCGGGGCCCGTTCCGGGGACACCCGGTGGAGAAATTCCGAGAAGTTCCACCGAACCCGCGTAAGAGTCGGCGCCCGATCCGCTCTCTCCCCACGCGGCGACGAGGCCGCGCGGCGCTCTCGGTGGCCCGAGGCATCGGAAAAGAGATTCGAACCCTGGAAACTGGGGGGTCCTGACATGCAGACCATCATCGAACGCGAGCTGGACGTCCGGCTGGTCCTCGCCGGCGACCGCAACATCCCCGTACCCGCCCGGCTCACCTACCGCTCGGACGACCCGTTCGCGGTGCACGTCACGTTCCACATCGGCTCCGACTCCCCCGTCCACTGGACCTTCGCCAGGGAGCTGCTGGTGGAGGGCATCTTCCGGCCCGCCGGTCAGGGCGACGTGCGGGTGTGGCCCGAGGCGTCCGAGGACGACGAGCGGTTGACGACCACGCTCTGCCTGTCGCTGCGTTCCCCCGACGGCGACGCGCTGCTGCGGATCCCCGGGCACTCGCTCGCGGCGTGGCTGGAGCGGACGTTGCGGGTGGTGCCGCCGGGAGGCGAGGCGCGGGGGCACGACCTGGACGGCGAGTTGGCGGCGCTGCTGACCGCGCCGTTCACCGGGTGCGGCGAGTGCGGGGCGCCGTTCGGCGACGGCGGCGCCGCGCCGGCCGCCGGCGTGGAGGGCGCGGCGCGGCACGCGCGGCAGCCGGAGGAACGGCACGAGCGGGCGGCGGACGAGCTAGCGCAGGGGCCGTTGCGGGCGCCCGGCCTGCCCGACCTGTCCCGGCTCAGCGACCTCACCGACCTGGTCGGGCTCTTCGGCCTCGGCCGGCCCGGCGACGGCGCCCCCCTCGCCGACCCCGGCGTCGACCTCCCCGAGCGGGCCGACGACCCCGACGCCACCGGGGCCGACGGCGCCGGGGAGGCCGCCGGCTGAGCCGGCCGCCGCGTGCCGCACCAGCGGGATCAGCCGCAGCGGCACCGGGTTGGACAGGGCGATCACGGTGGACGAGCGGACGATGCCGGGGAAGCAGACCACCTCGTCGATCACCCGCTGGAGGTCCTCGTTCGAGCGGGCGACCAGCCGGCACAGCAGGTCGCCCTGGCCGGTGATGGTGTGGAGTTCGAGCACCTCGGGGACCCGGCGCAGATGGACGCGGAGCTGCTCGCCGACGCCCTGGGTGATCTCCAGGGTGACGAAGGCGGTGACCGGGAAGCCGATGGCCGCCGGGTCGATCTCGGGGCCGAAGCCCCGGATCACGCCCCGCGCGCGCAGCTTCTCCAGCCGCGCCTGCGCGGTGCCGCGCGCCACCCCGAGCCTCCGGCTCGCCTCCAGCACCCCGATGCGCGGTTCGCGCGCCAGCAGCTCGATCAGCCGGGCGTCCAACGTGTCGATGGCCACTTCCGCCCCCGCGTCTCTTCCGTCTCTCCCGCCCCGAGGACACCGCTGCCCCCGAAGCCCTGGACACCCTGTCCTGAACGACCGGCATCCCCCGGATGGCGCTGTACAACATGCCCAGCGAAAGCGACAACTATTGCACAGTCTGTCGGGGTGCCGCACGCTGCGCACATGACTGCGCAGAGAAGTGAACACACCCGGGACGACCCGTTCCCCGTGCGGGGCATGGACGCGGTGGTCTTCGCGGTGGGCAACGCCAAGCAGGCGGCGCACTACTACTCCACGGCGTTCGGGATGACCCTCGTCGCCTACCGGGGCCCGGAGCACGGCAGCCCCGAACTCGCCTCCTACGTCCTGGAGTCGGGCGGCGCCCGGTTCGTCTTCACCTCGGTGGTCAGGCCGACGAGCGAGGAGGGCCACCGGCTCGTGCGGCACGTCGCCGACCACGGGGACGGCGTGGTCGACCTCGCGATCGAGGTGCCGGACGCCAGGGCCGCGTTCGCACACGCGACCGCCCAGGGCGCCTCGCCGCTCAGCGAGCCCGAGGAGCTGTCCGACGAGAACGGGACGGTGGTCGTCGCCGCCGTCGCCACCTACGGCGAGACCCGCCACACGCTGGTGGAACGCCGCGACTACAAGGGCCCCTACCTGCCCGGCTACGTCGCGGCCTCCCCGCTGGTCGCCCGCCCCGAACGCCGCTTCTTCCAGGCCGTCGACCATTGCGTCGGCAACGTCGAACTCGGCCGGATGAACGAGTGGGTCGAGTTCTACCGGCGGGTCATGGGCTTCACCAACATGAAGGAGTTCGTCGGCGACGACATCGCCACCGAGTACTCGGCGCTGATGTCCAAGGTGGTGGCCGACGGAACCCGCAAGGTCAAGTTCCCGATCAACGAGCCGGCGCCCGGCCGCAAGAAGTCGCAGATCGACGAGTACCTGGAGTTCTACGGCGGCCCCGGCGTCCAGCACATCGCGCTCGCCACCAACGACATCGTCGCCACCGTCTCCGCCATGCGCGAGGCCGGCGTGGAGTTCCTGGGCGTTCCCGACTCCTACTACGACGAGCTGGGCTCCTGGGTCGGCGAGACCCGGGTGCCGGTGGAGACGCTGCGGGAGCACCGGGTGCTGGCCGACCGGGACGAGGACGGCTACCTGTTGCAGATCTTCACCAAGCCCGTACAGGACCGGCCTACGGTCTTCTTCGAGTTGATCGAACGGCACGGTTCGATGGGATTCGGAAAAGGGAACTTCAAAGCTCTCTTCGAGGCGATCGAGCGTGAACAGGCGCGACGGGGGAATCTGTAACCCCACACCCCCCACAACCGCCCCCGCGACCTGCACTCGCGGGGGCGGTTCCCTTTCCGCCGCGCGGCCCGCGGCGCGTTCAGCAGGAGGGGACCGAGTCGCCGTCGCCGGCCAGCGCGCGCAGGCTCGCCACCGCGTCCTCCAACGTGTCGACGGGGACCAGCCGCAGCCCGTCCGGCGCGTTGCCCTCGGCCGCCTCGCACTCGTCGCGCGGCACCAGGAAGACCGTCGCGCCGTCGTCCCTGGCCGCGTGCGTCTTCAACGGCACCCCGCCGACGGCGCCGACCGTGCCGTCCGCGTCGATGGTCCCGGTGCCGGCGACGACCTGCCCGCCCGTGAGGTCGCCGCCCGAGCCGTCGCCGTCGAGCAGCGCCACGACCCCGAGCGAGAACAGCAGGCCGGCGCTGGGGCCGCCGACGTCCGAGAGGTTCAGCTCCACCTCGACGTCGTCGCGCCCCAGAAACCCGAGCGCCGCCGCGACCGCGGCGTCCTGCGAGGCGCGCATTTGCTCCTCGTTGTGCTCCCTGATCTCCTCCGTCGAGTCGCCCACCGGATAGACGGACTCCCTCGGCAGCACCGCCCGGTCGTCGGCGAGATAGCCGCCGACCACGTCGCTCAGCCGCACGGTCGCGTCGGGCGAGGTGGCGTTGATCGTGGTCATCCGCAA
This sequence comes from Streptomyces sedi, assembly GCF_006335015.1. Lineage (GTDB taxonomy): Bacteria > Actinomycetota > Actinomycetes > Streptomycetales > Streptomycetaceae > Streptomyces > Streptomyces sedi. Next base: position 635,326 of record NZ_VDGT01000001.1, read on the forward strand.
CTCCCCCTCCACGGGGCGGGTCTCGGCGCCCTCGACGCGGATCACCGGCTCCCCGTCGTGCTCGCCCAGCACGTCGGCCGTCATCCCCGGCTCGGTGACCGCGAACGGCAACGGGGCGAACGCCGCGACCCCCAGCAGCGCGGCGAACGCCACGCCGCAGCCGGCGAGCACCCGGCGCCTGCGGCGCTCGGGCGACGGGGAGTCGGCTGAGTCGGAGGTGGCCTTCGATGCGGCCGGCGCTGCGGGCATGGCAGCGAATCTAACGCAGCGCCGCCCCCGCCCCCACCGGCAGGCCCACCGCGGCCGTCAGCGCAGCGCCTCCGCGACCTCCCTGGCCGCCCGCACCACGCGCGGCCCCACCTCGGGGGGCACCGTGTCGCTCAGCATCACCACGCCGACGCTGCCCTCGATCCCGCACGCCGCCGGCAGCGGCGCCGCGGCCCCGCTGGCGCCGGCCTCCAACTCGCCGTGGGTGGCGACGAAACCGTCCTCGTTGTCGATGTCCTTGCAGCGGCGGGTCAGTATCGCCCGCCCGGCCGCGCCGCGCTCCAGCGGATGCCGGAAACCCGTGCGGTAGGCGACGTGGTAGTCCGTCCAACTCGGCTCGACGACCGCTATGGCCAACGCGTCCGTGCCGTCCACCACCGTCAGATGCGCGGTAGCGCCCAACTCCTCGGCCAGCGCGCGCAACGCGGGCAGCGCCGCGTCCCGCACCAGCGGGTGCACCTGCCGGCCGAGACCGAGCACCCCGATCCCGACCCTGGCCCGACCACCGGCGTCGCGGCGCACCAGGGAGTGCTGCTCCAGGGTGGCGATCAGCCGGTAGACGACCGTCCGGTTGACGCCGAGCCGCCGCGACAGCTCGGTCACGGTCAGCCCGTGGTCGGTCTCGGCGAGCAGTTTGAGGACCCGCAGTCCTCGGTCGAGCGTCTGAGAGGTCTCCGTGGTCACGACGCCCCCTTCTCAGGTGAGCCCGCCATCGCGAGCCCGCGTGCCCGGGTCGGCCCGGCCGCACGTCCCGGGGGCGGCTCTGCCGTCCGGGGTATCCGTGTGCCCGGAAATGTATCCAGCGTTACCGCTCAGCGGAAGTCCCTGTCCAGAATCCGAGCAATCGCTGGGCCGCCTCGCCGGCGCGGCACCGTGGTCGTCTGCCCCCCGCCACGAATGCACCGCGCAGTTCCCCGCGCCCCCAAAGCCGCCCACCGGCGTGACAGGGGCGCGGGGAACTGCGCGAGCAACCACACACCGGGCTGACGCCGACAACCCACCTGGCCGGTGCGGCACCGTGGTCGACCGCGGCCCGCCACAAATGCACCGCGCAGTTCCCCGCGCCCCCAAAGCCGCCCACCGCCGGTGAAGGGGCGCGGGGAACTGCGCGAGCAACCACACACCGGGCCGCAGACGACAACCCGCCCAAGCCACGCAGTGCAAGCGTCAACGCATCCTCGTGGCCCACTCCCGCACCTTGAGCTTCCGCTGCTCCAGCTGCCCCGGCGTCGCCTCCGCCGTCGGCGGGCCGCCGCAGACCCGGCGCAGCTCCGTGTGGATCACCCCGTGCGGCTTGCCCGACTGGTGGGAGTACGCCCCCACCAACGAGTTCAGCTCGCGCCGCAGCTCCATCAGCTCCTTGTGGGAGACCACGGGCCGCCGGTCGGCTGGCAGCTCGACCAGGTCCGCCTCCGCGTCCGGCTTCTTGCGACTGTGCGCGATCTGCCGGGCCTGCCGCTTCTGGAGCAGCATCTGCACCTGGTCCGGTTCGAGCAGCCCGGGAATGCCCAGGTAGTCCTGCTCCTCCTCGCTGCCCGGGTGCGCCTGCATCCCGAACTCCGCGCCGTCGTACATCACCCGGTCGAAGACCGCGTCCGACTCCAGCGCCTCGAAGGGGAGTTGTTCCTCCGCGCCCGGCTCGTCCCGTTCCCGTTCGGCCTCCGCCAGCAGCGCGGCCTCCTCGGCGTACGGGTCTTCCTCCTCCTTGCCCTTGGGCTTGTCCAGCACGTGGTCGCGTTCCAGCTCCAGCTCGTGCGCGAAGCCCAACAGCGACGGGATGGTCGGCAGGAAGACCGACGCGGTCTCCCCGCGCCGGCGGGACCGCACGAAGCGGCCCACGGCCTGCGCGAAGAACAACGGGGTCGAGATCGTCGTCGCGTAGACCCCGACGGCCAGCCGGGGCACGTCCACACCCTCCGAGACCATCCGCACCGCGACCAGCCAACGGTCTTCCGAGAGCCGGAACTCCTCGATCCGGCCGGAGGCACCCGCGTCGTCGGAGAGCACCAGCGTCGCCTTCTCGCCGGTGATCTCCCGCAGCAGCTTCGCGTAGGCGCGGGCCGAGTCCTGGTCGCTGGCGATCACCAGGCCGCCGGCGTCGTGTATGGAGCGCCGCACCTCGTTCAACCGCCGGTCGGCGGCGCGCAGCACGGCCGGCATCCACTCGCCCCTCGGGTCGAGCGCGGTGCGCCACGCCTGAGAGACGGCGTCCTTGGTCATCGGCTCCCCGAGCCGCGCGGCCACCTCGTCGCCCGCCTTGGTCCGCCAGCGCATGTTGCCGCTGTAGGAGAGGAAGATCACCGGCCGCACGACGCCGTCGGCGAGCGCGTTGCCGTAGCCGTAGGTGTAGTCGGCGACGGAACGCCGCACCCCGTCCCTGCCCTCGGCATAGCCGACGAACGGGATCGGGTTGGTGTCGGAACGGAACGGCGTCCCGGTCAACGCCAGCCGCCGCGTGGCCGGTTCGAACGCCTCCAGGCACGCCTCGCCCCAGGAGCGGGAGTCGCCCGCGTGGTGGATCTCGTCGAGGATCACCAGCGTCTTGCGCTGCTCGCAGCGGTTGCGGTGCAGCATCGGTCGGACCCCGACGCCGGCGTAGGTGACGGCCACGCCCTGGTAGGCGCGTCCGACGGGCCCCGCGCTGTACTCCGGGTCGATGCGGATGCCTATCCGCGCGGCGGCCTCGGCCCACTGCGTCTTCAGGTGCTCGGTCGGGGCGACCACGGTGACCTGCTGCACCACGTGGTGGTGGAGCAGCCAGGAGGCGAGGGTCAGCGCGAAGGTGGTCTTGCCGGCGCCGGGGGTCGCGACGGCGAGGAAGTCCTGTGGCTGGGTCCGCAGATACTCGTCCATCGCACCCTGTTGCCAGGCACGGAGCTTGCTGGCGGTGCCCCAGGGCGCGCGCCCGGGGAAGGCCGGTGAAAGGTGCGAGGAGTGAGCCGACGATGCGGACGAGGCGGTGGTACTCACGGTCTCCGAAACGGTCTCGACGACACGGACGATCGACAACCGCGCCAGCCTAACCCTTCCGGCACCCCCCGCGCGGGGTGCCTCCGACGGGAGCGCGAGCAACCGGACACCGGGGCGAGGACGACAACCCACCTGACCGGTGCGGGCCGTAGTCGTCTCACCCCCGCCACCCATGCACCGCGCAGTTCCCCGCGCCCCCAAGCCGCCCACCGCCGGTGAAGGGGCGCGGGGAACTGCGCGAGCAACCACACACCGAGGCGAGGACGACCACCCACCCCCCACCGGCCAGGTGAGGAGTCAGGTCGCGCCGCGAAAGCCGGCCCCGGCCGGCTCGTGTTCCCGCAGCCGGCCGCCGACCACGATGCTCAGCAGCGCCATCGTGAAGGCCGCCGCGTAGACCGCGACGAACGCGCCGGGGCCGACCGCCGTGTCCACCGTCGTCGAGGACTCCGAGGCGTGCCCCGCCGCGGCCGTCGCGTCGCCGCCGAGGGCGGCGAAGAGCGAGCCGACGCTGGTGAGCATCACCACGTTGGCGAGGCTGTCGCACAGTTGGAGGGAGGCCACGTTGCCGCCCGCCTCCTTCGGGGTGGAGAAGCGCAGCACCAGCACCCCGACCGTGGAGACGACCAGGCCCATCCCGAACGCGCCGACCGCCAGCGTCAGCACGGGGAGCCAGACCGGCGCCGCGTCCAGCAGCACCAGCGGCGTGGTGCCCACGCCCACCGTGACCGCGACCGTTCCCCCGCGCACCAGCCGGAAGCGGTGCGGCTCGGCCCACGCCCGGGACTGCGTCCAGGAGCCGGCGGCCCAGGTCGCGCCGGACGCGGCCAGCGAGAGGCCGGCCTGCGTGTAGGAGAGGTCCCGCTGGGTCACCAGCAGCAGCGGGAGGAAGGTCTGCGTCGACAGGTAGGCCGCCGACATCACCCCGCGCAGCGCGATCACCGACGGCAGCCCGCGCCGGAGGCGGAACGTTCCGGCCGGCAGCAGCCGCGCCGCCGAGGGCGCCAGCAGCGCGAGGCCCACGGCCACCGGCAGCAGCGAGACCCACCGCAGCTCCTGCCCGCCGTACTGGAGCAGCCCGGCGCCCACCGCGACCGCGCCCGCCAGCTTCAGCCGCCTCCGGTCCAGCGTCCGGCTCGCGCCCTCCGGCGGTCCCGAGGCCGCGCGCCGCAGCGCCGGCACCAGCGCCACCAGCGGCAGCACCACCAGCACCGTGATGCCGAGGAACACCCAGCGCCAGCCCAGCTGTTCGGTGATGGTCCCGGCGATCACCGGGCCCACCATCGAGGGCACCACCCAGGAGGCGGAGAACGCCGCCAGCGCCGCCGGCCGCAGCCGTTCGGGGAACGCCAACCGCACCGTGACGTACAGCGCCACGATCACCAGCCCGCCGCCGGCGCCCTGGAGCGCCCGGCCCGCGACGAAGACCCACATCGACTGGGCGACCCCGGACAGCAGCAGCCCCAGCGCGAAGGTGCCTATCCCGGCCAGCACCGGGGCCAGCGGCCCCGACCGGTCGCACCACTGCCCGGAGACCGACATGCCCAGCAGGCTGGTGGTGAAGAACGCCGAGAACGCGAACGCGTAGAGCGACACCCCGTCCAGCGCGTCGGCCGCCGCCGGCATCGCCGTGCCGACCGCCATCGCCTCGAACGCGATCAGCAGCACCGTCGCCACGCAGCCCAGCGTCAACGCCCGGTAGGGGGCGGACAGCACGCCGCCCGCCGGTTCGGCGGGCGGGTCGGCGGGGCCGTCGGGGGCGGGGGCGGTGGGGCCGCCGGGACCGCCCCGTTCCGATGTCGTTCCCTCTCCCGCGGGCTCTTCGGGGTCGGCACCGCGCGCGGCGGTCTCGGTGGGCTTCATGGGTCCAAGGTAAGGACCGAACCGCCCCGCTGCCTATGTACTTTCGCCGTAGGGCCGGAGCCCGATCCTCACTCCGTGACGCCGACCGCGAACTGCGGCTTGATCGGGAGGCGGTTCACCGGCTGGCCGGTGGCCGCCCTGACCGCCGCCGCCACCGCCGCCGGCGAGACGACCAGCGGCGGCGCGCCCGCCGCCTTGGCGCCGAACGGCGCGACCACGTCGCGCTCCTCCACCAGGGCCACGACCTTCACCTCGGGCGCGTCCAGCGCCGTCGCCAGCTGGTAGCCGGTCAGGTCGGCGTGGCGCACCTCGCCCCTGACCACCCGCAGATGCTCGGTGAGCGCGGCGCCGATGCCCTGGTTGACGCCGGCCTCGATCCTGGTGCGCAGCTGGCGCGGGTTGAGCACCCGCCCCACGTCCTGCGCCACCGCCATCTCGACGACCCGCACCGAGCCCAGCTCCACGTCCACGTCCACCACCGCGCGCACGGCGGCGAACGCGAGCCCCACGAAGGCGTCGCCCTGCCCGTTCGCGTCCAGCGGCTCCGTCGGGTGCGGGCGGCACTGGGCCGTCGCCCACAGCTCCTTGCCCTCCAACGCCTCGACGACCGGCGTGGACAGCACCCCGTCGTAGGAGGTGATTCGGCCGTCCTCGATGGTCAGCAGCTCGGCGGACATGCCGAAGTTGGCCGCCAGCGGCTGGAGCAGCTGGGTGCGCACCATCCGCGCCGCCCGTTCCACCGCGCCTGCCGAGACCCAGGTGTGCCGGCCGCGGCCCCCGGGCCCCGCCGGCGGCTGGTCGGTGTCGACGGGAGCGACGACCACGTCGTCGATGCCCAGCACCTCCTGCACGACCTGCCGCGCCAGGGTCGCGAAGCCCTGCCCGGTCTCCACGGCCGCGCAGAGCACGGTGGCCGTGCTGCCCTCGACCCTGACCGTCGCCGTCGACACCTCGTCGGTGCCCTCGGCGCCCAGCATGTGCACCATGCCCAGGGCGTAGCCGACGCCGCGCCGCACGGCCGCCGGGTCGCCCGCGCCTTCCGGGCCGCCGGGCAGCAGCCAGTCCTCGATCGGTCCGTCCTTGGGCAGCGAGGGCAGCGGCGCCTCGCGCACCGCCGCCAGCAGCTCGGCGACCGGCGCGGGGCAGGTGACCGCCTGGCCCGTGGGCAGCGAGTCGCCGGTGGCCAACACGTTGCGGGCGCGCAACTCCGCCGGGTCCATGCCCAGTTGGGCGGCCAGCCGGTCCATCTGCCCCTCGTGCGCCGCGCACACCTGCATCGCGCCCTCGCCGCGCAGAAAGCCGGCGGGCGGGTTGTTGGTGCGCACCGCCCAGCCGTCGACGACCGCGTTGGGCACCACGTACGGCCCGGCGGCGAACGAGACGGCGGCGGCCAGCGCCTCGGCCGAGTCGTCGGCGTAGGCGCCGGCGTCCAGCACCAGCTGCGCCTCGACCTTCACCAGCCGCCCCTCGCGGTCGGCGTGGTGCCAGTACCGCAGCAGCGTCGGGTGGCGGTGCGCGTGGCCGAGGAACGACTCCTCGCGGGTGGCCGCCAGCTTCACCGGGCAGCCGGTGCGGATCGCCAGCAGCGCCAGCGGCAGCTGGAACGACTGGTCCTCGCGGTCCCCCAACGAGCCGGGCACGCCCGTGACGTAGAGCTTGACCTGCTCGGCCGTCAGCCCCAGGCAGCCGGCCAGCCGGTCCCGGTCGGTGTGCGGGTCGGTGGCGGCGACATAGACCTCCACGCCGCCGTCCGGCCGGGGCACGGCCAGCCCCGACTCGGCGCCGATGGGCGCCGAGTCCTGGCGGCCGATCCGGTAGAAGCCCTCGACCACCACCTCGCCGGTGGCGTTCGGGTCGCCGTGGCGCAGCGGGATGTGCCGCACCACGTTGCCGTCCGGGTGCAACGGCTCGGCCTCGAAGGCGCGTTGCGGGTTGGTGACCGCGTCGAGCGGCTCGTACTCGACGGCGATCGCCGCCGCCGCCAGCCGCGCGGTCTCCGGGTGGTCGGCGGCGATCGCCGCCACGGGCTCGCCGTGGTAGCGCACCACCTCCGAGGCGAACGCCGGCCGGTCGGCGACCCGCCGCCCCAGCAGCCCGTCGCCCTCCAGGTCCTCGTGCGTCACCACGGCGCGCACCCCCGGCATGGCGGCGGCGTCCGTGGTGTCGATCGACCTGATCCTGGCGTGCGGGTGGGGCGAACGCAGCACCGCCGCCCACAGCAGGCCCTCGGCCCACAGGTCGGCGGTGTAGGGGAAGGTGCCCCTGGCCTTGCTCCGCGCCTCGGCCGGCGGCAGCGAGGTGCCGAGCCCGTGCGGCGTGGCACGGGCCGGCTTCGGCCTGCTGCCGGTGACCGTCGGCAGGGAGACGGCGGTGGCCGCGTCGGCCGGACCGTGGGCCTGCGCCATCACACTCCTCCTGCCTGTCCTGCCTGGGGATAGCCGCCGGCGGTCGCCGGCGGGCCCGCCTGGTGCGGAATGCGGGGCACCACGGCCTCGCCGCCGACCGGCGGGTCGGCGCCGCGTGCCGGTGCCTCCTTCTCGGCCGCCGCCTCCTCGACGCGCGCGGCGCGCTCGGTGATGACCCGGTCCACCGCGTTGAGCACGCCCCGGTAGCCGCCGCAGCGGCAGAGGTTGCCGCAGAGCGCGCGCCTGGTCTCCAGCTCGGTGGGCGCGTGGTTGCCCTCCAGCAGGTCGTGCACCGTCATCGCCATGCCCGGCAGGCAGAAGCCGCACTGCACGTCGCAGCCCGCCAACGCCCGCTGCACGTCGGACGGTTCGCCGTCGGAGCCGAGCCCCTCGACGGTGCGGATCTCGCTGCCGGCCGAGGTGGCGGCCGGCACCAGGCAGGCGGCGACGAGCCGGCCGTCGACCTGCACCGAGCAGGCCCCGCACTCGCCCTGCGAGCAGCCGTCCTTGGCGCCGGCCAGGCCCAGCCGCTCGCGCAGCACATAGAGCAGGGACTCGCCGATCCACGCGTCGGTCACGTGGCGTTCGACGCCGTTGACCCGCAACGCGTAGGAGACGCGGGGGTGTTCGCTGCTGCTCGCGGCCGGCGCCGGCGCCTCGGGCGCGGCGTCCACGGGATCGGCCGGATGCGGCTCCCCGCCGGAGGGCGTGGGCCAGGGCGCCGGCGCCGCCGGCGCGGGCCCCTCGGCGGCCCAGGCGTCCGGCTCGGCCTGGTGCGTCGCCCGCTCCTCCGGCCCCTCGCCGAGCGGGCGGCGCTCGGCGCGCCCCTCGAACGAGCCGGCGAGCGCGGCGGCGGCCCCCTGCCCCATGGCACCGGCCGCCGGGGAACGGGACTCCGCCGGGTCGAAGGCCCCGGACGGGTCGAACGTCCCCGTCGGGTCGAGCGGCCCCCCGGGATCGGGCGGCCCCGTCGGCGCCCCGGGCTCCTCGCCCGGCGCCGCGAACGGCATCGTCCACTGGCCGGTGGCGGCCGGGTCGACGCTGGGCTGCGTCGTCGCCGGCGGCCCGCCCGACTCGATCACCGGCGGCTGGTAGCCCTGGCCGGGCGCGGCCAGCGGCTCGGTGCCGCCGAGCGCCGGCAGGCCGCCCGGCAGCTCAAGGAAGCCGGTGGCCTCGGCGTCGTACTCGTTGCCCCAGTTGGGCTGCGGGCCGGGCGCGTTCGGGTCAGGGGGGTGCTCGTTGCTCATCGGAGAGCCCTTCCGAGTCCGCGGCGGGCCAGTGCCGCCACGGTACGCCTCAGGTGCAGCACGGCGGGCGCGAGTTGGGCGGGTTCGCCGCCGTCGCCCGCCGGTCTCGGGTCGGGGATGCAGGCCATCCCCACATAGTCGCCGAAGGCGGCCAGCGCCTCGGGCGCGAGCCCCCGCTGGCCGTCCCAGTCCACCAGCGAGGCGACCCAGCGCTCCGCGTCCAGGGGACGCAGCGGCATCGGCGCCACCGCGCCGACCGCGCACCGCACCTCGCGGCGCAGCGGGTCGAGCACCACGGCGACGGAGGCCAGCGCGCGCGAGGGGCCGGTGCGCGCGGTGGCCTTGAGGAACGTCTGGGGGGCGTGCAGCAGCGGGACCCGGACGTGGGCCAGCAGCTCGCCGGGGTTGAGCCGGTCCCGGCCGGCCAGCAGATGGCTGACCGGAATCTGCCGCCCCTCGCCGTCCGGCGCCGCTACCAGCAGCGTCGCCTCCAGCGCCGCGAGCACCGGCAGGGTGTCGCCGGAGGGGGCGGCGGAGATGATGTTGCCGCCGAGCGTGCCGGCGTTGCGGACCTGGGGCGGGCCCGCCGCGCGGGCGGCGGTGGCCAGGGCGGGGATCAGGGCCGAGAAGTCGGGGCGACTCATCCGGGAGTGGGTCAGGCAGGCGCCCAGCAGCGCGTGACCGTCCTGGTACGCCCAGCCGCGCAGCTCAGCGAGCCGGCCGAGCCCCACCAGGGCGGCGGGCCGCAGCATCCCCGCGTTGACGCCGGCCATCAGGTCTGTGCCACCGGCGACCGGCACGGCCGCCGGATTGTCGGCGAGGGCCGCCACCGCCTCGTCCAACGTGGCCGGTAGCGCGACGAGCTGGGCCCCCGGCGCGTGCGTGCTCAATCCTGCTGCCCCTTTCCGGTTGTCCCGGCTGCCGAGCCGTACGGTACGTGGTCCGGGCCCGGACGTGGCAACTCTGGCACATTTTTCGCCGCCGCAGCGGCGCGCCCCCGGTCGGCTTCGGGGCGCAACCGCCTTCGTGCCGTGGCACGTTGGGCGCACGCTCACACGATCAGGGCACGCACACGATCAGGGCACCGCTCGAACGCGGGTCGGCCACACCCCGGACACCGCGCCACGGGGCGCGACCCGGCCGGCGGGCCGGCCCGGGGTGCGGGGCGTCACTTGTCGCCCTTGCCGCCCTTACCGTCCTTGCCACCGAACGCGCCCATGGACTCGTAGATCTCCTTGCAGGTCGGACAGACCGGGTACTTCTTGGGGTCGCGCCCCGGGACCCAGACCTTGCCGCAGAGCGCGACGACGGGGGTGCCGTCCATCGCGCTGGCCATGATCTTGTCCTTCTGGACATAGTGCGCGAACCGCTCGTGATCGCCGTCACCGTGCGTGGTCTGCGGGGTGGGCTCGACGATCGTGCCGGTGCCCGCTCCGCGCTCGGGCTCCTCAACAGTGCTCATGAGTACCTAGCCTAATTGAGCGAGGGGTCGTCCGGGTACGTGGCGAGCAGCGCCAGGTTGCCGCGCTGACGGCGCAGCACCGCCCGCCACAGCCGTTCCGGCTCCGGCTCGGAGACGTCGCCCGGCTCGGAGTCCACGACGTACCAGGCGCCCTCGTCCAGCTCCCGTTCCAACTGCTCTGGCCCCCAGCCGGCGTAGCCGGCGAAGACGCGCAGCGAACCCAGCTCGGCGGCCAGCACCTCGGGCGGCGCCTCCAGGTCGACCAGGCCGATCGAGCCGTGCACCCTGCGCCACCCCAGCGGGCCGGTGCCGGGCACGACGGCCAGCGCGAGCGCCGCGTCCAGCGCGACCGGCCCGCCCTGGAAGACCACGCCCGGCTCGCCGGCCAGCGCCGCCCAGGGCTCCAGCACCTCCGAGACATCGACCGGCGTCGGCCGGTTCAGCACCACGCCCAGGGCGCCGTCCCCGTCGTGGTCCAGCAGCAGCACCACGGAACGGTCGAAGTTCGGGTCGGACAGCGCGGGGGTGGCCACCAGCAGCTGCCCGGTGAGCGAGGAGACCTCGGACATGCGCCCATGATTCCCCATCCCCCACCACGGACGGCAGTGGGCGGCCCAGCCCAGGCGCGCGGGGAGCGGGCTCACGCCGACAACCCACCTGGCCGGTGCGGACCGTAGTCGCCTGACCCCCGCCACGAATGCACCGCGCAGTTCCCCGCGCCCCCAGACAGGCCGCCACCTGCCGAAGCTGAACCGCGCACCCGACCGACCACGCCCACCACAACCAGGGGCGCGGGGAACTGCGCGAGCAACCACACACCGGGCTCACGCCGACAACCCACCCAGCCACGAAGCTCCGTAGTCGACCAACCCCCGCCACGAATGCACCGCACCCCCAAGCCGCCCACCGCCGGTGAAGGGGCGCGGGGAACCGCGCGAGCAACCGACCACCGGGGCGAGGACGACAACCCACCCCGGCCGGCAAGGCCACCCGCACCGCGCGCGTTCGGGCCATTACCATTCCGAGTGGTCCCCCCGCACCCGTTCGAAAAGATCGCGAGTTCCATGAGCGACGACGTACTCCTTGTCCACGGCGGCACCCCGATCGAGGGCGAGATTCGCGTTCGAGGGGCGAAGAACCTGGTCCCGAAGGCGATGGTGGCCGCCCTCCTCGGCAGCGCGCCGAGCCGGCTGCGGAACGTTCCGGAGATCCGCGACGTGCGGGTGGTGCGCGGCCTGCTCCAGTTGCACGGCGTGACCGTGCGCAGCGGGGAGGAGCCGGGTGAGCTGGTGCTCGACCCCTCGCACGTGGAGAGCGCCAACGTCGCCGACATCGACGCGCACGCCGGCTCCTCGCGCATCCCGATCCTGTTCTGCGGCCCGCTGCTGCACCGGCTCGGGCACGCGTTCATCCCCGGTCTCGGCGGCTGCGACATCGGCGGCCGGCCGGTGGACTTCCACTTCGACGTGCTGCGGCAGTTCGGCGCCACCATCGAGAAGCGCGCCGACGGCCAGTACCTGACCGCGCCGCAGCGGCTGCGCGGCTGCCGGATCAGGCTGCCCTACCCGTCGGTCGGCTCCACCGAGCAGGTGCTGCTGACGGCCGTGCTGGCGGAGGGGGTGACGGAGCTGGCCAACGCGGCGGTCGAGCCGGAGATCGAGGACCTGATCTGCGTTCTCCAGAAGATGGGCGCGATCATCTCGCTCGACACCGACCGCACCATCCGGATCACCGGCGTCGACCAGCTCGGCGGCTACACCCACCGCGCGCTGCCGGACCGCCTTGAGGCCGCCTCCTGGGCGAGCGCGGCGCTCGCCACCAAGGGCAGCGTCTACGTCAGGGGCGCGAGCCAGCGCGAGATGCTGACGTTCCTCAACGTGTACCGCAAGGTCGGCGGCGCGTTCGAGGTGGACGAGGCGGGCATCAGGTTCTGGCACCCCGGCGGCCCGTTGAACGCGATCGCGCTGGAGACGGACGTGCACCCCGGCTTCCAGACCGACTGGCAGCAGCCGCTGGTGGTGGCGCTCACGCAGGCGTCGGGGCTCTCCATCGTGCACGAGACGGTCTACGAGTCGCGGCTCGGCTTCACGAGCGCGCTCAACCAGATGGGCGCCCACATCCAGCTCTACCGCGAGTGCCTGGGCGGCACGCCCTGCCGCTTCGGGCAGCGGAACTTCCTGCACTCGGCCGTCGTCTCGGGGCCCACCACGCTCCAGGGCGGCGATCTGGTCATCCCCGACCTGCGGGGCGGATTCTCCTATCTGATCGCCGCGTTGGCGGCGCACGGCACGTCGCGGGTGCACGGCATCGAGCTAATCAACCGGGGCTATGAGAACTTCCTCCACAAGCTGGAGGAGTTGGGCGCCAAGGTCGAACGTCCCTGACCGGCCACGACGGGCCCGAAGGGCACGCGTGAGCGAAGGGTGAACGAACATGCGTAAGGGGTGGCCCCATTGCGGGGCCACCCCTTCAGTCGTCCTCAGCCGAGGGTCACTTGCCCTTGGCGGCTTCCTTCAGCTTGGTGCCGGCGGAGACCTTGACGCTGTACCCGGCCGGGATCTGGATGGGCTCGCCGGTCTGCGGGTTGCGCGCGGTGCGGGCGGCGCGGTGGGTGCGCTCGAAGGTCAGGAAACCGGGGATGGTGACCTTCTCGTCGCCCTTGGAGACGACCTCCCCCACGGTCTCGGCCAGGGCCGCCAGCACGGCGTCGGCGTCCTTCCGAGTCACCTCGGCGCGCTCGGACAGAGCGGCCACCAGCTCACTGCGGTTCATATTTCGTACTCCCAAGTTCATCTTGCCAATGAGGCGTGAGATCGAAGCCGATGCTGCCAGGACCCACTGACACTGCCAGGACCAGGGGTCCTCCCTGGCACCCGGGTACGCATCCTGCCCTCACCAGTGGCGGGAAGGCCAATCCGAGGCCCCCGGTCGGACGCCGTGAAGCGCCCTGGTCCCGCAGGTTGTGACGTGCCCGAGGCCGTGCCTCCCGGTCACCCTAAGGGGCAGCCGGAGCGCGTTGGCAACCGACTCGCCGCCCCGCGCGCCGCCGCCGGGGCGGCTCGGCGTGAACGCGACAGCCCGTGCACGGCCCGTAGAACGGCCCCGAACGGACCGGAGCGGAAGGCGCGGCCGGAGGTGAACGCCGCCCCCTGTCCCCGACGCCCTTGCGGCGAGGGCGAGTTGGGCACCGTCCCGCTCCGGGGGCGCGCCGGGGCTCCGGCGCGCGCCGCTCAGCTCTCGCGCGCCGCCTCGCGCACCGCCTCGGCCACGGCGCCCGAGACCCGCTCGTTGAAGACGCTGGGCACGATGTAGTTGGCGTTCAACTCGTCACCGCCCACGACGTCCGCCAGCGCCCGCGCGGCGGCCAGCATCATCTCGGTGCTGACGGAACGCGACTGCGCGTCCAGCAGGCCGCGGAACACCCCGGGGAAGACCAGCACGTTGTTGATCTGGTTCGGGAAGTCCGAACGCCCGGTGGCCACCACGGCGGCCGTCTGGCGGGCGAGCGCGGGGTCCACCTCGGGGTCGGGGTTCGCCAGGGCGAAGACGATCGCGCCGTCGGCCATGGCGGCCACGTCGTCGCCGGTCAGCACGTCGGGGGCGGAGACCCCGACGAAGACGTCGGCGCCGACGATCGCCTCGCCCAGCGTGCCGGTGACGCCCTCCGGGTTGGTGTTGTCCGCGATCCACCGCAGCGGCGAGTCGCCGTCGGCGTCGACCAGGTCGGGGCGGCCGGCGTGCACCACGCCGTGGATGTCGGCGACGACCGCGTGCTCGACGCCGGCCGCCAACAGCAGCTTCAGGATGGCCGTCCCGGCGGCGCCGGCGCCCGACATCACGACCCGCACCTGGTCCAGCCGCTTGTCGACGACGCGCAACGCGTTGTGCAACGCGGCGAGCACGACGATCGCCGTGCCGTGCTGGTCGTCGTGGAAGACGGGGATGTCCAGCGCCTCGCGCAGCCGCGCCTCGATCTCGAAGCAGCGGGGGGCGGAGATGTCCTCCAGGTTGATGCCGGCGAAGCCGGGCGCGATCGCCTTGACGATCTCCACGATGGCGTCCGGGTCCTGGGTGTCCAGGCACAGCGGCCAGGCGTCGATGCCGGCGAAGCGCTTGAAGAGCGCCGCCTTGCCCTCCATCACCGGGAGCGCGGCGTGCGGCCCGATGTTCCCCAGGCCGAGCACGGCGGAGCCGTCGGTGACGACCGCCACGCTGTTGCGCTTGATGGTCAACCGCCTGGCGTCCTCCGGGTGCGCGGCGATCTGCGTGCACACCCTCGCCACGCCCGGGGTGTAAATCATGGACAGGTCATCGCGGTTGCGAATGGGGTGCTTCGAGGTCATCTCGATCTTGCCGCCGAGATGCATCAGGAAGGTCCGGTCGGAGACCTTGCCGAGCGCCACCCCGTCGATGCCGCGCAGCTTCTGCACGATCTCGTCCGCGTGGGCCGTGGAACTGGCCGCGATGGTGACGTCGATGCGCAGCTTCTCGTGGCCGGACGCCGTGACGTCCAGACCCGTGACGGAGCCGCCCGAGGACTCCACCACCGTGGTCAGCGCGCTGACGGCCGTGCCACTGGCCGGCACCTCCAGCCTGATGGTCATCGAATACGAGACACTGGGCGCCGTTGCCATGGCCGAACTTCCTTCACATTCCTCAATGCCCCTGCCGTCCGCTCCCGGCGGCGAAGGGTGAACCGCCGAGCGGACCGCTGCCACCTTACGAGAGGCCGCCGTCGGCCCGGAAGCCGGGACCAGCCGAGGGCCCGACCGTAACAGCGGGGTGGAAGGCGCGGAAATCACGCCGGGACGAGGGCGTGAACAACGGGGGGAAGAAGAAGGGCGCCGACCCGCCAGCTCGCCTCGCGGCAAGTGGTCGCTCGTAGCGACAATGGTTGGGCCCGGGGGCATGGAACGGGCCGACGCCACTTCCAGGCTACCGCACTGAGCCCGGGGGTCAACCGGGCTCAGTGCGCAGGTCAGCGCGGTGTCGCCGACACGGCGGCGGCGTCGGGGCCGGCCGCTTCCCGGTCCGCGCCGGCCCGCAGCGCCTCGGGCACGCCGGCCTCGTCGGGGGCGTCCCCCGGCCCGGAGAGCACCGTCAGCCGCTGGGTGGACCGGGTCAGCGCCACGTACAGCACCCGGGCGCCGGCCGGCGACTCGTCGGCGATCCGCGCCGGCGCGACCACCAGCGTCGCGTCGTACTCCAGCCCCTTGGCCTCCAGGCTGCCGAGCACCACGAGCCGGTCCTCGGCGCCGGCCAGCCAGGTGCGGGCGGTGGCCCGCAGCCCCATCGCGACCACGACGCCGACCGTTCCCGGCACCTCGGACAGCAGCCGTTCCGCCTCGGCGCGCACCGCGTCCGGCAGTTCCTCGTCCGTCCCGGCCACCGCGTAGCGCGGCAGCACCCCGGTGGAGCGGACCGCGCGCGGCGGCCTGGCGCCGGGCATCGCGCGGGCCAGCACGCCGTCGGCGACCCGCGCGATCTCCGCCGGGTTGCGGTAGTTGACGGTCAGCTCGAAGCGGCGCACCGAACGGCCGCCGAGCGCCGCCCGCCGCTCCTCGGCCGCCTCCTCCGGCGCCGTCCAGGAGCTCTGCGCGGGATCGCCCACCACCGTCCAACTGGCCTGCCGGCCGCGGCGCCCCACCATCCGCCACTGCATCGGCGTCAGGTCCTGCGCCTCGTCGACGATCACATGGGTGTAGTCGAAGCGCTCCTCGTCGCGTTCCCCGCGCTCGCCGCGCTCGGCCCGGCGCTCCTGCCGTTCCGCGTAGGTCGTCAGCTCGGCGACGCCGGCGAGCGCGTCCAGCTCGTCCAGGCCGCCGCTCGGCGCGGGTCTCGCCGGCTTCGGCGGCGCGCCGAGCAGCGCCCGCAACTCGTCGAGCAGCGCCACGTCGTGGGCCGAGAGCCCGCGCCCGTCGGGGGTGACCCGGCGCAGCGAACGGGCCAGCAGCCGGATCTCGCGTGGCCGCAGCAGCCTTCTGGCCTGGCGGGCCAGGCGCTTCTCGTCGGCCATGGTCAACAGCGCCTGGAGCGGCGTGCGTTCGGGCCACCAGGCGGCGAGGAACTCCCGGAAGGCGTCCTCGTCGCCGATGTCCTCGAAGAACGCGTCCCTGGCCTCGGCGGCCAACTCCGGGTCGTGCTGGCGCTCGGCGGCCCCGGAACGCTCCCACAGCGCCTCCAGCAGCAGCCGGCGGGCGCGCGGGCGCAGCAGGTTGACGGGAGCGGAGCCGCCGAGCACCTGGCGGCGGACGCGCGCCAGCTCGTCGGCGTCCAGCTCGACGCGGCGGCCGAACGCCACGACGCGCAGCCGGTCGGGGGCGTCGTCGGCCTCGGTCGCGTCGCGCGCCACCCGGGGCAGCAGCCGCGCCATGGCGGCCGAGCCCTTGACCGCGGCGACCTGCTGCTCGTCGTAGGCGTCGGCCTCGAAGCCGTCGACCAGGGAGCCGAGCGCGCGGATCGCGACCTGCCCCTCCTCGCCGAGCGAGGGCAGCACCCCCTCGGTGTACGAGACGAGCAGCGGCGTGGGGCTGACCACCAGGATGCCGCCGGCGTAGCGGCGCCGGTCCTGGTAGAGCAGATAGGCGGCGCGGTGCAGGGCCACCGCCGTCTTGCCGGTGCCGGGTCCGCCGCTGACCTCGGTCACCTTGCCGGCGGGCGCGCGGATCACCTCGTCCTGCTCGGCCTGGATGGAGGCGACGATGTCGGTCATCCGGTGGCCGCGTTCCCTGCCGAGGGCGGCCATCAGCGCGCCGTCGCCGACGACCGGCAGCTCGCGGCCCGCGAGCGAGGCGCGCAGCCCCGGGCGCAGCAGGTCGTCCTCGACGCCCAGCACCCGCCGCCCCCGGCTGCGGATCACCCGGCGGCGCACCACGCGCCCGGGACGCAGCGGCGTGGCCCGGTAGAACGGGGCGGCGGCCGGCGCACGCCAGTCGATGACCAGCGGAACGTAGTCGGCGTCCAGCACCCCGAGCCGGCCGATGTGCAGGGTCTCGGCGATGTCGGCCGCCGGGCCCTCGGGCTCCTCGCGCACGGCGTCGTCGGCCGGCTCGACGGAGGTGGAGGCGCCGTCCGGGCCGCGTTCGCCGTCCTTGCCGGCGAGCAGGTCGATGCGGCCGAAGAGGAAGTCCTCGAACTCGCGGTTGAGCCGGGAGAGATGGAGTCCGGCCTGGAAGACCTGGGCGTCCCGCTCGGCGAGCGCGCCGGGCGTGCCGACCTGGCCGCGCCTGGCGGCGTCCGCCATCAGGTACTCCGCCTCGTGGATCTTCTCGGTCAGCCGTCCGTAGACGGCGTCCAGATGCCGTTGCTCGTCCCGGATCTCCCGGTCTCGCACGTCCAACGCTCGGCCCCCTTCTGCTGCTGTGGCAGGGCGGCCGTCAACCGTACGCGAAGTCGGGACCACCGGCAGCCACCGCGCCACGGCGGGGTCCCCACCGGCCACGCTCAGTCGCCGTACTTGGCGCCCGCGGGGGCGGGGTCGATGGCCAGCCGGTAGCCGCGTTTGACCACCGTCTGGACCACTCCGGGCGCGCCCAGCGCGGTGCGCAGCCGGGCCATCGCGGTCTCCACGGCGTGTTCGTCCCGGCCCGCGCCGGGGAGCGCGCGCAGCAGCTCGGAGCGGGCTACGACCCACCCGGGGCGGCGCGCGAGGGCGCGCAGCAGGGAGATCCCCGCCGGTGGAACGGGCTTCAGCGCGCCGTCGAGTACCACCGCGCGCCCCCTGATCTCCAGCCGGTGCCCGGCGACCGGCAGGGTCTCCACACGCGCCGGCAGCTCGGCGCAGAGCAGCTGCACCAGCGGGCCGAGCCGGAACCGTTCGGGCTGCCGCGTCGGCACGTCGTGCGCCTGGAGCGGCAGCGCGGTGACCGGGCCGACGCAGGCCGCCAGCACCCGGTGCCGCAGCGCCTCCAACAGCGGTTCCAGCAGCGCGCGTTCCTCCGCCCTGCGCAGCAGCGAGGTGGCGGCGGGCGCCGAGGTGAACGTCACCGCGTCGACGCCGCGCGCCAGGACCGTGTCGATCAGCCGGTCGACGGGGGCGATGTCGGCCGGCGGCATCCAGCGGTAGACCGGCACCTCCACCACCTCGGCCCCGGCGGCGCGCAGCGCCTCCAGGAACCCGGGCTGGGGCTCGCCGTGCAGCTGGAGCGCGAGCCGCTTCCCCTCGACCCCCTCGTCCAGCAGCCGGTCAAGCACCTCGGCCATGGACTCGGAGGCCGGCGACCAGCTCTCCCGCAGCCCGGCCGCCCGGATCGCGCCGCGCACCTTGGGGCCGCGCGCCAGCACCTCGCCGGTGGCGAGCGCGCCCAGCAGCGGCTCGCCGAGCCCCCAGCCCTCGGCCGCCTCCACCCAGCCGCGCAGGCCGATCGCCGTGGTCGCCACCGTGATGTCGGGTGCGCGTTCGATCAACTGGCGGGTGGCGGCCAGCAGTTCCTCGTCGTCGGCGAGCGGCACGATGCGGAGCGCGGGGGCGTGCGTGACCTCGGCCCCACGCCGGCGCAGCAGGGCGCCCAGCTCCTCGGCCCGGCGCGCGGCGGTCACGCCGACGGTGAAGCCGTCCAACGGCCGGACGGCGGCCCGCCGCGCTTCTTCGTGCTCTTCGTGCTGGTCCTGCTGGTCCTGCTGGTCCTGCTGAGGCATGACCGTTCCACCCTGGTGGTTCGCTCGCTGACGGGGACATGGACGAGGTCGACGGACGGCGCAAGGCTGCCGGGCATGGAGTGCCGTCGAGCCTAGACAGACGGGCGTGACGGGGCCGGTTCCGACGCGTTGCGCCGGCGTTAAGCGGCCCCCGCCCGCCCCTTCAGACTCCCACGTAGCCCGGCGCCCGCTCCGCCCGGCCGCCGGCGACCGCGGTCTCCCGTGTCCGCGGACCCCGGGCACCGCGCAGATAGACCGCCCAGGTGACCACCGAGCACAGGGCGTAGAAGGCGAGGAACGCGACGAACGCGTTCACCCCCGACCCCGTGGCCTGGAACGACTGCCGGAAGGCGAGGTTGATGCCCAGCCCGCCGAGCGCGCCGACCGCCCCGATCAGCCCGATCGCGGCGCCCGAGAGCCGCCGCCCGTAGGCCGCCGCCTCCTCGCCGTGCAGCCCGAGCGCCACGGCCTTCGCCTGGTAGATCCCGGGGATCATCTTGTATGTCGAACCGTTGCCGATCCCGCTGAGCACGAAGAGCGCGACGAAGCCCACCAGGAAGACCCCGAGCGACTCGGCGCGCGAGGCCGCGATCACCACCCCGGTCGCCGCCGCCATCCCCACGAAGACCCACAGCGTGATCCGCGCCCCGCCGAACCGGTCGGCCCAGTGCCCGCCGAACGGCCGCACCAGCGACCCCAGCAGCGGGCCGATGAACGTCAGCGAGGCCGCCTGGAGCGGCGTCCGGTCGAACTGTGTCTGGAGCACCAGACCGAACGCGAAGCCGTAGCCGATGAACGAGCCGAACGTGCCCGTGTACAGGAACGACATGATCCAGGTGTGACGGTCCCTGACGGACTCCCGGGCCGCGCCGGTGTCGTTGGTCACCGGGGCCAGGTTGTCCATGTGCCGCCACGCCAGCACGGCCGCCACCACGATCAGCGGGGTGTACGCGGCCAGCAGCACCCTGGGGCTGCCGTCGCCCGCGGTGGCGATCACCAGCAGCCCGGCGAGCTGCACCACGGGCACACCGACGTTGCCGCCGCCCGCGTTCAGGCCCAGCGCCCAGCCCTTCTTGCGCAGCGGGTAGAAGGCGTTGATGTTGGTCATCGAGGAGGCGAAGTTGCCGCCGCCGATGCCGGTCACGACGGCGACCAGCAGGAACGTGCTGTACGAGGTGCCCGGTTCCATGACGACCCAGGCCGCGACGGTGGGCAGCAGCAGCAGCGAGGCGGAGATCACCGTCCAGTTCCGGCCGCCGAAGCGGGCCACGGCGAAGGTGTACGGCACCCGCACCACGGCGCCCACCAGGGTCGCGGTGGAGACCAGGAAGAACTTGCCGGCCGCGTCGACCCCGTACTCGTCGCCCATGAAGAGCACCAGCACCGACCAGAACGACCAGACCGAGAACCCGATGTGCTCCGAGAGCACGGAGAGCAGCAGGTTGCGGCGGGCGACACGCTCGCCCGTGGTCCGCCAGAAGTGCTCGTCCTCCGGGTCCCACTCCTCGATCCAGCGTCCACCCCGACGGGCGGGACGTGGCCTGACGACTGACATGGTGCCTCCAGCGCGGTTCGAACGAAAGGAGAACGTAACAACGGGCGACTTCGGCACTGTTGGCGGCAGATGACACCCACGAAACCAGTGCCTCACCCGCGACGCCCCTCCACGGTGAGCGCCCACCGGCGGTGCAGGGGCGCGGGGAACGGCGCGAGCAACCCACCACCGGGCTCACGCCGACACCCCACCCACCCACGAAGCTCCGTAGTCGACCAACCCCCGCAGTCCGGCTGAACGCCTGCTACCCCTCGGTCAGGTGGCCGGGCAACGGCGAAGGCCCCAGATGCGTGCTCTTCGGGGGCATCCCCGCACCGCTCGCCGCGCCCGCCCAGATCTGGTCCCAGGTCGGCGGCGGCAGGATCAACCCCACCTCGTCCGCCGCCGGATAGTGGCTGGTGTAGCGCAGCGCCGGCGACAGCTGCTGGTCCTCGCAGAGCGCCGGGACGAGCACATGGTCGCTGATGGCCGCCGGCAGCTCGACCCACTCCACCGGCAGCGTCCGCAGCCGCCCGGCCAGCGCGACGGGCGAGATCTCCGAGAGAGCCCAGATCCGGCCCTGTCCGGTCAGCAGATAGGTGCCGGGCCGCGGCACCGGCCGCCTGGCCGGCGGCAGTTCGCGCACCCGCGCGATCCGTTCCGCGGCGCGCACCGCCCGTTCCAGGTCGAGCCCGGGAACGACCCGGTGGGTGGCCGACAGCGTCAGCGGATAGCGCCGGTGGTCGACGACGAGCGCCAGCAGCCGGTCACCCACCGCGTCGGGGTGCGCCCGGCGCAGCCGCCTGGCGGCCTCCAGCCGGTGGTGGCCGTCGGCCAGAAGCATCGGCGGCAGCGGCGGCGGGTCGAGCGCCCAGGACGCGTCGCAGGCCCAGAGGCGTTGCAGCCCGCCGCCGGGCACCGGCAGCTCCTGGTCGGCCGGGCGTCGCACGGTCTCCTCCACGCAGTCGTGGAAGGCGCCGAGATCGGGCGCGGCCAGCAGCAGCGGTTCGACGCTGCCGCCGCGCTCCTTCAGCAGGCGGGTCTGGAACCTGACGGCGTTCTCGCCCACCTGCTGGTGGCGCAGCACATGCCCGCTCTCCACTCCGTGCAGACCCAACGCACCGATGACTCCCCGCTGTTCGACGGAGCCGACGGCGTCGACGCGTTCCAGCACGTAGTAGCTGGCCCGGCCGAGCGGCCGGCCGAGGACGCCGTGGAAGGGGAGCAGCAGGTCCGTGCGCGGCGCCGGGCTCTCCGGCAGCACCAGCGGGCGGGACAGCTCAGGCAGCAGTGTGCTCCTCCTCGTTCGCGGACACGGGGAGCACGACGGGCCGCAGGACGTCCTGGGCCTTGCGGAGTACGGCCTCCAGCTCACACGGCGCGTCCGCCACGGCGATGACGCAGCCATGTCCGGCGACCCGGCTGGTGGTCTCCGGAACATGACCGCCCGGCGGGACGGAGATCTCGACGTCCGTGACTCCCGGCAGCGCCAGTGCCTCGCCCATCCCTTCGACCGTGACCAACGCGCCGGGGGGCAGGCGCAGTTGACGGAGACCGGCGAAACGTTCGCGGGTCCGGCCGGCGGGTTGGGGAAGACCGAGCGCGGCGGAGAGGGCCAGGGCTTCGAGGTCCGTTCCCTCGGCCAGCAGCAGCAGTTCGCTGAGCCGGTCCTCGCCCGGGTGGGCGTGGGACTCGACCAGTCGAGGCCCCGCCGAGGTCAGTATCACCTCGGTCTGTGAGGGGCCGCTGCGGTGGCCGGCGGTGTTGAGCGTGGCGACGACCAGCTGGTGGATCTGGCGGGTGGTGTCCCGGTCCAGCTCCGCCGGCAGGTCGTAGCCGGTCTCCCTGCCCTCCGGCACGCCGGAGGTGTACCGCCTGGAGATCACCAGGACGGTGTGCGTGCCGGCCAGGGAGTGGGCCACCACGCTGTACTCGGGTCCTTCCAGGAACTCCTCGACGATCAGCGCAGGTTCCGGCGGCAGCCCGGCGGCCAGGAACGCCGCGTCCGCGGCATCACGCAGCAGATGGACGTCCTGGCCGCCGAAGCCGGTGCGCGGCTTGGCCACGCACGGGAAGCCAACGCGCAGGGCGACGGCTTCCAGATGCGCGGCGCGGTCGCAGTGCTCGAACCGGACGGGGGCACCGGTGAGCTGATTGACCTTGCCGCGCAGGGCCGCCTTGTCCGTAAGGTACGCGACGGCCGCATGGGGGTTGCCAGGAAAGCGCAGGGCTTCGTTGGCCCGAGCCGCCGCGAGGGCGCTGGCCTCGGCGAAGCCGAAGACGGAGATCCTGGCGGGAACGTGGGCGAGGTGGCCGATCGACATCAGCAGCCGCGAGTGGTCGCGCCACTCCACGGTCATCGCGTCGTCGGCGGCCTCCACCGCCTCCCGGACCTCCGGGCTCGAAAGGTCGGGTGCGAGAACGAGCGTGGTGGCTCCGACCGCGTGGGCCGCCTCCACCACCGAGCGGCGTGGGCTGAGCAACACCGCCAGCGGTTTCGATGGCGTGGTCATGCCGGCCTCGCTGCTCACACGAACCCTCCGAGGACCCGGATCAGGCCCAGATGTTCCCGGCCTGGGATGCTGCCTGGGTGGAACCGGACTCGACGGTGGAGCCCTGAGCTGCGGCTACTCCACCGGACACAGCCGCGACGACAAGGGCTGCGAAAAGGCTGAGAGCAAACTTCTTCACGGGTTCCCTCTTCCGTGTCCACATAGACGAACATGAGTGGCATGCTGGCGCAATCATGCTCACGAGCATTCACGGAGAAGTCGATAGAGTCACTGTGGCATCATCTCGCCTGTCAAGTTGACGCCAAGGGGCTGGCCGACGTCGTTCGAGGAAGAAGAGCGTGCACGAATCCGGCGAAATAGACGCAGCAGCGACCCGAGTTTACCGGCTCCGCGTGATCCATCCCACAGATTCGGTGAGCCAGATCGCGACGCGCGCCGGATTGGCCGAGGACGAGGTCATCGCCGCCGAGGAACGCCTCTTCACACTCGGCCTGTTGCGCACCTCACCGAGTGGCGGACGTGTGGCGATCTCGCCGGAGAGCGCGGCCGACGCGCTACTCGCCCCCCTCGAACAGGACATCCTGCAACGACGGATCGCCATGGCCGCCACCAGGGCGAGGCTGCACGCGCTCTCCGGGGACTACCTGGAGGCCCGCTCGATGCGCTCGGCGAAGAGCAGCATCGAGGTGGTCGAGGGCATCGAGAACATCCGCGCCGTCATCGACGACCTCGCCCGCACCTGCGTCAGCTCGTTGGACGCGCTGGTGCCGGGCGGCGGCCAGCCCGAGGGCGCGATCCGCGCGGCGACCCCGCTGGACCTGGAGACGCTGGAGCGCGGCGTGAAGACGCGGATGCTCTTCCAGCACACCGCGCGCAAACACCGCGCCACCGTGGTCTACGCCGGCACCCTGATCGCCGCGGGCGCCCAGGTGCGCAGCGTCAGCGTGCTGCCCTCCCGGATGCTGATCTACGACGCCAGCTGCGCGGTGCTGCCGATCGACCCGCTGCACACGGCCGCCGGCGTGGCCCTGGTGCGGGCGCCGGCCGTGCTCAACTTCCTCCAGCAGCTCTTCGAGCACTACTGGGACCGCGCCATCGACTTCGCCGAGGAGGACCAGCGCTCCGGCAGCGAACCGACCGACGTCGAACGCGACGTGCTGATGCTGATGGCCGCCGGGAAGAAGGACGAGGCGATAGCCCACCAACTCGGCATGTCCCCGCGCTCGGTGAGCAGGATCGTGGCCAGGCTGATGGAACGCCTGGGCGCCGACAGCCGGTTCCAGGCGGGCGCGCGCGCCGCGCTGCACGGCTGGCTGTCCTGACGGGCCGGAGTGGGAGGAGGGGACCGAGCACGATGATCGACCACGAACCCGACGTGCTGGCCGACGGCGAGATCGACGCCACCACGGTGCGGATCTACCAGCTGCGGGTCGCCCATCCCACCGACCACGTCACCGAGTTGGCCGAACGTGCCGGCCTCACCGCCGACCAGGTGCGGGCGGCGGAGCGGCTGCTCTCCCGGCTCGGCCTGCTGCAACGCACCCCGGGCGGCGGCTGGGTGGCGATCAACCCGGAGAACGCGGCCGAGAGCCTGCTGGCCCCGATGGAGGGCGACATCCTGCGCCAGCGGGTGGCGATGGCCGCCACCAGGGAACGGCTGCACGCGCTCTCCGGCGACTATCTGGAGGCCCGCTCGCTGCGCTCCGCGAAGACCAGCATCGAGGCGGTCGAGGGCATCGAGAACATCCGCGCCGTCATCGACGACCTCGCCCGCACCTGCGTCAGCTCGTTGGACGCGCTGGTGCCGGGCGGCGGGCAGAGCGAGGCCGCGCTGTCGGCCGCGGCGCCGCTCGACCTGGAGCTGCTGAAGCGCGGGGTGCGGATCCGCTCCCTCTTCCAGCACGGGGCGCGGCGGCACCGGGCGACCGCCCGCCACGTGAGCCGTATCACCGCCGCCGGGGCCCGGGTCCGCACGGCGGGGGTGCTCGCCTCCCGGATGCAGATCTACGACGGGGAGCTGGTGGTGGTGCCGCTCGACCCCGGCCACTCGGCAGCCGGCGTCGCGCTGGTCCGCGACCCCTCGGTGGTCGACTACGCCAGCCAGTTCTTCCAGCTCAGTTGGGACGAGGGGCTGGACTTCGACGGCACGGGCGAGGAGGACGCGCCGGTCCCGGGGACGGCGCCGATCGGCCAGGAACGCGACGTGCTGCTGATGATGGCGGCCGGGCTCTCCAACGACGAGATCGCCGACCGGCTCGGCGTCTCCCCGCGCTCGGTCAGCCGGGTCGTGGCCAACCTGATGACCCGGCTGAACGCGACCAACCGCTTCCAGGCCGGCGTCGAGGCCGCCACCCAGGGCTGGCTCACCAGCTGAGCGGCACGGGGGCCGGGGCGGGGACGGAGGCGGGGCCAGGGGCGCGGAAACGTATCCGCGTCAGTAGCCGCGTCAGCGCCGTTCGAGGAAGTCGGCCGCCACCGGGCCCGCGTCCTGCCCGCCGGAACCGCCGTCCTCCAGCACCACGGCGAACGCCAGGTCCTCCTCGCCGAGATAGCCGATGATCCAGGCGTGGGTGGCGAGTTCGCCGTCCTCGTCCGTGAACTCGGCCGTGCCGGTCTTGCCGTGCGGCTCGCCCGGCACGTCGGCCAACGCCGACGCGGAGCCATCGGTCACGGTGTCCCGCATCAGCCCCTGGAGCGCCTGGAGCGTCTCCTCGGACAGCTCGGCCGTCGCCTCGTGCCGCCGCTCGACCGCGTCGGGCACCAGCACCGGCTGGTGGAATCCGCCGGCCGCCACCGTGCCGGCGACGGAGGCCATCGCCAGCGGGCTGGCCTGCACCTGGTGTTGGCCTATCAGCGAGGCGGCCAGCTCGTTCTCCTCCGCGGTCGGGGGCACCGAGCCGTCGAAGGTCGCCGCGCCCACCTCCCAGGTGGCCCCTATGCCGAACGCCTCGGCCGTCCGCCCCAGCGACTCGTGGTCGAAGCGGTCCAGGTTGCCTATGAACGCCGTGTTGCACGAGGCGGCGAAGGCGTCGTGCAACGTGGTGTCGTCGCCCAGCTCGAACTCGTCCTGGTTCTCGAAGCGCTGCCCGTTGACCGTGACATGGCGCGGGCACCCCAGCGGGTCCTCCACACCGACCCCGCTCTCCAGCAGATGCGCCGCGGTCAGCACCTTGAAGGTGGATCCCGGCGCCAACTGCCCCTCCAGGGAACGCGCGAAGCCGTCCACCGGGGTGTCGGCCGCCGCCAGCACCTCGCCCGTGGAGGCCCGCAGCGCCACGATCGAACCGTCGCTTCCCGCCTCGGCCAGCGCCTCCTCGGCCGCCCGCTGGATGTCGGCGTCCAGCGTGGTGACGACCGGGCTGCCCGGCTCGCCCTCGCGCCGCTCCAGCGTGGCCACCGCCTCCCCCGACTCACGGTCCGCGACCACCAGCTCGGCGCCCGGCGTGCCGGCCAGCACCTCCTGGTACCGCACCTGGAGTCCCGAGACGCCCTCCCCCGACTCCGGGTCGACCGCGCCCACGACGGCGCGCGCGGCGTGCGCCAACGTCCTTCCCTCCTCGGCGAACTGGAGCCCCGGCACGGAGACCAGCTCCTCGGCGTGCTCGGCGTAGACCTGGTCCCGCAGCGTGACCACCGGCACCGCCTGGTCCGGCTCGGCCTCGGCGACCCGCTCGGCGAGCGCCTCGACGTCTATCCCGGCGTCCAGCGCGTCCAGCGTCTCCCAGGCCAGCTCCTCGTCGGTCAGCTGGGCCGGCCATATGCTCACCGCCCAGACCCTGGCCGGGCCGGCGACCGTGGTCTCGTCGGCGGTGACGATCGGCGCGCGCTCCGGCCAGGAGACCGTGTTGACCAGGGTCTGCCCCTCGGACAACTCCGGGTGCAGCAGCGACGACTGCCAGCGCAGCCGCCACTCGTCGCCCGACCCGGGAACGGCGAGCGCGACGCTCTCCCAGGAGACCTCGCCGATCCCCGGCAGCGTGAAGTGGGCGGTGAACCCGACCGCCCGCGCGTCGTCGGGGGCGCCGTCCGGCTTGTCGACGGCGCCCGTGACCTCGAAGGAGACCTCCTCGGGCGCCGTGTTGTTCGCCACGGAGCCCAGCAGCGACTCGGCGGCGGCGGGGTCGTCGGTCCCGGCCGCGGCCTCGGCCAGCTCGCCGGCGGCCCAGGCGTCGAGGAAACGCTCGGTGGCCGCGCGCGCCCGCTCCTCGCCCCCGCCGTCCCCGCCGCCGCGCAGCAGCAGTACCGCGACCACGGCGAGGACCGTCACCAGCGCGGCGCCGCCGATGAGCGTGACCCGCTGATTACGCCAACTGTTCGCCATGGTCGCGACCTTACCGGCCCACACCGACAAAAAGACGGGCTTACGCCCACAATCGGTGGCCCCCCGAGGAATCCCGGGCGCCGCGCGCCACGGCCGCCACGAGGGGCCGCCGGCACCTCACGCGAGCACCCCGCACCGGCGCGAGGACGCCACACACCCGCACCGCGATCGCGCCGCTGTCGCCCGCGGGCCCCGGGACAGCGAAAAGCCCCGGACCGGGAACCCGGTCCGGGGCAAACGTGGAGATGGCGGGAATCGAACCCGCGTCCAACGAAGTGGAAGGAGGGCTTCTCCGAGCGCAGTCCGCTGCGATTTTCTCGGCCCCGGAGATCACGCGGACAAGTCTCCGACGGGCTCAGTCACTGTGTGATGTCCCACACACCCCCGTGACCGGGGCGGGTGGTGAGTCCCCTAGCTGATGCCAGGACCCGGGACGGGAACTAGCCCGGGCTGACACCTCGCGGTCGCTGCTCAGGCAGCGAGGGCGAAGGAATCGCGCTTGGTATTGGCGATTATTTTTTTGCGGCATATGGTTAACGAGATCATTGCCGCTTCCTCGGCTCGCTTCCCCTGCTTCGACGTTCGCTGTCGAAACCGATCATCCCCATGTTGAGTTGACAAACGGCCCGCCGCGGGTGTCCCCGACGGCCCGTGCCGTGCTCTGTCGTCCAGTATAGCGCGGCGCCCCGCGGTACGCCCGGTCGTTTCGGCCCCGCCGAGCGCTCGACCGGGCTCCCCGCTCAGCCGCGCTGCTTGCGGCGGGCCGCCGACATGACGCGCTCCGCCTCCCTGCGGTCCTGCTTCTCCCGCAGCGTCTGCCGCTTGTCGTACTCGCGCTTGCCCCTGGCCAGCGCTATCTCGACCTTGGCCCGCCCGTTGACGAAGTAGAGCTGGAGCGGCACCAGGGTGAGACCGCTCTCCTGGAGCTTGCCGATCAGCTTGTCGATCTCCGAGCGGTGCAGCAGCAGCTTGCGCTTGCGCCGCGCGCTGTGGTTGGTCCAGGTGCCCTGGGCGTACTCCGGAATGTGCACGTTGTGCAGATAGGCCTCGGCGCCGTCGATCTGGCCGAACCCGTCCACCAGCGAGGCGCGACCCGCGCGCAGCGACTTGACCTCGGTGCCCGTCAGCACCAGCCCACACTCGTACGTGTCGAGAATGAGGTAGTCGTGCCGGGCACGCTTGTTCTGCGCGATGAGCTTGCGTCCCTTTTCCTTAGCCATGACCAGCCAAGTCTACCCATCGGAGATCGTCGGGCCGAAGCGATATTCCGGGCCTACACCCCGAGCCCGGCCAGCACCCTCCCGGCCTCCGTCTCGGCGTCGGCGCCGGGCTCCACCAGCAGGTCGGGCACGAGGCCGTCCTCGTCGACGGTGCGCCCGGAGGGGGTCGCGTAGTGCCCGACGGTCAGCTCGGCGACCGAGCCGTCCGGCTGCTCGCTCGGCATCTGGACCGTTCCCTTGCCGAAGGTGTGGTGACCGACGATGACCGCTCGATTGCGGTCCTGGAGCGCGCCGGTGAACATCTCGGCCGAACTCATGGTGCCGCCGTCCACCAGCACCACCAGCGGGGTGTCGGTGTCCCCGCCGGCCGGGGCGTGCAGGGCGCGCTCCTCGCCGTGCACGTCGTAGGTGGCGACCAGCCCGCCGTCCAGGAAGACGGAGGCGGCCTCGGCGGCCTCGGTCAGCAGCCCGCCCGCGTTCCCCCGCAGGTCGACGACGATGCCGTGCCCCTCGGGGACCTCGGCGACCGCCTCGCTCAGCAGCGCGGCCGAGCCCCGGGTGAACGAGTCCACCTCGACGCGGGTGAAGCCGTCCCCCTCGGTCACGGTCACGCTGCGGATCGCGAGCCGGGCGCGCTCCACGGACAACTCCCGGCGCTCGCCGTCCCGTTCCATACCGAGCAGCACGGTGCTGCCGGGGCCGGCCTCGGCGGCGCGGTCGCTGCCGCGCAGCCGGCTGACCACGTCGGTCACCGGGCCGCCGGCCAGCGGAACGCCGTCGATGGTGTGGATCTCGTCGCCCGGCCTGACGCCGGCGCGCTCGGCCGGGCTGTCCGCGTGCACCTCGCCGACCTCGATCCGGCCGTCGGCGGTGCGCAGTACCGCTATGCCGGTGCCGACGTACTCGCCGTCAAGGCCGCGGCGCAGCGCCTCGTACTCCTCGGGGCTGTAGGCCGCGGCCCAGCGGTCGCCGCTGCGGCTGACCAGCCGGCCGGCGTCGTCGAGGGCCGCTGAGGCGGACTCCCTGGCCTCCTCGACGCCGAGGCCCGCTCCGGAGCCGGAGGCCAGTACGGCCGCCTCCGCCTCGTCGTTTCCCCTCGGCCACGAACCGGTCGCGGCTCCGGTCACCAACACCCCGGTGAAGACACACGCCAGAGCGGTGCCCCGCCGGACGCTCCGGGACGAACCGCGGTGAGACGGACCAGACATGCTGGGGAGTGTAGGACATCCCCGACGGGCGCACGGTAGTTGACAGTTGCTTCACCGCCGGGGATACGTCACACCGATTTCACACCTTCAGGTACTTGTACAAAGCGAAGAATGCTGCAAGAGCGGGCATCGCGATGCCCGTCACCAACACATAGGGCAGCACCGAGAAGACGGCGTCCCAGCCGACGAAGTCGATCACCGGGATGCGTTCGGCGAGGAAGCCGTCGATGCCCAGATAGACGCCGAGCAGCAGGAAGCACGCGAGCAGCGCGCCCATCAGCCCCGCGATCGTGGCCTCCAGGATGAAGGGCAGCTGGATGTAGAAGCTGGAGGCGCCGACCAGCCGCATGATCCCGGTCTCGCGGCGCCTGCTGAACGCGGAGACCCGCACCGTGTTGACGATCAGCAACACCGCCACCACCAGCATCAGCATCATCAGCCCCACGGCCGCGATGTTCACGCCGTTCAACAGGTTGAACAGGTTCTCCAGCAGGGAGCGTTGGTCCGTCACGGACTGCACGCCCTCCCGGCCGGCGAAGGCCGAGGAGATCACCTCGTACTTGGTGGGGTCGGTCAGCTTGATCCGCAGGGACTCCTGCATCTGCTCCGGGGTCACCACGGAGGCGAACGGCGAGTCCTTCTGCTGCTCCTGGTAGTGCTCGTAGGCCTCCTCCGCGCTCTCGTGGTAGACCGTGTCCACGAGCTCCAGGCTCTCCAACTCGGCCGCGATCTCCTCCCGCTGCTCCTCGGTGGCCGGGCCACGGGAGCAGGCGGCGTCGGTCTCGGCGTCGACCTCGTTGCAGAGGAAGATCGACACCTCGACGCGGTCGTACCAGTAGTCCTCCATGCTGTTGACCTGCTTGCGCGCCAGCAGCGCGCCTCCGAGCAGGGCCAGGGAGAGGGCGACCGAGACGATCACCGCGAAGGTCATGGTCAGGTTCCGACGGAGACCGACCCCGATCTCCGAGAGGACGAAGTGGGCGCGCATGGCGTCCTTTCCGTGGTCGAGTCAGTGCTGGTAGCCGTAGACACCGCGGGTCTGGTCACGCACCAACCGACCGCGTTCAAGTTCGATCACACGCTTACGCATCTGGTCCACGATCTGGGCGTCGTGGGTCGCCATGACCACGGTGGTGCCCGTGCGGTTGATGCGGTCGAGCAGCTTCATGATGCCGACCGAGGTCTGCGGGTCCAGGTTGCCCGTGGGCTCGTCGGCGATCAGCAGCAGCGGCCTGTTGACGAAGGCGCGGGCGATGGCGACACGTTGCTGCTCACCGCCGGAGAGTTCGCCCGGCATCCGGTCGTCCTTGCCGCCGAGGCCCACCAGGTCCAGCACCTCGGGCACGGTCTTGCGGATCTGGCCGCGTGGCTTGCCGATCACCTCAAGGGCGAAGGCGACGTTCTCGCCCACCGTCTTGTTGGGCAGCAGCCGGAAGTCCTGGAAGACGGTGCCGAGTTGCCTGCGGACCTGCGGCACCTTCCAGTTGGAGAGCCGGCCGAGGTCCTTGCCGAGCACGTGCACACTGCCCTGGCTGGCGCGTTCCTCCCGCAGCAGCAGCCGCAGGAAGGTGGACTTGCCCGAGCCCGAGGAGCCCACCAGGAAGACGAACTCGCCACGTTCGACCTCCAGCGAGACGCCACTGAGGGCCGGCGCCTGCTGCCGGGGATAGGTCTTGGAGACGTTGTCGAATCGAATCACGGTTACACCAAGTCGGGACTGGGTATGGACGAGGGGTTCTCCCTTGCTCGGCAGACCCTACGCGAAGCGCCGCGCGCCGCGCAGTTCCGCGGGCCACGTGGCCGCCCCACTTGCCCCCACTCGCGGGGGTTCTCCCGCCGGTGCCCACCGCCCCCGACGCCTTCCGCCCCGCATCCCGAGGGCCCGCCGTCCGCTCTCCGTCGCGGGCCGGCGTTCCGCCTGGCAGAGTGGAGGAGACGGGGGGACGAGAGGAGACGATCGCATGACCGCCGAGTGGCTGGTGTGCGCCAACTGCGCGGGGCGGGTGAGCGAGGGGCGGTGCGCGGTGTGCCGCGCCGAGCTGGCGCGGCTGCGGCAGACGCGCGGCCCCTGGGACCTGCTGGGCCACCCGGGCGCGCTGATCGCCCTCCTGGTGGGGCTGGCCGCCGTGGCATGGCTGATGGCCCGGCCCGCCTGAGCGGGTCCGCGGCATCCCGCACCCGTCCGCGCGGGCCGGGAAAGTGACGTCGAACGAGGGAAGGGCCCGGAACGCCTGAGCGTTCCGGGCCCGTTGCCCTGATTCAGGGTCGGTTCAGGGTCGCCTGCCGCCGGTTCAGGCGGGGGTGGCGCCGCCCTTGTTGATGAGACGCGGCAGGTAGCGGAAGCCCACACCGCCGGCGATCATGGTGGCAGCACCGATGACCAGCAGGGTCTCGTTCATGGAGGAACCGGTCTCGGCCAGCTCCTCGCGCTCTTCGGTGGCGGCCTCGTCGGTCAGGTCCTCGGTGGGAGTGTCCTGCTCGATGGGGCTGCTGCCACCCTCGGTGTCGGGCTCCAGGCCGCCGTCGCCGCCCTCGGCAACGCCCTGCGGGCCGCCGGAGGCGGAGCCGCCCTCGTCGCCGCCGTTGTCGCCGTTGTCACCCTCGGCGCCGCCGTTGTCGCCGCCGTTGTCACCCTCGGCGCCGCCGTTGTCACCGGCGTTGTCGCCCTCGGTGTCACCTTCGGTGTCACCCTCGACGGAACCCTGGTCGTCACCCTCGACGGAACCCTGGTCGTCGCCCTCGACGCTGCCCTGGTCGTCGCCTTCGGTGTCACCCTCGGTGTCACCCTCGACGGAACCCTGGTCGTCGCCCTCGACGGAACCCTCGTCATCGCCCTCGGTGTCACCCTCGGTAACGCCCTCGACGATGCCGACGATGCCGCCGTCGCTCCCCTCGATGACGCCGACGATGCTGGCGTCCTTCGTCGAGGTGTCGGCCGCCTTGGCCGAGCTGTTGCTTGCCGACGCGGTGCCAACGACGGCGAGCGAAGCACCCGCGGCGAAGACGGCGGCCGCGGCGATACGCGCCACGTTGGCCCGAGTCTTGGGACTGGCCATCTATCCACTACCCCCTGTAGCTACTTGGTATGTGACGGAGATGCCATCACAGTGTCCCGTGAATGGGGCAGCCTCACGCAAGGGCGGCGGAACCGCTTGGGGTTCACCTTGCTCTTGCGCCCCTCGCGCTACTCGCACCCACGGATCACAGGCGTGCCAAGTGAACACCCTTCCCCCTGAACGCATCCCCGTCAAGCAGGATGTCCGGTAAGTGCCCTGCGAGGGGAAGAAGTTGTGTGAAGGTTACTTCTCGTGCTGTTTACGCCAACGGATTCCGGCTTCGAGGAAGTCGTCGATATCCCCGTCCAGCACACCCTGAGGGTTTCCGACTTCGTGTTCGGTGCGCAGATCCTTGACCATCTGGTACGGCTGGAGAACGTAACTGCGCATCTGGTTCCCCCAGGAGTTTCCGCCGTCTCCCTTGAGGGCGTCCATCTTCGCCTGCTCCTCGGCCCGTTGGTGGGCGAGCAGCCGCGCCTGGAGAACGCGCATCGCGGCGGCGCGGTTCTGGATCTGTGACTTCTCGTTCTGACAGGAGACGACGATGCCGGTCGGCAGGTGGGTCAGCCGGACCGCGGAGTCCGTGGTGTTGACCGACTGGCCGCCGGGTCCCGAGGAGCGGAAGACGTCCACCCGGATCTCGTTCTCCGGGACCTCGATGTGGTCGGTCTGCTCCACCACGGGCAGCACCTCGACGCCGGCGAACGAGGTCTGGCGCCGCCCCTGGTTGTCGAACGGCGAGATCCGCACCATCCGGTGGGTGCCCTGCTCGACGGAGAGGGTGCCGTAGGCGTAGGGGGCCTTGACGGTGAAGGTCGTGGACTTGATGCCCGCCTCCTCCGCGTAGGAGGTGTCGAGCACCTCGGTCGAGTACCCGCGGCGCTCGGCCCAGCGCAGGTACATGCGCTGGAGCTGCTCGGCGAAGTCCGCGGCGTCGACGCCGCCGGCCTCGGCGCGGATGCTGACCATCGCCTCGCGCGGGTCGTACTCGCCGGAGAGCAGGGTGCGCACCTCCAGCTCGTCGACGGCCTTGCGCACGGAGGCCAGCTCGTCCTCGGCCTCCCGGCGGGCGTCGGCGTCGCTCTCGTCCTCGGCCAGCTCGAAGAGGACCTCCAGGTCGTCGATCCTGCCGTGCAGCTCCTCGACCTTGCGCAGCTGGCCCTGGAGCAGCGAGAGCCGGCTGGTGACCCGCTGGGCGCTCTCCGGGTCGTCCCACAGGTTGGGCGCCGCCGCCTGCTCCTCAAGCTCGGCGATGTCGGACCGCAAACGGTCGAGATCGATCACGGCCTCGACGGACTCCATGGTGGAGGCGAGGGACTTCAACGCTTCGGAAACATCGACGACTGCCACCCCCCCAGCGTAACCGTTGGTCCCGGGGGCGCCCGGCCGCCCGACGGCGCCCCGGGGACGGGGGCGCTCAGCTCGTTCGGGCCTCGTCGACAACGGCCTCCTCGACCACGGCCTCGTCGACAACGGTGGGAACGATCGCCGGGCCCATCCCGTCGCCGCCCTCCCCCTCGTCGCCGCCGGAGAGCAGCAGCCAGCCGGCCACGGCGGCGAGCACGGCCGCGCCGGCGACCGTCACCGCGAGCCGGCGGCGGCGCCTGGCGCCCGGGGTGGTCGCGTTGCGCGCCGAGCCGGCGCGCGGCTGCCCGGCCGCGCGGGGCGCGCGGGCGGTCCCGCGCGCCCCGCCGGAGAGCTCGTCGGCGTCCGGGACCCGCATCCGGGTGTGGGTGACGCGCTCGGAGTCGGGCGCCGCGCCCCGCACCAGGGGAACGGCGGCCCGCGCCGAGGCGGCCGTCGCCAGCGCGGCCTCGTCCTCGGCCGGCTGTCCGCGGTCCTCCTCCGGCGTGGGATCGCCGAGGTCCAGCGGCTCGCGGCCGACCAGCGCCGGCTGCAACTCACGCAGGCGCGAGGCCAGTTCGGCGGCACGCAGCCGGGAGGCCGGCGCCTTGGCCAGGCACTGCTGGATCAGCTCCCCCAGCTCGTCCGGCAGCCCGGGCAGCGGCGCCACCTGCTCGGTGACCTGCCGGCGCAGCACGGCGCCCGGGTGACCGCCGCCGAACGGGGTGAAGCCGGAGAGGAGTTCGTAGAGGACGGTGACCAGGGCGTAGATGTCCACGGAGGCGCGGGGCGGCAGGCCCTCGACGATCTCGGGGGCCATGTAGTCGGGGGTGCCGACGACCCCGGACTTCCCGCCGTGGCGCGGCTCGTCGATCAGCTTGGCGACGCCGAAGTCGGTGAGCAGCGCGTGCGGGCGCTCGCCCGAGGTGTCGAGCAGGATGTTCTCCGGCTTGACGTCGCGGTGCACGATGCCGGCGGCGTGCGCGACGGCGAGGCCGCTGGCGATGCCGGCGACGACGGCCGCCGCCTCGGCCGGGGCCAGCCGGCGCTCCCTGGCGAGGTGGGTGCGCAGGTCGGGCCCGCGCACCAGGTCCATGACCAGGGCGATCTCGCCGCCCTCGCCCGCCTGTTCCTCGGGGACCAGCAGTTCGCGCACGCCCACGATGTGCGGGTGTTCCAGGCCGAGGAGCGCGTGCCGTTCATGGGCGAAGCGCTCGGCGAGGTCGGGGTCGGCGGCGAGGTCCTCCCGCAGGAGCTTGATCGCGACCGGGCCTTCCGGGCCCTCCCCGAGCCACACCGTTCCGGCGCTGCCGCGGCCGAGCACACGGTGGGCGGTGTAGTGGCTGCCGATGTTCCGTGCCATGGCGTGAGGCTACGTCGCCACTCCGCGCGACACAGGACAGCACGCCGGGATTGTCCCGGTTTACCGGCATGTCCCGGACGAAATTCCTGATGGGAAGTCGATAAATCACCGAGATCATCGACGAGTTGCGCCGCGAAGGTGATCGGGATTCACCAACGAACGGAAGCGGGGCCTCCATTCACTCCGCTTCACTCCCCTCAGGGAACGTTGTCCTGGAGGTCTTCGACGCCCTGCTGCGCCTCCTCGATCAGCCCGAGCTTTTCCCGCACGTCGTCGAACCAGTCGGTGACGGTGTCCCAGAAACTCCGGCCGTCGGCGATCCAGTCCTGAAGCGGCGTGAAGTTCCAGATGAGAAAACCGATCACGACGAGAATGAGCAGCATGAAGAGGCAGCCCTTGAGGCAGCCGAGCCCGGGAATCCGCATCGGGTTGGCGCCGCGGGAACGGCCGCGCGGCTCGCGGTCCTGACGCGGCTGGGGCTCCTGGTAGGGCGGCGGAACGGGCCGCTGGTACTGCTGCGGCGGCGGCTGGTAGCGCTGCTGCTGTTGTTGCGGAGGGTAACCGTAGGGGTCCGGCCGCGGCTGGGGCGGCTGCTGGGGCTGCCGCTGCTGAGGCCGGCGCTGGGGGCGCCGCTGGGGCTGGCGCTGCGGCTGCCGGTGGAGCGGGTCCTGCGGCTCCTGGACCGGCTGGACGCGGGTGGGCTCGTTGCGGTCCCTGGCGGCGCGCATCTGGTCGCCCCACGGGTGCGGCCCCTCGGGCTCGGGCGGCGTGGGCGGCTGGGCGGGCAGGGAGCGGGTGTCGCCGAGGCCGTCGCTCCGGCCGCCGTCGGCGCCGACGCTGGGCATGACGTTGGTCGCGGCCTCGGAGTCGGCGTCGCCGCCCGTGTCCGGGGCGCCGCGCGAGCCGCCCGGCATGACCTGGGTGGGCTCGGCGGAGCCCTCCGGGCTGATCCCGGTGCCGGGGACGCGGACCGGCGAGGACTCGGGGAGCAGCAGGGCACCGACGCCGAGCGCCGCGTTGCGCTGGTCCGGGGTGGCGTTCTCGTTGATGCCGGCGGCGACGGCGCGCAGCGCGCGGGCCACGTTGGCCGCGGAGGGGCGTTCGTCGGGCGACTTGCGCAGGCAGCGGTCGATGACGGTCCACAGCGGGCCGGGGACCCCGTCGGGGCGGTGCGGCTGCTCGCTGATGTGGCGCTGGAGGACCTGGAGGGTGTTTCCCCCGCCGAACGGCGGCTGTCCGACGATCAGTTCGTAGAGCAGGATGCCGGCGCCGTAGACGTCGACGGCCGAGGTCTGCTCGCGGCCCTCGGCGGACTCGGGCGCCACATAGGAAGGGGTGCCGACGAACTCGTGCGCCCTGGTGACCCCGGGAGAGTCCGCGAGGCGGGCGATGCCGAAGTCGGTGAGCATCGGGCGCAGCGGCTGTCCGTCCTGGCCGCCGGCGAGCAGCACGTTGGCCGGCTTCAGGTCGCGGTGGACGATGCCCTTGCCGTGCGCGGCGGCGAGGGCGTCGGCGATCTGTGCGGTGAGGAGGGCGGCGCCGACCGGCGTCATCGGGCCGTTCTCGTAGAGGTGACGGTGCAGGTCGGGGCCGTCGATCAGGTCCATCACCAGGGCTATCACCTCGCCCTCGACGACCAGGTCGCGGGTGCGGACGATGTTGCCGTGGTTGGCGGCGGCCAGCCGCAGCAGCACGGAGCGCTCGCGCAGGAAGCGCATCACCACGTCGGGGTCGTGGGCCAGCTCCTCCTTGAGGACCTTGATCGCGACCAGCTCGCCCGGCTCCCCCTGGACGGCGGCCTCCGAGCCGGCGACCTCGCGCTGGCGCCCGCGCCAGACGGTGCCGGTGGCGCCGCGTCCGAGCGGCTCGTCAAGCAGGTACTTGCTGCCTACCGGCCGCACGCTGGCTCCCTGATGCTTCGCTGAATGGTCACGTGTCCCGAGACACCTACTGTAGTGCCGCACTGTAGTGCCACCGGGTGACATCGGGGCCTCGCCCCGGGCACTGCCGGGTGGGACGCGGCGCCCGCCGGGTCGGTTGCGTGCGGTCGGCGGGGCCGGGGCGTGAGAGGGCGGTCGGCGGGGGCGCGTCCGAGTGATCGCGCGCGGTTCCGCGGAGGGGGCGCGCGGGGGTGGCGGGGCGGCAGGTGGATGATGGGGGCCGAGTGGCACCTCCCGGTTCCGGCGGAACGCGGGCGGCCGGACGCGGAACGCGGGCGTGCGGCTTGGGGAACGTTCCGGCCCGGTAGCGGCCCGGTAACGACCGCCCCTGGTAACGACCGATCAGATCTGGTCAGATATAGCCAATCAAGATCATTAAGCATCAGATGCGCGTTCCGCTGTCAGTGACGGGTGCGAGGATGCCACCAGCATCATCCGCATCCCCGCGGGTCGGGACATGACAGCCGGGAGTGACCGGGAGGGCCGCGATGCCGATTCAGATCAGGGTGACCGTTCTCGGGCCCGGCGTTGCCGACGGCGTCGACGTGACCGTCACCGCCCCCGCCGGCACCCCGCTCTCCGCCGTCGTCGGCTCGTTGGCCAGCGTGGTCACGCCCGGGGGATCGACGCCGGGCGCCGTCTACTGCGAGGACCGCAGGCTGGACCCGGCGCTCAGCCAGCTGGGGCAGCCCCCGCTGGTCGACGGCGCGGTCCTCTCGCTGCACCGGCCGCTGGAGGGGCCGGGCGCGGAGCCGGTGCCGGCGCGGCTGCTGGTCGCCTCGGGGCCCGACGCGGGCGGGGTCCATCTGCTGCGCGGCGGCACGGCCACCATCGGCCGCTCGGCCGACACCGACATCCCGCTGGACGACCCGGACGTCTCCCGGCTGCACTGCGCCCTGACGCTGTCCCCCGACGGCACGATCACCGTCGCCGACCTCGGCTCGACCAACGGCACCTGGCTGGACGGCCGCCCGGTGCGGGAGCACCCCGTGGCGCTCCCGTCCGGCGGGATACTGCGGCTCGGCGAGTCGGCCCTCCGGGTGCTGACCGCCGCGGAGCGGCCGGCGGCGCCGGCGCTCGGCGGGCAGCCGGCGCCGGGCGCGGCGCCCGACCGCCGGGGTGGGGCCTCGGGCCCGCCGCCCGAGCCGCCGCCGACCCGGGTGCAGCGCCGCGTGGGCTGGGGGCGCCGCGCCTCCGGGCGCCCCGAGGAGGCCCCGCCGGAGCCGGTCGCGGCCGAGCGGGTGCCCAGGGTCGCGCCCGCCGAGGAGTCGCGTTGGCCGGATCTGGCCGCTCTGCTGCTGCTGGCCGTCGAGTCGGGACCCCGGCTCTGGGAGCGCCGCGCGGGCAGCCGGGACGCCTACGGGATAAGGCTGGGCACGGCGCAGAGCCCCGCCGACGGGCTGCCGCCGGTCACCGTCAGCCTGCCGGCCGTGGGATCGCTCGGCCTGGCGGGGCCGCGTGAGCGGATCGCCGGGCTGGCCCGCGCCGTGCTGGCGCAGCTGGCGGCGCTCCACCCGCCGAGCGCGCTGGAGCTGGTGGTGCTGGCCCCCGGCCGGGCCGCCGAGTGGTCCTGGCTCGGCTGGCTGCCGCACACCCGCCCGGCGCGCGGCCAGGACTGCCGGCTGCTGCTGGGCTTCGACGAGGAGCAGGTGGCGGCCAGGCTGAGGGAGTTGACCGAGATCGAGGCGCCGGGCGAGGGCCGCTCGCCGGCCAGGCGCTCGGTGGTGCTGGTGGACGGCGGGCTTTCGCCGGCCGCCGCCCAGCGGCTGGCGCGGCTGGCCGTCGAGGGCCCGGCCACCGGGGTCCATCTGCTCTGCCTGGCCGAGACGCCGCCGGCCACCCCCTCCTCCCCCGTCGCCGAGACGCTGGGCGCCGCGCGGTCGGCGTCCCCGGCCTTCGCCGCCTGCGGCTCGGTCGGCCTGCTCAGCGGCGCGATGGCCACGGCGGTCCGGCTGGTGGGTCCCGACGGCAGACCTGGCCCCGCGGCCAGCGCCGACGCGGTCTCGCCCGCGTGGGTCGAGCGCTTCGCCCGCGCGCTGGCGCCGTTGCGCGAGGAGGGCGTGGGTGGCGCGGGCGGCGCCCAGCCGGGGACGGCTCCGCTGCCGGAGAGCTGCCGCCTGCTGGACGTGCTGGAGCTCTCCCGGGTCACCCCGGCCTCGCTGCGGCGGCGCTGGGCAGGGGGCACCGGGCTGCCGCTGGTGCTCGGGGCCGGCGAGCGGGGGCCGGTCTCGTTCGGCCTGGGCGGTTCCCGGGTGCCGCTGCTGGTCGAGGGCGGTCCGCGCTCCGGCCGCACCGAGACGTTGAACGCGCTGGCGGCCTCGCTCGCCGCGACGCTCGGCCCGCGTGAGCTGTCGCTGCTGCTGGTCGAGGGCGAGGGCGAGGGACTGGCGGCGTCGGCCGAGCTGCCGCAGGTCGCCTCGCATGTCGGGGCGACGGACCCGGTGCGGATCAGGGCGTTCGCGCAGGCGCTGCGCGGCGAGTTGAAGCGAAGGGCGCTGCTGCTGGGTGGCACCTCGTTCGATCCGCGTCGCGGC
The DNA here is from genome assembly GCF_006335015.1 of Streptomyces sedi. GTDB lineage: Bacteria > Actinomycetota > Actinomycetes > Streptomycetales > Streptomycetaceae > Streptomyces > Streptomyces sedi. The sequence goes on from NZ_VDGT01000001.1 coordinate 675,210, forward strand.
TTCGGCGAGGGACTGACGCCGGCCGCCGGGGAGTTGGGCGAGGGCCGCGTGGTCGCGCCGCGCAGCGGAGGGGAGGCGGCGGGCCAGGAGCCCGAGCCGCCGATGCGTGCGCGGGGCAGCGCGCCGCTGCCCTGGCTGGTGGTGCTGGTGGACGACCTGCCGGCGCTGGTCTCCCCGCCGTTGGGCGCCCCCGGGCGGCAGGCGGCGGGCTCGATGATGCGGGCGCTGGACGCGGTGCGCCGGGAGGGCCCGGCGCTCGGGGTGCGGCTGGTGCTGGCCGGCGGGCCGCCGGCCGGCGAGGACCCGCTGCGGCTGGCGGTGGCCGCCCGGCTCGTGCTGACCGGGGCGCCTCCCGGCCGCGGCGAGCTGCGCACGGTGGACGGCGGCCGTGCGCCCACGCAGGCCGGCCGCATCACGGGCCGCATCCCGCGCACGGCGACGCTCCGCCCGACCGTGACCCGGCTCGACTGGGCGCGGCTCGGCGACCCGCCGGCCCGCCGTCCGGTCCGCGAGTTGGGGAACGGCCCGACCGACATCGCCCTGCTGGCGAGCGCGGCGGCGCGCGCCGCCTCCCCGAAGGAGTCGGCCTCGGCCACCCCCGTCTGACCCCTCCCACCAGAACGCACGAGACCCGACCGGACCGCTCGGGAACGCTCGGGACCGCACGGGACTCCCCGGTACCGCACGAGACCGCCCGACACCGGGGGTCTGATTCCGGCCAGTTCCGCCCGGTCCGCGCCGACGGTCCTGACCGGTTTCGCCGCAGGTCGTTGCGGTAGTCCGGCACGTCATCGCAACGCCCACTTCAGGCCACCGGAGCACCCCCTGGCGCTTTGGCCCCGCATTGTCCGCGCGGGACGTTACAGCACCATCACAAAGGCCCCCGGCGCTCACCTCCGTCTTGATCGGATACCGGACAGCGCGTAGGAACATGCGGCGTAGGGACGTGCGGCGTGGCAGGCCCTGCGCAGACGGGGGTTGCCGCATCCAGGATTGAGGCGGTGTTCATGCGCGGTTCGGGCCCAAGCCCAGGCCGGAGAGTGAAACGGGCGACGGCAGCCGTGGTGGCCACCACGGCCCTTGCCCTGTCGGCCTGTGGCAGCGAGGAGGAGGGCGAAGCGGCGCATCGGGACCCCACCGTCGAACTCCCCGACCTGAACGGGGAGTCACTGGAGGTCGGCGCGGTGTGGACCGGCGCCGAGCGGGACAACTTCGTGCGGGTGGCGGAGGAGTTCGAACGCCGCACCGGTGCCTCGGTCACGGTGGTACCCAGCGGGGACAACGTCTCCCAGTTCGTCGGCACCAAGATCGAGGGCGGCGCGCCGCCCGACGTCGTGATGGTGCCGCAGCCGGGTGTGCTGCGGGAGTTCGCGGACAACGGCTGGATAGCGCCGCTCGGGGAGACCACCCGGGCGCAGCTCGACGCCAACTACACCGAGGGCTGGCAGCAGTTGGCCGCCGGCGGCGACGGCGACCTCTACGGGGTCTATGTCAAGGCCGCCAACAAGTCGCTGGTCTGGTACAGCTCGACGGCCTTCGACTACGCGGGCGTCGAGGCGCCCGACACCTGGGACGCGTTCGTCGACACCGCCTGGACCGTCTGGGAGTCGGGCACCACGCCGGTCTCCGTGGCCGGCGGCGACGGCTGGACGCTCACCGACTGGTTCGAGAACATCTATCTCTCCCAGGCCGGCCCCGAGATGTACGACCGGCTCGCCGCGCACGAGATCCCCTGGACCGACGAGAGCGTCACCGAGGCGCTGACCACGCTCGGCGAACTCTTCGGCGAGGGCCGGCTGTTGCTGGGCGGCCAGCGCGGTTCGCTCCAGACGGACTTCCCGACCTCCGTCACCAACACGTTCTCCAACCTCACCACCCCGGACGCCGGGATGGTCTTCGAGGCGGACTTCGTGGGCTCGGTGATCACCGACAACACCGACGCCGAGGTCGGCGTGGACGCGCGGGTCTTCCCGTTCCCCGCGGTCGGGGCCGGCGACCCGCCGGTGGTCAGCGCGGGTGACGCGGCCGTGGCGGTCGCCCCCGACGGCGAGATGAGCGAGGCGCAGGAGGCGTTCCTCACCTATCTGGCCTCCACCGACGCCGCGGCCATCTGGGCCGAGCCGGGCGGCTTCGTCTCGCCCAACAAGTCCCTTGAGTTCGACGTCTACCCGAACGACGTCCAACGGGGCATCGCCGAGGCGCTGATCGCCGCCGGCGACGACTTCAGGTTCGACATGTCGGACCAGACCCCGGCCGCGTTCGGCGGCACCACGGGGCAGGGCATGTGGCAGGGACTTCAGAACTTCCTGCGCGCCCCGCAGGACATCGAACGGGCCCAGGAGTACCTGGAGTCCCAGGCCGCCGACGCGTACGGCCACTGACGGACGGAGACTGACAACCCATGGCTTCCGGCAAGGCGGTGATCAGGGCACGCCCCTGGGTGGCGGCGAGCTTCCTGCTCCCGGCGCTGCTGCTGCTCGGCGCGCTCGTGGTGTACCCCATCGGGTACTCGATCCAGCGCAGCCTGTTCGACGCTTCGGGCGACAGCTTCGTCGGCCTGGACAACTTCAAGGAGATCTTCACCAACGACGGCATCAGGACGGCGCTGAAGAACAACCTGATCTGGATCGTGGTGGCGCCGACGGTGGCCACCGCGCTGGGTCTGGTCTTCGCGGTGCTGACCGAACGCATCCGCTGGGCGACGGTCTTCAAGCTGGTCGTCTTCATGCCGATGGCGATCTCGATGCTGGCCGCCGGAATCATCTTCCGGATGGTCTACGAGCAGAACCCGGACCGCGGTCTGGCCAACGCCCTGGTGACGACGGTGCACGACACCTTCGCCGACAGCAGCGGCTGGCCCGACGCCGAGCCCCGGCCCGGCGGCCCGCTGACCGTCGAGGACGACGGCTCCTATCTGCTCACCGAGCCGGTGACCGCCGGCACCCCGGCGTTGCTGCCGCTGGTGGCGGTCCCGCAGCCCGAACTCTCCGACGCCGAACCGGCCGTGGCGCCGAGCGGCGGCCCGGGCGAGGTGTCGGGCACGGTCTGGATGGACTTCACCCGGGGCGGCACGGGCGCCGACAACACCATCGACCCCGAGGAGTTGGCGCTCTCCGGGGTCAAGGTGGAGGCGGTGGTGGACGGAGAAGTGGTGGCCGACGCCAGGACCGGCGACGACGGCACCTTCGCCCTGCCCGCCGAGGCGGACGGCGCGCAACTCCGCCTGACCTCGGACAACTTCACCTCCCGCTACAGCGGGATCGAGTGGCTGGGCCCCAAGGTCGTCACCCCGGCGATCATCGCCAGCTACGTGTGGATGTGGGCGGGCTTCGCGATGGTGCTGATAGCCGCCGGCCTGGCGAGCGTGCCCAGGGAGACCCTGGAGGCGGCCCGGGTGGACGGCGCGGGCGAGTGGCAGGTGTTCCGCAGGATCACCGTTCCGCTGCTGGCCCCGGTGCTGGGGGTGGTGTTCGTGACGCTGATGATCAACGTGTTGAAGATCTTCGACCTGGTCTATGTGATCGCGCCAAGCTCCAGCCAGGCGGACGCCAACGTCCTGGCGCTCCAGCTCTATCTGTCCTCCTTCGGCACCGGAGCCGACCAGGGCGTGGGCAGCGCGATCGCGGTGTTCCTGCTGCTGCTCGTGGTGCCGGTGATGATCGTCAACCTGCGCAGGCTGCGACGGGAGAACCAGCGGTGACCGCTCCCACCAAGACCGCACACGTACCCGACCCGGCGGACCCGCCGGCCTCGGCCGCCGCGGGCCCGCCGCGCCGCCCCTGGGGCGAACGCCTCGCCTCCCTCGCCTCCGGCTCGGTGGTGCGGGTCGTCCTGGTGGTGGTCGGCGTCCTGTGGCTGCTGCCCACCGCCGGGCTGCTCGTCTCGTCGTTCCGCGATCCGCGGGACATCGCCTCCACCGGCTGGTGGGAGGCGCTGACCGACCCGGGCCAGTGGAGCTTCAGCAACTACGACAGCCTGCTGGGCAACGAGAAGTTCACCGGCTCGGTGTGGACCACCGTCGCGATCACCCTGCCGGCGACGGCGCTGGTCGTCGTGGTGGGGGCGCTGGCGGCCTACGCCTTCGCCTGGATGGACTTCCCCGGCCGCGACTGGGTGTTCCTGGTCGTCGTCGGCCTGCTGGTGGTGCCGATCCAGGTGGCGCTGATCCCGGTGGCGCGGCTCTTCAACACGCTGGGGATCTTCGAGACCACGGCCGGGGTGGTGCTGTTCCACTCGGCGTTCGGCCTGCCGTTCGCGATCTTCCTGTTGCGGAACTTCTTCGCCGAGATCCCACGGGAGCTGTTGGAGGCCGCGCGGCTGGACGGCGCGGGCGAGCTCCGGCTGTTCTTCCGGGTGGTGCTGCCGTTGGGCGGCCCGGCGATCGCGGCGCTGGCCATCTTCCAGTTCATGTGGGTCTGGAACGACATGCTGGTCGCGTTGATCTTCGCCGACGCCGGCTCGCCGCCGATGACGGTGGCGCTCCAGCAGGAGATGCGGCAGTTCGGCAGCAACTTCGACGTGCTGGCGCCCGGCGCCTTCCTGACGATGCTGATCCCGCTGGCGATCTTCTTCGCCTTCCAGCGGCAGTTCGTCTCCGGCGTGATGGCCGGCGCGGTGAAGTGAACGCCGGCGCGGTGAGGAGAGCCTCGTCGTGAAGGGGTGAACGCGGGGCGCGGGCCGCACGGCGCGCGCCCCGGGGGCCTCGAACGGCCGGTGGGCCGGTCCCGGGAGATCCCGGGGCCGGCCCACCGTCGTTCGTGCGTCCGGGTCAGCGGTTGCTGCGCAGCAGGGTGCGCATCGTCCGCATCGCCACCGAGAGGTTGGCCAGGTCGAAGCTGTCCGAGGACTGGATCTCGTGCAGCGTCGCCCTCGCCCGGCCGAGCACGGCGGCGCTGCGGTCGGCCCAGGCCGCGAACCGCTCCTCGGGCGTGGCCTCGGGACCGCCGGCGGCCAGCACGTCGGCGGCGATCAGCTGGTGCGCCGCGTACAGGTCCTCCCGGATCGCGGTGCGCGCCATCGACTGCCAGCGGTCCAGCCGTGGCAGCTCGCTGATCCGCTCCTGGAGCCGGGAGATGCTCAGCTCGTCGCTGAGGTGGTAGTACACCTCGGCCACGTCGAGCAGCTCGCGACCGGTGCGGTCGGCGACCGCCACGATGTCCAGCGCGGAGAAGACGGCGGACAGCCCCGCCACCCGCCGCGCCAGCTCGTCCGGCACCTTGGCCTCGGCCAACTCGGCGTGCTGCGCGTCGAGATGGTCCAGCTCACGGCCGCGCAGCAGGCTCGGCAGCTCGGCCCAGACGAGGCCGACCCGCTCGCCGAACAGCTCCGTGTTCTCCGCCAGCCGCAACGGCTGCGGGCGGTTGTTGAGCAGCCAGCGGGCGCCGCGCTCCACCAGCCGGCGGGAGTGCAGCCGGATGCGGGTGAGGGTGTCGGCCGACACCTCGTTGTCCAGCCGCTCGGCGGTGTCCCAGATCTCGGCCTGCCGGAAGATGTCCCGGGCGACGGTGTGCGCCCGCACGATCTCCTCGGTGGACGCCCCCGACTCCTCCTGCATCCGGTGGACGAAGGTGCAACCCGCCACGTTCAGCGTGTCGTTGACCAGCACCGTGGTGATGATCTCGCGGCGCAGCGCGTGCCGCTCGATCAGCTCGGGGAATCGTTCCCGCAGGGCGCCGGGGAAGTACGCCCGCAGCAGCTGCCCGACATAGGCGTCGTCCGGCAGCTCGGTGGCCAGCAGCTCGGCCGTGGTGGTCAGCTTGCCGTAGGCCAGCAGCACCGACAGCTCCGGCTGGGTGAGGCCGTGCCCGGCGGCGCGCCGCTCACGAATCTCGTCGTCCGACGGCAGGAACTCCAACTCCCGGTCCAGCAGCCCCCGCTCGCCCAGCCGGCTGATCACCCGCTGGTGCGCCAGGATCAGGCCGGAGGCCGTGGCCTCGCCGTTGGCCAGCGCGACGTTCTGCGCGTAGTTGTTGCGCAGGACCAGGTCGCCGACCTCGTCGGTCATCTCCGCGAGCAGCACGTTGCGCTGCTTGCCCGTCAGGTCGCCGGCCGCCACCACGGCGTCCAGCAGCACCTTGATGTTGACCTCGTGGTCGGAGGTGTCCACGCCCGCGCTGTTGTCGATGGCGTCCGTGTTGCACCGTCCGCCGGCGAGCGCGAACTCGATCCGGCCGCGCTGGGTCAGGCCCAGGTTCCCGCCCTCGCCGACCACCTTGGCGCGCAGGTCGCGGCCGTTGACGCGGATCGCGTCGTTGGCCTTGTCCCCCGCGTCGGCGTGCGACTCGGACGCGGCCTTCACATAGGTGCCGATGCCGCCGTTCCACAGGAGGTCGACGGGCGCGCGCAGGATCGCGCGCATCAGCTCGGCCGGGGTGAGGGAGACCGTGCTCTCCGGCAGGTCCAGCGCCTCCCTGACCTGGGGGGTCAACGCGATGGACTTGGCGCCGCGCGGATGCACGCCGCCGCCCTTGGAGAGCAGCGAGGTGTCGTAGTCGGCCCAGGAGGAACGCGGCAGCTCGAAGAGCCGGCGCCGCTCGGCGTAGCCGACGGCCGCGTCCGGGTCGGGGTCCAGGAAGATGTGCCGGTGGTCGAACGCGGCCACCAGCCTGATCTCCTCCGACAGCAGCATCCCGTTGCCGAAGACGTCGCCCGACATGTCGCCGATCCCGGCCGCGGTGAACGGCTCGGTCTGCGTGTCGTGTCCCAGCTCGCGGAAGTGGCGCTTGACGGACTCCCAGGCGCCGCGCGCCGTGATGCCCATCCCCTTGTGGTCGTACCCGGCGGAGCCGCCGGAGGCGAACGCGTCGCCGAGCCAGAAGCCGTAGGACTGGGCGACCTCGTTGGCGATGTCGGAGAAGGTGGCCGTGCCCTTGTCGGCGGCGACCACCAGATAGGTGTCGTCCTCGTCGTGCCGGACCACGTCGGCCGGCGGCACCACCTCCCCGTCCACCAGGTTGTCCGTGATGTCCAACAGGCCGGAGATGAACGTGCGGTAGCAGCCGATGCCCTCGGCCAGCCACGCGTCCCGGTCGGCCGCCGGGTCCGGCAGCCGCTTGCCGACGAAGCCGCCCTTGGCGCCCACCGGCACGATCACCGTGTTCTTCACCTCCTGGGCCTTCACCAGGCCCAGGATCTCGGTACGGAAGTCCTCCCTGCGGTCCGACCAGCGCAGCCCGCCCCTGGCGACCTTGCCGAAGCGCAGGTGCACGCCCTCGACGCGCGGCGAGTACACCCAGATCTCGAACGCGGGGCGCGGCTCGGGCAGCTCGGGGATCGCCTGCGGGTCGAGCTTCATCGACAGATAGGCGTGCGGGCGGCCACGGGAGTCGTGCTGGAAGTAGTTGACCCGCAGGGTCGCCTTGATCACGGTCAGGAACGCGCGCAGGATGCGGTCCTCGTCCAGGTTCTGCACCTGCTCCAGGGCGCCGTCCAGCTCCTCCAGCAGCCCGTCCGTCAACTCCCGGCCGGCGCTCTGCCGTTGCGGGGCGTGCCGGGCCTCGAAGAGGTTCACCAGCAGGCGCGTGGTGTGCACGTTGCGCCGGAGGGTGGCCTCCATGTTCTCCCGGGCGAACCGGGCGCCGGCCTGCCACAGGTACTTGGCGTAGGCGCGCAGCACCATCGCCTCGCGCCAGGTGAGACCGGCGGTGAGCACCAGCGCGTTGAACCCGTCGTCCTCGGCCGCGCCCGTCCAGGCCGCGGCGAACGCGTCCTGGAACCGCTCCCTGGCGCCGCCGCCCAGGCTGTCGGCGAGCGCCTCCGGCAGCCGCAGCCCGAAGTCGTAGACCCAGGTGGGCGAGCCCTCGGTCGGCCGCAGCTGGTAGGGGCGCTCGTCGACCACCTCGACGCCCAGGTGCTGGAGCACCGGCAGCACGTCGGAGAGGGTGACCGGCTCGCCGATCCGGTAGATCTTGAAGCGCCGCTCCCCCGGGCCGGCGTTGACCGGCTCGTAGAGGCTGAGCGCGAAGTCCGCGCCCTCCTCGGGCCGCAGCCCGATGACGTACTGGAGGTCGGCGACGGCGGCGCGCGGCGGGAAGTCCGCCTTGTACCCCTCGGGGAACGCGTGCGCGTAGCGGCGGCCCAGGTCGGCGGCCTGCTCCTCGCCGCACTCGGCGAGCAGCGCGTCGGTGAAGCCGTCCGTCCAGGAGCGGGACGCCTCGGCCAGCCGGGCCTCGATCCGGTCCAGGTCGGCCTCGGTCAGCTCGGGCAGCTCGGTGCCGGGCGCGACCCTGATGACGAAGTGCAGCCTGGAAAGGACGGACTCCGTGTTCCACGCGGTGAAGTCGACACTCTGGCCGTCCAGTTCCTCCAGGAGGATCTGCCGCAGCCGCAGCCGCACCGAGGTGGTGAACCGGTCCCTCGGCAGGTAGACCAGCGCCGAGTAGTAGCGGCCGTAGTCCTCCTGCCGCAGGAAGAGCCGCAGCCGGCGACGCTCCTGGAGCCGGAGCACGGCGGTGGTGATGCTGCGCAGCGTCTCCACCGGGGTCTGGAACAGCTCGTCGCGCGGGTAGGTCTCCAGGATCTGGAGCAGGTCGCGACCGCTGTGGCTCTGCACGGTGAAGCCGGCGGCCTGGAGCACCTCGGCGACCTTCCGCCGGATCACCGGCACCCGGCGCACCGACTCGGTGTAGGCGGCGGCCGAGAACAGCCCGAGGAAGCGGCGCTCGCCGACGACCCGGCCCTGCTCGTCGAAGGTCTTGACGCCCAGGTAGTCCAGGTAGGAACGGCGGTGGACGGTGGCCCGGCTGTTGGCCTTCGTCAGGACCAGCAGCCTCGGGTCCCTGGCCCTGGCCCTGGCCGTCGGGGAGAGCCGGTTGAACGCGGCGGAGGAGGCGGGATGGTCCTCGCCCGGCGCCGGGTAGGGCGGGTCGGAGCGGAGGATGCCCAGCCCCGTGCCGGGCACGGGGAGCAGCTCGTCGGAGCCGCCGCCGTCGTCCTCCCTGGCCAGCTCGTACTCGCGGTACCCCAGGAAGGTGAAGTGGTCGGCCGCCAGCCAGCTCAGCAGCTCGGACGCCTCGTCGACGTCCTGCCGGCCCAGCTCCTCGGGCAGCGTCTCCTCGGAGAGCCCCTCGGCGATCCGCAACGCGGTGGCGCGCATCTTCTGGTAGTCCTCGACGGCCTCGCGCACGTCGCCCAGGACCCGCCGCAGGTCGGCCTCGACCTGCTGGGCCTGGTCCCGGTCGGTCTCCCGGTCGATCTCCACGTGGATCCACGACTCGACCACGGCGTCCGGCGGCAGCTGCTCCGGGTCGACCGCGCCCTCGCGGTCGCGCCCGGTGTCCAGCACCTCCAGCATCCGGCCGGTGACGTCGCGGCGGACCACGACCTGCGGGTGGACCACCAGATGGATGCCGCGCTCCTGACGGGACAGCTCGTTGGTGACGGAGTCCACCAGGAACGGCATGTCGTCGGTGACCACCTCGACCACCGTGTGGGTGCACGTCCAGCCGATCTCGTCGACGGAGGGCGTGTAGACCCGGACGTTGGCCGTGCCCTGCGGGCGCTCGGCGGCGAGCCGGTGGTGGGCGAGGGCAGCGCCGTAGAGGTCGACCGGGTCGCGCTCGGTCATGTCCTCGGGAGCGATGAAGAGGTAGTAGCGCCGCAGGTAAGCGCGCAGCGCGTCCGGGTCCATCCCGTGCGCCGGCGGCTGCCCCTGGTTGGGGCCGTGGTCGGCCACCTGGGCCGCCTGCGCCAGCAGTTCGTCCTTGGCTTCGTCCAGCTTGCTGTGCATGTCCTGCTCCTGTCGCGCACCGTCGCGTGACGTCGAGTAACGGTCACCGGACAGCGCTCGCTCGGATGGCTGGGATGCTTCCGGTGGTACCGAGGGGGAAGTCAGTCGACAGGCCGGCCGCCGAGCTGGCGGAGACGCCGAGAGAGGCCACGTTGCCTCCCGTGCGGAGGCAGGCGGCTATCGCACTGAACACGCTCCCAGGCTATCGCCCCGTCTCGCGACGCGAACGGGCGCCGGTCGCCATGCGCCGGCGCGTCAGCCGCGGCGCACCACCTCCTGCGCGACGGACACCGCCTCCGCGAGGGTGTCGACCACCGGCACGCCGGCGCCGGACAGACTCCGCCGGCTGTGCGAACCACCCGTGTACAGCACGGCCTTGGCGCCCGCGTGGGCCGCCGCCCGCGCGTCGTCCGCGGCGTCGCCGATGACCACCACCCGCGCCGGGTCGACCCCCGTCAGGGCCGCCAGATGCCGGGCCATCTGGGCGGCCTTGCCGACCGAGGGGCCCGCGTCCCTGCTGCCGTCGACGCGCACGAAGTGCTCGGCGATGCCCAGCCGGGTCAGCCAGGGACCCAGCCGGTCGTGCTCCGCCAGCGAGCACACGGACTGCGTCCGCCCGGCGCGCGTCCAGCCGGTGACCAGGTCGGCGGCGCCGTCGGCGAGGGCGGCCGTGTCGGAGTGGGCGAAGTAGTGCCGGTGGAACGCCTCGTCCAGCGCCCGCCCCTCCTCGGCGGTGACCGCCCGCCCCAGGGCCCGGCGCTGGAACTCGCTGATCGGGACGCAGTACAGGTCGCGGTACCGCTCCAGGGTCAGGCCGGCTATCCCGACCTCGGCGAAGGCCGCGTTGGTCGCCGCGAGGACGATCTCGATGTCGTGCAGCAGCGTGCCGTTCCAGTCCCAGACGAGGTGGGGCACCGTGTCGGGTCGCGGGGTCGGGTCCTGCGAAGAAGCCATGCCCGCACACTACGACGGGGCACTGACAACGCGGCAGGGCCCGGCGTCAGAGCAGCTGGTCCAGCTCCTGAACGCCGTACCAGAGCAGTTCGTGGTCGGCGGCGCCGTCCACCACGAAGCTGGCGTCGTCGTCGCCCTGGTCGGCGGCGCCCACCGCGCCGGCCGCCGCGGCGACGGCCTCGGCGGCGTCCTCGGCGTCCACGTGCAGCGCGGCCAGCCAGGCCAGCGGGACCGCCTCGGTGAGCCGGACCTCGCCCAACGCCTCGCCGGTCAGCGCCACGTCGGGGTCGGCGAACGCCACCCCGTCCGGCACCTCGGCGGCCACCACGACGCGCCTCCTGGCCACCCCCAGCTCGGTGGCGACCAGCCGCAACGAGGCCACGGCCGCCCTGCTCAGCGCCGCGTACTCCAACTCCTCCTCGTTGCCCGAGAGATACCACTCGCGCAGCGCGGGCGTGACGGCGTAGGCGGTGAGGGGGGCCGGGGCGATCTCCCTGGCGTTGTGGAGCCGAGCGAGCCCGGAGAGCGTGAGGGGAATGTAGACGCGCACTGAACCGACGCTTCCTTCCTGGGCCTGAAGGCCGCCTCACCCTACCAGGGGGCGCGCGAGCCCCCCTCGCGCCCCGCCGTCCCCCTCCGCGCGCTCCGGTCAACTCTTGCCCGACAGTGGGGACTTGATTACACTCCGCATTCGTTACTTGTCAGTAGAACTCATCGGTAGCATCACGCGGCGCGGGGGAAAGGTACGAGCTGCCATGGCCAGTCATCGGGGCCCAGGGGCCCATCGCGGCCCCCGGCCGACCGGGCCCGGAGGTCGACGCACCGACCCGAGGAGGCCGGAGCCGCGGCGGGGCGGGCGCTCGCCGGCGCGCCCACAGGAGTGGTTCGCCCGCCAGCTGCTGCTGGTCCTCAGCGGCCAACGGCCGGTCACCGCGCTGCTCGGCCATGTGCGGGACCCGGCCTACGAGCGGCTGGTCCGGCTGGCGCCGCTCGCCCCGCTCCGCCCCACCGAGGGCGAGCCGACCCCGGCGCTGCGCGTGGTGCGCGGCTCCCGCCCCAGCAGCGCCGCGATCGAGGCGTGCGCGGTGTTCAGCGTCGGGGACCGCACCAGGGCCCTGGCGTTCCGGCTCGAACAGCGCCCGGGCGGCTGGCGCTGCGTCGCCGTCGAGCTGGACACGGTCCCGTGACCTCCCGCCGTCGGCCGGGAGCGCGCACGACGAGGGGGCGCGCCCCGTGTGGGACACGCCCCCTTCCGCGCCTTCGGCGGTCGGGCCGGAGGGCGCCGGCCTCGCCGGCCGGCTCCCTCCCGGCGTCACTTCTTGCGGCGACGGCCGCCCTTCTGGGCCTTGCGCCGCTCGGCGCGGGTCTGCCCCTGGCCGCTGCTGGTGGCGGCGGGCGCCGCGTCCTCGGCGGTGAAGTCGCCCTCGACGACGCCCCCGGCGCTGTCCACCGTCGGCGCCGAGTACCGCAGCCCCTGGGCGGGCTTGGGCGCTTCGAGGCCCTTGGCGAGGATCGCCGGGCGCGCGCCGGCGGGCGCGGACTCCAGACCGCCCTCGGTCTCCGCCTCCTTCTCCGCCTCGCCCCGCACCGGCACCTGCTCGACCTGCCGCTCGACCTGGACCTCCAGGTTGAAGAGGTAGCCGACCGACTCCTCCTTGATGCCCTCCAGCATCGCGGTGAACATGTCGAAGCCCTCACGCTGGAACTCGACGACCGGGTCGCGCTGCGCCATCGCGCGCAGCCCGATGCCCTCCTGGAGGTAGTCCATCTCGTAGAGGTGCTCGCGCCACTTCCGGTCCAGCACGGAGAGCACCACGCGGCGCTCCAGCTCCCGCATCACCTCGGAGCCCAGCTCCTCCTCGCGGCGGCTGTACTGCTCGTGGATGTCGTCCTTGACGGAGTCCGTGAGGAACTCGGGCGTCAGCCCGTCCCGGCCGCCGGACTCCTCCTCCAGGTCCTCCACGGTGACCTGCACGGGGTAGAGCTGCTTGAACGCGCCCCAGAGCCGGTCCATGTCCCATTCCTCGGCGAAGCCCTCGACGGTCTCCGCCTGGACGTACGCCTCGATGGTGTCGTCCATGAAGTAGCCGACCTGCTCCTGGAGGTCCTCCCCGGAGAGCACGCGGCGCCGCTCGTCGTAGATGACCTCGCGCTGCCGGTTCAGCACCTCGTCGTACTTGAGCACGTTCTTACGGATCTCGAAGTTCTGCTGCTCGACCTGCCCCTGGGCGGAGGCGATCGCGCGCGTCACCATCTTGTTCTCGATCGGGACGTCGTCCGGCACGTTGGCCATGGCCATCACGCGCTCGACCATCTGCGCCTTGAAGAGCCGCATCAGGTCGTCGCCGAGCGACAGGTAGAAGCGGGACTCGCCCGGGTCGCCCTGCCGGCCGGAACGACCGCGCAGCTGGTTGTCGATCCGGCGGGACTCGTGGCGCTCGGTGCCCAGCACGTAGAGCCCACCGAGCGAGGTGACCTCCTCGAACTCGGTCTCCACCGACCGCTCGGCCCGCTCCAGCGCGGCGGGCAGCTCCGCCGCCCACTCCTCGGCCTGCTCCACGGGGTCCAGCCCCTTGGCGCGCAGCTCCTGCTCGGCGATGTCGTCCGGGTTGCCGCCGAGCTTGATGTCGGTGCCGCGGCCGGCCATGTTGGTCGCGACGGTGACGGCGCCCTTGCGGCCCGCCTTGGCGACGATCGCCGCCTCCCGCTCGTGGTTCTTCGCGTTGAGCACCTCGTGGCGCACGCCCCGCTTGTTGAGCTGCTGGGAGAGGTACTCGGACTTCTCCACCGAGGTGGTGCCGACCAGCACCGGCTGGCCCTTCTCGTGGCGCTCGACGATGTCCTCCACCACGGCGGCGAACTTCGCCGGCTCGGTGCGGTAGATCAGGTCGGCCTGGTCGACGCGGGCCATCGGGCGGTGGGTCGGGATCGGGACGACGCCGAGCTTGTAGATCTGGTGGAACTCGGCGGCCTCCGTCATCGCCGTACCGGTCATGCCGGAGAGCCGGTTGTAGAGGCGGAAGTAGTTCTGGAGGGTGATCTTGGCGAGCGTCTGGTTCTCGTCCTTGATCTTCACCCCCTCCTTGGCCTCGATGGCCTGGTGCATCCCCTCGTTGTACCGCCGGCCGGCGAGGATGCGGCCGGTGTGCTCGTCGACGATGACGACCTCGCCGTCCATGACGACGTAGTCCTTGTCGTTCTTGAACAGTTCCTTCGCCTTGATGGCGTTGTTCAGATAGCCGACGAGCGGGGTGTTGACCGACTCGTAGAGGTTGTCGATCCCCAGCCAGTCCTCGACCTTGCTGACGCCGGCGTCGTGGATGGCGACCGTGCGCTTCTTCTCGTCCACGTCGTAGTCGCCCGTCTCGGGCTCCTGGCGGGTGGGGACGGCCGGCTCGCCCTTCTCCAGGCGCTGCGCCAGCTTGGCGAAGTCCGCGTACCACTTGGTGGCCTGGTCGGCCGGGCCGGAGATGATCAACGGCGTCCTGGCCTCGTCGACCAGGATGGAGTCCACCTCGTCGACGGTGGCGAAGTTGTGCCCGCGCTGCACCAGCTCGTCCTTCGACCACGCCATGTTGTCGCGCAGGTAGTCGAAGCCGAACTCGTTGTTGGTCCCGTAGGTGATGTCGCAGGCGTACTGCTCACGGCGCTGCGCCGGACGCATCCCGCCGGTGATGCAGCCGACCGACAGGCCGAGGAAGCGGTGCACCCGGCCCATCCACTCGGAGTCACGCTGCGCGAGGTAGTCGTTGACCGTGATGATGTGGACGCCCTTGCCGGAGATGGCGTTCAGATACGCCGGCAGCGTGCCCGAGAGGGTCTTGCCCTCACCGGTCTTCATCTCGGCCACATAGCCGAGGTGCATCGCGGCGCCGCCCATCAACTGCACGTCGTAGTGGCGCTGCTTGAGCACGCGCTTGGCGGCCTCGCGCACCGTGGCGAACGCCTCGGGCAGCAGGTCGTCCAGGCTCTCGCCGTCGGCGTGACGCTGCTTGTACTCGTCCGTCAGAGCCCGAAGCTCGGCGTCCGTCAGATCGACGAAGTCCTCTTCAATCGAGTTGACCTCTTTGGCGAGGCGCTGCAACCTGCGCAGGATCTTGCCTTCGCCTGCACGCATGATCTTGTTGAAGACGGACACGAGGGCTGGTCTCCTTGCCGGTCGGGCCTGGCGCGACATGGGATCGCGGGCACAGCGGAATGGCCCCGCCGCACCGGCCATGGTAAGCGAGCGCCCACACGGGTGTCAGTGGTCGGCCCTACGATCCCCCCATGACTGCCGCTGTTTTGTCGCTCTCCGCCGACGAGGCCCGCCGTATCGCCCTGCGCGCCCAGGGCCTGCTGGGCTCCCCCGACCGCCGGGCCGGGGTGCGCGGGGTGCTGCGCGGCCTCGGCGCCGTGCAGCTGGACACGATCTCCGTGCTGGCCCGCTCCCACGAGCTGCTGCCCTACGCCCGGCTGGGCGCGGTCGGCCGACCCGCCGTCGAGGAGGCGTACTGGTCGGGGCGGACCGCCTTCGAGTACTGGTCGCACGCGGCGTGCGTGCTGCCCGTCGAGGAGTGGCCGCTCTTCGCCTTCCGCCGCCGCGCCTACCGCGCCCGCACCAACTGGTCGCACGACGTGCCGGAGGCCGCCTACCGGCAGGTGCTCGACCAGCTGCGCGCCGAGGGCCCGTTGACGGCGACCGAGCTGGGCGGCGCGAAGAACGGCGGGCTGTGGTGGGACTGGAGTGAGAGCAAGGTCGCCGTGGAGCGGGCGCTGGCGCTGGGCGACGTGGTGGTCACGCGGCGAAGCGGCTGGAAGCGCGTCTACGACCTTCCCGAACGCGCCCTGCCCGAGCCGCTTTACCACGATCGGTTGAACGACGAGGAGTGCCTGCGACAGCTGGTCACCCAGGCGGGTGCCGCGATGGGGGTGGCCACCCAGGCGGATCTCGCCGACTACCACCGGCTGAAGGGCGCCGAGGTGGAGGCGGTGATCGAGTCCACGGGCCTGGTGCCGGTGACGGTCGCCGGCTGGCCGGAGCCGGAGTCGCAGGGCCGGCGGCACCGCGCCTGGGCCGATCCGGCGGCGCTGGCGGCCCCACCGCGCGGGCGCCACCGCACGACGCTGCTGTCGCCGTTCGACTCGCTGGTGTGGGACCGGCCGCGCACGGAGCGGATCTTCGGCTTCTACCACCGGCTGGAGGCGTATGTCCCCCGGCCCAAGCGGATATACGGGTACTTCGCGATGCCGCTGCTGGCCGGGGGCCGGCTGCTGGGCCGGGTCGACCCGGCGCGCGAGGGCCGCACGCTGGTCGCCAGGCACGCGGCGTTCGAGGGGCAGACGCACCAGGCGCGGAAGGCGGTGCCGGCGATGGCGCGGGCGCTGGTCGAGGCGGCCGGATGGGTCGGCTGCGACCAGGTGCGGGTGGAGCGCTGCACCCCGGCGGAGCTGGCCGCCCCGCTGACCGCGGCCCTGCCCTAGGACTCAGGAAGGCGTCCGGCGGGGCGACGTCCGGCGGGTCGGCGTCCGGCCCTCCCCGCCGGAGGTCCCGCCCGTCTCCAGGTCCAGGATCTTCTCGCGCATCGCGTAGACGACGGCCTCCATGCGGGAGTGGAGCTGGAGCTTCTCCAGGATGTTCCGCACATGGTTCTTGACCGTGTTCTCGCTGATGAACAGCTCCTTGGCGATGTCCCGGTTGTTCTTCCCCGTGGCCACCAGCTTCAGGACCTCCAGCTCCCGGTCGGTCAGCCGTGGCGCGGGGACCAGGGGCCGCTCGTCGGTGCGTTGGATCATCGACTTGAACTCGGTGAGCAGCTTCGCCGCCATCGAGGGGCTGATCTGCGACTGGCCGTCGGCCACGGCGCGGATCGCGGCGGTCACCTCGTCGGTGGAGATCTCCTTCAGGAGATAGCCGGTCGCCCCCGCCTTGATCGCGTCGTAGAGGTCGGCCTCCTCGTCGCTGATGGTCAGCATGATGATCCGCGCGCTGGGGGCGACCTCCTTGATCGAGGTGCACGCCTCGATGCCGCCGCGCCTGGGCATCCGCACGTCCATCAACACGATGTCGGGCAGCAGGTCCGCCGCCTTCTCCACCGCCTCGGCGCCGTCGCCGGCCTCCCCGACGACCTCGATGTCGGACTCCTGCGCGAGCACGATCTCCAGCCCCCGCCGGAACAGCTCGTGGTCGTCCACCACCAGGACCCGGATCGGCTCGCGCTCGGCCTCCGGTTCCCGCTCGCCCCGGGGGGACGGCCGTCCCCTGGGCATTCTGGGTCCGAACGTCTCCACCATCGAATCCCTCCCCCTGGCCGGTTCACCACACTCGGCCACCCCATGATTCCATGGCGACACCCCCCGCCGGATCCACGATCCGGCCAAGGGGTGCGCGTGTCAGGTGCGGCGCGCCCTCAGGCGCCCAGCGTGCCGCCCGCGCCCTCCGGCGCGACCTCGCCCAACGGGTCGGTCTCCAGCCGGATCACGCCGTAGTCGTACGCGTGGCGCCGGTAGACCACGCTGGGCTGCTTGGTCTCGATGTCGACGAAGAGATAGAAGTCGTGCCCGACCAACTCCATCTCGTAGAGCGCCTGGTCCAGGCCCATCGGGGCGGCGGTGTGGGTCTTCTCCCTGACCACCAGCGGACCGTCGCCCTCCACCACCACCGGGCCCATCCTCCGCACCGGCACCTCGTCCGGCTCGGGGGTCTGCGCCGGCAGCATCCCGTGGCCGTTCAGCGGCGCCGCGTCGGGCACCACGTCGGCGACCGCGCTGGCCGGGATGCGCCCGCGTCCCCTGCGGGAGGTGCGCTTGTCGTTCTCCCTGCGCAGCCGGGACTCCAGCTTCTCCACCGCGAGGTCGAGCGCCGCGTACGGGTCGGCGGCGGACGCCTCGGCCCGCACCACGGGGCCACGGTGGCGCATCGTGATCTCGACCCGGTCGGAACGGTCCGCCTGGCGGGGGTTGGGCTCCTTGGACACCTCCACGTCGAGACGGGTCACCTTGCCGTCGATCCTCTGGATCTTGTCAAGCTTCAGCTTCTCGGCCACATGGCGACGGAAGCGCTCCGGTACCTCGGTCTTGCGGCCCTTGACGACGATGTCCACGTGAACTCCGTTCCCGGACTGCCCCACGCTGGGGTGGGGCACCTCCTTGGTGCACTTTCGCCGGGCGGGCCGGTGTCCACGGCCCCTGCCCGACGTTACGACGGGGTTACGACTTTCACCTCCTCTTCCCCGGGGAGGAAGATCGACACCCCCTCCAGCAACGGGGTGATGGTCGGAAGTCGATCCTTCGCGAACATATGGGCATCTGTAGTTGTGGCGGGCTGATCATCCGCTCCGAAGCGGAATGCGCATATCCGCTCTTCTTCGAACGTACCGCTGACCACCCCGGTCCGGCACCCCTACCCACGCGTACGCCCGACCCATGCCGAGAGCGGCCCGGCGACCACCGCCGCCGCGACCGGCAGCGCCCCGTGGGCGCGCACCGCGCGGGCGGCCTCGGCGAGGGAGGCGCCGCTCGTCACCACGTCGTCGACCAGCACCACCCGCTCCCCGGCGGCCAGCGCGCCGGGCCGCACGGCGAGCGCCCCCGCGAGATTCTCCGCGCGGGCCCTGCCCGGCAGCCCCGCCTGGTCGACCACGGGCCGCACCAGCCGCAACGCCGGCACCACCCGTGCGCGCACCCCGCCCGCCCGCAGCGCGCCCGCCGCGCGCGACGCGATCCGGCGCGTCGGGTCGTGCCCGCGCCGGACCACCGCGCTCCGCGACGACGGAACCGGAACGAGCGCCCACCCCGCGTCCCCGCCCGGCCGCACCGCGCCCGAGGCCAGCACCGCGCGCTCCAGCGCCGCCCCCAACGGGCGGGCCAGCGGCAGCACTCCGCGTTCCTTGTGGGCCAGCAGCATCCCGCGCACCGCGTCCGCGTACGGCGCCGCCGCCCACACAGGCGGCAGCCCCGCCGGTGTCGGCACCGGGAACACCCGCCGCGCCCGACCGGCGCGCAACTCCGTGACACAGCCCTCGCACACGCCCTCGCGCCCCCGGCCGCAGCCGGCGCACTCCGTGGGCAGCACCAGGGCCGCGATCTCCCGCCACCATCCGCGCATGGGCACCACCGTGGCCCATCACCCGCGCGGCGCAACGGAGTTCACCCTCCGTTTCCCCCGAAACGGGGAGCCCCCGTCAACGCCGGACGACGCTCACGCGCACACGCACGCCGCCCCACACAAAGAAGACCGGGGAGACCGGGGAAACGGAGACAGCCCGGGTAGTCCTCACCCCGGGTAGAACGGCCCCTGCCCCACCTCGGCGACCAGCTTCCACTGACCGTCCTCGCTCAGCCGCGCGATGCGGTTGCCCGTCTCGGCGAGCATCGGCAGCGCGTCCTCCTCGGTCGCCGCGACGGCCCGCACGTCGTTGAGCCCCGGCACGCTGGGCCCGCCGCTCGTCGACCCGTCCGTCTCCACATGGCTGATCTGCTCGACCCCGTCGACCGGGCGGCCGACCACCACCAGCCCGCTGTCCCCCGCCCAGGAGACCGCCACCGTGTCCGCCAACTGCGGCGCCACCGGGCGCAGCTCGTTGACGGTGATGGCGACCCCCTCGTCGGTCCTGGCCCGCTCGACGCGCCCGATCTGGAGGCTGCTGCGCTCGCCGTCGCCGACCAGCATCGCGATCCGCACCCCGTCGGGCGCCAGTCGCAGCGCCTCGATCCGCTGCCCCTCGCCCAGTCCCTCCACCGGCACGCCGCGCGGCGCGCCCTCGCCGTCGCTCAGCCTCAGCAGCTCGGGCTCGGCGGCGTCCCGGTCGGCGAGCCACAGGTCGCCGAGTCCGTCCCAGCTGGGCGCGGTCAGCCCGTCGCCCTCCGCCGTGCTCAGCACCAGCTCCGTCGCCGCGGTCTCCTCGTCGTCCAACGGGCCCACCAGCAGCGTCGAACCGTCGGTGCTCACCCCGGCAGCGCGTTCCCCGTCCCGGCTGACGGCGGCGCTGCGCAGCCCGGCGCCCGGCTGGCCCAGCGGCCCGTCGACCGGGAACGGCTTCTCGTCGTAGTCCTCGGCGAGCGACACCAGCCGCTCGTCGCCGTCCACGTAGTAGCCCTGCGCCATGCCGCCGTCGAGGAGCCCCGGCTCGTACCGGGGCGCCTCGGGCGCCTCCTGGGCCTTCCGCTCGCACAGCTCGTCGCCCGAACGCGTCCTGAGCCTGGCCTCCTTGATCTCGACGGAGGCCACGTCCTGCGCGGTGTGCAGCAGCTGCGCCGCCATCCGCTGGCACCGCGACTTCGGCCAGTCCTCCGGCACCCCCGCCAGCCGCACGCCCAACTCGCCCTCGCCGTCGATGCTGACACCGCCGCCGGTCAGCTCGACGTCCGGCGGGAACTCCGAGGAGACCACCGGGCTCAGCCAGTCGCTCGGACCGGCCAGCAGGGTGCGCACGCTCTCCGAGACGGGCTCCACCCGCCGCCGCACATAGATCGGGTCCGGCACCAGCACGCCGCCGCCCCGCTCCGCGCGCTCCGGCTCGGAGCTGAGGTCGGCGTAGTAGTACGTGTTGACCGCGTGGTAGATCCGTCGGAAGTCCGGCTCGCCCATGACCAGGCCGTCGGGGAGCGTGTCGATCCGCCACTGCCCCTCGTCGCGCCGCAGCGTGAGCAGGGTGCGGAACTCGCCCTCCCTGGGCCGGTAGACGTGCCCGTCGTCGACCTCGGCCAGTCGCGTCCCCGAGATCTCGATCCGGCGCAGCTCACCCCGGGTGTCCTCGTCGACGTCCACCTCCGGCACGCCCGTGTCGACCGCCGTCGTCAGCACCGTCGTGCTGTCGAACGGGTCCCACAGCTCGCGCCGCTCCGGCGTCAGATACTCCCTGGCCGTCTCGTACTCGGCGTCGTCGCTGGTCGTCGCCTCAAGGAAGCCCTGCACGATCTCCTGCGGGGAGGCGTCCTCCGCGGGACTGACGCCGTCGACCCGCACCTGGGACTCACTCTCCGCGCGCTGCGAGGAGTCGACCCCCTGCACCGAGCCGCCGCTCGGCATCGAGGCGCAGCCCGCGAGGAGCAGCACCGAGGCCACCGCCGCCGCCGGCCAACGCCGACGCCGCTCACCGCTGTTCATGGCCGCCCTCCCCGCCGCTCGACGCGCCGCTCGACGCCGAGGACCCCGGGTCGCGACCGACCGGATGCCCGTTCCCCTCGGCGGCGCCCGCCGAAATGGCGCGCGCCCCCGCGATCGCCCCGGAGCGCACCGCCCGGCGCGCCCGCGAGTCGTCCGGCTCCAGTGGCAGCGGCGAACGGCGCGGGCGCGCGCCCACCGTGCACGGCAGCGTCAGCCGGAACTGCGCCCCGCCGCCCGGCTCGCCCCACGCCTCCAGCAGCCCGCCGTGCAGCCGCGCGTCCTCGGTGGCGATGGAGAGCCCGAGACCGGTGCCGCCCGTCGTCCGCGCCCGCGCGGGGTCGGCGCGCCAGAAACGGTTGAAGACCCGTTCCGCCTCGCCCGGCCGCAGGCCGATGCCGTAGTCCCGCACCGCGACCGCGACGGCCTGCCCGTCCCGGCCGGCGGCCAGCCGCACCACCACGTTTCCGCCCTCGCCGTGCTCGATCGCGTTGACTACCAGGTTCCGCAGCACCCGCTCGATGCGGCGCGGGTCGACCTCCGCCACCACCGGCGCCCCGTCGCCGCGCACCAGCAGCCGCCCGCCCTTCCGCTCGGCCAGCGGCTCGGCGCCCTCGACGACCCGGTGCACCACGTCCCGCAGGTCCGTCGGCTCCGCCTCCAGATGCGCGGCGCCCGCGTCGAACCTGCTGATCTCCAACAGGTCGCCCAGCAACGACTCGAACCGGTCCAGCTGGCTCAGCAGCAGCTCGGCCGAGCGGGCCGTCGCCGGCTCGAAGTCGCCGCGCGCCTCGTGGATCAGGTCGGCCGCCATCCGCACCGTCGTCAGCGGCGTCCGCAGCTCGTGCGAGACGTCGGAGACGAAGCGGCGCTGCATCCGCGACAGCTCCTCCAGCTGCTGGATCTGCGTCTGGAGGTTGCGCGCCATCTTGTTGAACGACTCGCCGAGCCGGGCAATGTCGTCCTCGCCGCTGACCTTCATCCGTTCCTGGAGCCGCCCCGCCGCCAGCCGCTCGGCGATCCCCGCCGCCATCCGCACCGGGGTCACCACCTGCCGCACCACCAGCCACGCGATCGCGCCCAGCAGCGCCACGAGGAACAGCCCGGCCGTGGCGAGCGTGCCGGTGACCAGGCTGAGGGACTTCTCCTCCTGGGTGAACGGGAAGAGGTAGTACAGCTGGTACTGGTTGCCCTCGTTGTCCGGCAGCCGCTTGCCGATGATCAGCGCGGCCTCGGTCTCGCCGTTCTCGCGCACCACCGTGCCGTACTGGCGGTAGGTCGTCGACGACCCGTCGAGGGACTGCCGCATCTCGGCCGAGATGCTCTCCGCCGCCTGGATGTCGCCCATGGAGCGCGTGCCCCGCGGCGGCGCCGGGCCGTCGTCCGGGCCGAACGGCACCTGGTCGGAGCTGAGCGCCACCACGTAGTAGACGCCCTGCCCGCCGCTGGCCAGCTGCTCCACGATGTTGTTGAGCCAGGTGCCCGCGTCGACGGCCGGCGCGGCGCCGCTGTCGCCCCGCTCGTCGGCGTCGACCGCCAGGTCCTCCGCCACGGCGAAGCCGCCGTCGGCCTGGCTCTGCGCCGTCTGCCGCTTCGCCTCCAGCAGCCCGTTGCGCACCTGCCCCACGACCACGACGCCCAGCACCAGCACCACGGCCATCGACAGCAGCAGCGTGCTGGCGACCACCCGCAGCTGGATGTTCCGCCGCCACAGCCGCATCACCGACAGCAGCGGACCGCGCGCCACCCGCCCGAAGATCCGGATGGCTGGCTGCGCCCGGCCGCTGTTCGCCCCTTCGGACAACAGCCGGGAACCACGCCACCACACCCGGTCGGACACCTCAGCTCGTTCCGGCCTTGTAGCCCACGCCTCGCACGGTCACCACGATCTCGGGACGCTCCGGGTCCCGCTCCACCTTGGAGCGCAGTCGCTGGACGTGAACGTTCACCAGCCGGGTGTCCGCCGCGTGCCGATAGCCCCAGACCTGTTCGAGCAGGACCTCGCGCGTGAACACCTGCCACGGCTTGCGCGCGAGCGCCACCAGCAGGTCGAACTCCAGCGGCGTCAACGAGATCGTCTGACTGCCGCGCTTCACCGAGTGCCCCGCGACGTCGATCACCAGGTCGCCGATGGCCAACTGCTCCGGCGCCGGCTCCTCGGAACGCCGCAGCCGGGCCCGGATGCGGGCGACCAGCTCCTTCGGCTTGAACGGCTTGACGATGTAGTCGTCGGCGCCCGACTCAAGGCCCACCACCACGTCAACGGTGTCGCTCTTGGCCGTCAACATGACGATCGGCACCCCGGACTCGCCCCGGATCAGCCGGCAGACCTCGATGCCGTCCCGTCCGGGAAGCATCAGGTCCAACAGCACCAGATCCGGTTTGATCTCCCGGAAGGCCGCCAACGCCTTGTCCCCGTCCGCAACGAACGACGGTTCAAACCCCTCCCCACGCAGCACGATGCCCAGCATCTCCGCCAGCGCGGTGTCGTCATCGACGACGAGTACGCGTCCCTTCATGGGCCCATCATCCCATTGCCCGATGGCGCCTCATATGAACGTGATCTGGAACACACCTCAGCCAGCCGACCGTGATCCACCGGAGCCACCACACCACGTTCCGTCACCACCGCCGTCACCAGCTCCGGCGGCGTCACGTCGAACGCCGGGTTGTACGCCTGCGCCCCCACCGGCGCCACCGGCACCCCGGGAGCCAGCTCCGTCACCTCGTGCCCCGGCCGCTGCTCGATCCGGATCGCCGCGCCGTCCGGCGTCCCCAGATCCACCGTGGACACCGGCGCCACCACCACGAACGGCACCCCGTGATGCCGCGCCAGCACCGCGAGACCGTAGGTGCCGATCTTGTTCGCCACCGCCCCGTCGGCCGCGATCCGGTCCGCCCCCACGACCACCGCGTCCACCTCACCCGCAGCGAAGAGCGACCCCGCGGCCCCGTCCACCTGCACCGTGTACGGCATCCCCTCCCGCGCCGCCTCCCACGCGGTCAGCCGCGCCCCCTGCAACAACGGGCGCGTCTCGTCCACCCACAGCCGCCGCAACTCCCCCGCCCGGTGCGCCGCGCGCGCCACCGCGAACGCCGTCCCGCCACCGACGGAGACCAGGGCGCCCGTGTTGCAGTGCGTCAGCAGCCGGTACCTGCCGCCCGGCAGCAACTCGCCCAGCAACTCACGCCCCAGCGCCGCCATCCGCTCGCTGTCCTCGACCTCCTCCCGGTGCAGCGCCCGCGCCTCGGCCAACGCCGCCGCTGCCGCCACCTCCCCCGCGCCGCCGGCCGCCTCGTGGGCGGCGACCGCGCGCGCCACCCCGTACCCGAGGTTCACCGCGGTCGGCCGCGCCTCCGCCAACGACCGCGCCGCATCCCCCACGTCGAAGCCGCGCGCCGCGGCCAACGCCACCCCGTACGCGCCGGCGACACCCAGCACCGGCGCCCCCCGCACCGCCAGCGACTGAATGGCCGCCACCAACCCCGGAACGTCAGTGACCGTCAACTCCACCTCCTCCGAGGGCAGTCGCGTCTGGTCGAGCAACAACAGCACGGGACCCTCGGGCGGCTCGGCCCAGCGCAGGGTCGGGACTCTCAGATCAGCCATCGCCCCAGTCTGCCGCCCACCCCCCGCCGGGAGAAGGCGCGAACCCCCGACGCACACGGCCAGCCCCCCGGCACCACCTCCATGGCACGATGGGCGCCAGGAAAACGGCAACGGCGGGACCGGCACACGGCCGCAAGGGGCAATCCCCCCGTAAACCACACCACAAGGGAGCAACCGTGAGCGACAAGCCGGGCTGGACCTCGCCCGGGTCCCCGTCCCCTGACCCGGACAACGGCCCGCGTGACCCGGACAACGGCCCGCGACAGGACCCCCCGCCCCAGGGCCCCACGCCACCGGCCGGCGGCCCGCCCCAGGGCTGGGGACAGGCCCCCGGCGGCTGGGGCCAGGCCCCGCCCCCCGGCTGGGGCGGCCGGGGCCCGACGCCGCTGGCCCCCAAGCCGGGCGTCGTCCCGCTGCGCCCCCTCGCCCTCGGCGAACTCTTCGACGGCGCCGTCTCCACCGCCCGCGCCCACTGGCGCACCGTACTGCTCATCAGCCTGGCCATCGCCATCGTCACCCAGGTCGCCGCCACCCTCGCCATGCGCCTCTTCCTCAGCGACAGCGAGGGACTGGACGCCCTGGAGAACAACCCCGACCCGACCGACGAGGAGTTGCGCCAGGCCCTCGGCGACCTCGCCGCGTTCACCTCGGTCACCGGCGTCGTCACCCTCCTCGGCAGCGTCCTCGCGACCGCCATGCTGACCATGGTCGTCAGCCGCGCCGTCCTCGGCCGCGGCGTCACCCTCGAAGAGGCCTGGGGCGACTCCCGCAGCCGCCTCCTCCCGCTGCTCGGCGTCGTGCTGCTCGTCCCCCTCCTGGCCGTACTCGCCGTCGCCGTCCCCGCGTTCGCCCTCGCCCTCTCCGGCAGCGCGGGCCTCGCGGCGCTCGGCGTCGTCGGCGGCGCCGTCCTCGCCGTCTGGCTCTACGTCAGGCTCTCCCTGGCCGCGCCCGCCCTGATGCTGGAACGCCAGGGCGTCCTCGCCTCCCTGCGCCGCTCGGCCAAGCTCGTCGAGGGCACCTGGTGGCGGATCTTCGGCATCCAGCTGCTGATGCTGCTGCTGGTCGTCGTCGTCAGCGGCATCATCGAGTTCCCCGCGACCGCGATCGCCGGCTTCATCGACGGCGAGGGCACCAGCTCCCTCACCGGCGACATCGGCGACATGACGTGGACCTATCTGATCCTCTCCGGGATCGGCGCGGTCATCGCCGCCACCATCACCCTCCCCATCAGCGCCGGCGTCACCGCACTGCTCTACATCGACCAGCGCATCCGCCGCGAGGCCCTCGACCTGGAACTCGCCCGCGCCGCCGGCCTCACCCGCGAAGGGGACCCCGGCCCCGCGGACACCGGCCCCGGGAACGCGGGCCCCGACCACGACGGCCCGGAGCGCTGACCCCGTGCGTTCGGCGGACGAGGTGGGCCCCCCGCTCACCGTGCCCAGCGACCCGGCCAGGGAGGCCGCCGAACGCGAACTCTCCCAGGACGTCTACACCCGGCACGAGCCCGGCCTCTTCCGCCGCGTCTGGGACTGGCTCTGGGAACGCCTCTTCGGGGTCCTGGAGTCGGCCGCCTTCCACACCCCGGGCGGCTGGCTCGGACTCCTGGTCATCGTGCTGATCCTGGTCGCCGTCCTCGTCGCCGTCCGCCTGCGCCTCGGCGCCCTGCGCACCGCCGCCGGCCCCCGCGCCGACCGGGCCCTGTTCACCGACGAGCCCCGCACCGCGGCCGAACACCGCGCCGCCGCCGAGGCGCACGCCGCCGCCGGCCGCTGGTCCGAAGCCGTCCGCGAACGGATGCGCGCCCTCGTCCGCGCGCTGGAGGAACGCGCCCTCCTCGACCCACGCCCCGGCCGCACCGCGACCGAGGCCGCCGCCGAGGCCGCCCGCGCCCTCCCCACGCTCGGCACCCGCCTCCACGACGCCGCCGCACTCTTCGACGCCGTCGCCTACGGCGAACACCCCGCGACCGCCGACGACCACGCCCGCCTCGCCGCCCTCGACGACGAGGCGCGCCGCGCCACCCCCGACCTCGCCGCCGCCGGCTGGACCACCCCGTGACGGCGCCCGCGGACACCGCCGTCTCCCCCGACGCACGCCAACTGCTGCGCCGCGCCCGCCCGTTCGCCATCGGCGCCGTCGCCCTGGTACTCGCGGGGCTGCTGCTCGCCGTCCTCAACTCGGGCGAGAGCGGCGCCCTCCACCCCCGCGCCAGCGTCCCCCAGGGCAGCCGCGCCGTCGCCGAACTCCTCGACGAACGAGGCGTCACCACCACCCTCGCCACCACCGCCGCCGAGGCGGCCGAGGCCCTCGGCCCCGACAGCACCCTGCTGGTCGCCCAGCCCGAGGCACTCACCCCCACCGCCCGCGACACCCTGCGCCGCGCCGCCGAGGACGCCGCCACCCGCACCGTGCTCGTCGCCCCCGGCCCCGAGGCCACCGCCGCCTTCGCCCCCCGGGTCACCGTCGCCCCGCCGGTCGAGGCCGAGGAACGCGCCCCGCGCTGCGCCTGGCCGGCCGCCCAACGCGCCGGCGAGGCCCGCCTCGGCGGCTACCGCTACGCGCTCCCCGAGGGCACCACCGAGGCCGCCGACTGCTACCCCGCCGGCGGCACCGCCACCCTCGCCACCGTTCCCACCCCGACCGGCGAGACCGTGCTCCTCGGCTCCCCCGACATCCTCACCAACGACCGCCTCGACGAGGCCGGCAACGCCTCCCTCGCCCTCCAACTCCTCGGATCCCACCCGCGACTCGTCTGGTACCTGCCCAGCGGCGAGGAGGCACCGGCCGCCGACGAACGGCGTTCCGTCACCGACCTGCTGCCCCCCGGCTGGCGCTGGGCCGCCCTGCAACTCGGCGTCGCCGCCGCACTCGCCGCCCTCTGGCGCGCCCGCCGCCTCGGCCCCGTGGTCACCGAGCCGCTGCCCGCCACCGTGCCCGCCGCCGAGACCGTCGAGGGCCGCGCCCGCCTCTACCACCGCACCCACGCCAGGGCCCAGGCCGCCGACGCCCTGCGCGCCGCCACGCGTGCCCGCCTCGCCCCCGTCGCCGGCGTCGCCCACGCCGACACCCACGACGACGAGGCGCTGCCACCCGCCGTCGCCGCCCACACCGGCACCTCGGCGGCCGAGGTCCGCGCCCTGCTCTTCGGCCCCGCCCCGGAGGACGACCGCGCCCTGGTCCGGCTCGCCGACGCGCTCGACGCACTCGAACGCCGCGTCACCGACGAACCCGCCACCGCATCACCCCCCGACGATCCCCCGACAGGCGAGGAGCCACGCACGTGACCGCCGCACCATCAGCCGAAGCCCCGCACGCGGTGCTGGAGTCCCTGCGCGCCGAGATCGGCAAGGCCGTCGTCGGCCAGGACGCCGCCGTCACCGGCCTGGTCGTGGCGCTCCTCTGCCGGGGGCACGTGCTCCTCGAAGGCGTGCCAGGCGTCGCCAAGACCCTGCTGGTCCGCACCCTCGCCACGGCGCTCGAACTCGACACCAAGCGCGTCCAGTTCACCCCCGACCTGATGCCGAGCGACGTCACGGGCTCGCTGGTCTACGACACCCGCAGCGCCGAGTTCTCCTTCCAGCCGGGACCCGTCTTCACCCATCTGCTGCTCGCCGACGAGATCAACCGCACCCCGCCCAAGACCCAGGCCGCGCTGCTGGAGGCCATGGAGGAACGCCAGGTCACGGTGGACGGCGAGCCGCGCCCGCTGCCCGACCCGTTCATGGTCGCCGCCACCCAGAACCCCGTCGAGTACGAGGGCACCTATCCGCTGCCCGAGGCGCAACTCGACCGCTTCCTCCTGAAGTTGACGCTGCCGCTGCCCTCCCGCGAGCAGGAGGTCGACGTGCTGACCCGCCACGCGGCCGGCTTCGACCCCCGCGACCTGGCCGCCGCCGGCGTCCGCCCCGTCGCCGGGGCCGCCGACCTGGCCAACGCCCGTGCCGCCGTCGCCGGGGTCGCGGTCTCCCAGGAGATCGCCGGCTATGTCGTCGACCTCTGCCGCGCCACCAGGGACTCGCCCTCGCTCGCGCTGGGCACCTCGCCGCGCGGCGCGACCGCGCTGCTGGCGACGGCCCGCGCCTGGGCCTGGCTCTCGGGGCGCGAGTTCGTCACCCCCGACGACGTCAAGGCCCTCGCCCTGCCGACCCTCCGCCACCGCGTCCGGCCCCGTCCCGAGGCCGAGATGGAGGGCGTCACCGCCGACCGGGTCCTCACCGGCCTGCTCGCCCGCGTCCCGGTCCCCCGCTGATGGCCCTCACCGGCCGCACCGCGCTGATCGCCGCGCTGGGCGCGCTGGTCGTGGGACTGCTGCC
The DNA here is from genome assembly GCF_006335015.1 of Streptomyces sedi. Classification (GTDB taxonomy): domain Bacteria; phylum Actinomycetota; class Actinomycetes; order Streptomycetales; family Streptomycetaceae; genus Streptomyces; species Streptomyces sedi. Next base: position 703,898 of record NZ_VDGT01000001.1, read on the forward strand.
CGGCTGGCACGGCGTGCTCGCCGTGGGTCTTCCGCTGCTGGCCGGCGTTCTCTACGACCTGGCCAGGGCCGCGCCGGTGCGCGCGCTGCGGCTGACCCGCGACGGCGACACCTCCGCCCGGCTGGGCGAGACGGCCGAGGTGCGGCTGACCGTCACCAATCCCGAAGGCCGCCCGCTCCGCGCCGAGCTGCGCGACGCCTGGCCGCCCAGCTCCTGGCAGCCGGGCACCGCGTTCGCCGCCGCCCGTCACCGGCTCACCGTGCCGCCGCGGGAACGCCGCCGGCTCACCACCACGCTCCACCCGACCCGCAGGGGCGACCACCGCGCCGTCCGTGTCACGGTCCGCTCGCACGGCCCGCTGGGCCTGGCGGCGCGTCAGGGGAGCCACGAGGTGCCGTGGACCGTGCGGGTGCTGCCGCCGTTCACCAGCCGCCGCCATCTGCCGGCGAAGCTGGCCAGGCTGCGCGAACTCGACGGCCGCACCTCGGTGTTGACGCGAGGCGAGGGAACGGAGTTCGACAGCCTGCGCGACTACGTGCCGGGTGACGACGTCCGTTCCATCGACTGGCGCGCCACCGCCCGCCGTTCCTCCGTCGCCGTCCGCACCTGGCGCCCGGAGCGCGACCGGCATCTGCTGCTGGTCCTGGACACCGGCCGCACCTCGGCGGGGCGCGTCGGGGACGTGCCACGGCTGGACGCGGCGATGGACGCGGCGCTGCTGCTGACGGCGCTGGCCAACCGCGCGGGCGACCGGGTCGACCTGTTGGCCTTCGACCGGGAGGTACGTGCCTCGGTGCGGGGCCGCACCGGCTCCGACGTGCTGCCGGCCACGGTGGCGGCGCTCGCCGCTCTGGAGCCCCGGCTGGTGGAGACGAACACCTCGGCGCTGGCGGCGACGGCTCTGGCGCGGGCGCCCCGCCAGTCGCTGCTCGTGCTCTTCACCGGCCTGGAGGCGGCCCCGGTCGAGGCCGGACTGCTGCCGGTGCTGCCCCGACTGACGGAACGCCACGCGGTGCTGGTGGCGGCGGCGGCCGACCCCCGGGTCGAGGCGCTGGAGTCCGGGCGGTCCACGGTGACCGCGGTCTACGAGGCCGCCGCCGCGGCGCACCACCGTGCCGAACGCCAGCAGACGGCCCAACGTCTCCGCGGCCTGGGCGTCACCGTCGTCGAGGCCACCCCCTCGAACCTGGCACCGGCCCTCGCCGACGCCTATCTGACGCTCAAGGCGACCGGCAGGCTGTGAGCGGGGGCGACATTCGGACGGTGTTCGGACGGAATGCGGTATCCGGGGGGAGAAACAGAAAAGGCTGAGGGGCCTCACGAAAACTGATTTTCGTGAGGCCCCTCAGCCTTATTCAAATAATTGTCCGGCGGCGTCCTACTCTCCCACACGGTCCCCCATGCAGTACCATCGGCGCTGAAGAGCTTAGCTTCCGGGTTCGGAATGTAACCGGGCGTTTCCTCTCCGCCATGACCACCGGAACCCTAAAAAGGACATTCCCTCGGCAGTCAGCCAGAAAAAACACAGTGGACGCGAGCATCTATGGACAAGCCCTCGGCCTATTAGTACCGGTCAACTCCACCTATCACTAGGCTTCCATCTCCGGCCTATCAACCCCGTGGTCTCCAGGGAGCCTTACCCCATCAAGT